>NZ_CP011102.1:325000-1525000 GCF_003534205.1 Listeria weihenstephanensis | reverse complement strand
TAGCTAAAACAAGCGTCAAATTTCCCCACTTGTTTGGAACCTCACGTGCTTTCCCGAAATTAAGGCAAACGAGATGCTCGCCGCGAACATACGTCAAGAATTCGCCGTCCACTTCAAAATCACGATATCCAGACTCACAAAAATCCGCCGTTTTCCGCAATTTTATCAACGCTTGGTAAAAAGCAAACATGCGTTGGCCACGATCAAAATCAGGCGTCACCTCACCAATCCAAGCATTCGCTTTCTGTGAAAACCCTTCTGGCCAATTCATCGGCGCCCTTGCTTTATCGCGCGTCTTCTCTTGCGCCAACACCAATGCTTCCTGCTCCGATTTCCCCATTTGAAGTGCCTGCTCATACGCATAAACGCCCTGTACATCACGCATCTCACGCATCGATTCTGGCACAAAATCAGCCATCCCGATCTCCTCACCAAAATACACAAAAGGAACACCGTATGCCGTCAACATCAGCGTCGCCAGCAACTGCGCCACATCCTCGCGCCCGTCCGCCAACCGATTCCAAGATCGGCTCATATCATGACTCCCGACAAACAACGTCGGCATCCGGCCATCCGCATATACCTGCTGCATTCGCGCAAGCTCGGCAACAATCCCGTCACGACTCGCCACACTGCCAAAATTAAAGTTAAACGTCACATCCAGCCCGTCAAGCCCCGCGTACTTTTCAATCTCCGCTAGCTTATCCGAACTAATCTCGCCAACCGTAAAATAATCACCGCGTGTCCGAATCCGCGCACCAATTTTCGCCATCATTTTTTGCATTCCAGGCTGATCCTTATCAAAGAGATGTCGCTGCTCCCCGTTCTCCGTTGGGTTATCCGTAAAGTCCCGCGTCAACGTCAAATTATTAATCACATCGAGCCGAAAACCGTCCAATCCCTTATCCAACCAGAAATCGAACACCTTCCAAATCTCACGCTCGACAGCAGGATGATGCCAATTCAAATCCACCTGCTCCTCCGCAAAACTGTGATAATAATATTGTTTCGTTACGTCGTCCCATTTCCAAGCTGAACCACCGAAAAACGATTCCCAATTATTCGGCGTATCTCGCCACACAAACCAATCACGCTTCGGATTATCCCGCGACGAACGCGCCGCTTTGAACCACGCGTGCTCCGTCGACACATGATTCACAACCATATCCGCAATCACCCGAATCCCGTGCCGATGCGCCTCCTCGACAAACGCCTCCAAGTCCGCCATCGTACCATAATCCGGGTCCACCGCATAATAATCACTCACATCATAGCCATTATCCACTTTCGGAGACGGGTAAAACGGCGTCAACCAAATGCCACCAACACCAAGCTCAGCCAAATAAGGCACTTTTTCAAGCAATCCCTTAAAATCACCAATTCCGTCCCCGTTACCATCCTTAAATGACGGCATATAAATCTCATAAAAAACCGTTTCCTGCCACCATTTCAACATCTTTCAAAACTCCTTATTTCAATGTAAACTGCATGCCCTCTTGGAATTTTTTCGAGAAGAAGAGGAACAGAATAATCAGCGGTAAAGTCAGCACAACCGACGCCGCGTACATCGGACCTGGATACGTTGCATACGGTCCAAACATTTGCGATATCAATACGTTCAGCGTCACCGTACTATCACTTTTCGTCACGATTAAATCCCATAACAGGTTCGTCCAGCGATCCGTGAACAAGAACAAGAAGATAACCGTACTAATCGATTTCGACATTGGTAAAACAACGCGGAACAAAATTTTCAAATCGCTCGCCCCGTCCAATTTCGCCGCCTCAATCAACGTATCCGGAATCGCCTTGAAAAAGTTCGTGTACATAAAGATCGCCCACATACTCATCATCGTTGGAATAATCATCCCAGCATACGTATCGAGCAAACCAACATTTGTAATCATTAAAAATTGCGGAATCAATAAAATAATCGCTGGGAAAAACATTTGGAACAAAATCACGTTATTCACGAACATTTTCCCTTTAAATTTCACTTTTGCAAGTGCGTAACCGACCATAATCGCGAATAATAACATGAGTCCCGTCGCAATCGTCGCCACAATAATCGTATTGATAAACGCTTGAATCCAAGGTGCTGGCGCTGAAACCGATGCATTACCGAACAACCAACTCCAAGAACGCGTCGTGAATTCAGTCGGAATCAATTTCCGATCGACTTGATCCCATGCCGCAAACGAGTTGAGTACGAGATAAATAAACGGATAAATCATGACTAATAGAATCAATGTGGTTAACGTATAGCGAACCGTCATGCCCCACTTACTTTTACGACCAACCATTTCTCTCGCCCCATTTCTCTAGTCCTTTTTTAATAACACCAATCGATGCAAACGTCACAACGGCCGCCACAAGCGAGATTGCTGAAGCATAACCTGATTTCAAGTTTACAAAGGCTTGGTTATAAATCTCCATTTGCCACGTATTTGTCGCAAAGTTTGGCCCACCGCCAGTTAGCTGGTAAACCTCTGTGAATATCCCGAAACTCACGCCTACCGCCAAGACAATCACCGTGAAAAGCGCAGGATACATCATCGGAATCGTAATTTTCCAGAAGGTGCGGAACCGGCCCGAACCATCCATCGCCGCCGCCTCGTAGATTTCTTCGTTAATACTAGATAATCCTGATATCAAAATCAGTGCGTAATACCCTGACATTTTCCAAGCAATCATTAGCGAAATAACGAATAATGAAGTCATCGGGGTTCCTAACCAATCAATATTTAAGCCAAAATTGTCACGCAAAAAGATGTTTAGCGGACTGTTATAAGATAGCAAACCTTTCACAATCAAAGACGTAACAACGCCTGATGACAGATAAGGCAGGAAAAAAGCAACTAAGTATAGACCTTTGAATTTCGGTAACCCGTTCACAAGTACCGCAACGACCATCGACATAATAATCGCGAGTGGTACGAATACAATCAAGAACTTATATGTCACCCAAAACGATGCTTTCACCGCTGGGCTTGCAATTGCCTTTGTGAAATTATCTAGCCCGACAAAATTAATATCTGGACTCATCATGTTCCAATCCGTCACGGAGAGCCAAATCGCCCAAACGAGTGGGATTAGAAAGAAGATAATCGTAAAGATAACATAGGGGCTGGTGAAAGACCAGCCCAATTTATTGTTTTGCTTCTTCATTTCTGAAGCACCTCATCCTCAGCTTTCTTCATGTCGTTCCAAGCTTTCGCAGGTTTCTTCTCACCACGAACGACTGGATTCCATGCTTGTTCACCGATGATTTGTTGAATGTCATTATAGTCAGCATTGTCCATCGCTGGAATCGCGTATGGTACGTTTTCTGCATATACTTTTAGCGCTGGATTTGCTTTGAAGAATTCAGTGAATGTTGCATTTTGTGTCGCATCATCACGCGCTGGAATTAAGTTTGTTGTTTCTAAGAATTTCAAGTCATTTTTATCGTTGCTGTAAACGAAATCTAGGAATTTAACTGCGGCTTTTTTCTCCGCATCTTTCGCTTGTGCGTAGAACACGATTCCTTTTGCATCCGAATACGTATTTACATTTTCAGCGTCTTTTAAAGCATCTGGAACTGGCGGTGTTGTAACCGTGTATGTTTCGCCATTTTTTAACTCTGGGAATTTCTCTGCCCAGTTTGGGAATGACCATGGACCAAGATCAGCCATGATGCTTGTTCCTGTTTCGAATGGATCTGTTGCTTGTCCTGCTAGTAAAAGATCATTTTTTTGCAGTTCGGACATGAATGTTAGCATTTCTTTTCCTGCTTTATCGTCCGCTACGAATTTGCCATCTTTTACGAAAGCATTTCCTTTAGATGCTGCATTGTACAATGGGAAGAAGTCAAACCAACGCATCCAAGCTGTTGGATCAGCCAAGTCTGCTTTTGCCCACATCACTTTGTCGGGATATTTCGCTTTTAGTTTTTTACCAGCAGCGAGCACATCACTATATGTTTTTGGCGTTTCAGTCACACCAATTTCTTTCAAAATATCAGTACGCCATGCGAAAAGAATCGGGTTGGAGTAAACTGGGAACACATATTGGTTACCGTCCGAGAATTTCCAAGCGTCAAGGCTATCGGTCATTTTACGTTTTTCAGCTACTTCTTTCATGCCGTCGATTTCATTGATTGGCACGATCGCTTTACTATCCGCGAGTTGTGCGGCGAAGCTACGATTTATATTTTCCGAAATAGTTGGTGCTGTTTTCGACGCGATGGCCGCTTGCACCGTTGCTTCAGAAGATGGACTTTCTTTCATTTGTGATACTTCGATTTTAATATCTGGATTTTCTTTCTCAAAAGCTGTTGCCATTTCTCCCCAAAACTTCATCTGTGTTGGATTTGGCGCGGCCCAAAATGTTACCTTCGTCTTGCCATCAGCCGACGCGTCATCCTTACTTCCCGAACCACATCCCGTCAGCAAACTCCCTACCATTGCTACGGATAAAACAGAAAACACCACTTTTTTTAATTTCATCTTTCATGTCCTCCTAGTTAGATCATATTGTAATTTTGTAAGCGCTTGAATTACAATTACATTATTGCATTACATTTTTGTAATGTCAACAATTACTTTTTCATATTAATTGCATTATAATACTTAAACAGCAATAATAGCGGTATTGGCGATTACATTACAAATAGAATTACTTTTCAATTGCTTTCTGTCACCATTACTCTTATAATGAAATGAGAGAAAGTCCCATCTAGGAGGAAAATGAATGAAAAAAGTCACAATGCAAGATATCGCGGACGCTTTGCAGATTTCAAAAAACTCGGTATCGCAAGCCTTAGGGAATAAGAACGGCGTTGGCGAGCAAACAAAGCGGCTCGTTTTACAAAAAGCAGATGAAATGGGCTACCAATACAAAAAAGACGTGGTTTACACGCCTACGGATAATCAATTCGCGCTTGTTGCGACGGAATTCGCCTTATCACAAAAAAGTTTTTTTGGTGAAATTTGTTTGAGTTTGGAGCAGGAAATGACAGCGCGAGGCTTTTATTTAACAACGCTTGCGGTGGGACCAGAAGCTATCGCTACGAACCGTTTACCGCGTGAATTAGAAGAGAAAAATTGGCGGGGAATTTTTATTTTATCGCATATTAGTGATGTTTTTGTGAAGCAGATTTTGGAATTGGGCGTACCGACTGTGATGATTGACCACCACGATCCACATTTGCGGACGGATACGATTTTGTCGCAGAATAAAGATGGTGCGTTTGTTGCGGTGGAGCATTTGATAACGCTTGGGCACGAACGGATTGGCTTTGTTGGCGATGTTGATTTTTCGCCGAGTTATGAGGAGCGTTTTGAAGGATATTGCAAGGCGATGCGGCATTATAAGTTGCCGGTAAATTCGCACTATACCATTACGAGTATCAAAGAGGAGCAGGCCGCGTTGTTTCAGGCGTTGGAAGGCTTGGAGGAATGGCCGAGCGCATGGTTTTGTGTGAACTCAGGGCTGGGATTTATTTTGAATTCATATTTTCAGTCGAAAGGATTTGCGATTCCGGAGCAGGTGTCGATTGTTTGTTTTGATAATACGGAATTTGCAATTTTAGCACAACCACCACTGACGACGATGTGCACCGATTTGCGATTTATGGGGAGAAAAGCTACGGAGACGATGGAATGGCGATTGCGAAATCCGAGTGCACCGATTGTGAATGTGGCGATCGGGACGGAGTTGGTTTTGAGGGAGTCGACTGGGGAATTAGTTTAAAAAATAGAGAAGAAATCTCTTTAAAAAGGGACTTCTTCTCTATTTTTAATTTCCCCACTTCTCAGGGTCTTTATTCCACTCTTTCAACGTTGACATGTCACCTTCTGATACATAACCTTCATCCAGCGCGACCTCAAGCAGCGTTTCATAATTCGTAAGTGCTGCAACTTCCACGTTCGCCGCACCAAGCAATGTTTTTCCTTTTTCTAATCCGTATGTAAAAATAGCAGCGATTCCCAAGACTTCGCATCCGGCTTCGCGCAAGGCTTCTACGGCTGTAATCGAGCTTCCGCCAGTCGAAATCAAGTCTTCAATCACGACTACTTTTTGGCCTTTCGCGATTGGTCCTTCGATTTGGTTGCCTTTGCCGTGTTCTTTCGCTTTGGAACGGACGTACACCATTGGCAGGTCTAGGATATCGCTTGCCCATGCTGCGTGCGGAATGCCTGCTGTTGCGGTTCCTGCTAGTACTTCCACATCAGGAAATGCGGTTTTGATTTTTTCTGCGAGTGCTTTTGCGATGAATTGACGGGTTTTTGGGAATCCTAATGTTAGGCGATTATCGCAATAGATTGGTGATTTGATGCCGGATGCCCATGTGAATGGATCGTTTGGTTGAAGGAATACGGCTTTGATTTTTAGTAATTGTTCGGCTACTTGTTTTTCGGTTGTCATTTGTTCCACTCCTTTAGAATCGTTTCGTATGCTTGGTACGGGTCGCTTGCTTTGGTAATCGATCTCCCGACGACGATTGCGGTTGCGCCAATTTCGCGGGCTTGATGTGGCGTTACGACGCGTTTTTGATCGTCCTTTGTGTCGGTGTCTAAGCGAATTCCTGGTGTCACACGTAAAAATTCGGGACGGGTGATTTCTTTAATTTTTCCAGCTTCAAGCGCAGAACAGACAACGCCATCGAGGCCGGCTTCATTCGCCAAATTGCTGTAATGTAACACGGAATCCATTAGGCTTGCTTGGATGAGTTGATCGGACTGCATTTCGGCTTCACTCGTACTCGTTAATTGCGTAACGGCGATAAGGCGCGGACGGCGAGAGGAGCTGGAACCGATTTCGAGACCTTCGAGCGCGGCTTCCATCATCGCACGACCTCCTGCTGCGTGTACGTTGACCATATCGACACCCATGCGAGCGAGGCCGATCATTGCGCTTTTGACGGTGTTCGGGATATCATGCAATTTGAGATCCAGAAAAATTTCGTGACCTTCGTGTTTGAGGCGCTCGACTAAGTGCGGGCCTTCTAAGTAGAAAAGTTCCATGCCGACCTTGACGGACAGCGTGTCTCCTTTTGGAAATCGTTTTAAAAATGCTTCGACTTGACCGTATGAGGCGAAATCGAGCGCGATAATTGGTTTTGTCATGCGTTTGTTCTCTCCTTTTTTAAGTCGGCTAAAGTCGTGATTCCTAGTTCGTCCATGCGGGCTGGCAAGGCATCGATTAGGTTCGGGCAAATATATGGCTCGGTAAAATTGAGCGTGCCTACTGCGACGGCATCTGCGCCTGCGATTAGAAACTCGAGGACGTCATCTACGGTTTGGACGCCTCCCATGCCGATAATTGGAATATTCGAAACGGCGCGGACTTGGTGAATCAGGCGAATCGCAACGGGCTTGATCGATGGTCCTGATAAGCCGCCAGTGCCATTTGCCAAAATTGGTTTGCGCGTTTTGAGATCGAGACGCATGCCTAGAAGTGTGTTAATCATTGTGAGTCCGTCGGCGCCTGCTTCTTCGATCGCCTTCGCAATGGGGACGATGTCGGTTACGTTTGGCGATAGCTTCACGTAGATTGGAACGCTCGCCACAGCTTTGACTGCTTTCGTGAGCTGATAGGCTACTTCTGGATCGGTACCGAATGCGATGCCGCCATGCTTCACGTTAGGACACGAAATGTTGAGTTCGATTGCCTTCACGTTTGGTGCATCGCCGATTCGCGCGCAAACTTTGACGTAATCTTCTTCGGAGGCGCCGGCCACATTTGCGATAATTGGCGTGTCAAAGCGCTCTAGCCATGGCATTTCGTTCGCCATCACGTGATCAAGGCCTGGATTTTGGAGGCCAATCGCGTTTAGCATGCCAGATGGTGTTTCCGCCACACGCGGCGTTGCATTGCCGTAACGCGGTTCT
Organism: Listeria weihenstephanensis; assembly: GCF_003534205.1. NCBI lineage: Bacteria > Bacillati > Bacillota > Bacilli > Caryophanales > Listeriaceae > Paenilisteria > Paenilisteria weihenstephanensis. The sequence goes on along the minus strand of NZ_CP011102.1, from coordinate 1,517,126 downwards.
GGCGTCACCGCTTTTGCCATGATTGCCCCGAGTTTGTTCAAATCGTAAAACTTGCTGTATTCTTTGCCGAATCCGAAACAACCGGACGCGGGCATGATTGGATTTTTCAAAGATAAGCCTGGAATTTCAACGGCTAAACGGTTCATATGACTACCTCCCCAGCTCGGAAAACCGGGCCTTCATCGCATGCTTTATAGCTTTTCGTCGGATCATCGGTGCGCTGACAAACACAGGCGTAACAAGCCCCGACGCCACACGCCATCCGTTCCTCTAGCGACAAAAACGTCCGCTTATTCGCAAATCGTTCGGAAACAACGCGCAACATCGCAGTTGGCCCACAGCTGTAAACCGTATCTGGCGCAAAATCAAGCGCATCGGTCACCGTCGTTACAAAACCTTGCGTGCCTCGCGTTCCGTCCACCGTCGCAACAAAACAATCTCCCAGTTTTCCCATTTCTTTTTCATAAAAAACATCTTTCGCCGAGTTAAAACCTAAGACAAACGTCACGGTCGACCCTTGCGCTACCAGATCTTTTCCGAGCTGGTAAAGCGGCGGAACCCCAATTCCACCACCGATTAATAAGGCATGTTCACCCAGCTTCGTTTCTGTTGGTGCAAAGCCATTTCCGAGTGGGGCAATGACATCCATCGCGTCACCGCTCACCAGTTCCGCAAAATCCGCCGTCCCTTCCCCGTCCACGCGGTACAATAATGTACACTGCTCCGCCTCCTTATCAATCGCACAAATACTAATCGGGCGTCGCAAAAGCAAATCCGCTCGCCGAGGTTTGAGCTGCATAAACTGCCCCGGATTCATCTCCAGCACAATATCCCCTTTTAAAACAAGCTCAAACACCCGATCCGCGATTAACTTTTGACTGACTACTTCCATCTTTGTTTGCCTCACGTTCTCCACCCCGTTCTCTTAAACTGTTTCGCTCACTCGAGCAGGTTGCATAGCTTCCATTTCAAACGACCGTGATTCGAGCACCCGCAAAATTGCTTCTGCTGTGTCTAGCGATGTACAAACCGGCACACCATTTTCGACTGATTCCCGACGAATTTGGAAACCGTCACGCTCTGGTTGTTTTCCAGTCGTTAACGTATTCACCACAAGCGTTACCTGTCCATTGCGAATGTAATCCATGAGCGTTTCTTGATTTTCGCCGATTTTCTTCACTTTGGAAACCGGAATGCCCTGCTCTTCTAAAACAAGCGCCGTTCCAGCTGTCGCCATAATCGTGAAGCCGATATTTTTAAAGCGTTGCGCCAGTGCGGTTGCTTCTGCTTTATCACGATCCGCGACCGTCAATAACACCGTTCCGTAATCAAGCATTTTCACACCACTCGCCACAAAACCTTTGTACAGCGCCTTTTCAAGCGTGCGATCTTTCCCCATTACTTCTCCGGTTGACTTCATTTCAGGGCCAAGCGATGTGTCGACGCTACGCAATTTCGCAAACGAGAACACTGGCACTTTAACAAAAATCTCTTGTTTCTCTGGCGCCAAACCTTCTTTATAGCCAAGCTCCAACAACGTTTTTCCTAAAATGACTTTCGTCGCCACATTCGCCATCGGAATATCGGTAATTTTGCTCAAGAAAGGTGCAGTACGGCTTGATCTTGGATTGACTTCAATCACGAAAACCTCTTCATCCGCCACAACGTACTGGATGTTCAGCATGCCGATGATCTTCAGGCCTTTCGCAAGTCGCGTCGTGTAGTCAACAATCAAATCCTTGACGTGTTGCGACAAACTTTGTGCAGGATAAACCGCAATCGAGTCACCTGAATGGACGCCGGCACGTTCGATATGTTCCATAATGCCTGGTATCACGACGTTCACACAGTCACTAATCGCGTCCACTTCCACTTCCTGACCTTGGACGTAACGATCGACAAGGACCGGGTGTTTCGGATTCACTTTGACCGCATTGTTCATGTAATAACGCAGCGCTTCTTCGGATTCCACGATTTCCATAGCACGGCCGCCGAGCACGTAAGAAGGGCGCACCAAGACTGGGTAGCCAATATTCGTTGCAACTGCAATCGCCTCATCAATCGACGTCGCTGTTTTTCCAGCAGGTTGCGGAATGCCAAGTTCCACAAGCGCTTTTTCAAATTTATCGCGATTTTCCGCACGATCGATGTCCTCAAGCGATGTTCCAAGGATTTTCACGCCGCGTTCTGCCAAACCATCTGCCAAATTGATCGCCGTTTGACCACCAAATTGAACGACAACGCCTAGCGGTTTTTCCAGTTCAATCACATGCATCACGTCTTCCAGCGTCAACGGTTCAAAGTATAACTTGTCGGAAATACTGAAATCCGTCGATACTGTTTCCGGGTTATTATTGATGATAATCGCTTCATATCCCGCTTGCTGAATCGCCCAAACCGAATGCACCGTCGCGTAATCAAACTCGACACCTTGTCCAATCCGAATCGGCCCAGAACCGAGCACAATCACGCTTTCCTTCTCTGTGCGAATCGATTCATTTTCATCCTCGTAACTACTGTAGAAGTATGGCGTTGTCGACTCAAATTCCGCCGCACACGTATCTACCATTTTGTAAACTGGAATAATTCCCGCTTCTTTACGAATATCGTACACTTCAAAAGTCGTCATGTCCCAAAGTTTCGCGATAGCTCCGTCACTGAAACCGTTTCGCTTCGCCGCGCGCAATACTTCCAAATCCCCAACATTCGCCGCAATTTCCGACTCCTGTTTGATAATTTTCTCCAACTTATAAAGGAAGAACAAGTCAATCTTCGTTTTCGCGTGCAAATCCTCCATCGTCCAGCCTTTACGAAGCGCCGCGGCTAAGTAGAATAACCGGTCATCTTCAGGGAAACAAATTTTGCGTTCCAATTCTTCTAAACTCGCATTTTCCGCCTCATCCAAATACAGATGCGTCGTCCCAATCTCAAGCGACCGAACCGCCTTCAAAAGTGACTCCTCCAAATTCCGACCAATCGCCATGACCTCGCCAGTCGCCTTCATTTGCGTACCTAAACGACGGTCCGCTTTTTCAAATTTATCAAAAGCAAAGCGTGGAATTTTCGAAACAACATAGTCCAGCGCTGGTTCAAAATGCGCATACGTTGTTCCCGTTACAGGATTCTTCATCTCATCCAGCGTCAAGCCAACCGCAATTTTCGCAGCAAGTTTCGCAATCGGATAACCCGTTGCTTTCGATGCAAGCGCCGACGAACGACTCACACGCGGATTTACTTCAATCACGAAGTAGTCGTAACTATCCGGATCAATCGCGAGCTGCACGTTACAGCCACCCTCGATTTCAAGCGCGCGGATAATTTTCAGCGACACATCACGAAGCATTTGATATTCGCGATCCGACAACGTCTGACTTGGCGCCACAACGATTGAATCCCCCGTATGAATCCCGACCGGATCGATGTTTTCCATATTACACACGACCATCGCGTTATCATTCGCATCGCGCATCACTTCATATTCGACCTCTTTAAAGCCAGCGATACTGCGCTCTAACAAGCATTGCGTCACCGGACTCAGTTTCAATCCGCTCGCTACAATCTCCGCTAAATCCGCATCATTCAAGCAAATCCCGCCGCCAGAACCACCGAGCGTATAAGCTGGGCGAACAATCACCGGGTAACCAATTTTTGCAACAAAGTTCTTCGCTTCTTCCAAGCTATGGATAATGTCACTTTCAGGAACCGGCTCCCCAAGCTCATGCATCAAATCACGAAACGCCTCGCGATCCTCCGCCTTCTTAATCGCGACCAAATCCGTTCCCAGAACTTCCACACCGCACTCTTCCAAAATACCCGCTTCGGCAAGCTCCATCGCCATGTTTAGGCCAGTCTGACCACCAAGCGTCGGCAAAATTGCATCTGGGCGTTCCTTCCGAATAATCCGCGACACGAAATCGAGCGTAATCGGCTCTATATAAACCTTGTCCGCCATCTCTACATCCGTCATAATTGTCGCCGGATTCGAGTTCACAAGCACCACCCGATACCCTTCCTCTTTCAAACTCAGACACGCTTGCGTCCCCGCATAGTCAAACTCCGCTGCTTGTCCGATGACAATAGGGCCAGAACCAATTACTAAAATAGTTTGAATATCTTCACGTTTAGGCATTTTGTTCCGCTCCCTCCTTCTCCATCATTGCTATAAATTGGTCAAACAAATAATTCACGTCACTCGGTCCAGGATTCGCTTCTGGATGATACTGCACCGTATAAGCAGGAAACTCCTTGTGCGCCAGACCTTCTACCGTTCCATCGTTCAATTCAACATGCGTCACCACGATGTCTTTCCCAGTTAGCGAATCCGCATCCACCGCATAGCCATGGTTTTGCGCCGTAAAATCAACACGCCCCGTCGCCAGCTCCTTCACAGGATGGTTCGCCCCGCGATGTCCGAATTTCAGCTTAAACGTATCCGCCCCATTTGCTAAAGCGAAAAGCTGATGTCCTAGGCAAATCCCGAACAACGGCACCTTTCCTTGCAAACCACGAATCATCGTAATCGCTTCTGGCACATCTTTCGGGTCTCCCGGTCCATTCGACAGCATCACGCCATCTGGATGCATCGCTAGAATCTCCTCGGCCGTCGTATTATAAGGCACCACTGTAATATCGCAATCACGTCTGTTCAACTCACGCATAATGCTACTTTTTACGCCATAATCCACCAGCACAACCCGCTTGCCTTCCCCCGGATTCGTAAATGCCTTCGAACAAGAAACTTCGCGCACTTGGTCCACTGGCAAGCGCACCGAACGCAGATGATGCAATAAATCTTCCCGATTCGCCTTTTCCGGAGCCAAAATCCCTTTTAACGTCCCTTCCTTGCGAATAATTTTCGTCAATTTCCGCGTATCAATTCCCGCAATTCCAGGAATATCTTTTTCCTTCAAAAACTGGTCCAGCGTCAATTGGTTGCGCCAGTTCGAAGCAAATTCTGCCGCCTCACGTACCACCACGCCTTTTACAGCTGGGTGAATCGATTCAAAGTCGTCACGATTCACGCCATAATTCCCAACGAGCGGATATGTAAACGTGATGATTTGCCCGTAATAACTCGGATCCGTAATCGTCTCCTGATACCCCGTCATGCCCGTATTAAAAACAACTTCCCCAATCGTTTCGCGGTCACTGCCAATTGCCTCACCGATAAAAAAGTTCCCATCTTCCAACATCAAAATCCGTTTCGCCATGCGTTATTCCACCCCTTCTTCAAAAACAAGCGTTCCTGCCGCAAACGTCGCTACAGGCCAACCAACACAATCCCAACCAGTAAACGGTGTATTTCTACCTTTTGATGCAAAATTTTCTGGATCAATCTTGGCTTCTTTTTCCAAATCAATGACTGTCACATCCGCGATACCTCCGATTTCAAGCACACCGTACGGAAGATTAAAACACTCCGCAGGCTTCACTGTCATCCAGTCAATCAATTGCTTCAGCGTCCACTCACCCGTTTTCACAAATTGCGTGTAAAGTAGTGGGAACGCCGTCTCCAAACCAACGATTCCAAACATCGCTTTTTCCATCGGCACGTTCTTTTCCTCCGCTGAATGTGGCGCATGATCCGTCGCGATAAAATCAATCGTCCCATCAAGCAACCCTTCCAAAAGCGCCGCATGATCCTCTTTCGAACGAAGCGGTGGGTTCATTTTCCAATTCCCAATATTACCCGGAATATTCGTCTCATTTAGAATCAAGTGATGCGGTGAAACCTCCGCTGTTACCCGAATACCAGCCCGTTTTGCATCACGAACCGCACGAACCGATTCCTTCGTCGAAATGTGGCAAACGTGATAATGACAGTCCGCCGCCTCAGCTAACAACACATCGCGTGCAATTTGAACCGACTCCGCAATATTCGGAATCCCCGCCAGACCTTGCTCTGCCGCAAAAATCCCGTCATGCACGACCCCGCCATACACAAGCGAATTATCTTCACAATGCGCCACAATCGCCATGTCTAGCGCTGCCGCTTCCTTCATCGCCTCATACATCATGCCCGCCGTCTGCACACCCACACCATCATCCGTGAATGCGAACGCACCAGCCGCCTTCAGAGCCGCAAAATCCACCAACTCGTCACCCTTCAAACTCGACGTAATCGAAGCGTATGGCAACACACGAACCGCGGCCGTTTCCTTAATCCGATCCACGACCTGCGTCATCACTTCCGCCGTATCCGGCACCGGTTTCGTATTCGGCATCGCACAAACCGTCGTGTACCCGCCACGAGCCGCAGCCGCCGTCCCAGTCGCAATCGTCTCCTTATGTTCCCCACCTGGTTCCCGCAAATGCACGTGCACATCCACAAGCCCTGGTGCGATCAATTTTCCAGCCACATCGATCACTTTTGCGTTCTCATTTTCAATCCCGTCACCAATCGCCGTCACACGACCGTCCTCCATCGCCACATCCTTCACTACCAATTCCCCAGTTTCCGTCAACACTTTTCCATTTTTCAATACGTACATGTCGTCACCCTCGTTTCTTTATCTTGGCAAACTGCCTCTAAAATAGCCATCCGAATATATACACCATTCGTCATCTGTTCCACAATTCGCGATTTCTCGCATTCCACCAAACTATCCGCAATCTCCACATCCCGATTCACAGGACTCGGATGCATGATAATCGCGCGCTCCTTCATCAATGCCGCCCGCGCTTCCGTCAAACCATACTTCTCGTGATAATCCGATTTCGTAAAACTAAGCAACCCATCATGACGCTCCTCCTGCACACGCAAAAGCATAATCACGTCCATCTGCTCCACCAAATCATCCATCGGCATATACGTCCCAAGCTCCGAACAACTCTCACGCATCCACTCTGGCGGCCCAGCGAAAAATACCTCAGCCCCAAGACGTTTCAGCGCCTGCATGTTCGAATTCGCCACCCGACTATGCACGATATCCCCCACAATCGCGACCTTCAAGCCCTTAAAACCGCCAAACTCTTCCTTGATTGTGAACAAGTCCAAAAGCGACTGACTCGGATGCTGCCCACAGCCATCGCCACCGTTCACCACCGCGATCCCTAATTTGCGAAGTGGCTCATAATACTCCTCATCCGAATGCCGGATAACCGCCACATCCACGCCAATTGCCTGCATGGTAAGCGCCGTATCGTATAACGTTTCCCCTTTTGTCACACTCGATTTAGAAGGATCAAACGAAAGAACATCGATGCCAAGCTTCTTCTCCGCCATTTCAAAACTATTATGCGTTCGCGTACTTGCCTCAAAAAACATATTCACCGCATACATTTGCTTTTTCGGAGTCCAAATTTCTCCTTGTTTGAAACGCCCAGCTTGGTCTAATAACTCACCAATTTCCGCTACAGAAAGCTCTTCCATCGACACTAAATCCTTCATTCGAACCGCCACCTTTTCTAAAAATTAGATACTATTTATAGGAAAACCTCCAAAAAATTGCGCTTTTTCAGAGGTTTTCTTAGATGTTTTTATTTGTGTGTTTTAGCTTCTGGTAAAACTAGATTCAAAATTATGCCAAGCAATGCTGCCATCGCCATACCTTCCAATTTGAAGTTACCCATTTCAACCATTAAACCACCGATTCCGACAACCAGGACAACCGACGCGATAATCATGTTGCGATTCACGCTAAGGTCAACCCGACTCTCAATCATCATCCGCAAGCCACTCGTTGCGATAACTCCGAACAAGAGTAAGGAAATCCCGCCAAGCACCGCTGTTGGTACCGATGTAATCACCGCATTCACGTATCCGATGAAGCCGAACGCGATGGCAAACACCGCCGCACCACCGATAACGAACACACTATACACTTTCGTAATCGCCAGCACCCCGATGTTCTCACCATAAGTCGTCACAGGCGGTCCACCGATGAGCGAAGCAATAATCGACGCCGTCCCATCCGCCGCAAGCGAACGATGCAAACCCGGATCTTTAAAAAAGTTACGATTCGTAATTCTATTCAAAAGCAACTGATGCCCCATATGCTCCGCCATCGTGACAAAAGCAAGCGGCGCCATCGAAAGCACAACCGTCAGCGTCACCACCGGATCCATATTCACAAACGGAATCGTGAAGTCCGGTACTTGGAACAAACTCGCATTTTGAATCAATGTATAATCAACGAGCCCAAACGCCATACTTACTAAGTAGCCAATAACGAAGCCGCATAGTATCGGAATAAGTCCGAAGAATCCTTTGAAAAACATCATCGCGACAATCGTTACGACCAAGGTGATGAGCGCTACCAACAAAATTTTGTAATCATACTCGCCACCATTATTCGTCCCCATCGCCATCGCCGCAGCGCTTGGTGCAAGTGACAAACCGATAACCATAATCACTGGCCCAACCACGATAGGCGGTAACACACGTTGAATCCATTCGATTCCCACGTAATAAACAATAAGCGCCACAATCGCGTACACAACCCCGACCGAGAATGTCCCGACCATCACCGCTCCAGGCCCCCCGCCAGATTTTGCCGCAAGCAACATCGTTATCGGCGCTATAAACGCAAACGATGAACCTAAGTAAGCTGGAATTTTGCCTCGCGTTATAATTAAGTAAGCAAGCGTTCCAAGCCCACTCGATATCAGCGCCACACTTGGATTCAAACCCGTCACAGTTGGTACAAAGATCGTCGAGCCGAACATCGTGAACAGATGCTGAATGCTAAGCACAATCCATTTATTCCAAGCCGGCTTCTCGTGAATGTCTAGTACCGGTTTTACGTAATTTTCAGGTGTCGTTTCTTCTGTCATTATTCTCCCTCTTTCCGACTCTAAGTCATAAAAAATACCCCTTGCCAAATTCCGACAAAGAGCAGTTATGTACTGGATTATAGGCTAGACCTATTCCCCGTTCATCACCCTTTATCAGCCTCTCTGGACTGTTTTAAAAAAGCGTTCTTCCAGCGTATCGACAAACACTCAGCTCCGTCGTTAAAGTCTGCGCGCCGTTGCTCACATACCCAAGTATGCTCCGCGCCAGTGCTCAACTTTGCCTAGGATCTAAGCATTTGTCGACACGCTGGGGTTCGGCGAATAGTCTACGAAAACTGGTTTTTCAACATTCTGGATTATCCTATTTTATTATTGTAACAGCATCCGCCGCATGATCGACGTCTGCCAAATGTACCTCTACTCGTTCCTCACTCGAAGTCGGAATATTTTTACCAACAAAGTCCGCTCGAATCGGTAGTTCCCTGTGTCCCCGATCTGCCAAAACCGCCAACTGAATCCCAGCCGGGCGTCCTACATCCATCAGCGCGTCCATTGCGGCACGCACCGTTCGGCCTGTGTACAGCACATCATCAACCAAGACAACTTTCTTCCCACTAATATCAAAAGGAACATTCGTACCATTTAGCGACGGCTCAGAAGACTCATTTTTAAAAGTTAAGTCATCTCTGTAAAGCGTGATATCAACGTCACCGACCGGAATCGTTACATCCTCAATCTCCTTGATACGCGCCTGCAAACGATTGGCTAGGAAAATACCTCGTGTCTTGATACCAACAAGCGCCAAATCTTTCGTTCCCTTATTACGCTCGATGATTTCGTAACTCACCCTCGTAAGCGCCCGTTTTATCGCCGCCTCATCCATCACAACAACCTCTTCTGGCATTCTCTTCCCCTCCAAGCATCAATTAGACAAAATAAAAACCCTCTGCCAAGAGCACGGCAAAGGGTATACGTACAGAATCCAATTGGGTATAGAAACACCCAAATCACGTTACCTTCTTAGCCTCTCTGGACTATGTTAAAGGACTGTTATTTAACTAGGTTTAGTTTATCGTAGTATTGGGGGTTTGTCAACTAGTTTTATCGAACACCGTAAAAAGTTCATATCAGGGGTTAAAAATCCTTAAAATCAATTAAAATACGACTTTGGAAATAAGCCCCTTTTCTATTAATTCCTATGCTATAATAGGCGCACGGAAGTCTTTAGGGCGGAAAAACGTTTTCTTAAGAAAGGAGGCGTTGTCGTATGACAGTATCGGAAACATTGGCACTTCTTGCTTTGCTTTTCACGGGTGGACTTTTTCTACTCGCACTGTTGATCCAGCTCCACACGCCAGACTCTCGAAAATTTCGTGACCTCTGCAAAAACCAAAGGAAGGTTTTCACTGCGCCCCCTAACAATTTCTTTCGAGCCTAACGGGCTTGTTCCACTTTTCAATCTGACATTTTTCTTGCATTTATTTGGGCAAAAAAAAATAATCCCCCTAGGCCTGCAAACTTAGTGGATTATTTCTCATCATGAAACGTTGTCCGCCTTAAAGCGGATTCCGTACCGCTAGTCGAAATCTGGACTAGCGGTTCTTTTTATTTTCTCTACTATACCACATTTCTCAAAAAATGAATACCTCAACAACTTCATTCTCTCAAACTTTCTAACGCTTCCTGAAAGATAGCAGGCAAAGGCGCTTCAAACTTCATACGTTCCCCAGTTGTAGGATGCGTAAACCCAAGCTCAGCCGCATGTAAAAACTGACCATTACCTTTAATTGTATTCTTCAAACCATATTTCGGATCTCCCGCAAGTGGATGCCCAATATACTTCAAATGTACACGAATTTGGTGCGTACGCCCAGTTTCTAAACGACACTTGATCAGCGTATATCCTTTAAATCGTTCCAACACTTCAAAATGCGTCCGCGACTCTTTCCCATCATTCACAACACCCATTTTTTGACGATCTTCTTTAGAACGGCCAATCGGAGCGTCAATGGTTCCTTTTTGATGCTTAATCACGCCATGTACTAGCGCAATATATTCACGATCACTTGTTTTATCGTAGAGTTGCTCTGCCAATGATTCATGTGCTTTATCATTTTTAGCAACCATCAATAAACCAGACGTGTCTTTATCAATACGGTGGACAATTCCTGGACGAATTTTGCCATTGATGCCTGAAAGATCGTCACAATGGAACAACAAGGCGTTTACAAGTGTACCAGACGTGTGGCCCGCTGATGGATGAACGACCATACCTTGCGCTTTATTCACGACAAGTACATCCGCATCTTCATAATAAATATCAAGCGGGATATCCTCCGCAATAATGTCAAGTTCTTCTGCTTCGCGAACGATATATGTCACTTCATCACCCGTTTTACATTTGTAGTTAGCTTTCGTTTTTTCACCATTGACCAGAATCGCATCATCTTTTAGCAAGGTTTGTACAGCAGAACGGGTAATTCCTAAAATTTCAGAAAGCCCCTTGTCCAAGCGTTCGTGATTTAATTTCTCTGGAATAATTATCGTATTTTGCGTCATTTTTTCGTTCCTTTCGATTTGCGATCATCCAAGAACACGTAGACAATGAGTAAAATCACGCCTATCGTCAGACTTGCATCCGCGACATTAAAAATTGGGAAGTAATAATTTCCCCAAATTGTTTGTACAAAGTCGACCACTTCTTGATGGAGCAGACGATCGATAAAATTCCCAATCGCGCCCCCTAAAACAAGCGCTAAACTTACACCTAAAAGTTTACTATTTTTCGCGTAACGTTGCATGAAGTAAATAAGTACTCCGATAACAACGAGCGTAATCAGATAGAAAAACCACATTCTTCCTTCCAAAACACCCCAAGCAGCACCCGAATTACGATGCGATGTGATATTTAAGAAACCCGGAATGATTTCCACAACTTCCCTTAGGTCTAAATTTTGCACGATTAGCCATTTTGTGAACTGGTCAATTACAATAATTACAAGTGCTATTAAGTAATAATAAATCACATGAATTCCTCTTTTCCTTGTTTTATGTAGATAATCTAGGCCCAGAATTTTTTCTAGACCCAGATTACACTGTATCACTGCACGATAAATTGTATCAAAAATAGCGCGGCAATGATATACATGAGTATCGGTGTACGCGTGCGATTTTTTGAAAATAATCTCAAAATCGGGTACGCGATAAATCCGACTGCAATTCCGTCGGCGATACTGTACGAGAATGGGATAATAATCACGATTAAGAGTGCTGCAAATGTGTCAGCTGCGTTGCCAAAGTCCATCTCTTTGATTTCCTGCAACATCGAAATACCGATAACAATTAGAATCGGTGCGATCGCGCTGTTCGGAATAAACGAGATATACGGCATCAATACGAGCGAACCTAAGAAAAAGATTGCGACCGTTACAGATGCCAGACCTGTCTTCGCCCCACTTGCCGACATGGAACCACTTTCTAATGCCGAGATCGTTGGGCTTGTCCCAAATAATCCTGACAAGAAAGCTGTAAAACTACTCGCTTGTAATACGCGTGGTAATTTCTCCATCTGGTTTAGTTGTTTCATTTGGCCATGCGTTAGGCCCACAGTTTCAAACACGAGTACCATTGTCAATGAGAACACGCTCGTCCAAAATGCCACTTGGCTCATACCCGTGAAATCCGCCTGAAAAAGTACATCTTTCCATGGTGCCAAACTTAGTGAGTCTTTGGAAACCTCGCCGTGAACTCCGAAAAGAACGCTGACAACCGTTCCAATCACAAGGCTCCACAAAAAAGCACCAGGTACTTTGCGCACAAGCAAAATCATCGTTAGCAAAAGCGTAATCAGCGTCGCGAGCACAAATGGATCATGCATATCGCCAAACGCTAAGATGGAATGTTCTCCGCGCGACACGATTTGTCCTTTTTCAAGACCTAGTAATACTAGAAAAAGCCCTAAACCGACTGTAATTCCTTGTTTTAAGATCAATGGAATCGTGTCGTTTAACTTTCTAGCTAGTGGTGTAAATGCTAAGATCATGAATAAGAAACCACTGACGACAACGACTGCTAATGCTTGTTGCCATGACAATCCAAGCGTCTGCACGAAGTTGTACGCAAACAGCGCGTTGATTCCCATTCCTGGCATCAAAATAAGCGGTGCATTTGCCCAAAAACCCATCACCAAACAACCTACAACCGATATAAAAATTGTCGCAAGAATGGCGCCTTGATACGGTACTCCCGCTTCTGCCAAAATAGAACTATTGACAACAATAATGTAGACAACGGTGAAGAAACCTATCATTCCAGCTAAGAGCTCCGTTCGAACCGATGTCCGATGCGCTTTCAACTGAAAGATTTTGTCCAAGAATTTTTGCATCATAATTCCTCTTTATTCAATTATCCCTCTCCCAACCCGTAGAGTCTCGCCCCTACCACGAACCCTTATTATAACAGACGCAAGTGGATTCGCATAGAGCTTTACGTTCTAGTCCAGAAAAAAACACTAACTTTCCGTGACGATGCCCTATTTCCTATGCTATAATCGGGTGTCGAACTATACATAATTAAAAGGAGGTTCACCATTTTGGAACAAACATTTACGCCGAGTGAGAAATGGCGCCAATTCTTCGTTATATTTACACCTGTCGTGATTTCGCAATTAATGCTGTTTTCGATGGCTTTAATTGATACGATGATGTCTGGGCATTACTCGAACGAAGCGCTCGCTGGAACTGCCATCGGGAATTCCTTATGGGGTCCCTTTAACGCGAGCTTATCTGGCTTACTGATGGCTGTGACGCCGATTATTTCGCAATTGATTGGACGCGGAGAAAGTCATGATATTAAAAGAACCGTGAGTAACGGGTTGTATATAGCAGTCGGTTTGGCCGCTCTACTGCTGGCGCTTAACTTTCTATTCGTGCCTTCGATTTTGAGCGCAATGGGACTCGATCCTGCCGTTGCAGATATTGCGAAACATTTTTTAAATGGGATTTGTTTTGGTATCCCAGCTTTTTTCTTTTATTCCGTTTTGCGTGCTTTCATTGATTCGCTTGGCCTAACGCGGGTTACAATGATGATTACACTAATTACGGTACCGGTGAATATCTTCTTAAACTACTTATTGATTTTCGGAAATTGGGGTTTTCCTGAGATGGGTGGTGCCGGAAGTGGCTATGCGACGGGAATTACGTATTGGATCGTACTCCTTGTAACGATTATTCTCATTCAAAGTCAAAAACGGTTGCACGACTACCATATTTTTTCTGGATTCGCAAAATTAGATTGGGGAAAAATAAAGGAAATAATCAAACTTGGCGTACCGAACGGTTTGACAATTCTTTTTGAAGTCAGTATTTTCTCGGCGGTCACTGTTTTTATGGGGCGCTTTGGGACAGACACGATTGCGGCGCATCAATCCGCTATTAGCGTGCCAACTTTGCTTTACGCATTTCCATTAAGCATCGCGGCGGCATTGACGATATTGGTCGGATTTGAGACAGGAGCAAAACGCGTGGCAGATGCTAGAAAGTATCGCCATATTGGTATGATTTCAGCGATTTCCATCGGCATATTGAATGGTATACTATTGTTCCTTTTCCGCGATCAAATCGCATTGCTATATACCTCAGATCCAAAACTTGCGGATTTGATTACACATTTCTTAATTTACGCTATTTTATTCCAGTTTGCAGACGCCCTGTTATCCCCAGTACTCGGCACTTTGCGCGGCTACAAAGATGTGACAGTCACATCCATCGTTGCCTTTATTTCTTACTGGGTCATCGGTTTACCACTCGGACTCGCATTATCATACACCCAACTCGGACCATTTGGGTTCTGGATTGGACTCAGCGCCGGCCTATTCATCGCCGCGTTTATCCTATCCATTCGCGTCCGAATAACAGAAAAACGATTACTAATCCAACTTAAATAACGTTTACGCTCACCTTTTTAGGGAAAAAGTATACTAATCTTAGTATGCTTTTTTGCATAGGAAAGGCAGGTTCATGATGGTACAAAAAGCAGTTCGAGACGAGGTTAGTGAACAGTTTATTGAAGATAAATTTTTTGAAAAAGGCAATGTTGGTTTGAAAATACGACAAGTTCTGATTACGATATTAGCGTGGATTGGTTTCTTCTTACCGTTCTTACTCGTCCTATTCCCCATTTTATTTTGGCATAATTGGGCCATTGTTTTTGATGTTTTTGATTTGGCTATTCGGATTTTCAAAATCATGGATGACTTCCTATACATTGCATTGCCGATTATTCTCATTTACTTGATTCTACTGACATTCAAAAACAACCGGCGCTACAAAAAGGTGTTACAAAAAGAAATAACGTATGATGAGGAAACTTTAGAAATCAGAAAAGAAGTTGTGGAAGCCTTTATGACCGAGCGTTTTGGAGATAAAGCATTTCGCCAATCTCAAAAATTCGTTTCTATACCCGAAGAAAAAAATCTGAGCGACACGTTCATCAGAGATTTGTATAAAGATAGTGGGGTTGATTTGAAATGACAATTATCGATACAGGCATCCCCCTTTTAAACACTATCATCACGTTCCTATTTGTCATCCTCCTTACTTATCCAATTTTAGGCGGCTTTGCTTGGTTTGTCGGCGCTTTCTGCTATACTTTTCTTTTCAAATATAGACAGAAAGGATGGACGGATATTCCAACTGAAATAGAGCCACTTATCACTATAATGATTCCTGCACATAACGAAGAGATTGTTATTGAGGACACCATTGAATATTTGATGAATAAGTTGAACTATACGAATTACGAAATCCTTGTCACAGATGACGGTTCAACCGATAGCACGCCTGAAATTCTAGCAAGGCTCATGGGAAAATACGATAATCTGCGTGTGGTTCGTATCGAAAAAAATAAAGGAAAGGCTCATGCATTTAATATCGGCGTACATTTTGCGAAAGGTGAGTTGATTCTTAGTAACGATGCAGACACAGTTCCAGAGCCAGATGCATTGTGGAAATATGTGAATTATTTTATCAATCCTGAGTCAAGAAATATCGCTGCTGTCACATCAAATATGGACGTTCAAAATCGTTCCACACTTGTCGGAAAATCCCAAACCGTCGAATTTTCTAGTATTGTCGGCATCATTAAGCGCACACAAGCTAGCGCCTTCGGTATTATTTATGCATACAGTGGCGCCAATACGATGTATCGAAAAGACGCTTTAATCGATGTTGGCCTATTCCGTCAAGATCGCGCAACCGAGGATATTAGTATCGCTTGGGACCATCAATTCGAAGGTTGGCTCTCGATTTTTGCAGCCGATATCATTTTCTTTATGGAAGTTCCTGAGACGATGAATATGCTCTATAAACAGCGAAAACGCTGGGCAAAAGGCGGCACCGAAGTATGGCTGACCAATTTTCGCCGAGTCGTAGCGCACCCCTTCAAAAACATCGGTCGGACATCGCTATGTATCGATCAAACGTTAAGTATTTTCTGGACGTGCTTTTTCTGGATTTCTAGTCTATTCTTTATTCTCAAGCTTTCGTACCACATTTATTTAGGGGATAAACAACAGATTTTATTTATGGTTGCTGTGGCTTTTGTGTTTGTCTGCTTTGAAATGCTCGCCGGGGCTCTCCAATTACTCGCAGCACTAGCGATAGATGATAAGGGCAAGAAAATGAAATACTTCCTGTTCGCGCCACTCTACTTGCTTTTCTATTGGATGATGAATGCGATAACCATTTTGATGACCTTTATCCCAGCAGTAAAAACAATTCTCGGCTTCGGCACAGGTGTGTGGGTCAGCCCAGAACGACGGAAAAAATAGTAATCGAAAAAGGCGTATCAAAAATCTGCTAGAGAGTTTTGATACGCCTTTTTTTGTTGCGCTCCAAAAGAACGACTTTTCTTAGTTTTTTAACCCATCATAAATCTTATTCAAATTCCAACGCATCATTTCCAAATACGAATCTCCCACCTTGCCAGTTTTTGCAGTAGAATCCGTGAATAGTTTGGCCGAAATTGGCACATCCGTCTCGCTTGAAACGCTTTCCATACTTCTCGGATCAACACTTGTCTCAACGAATAGAACCGGCACTTTCTTCGCTCGAATCGTCTCAATAATCTGTTTCATCTGATCTGGTGTCCCTTGGTTTTCCGTATTTATTTCCCAAATATACGCTGCCTCTAGCCCATATGCCGCGCCAAAATACTTAAATGCGCCTTCACTCGTCACGAGCGTTTTATGCTCCAAATCTGCAAATTTTGTCTTCGCTTCCTTGTCGAGTGTATTCAGCTTTGCGATATATTTCTCAGCGCGCCCATTATAATAATCCGCATTATCCGGATCTTTTTTTGCCAACGCATCTCGCGCATTTTCCGTATACTTGATACCGTTCTGCAAATCCAACCAAGCATGAGGGTCCGTCTCACTTTCCTTCCCCTTCGCCGTTAAAAACTTCGGTGCCACACCTTCACTCAGAGCTATGGCCTCTTTTTGACCAGAGGAAGCCATCAATCGATCAAACCAGCCATTTCCAGTCTCCAGATTGAGCCCATTATTAAAAACTACATCCGCGTCCGCCATTTTTTGCACATCTTTTGGCAACGGATCGTACTCATGCGGGTCCGTCCCAGTTGGCACAATGCTATATAAATCAATTTTATCTCCGCCTACCTGTTTCACAATATCATACAAAATCGAATACGTCGTCACCACTTGCAACTTGTCCGAATTCGCCTTCTTATCGTTCCCACCACAAGCCACAAGCAAACAGATACACAGACCAATCACACACGCTAACATGGTTTTCTTCATTGTTTCACGCTCCTTCTTCCAAAAATAATGCCTTGTTTCGGTGAAAATAAAAACACGATAATAAATAACGCTGTTGCTGCGAGCACAATCGATGCTCCCGATGCCAAGTTGTAGATATAGCTAAAATACAATCCAATAACCGCACTCACCGCTCCGAATCCCGCCGCCAGAAACAGCATGACAGAGAGCCGATTCGTCAATAAGTACGCCGTCGCTGCCGGTGTAATCAACATCGCGACAACAAGAATTATCCCCACGGTTTGTAGCGACGCAACCGTCACCAGCGTCAACAACGTCATTAGAAAATAATGCAACATCCGCACTTTTAAGCCATAACTTTCTGCCATCGTCGGATCAAACGAACTAACCAACAATTCCTTATAAAACAACCCGACCAGCAGAATAACGAGCGCACCGATTCCAAACGTGATCCACATATCACTACTCCGAACCGCAAGCACATTTCCAAACAAAATGTGGTATAAATCCGTCGAACTCTGCGCCAGCGAGATCATAATAATCCCAAGCGCAAAAAATGAACTAAACACAATCCCAATTGCCGTATCATTTTTAATCCGACTATTTTGATTCACAAAACCGATTCCAAGTGCTGCCATAATGCCAAAAGCGGTGGCACCTAGAAAAAAATTGATACCCATCATATACGAAATCGCAACCCCCGGCAGGACCGCATGAGAAATCGCGTCCCCCATCAACGACATGCCTCGTAAAATAATAAAACTCCCGATCACGCCCGAGACAACGCCAACAACGACCGAAGTTAACAACGCCTTTTGCAAAAATTCATACTGCATCAAACCTTCTAAAAATAACATCACTGAGCACCTCCCCATCCAAATCCTTGTCCGTACGTTTTTAAAATATTAGCTTCTGTAAATGTTGCTTGCGTTTCGCCATGTGCCATTAATTGTTGATTCATTAATATCACTTCATCAAAATAACGCGCCACCTTGTGAAAATCATGATGAACAACAATAATCGTCTTGCCAGCATCTCGTAATTTTTTTAATACTCCGACAATCAAAGCTTCACTCGTCATGTCAATACCGACAAATGGTTCGTCAAGCAGAAATATATCTGCCTGTTGTGCGAGAGCACGCGCAATAAAAACCCGTTGCAACTGGCCACCTGAAAGCTCACCAATCTGTCGTCTTGAAAAATCTAGCATTTCCACTTGTTCTAGCGCTTTTCGTGCAATTTCGCGTTCTTTCTTTCTCGGCAGCTTGATGAGGCCAAGTTTTGGATACGTGCCAATCAGAACTGTATCACGCACTGTTATTGGGAATGTTAGATCTACTGTATTTCGTTGAGGTACATAGGCTATTTTACTGCGTATTGCCTCAATCGATTGTCCCTCCCACGTTACCCTGCCAGATTCACAAGGGATTAAACCGATTAATCCTTTTAGAAATGTTGATTTTCCTGCGCCATTTGGTCCAATGATTCCTGTCATTTTTCCTGGCGATATTTGAAGGGAGATGTTCTCCACAACGGTTTTTTGTCCATATGAAATAGATAGGTTTTCGACTAACATGGTATCACCTGATTTCTAATATATTATTTTAGCTACAACTAAAAATGTTTCCTATGAGCAACTTTATGATTAGTATAGCCTACTTTATTTGGTTTGTAAAGGGGATTTATTTAGAAGATAAAACAGGGGGAATAGGATGGTTTCATCACATTCCGCTTTTCCATGAGTTTTAATCCAGCGTTCGATTTACCGAAAACACGCATAAAAATAGGAATGCTGTATAACACCATTTTTCAATGGGAAATACAGCATTCCTACTTTTTTGAGGAACTTATGAGATTTATAGAGCCCCAAATGATAAGAGCATAGTTATAGTGAGTATGAAATCCATCAGCGGCTCTAATGATACTACGTTTCGAATTAGCTCTTTGTTAGAGGATTGAAGTTGGGAATCCGAAACAACTACAGTATCAACATTTTTAGGGTAGTTGATGGGGTGGCGCCTCCGCAAAATCCAAGTGCGGGATTTGTCTGCGCCCCCTAACAATTTCTGTCGAGGCTAAACGGGCTCTTTCAGCTTTTCTAGTTATCTGCTAATTTCTTCAGCAATACCTGAAATTGCTCGCGTTCTTCGTCGGTGAACACGGAGAAGCGGCGGACAATCATTGCTTTTTTTTGTTTTTCGATAGATGCTACGAAGGTTATGGCTTCTTCTGTTAGTTTTAACTCGATCATCCGGCGGTCTACTTCTGAGCGGTGGCGGGTGATGAAATTATTTGCTACGAGTGAATCGGTTATAGCGGTAATATGACTCGCAGATACGTTTAATTTTTTTGCTAGATCTGTCGTTCGGCTCACACCACTTGCTATCAGACTCAGAACGCGGAATTCCCCGCCTGTCATTTTACGATCTAAAATGGAGTCTACTTCATGGCGAAAACTGTTGAAAACTCGCTTCACTGATGTTTCGATCTCAAGAAAATTGTCCATGTAAAGCCCTCCTTACTTCAATTGTTCTTTTACTAACTCGATTGCTTTTTGTTGCTGTGGATCGTTCGCTTTTAGTTCTTTTTGAATGGCTGTGATCAAGGCGGTTGTCGTTGCACCAGTCACAATGCCATCTGCTTTTATTTTGCTTGCTGTTTGGAATGCTTTAACGCCAGCTGTTGTGTCTGCATCGAACAGGCCATCTATTTTACCAACGTTATATTTTAGCGCAGAAAGCATCGATTCGATTGTTTTAACGTCATCACCAAAACTGCCTTCTTTATAGGTTTTAGATGCATCAGGAATCGCCATCGTTGCATAAGCTGGCAACGCAACTGCTACGTCTGGTTTAATACCTTTTTCATGAATCCATTCGCCATCTGGTGTTAGCCATTTCGCTACAGTCAGTTTCAAAAGAGATCCATCGCTTAGCGGCGCCGCGGTTTGAACAGTACCTTTACCGAATGATTTCGCACCAACAAGCTTGATACCTGCTGATTCACGGGCTGCTGCTGCCAAAATTTCAGATGCACTTGCGCTCCCCTCATCAATTAGCATCGTCACAGGAACTTTCACTTTGTAACCATTGTGCGCGCTGCTGTCTGCTTTAATGGACTGTTTCGTACCATCTTTCGCTTCTTCTTGCACAATCACTTTACCATCTGGCAAGAACAGGCTTGCGATATCCACTGCTTGATCGAGTAAACCACCTGGATTCCCACGTAGATCAACGACTAAACCTTTCATGCCCTTCTTATCTAATTCTTTAAGCGCTTTTTCAAGTTCGCTATACGTATTTTCAGAGAAAGTAGTAATTTGGACGGTTGCAATTTTATCAGCGCCCATTTCTGAATACACGGTTTCTATCGGAATTTCATCGCGGACAATTTTCACGTCAAATGGTTGATCTGTACCTGGCCGAGAAATCGTAAGTGTCACGCTCGTTCCTTTTTTACCGCGAATCTTCGTTGTGGCGTCCGTAGAAGAAATACCCTTAATCGATTTACCATCCACTTCGACAATCTTATCGTTTGGACGCAAGCCCGCTGCTTCTGCTGGAGAATTCTTGATTGGCGACACCACTGTGATATAGCCATCTTTCTCTTGAATTTCTACACCAATACCAGAAAAACTAGAAGAAATCGTACTATCAAAGTCTTCCGCTTCCTTTTTTGTCATAAAACTAGAATACGGATCGCCAAGAGATGCTACCATCCCTGTAATTGCGCCTTCCATCATCTTATCAGTATTAACGTCTTTGTAATATTTTTTCTGAATTTCATCATAGACATTATAAAGCTTCGTAAATTCCTTCCGATCGGGAATGGAGACTTTTACTTCCTTATCCCCGCCAACAGACATAACAACTGCTGTTACTAATGCCGTTGCAAAAACACAACCTAACAATAGCATCACAAACGGGAAAATTTTCATTTTAATAAAGCCTTTTTGTGGCGTGACTTCTTTTTTGTCCTCACTGTTCGGCTCATTTGAGTTCGTTGGTCCTTCTTCCATTCTTCTGCTCACCGCTTCCTCACTAAACAACCTGCTAGTATTTTTTATTTCTAACTTCTTTTTATTCTATCAGCTTTTGACGAGAAAAGGTAGCTTTAGTTGCTCAAACGACATAGAAAAAACCAAGTAAGGCAAGCGCGGTGAATGGCTTCTTGCTCTTACTTGGCTTCACTAAACTTAAACAACGACTTCATAACCTGCTTCATCCACGGCTTCTGCGATGGCGTCTTGTACCTTTTTACCATCATCATACGTTACTTCTGCTGTTCCAGCGTCTAGTGAAATAACTGCTTTTTCAACACCTTCAACAGACTCAATCGCCTCGCGCACCCGTTTTTCGCAGTGCTCACAGCTCATACCTTCGACTTCCACTACCAATTTGGCCATTTTTATTCACTCCTTCGTTATTCGTCTCTATTTCATTATACCCTACCCAGGTAATCATTGCACGGATAATACTCGCTTTTTCTCCGCCTCGTGCCATTCCAATAATCCATACACCGCATTAAAAAGGTAAATAGCATATTGTGTCGCGATAATCGGATTTTTCGTATAGATATTAAGCGAAATAACAAGGATGTTCATGATAATCCATAAATACCAGTTAAAACTAAATCTGGTAATCATCAGAAATTGAGCTGTTACGCCGAGTGCGAAAATGAAATTATTCAACATCAACTGATAAGGATCGTTGACAACGCCCAGAATACCAGTTAAAAACATATTCACAAATGAAGCACCAACAATAAAAAGGATCGCGATGCCAAAATGACGCTCCGTGAGTTTACGCGGTTCCAACGTTTGATTGACACTCATATGTTTTCTCCACGTCACCAAACCGAAAATATGCGTCACAAAATAATAAATACTCGGTAGCGCCGCGCCAACATTTCGCCCTAAAAAGTTGCCGCTCATTTCTCCAAAAGCCGCCAACATACCGAAAAAGTTCCCACTATTTTTCCCCTTCGCAAGTAAAATAACGCAGATCAAACCACAAACAGCTCCAAAATAGGATAATAGGTAGCGCCACTCAAAGTTCGTGAGCGGATTCGTTGCTAAAAACGCAAGCGTGACAAGTAAAACACAAATATACGGATAAACCTTATTCCGACCAATCTTCATAATGACTGATTTCATTTGAATGCTCCTTTTTATCGTTCAATAGTTGTTCTACCAATTGAATACTCTCAAGATATCGCTCCTCATAATTTCCAGAAGTAATCGCAATATAAGGAATATCATTTTCCGTTAACAAACGCTCCAATAAATCTTGAAAATCTTTCCGTTTTGCCTTACTTCCTAAATGCCGCAATCCATCATTGACCCACGGCGTATTATTTTCGAGCAAAATAACGAGGTCAAAGCGCTGCGTCTCCATCATTGCCTGTACAAAAGGATGTTTTTTCCCCTCATAAGTCATACAAAATGCTTGCGTGGTCACATAATCCGTATCAATAAAAGCTACTTTATTGGCGTATTTCACAGCAAAATCTATATATTGCGCCTGCCCAAGTGATATTTTGTCATAATCGGAAAACTGTAGTGCTTTCTCATTCCCACCTAGATGAGAGAAAACATAATCGCGCCCATACTCCCAAGCACTCGTCGTATTGAATGTGTTTGCCAATTTATTAACAAGCGTCGATTTCCCACTCGATTCACCACCTAGAATTGCCACTTTCCGAACAAAAAATGGCTTGACTTCTGTCGGTATATAATCCCAATAATGAAACGGCTCTTGCCTGATTTGCGTGGCACTGATGTTCATAAAAGAACGTTCTGCATCAATAACGATCGTATCTACACCAAGTAATTCCTGATATTTAATCGCATCTTTCGGCTCACTTGAGTAAATCGCATTAGCTTGAATATGATTATCTGCGAGCAACTTCTTCGCCCGAATCGCCCATTCATCCCAACCATCTGGATAGGGTGGAATCCCATTCTCTGATAAATCATGAATCTTAATATTTTGTTGGTATTTAAAAGTCTGCAACAACCAACGCCAGCGATCCTCCACTGTTGGCTGTTTCGTCATCGAACTCTTTTGAAACAACTCAAAATCGCGTTCTTGATCATGGCAAAGAATGATGTGAAGCTCGTCCACCTGACTTGCCGCCCGCTGAATCAGATAAATATGCCCCGTATGTAGCGGATAAAACTTACCAAAGACGACGCCGATATTTTTCTCTTTCGGTGGATATTCTAAACTTAGTATCTCATGTAACGCTTGTAATTTTTGGGCGCTTGGTTCCTTGATTTTATTATTAACGAGTTGGCTCAAATATCCTTTTGTCACACCAATCCTGTCTGCGGCTTGTTGTAGCGTCATGTGATTTTCTTTCAAAGCCAATTTTAAATATGTATATCGTTGCATCTCCAACCACTCCTTACATCTATTTGTTTATTATATTAAACAAAAATGAACGCAATGTCAATAAAAAGACAGGAAAATCTTAAAAATGAGTCCTTTTAACCTCACTTCCAAGACTCCTGTCCTAGTTTTTATTTTAATTTGATCCGTTTTAAGCGTAGCGCGTTAGCCACAACCGATACGGAGCTACCCGCCATCGCAAGACCCGCTACCCATGGAGCTAATAATCCAAGCGCCGCAATCGGAATTCCAGCACAATTATAAGCCAGTGCCCAGAAAAAGTTTTGTCGAATATTACGCATCGTTGCTCGGCTCAGCTGAATCGTCTGTGGAACGAGCGTTAACTGGTGTCCAACAAGCGTGACATCCCCCGTTTCAATCGCAATATCCGTACCAGTCCCAATACTAATTCCTGTATCGGCCGTTGCAAGCGCTGGTGCATCATTGATTCCATCCCCAACAAAAGCAACAACACGGCCTTGTTTCTGTAATCCAGATACGAGTTCACTCTTATCATTCGGCAACTGTTCCGCGTAAACAGCATCAATCCCGAGCTCTTTTGCAATATTTTCAACCACAACACGCTGATCTCCCGATGCGATCGCCGTTTTGATACCCATGTCCCGAAGTCTCGCGATCGCTTCTTTCGCTTCTTTTCGAGGAGTATCTTGCAAGCTAAACGCTCCTGCAAAGTCGCCATCTATGCTCATCGCCACAATCGTTCTGCCCGCTTCCATCCATACTTTCATCTCATCGTCGGCATCTTTTGGGACCGCCGCAGAAGAACTTATAAAGCGATACGAGCCTAGCGATACTTTCGAGCCGTTTAGCAAACCAACGACACCGTGCCCCGCTTTCGCACGAATCTTTTCAGCCTGAACTGCTGGCACCTCCTCATTTTCCAGATGCGCCAAAACAGCTTTTGCAATCGGATGTTCCGACTGACTTTCCAGCACCACCGCAAAAGCTTTAAAATCAGAATGCCCGTCCAACATGTTTGTCACTTTTAGCTTGCCTTCCGTAAGCGTCCCAGTTTTATCAAAAATCACTGTATCCACTTTAGAAGTACGCTCTAAATGCTCGCCACCCTTAAAAAGAATCCCTGTTTCCGCACCTTTTCCCGTTCCCGACATAATCGCAGTCGGTGTAGCAAGTCCGAGCGCACATGGACAGGCAATCACGAGCACAGCAATCGCAACTTGCAATGCTTGTTCAAATCCGCCGCCCGCAAGCATCCAAATTGCGAAGGTCACGACCGCAATCACAAGCACGATCGGCACAAAAATACCCGAAATCTTATCCGCCAACCGTTGAATCGGGGCCTTCACGCCCTGCGCCTCTTCCACAAGTTGAATAATCGTCGAAAGCACCGTCTCGTCCATCCGTTTCGTTACCTTTGCCTGAAATGCCCCATCAAAATTCACCGTCGAGCCAATCACCGTATCCCCAGCCTTCTTCTCCACAGGAACCGGCTCACCCGAAATCATCGACTCATCAATGCTCGTTTCACCAGAAAGCACCAGCGCGTCAATCGGCACTTTTTCACCTGGTCGAACTAGAATCACATCTCCAATCGCGAGTTCATCGACAGGAACCTTCCACTCTTTGTCCTCACGAATCACGACCGCTTCTTTTGATTGAAGTTTTAATAGTCCCGCAATCGACTGCGTGGTCTTCGATGTCGCATGACTTTCAAGTAATTTCCCAAGTAAAATCAGCGTAATCAAAATGGCACTCGTCTCAAAATAATAATGCGCCACAACATTCGGATTGAGCAGCTGCCTCACATACTCCGCAACACTATAAAAATATGCTGCAGACGTTCCCAGCGCAACGAGCACATCCATATTCGCACTCTTACCACGAAGCGACTTATACGCCCCATCATAAAAGCGCCAACCAATATAAAACTGAATAACCGTCGCCAAAATCAGCTGTATCGTCGGACTAATAATCGCATCCACACCCATCGCAAAAGCCGTATGATGTAAATATGGAATATGCGTCACCATCGTTAATAGTAGCGGTAACGCCAAGATAGCCGACAAAATAAACCGTCGTACTTCCCGCTTAAACTGCTTATCCAAAACGGCATCTTTCTCTTCTTTGGACATTTTTTCTGCGGCATCGTAGCCCGCGTGCTTCACAATATCGATCAATTGTTCCGCGCTTATTTGATCAGGATCATAATAGACCGCTGCACTTTCCGTCACTAAATTAACATTGGCCTTCTCCACTCCAGCCGCCTTATTCAACGACTTCTCTACACGCGTTGAACAAGCCGCACACGTCATGCCAAATACATTCAAATCTTGTCGTTTTGCTTCCATTTTGAAAAATACCCCCTTTACAAATTACGTCTTTGAGAATTGACGAATCACTTTTAGCAAATCATCCATCACTTCGTCTGATTCACCGTTTTGCGCAGCATCCACCACACAATGTTTCGCATGATGTTCTAGCACCTGCAAACCTACTTTCTTAAGCGCTGAATTTGCCGCTGAAATTTGCACTAAAATATCCACACAGTAGCGATCCGCTTCCACCATTTGCTGAATACCACGAACCTGTCCTTCCACGCGCCGTAAACGATTTAAAATCTGTTTCGTATCTTCATCCGAACGAGGTATAATCGGGTTATCATGTGTCATTACCAACCACTCCTTTTTTTAATTATAACCCTATTATACCTACAGGGGGTATAAAAGTCAACTCATTAAAACATAAAACGAGAAACCCCTCAAATGCAGGAGTTTCTCGTTTCCAATTTATCTATTTCTTTCTACGCAAGAATAATGCACCTAGAGCAGCTAATAGTCCACCAATAACAAGTGTATTAGTTTCTGATTCGTCTCCTGTTTTTGGTAAAGCTTTACTTGGTGTTATTTGCGCTACTTGATTTGCCACCGGTTGAATTGTTTTACCTGGTTTGGATACAACTGGTGTACTTGTAGCAACTGGCACTACAGGTTTTGCTGGCTTAACTGGTTCCACTGGTACAACTGGAACGATTGGCTGTGCACCGACAAGAACAGTAATCGTGTATTGTGTTTCATTACCATCTGAATCGACGACACTGTAAGTCACATGATAAATCCCAGCTTGATTTGGATTCACATCATTTGAAATAATTGTAATGCTCCCTGTGATGTCTCCGTCTTCTAAGTCAGACGCGGTAACCCCTGCCATCGGATCAAATGCTTGCCCGTATGTCAGCGTTTGGTCACTTGCATGGATAACAGGTTTTTCGTTTGTTAGAACCGTTACCGTGTAAGTTTCTTCTGTTGTGTTTCCATCGCTATCGGTAACGCTATATGTCACATGATAAACACCTGCTATTTCTGGATTCACATCATTCGATACGACTGTAATATTGCTTGTAATATCGCCATCTTCCGCATCATTCGCACTAATACCCGCTAATGGATCAAAAGTACGGCCAGCTTTAAACTGACTATCTTGTCCTGTGATAACTGGTTTTTCATTACTTAAAATTGTCACAGTAATTGTTTTTTCTGTTACATTGCCATCCGAGTCAATAACACTGTACGTAACATGATATTCTCCAGGTACGTCTATGTTTACGTCATCTGCAACAACTTTGATACTGCCTGTGATATCTCCATCTTCTAAATCAGATGCCGTTACATTTGCCATCCGATCGATTGGACGATGCGCTTTACGCGTTATATCGTTAGCATCGATAACTGGTTTTTCATTCGTCAACACAGTCACAATAATAGTTTTTGTGGTGGTATTATCATCAGAATCTGTAACGCTATAGGTGACATGATACGTACCGGCTTTCGTTGCATCAACATCATCAGCTATAATTTTTATCTCATTTGTGATATCACCATCTTCTGTATCACTTGCGGTAATTCCGGCTTTCACATCAAATACAGCACCTGCTTTAAACGTGAGATCATTTGCATGAATGACTGGCGCATCATTCGTACGAACATAAACGTGACGGGTGATCTTGGTTGTATTATTATCACTGTCCGTTACGCTGTACACGACTGTATACATTCCAGCCTTCGACATATCAACATCATTACTGTCCACTTTAATTTTGCTAGTTAAGTTACCATCTTCCGTATCATTCGCAGTAATTCCGTCCATTGGATTGAATACATCTCCAATTTTTAGATAGATATCACTTGTTGTTAGAATTGGTGCGTCATCAGTCAAAACTGTCACTGTGATTGTTTTCGTTGTTGTATTACCATCAGAATCTGTCGCTCTATAGGTGACATGATATACGCCAGCTTTCGCGATATTCACATCATTTGCGACGATTTCTAGTTTATTCGTAATGTTACCATCTTCTGTATCTGTAACAACAACCGCTTCTTTAACATTGAACGGTTTGTTCACACGCATTGTAATATCTGACGCCTGGATAACTGGTGCATCATTGCTCGTTACTGTTACTGTAATCGTTTTTGTGGTTGTATTTTTATCGCTATCCGTCACGCTATACGTGATATGATATGTGCCTACTCGATTCATGTCTACATCAGTAGCCGTAATACTAACCTTAATGGAAATATCACCATCTTCTGTGTCCGTTGCGGTTACACCAGCATAAGGATCAAAGCTCATACCTTTTTTCATCGTTTTATCTGTTGCATGAATAACCGGAGCATCATTGCTTGTTACTGTAACCGTGATTGTCTTAGTAGTCGTGTTATTATCACTGTCCGTCACACTATATGTTACATGATACGTACCAACCTTCGACGTGTCCACATCATTTGCTGTCACCTTAATCTGGTTAGTAAGATCACCATCTTCCAAGTCAAATGCGCTCATACTTGTTAATGGGTTAAACGCCGTACCCTTTTTAAGCGTCTTGTCAACCCCTGTAATAGAAGGCGCTGCATTACTTGTTACTGTAACTGTGATCGTTTTTGTCGTTGTATTGTTATCACTGTCGGTTACGCTGTAAGTTACATGATATGTGCCTACTTTAGTAATATCGACGTCGCTGGCCGTGATTTGAATTTTGCTCGTTACGTCACCATCTTCTGTATCATTTGCCGTCACCCCAGCCATTGGATTAAATGTCAAATCCTTTTTCACTGTTTTATCCGTAGCTGTAATAACTGGCGCATCATTACTTGTTACTGTAACCGTGATTGTCTTAGTAGTCGTATTCTTATCACTGTCCGTCACACTATACGTTACATGATAGGTACCAACTTTGGATGTATCTACATCATTCGCTGTTACCTTTATACTGCTGGTTACATTACCATCTTCCGTGTCATTTGCAGTAGCCCCTGCTAAAGGCGTAAATACAGTGCCTTTTTTGATGGTTTTGTCTGTCGCTACAATAATTGGCGCATCGTTACTTGTTACTGTGACTGTAATCGTTTTTGTGGTGGTATTATTATCCGAATCCGTCACACTGTATGTTACATGATACGTGCCTACCTTGGATGTATCTACGTCATTCGCCGTTACCTTAATGCTATTAGTCACATCGCCATCCTCTACATCACTAGCTGTTACACTAGCCAGCGGGCTAAATGTGCCACCTTTTTTGAGTGTCTTATCGCTTGCAGTTATTGTCGGTGCATCGTTACTTGTTACAGTGACAGTAATTGTTTTTGTAGTAGTGTTGTTATCTGAATCGGTTACGCTGTATGTCACATGATACGTACCCACTTTGGATGTATCTACATCATTCTCTGTTACTTTCACTTTACTTGTTACATTACCATCTTCTGTATCAGTCCCACTTACACCTGCCAGCGGATCGAATATTATACCTTTTTTCACAGATTTATCTACTGCATTAATAATTGGTGCATCATTACTTGTTACTGTTACTGTAATTGTTTTCGTTGTTGTATTATCGTCACTATCTGTCACGCTATATGTCACGTGATACGTCCCGATCTTCGATGTGTCTACATCATTTGCCGTAATCTTAACATTATTCGTCAAATTACCATCTTCTACATCTTCCGCACTAACGCCAGCCATAGAATCAAATGTCATACCTTTTTTCAGACTACTATCACTAGCCGTAATGACTGGTTTTTCACCTGGAATTCGAAGGACAATAGATCCAGCTGCTGTATATTTTACGCCATTCACTTTACCTGTAGCAGAAATTTCTAACTTTGTGCCTTTTGGACTAGCATCTGGTCGGACTTTCACATCATATGTTAGTGTGAACGTGTTTGATGGATCAGCAAATGGTAATTGTACTTCATTATTTAATAGCTGCTCTTTCGTCACCGTATAAATCTGGCCATCATTCCGTTTCAACTCTATATTGGACACAGTATCTGCATCAAATAATGGATCGAGTTTCACACCATATTGTAAATTAAAAGGAGATGCATCGTTTGTTTCATTTGAAATAGTAGTGGCTACGCTAACCATCTCAGATGGCTCTGCTTTTCCATTATTGTTTCCGTTTTTATCACTTATTTCCATCTTCATTTTTGGGGAAATACCGTTCACTTGAAGTTCTGTAATCTCCACTTGTTGCAATGTTTTATATGTTCCAGTGGAACCTGTAAATCCAAAAATAACCTCTGTTCCACCAAAAGTGGCTTGCAAGTCATTGACAACATAACTTCCAGTATATGCGCCATATGCATAGCTTAATGTTTTCGTTTTCGCATCCCAATCAAAGCTAATAGGATGATATTGTCCATCAGCAAAAATTTCATCTGTCCCTAATCGGCTCACCGCTTCATGAACAGGTCTAGCTGCTGTTGGTACAGTAATCGCAATATGGTTAGCCTTGCCTAACCCGTAATCAAAAGTATCTGCATTATCATAGCTATCGACTTCTATTGCCAATGCATTTTTAATGTAATTTTGTCCATAGACGCCCAGTCCGCCGCCGTCTTGACCTAAAGCATTTTTACCACGACTATCATTCTGCATGACAAAAGCAATACCATCTGCACTTTGTGGGCTATTCCCCATATAGAG
This sequence comes from Listeria weihenstephanensis, assembly GCF_003534205.1. Taxonomy (NCBI): domain Bacteria; kingdom Bacillati; phylum Bacillota; class Bacilli; order Caryophanales; family Listeriaceae; genus Paenilisteria; species Paenilisteria weihenstephanensis. Next base: position 1,486,238 of record NZ_CP011102.1, on the reverse strand, counting down.
GTCAGCAGCTAAATGAAAGTTTTTCGTTAAATCTACTTTATTTTCTTCGCTTGACCATAAACCACCTTTTTGCCAAGAAGCATCTGGTGTGATTGTAACGGTGTTTTTATCAACGAATGAATTAGCTCCTGGAACCACCGAAAAATAGTCTGTCACATCAGAAAAGGATCCTTCATTATCGCTCTGACTAGCTTTTAGTTTATTTTCTGCTTTCATTGAATAATTCTGCGGGTTTTCTGCTGCCGTCACGTACGTTTGTAAGGGTAAGCTCACACACATAACCAAAGCAGCTGTTGCAACACCCATTTTTTTAATTACCATTTTTTAATTTCCTCCTAAAGTATCTTTCATTTAAGACCACTTTAACAGCCTACCATCTTATACAATAATAAAAAATACAGTACTTCCGATTTTGAGAGTTTATTTATGACTTTTTCGACATATTTAAAAATAAACCACAAAAAAGAACCCCCACATCACGTGAGAGCTCCCTATCTTATTTCGCCGTTCCACCATCAATTTTCTTTTGCAAAGCCTGCACATGCTGGAAAAATTCCTCAAGCGTCCAATCATTTTCATAAATAATCGTCGCTGCATCCTTGCCAACATAGCGATAATGCCAAGATTCATATTGATATTGCGTCACAGCTTCTTTGCCTTTCATGTATCGCAAAATAAAGCCATAATTATGGGCATTCTTTTGTAACCATTGCCCTTCAGGGGTATCGCCAAAAGCTTCCGTTAAATTTAAATCAGCTGACAGTGATGATATATCCATCGCAAGTCCTGTTTGGTGTTCACTTGTTCCAGGAACAGCAACCGCTTCTTTCGCTTTTGCCTCACCCTTCGCTGCAACCTCCGCACCAAAAACCTCTTGTTGACGTTTATAAGAACGATATCCCGAGACAGCATGTAACGCAAGCCCATCCTGTTTCGCAGCTGTAAACATGGCACCTAATTGTGAAGCCGCTTCTTCACGCATGTGTGCTTTTTCAAGCGACTCATCACCGAATGAAAAAGAAACATTTGGCACGACTAAGTCTGGTGGCACATACGTTGATTGAAGAGAGTACTCTTTATTCGCCAACACCAATATGTTCTCTGGATTCGTGATGTACTCCACACCATTTTTCTCCACCAGCTTATTTTGCATCGCGATATACGGATACAGTGGATCTTTTTGATAATCTTTACTTGCCGTCGTCCCACTATTTTCCGTCGTCGTTTGCGCCTGATCAATATTTCCAGCAAGATAATCAGCCGACGTATGAAAACCAGCTAAACTCAGCGCTATCATGAATGAAATAAAATGCATCATCTTGTTTTGTAACCTTCCTTCGTTAGATTCTCCCCCGTATTTAGCATATCCCTACTTTAACGTGGATTCTAACGCAACAACAATCATGTCATTAAATGTCGTTTGTCGCTCTTCGGATGTCGTTTCTTCGCCTGTAAAAATATGATCACTTACTGTCAAAATAGCCAGCGCTTTACGTCCAAATTTCTGCGCAATCGTGTATAAAGCCGCTGCTTCCATCTCGATTCCAAGCACGCCATGATCCGCTAATTGTTGCTTATCCAGCTGCTCATTATAAAAACGGTCCGCCGAAAAAACATTCCCCACACGCATTGCAAGGCCTTTTTCAATACCGGCATCGTACGCGTTTTTCAACAATTCAAAATCAGCCACCGGTGCAAAATCAACACCAGCAAACGTATTGCGGTTTATCTGTGAATCCGTCGAAGCCGCTTGTGCAATAACCACATCGCGAACCTTCACGTCTTTTTGAATCGCACCCATCGTACCAACGCGAATCAAATTTTTCACATCATAGCTTTGAATCAGCTCGTTTACATAAATCGAAATCGACGGAATCCCCATACCAGTCCCCATCACCGATACTCGTTTGCCTTTATACGTTCCAGTGTAACCAAACATGTTACGAACCTGATTAAAACAAATAACATCCTCTAAAAAAGTGTCCGCAATGTACTTCGCGCGTAACGGATCCCCTGGTAAAAGAATCGTTTCTGCAATCTCGCCTTGTTTTGCCTCAATATGAATACTCATTATTAACGCCTCCCATTTTTTTCTTCATCCAAAATATATTGACTCCATACATCATCAAACAATGTCATACTCGGAATATACGAAGCATTTAGCTCCAGATACTCGCACAACTCATAATAATCAGTAGACTGTTTAGGAAAACTATGATCTTTAAAAGCATCATTCGCAAATTTTGTCGCCGCATCACGCTTAATCGTATCGCGGTATGTCATTAAATAGTGATAAAACGATCTTGCCAAGTTGTCCATTCCTCTCTTCTTTTCAGCCCTCTACATGTTGCAAAATTTCTTCGCAAATCCGGTGTGTTTCCAATGCTGAGTGTTTCGAAACCGGTTCTTTTTTTCCATGTCGAACAGCATCAATAAACGCCATAATAATACTCTCAAAACCGCGCTTATAAAGCGTTGTCTCCCAATCACCGAAACGAGCAATGTTGTGACCCGTTCCCTCATATACATGAAGTTCCGTCACATGCTCGACTTCCAATTTCGCCTCAGAAGTAAACACCGTTAAGCGTTCCTCACTTGTCCCACTATCGCGGTTCATAATCGCCGTTGCAGTCTTCCCATTCGCAACAAATTGAACCGTAATCGCCGAAAGTAGCTTCCCATCCATCGTTGGCACAACATGCATTTGTTCCACGGGAGCATCCAGTAGATAAAGAACCGTATCCACAACATGAATGAAATCATCAAATATAAACGTCCGCGCTTCACTTGCTTGCGCCTTCCGATGTTTTTGCATCAAGATCATATTAATATCGACCGATTTTTGCGCAATTTCCGCATAACGAGGAGCAAACCGCCGATTAAAACCGACCATCAATAACGTATCTTTCGCCTCAGCGAGATCTATTAATTCCTTCGTCACTTCATAATTATCCGCGACCGGTTTATCCACATAAACAGGTATTCCTGCTTCCAAAAACGCGCGTACAATTTCTGGATGGCTCGCCGTTGACGTATGTACAAAAGCCGCATCAACCCGCGCACGAATCATCGAATCAATCGAACCATGCGTATTATGAAACCGATATTTCTCACTAATCGCCTTCAATTTCTGCGAATCCCTCGTAAACAGATGCACTTCCACGTTATCTAAATGCGCGAACACTGGCAAATAAGCTTTCTGAGCAATCCCACCTAAACCAAGCACAGCAATTTTAAGCACCGTCATTCCTCCTCTAAAATCACAAACTAGAACTTTTACCGATTCTAATTCTATCATAAACCAGTAAGGGTCATCAAACATTGTTCGTATACTATCCTATTTTCCTTCAAAAAACGGCAAATACTCGCCGAAACCTTCTTTTTCAAGCGCTTCTTTCGGAATAAACAGAAGCGCTGCAGAATTGATGCAATAACGCATCCCACCAGTTTCACGCGGGCCATCTGGAAAAATATGTCCTAAATGTGAATCCGCCTCGGCTGATCTTACTTCCGTTCGAATCATACCATGCGACAAATCGCGTTTTTCCAATACTTCAAGCGTATCGATTGGCTTCGTAAAACTCGGCCAACCACATCCCGCATCATACTGATCAAGCGATGAAAAAAGCGGTTTACGCGAAACAATATCCACATAAATACCAGGCTGATTATTATCCCAGAATTCATTTTCAAATGGGCGTTCCGTTCCTTTTTCCTGCGTCACTTTATATTGTAAATCATCTAATTCCTTCAAACGTTTTTCTTTATCTTCTTTATTCACAGTACATCATCCCTTCCAATTCGAATCGATAAACGGATCTCTTCCCGAATGACTGCGATAGTTTTTATAATGGTTCGGATCTTTTTTGTAAAAATCTTGATGATACTCTTCCGCTACATAAAACGGCGCTGCTTTCTCAATTTCCGTCACAATCGGACGCTTAAAACGACCGCTAGCATCCAAATCCGCTTTCGATTTTTCAGCGATAACGCGTTGCTCTTCTGATGTATAAAAAATGACAGGGCGATATGATGAACCACGATCTACAAATTGACCACCAGCATCCGTCGGGTCCGTTTGTTGCCAATAAACTTCCACTAATTTCTCGTATGGAAAAACAGCTGGATCAAACGTAATTTCAACAGCCTCTGTGTGCCCGGTTGTCTCACTACATACTTCTTTATATGTCGGATTTACCGTGTGACCTCCAGTATAACCTGCCACAACACTCTCAATACCAGGTTGCGTATCAAACGGCTTGATCATACACCAAAAACAGCCACCCGCAAAAATTGCTTTTTCACTCATACTTTTAGCCTCCCAATCTTATTCTGTCGGTACTAACAGTGTAAACGAAATATCGTCTTTCTTCAAATCAAGCGCATCAACACGTACTTTCATACCACCTTTAAGCTTCAATTTGTTCATGTCTAAATAAATTTTCTCCTGCTTCGGCGAAATCGTCACCCAATTCGGCAACTCGAACTGGCTTTTCACATACTTCATCACATAAGAAACCGGAAGTGGCAACGCACCAACCCTCATATCCACTTGCTGCAATACTACGACACCGTCTTTTCGCAGTGTCGGTGAGAAATTAATACTAATATCAACCGGCTGCCCTAGAAATTCTGCTTCTGCTTTAAAAACAACATCATCCGCTAAATACACATCATAGGCGATATCCGCATCCTGATCTTCCTGAAATTCCTGCAAATAATGCGCGATCAATTTATTCAAGTCCGCCTTGTTTGTTTGCGTTGGAAACTCCACCATATCCTTCGTGCTAACTAATCTGCCCGCGTCTTCTGGAACGTTCGGTGAAAACCAGAAAATCGACATATAAATCCAGGCAAAGCTAGCTATCACAATCGCGATAAAACCTAAAAACGCCCATTTCCAGTAGTTTGTTTGCTTATCTTTTGACCTCAACAGCCGTCACCTTCTCTATTTTATATTTCCATTATGAATTGCTGTCACTATTTTTTGATATAAAGCATCCGCCATTTTCGTGTAACCACTGTGGTTTGGATGGAAAAGATCCCCCGACAAATTCGGATTTGCTTTTCCCTCACGCGTGGATGAACGTTCTTCCAACTGCTTGTTCACCGAAATAAAATATGTGTCATCCATTTTTGCAAGTATCTCTTTTGTTGAAGTATTCCACTCCGAAATAATCTCATCAAAGACTTTCATTTCGCTAAAATAAGTCGTATAAGGGTTATAAATACCGAATACATAAATAGGTGCCTTCGGATTCAGCGTGCGAATCTCCGCCAACAACTGTTTCAAATTGGTTTCAAAGGTTTTATTCGCCGTCGTGAAATCTTCCTTCTTTGCATCCAGTAGCTTCGCACGAACGATTTTCATGACATCATTACCACCGATTGTAATCGAAATTGCGTTCGCTTTTTTCACATCTTTTTGAAAATCAGGCTGGGTATCTAAACGCTTCATCAACTGATCAATCCGATTACCACCAACGCCATAATTTTCCGTCGTTACACTTTTGACATCCTCCCGTTTCGCAAGCTTCGTTTCAATGATGCCCACGTAACCACCATTTTTATCCTCATCACCAGAGCCTTCCGTCAGCGAATCACCCATTGCCACCAGTTGGACCGCAACACGCGCTTCTTCCCGCTTTTTCTCCTGCTCTTTCTGGATAAAATAAAAGGTAAGAATGGCCGCGAGGATAATGATAGCGATCCCCGCGAGCCAGAATTTTTTCTTATTCAACTGTCTTCACCTAACCTTATTCTGTATAATAAATCACCGCAAAAGCACCGTTACCAGCGTGCGTTGAAATGACTGAATCTGCATTTAACAACAATACTTCTGGTAAATGGAAAATTTCTTTTGCTTGTTCTCTGATTTCTTCGGCCATCTTCAAACCATTCGCATGTACCACATTCAACTCTTTAACCTTATTCGTTTCTGCTTTTAAAACATCAACCAAGTAAGCCATCGTTTTTTTACTGCTACGAATCTTAGCTTCTTCTACTAAAGCTCCATCCGTTAATTTCGCGATTAATTTAATATTTAAAAGACTACCAATGATCCCTTGCATTTTGCCGACACGTCCACCTTTAATAAGGTTTTCAAGCGTAACGACACAAATGTAGAGCTTTGTTTTCGCGCGAATCTTGGATATCTTCGTCAAAATTTCATCCACCGACGCTGTTCCTGCTTGCGCCATTTTCGCTGCTTCAACCACTTGGAAAGCAAGTCCACGCGCGATATAATCCGAGTCAATGACCGTTACTTTTCCATCCACCATATCTGCTGCTTGTTGGGCCGTTAAAACAGTACCGCTTAACTTCTCTGTCAAATGAATCGCCAGAACTTCGCTGCCATCCGCCGTTAATTCCTCAAATAAAGCTACAATATTGCCAATCGCAGGTTGTGATGATTTTGGAAGTTGTTTAGAAGCTGCCATTTTTGCCATAAAATCTGCTGGCTCAATGTCTGTTGCATCGTATGTTTGTCCGTCAATTTCAACGGTTAATGGTAAAATATGAATGTCATATTTCGCTACTTCTTCTGGCGTTAATCCCGCAGTTGAATCCGTTACAATTTTGATTTTTGTCATTATTTCCACATCCAATTCTATTTTTAGTACATCGACAAATGCTTGATTAATAGGTAAATCGGAGCATCTGCTACTCCTCATTTCTATATTTCGGCGTCGTAGTTCCTTCAATTACTCAACATGTTCCCACCGATGCACTGTGTACCTTTTCTCCATTATAACAAGAAAAAGTTAATAGTACTATTCTAATACATAAATATCAGGCGTAGGTTGTACCTAGAAACCCCATGTTCTCAGTATTCTTTACCTTATCTTAAACTTTGCGCGCCTCAAACCCCTTCCAATTTTCAGCAAAAGAGCGTATGATAGAAAAATGAAGGAAATTTAATTTTTCAGAAAAGTTTGGTGATAAAAAATGAATGAGACGTACAATTGGAAAGAAGAAATTGCAAATGCCGTCACACACGGAATCGGTTTTTTACTTAGTATCCCAGCACTCGTGATGCTCATTGTTTTTGCGGTACAACGAGATAATCCGATTTATTTAATTAGTTTTTTGATCTACGGTATTTCATTAGTGTTGCTCTATTTTTGCTCCACGATGTTGCACAGTTTTAAACCAGGAAAGGCAAAGCAATTATTTAACATCTTAGATCATGTCGCCATCTATGTGCTGATTGCAGGATCATACACACCACTCGTTCTCATCACACTACAAGGCTCGCTCGGCTGGACACTGTTCGGCATCATTTGGGGATTAGCAGCAGCGGGAATCGTCTACAAATGCTTCCTACTCGGAAAATGGCAGCTGATTTCGACGTTATTCTACTTATTGATGGGCTGGCTCGTTATGATCGCGATTAAGCCACTTTACCTAACACTCGAACCTGTTGGATTCTGGTTGCTCGTAACTGGCGGCATCATGTTTACCGTTGGCGCCGTGTTCTATAGCATTCCAAAAGTTCCTTACATGCACGCGATCTGGCATCTATTCGTCATCGCAGGAACCGGTTTTATGTACTTCTGTGTTTTGTTTTACGTATAATTTTAAAAAGGCATCCTAACACACGCTGGGGTGCCTTTTTTGTTAGCTCATTTATTTCGAGGTTACTGTTCCAAAAACGAGGAAAAACAGACATAACGTAAGCAATACGAATACTGGAGATAAGATAATAAACCAAGCCACTAAAAATAGGACAATTAATAACCCCAAAAAGAAGGCTAAATGTACCCAAGCAAGGCGTTCCCCAATAACCCTGTACAGATGAAACGTCGCGGAAAATGCCAGTACATACACCAAAACAGAACTAAACAAAAAGAATAGAACAAAATGATAAGACACATCCGGTAAAACAAGCATTTTAATCCCAGCTGCCATTGTCGAAAGTGACAAAAAGATAAATAAATGGCCATAAATAATGAGTTGTCCTGCTGTTTGGAGTTCTTTGTCTAATTTTTTCTCTAAGTTGTCAAAGTATTGCCACCAAATAAGTAACACGAGGACAATGGCACACGCCGCGTAAAAAATCAGGCTGAGATCCATTACTTCTGTTGATAATACAGAAATAACAGACACGATCGATTCGCCCAGCAAAATAATCGTAAATAAGCCAAAGCGTTCCAATAAATGCTCCGTATTAATCGGTACTTGTCGCAATTTCTTTCTCCCAATTAAAGGAACAATAATATCAAGTGCAATACCAAGGTAAAGCACAATATAGCGCCATTCTGAATCTAAAAATAGCGATAAAGAAGAAACGATGATACCAATCCAAAAATATTTACCAAGAAAAAGTGCCGGACCTCTGCGTTCTGCGCTTTCTTTTTTCGCCGCAAAAAGATATTGAAGCGCCGTAATGATCCGCAATCCTATATATCCTATAAAAAAGGTGAGATATGTTTCATCAAAATTAAGATTAAAGCTCGCTATCATAAGCAATACGAACATAATTTCCAATCCTATTAACAATCTCTGCGGCAACAAATCATTGCCATAGCGGTTGATGAATAACGTCTGTCCCGTCCATGCCCACCAAAGCGGTATAAACATCAAAACAAATTTCCAAAAGACATCGATTTCAATGGCACCATCTTCTATATGCAGTAAAACGTGTGTCACAGAAGAAATCGCCCCAACAAACAATAAATCAAAAAATAGCTCTAACCAGGTTACTTTCTTTGCCATAAAAACCCTCTTCCCCACTTTATTCCACTAGTATAACGAAGAACCGTATCATAATCAATGGAAAATCCACGTATCTTTTTATATAGTGTGACACATTAATCATTTGCATTTAAATATGTCATACTATATAATAAACAGCGTAACCTATATATGAAATGAGGTGAGCCAAATAAAACTCTCAGCACGACAACTCGAAATCATCAAATTTGTGAAAAAAAACGAGCCCGCAACTGGTGATCAAATTGCGCGTTCTCTTGATTTAACACGTGCTACGATCCGCGCCGATCTCTCCATCTTGACCATGACTGGTATTTTAGACGCACGTCCGAAAGTGGGTTATTTTTATTCAGGACTCGAGCTTAATCCTACTATTTACGAAGATATGCGCCAGCTTAAAGTCGATGCCATTATGACGACACCTGTACTTGTAACGAAGGAAACCTCTATCCACGATGCGATTGTCACCTTATTTTTAGAGGATACTGGTAGCTTATATGTTATCGAAGCAACCGAGCTGATCGGTATTGTCTCTCGCAAAGACTTGCTAAAAGGCGCGCTTGCCGACACCGACAAAAAAGCTACACCTATCGCAACAATTATGACACGCATGCCGAATATTTTAACCGTCACACCGACAGATACGATCCTCTTTGCCGCACAACAGCTCGTGATTCATCAAATCGACTCTCTGCCGGTTGTTGACGACAAAAAAGCAATCGGCAAAGTTTCCAAAACACGATTGGCACAACTTTTCGTAGATACGTTTAAAAATGAATAAATCGGAGGTAAAAATGAATTCTACTGTCATCATTTACGTTATTTCAGACGCTATCGGGGAAACCGCACAACATCTCATCCGCGCTTCTACCGCACAATTCACACTTGCGGGCGGTGCTGATATTCGCCGTCATCCCTTCGTTCGCGATAAAGAATCCCTTCTTGAAATTTTAGAAGAGGCAAAAAAAGCGAACGCCATCATTGTTCAAACACTCGTTCAAAAAAAATTGGCCTCGATCTCAAACGATTACTGCCTTCAAAATGGCTTACCGTGCATCGACCTCGTGTCTAATTTAACCGAAGCAATCGAGCAAAAAACAGGACAACAATCCAAAGAAGACCCCGGAAACATGCGCCGTCTTGATCAACATTACTTCGACCGAATTGCCGCTATAGAATTCGCCGTCAAGTACGATGATTGCAAAGATCCACGCGGTTTACTCGAAGCCGATATCGTTCTCATCGGTATTTCGCGTACAAGTAAAACGCCGCTTAGCAGCTATCTCGCAAATCAAAATTACAAAGTGGCCAACGTTCCGCTTGTTCCAGAGATCCCAATTCCAGCAGAACTGACCCAAATCCCAAGAAATCGTATTATCGGCTTAACAAATAGCCCAGAAAAATTATCAGCCATCCGCAAAGTTCGCCTAAAATCCATTGGTTTAGATGAATCCAGCAGTTATTCCAGCGAAAATCGTATTTTAGAAGAACTTGATTACGGTTATCGCATTTTCAAACAGCTTGGGTGCCGCGTGATTCAAGTGGAAGATAAAGCGATTGAAGAAACAGCTGCCCTCATCATTGAAAAAGTAAAATAATAGCTTAATTTATGGTGAAAGCCAAATCCTATAGTAGAGGTGACTATTTTGAGAAAATTTGTGTATCATTTTAATGAAGGTTCAAAGGAAATGAAGTACTTACTGGGTGGAAAAGGTGCTAATTTAGCAGAAATGACGAATATTGGTTTGCCTGTACCACCTGGCTTCACGATAACAACAGAAGCATGTAAAGATTATAATGATCATAATCAAATTTTATCCGATGATATCTACGCCGAAATGATGACCCATCTGCAAATTTTAGAACAAGAAACAGGGAAGAAATTTGGCGATGCGACTAATCCCCTGCTTATCTCTGTTCGTTCCGGTGCACCTTTTTCGATGCCAGGCATGATGGACACGATTCTCAACTTAGGGCTCAATGATTTGTCTGTACAAGGACTTGAAAACGCAACCAATGATGCCCGTTCCAGCTACGATTGTTACCGCCGATTTATCCAAATGTTTGGTGATGTGGTTTATAATATTCCAAGCTATCGTTTCGAACAGGCGCTTACTGATTTAAAAAATGAGAACGATTACACACTTGATACGCAACTTACAGCAACCGACTTACAAAAATTGATTAACACATATAAAGACTTGTACATCAGCGTTTCTGGCCGTGAATTTCCGCAAAATCCTTTTGAACAACTGCGTCTTTCTATCACCGCCGTTTTTGATTCGTGGGAAAATCCGCGCGCGGCTATTTATCGCCGGCTACATCATATTGATAATCAACTTGGAACCGCTGTCAATATTCAATCGATGGTGTTTGGAAATACTGGTGAATCGAGTGGCACTGGCATTGCGTTTACGAGAAACCCTTCGACGGGCGAAAATCTCTTTTTTGGAGAGTACTTACTTAATGCACAAGGCGAAGATGTTGTAGCTGGAATCCGCACGCCTGAGCCAATCTCACACTTAGAAGACACGATGCCAGAAGTTTATCAAAAGTTACTCGATGTCGCCGCCCTACTTGAACTACATTATTTAGATATGCAAGATATTGAGTTTACCATTGAAAAAGGAGAATTGTTCGTGCTGCAAACGAGGACTGGGAAGCGAACCGCGCAAGCAGCGATTAATATTGCTGTCGACCTCGTACATGAGGGGAAATTATCAAAAGAGGACGCGATTATGCGCATAGATACCTCTCAAATCGATCAACTTTTGCATCCGTCGTTTGATGAAGCGAGTCTTAAAGCAACGACTTCACTGGCAACAGGCTTACCCGCTTCACCAGGAGCTGCCACAGGTCAAATTTATTTTAACGCGGAAGATGCTGTACTTGCAGCAGAGCGTGGCGAAAAAGCGATTCTTGTGCGCAACGAAACGTCCCCAGAAGACATCGAAGGCATGGCGAAAAGTGTCGCGATCCTCACCGCACATGGTGGTATGACATCACACGCCGCCGTAGTTGCTCGCGGGATGGGGAAATGCTGCGTCGCTGGTTGTGATGCTATCGCAATTGACGAATCGCAAAAAACTCTGCAAACCGCAACATTCACACTAACAGAAGGCGATTTCCTATCTTTAAATGGCTCCACGGGAAAAGTTTACCTAGGACAAATACCGCTCGTTGAAAGCGAAATTGGCGGTCACTTCGAGGAATTGATGAGCTGGGTCAACGAAGCGAAAAAACTAGTAGTTCGAGTCAATGCGGATTCTCCAAACGACCTAGAAGTTGGAGTTCATTTTGGCGCAGAAGGTGTTGGTTTATGCCGAACGGAGCATATGTTTTTCCAAGATGATCGCATCACTTACGTCCGCCAAATGATTATCGCTGAAACGCTTGAAGAACGCCTGATCGCTCTAGCCCATTTAAAAGAGATGCAAAAAGCTGATTTCGCCGGCATCTTCCGTGTCGCAAATGGGAAACCCGTAAATATTCGTCTACTCGATCCCCCACTTCACGAATTTTTACCGAAAACAACACAGGATATTGAAAAATTAGCTGGAGAGCTTGGCAAGCCTGTTGTAGAGTTAAAGCAACGTGTTCAAGACTTAGGCGAAACGAACCCAATGCTTGGCCATCGCGGTTGCCGTCTTGCTATCACCTTCCCTGAGATCTATATAATGCAAGCCGAAGCCATCATGGAGAGCGCCATTCAGATTCATGATGAAGGCATTGCCGTTTTCCCAGAAATTATGGTTCCACTCGTTTCTAGTAAAGAAGAAATTGCAATTATTAAAAAGCAGTTAAAAGAAGCGATCCAAACGATTTTCCGCAGAGAACAACTCGTATTACCGTTTGATATTGGAACGATGATCGAAATTCCGCGTGCTTGCGTGACGGCTGACGAAATTGCAGAAGAAGCACAGTTTTTCAGTTTTGGTACGAATGATCTGACACAATTGACGTTTGGCTTTTCACGCGATGATGCGAATAAGTTCTTATACGCGTACCAAGAGCAGAAAATTCTACCTATAGATCCGTTCCAATCCATCGATCAAAAAGGAGTTGGTGCGCTTGTAACGACGGCTGTCCAGCGTGGTAGGATGACAAATCCAGCGCTCAAAATGGGGGTTTGTGGCGAGCATGGCGGAGATCCAGCTTCGATTCATTTCTTTCATAAATTAGGATTGCAGTATGTTTCTTGTTCGCCATACCGAATTCCAATTGCACGAATTGCTGCAGCTCAAGCTTCGATTTTGGAGGAAAGGCAGGAGAAAGTGATGGTTTAGTAAGACTAGTTACACCTAATCAGAGCGGAAAAGACGCTTTGGTTGGGTGTTTTTTTTTGAGGCGTCCCTTGTCGACTTAAGGCCTCAATATGGGGGAGAACGAAGTAAGTGTGTCATCTATCAGTGGCTATTATACCGCCACGTTATGCGTTAGCTCTGGGTTTAAATTGAAGTTTGGAATCTGAAGGATGTAGTGTTTAGATGTTTTTGTGTTCGTGGTAGTTTGCGCCTTCGGCCAACTCCTCGAAAACTTCACGCCCTCCACAAAAAGCAAGAACGGCTTTTTATTGCGGCCGCTCCAGTTTTTTTCGGAGCTGAACGGGCCGATTCAGCCTTTCTATCTTGACAAATTCCATTTTCCCCTGTAATCTAATACCAACAAATCTTGTCGGAATTATATAATATAATGATTTCTAGATTTAATTGGTTTAAAGGGAGGATTTTTTACATGGATACAGCATTTTTAATTATTAACTTAATCGTAGCCGCTTTCGTCATTTTCATTTTTGTGTGGCTTACGAAACGTCATGTTTCTTTTTCTAAGCGTGTACTACTCGCTCTTGGTATTGGGATTGTCGCTGGTTTTGTATTGCAATTTATTTACGGGGCAGCGTCTGATGTCACGAAACAAACGACGGAATGGCTTGGAATTATCGGTGGTGGTTACATTAAACTACTACAAATGATCGCGATTCCTTTGATTTTCATTTCTATCGTGACCGCATTTACACGCCTTCAACTCAAAACTAATATTGCTAAAGTGGGTATCTGGATTATCGGTACACTTGTTGTAACTGCTGCCATTGCTGCTTTTGTCGGTATTGGTGCGGCACTCTTGTTCCATCTTGATGCAAGTAATATTTCACAAGGTGCAACGGAAGCTGCTAGAGCAACGGAACTTCAAGATAAATTCGCAGGTATCAGCGACCTATCTTTCCCACAAAAAATCGTGGAGCTATTACCCGCTAATCCGTTCCTTGATTTCACTGGCGCACGCGCTACTTCGACAGTTGCCATCGTTATTTTTGCTGCCTTTATCGGCGCCGCTTTCCTTGGTGTACAGCGGAAGCAACCAAAAGAAGCCGCCATTTTTGCCAAAGGAGTCGACGCGATTTATGCGATCGTATTGCGCATCGTAAAACTCATTCTACGCTTAACGCCATACGGTGTTTTTGCGATTATGACAAGTACAGTGGCGCTCAGTGATACGTCTGCCATTTTAAAACTTGGAAACTTTGTCCTCGCTTCTTACGCGGCACTTATCGCTATGTTTATCATTCATTTGGTAATTGTAGCTTTCACAGGAACAAGCCCAATGACATATATTCGTAAATCGATGCCCGTTCTCACGTTAGCTTTCACATCTAGAACGAGTGCTGGAGCTATTCCGCTGAACATCGAAACGCAAAAGAAATTAGGCGTTCCTGAAGGTATTGCCAATTTTGCCGCATCGTTTGGCTTATCTATCGGACAAAATGGATGCGCCGGAATTTATCCTGCTATGCTTGCTATCATGATCGCGCCAGCTGCCGGAATCGATCCATTCTCAATAAACTTTATTTTAACTGTTGTGCTCGTTGTCGCTATTAGCTCTTTCGGAGTTGCCGGAGTCGGTGGTGGCGCAACGTTTGCCGCGATCATCGTACTCTCCACTTTGAACTTGCCAATCGGGCTTGCTGGTGTTCTAATTTCAATCGAACCGTTGATTGACATGGGACGTACAGCGCTTAATGTAAGTGATAGCATGGTTGCAGGGATCGTAACGAGCAAAGCCACGGGGGAATTAAAACAAGAAGACGACCAAACATTGGTTGAAGCTTAAAAGTATCAAAAAAGCGCTGTATCCAGGTTTTCAATTCCTGAATACAGCGCTTTTTCTCGCTTAAGATACGCCTAATTTCTTCGTTTTTAAAGATGGAACAATCACCCCTGCTAAAACGAGGCAAATCGCTAAATAAACAAATGTGGTTGCGTAAGACCCACCTGAAATGTCCAACAATTTTCCGATCACAATCGGTGAAATAACGCCTGCAATCGATCCTAGACAATTGACGACAGATGACCCAGTTGCCATTTGGTTTGTTGGTAAAATATCCACAACTATTCCCCAAAAAATACCTTGTGACAAAAATAAGAAAAAGGCCGTCATACACTGTAATAAAAGCGCCATTTCAATCGATGGAACTTTGATAATGAAAAATAGGGATATTGCTGCAACAAGAATCGCAATCGCAAAAATAAAGCGTCGTTTCTCCTTGAAACGATCAGACATCGCGCCACCAATGAGCATGGCAACAGTCCCAACCAAGTACGGTAAAGCATTGAAAAAACCTGTTGCCTGTAAACTCAAATTCCGCTCATTCATTAAATAGGATGGGAGCCACGACGTAAATCCCCAAAAAGTCAGGTCAAAGAAAAACCAAACAAGCCCCGCCTTCCAAACCAAACTATTTTTAAAGATGGTAGACGCCTTTGCTTTTGGTGCCGTCACGTTGACAGTGGGTTCATCTTCTTCCAACTCCTGCAATGCCTCAGCACTCATTCGTGGGTTGTCTTTTGGATTATCACGAACTAAACGATAAAACAAAAAGGCAACCACAAAACCTGGAATCGCAAGAAAAACAAATAAATGCCTCCAGCCGAATACACTAATAAAATAAGCTGCTAAAATACTTGCAAAAGCTGGCCCAAGTGTATTGACCGTCGATTGAATACTCGTCATTCGCCCTCTTAGTCGTTTTGGATAATACGTCGCAATCGCTTTATAAGACGATCCTGGTAATGGTGCTTCGCCAAGTCCGAAGAAAAAACGAACACCTAGAAATAACGGATAATAAAAAATGAGTCCTGTTAACATCGTGAAAAGTGACCAGAAACCGACAGCGATACTCGTCATTTTTCGAAATCCAAATCGATCTGCTAACATCCCTCCTGGAATTTGAAATAACGCATATCCCATGAAAAAAGTACTAATAATGAGGCCTTGATGTGTTGAAGTAAGCTGGAAATCCTCTGCTATGTATGGCAGTGCTACCGTGATTACCATCCTATCTAAAAAAGATAATAACCAACAAACCCATAGTAGTGCTAAAACCGTCCCACTTGCTCGCCATTTTGAGTTTTTAAAAAACATTTTACGAATCATCCCCTATTCTGATTTATTCATTAAAGTTTGTTTTCGATATATTCTTATAATTTAGCACAAAAGCATGACGTTGTAATTATCTATTTTGAATAATATTTTTCGACTCGTTAGCCAAAATAAACAAGAGCTACAGATGAGCTCTTGTCAGAATAACGATAATTAAAAAAACAGCATACGCGAAAGGAATCACGATAAACCATCCAAAAAAATAGCGGGAAGACCTCTCTTTGGAACGCCAAACACCGATGACCCCAACGATAAGTAGAAGCAATACATACTTAGAGAATGATAACAAAGTCGCAATCATGCCACTCGATACACCGCTTGCGCTCAACGTAATTCCCGCGCCAATAAATAAGAAGCTAATCAAGAAATAACCTAATACGTGGAATCTAGCAACGACTTCCTCCGTCTGATTCATTACACTTCCTCTTTTTGATACCAGCCATACCAAAAATCAAGATCATTTTTCGCATCACGTACCCCGTCTTCACGCTTTATGAGACGCCACTTTTCCCATTTGATATCTGGAAACCGTGTATCACCGCCACAATGTTCTTCTACATGCGTCACAACTAGCGCGTCTGCCTCATCTAAAAATAATTGATAGATTTCGGCCCCACCTGTAATATACGCATCCTTGTCTTGCGCCAAATCCAATACATCTTGCTTCGTATGAACAACCGTCGCGTCTTCTAAAGAATAATCAAGATCTCGTGTCAACACTACATTTTCGCGATTCGGCAATGCTTTTCCAATCGATTCATACGTTTTACGACCCATCACGATCATATGTCCATTTGTCTCTCGTTTAAAATGTTGTAAATCTGCTGGCAAACGCCATGGCATCGTATTATCTTTTCCAATAAAACCATCTTTATCCTGTGCCCAAATAAAAGTTAGCATCCTTATCCTCCTCAAACAGAAATTGGCGCTTTAATCGCAGGATGTGGATCATAACCTTCCAGCGTTATATCGGCCACATCAAAATCAAAAATTGTCGCAGGTTTCTCAGATAACACCAGTTTTGGCAACGTACGAGGTTCACGAGTTAACTGCTCCTTCACTTGATCCATATGGTTGTTATAAAGGTGCGCGTCCCCCATCGTATGAACAAATTCACCAACATCAAGTCCCGCTTCACGCGCAATAAGATGCGTCAACAAGGCGTACGAAGCAATATTAAACGGCACACCCAAGAAAATATCCGCACTCCGCTGATATAACTGACAACTCAGTTTCCCATCCGCCACATAAAATTGAAAAATCGTATGACACGGTGGTAATGCCATGGTTGGCACGTCCTCAGGATTCCACGCAGATACCATCAAACGACGCGAATTTGGATTCTTTTTAATCATCTCAATCACATCCGCCAATTGATCAATCGTTTCTCCCGTTGACGTCCGCCATTCCCGCCACTGTTTCCCATAAATATTGCCCAACTCACCGTACTGTTTCGCAAAAGTCTCATCCGCCAAAATTCGTTCCTTAAAGCTCGTCATCTCTTCTAAATAAACCGCTTTAAAGTCCTCATCCTGCTCCACTCTCAAACCAAAATCCGTCATGTCTGGACCTTTATAATCGTCGCTCTTCACCCAACGCTCAAATGCCCATTCATTCCAAATATTATTATTATGCTCCAAAAGGTAGCGGATATTAGTATCCCCATGTAAAAACCAAAGCAATTCACTCGCAACTAGTTTAAATGGTACGCGTTTCGTCGTCATAATTGGAAAACCTTCCGCAAGATCAAAGCGCATTTGATAGCCAAACGTACTAATCGTGCCAGTACCCGTCCGGTCTCCCTTTTGCGTCCCATTTTCAAGTACAAATTTCTCCAAATCTAAATACTGTTTCATTTCATGCCCTCTTTTCTACCTTAATCCGCATACTCCGATAAATATTCCCAACGTGCCATCAAGCGTTCCAACTCGGTTTCTGCCTCTTCCAGCGCCGTATTGAGTTCGCCCGCTTTTGTGAAATCTGAGCCCACTGTTTCAAGCTCCGCATTAATCGATGCAATCTTAGCCTCTTGCGCCTCGATCAAGCCTTCAATCTCCGCCCACTCACGCTTTTCTTCAAACGTATGCTTCACTTTCTCTTTCGGTTTTTCCATCACAACTTCTTCTTGCTCCATCTCCGCTGCAAACATTTTTGACTTTCCTTTTCGCGATTCATAGTCCACTAAGAAATGACTATACTCACCAAGATACGTCTCAATTTGACCAATTCCAGTGAACACAAGCAGTTTCCGCGCAATTTTATCCAAGAAATAACGATCATGGCTGACAGTAATAACCGTACCATTAAACGTCTCCAAATAATCCTCCAACACGGTCAACGTCTGCGTATCCAGATCATTCGTCGGCTCATCTAACAAAAGAACATTCGGCCGCTCCATCAAAATTTTCAGTAAGAACAGACGACGCTTCTCGCCACCAGATAAACTCGCAATTTTCTTACCATGCGTAATTGGTGGAAATAGGAAACGTTCCAGCATATTCGAAACAGAAACCACTTCTCCATCCGAGGTTTTTACCGTTTCACTCGCCTCTTGTAGATACGCAATCATCCGCTGATCTGGATCCATTTCTTCATTTTGCTGCGTATAATAACCAATCCGAACCGTTTGGCCTGTTAAAACTTCACCAGCGTCAGGCTCCAAACGCCCAGCCAGCATATTCAAAAGCGTCGACTTCCCGGTACCATTGTTACCAGTAATACCAATCCGTTCACCCGGCTGAATAATCAAGCTAAAATCTTGCAACACATGTTTCTCGGCGAAGCGTTTATCGACATGATCTAATGTGAAAACCTGTTTCCCAAGACGCGATGTTGCAAAATCCAGTTGCAATTCCGTATCATCCGTTTTCGATTTCACTTTACCTTCCAAATCAGAAAAACGATCTTGGCGCGCTTTTTGTTTCGTTGACCGGGCTTTCGCACCACGGCGCATCCACGCAAGCTCTTTACGATACAAGTTCAAATTCTTCTCGCCTTCACGCATCTCATTATCCATCCGAATTGCTTTTGATTCCATAAACTTCTCGTAGTTACCGACATAACGATAGGCCTTGCCACGATCAATTTCAAGCATATGATTCGTCACTCGATCTAAGAAATACCGATCATGGGTTACAAGTAAAACCGCTCCACGAAAACGGTTCAAATAATCTTCTAAAAAACGAATCGATGTGAAATCAAGATGGTTAGTAGGTTCGTCCAAAATAAGCAAATCAGGCGTCTCAATCATGATTTTTGCGAGACCCACACGCTTACGTTGTCCACCTGATAAAGATCCAACTTTTGCCGTCAAATCAGTAATTCCCAGACGATCTAAAATAGTCTTGGCATCCGTGTTCACATCCCAAGCATTGGTAGCATCCATCTCATGTTGCGCGATTGTAAAGCGATCATGCAATTTCGTATCATCTGGATCAATCGCCATTTCAAGCAAGACCTGCTCATAGTTGCGAACCGCTTGAAGCGCACGCGTCTCCCCTTGGAAAACCTCTTCTAAAACGGTGTGTTCATCCGTTAAAACAGGATCTTGCGCTAGAAATCCGATCGTATAATCCTTCGCTTTTGTAATCACGCCTTTATCGCCTTCTTCAATTCCAGCAATAATCGACAGCAACGTTGATTTACCAGTACCATTGACACCGATAACACCAATTCGTTCCCCTTCCGTGATTGCAAAAGTGACATCTTCAAAAAGGCTTTTTTCGCCATATGTCTTCGTTAAATTCTCAACTTTTAATTGTTTCATTACTTCCCATCCATTCTGTGTATCTCTAGTCTATTCTATCGAAGTTTAGGCCTTGACGCAATAGAATTAGAAAGAAGTATTAGAAAATCCAGATACAGATTCTCCAATACTTCTTTCTCACTAATGTCACTTATTTCATTTTAGAATAAACCGACTGCGTTTCCTTTTTCATCCACGTCCATGTTTAACGCCGCTGGTTTCTTCGGTAAGCCTGGCATTGTCATCACGTCACCTGTTAAGGCAACCACGAATCCAGCACCAAGTTTCGGAATAAACTCGCGAATATGAATCACAAAATCAGTTGGACGCCCAAGCATCGTTGGGTCATCGGTTAATGAGTATTGTGTTTTCGCCATACAAATAGGATAGCGATCCCAACCGTATTTTTTAAACTCCGTGATTTGCTTTTGCGCCTTACTTGAAAGCTCGACACCAAGTCCGCCGTATACTTTTGTCACGATAGCTTCTAGTTTTTCTTCCATTGAATCTGCATCATCGTACATCCGCGTGTAGTTTGCTTTGCCACTCTCCACAGCTTCAATTACTTTTTCTGCTAGCTCAAGTCCACCGTTACCGCCTTTTTCCCAAACCTCCGTCAAGGAGAACGGAATATTGTATTCTTTGCACAGCGCTTCAAGTTGCGCCACTTCTGCGTCTGAATCTGTAATGAATTTATTAATCGCGATAACATATGGTAAGCCGAATTGTTGCACTGTATCCACGTGTTTTTGTAAATTGGCAAAACCTTTAATCAACGCTTTTACATTCTCCGCACCAAGTTCCGTTTTCGCCACACCACCATGCATCTTAAGCGCACGAATCGTCGCTACAATCACGACACAATCAGGAGCTTTTCCAAGCGCCGGAACCTTAATATCAAGGAATTTCTCCGCACCAAGATCCGCACCAAATCCAGCTTCTGTCACCACATAATCGCCAAGTTTCAGCGCTGTTTTTGTAGCTGAAATACTATTACAACCATGCGCGATATTCGCAAAAGGACCACCATGTACGATCGCTGGTGTATGTTCTAGCGTCTGTACTAAGTTTGGTTTCAAAGCTTCTTTTAAAAGCAATGTAAGCGCACCTTCATAACCCATTTCACCAACTGTTACTGGCTCACGTTCATAATTATAGCCAATAACGATTTCACTCAAGCGATGTTTCAAATCTTTCAGGTCACTCGCCAAGCAAATAATGGCCATGATTTCGGAAGCAACAGTAATATCAAATCCGTCCTCACGCGGCACACCTTGAATCGGCCCCCCCAGACCAACAATCACTTTACGCAACGCACGGTCATTCAAATCAACGACACGTTTCCAAACAATTCTACGTTGGTCAATACGCAATTCATTTCCTTGCTGCATATGATTATCAATGAAAGCCGATAGCGCATTGTTTGCCGCCGTAATCGCATGGAAATCACCAGTAAAATGCAAGTTAATATCTTCCATCGGAATAACCTGTGCATATCCGCCACCCGTCGCACCGCCTTTAATTCCCATTGTAGGGCCAAGCGATGGTTCACGAAGCGCGATCATTGTCTGCTTACCTTTTTTTGAGAGCGCGTCTCCAAGTCCAACTGTAACGGTAGACTTACCTTCACCAGCTGGTGTCGGATTGATTGCTGTTACAAGAACAAGTTTTCCATTCTCCTTACCTTCTAGCGAACGGATCGTTTCATAGCTCAATTTAGCCTTGTACTTACCGAATAACTCCAATTCATCCACGCTTAATCCAATTGCCTCAGCAACCTCCGTGATTGGTTTGATTTCTGCTACAGATGCGATTTCAATGTCAGACTTTACTTTGTTTGCCATTTAAATTCCCCTCTCAATATGTAGATATAAAAAATTCCTATTAATGCCTTGCGCACCGACAAACACTCATCTCCGTCGTTAAAATCTGCGCGCTGGTGCTCATATACACAAGTATACTCCGCTCCAGTGCTCAACTTTTCCTAGGATCTAAGTATTCGTCAGCACGCAATGTAACGGCTTTCTTTTTGTTGCACCGGAAATAAACCGGCTTAGTACTTATCTTGAGCCTTCTACAAAAATTGCGCGTAAAAGCCATTAGCACTAACAGGAAATCTTTTCAAAAAAAATTAATCTTCTGGATACCGCGACACGTGCTGCATCCCTTGAAGTTTAGCAAGGGCATCTGGATTCTCTTCAAAAAACTGGACAACATCGCCAATTCGGTTGATCGAGTTCCAACTCAAATGATGCTCAATTCCTTCTACATCTTCATAAATACGCGCTTCTTCCACACCGATAATACCAAGAAAATTCTCAAGTAAAGCATGGCGTTCTACCAAGCTCTTCCCAATTGTCTTTCCTTTTGGCGTTAAAATGAGACCGCGATATTTCTCATACACCAGATATTCATCTTTATCTAGTTTCTGAACCATTTTTGTAACAGAGGACGGATGTACAAGTAGTTCCTCCGCGATATCTGATACTCGAGCGTAACCTTTTGATTCAATCAATGAATAGATTTTCTCGATATAGTCTTCCATGCTTGGTGTTGGCATTTCTGTTTTCCTCCAACCTTGATTTCTTTCACCTCTTCATTCTACCACACCATGCCAGAATTCGCCTCTCCAAAGGGTTGCTTTTTTCAAAAATGCCGAATTAATGTAACCGCTTTATACTAACTTGACGAAAGAAGCCTCCGCGGTTTATTATTAATGTATCTATTCTATGCATCTTCTTGCCCCACTATACGAAAAAGGTCTATCCTAGTTTATTTTAGCTAGCCACCTGACCAAAACGAGGAGGAACTCATTCATGCAACAAGCACAAGTAAAATGGTTCAGCAACGAAAAAGGCTACGGTTTTCTAGAAGCAGAAGATGGTCAGAATATCTTTATTCACTTTACAGCCATCCAGGGTGACGGTTACAAATCACTCGATGAAGGTCAACAAGTCACATTTGAAATAACAGAAGGCAACCGAGGACCACAAGCAACAAACGTTCAGAAAGTGTAAAAATTTACATAAAGGAGGTCTCTTAGATTTGGAAATATACGCAGATGGCTCTAGCGCAGGGAATCCAGGGCTAAGCGGTATCGGCATTGTGATTATCGCAGATGGCATTTACGAACAAATCAGCCTCCCACTTGGCATTTTAAGTAACCACGAAGCTGAATTCATAGCGATTAAAACCGCCCTCACAAAAGCGGTCACCTACAAACCCATCCTTGTTAGACTCTATTCCGATTCACGCGTTGCCGTAGAAGCTATCGAAAAGCGCTATGCGAAAAACCCTTTGTTCAAACCACATTTAGATGTTATTCTTGATTTGATTGACTCCCTAGAACTGTGCTTCATTCAGTGGATTCCGAGCACTTCTAATAAAAAAGCCGATCAATTGGCACGACAGGCGATCCAAAAACAAAAGTAAAATCTACATTCAAATATATAAGAAAAAATCACTTCCCATTTCTGGAAGTGATTTTTCATGACTTTTTTAACGTTTTTTACGGAATGCATAAAGACAAAGTAGTAGTCCAGATGCTACTAAAACAATATTCTCAGAAGTTGAATCGCCAGTATGAGGTAATGTTTGTTGAGATACTACTTTTGTAGGCGCTACCTCTTTTGGCACATCATTTTTCGTTGGTGCTATCGGTACATTTATTGATGTCTTCGGTTCATTTCCATTTGTTGGTGATTTCGGCGTATTTCCTGCATCTGCTGGCGGATTTACTGGTGGTATCACCGGTGGATCTACTGGATCTACAGGTGGTGTTGGCGGTACAATAATTATTTTTGCTTTCTTCTGATTTAATTTCTCTACCTGTACATTTGCCTCGTCTCCAAACATAATTTGGAATGATATAGGATCACTATCAAGTACATACCCATCTGGCGCGGACGTTTCAATGAATTGGTATTCACCTGGTAATAAGTTTGTCACTGTAATTTGACCTAACTCATCTGTTGTTAATCCTGTTTTTATAACAAGGCCGTCCGAGCTTTGCAATGTGAACGTAGCACCTTGCAATACTTCATTCGTATCCTTATCACGCTTTGTTAAAACCACGCCACCTGTTGAGGCTTTGTTTGTGATTGTTAACTGAATCTCTTTACTTTCCGTCGCTGAAATTTCCACATCTTTGGTCACATTCGAAAGTAAATATCCTGTTGGCGCGATTGTTTCGGTTAACGTATATTTCCCAGGAATCAGGCTGCCAAAAGTAAGATTACCATCCTCATCCGTTGTGCCCTTTTTAATATTGCTTGGATCATCCTTCGACACCAATTCAAAAGAAGCACCTGCAAGTTTTGATCCTGTTTCCGCATCCACTTTATGAATCACAAGCGTTCCGCGTATTAACTTCTCATTTGCGGCCGTTAAAGCAATCGTTTGATACGTATTTGCTGCCACTGAAAATGGAATCGGTGTCGCATCCAATTGGTAACCATCTGGCGCTTGTGTCTCCACTAATTGATAACTGCCTGGAGCCATGCCGTGTAAAGCTAATTTCCCAGCTGTATTTGTCGCTCCCGTGTATAACGTTTTTCCAGTACTATCTAGAAGTTTGAACTTGGCTCCTTCCAGTACTTTCGTCGGATCAGCTTTATCTACTTTATTCAGAACCACTTCTCCGCTAATTTTTTTCGTATTCACAATATTGGAATCATAATTTTCCCCATGTAGACTGATGGAGGACGTATTTGGAACAGTATCTCCAATCGCAAGTCCTGTCGGGTCCACATTAAATACAACCGTTCTACCTTCTCCAATTGGAATATCTTTATTCACCGTGATGGTCAGTACGTTATTTTTTTCTTGAATATCGAACGTACCATCCGCATCATCCACCGCATTTTTATAACTTAATCTACTATCTAATGTATCGCTAAACGTTTGTCCTGCCTTAATCGTTCCTGTAATTGCATTTAGCGTCAAAGAATATTGTAAATTTTTATCATTGGTCGTGATTATATTTTTGTCTACTGTCTTTTTTAAAACTTTATTAAAATTGGCATTACCGTCAATTCGTAGTGTATCGCTACTCGTTTTCGTATATTCATCACTCGTCATTGTCGCTGTATTAACATACGTATCATACACATGTGCCACGCTAACTTTATATTCAATAAGCAGCATTTCATCTTTCGCAATATGATCAAAATGCACCGTCAGCTTTTGTGTTTTCGCATCAAACTTAATATCACTGGCATATTGCGATGTCACATAGGTCCGGTCTCCATTAGCATCATATTTAATAATCCGAATACCATCCACCGATATTTTATCCGTCGCATCTACACCTGTCGTCAAAGCTGGATTAGGATCTACTTCCAGACCATCAGGCATTTCATCTACAATCGTGACATTATTTATTTCTACGTCTTTATATATGTTTAGCGCTAATTGGAACGTATTGTATTGCGATTCAACAGGGTTAAGCAAACAGATCCCATCCGAATCTACACTAGAGTGCCACCATTTCTCGAAAAGCGTCGGCGTTCCGTTTTGTTGTGGCTGTATTTGCAACGTTTGCGAAACATCTTGTCCTGCGTAAGAAGCCTTAAAAATTTGATCCGCAGCAACCGTCGTGTTCGCACGCATTAATACCGCTTGGAAAGAAATCGAAAAAGAAGCCGACCATGCTTGCCCTACATTGAAACTCGCATCGGGTTTTACATAGACAAGAATTCGATCTGGATCTGTCGTCTTATCTGTATGATCATACGTGAAACTATCACTATTCAAATCTGTCAAATTTCCTGTAGAATATATCTCTTTTGGAATACTAACTTCAATGAGTCCATTCGAATCTACAATCGCATCAGCCGAAGCGTCCAACGTAAAATCCATCGTTACTTTTCCTGAACTAACAATTGGATTATCGTGTACCTTCATACTCAGGGTAAATTTACCTGTTGACGCTCCCACACTCGTTGCTTTCGTCTGTGGCTTCGCTGTATCTGCCTTCGTTATCATACCCATGAATACACCGCTCACCATCAAAATAATTGCTAATACATATACAAATTTTTTCATCTCGCATCTCCTTTTATGTCTCTTATATAATTTAGAAAGAAAATTATAATAATATTTTGTCCTGCTGCCGAAAAATTGTTACCTTTCAAAAAACACCTGACATTAAACGAAGTGTTCCTTAATTGCTACAACCCTCCTTCTTTTACCATAGTCCGTTTCGCTATTTAGTCTATCATATGAAAATCATAATTCCTAGTCCGTTTTTTTACGTTTTATAACAAAAAAATCTCCCATTTTCTAATAAATTATAAGTATAAACTCCATCGGGTTTTAAACGTTAAATTTAGCACATTAACTAGTATTCCATGTAGAATTTAACACCTAAAAAAACATGTGAAGTCATTCTTGACATATGCCTTATTTCTATAATTTCGCTGAAACAAAGTAAAAAGCCATACGAAAAATCGCATGACCTTCAATCTTTATAACATAATATCACGACGTAATGTCTTTAAACCATGTGCCTCTACAACATCGATTGCCTCAGGAAGGATCCCTCGATAAACACACTGTTCAATATCAAACGCGAGCGGGACACTCGTGTGAATTTCCGCTAGTTGCCGTGACAAGTGCAACATCTCCAAGTCTTCTTTTAACTTCGTCTGCTGCCCTGGTTTCAACTGATCCACATTCGCTAAAATACCGTCGATTGTCTCGTACTGTTGAATCAATTTTAGTGCCGTCTTTTCACCGATGCCACGAACACCAGGATAGCCATCACTCGTATCACCCATCAGCGCCTTCACATCAATAAATTGCTCTGGTGTGATGCCCCATTCTTCCATGAAGGCTGCCTCATTATATTGTTTATAATTCCCGTAACCTTTTTGCAAAATCCAGACATCGTTCGTCGGTGCAATCAGTTGCAATAAATCCTTATCCCCACTTAAAACGGTCGTCCCGATTCCAGTTCCAGCCATTTGCACCGTCACCGTACCAATACAATCATCCGCCTCATATCCTGGAACACCCACATTGATAAAGCCAAAAGAAGCTGCAACTTCCTTCACGAGATCAAATTGCGGTCTGAGCTCCTCTGGTGGTGCCTTACGCTCCGCTTTATAGCCACTATACAGCTCATTACGAAACGTCTGCGACCCCATATCCCAACATATCAATGCATGCGTCGGGTGACTCTGATCGATCGCTGCAAATAAGTGTTTCATAAATCCTTGTACACCATTGGTCGGAATACCGTGTTGGTTCACCATAAACTGCTTCGAGACAGCCGTTGCAAAAAAAGCGCGAAATAATAAAGCCATGCCATCCACGACTAATAGATTATCTTTTTGATTCGTCATTTTCGTTCCTCCTAGCGTTTCTATGTAAAAAATAATTATACCATAGAACGCCAAGTCAAACGAGTCTCTACAACTGGGTACGCGCTGGTTCTGTGGCTTCTTTTTCCTTACGATGCGGAATAATGTTAAAAATAATATTTAGCGTAATTGCCGTCACACTTCCAGCCACAATACCATTACTTGTGAAAAGTTGGATAAAATCAGGGAACACTTTGAAAAGGTCAGGAACAACCGTCACACCAAGCCCGACACCAACCGAACACGCGATAATCAACAAATTTTCTTGTGAAGTGAAATTAACTTTTCCAAGCATCTTAATGCCTTGCGCTACCACCATACCAAACATCGCAACCATCGCACCACCAAGCACCGGCGTTGGAATAATCGTTGCCATTGCGCCCACTTTCGGCAATAATCCAAGTACGATCAGAATACCCGCCGTCACGTAGATCACTTTTCGTGTCTTAATGCCCGATAACTGAACTAACCCAACGTTTTGCGAGTAAGCTGTGTACGGAAAAGTATTGAAAATACCGCCTAAAATAATTGCTAAACCTTCCGCGCGATATCCTTTTGTTAAATCCGATTTTTCTAACTTACGTTTCGTAATGTCCGAAAGCGCGAAATAAACACCGGTTGACTCCACCATGCTCACAAGTGCGATCAAGATCATCGTCACGATTGCCGCCCAGTTAAAGGTTGGCATCCCGAAATAAAACGGCGTAGGCATATGAAACATTGGCGCCTCAGCAACTGGCTGCAAAGAAATACCACGGTAAATCGCCGCAAATAATGATCCGGCAACAAGCCCAATTAAAACCGCGATTGCCTTACTAAAACCACGACCAAAACGATACACTAAAATAATCGCAAACAGCGTCCCAAATCCAAGTCCTAAATTATACAGCGAACCAAAATCAGCCGCACCTTGCCCACCAGCTAAATTATTAATCGCCACTGGAATCAACGTCAATCCAATAATCGTAACAACCGATCCCGTCACAACAGGTGGAAAGAATCGCACAACCATCGAAAAGAACGGCGCAATCAACACGACAAAAATACCAGAAACAATGATAGAGCCATAAACCGCCCCAATACCGTACTGCTCTCCAATCAAAATAATCGGTGCAATCGCCTGAACCGCACAACCCAAAACAACCGGCAATCCAATTCCAAAGAAGCGATTCATCGTCAACTGTAGTAACGTCGCAATCCCGCACATGAAAATATCAATCGAAACCAAATACGTCATCTGTGCACTCGTAAACCCAAGTGCACCACCAATCAAAAGCGGTACAATAACCGCCCCCGCATACATCGCGAGTACATGTTGAAAGCCAAGTGCCGCAATTCGTCCTTTTCCTAGCATCGCATTACTCCCCTTCCACAAAACGAATTTGCTCATTTTCAAGAGATGCAATCCGAGCTAGGGAATAAATCGGATAACCTGTTTTCTCAAGCAATGCACGACCTTGTTGGAAGGACTTTTCAATCACAATTCCAATCCCAATCACTTCTGCTTCCGCCTGTTCGGCCACTTCAAGTAATCCCAGAACCGCCTGGCCATTCGCCAAGAAGTCATCGATCAATAAAATTTTATCCTCGCTACCAAGAAAATGCTTGGATACCGAGATATCATTCGTCTCCTGTTTCGTAAAAGAGTATACACTACTCGTATATAAATTATCCGTTAACGTTAACGATTTCTTCTTTCTTGCAAAAACGACTGGCACACCAAGTTCAAGCCCCGCAAAAACGGCCGGTGCTATACCTGAGGATTCAATGGTAACAATTTTTGTAATACCTAAATTTTTAAAACGATTTGCAAACTCCTGCCCCACCGCTTGCATCAGAACAGGATCAATTTGATGATTCAAAAAAGAATCGACCTTCAATACATTCCCCTGCAATACCGTTCCTCGTTTTTCGATGTGCTCTTCTAATAATTTCACTGCTTATGACCCCTCTCTCGATTTAAGGAGTGTGGGAATACAAAAAAACGCCCACCACTCATACTAATAATGAGAAGTAGACGAAAAAACAGAGTGCAGATCCTAAAAAATAGGTGCCGAAAATACTCGAAATCATCCATCGCAAAAATAGACACCTGCACTCCTGATTATTCAACGTTACTCTCACTCATAGTCCAATTATTTACGGTAATTGGGTAGAAACTCGCTGTCCATATTACAGCCTTTATATAAGTGACTTAAAATGTTATAAAATAAGTATAGCTTTCCTTACAGAAGTGGTCAACCTTATTTTTCAATGTAACCGCCATCACGCCTCATTTAATTTATAAATAAAGTCGTAACGGTCATTTAGAAGTTGAATGAGGTAATCTGGATTTAGTCCCTCACACGTTGTATCTTGCAAAATATCAAGCGGTTTTTTCAACATGCCATACTGATGTACATGCTCCGTTAACCAAACTCGAATTGGCGAATAATCATCACTTGCTAAGATCTCAGGCACATTCGGAATCGCTGTTGACATCGCCTCAAATAACTGCGCCGCATACATATAACCGAGCGCATAGGAAGGGAAATAACCGAAATCGCCACCTGACCAATGAATATCTTGTAAAATACCATCCGCGTCATTCTCCGGTCTCACACCAAGATATTCCTCATATTTAGCATTCCACGCATCACGCAACTCGTCCACGCCAATCTCGCCATTCATAATCGCTTTTTCAAGCTCATAGCGAATCATGATATGAAGCGGATAAGTCAGCGTATCTGCCTCAATCCGAATCAGCGAACTCTCTGAAATATTCACCGCACGATAAAAATCTTCGACAGAAACAGCATCAAACTCAGGCGCCGTAATCTCTTGAAAATCCTTATAATTGCTTTGCCAAAACTCAAAACTCGAGCCTAAAATAATCTCATAAAATAGCGATTGTGATTCATGGATTCCCATTGACGCTCCATTCGCAAGTGGTGTCCCCGCAAGTTTTGGATCAATATTCTGCTCATAAATCGCATGCCCGCCTTCATGAATAATGCCGAAAATCGCCATTTTGAAGTTATCCCCATCATAGCGCGTCGTAATCCGTACATCTCCAATATTCAGCCCAGTAGCAAACGGATGCACCGTATCATCCAAACGCCCCGCTTCAAAATCAAAACCCATTTTCGCTAAAATACGCATGCTGAATTCTTTTTGTTTCGCTTTTGACACATGTTTATGAAGTAACGTTGGATCAGGCTGATAATTCGCTGCCTCCACCTTCTTACGCAACGTTAAAATCGCTTCTCGAAGTTTAGCGAATACATCATCCAAAACCGCCACCGTCATTCCTGGTTCATATTGATCAAGCAGTGTATCGTATGGATTCTCATCATAGCCCCAATACGACACAAATTTACGCTTACTCGCAATGATTTTTTCGAGGTAAGGTTTAAACGCTGCAAAATCATTATTGGCGCGCGCTGTTGCCCACATGGTTTCCGCCTCCGCAACGAGTTTAGAGTATGCCTCATACTCTTTCGCTGGAATTTTTTTATTCAAGTCATATTCCTTTTTACATTCTTTCAAAGAACGGCGCGTCACGTCAGAAAGGTTCGCTTTTTCAACCCAAAGACCTGCAATAAAAGCTGCCATTTCCTCCGAAACCTTCATTTTGAAAATTTCAGCACTTAACGTCCCAATAACTTCCGAGCGCCCAGCCATTCCTTTTTCTGGTGCACCAGTCCGTAGATCCCAATAAACTAAGCTAAGCGCTTCTTCAAACGCACTAATTTTCTTCATATAATCCAAAAATTCTTGTTCTAGTTTTTGCAAATTCTCCGACATCCTGATTCCCCACTTTCGTTACTATTAATCTCTACGTGGCGGTCTCGGTCCCCAATATTGATACAGATCCGTCCGTAAATAACCATTATACAATTTACGTTTCTTCGTCGCCCGTTTCGCATAAACTTCTTCAAACATTTCATAGCTTGTCAACACGTAAACCGACCATGTTGGCATATTACGATACACCGCACGCATTTCGCGATACAACTCACGAACCGACTCTTCATCTTCCAATCGTTCTCCGTACGGCGGATTCGCGACAATTACACCATACTCTTTTTCCGTAGTGAAATCAGCAACTTGCATCTGCTTAAATTCAATCACATCTTCCAGCCCAGCTTCAATCGCATTTTGCTCCGAAATCTCAATCATACGATGGTCAATATCTGTGCCCATGATGTCTAACCACTGATCATGATTCGCCTCTGCTTCAGCTTCTGCGCGCGCTTGTTTCCAAATATCCGGTGACATCCAGTCCCACGTTTCGCAGACGAAATCACGACGCAATCCGGGCGCAATATTTCGCCCAATAAGCGCTGCCTCAATCGGAATCGTACCAGACCCACAAACAGGATCATAAAACGGACGATCTGGGTGCCAACTTGTAAGCAAAACGAGCGCTGCAGCCATCGTTTCTTTGAGCGGTGCCCCACCTTGTCCAACACGATATCCACGTTTATGTAAACCCGCACCACTCGTATCAAGCGTAATCGTTACCTCATCCTTTAAAATCGATACCTCTAACTTAAAAAGAGCTCCCGATTCCATCAAACGTCCTTGACGACGGTACTTCTCGCTCAAACGGCTAACAATGGCTTTTTTGGTGATCGCTTGACAGTTTGGTACACTAAACAGCGTTGATTTCACCGATTTACCCGCAACAGGAAAATTTGCATCCAACGGCAAAATGTCTTCCCAAGGTAGCGCCTTCGTTTGTTCAAATAAATCATCAAATGTGGTTGCCGTAAATCGACCCACTACAATTTTCACACGATCCGCAACACGAAGCCATAAATTCGCCTTTGCAATCGCCATCTCGTCCCCTTTAAAATAAACTTTCCCATTATCTACTTCACAATCATAACCCAGTCGACGTACCTCTTTTGCTACAATCGCCTCAAGTCCAGCCGCAGCTGTTGCTACTAACTCAAATTCCCTCATAATCGCCATCCTCATCTTATAGTAATATCTAAAAAAAGAACTGTCCCAAAAGACACACGCTTCTTAGTTACACAAATGTGCACTAAGTTATGGCATCTCTTAGCATAAGAAACTAGCCATACGTCCGACTTTGAAACAGCCCTCACTTTTTTAATTCATCCTGATAATAGCGTTTTGTAAGCCATGTTCTGTACTTTTGTGATTACAGGATCACACAAAAGTGGTAATTATCTATCTGCACATAACGGTGAAGCTATGTACCTCGTCCCTCGTTGTTATTCCTCGGGAAAAGTGCCCCTACCAATATTTGGGTTTCTCGCTCGTGGGGTTTACCTCGTTCCACTTCCACCATTTCTGATGAAACTTCGTCACTGTGGCACTTTCAAGGTTCGAACACCATATCTAAAAGACTTAGGTGGGTCACCTGCCGTCAAACCGGTAAACCGGAATGCCCTGGCTTATTGTTTGACCAGGCACGATCACTACGGGCATTTCAGCGCCGTGCGAGCATGGACTTTCCTCTGTTTTCATAGGGAAAACAGCAATTACCCAAACGCTACCTCAATCATTCTACCATGTTTACTGGTTGTCGTCCAGCTTATTTCCAAAAACGTGTTTTTCAAGATTGCTCAAGCGTTTTAAAATATCGAAATTAGTCGATCCCGCCGGCTGCGTCGTTTGTTGGAAGGTCGGTGCTACAACCGCTTTTGGCGCATCCTCTAGTTCAGAACGCAAGCGCAAGTTTTCCTGTTGTAAAGCTTCAATTTCTTGAGAAAAAGTACTGTAGTCATTGATCACTTTATCTAGAAATTCATCTACATCTTCAGGATTATACCCGCGCAGACCTGTTTTAAATTCTTTTTCTAAAATTTCTTTGCCAGTCAAATTATATTCAAATTGTTCAGAAGCCATTTAACTTCACCTCTACATCTAGTTTCATGTTAACTTTACGTTACATAGTTCCATTTTTTCAAAGTTTGCCCCGTTTGTCAATTTATAATCCTTCATTCCAGCAAAAATACGCTAAAAGTCTGAGTTTAGCGACTCCACAACCTCTTGCAATTCATAGAAATCCACCAAAAATATCGTGTAATCTCCATTCTCAGCATAATCCTTCGCTTTTTCATAAAAGAACTTCGGCGCGCCTTCTCGTTCTGTATCATAAACAAGCAATGTCCCGTCTGTGTGATCCAATATAAACTGATCCTTCAATTGAAATTGGCGCGGGTTCTCATACTCCCGCTTCGTCACAGCCGCCACATAATCCGCCGAACTCACAATTTCGCTATACCAAAGCGTATTCCCTTCATTCCAATTACTCTCTTGATTTAAAAACGGCGTTATAACAGCCAATTTCAGCGCGTACTCCTCTTTTTTCAGTTCTGCCACAACCTCACCAGCCCATAGTTCCACGCCCATTTGACCCGAAATAATGACCCATTCCAGCCCTTCATCTATGAGCCCGAGCAAACGCCTTTTGATCGCCTCTTTAATAAATGTCGCTTCTGGTGCATCACGCTTAAATATCCCCAATTCAAAATTCTTATACCCCGACACAAAAATCGATTTCATGGCGCTTTCTCCAATACCCGTTTTAGCGTGTATTCTACAGATTGATAATGATCATTAAAATGCTTATAAAACGATTTTCCGTTAAATGCACTGACTGCAATCATCTGAATATTATCCGCCACCTGCTGCAATTGCGCTTCTCCCAGATACGTCGGTCTCGCTGTATTCACCCATGGAATAACGAGTGCAAGCCACGCATCACACGTTTCCTTCACACCATCCACAAACGGTTTCATATCTTTATAAAAATCAAATTCCTGTTGCTCCTCCCGATTCGCTAAATAAAGTTCCCAAATAGCCTCGTTATGTTGCAACATCTCGATTGTTTTCCCTTGTACGTTACTCATTAAAACCAATTCCTTCTATATAAAAGTATGATAATAGCATACCATATTTTATGGCAAGCGCCTATTTATCGAATTAAAAAAACATTACAAAATGCGGAGAAAAGGATAAAACGAAAATATTTTTGATTTTTTTACACCAAATGTGAAAGGATGCGAAGGTACGTTCTATCTTGCTTTTGGGCTATTTCGAAAGAGGAACTAGATTAATATAGGGAGATTTCCCCTATCATTTTCATTTTTATTTGTTATAATAGGTGGTAGTCCAAAATTCAGAGTGGCGGGTTCTGTCATTCTAACCAATTAGAAGGAGTGAAAAAATGGCCATACGCTATCCAAATGGAAAAAAGTATCAGCCAAATGAACTTGCTCCGGCTAAACCTCCACAAAAAACGGTCTCGTATGGAAATCGTGGTATGTCATTGGAGCAGGACCTCAATGACACAAATACCTATTATCTAACGCACGAACGAGCCATCATTCACAAAAAACCTACACCAGTGCAAATCGTTGGTGTCGACTATCCAAAACGGAGTAGTGCAAAAATAAAAGAAGCCTATTTCAAAACACCATCAACCACGGACTATAACGGTGTCTATCAAGGAAAGTATATTGATTTTGAAGCAAAGGAGACTAAAAATACAAGTTCATTTCCTCTTAGTAACTTCCATCAGCATCAAATGACACACATGGAAGGTGTCCTAAAACAAGGCGGTATCGTCTTTGTTATTATTTCATTTAACACACTTGGAGAGGTTTATTTTATCTCCTATGAGCATTTCAAGCCCTTTTGGCAAAGAATGTTAGATGGTGGGAGAAAATCAGTAACCCTTCAAGAATTAAGACAAGTAGCAGACCTAATTCCTTATGGTCTAAATCCGAGGCTAGATTATTTAAACATCGTTCATAAGCATTATTTCTAGGTGATTCGAAACCTCAACATTAAAGGAGAGAAATTTTCTATGGCAGATAAACCGCAGACAAGATCTCAGTACCGCAATAGCCAAGCAAAGCAACCTGAGACTCAAAAAACAACTGGGAAAGGTCGTCGCATCACAGGCAACATCTTCAAAATAGTCTTCTTTACGGCACTTTTCATGGCATTCTCTGGCATTGCAGTTGGTGCAAGTGTCTTTTATTCCTACGCAAAAGATGCACCAAAACTGACAGATTCCAAATTGCGTGATCCCCTATCTTCTAAAATTTTAGATAAAGATGGGAAGGTCTATGCAGAAATCGGTAAAGAACGCCGGGAATATATTGAGTATAAAGATATCCCTAAGCAGCTAGAAAACGCCGTACTTTCAACCGAGGATTCCCGCTTTTATGAGCACAACGGAATAGATCCAATCCGTCTCGTAAGTGCCGCAGCAGGAAATGTAACTGGTGGCTTTGGTTCTCAAGGTGCCAGTACATTAAGTCAACAAATTATCAAGATGTCATATCTTGACTACACAAACAAAACGTTAAAACGTAAAGCACAAGAAGCATGGATGGCCGTTCAACTGGAGCAAAAATACAGTAAACAAGAACTGCTTGAAATCTACATCAACAAAGTTTATTTATCCGATGGTATTCACGGCATGGAAACTGCTGCGGAACACTACTACGGCAAGAAGCTAAAAGATCTGAACTTGGCACAAACAGCCCTAATCGCTGGTATGCCGCAAAGTCCTAACCGTTTCAATCCATTTGAGAATCCTGATTTAGCAAAAAAACGTCGAGATATCGTACTAACGCTTATGTACAACAACGATAAAATCTCTAAAAGCGATATGGAGGCTGCACAATCTGTTGCCATTGCTGACGGACTAGTAGATGAAACAAAACGCAAAGAAAAAACATATGCATATGACACGTATGTCGATCAAGTAATTGATGAAATTGGTGATAAATACGATCCATTTACTGATGGCTTAACGATTTACACAGCTCTTGATCCAGACGCTCAAAAATATACCGAAAAAATGTTAAACACAGATGAAATCATTAGCTATCCAGATGCAAAATTCCAAGCTGGTGTCGTTGTCATGGACACAGAAACTGGTCGTGTTCAAGCACTCGGCGGTGGTCGAGATACTGGCACGAAGAAAGTTTCCCGTGGCCTTAATCGCGCAACAGATATCAAGCGTCAACCAGGTTCTACGATGAAACCAATTTTAGGGTATGCCCCTGCTATTGAATATCTCGATTGGTCAACAGCACACATTTTGGATGATTCACCATATCAATATTCGAGTGGTCAAGAATTGCGTAACTACGATTCTGGTTACTTAGGTGACATTTCCATGCGTCGCGCTTTATATTTATCTCGAAATATTCCTGCTGTAAAAGCATCCAAAGAAGTTGGCTACGAACGTGCGCGTGATTTCGCAAACAATCTTGGTCTGAACTATAAAGAAGTATATGAATCTACGGTTATCGGTAGTGGAGAAGCTTCCCCAATCCAAATGGCTGGCGCATATGCCACTTTTGGTAACGGTGGTGTATACAACAAGCCGCATACAGTGACTAAAATTCTTCTTTCTGATGGCGAAACAGAGATAAATATGGAACCAGAATCCGTTGTAGCGATGAAAGCCTCTACCGCCTATATGATTAGCGATATGCTAAAAGATGTTTTAACACAAGGAACTGGTACACGAGCAAATATTCCTGGCTGGAACATCGCCGCTAAAACTGGTACAACAAACTACGACGAGAGTATCCGTTTGAAAAATGGTATTCCAAGTAATGGGACACCCGATTCATGGTTTGTTGGTTACTCTCCTCGCTATACCGTCTCCATCTGGAACGGCTATGACGAACCTAATAAAAACTATCTAACACCAAGCGACACACGAATTGCAGCCTATATGTTTAAATCAATGATGGAACATCTCGTTTCTGGCGAGAAGAATCCAGATTTCAAAAAGCCAAGCAACGTCAACGAAATTCCAATCATCATTGGTTCTAATCCAATCACACGTGCTGCCTCAGGAGCAAGTGGTTCTAATGTTTCGTATGAGTTATTCTTAGACGGTACAATTCCTACAAGATCTGCAGCCGAGAAGAAAACAACTGATACCAAAAAAGAGGACGAAAAAACAGACGAAGAAAAGACAGCAGCAGAAAAGGCTAAAAAAGAAGCCGAAGAAAAAGCTAAAAAAGATAAAGATGCCGCTGAAGAAACAAAGAAACAGCAAGAGGAAGCAGCTAAAAAAGCAGCTGAAGAAGCAGAACAAACAGCCTTGCAATCTCCTGCTGGTTTAAATGGTTCTTATAATGCAACAAGTAAAACCGTATCAGCAAACTGGGCATCTAACGGACCGGGTGTTACCTATGACGTTACAGTTAATGGCCAAACACAGAATTATGGAACCACCTCTATTACGGTTAGCGGAGGTTCTCCAGGATCAAGTGTTGTTATTATTGTTGTTCCAGTGAAGGATGGTAAACGTGGCTCACCAGCATCAACAACCATTACAATTCCTGCAGAGCAAACACCAGAAACTACGCCACCCGCAGGTTCTACAGATGATGGCGCATCAACACCACCAGCCACATAACGTGACATAACAAAAAACGTATTTTCCTCTTCATTAGTGAGGGAAATACGTTTTTTGATGTTTTATAATCCTTTTAAAACAAGTTTTCGCTGTTCTAGGACGAGTTCGTTTAGTTGTTTAAAAGCAGGATAGCTATCCGGTCTTTCCATAATGAACGCCAGTCTTTCCTGTAAATTCATCGGAACCAATTTTAAAGTTTCTAAGTGGTTGTCTAGCTGATTAAGCTGTACAGGCCTCTTATTGCTCCAAAACAGCATGGAAATGTAAATACCTAAGCCATCACAAATAACGCTCTCTTCAGGCTTCTCACGCAGTTTAAACGCCGCATCCAGTTCTTGCGCAACATTCTTCCATTGCTTCGCTAAACGCCGGCAAGCTTGCTCTGGATCAGTATGCCAAGGCATCTCTCCTCGCCCACGCGTATAAAAAAGCTGCTCCTGCCAAAATGGTAACCCTGTAACAAAAATAGATCCTTCATCAACCTCTTCTACTGCCACATTGGGCGTTTTGAATAAAGGATGTTCTAACTCTTTCGCATACTGAAAATCAGCCATCAAAACCTCTCGCTTTCGCTTGTTTTTTACCTTCTCGGCAAAGATATAATAACGGGCATGTGGAGCATTCTGGTTTTCTTGCTTTACAATGATAACGACCAAAGAAAATCATATCATGATGCGCATCCGACCACATCTCTTTTGGAAGTTTCCGCATTAATGTATTTTCTACTTCTGTCACAGAATCTTTCCAGCGACAAATCCCGAGCCGCTTTGAAACACGTTCTACATGTGTATCGACTGCGATAGCTGGAACGCCAAATCCAACAGATAGCACAACATTCGCCGTTTTGCGACCAACGCCTGGTAAACTTTCTAATTCTACATGTGATTGAGGCACTTTTCCATCAAATTCATCTCGAATTTTGCGAGATAGCGCTTGAATGTTTTTTGCTTTATTTCGATATAACCCGATAGAACGGATATCATTTTCTAGTTCCTCAAGGGGTACTTGAATATAATCCTCAGGTCCATGATACTTCTCAAAAAGTGATGCTGTCACACGGTTGACTAATACATCTGTACACTGCGCAGACAGCACAACAGCGATAAGCAGCTCAAACGTATTCTTATGCTCTAGCTCACAGTGGGCAGCAGGAAACATCTCTGCCATCATCTCAATACACGTCACTGTTTGTTTGTTCGTTAACATCGCTTCACCCTTTTCTCTTATCTAGCCAATCATAGAGCGGTATCGAATTTTCACTTTTCTTCACCCGCGTCGTGTTGCTTTTATCAGCTGTATTTGTTGTTATATTCTCATGAAAAGCCGCGGATGCCACTCTTGCTTGCTCTGGCGTTTTAATATTTTTACGATTCCAGTTTAGCAAAATTCGGTCCATGTAGCGGAAACTTAATTTTTGAGAAATAACGGCTTCTTTCAAAGCCTCACGAATCAGTTCTGGTGTATTATGGTCCTGATCAACCCAAGCGGATAACATTTCAGCCTCCATTGGAGATAAAGGACGACCAAACTCTTGTTCAAATTGCGAATAAAGACTGACCTGCTCTGTTTCACGTAAAGCAAATTGTTTTTCCTGATGAAGATTTTCAAAAAAGAGCATTAATTTCTCCCAGAGCGGGTCGAGTGAGTAACTCTCAGTAAAAACTTGTTCTCCTTCATTTAGCTGTTTAATCGTAATTATTTTTTTGTTGACAAGTGATTGAATGATACGGAATGTTTGCTCTGTACTAAGCGTCGTTCGGTCAGCAATTTCCTCCATTGATGGGAAATACACACCCTTTTCAAGAAAGGAATGTAGCTGTAAAACAATAATAAATTCCTGTTCATCCATACCGATCTTGGCATAATTTTCAACCAATACGTGTGGTAGCGTAACATTCCCCGCATTCAACCATTTTTGCATTATTTTATTATCCATCATGTAACACCTCATTAGAAATTATACCATGAAAAATGAGGAAATCATGATGAAAATGCTTTTTTGGGCGATTTTTCAGGTTTTTAAGTGGGGATGATGAGGTTTTGAGTGGCTATGTAGGGATAAAAAAACTTCAAGCTTCCGAGGGAAATCTTATGGAAGAATTCCCTTGGAAGCTTGAAGTTTTTGTTTAGTATAGATTGCTGATTTAGAGGTTTTGCTTTGTTCTGATTGAAGTTAGGAATCTGGAAGAATTGGGATCTTAAAATTTGTGTGTTGATTGTTGGGCTGGCGCCTTCGGATCTAGCTCCAACAGCCAGCCTCTCGGAATTTTCGGTGCCTCCGCAAAAACCAAGGGACGGTTTTCACTGCGCCTCCTAACAAATTCTGTCGAGGCTAACGGGCTGTTTTCGCTTTTCTTTATGGATACAATCTATTCAACAGTCTAGGGAACGGAATTGTTTCACGCACATGCTCTGTTCCTGAAATCCAAGCAACCGTGCGCTCTAGGCCTAATCCGAAACCGGAGTGTGGGACAGAGCCGTAGCGTGCTAAGTCTAGATACCAGCTGTATGCTTCTAAATCTAAGTCAAATTCTTTCATCCGGGCTTCTAAAATCGCTAGTTCATGAATACGCTCGGATCCACCGATAATTTCGCCGTAGCCTTCTGGTGCGATCAAATCGGCACAAAGAACTACTTCACTGTTATTCGGATCTTCTGGCATGTAAAATGGCTTGATAGCTTTCGGATAGTGTGTAATAAACACCGGTTTTTCGAAGCTGTCTGCGATTGCTGTTTCGTGTGGTGCACCGAAGTCATCACCCCATTCGATATCTTCAAAGCCTAATTTTTTGAGTAATGTAATCGCTTCTGTGTATGTGATGCGTGGGAAAGGTGCTACCATCTTCTCTAAATGAGACACATCACGTCCTAAACGGTCTAGTTCTAGGCGGCAATTCTTAAGAACCGTTTCTACTAAGAAAGCTACATAATTTTCTTGTACTTTCAAACTATCCTCTAATTTATAAAATGCCATTTCAGGTTCGATCATCCAAAATTCGATTAAATGACGGCGTGTTTTTGATTTTTCTGCACGGAAAGTTGGGCCAAATGAGAATACCTTCCCAAATGCCATTGCTGCTGCTTCCATGTATAATTGACCACTTTGTGATAAAAAGGCATCTTCTTCAAAATATTTCGTATGGAATAATTCCGTTGTACCTTCTGGCGCACTACCAGTAAGAATTGGCGGATCGATTTTCAAGAAACCTTCTTGGTTAAAGAATTCATATGTTGCACGAATAATCTCATTACGAATTTTCATGATTGCGTGCTGACGATTGGAACGCAACCATAAATGACGGTGGTCCATCAAAAATTCGGTACCATGTTCTTTCGGTGTAATCGGATAATCCACAGATTCACTGATGATTTCAATCCCTGTAACCGCCATTTCATAACCAAATGGAGAACGTGTGTCTTCATGAATTGTACCAGTTACATAAAGGCTCGTTTCTTGCGACATGCTTTTCGCTGTTTGGAAAATTTCTTCGCCTACTTCTGCCTTCACAACCACGCCTTGCATAAAACCAGTACCATCACGCAATTGTAAGAAGGCAATTTTACCGCTAGAACGTTTATTGCTTAGCCAACCACCGATTTTCACTTCTTTGTCTACATAATTTGCTGCTTGATTAATCGTAATTTGCATATTTACACTCCCTAATTTTTCATAAAATCTTTCATTCGATCTAACGCCTGTTCAAATAATGCTGGATCTGTCGCATAAGAAATTCGGATATAATTTGGCATCCCGAATCCTGAGCCTGGCACGACTGCTACAAAAGCATCGTCTAACAAACTTTTCGCAAAAGCATCCACTGTTGCGAAACCTTTTTGTTTCGCGGCTTCTTCTACATCAATGAAGAAATAGAAAGCACCACTTGGTTTTTTCGGTTTAAATCCAGGTATTGATTCCAAAATAGGATAAAAACGCTCCATCCGATCTTGGAAGGCTTGATACATACTTTCTGGTATTGCCTGATCGCCAGTATACGCTGCCACTGCGCCATATTGCGCGTTAGCAGTAGGATTACTCGTCATGTGGTCTGCTAACTTTCCCATACCTGCAATAATTGGTTCCGCCGCGGCCGCATAACCAATACGCCAGCCAGTCATCGCGTAAGCTTTTGAAACACCATTAATCACGATCGTCAGCTCATAAAGTGCATCACTGAGAGACGCAATGGACACTAGATCACTTTTATCACCGTAGTATAATTTCTCGTAAATTTCATCGGAGACAATATAAACGCCATGCTTTTTAGCAACTTCACCAATCGCCCGCAACTCTTCTTTTGTATAGGTCATTCCAGTTGGATTATTTGGAGAATTTAGCACAATAGCACGTGTTTTCGGTGTGATCGCCTGTTCAAAATCAACAGCCGTCATTTTAAAATCCGCATCGAAACCTGTCTCAACAAAAATAGGAACACCGCCGGCAAGCTTAATTTGCTCTGGATATGTTACCCAATAAGGCACTGGGATAATCACTTCGTCCCCAGGATTCAGAATCGTTTGAAATGCACAGTACAAGACGTGTTTCGCACCTGTTCCTACAAAAATTTGGCTCGGTTTATACGTCAAAAACTGATCTTGTTTCAATTTATCGATAATCGCCTGCTTTAATTCAGGTATTCCAGTTGTTGCCGTATACTTAGTGAACCCTTTATTCATAGAATCGACTGCTGCATCAATGATATTCTGCGGCGTATTGAAGTCCGGTTCCCCGGCTCCAAGGCCAATCACATCGACACCAGCCTGCTTCATTTCTCTTGCTTTTGCTGTAATCGCGAGTGTTGGCGATGCAGCAATTTCTTGGACACGTCTCGAGAGCGGTAGGTCCATGGCTATTCCCTCCTATTTTTAAAAAGTGTTATAAGTTTTCAATGGCACGATACCATTCGCCCGTTTCAAAATCTAAATCATAGTAATTCAAGCTGTTCGAACTATCTAGATACGAAACTTCCCAAATCGGCACGCCTTTATCCATACCTAGTGTCACGTTTAGAATCTTTTTAGGATTCTTTTCTTGCTTCACTTTTGCTATGGCTTCATTTTTTGAAATACCATCGGATGCATATTTAACGACAACGGTTCCTTTCTTGCTTTTAGGAACCCA
The DNA here is from genome assembly GCF_003534205.1 of Listeria weihenstephanensis. NCBI lineage: Bacteria > Bacillati > Bacillota > Bacilli > Caryophanales > Listeriaceae > Paenilisteria > Paenilisteria weihenstephanensis. The sequence continues at coordinate 1,443,444 of NZ_CP011102.1, read as the reverse complement.
TACGATGATATTCTTTGATTTACTATTCTTTCCTGTCAACACGTAATACACACCATTGGCCCCATTATACAAATAAAAACCATCCTGCTGCTTCAAATCTACTTTACCGTCGATGCGTGCTAGTGCCGTTTCTTCATCAGCGCGAACTGGTTTCTGGGCACTGTAGAAAAAGATGAAAACTCCTGCTATCACAGCTACAAACGCTGCTACGCCGATCCAAATCCACTTCCAGTAACTTTTCTGATTACGTTTTCGCAAAATATCTACTCTCATTTCCATAGCCATTACGCTGTAGTTGCCTAATTTAGGCCTAGATTCATTATAGCAATACCAACAACATATTTGAAGTAAAAAAACGGTTATTCAAAAAAATTCTTCACTTCTTCAAGTAATTCAGCCTCTTTCGCTTTCACGATGGGCACTTTCGGAATGGAATGCAGGAACGCTTTGCCAAAATTAGTCGTATCCACACGATTATCAAAAATAAAGACAATACCTCGATCTTCCTCGCGTCTAATTAACCTTCCGAACCCTTGTTTAAAGCGAAGAACAGCCTCTGGTAGAGAGTATGTCTGGAAAGCATTTTGTCCCATTTTTTTACGTAGAGCTATCTGCGCTTTTGTATAGGGATCTTCCAACGATGCAAAAGGGAGGCGGACTATCACAAGACAGGATAAATCATCACCTGGAATATCAATACCCTCCCAAAAACTCATCGTTCCGAGTAAAACTGCCTTATCAAACGCGAGAAATTGTTTCGTTAATCTTGCAGGACTTCCCGATGAAATTCCTTGTCCCAAAATACGATACTCTGCAATCGAAGGATCTTGATTCATTTTGCGATACGTCTTCTGTAACATATCATTCGCTGTAAACAACACCAGCATTCGCCCTGACGTCTCTTTTGCAATTGCGCTTAAGTAGGCAGCCAGTTTATTCGTATATTGCTCCATCGGCGTTCCTTTTACAGGAAGCATATCTGTTGGGATCAAAATTCGTGCATTCTCCTCATAATGAAACGGTGACTTAATTTGCTGTGTCACTATATCCTCATCTAATCCTAAATCAACTTGCATATAATGGAATGAATCATCTACCGTCAATGTGGCCGAGGTCAAAATCACACTCTTCTTCGTATCAAAAAAATCATGCTGCAATGTATGACTCACCTGTATGATATTCGCCCTCAAACGCATGCTGCCACGCGCCTTATTTTTATCTGCCTCGATATATAGTGTCATCGCTTCTTCTTTTTCATAGAGCATTACCGATAATTGCTTTTCCACGCGTTTCCAATCTAATCCAAAAGAATAAACTTCTTCTAAAAAAGCGGATTCTCTTTCACTGAATTTGCTTGTCACGTTCTTCCCTTGTTCCAAAACATAATCCAGCGCTACACTAATCTCTCGAATGAGTAACAACACCTTCTCGCCAGCAAAAAACAAGGCCTCATCTAGTTTTTCGTCAATAACATTCTCGACCAATATTAATTCTGTTACGTTTTTAGTGGCCCGATTCAACTTTTGCGCCAGTTGTGAAAAGAAATCTTCCAGCGCCTCCTCTAACTTCACAACAGCAATCTCCACATCAAAAAGTTGGTGTTGTTCTGGAAAAAGTACTTCTAGCCTTTTTAACATCCCGTCTTTTGTGCGCATTCCTAAGCGATTCATAAAAAATTTCATACGCTGATAAGAAAATACAAAGCTTTGTTGTGACTTCGCAGCATCGGTGAAATGGTGCGCTTCATCGATCACAGCATACTCATAATCAGGTAATAGTTTTGTCTCAGAGAAATGGTCTTGTAATAGTAACGCATGGTTTACAATAATTAAGTCCGCTACATTGGCCTGTTTTTGATTAAATAAATAAAAATCATACAACAACCACGGATCTTTTTTTTGCGATAAGAACCAGCCAGTATGCTTCATCCGATTCCAAAATAAATAGCCCCCACCTGAAAGATTTACCTCATCGATATCCCCAGTTAACGTTTCTGTTAGCCAAACAAGTAATTGCATTTTCGTAAGTACCACATCATGTGTCTTGTCCACCTCGGAAAGTAGCTGCTCAAATTTAAATAAATTAATGTAATGCTCGCGCCCCTTTAACACGACTGCCTGAATATCAAAATCCGTTAATTTTTGAAGCAACGGTATGTCTTTATGAAATAGTTGTGATTGCAACAGGTTCGTATATGTACTAATCACGATTGGAATTTGTCGTTCCTTCGCAAAATAAATAGCAGGTAAAAAATACCCTAACGTTTTCCCAATTCCAGTACCTGCCTCAATAAGCGCATTATTTTCATTTTCCCATGACGTCATCACTGTATCCATCATTTGGAATTGTCCTTCTCGTGGTACAAGCGTAGCATCCGTCTTTTGAAATAACGCTATTTTCTTTGCATCACTTTCTGGATAAATCGCATGTTCAGCGCGACTATACTGCGCTTGTTGCACTTCCTTATTGCAAATCACAATCCCTCGGTGCTCGATCCATTTAGATTCTAATGGTTGTAATGCTCGTTCTTTTCGCATTTCAATATCAAAGAGTAACTCTGAGAGATATCCAGGTAAATGTTGCGCTAACGTGGTCAGTTTTCGAATAGTCGCAAGAGGCAACGTTTCTAGCTTTTCTATAAATAATAACATCAATTCCGCTGTCACTCGCGCGTCACTATCTGCTCTATGCGGCGCATCATGACCTAAACCAAATTCGTCTGCTAAATCTTGCAATTTAAAGCTGTCCACAGTCGGATACATTATCCTCGCCAGTTCCACAGTATCCAGCAATTTCATTTTTAATGGGGCTTCACCAGCTTCACGCATTTCTTTTTGAAGAAAGGTCCAATCAAAGCTCACATTATGCGCGACAAAAATACCACCATCAATCAACGAATGAATAATAGATGACACATCCTCAAACAAAGGCGCATCCTTCACATCTTTATCGGTAATCCCTGTTAGTTCTTTAATAAACGGAGGGATGCGTTTTTCCGGATTTAAAAAAGTAGAAAACTGATCTACAATTTGGCCGTTTTCAACAATACATGCTGAGAACTGAATTATTTTATCTGCCTTCGTTGCCTGATTTCCAGTTGTCTCTAAATCCACTACAATATATCGCTTATTTTTCACGATTGTCCCCTCTTTTCAAACACGGGAGCTAGCCCCAGAAAACTAGCCCCCTTATTCTACAATGTCGTTTGCGCCTTTTCTTCTGGTAAAAATTGCGCAATCCGATTCTTTTCATCCAAAACGACTATTTTAGGTTGATGCTCGCCTGCTTCCTCTTTTGAAAAAATACCGTAAGACATAATGATGACAGTATCCCCAACTTGTGTCATTCGAGCCGCAGCACCATTCAAACAAATAATACCACTATTTCGTGCACCAGGGATAATATAAGTCTCCAAACGCGCACCATTATTATTATTTACAATCTGAACTTTTTCATTAGGCAACATATCAACAGCGTCCAATATAGCCTCATCAATCGTTATACTACCAACATATTGAAGATTTGCTTCGGTCACTGTTGCCCTGTGAATCTTGCCATTCATCATCGTTCTCATCATGTTAAAGCCCCCTCTATGATTTCATTATCAATGAGTCGTGCTTTTGCGTACTGCACACAAACCGCAATAATAATTGGTTTTCCCCAATCTGAAATTTCCTCAAAAGATGGAAACTGATACATATCGAGATAAGCAATTCGTTGATGCGTTGATTTTTCGTTTATAAAAGCTTCTGTTTCCTTCAAAATAAATGCTTTATCACGCTTTTGCGCTATGAGCTCTCGTGCTCTTAATAGGGCGGCATGAATCACTGGGGCATCTGCACGTTCTTGCTCCGTTAAATAAACATTTCGCGAACTTTTTGCCAAACCATCATCTTCTCTAACAGTTGGAATCACTCGAAGCTTTATTGGGAAAAAATAATCTGCTACAAAACCCTGTACTACCGCCACTTGCTGCGCATCTTTTTGCCCAAAGTAAGCATGTGTTGGTTGAACTAGATGGAATAATTTCGCCAACACTGTCAGGACCCCGTCAAAATGACCAGGTCGCGCTGCCCCGTCCAAGACAGAAACCCGTTTTTGAGCTTGAATGAATGTAGTCAAACTTTCTGGATACATCGTTTGAACTGTTGGCAAAAAGAGAATCTTCACACCTTGTTCTTTCGCTAATTCAATATCTTTGGTCTCATCTCTCGGATAACTTTCAAAATCTTCATCTGGTCCAAATTGCGTTGGATTCACAAATAAACTCATAACTACCACATCATTCTCTGCCTTAGCTGCATGTACAAGCGCAAAGTGCCCATCGTGCAGATAGCCCATTGTCGGTACAAAACCTATTGTTTGTTGTTTTCGTTTTATATTTTCAATTTCAGTCATTAATGTATCCCGGTCACGTATGATTTGCATCTCATTCGCCCCCATATAGACCACTTAATACTTCGTCACTCATTGTAAACGTATGTTCTTTCGCTGGAAATACCCCCATTTTAACATCGCTCACATAGGCATTCAGAGCCGAATGGATGGTTTCGTCAACAGCTGCATAGGTTTTCACAAATTTTGAAACCCGATCAGTGCCATATTGAATCAAATCATGATAAACAAGTACTTGTCCATCTGTGTCGACACCTGCGCCAATACCTATCGTTGGAATAGACACACTCGCTGATACTTCTTTCGCAAGCTGTCTTGGTATTGCTTCAAGCACGAGTGCGATAGCTCCTGAGGCCTCTGCTTGACGCGCATTCTCCAAAAGTTCACGTGCGGCCGTTAGAGATTTCCCCTGTACTTTATAACTTCCTGTTAAGGCTACGGTTTGCGGCGTTAGCCCTAGGTGCGCGACAACTGCTACACCGCCAGCACTTAGATATTCTATTTTTGAGAAAACATCTCCTGCGCCTTCGACTTTTAGCGCATTGGCACCACTTTCTTGGATAATATCCCGTGCATTTCGAATCGTTTCTTCCACAGAACCGTGATAACTTAAAAAAGGCATGTCCGTTACAATAAATGTGTTTGGTGCGCCTCTTTTCACAGCTTTGGTGTGATGAATCATATCAGAAACCGTCACTGGAATAGTAGAATCATATCCAAGGACAACCATACCCAATGAATCCCCCACCAAAATCATGTCCACTTCTGCTTTTTCAGCACTTTTCGCAGACGGATAATCGTATGCTGTTACCATCGTGATCTTCTCCTGCTCTACTTTCATTTGCAAGAAATCAACTGGTTTTTTCATCATTATCTTCTCCTTTTGTCTCTGTCCAATACGTTGGATCAAAGCAAAATATTTTTTGATAAGAAAAGCTTGTGTCGCTCCATTTCAGATACAACCAAATACGCGCTTTCCTTCATGCTATAGTAACATATTTCGCGTTGTTTCGAAAGTTCTTAAACTGGCTTGGGTTGCCATCATAAATAACAAAAAACGCATAGCTCTTTCCAAGATAAAGCCACATGCGTTTTTCGACTAATTTATTTACTATACTTATTAAACCAAGCCTTCAATGCTTTTTTATCTTCATTCCCATCATATCGCGCTACTTCCTTACCATTTTCCAGATAAAAGATAACTGGTACCGTCTTTACTTTCAAATCTTGTAGGAAGGTTTTTGTTTTTTCTTCATCGTCTTTCCTTGCAGCATCTGTATCAAAATAATCCAAGCGCATATCTTCGGATTTCAAAACTTCATCTAAAGTTGGCTGAAATGCTTGGCAATCTGGGCATGTTGGTCGGCCAATGTAGACAAACCCACTTTCTTTATTATCCAACTTCGCTTGAAAACTTGCTAACGTTATCTTATCTAATTGCTTGCTATCTTCTGTATCTTTCGTTTCTCCACACGCTGCCAGTAATAAGATGACACCGACTATTCCTATAACTAATAATTTCTTCATGTCTTTCATTCTCTCCTTTTATATCGGTAAAATCAGATGCACATCTAGTGGTTCTAGTTCGAATAAATAAATATCTGGTGGATTCGCTAATTCCGCACCCAATCTCAAATAAAAATCAACCGTATTGCGCACAGGAGTCGCAGATATATACAGCTCTTTTGCCCCAAGCTCACTCGCCTCTTGCGAAATAATATCAACAAGACGCCTGCCAAGTCCTTTTTTTCGGTAGTCATGACTGACGTATAACATATCTAGTTTCATTGTTTTTCCATCGATTAAATAACTTTCCAACGAAACGATGCCAATCAGAATATCTTTATCAAAAGCACCAATTATAACACCATCACGATCAAAAATAGAGGTCAGACGTTGTGTATAGAGTGCCAGCTCACTTGGTAGCCACCCTTCTATATCATAGTATTCTTTGACCAATTTAAGCTCTTGATCCCGCACATAATATACCTCTTCTATCAATTCCTTGCGGTCAATATTTTCTATCTGCGTTAATTCCTTGCGAGTCAACCATCTAAATTCCATATTCATGCGCTCCTTTAACCTGTTTTTCCTAGTATACCTAAGTATCCTCCAAAAGAAAAAAGACTAAAAAGCGTTTTTGAATACAGTTTCTAGCATGCATATTTGAAAATGATCCCTTCCGTTACACTTTTAACGGCTGACGATTCATTTTCTAACCATACTCTCGCTTCAAAAAACAAATTTACTATCCCAGCGAAATATCTGCCGAAAAAATCGCGTGCTCAACGCCAACCGCATCTCTAACAATGAGCACACCCTCATCGGATATTCCCTTCACCGTTCCTCTGATCTCACCTTGCAACGTTTTAGCCACTATTTTTTCCTGAAACGGAATCGCTCTTGCTTCCCATAATAGCTTAATCGGCGCGAACCCTTGATCAAGAAATAGTTGATAATACTTCTCTAATTGCACAACGATTTCTCCATATAAGGCGCCTCGCGAAATCGTTTTACCCGCTAAAATAGCAAGAGATGTGGCTTTATCGCGTAGTTCCTCAGGAAATTCTAGCTGATTCACATTTATTCCAGTACCGATAATAATCGCGTGAACTCGTTCTGCTTCGGCCTGCATTTCCGTTAGCACACCACAGACTTTCCGCTTATCGATATACAGATCATTCGGCCACTTGATTTGCGCGTCTAGCCCAGTTACATTATCAATCGCCTCCGCAACAGCTAAAGAAGCTATGAAAGTCAGCTGAGGCACTTGTTGCATTGGGATATTTGGCCGTAAAATCGTACTCATCCAAATTCCTGTCCCTTTTTGTGAATCCCAAGGTCGCGCTAAACGTCCTTTTCCGGCTGTCTGTTGGTCCGCAATAACGACGGTTCCATCAACAGCACCTTCTCCGACAAGTTGGTGCGCTATAATTTGCGTGGAGGCTACTTCCTTATAAAAAGCCACCTGTTGTCCAATAAATTCCGTTTTTGCTCGAAAATAGAGCATTTCTTCTGTGAAAAGTTCTTCGGAAGGTTGAATCGAGTAGCCACTTCCCCGTTTCGCCTCGATTTCAAATCCTGCTTTTTTTAGCTCCTCTATATGTTTCCAAACTGCGGTTCGACTGCATTCCAATGCATCCGCAATTTCTTGACCAGAAACAAGTTTGCCATCCGCTGCTCGAAAAACATCTAATAACTTGCGACGATTACTTGATAACATCATTCACCCATCCTTTGATTTCTTCTGGTATGTTCGCAATTGCGCCAGTCACAATTGCCTCGTCCAACTTAGCCAATGCTTCTTTTAACCAAGGGCCACCAGTCTTCCCAGTCCAAGCCATAATATCGTTTCCACTTACTTGAATAGCCTTTCGCGACTTAATAGGTAATGCTTCAAATCGTTCTTGTAGCGTTTCCCAATTCGTTTTCCCTGTTCGAATAAGCCAACCTTTTTCAATCAAAGCCACCGTTTCTTCACCCGTCTCGAATAATTCATAATCGGTCCATGTTGTTTTTTCAGCCAGTCCGTATGCTGTTGCTACGTCTCTCATTAACTTATTCGGCAATTTCCACGCACGCAAAAAGGATGTCACATTATTTGGACGAACGGCAAGTACAACGGCGAACCAAATTATTGTATCGTCCGAAGCTTGGTCTAAATGCCACTTTTGTAGTGTCGCGATCGCCTCTTCTTCTCCTGAAAATCCTGGTAAAAACGGTAGCATTTTGAGGTCTACAAGTAACCCCAAACCCGCTTGTACCGCCTCACCTTTCATTAACTTGATAAATTCTACTGCTATTCGCTCCACTGCTATGTTTTCCAATAACGCAACATTTTGCTGCATCGCCTCATATGTATGCTTTTCTAACTCAAAATGCAACTGGCTCACAAAACGTACACCTCGCATCATCCGAAGTGCATCCTCATGAAATCGTTCCCAAGGTTGTCCAACTGCGCGAATCTGCTCTTTTTTCATATCATCTTTCCCGTGAAAAGGATCAATAAAACGACCATCAAGCCCCATTGCAATCGCGTTCATTGTGAAATCACGACGTTCTAAATCTTTCTCTAACGAACGAATAAAAACCACTTCATCCGGTCGTCTAAAATCAGCGTACGTGCCCTCTGTACGAAACGTTGTTACTTCGTAGATTTCGCCAGCCTCTTTCACCGAAACTGTGCCATGCTCAATTCCTGTATCAAAAGTACGCGGGAAAATCTGCTTCACTTCTTCGGGAAAAGCGCTGGTTGCGATGTCAATATCCGCAACTTCACGCCCTAAAATCGTATCTCGGACAGAGCCACCAACAAAATATGCTTCAAACCCCGCCTGTTCTAATTTTGCTAAAACAGGCACGGCTTTCTTAAAAATCGCTTTCATGCTTTTACCCCTATTCTTCGTTGCGTCTTAAATCGCGCCAATCCATGAATCCTTCTTGCAGACCGCGCAACAATACTTCTGCTGTTCCAATATTCGTTGCCAGTGGAATTTCATAAACATCACATAACCTTATGAGCGCGGTCACATCTGGTTCATGTGGTTGCGCTGCGAGTGGATCACGTAAGAAAATCACCAAATCCATCTTGTTCTCCGAAATTCGGGAACCAATTTGTTGATCGCCACCAAGCGGGCCCGACTGGAAACGGTGTATGCTAAGCCCAGTCGCCTCCATAATTCGCAAACCAGTCGTTCCTGTCGCGAATAACGTATGTGGCTCTAAGATAAGTTTATAAGCTAGCGTGAGCTCTATCATCAATTCTTTTTTGCGATCGTGTGCGATTAAGGCAATGTTCATGTCTACCACTCCTCATCAAATTAAGTTTTCTAAACCATAAACTAACGTATCCAGCTCTGCCGTCTTACGAATCGAAAAAGCAACACCAGACATGAATGAAATCCGGTCATAAGAATCATGGCGTATCGTCAAACCTTGTCCTTCTGCGCCAAATTGCACTTGTTGATGCGCAACCAAGCCAGGTAAGCGAACACTATGAATCCGCATTCCTTCAAAGTCAGCACCACGCGCGCCTTTCATTGTCTCTTCTTCATTTACCGCACCTTGCTGTTTCTCAGTACGAACTTCCGCCATCATTTCTGCCGTTTTCACTGCCGTACCACTTGGCGCATCGAGCTTATTATCATGGTGCAGTTCAATAATCTCCACATCTGGGAAATATTTCGCCGCTTTTTGCGCAAATTGCATCATCAAAACCGCGCCCACCGCAAAATTAGGAGCAATAATCGCGCCAATTTTTTTCGATGTTGCAAGTTCCGTTAATTCGGTAATTTGCTCTGGTGTAAAACCTGTCGTACCAACAACTGGACTCACACCGTGCGCTAATACCAATTTCGTATTAGAATAACCAACTTTAGGTGTTGTGAAATCAACAACTGCATCTAGCTCCACTTTTGTAAGCAACGTTTCTAAATCATCAAATACAGGTACATCCATATCCGCAAATTCCGCAATCTCGCGGATATTTTTTTCTTTTGGTTGATGATCAAGAACAGCAACCAATTCCAAATCAGCCTCACGAATCACCGTTTTTACGACCTCATGCCCCATTCTACCCTTAAAACCCAATACAGCTACTTTCATCTAATTGTCCTCCTTCTTCGTCCATCTATCGGCGTCACGTTCCTTGAATTTCTTCATAACCGCATCGTGGGCCTCTTCTAAGCTAATATTTAGCGAATTTGCCATACAAATGAGAACAAATAATACATCCCCAAGCTCAGCGGCTACCGTATTTTCTGGTTCACTCGCTTTCTTTGGTTTTTCACCGTAATAATGATTAATTTCCCGAGCCAACTCTCCCGTTTCTTCTGTCACGCGCGCCATCATCGCTAAAGGAGAAAAATATCCCTCTTCAAACTGGCCAATCAACGCGTCTACCTCATCTTGCAATTGTTGCATCGTCTTTGCCATGCTTTATTTCGCTCCTTTTGTGGTAAACTAATGTGAGGGTTTATTTTACCCAATTTTTGTTCGCTATAATCATTATAGCTAAGAAGTCCTTGTTACGTCTATAAAAAAAATCGAAGCAAACACCAAGTGAAGTCATTCTTGCGTTTAAAATACTTGTTTCATCCTAGCATGTTATAAAAAAGGAGTGATGCTCAGTGTGGCGTGATATTCGTGTGAAAAATATTTTATTTATCCTACTTGGAACAACGATTTACGGATTTGGTCTTGTTAATTTCAATATTGCAAATGATCTTGGAGAAGGCGGTTTAACAGGGATTACACTGCTCTTACTTCATTTCACCGGCATTGATCCTGCCTACTCCAACTTAGCTTTAAATATCCCTTTATTTTTCGTCGGTTGGCGAATTTTAGGGAACCGCGCTCTTATTTATACGATCATCGGAACCGTTGGACTTTCGCTCTCATTATGGATTTTTCAACGCGTGCCCTACCGACTAGATCTCCACGATGACTTGCTACTTGTCGCCTTATTTGCTGGTGGTTTTACTGGGATCGGCCTTGGATTCGTATTTCGCTATGGCGGAACAACAGGCGGCAGCGACATCATAGCCCAAGTACTCCATCGTAGAAAAGGAATCAGCATGGGACGTACACTTTTTGCAATTGACGCCGTCGTTTTGACACTATCGCTATCTTATCTAGACGTACGCCAAGTAATGTATACCTTAGTTGCCGTATTTATTGGTGCGCGCGTCATTGATTTCATGCAAGAAGGAGCCTATGCCGCACGCGGAGCCCTCATTATTTCACCGCATAATGACAAAATTGCCGAACACGTCATGCTAGCCATGAATCGAGGCGTGACCATACTCGAAGGTCGCGGCGGATTTTCAAAAAAAGACCAAGACGTCCTCTACATCGTCGTCGCAAAAAACGAACTAATTCAACTTAAAAATATAGTAAACGCGATAGACCCCCACGCCTTCGTCTCCGTCTCCGTCGTACATGATGTGATGGGAGAAGGGTTTACGCTGGATGAAGATAAGAAACCGTTGATATGACGAAAAGCGGAAACAGCCCGTTTAGCCTCGACAGAAATTGTTAGGGGGCGCAGGGAAAACCCTCCTTTGGTTTTTGCGGAGGCACCGAAATTTCCGAGAGGCTGGCTGTTGGAGCTGGATCACCTGAAAAGCGGAAACAGCCCGTTAGATCCGACAAAATTTGTTAGGGGGCGCAGTAAAAGTCCTCTTTCGACTTTTGCGGAGGTACCGAAAATTTCGAGGAGCTGGCTGTTGGAGCTAGATCACCTGAAAAGCGGAAACAGCCCGTTAGATCCGACAAAATTTGTTAGGGGGCGCAGTAAAAGTCCTCTTTCGACTTTTGCGGAGGTACCGAAAATTTCGAGGAGCTGGCTGTTGGAGCTAGATCACCTGAAAAGCGGAAACAGCCCGTTAGATCCGACAAAATTTGTTAGGGGGCGCAGTAAAAGTCCTCTTTCGACTTTTGCGGAGGTACCGAAAATTTCGAGGAGCTGGCTGTTGGAGCTAGATCCGAAGGCGCGGAACATGACTCAAGCACGAATCTCGATATTCTTTATCCTCGAGATGCCCAAACTTCCATAAAAAACAGGAGGCAGTTTCCGAACTTGGCGTCTAAGAGCCACTGATGGATTACATGCTCACTACGTTCTCATGCATATTGAGGCTCTAAATCGGCAAGGGATGCCTCATAAGAGCCTCAACAAAACCCAGAAAGGACCAACCCATGGAAAAAATACTAATAATAGAAGATGACAAAAAAATCGCGACTCTCTTACAAGATTACCTCAAAAAATATAATTTAAATGCACACATAACAACAGACTTCGATGACATCATGCCTCTATTCAACGAGCTATCCCCACACCTCGTCCTACTAGACATCAATCTACCCAAGTATGACGGTTATTTCTGGTGCCGCAAAATCCGTGAAGTTTCAGTGTGCCCAATCATCTTCATTTCCGCGCGCGACGGAGAACTCGACCAAGTTATGGCACTTGAAAACGGTGCCGACGACTATATTACAAAGCCATTCTCCTACCAAGTCGTTATTGCCAAAGTCCGTGCCCAATTGCGCCGTGTCTATGGTGATTTCGCAAACCCCTATCAAGAACCAGAATTTCACGAAGGCAGCCTATCTTTCTATCCCTTAAAATTCACCATAGAACGCGCTGGAAAAGCCATTGAACTCAGCAAAAACGAGGCCAAACTTTTAGAAGTTATGTGGCGCAGCGCTCCAAATGTTGCTAATCGCGATTTGCTTTACGAAGAAATTTGGGATGAAATCTCGTTCATCGATGACAATACACTCAGTGTAAACGTTACAAGATTACGCAAAAAATTGCTTGATCTCGGCGTCAAAGATTCTATCAAATCAGTTCGAGGCTACGGCTATCAGTGGGTGTATAAGGAGGAATCGTAATGCGTTTATTCATTCGAAGTCACCTCTCATTTCTACTATACACCCTGATTCTCGTCCTATCTACCATCGCTATTTTTTGGCTGGATGGCTATAAAAATCATCGTTTAATTCTCTACGTAATCTTTTTGTGGGCTGTTCTCACGATTCTATTCTTAGCTGTGCGTTATATCGCTTATCGTCGCGTTTTCGAGCGATTGACACACCCAGATAAAATTGCTTCTGAATTTCGCTTGGATGAAGGGTCACCATTTAGCCAAAGCTTCGAATTATATTTATCAAAGCAATATCAAGCATACCAAATAGATTTACAGAAATGGCGAGCAAAAGATGCCGATCGTAATATCTTCATTAATCAATGGGTTCATCAAATGAAAACACCCGTTTCCGTTATTGAACTAATGACCCAAAACCAGTCTGACACTATACTTCGGAGCATCCAAGAAGAAACAGATAAAATACAACAAGGCCTCGATACCGTACTTTATACATCGCGCCTCGAGACGTTTGAAAACGACTTTGTTGTCGAACATATCGATTTAAAAACACTCGTCACAGAAGCAGTCAACGATCACAAACGATTATTTATCAGGCAACAACTCTATCCGAAAGTTCAGATTGAGGATACGATTTTCCTTGAAACAGACAAGAAATGGTTTATCTTTTTGCTCGGTCAACTTATTTCTAATGCCATTAAGTACTCCCCGCAAAAAGGAAATACAGTCGAAATATCGGCGGTCACAAGCGCAACAACCTATGAATTAACGATTCGCGATCATGGAATTGGCATCGAAAAAGCTGACTTACCCCGCGTATTCCGTCCCTTCTTCACAGGTGAAAATGGTCGGAAATTTCAGCAATCAACAGGAATGGGACTTTTTCTAGTGTCCGAAATCTGCAAAAAATTAGATTATCAGCTGTCCATAGAATCTGAAATTAACGTTGGTACGACTATTCTTATCCGTATTCCTATTAGGAACTAACAAAACTTACACCACTGTAAGACTTTGTCATCCCATTCGATACTTCCCGTTCCTACCTTTTGCTAGAATAATAGCATAGACAACAAAGGAGGCAAAAACATGACACTTCTAAAAGTGGAACAAGTCAATAAAATATATACAGGAAATGTAAACTATCAAGCCATCTCAAACTTGGATTTAGCCGTTGAAAAAGGTGAATTTGTAGGTATTATGGGACCTTCTGGTAGCGGAAAAACGACGCTGCTGAACATGATTGCTACAATTGATCCGCCAACTAGCGGGACAGTAATGATAAATGGAGCCAATCCGTATTCCCTCAGCTTCAATGAATTAGCAGCATTCAGGCGTAAAGAGCTGGGGTTCATTTTTCAATCTTTTAATCTGCTCGATACATTGACCGTACGAGAAAATATTCTGCTCCCGCTAACGTTAGATGGTACTTCACTTGACATAATGAATGAAAAATTAGCGATTATCGCTGAAAAACTTGGCATTTCGCACATTCTTCCCAAACGAACATATGAGATATCTGGCGGTGAATCCCAGCGTACTGCCGTTGCCCGAGCCGCAATACACGAACCAAAATTATTTTTAGCCGATGAGCCTACGGGAAATCTTGATTCTAAAAATAGTGAGGAAGTCATGCAGTTACTGAGCACTTTAAACAAAAAAGAAGAAGCAACAATCCTACTTGTTACCCATGATCCACAAGCCGCCTCTTATTGTGACCGTGTCGTTTTCATTAAAGATGGTTCGCTTTACAACGAAATTTACCGCGGCGATAATACGGCTGTTTTTTATCAACAAATTATGGATACATTGACTTTACTAGGAGGAAAACAGCATGTCATTCCGCCAGTTCGTCATTAATAATGTACGCCGTAATCCGAAAGTTTACGGCCCTTATTTTTTCACTAGTTTTTTTGCAGTCACGATGTTTTTCGTTTACGCACTACTCGTTTTTCATCCAGAGTTCAAAGATAATATCGACTCTACCAGTGAAACGATGAGCTACTTTGCAATGGTTGGTTTTCAAATTTCACAGGTAATTATCGTTATTTTTTCCGCTTTTGCGATTTTTTATGCGGTCAGTACCTTTTTAAAAACGCGAAAAGCTGAATTTGGCCTACTTCTAATACAAGGTATAAACAAAAAACAACTCGTAAAATTGATCTTTTGGGAGAATATGTTGGCCGGTCTTGCTGCCGTTTTTTGTGGTATTATTTTTGGCTTTATTTTTTCAAAAGTTATTTTATTAATTTGTTCAAACATCCTTTCCTTAACAAAAACATTGCCTTTTTACTTACCATGGAAGCCAATGTTACTCACACTTCTCGTTTTTGGTCTG
The DNA here is from genome assembly GCF_003534205.1 of Listeria weihenstephanensis. Taxonomy (NCBI): domain Bacteria; kingdom Bacillati; phylum Bacillota; class Bacilli; order Caryophanales; family Listeriaceae; genus Paenilisteria; species Paenilisteria weihenstephanensis. Next base: position 1,428,327 of record NZ_CP011102.1, on the reverse strand, counting down.
ATGTTTTTAATTATTTCTTTCGTGACCTCGTTTACGGTTCGCGTTAATAATTTGAAAGCTCTACTTGCATCACAACAACAGCCAAAAAAAGAAATTAAAGCTGCTTGGTATATTGCACTACTTGCCGTCGTTCTAATTGTCACGGGATATGGCGTCGTGCTAGTCTTTGCAAACCGAACGTCTTTCTCACTCTTACCGCTTTTTTCTGGTGTGATACTCGTCGTTGTTGGTACTTATTTCTTCTTCAGCCAGCTGCTTGTTTTCGTTCTTAATCGGTTGCGCAAGAAAGAGCACTTCTTCTTCAAACGGACCAATTTGCTTACTTTTTCAGAGCTTATCTATCAGATGCGCGATAACGTTAGCACTTTTTTTATTGTCGCCGTTATTTCAGCAACAGCGATCACTGCGATGGGCACGAGTTCAGCGATTGGTAGTAGCGGACTTGCAGAAATGTCACAAAATCCATATGCGATAACCTATACATCTTTTGGGAAAAATTCGGTGAGCCCAGATTTAATCCAGTACACGGAAAATGCTTTTAAAAAGGAGAGCTACAAAGAAGCCAGCGGGCGTTTTCATCAAATCAGTGCTGGTGATTCCTACTATACGTTGCTTTCGGTAGATGATTACAATAAATTAATGGTCTTGCGCGACGAGCCACATCTCAGTACACCAAAAGGCAGCGTCATATTGCTTCCAAGCAGTAATCCTAGCCTAGATGAACTCTCCGCCAACAAGCCAAAACAAATCGATTTCCAATTTGAAAATGGGGAAATAACGATGCCTGTTGATAAAGTAGCACCACTCAATCGATTTGCGTTCAACTATAGTATGAGCAGTATAGAAGACGTAACCATCATCGCCAATCAATCGGATATTGACACGCTTGTTCGGAATGCAGAGATTCCTTTCAAAAATCCAGAGGAAAGTCCGAATTCTGAGATACACTACGCTGTTTTCCATATGGCTGATTGGGAAAATACGGTTGCCACTGCAAAAAAACTGCGAGAACACGTGTATCAATGGAATGAAAAGAAGCAAGATTCAGAAACAAACGAGTATGCGAGCTTCGAATCACTTGCTATGGAGTGGAAGAATATGCAACAAGTTAATGGATTACTATTGTTGCTAACTGTGCTTTGTGGCGCCGTTTTCTATACTTTTTCCGCTGGGTTTATCTACCTTCGCTTACACAGCGACTTAAAACGAGACGAGCAGCAATATAAAATGCTTTTCAAAATTGGTTTAACGAAGCCCGAATTGCATAAAATTGTGGCACGACAACTTCGCGTCATGTTCTTTTTACCACTTCTCGTTGCGATCATTCATTCACTCGTTGCTTTCATAGCTTTGCAAAACCTTCTAGACTTCCAAATTTGGAAAAATGTTGCTATCGTCATTAGCATTTTTATCCTTGTACAAAGTCTCTATTATTTCCTAGTGAAATATCAGTATTTGAAGCAATTGCGTAGGATTATGAAGTAACACATAAAAAGACATCGTGCCGAAAAAATGGCGAGATGTCTTTTTAATTTTATGACGTGATGGCGTTACTCGGATCAAATCCTGAAATATCGGTTTTTGGAGTCTGGCCTGCGATTAACTCTACAAGAATTTTAGCGACGTATGGCCCAGTTGTTAGACCCGATGAACCTAAGCCATTCGCTACAAAAATATTTTTAGTCGTTGGTAAAACACCAATAATCGGCGTGAAATCAGGCGTGAACGGCCTTGTTCCGACACGAATTTCTGCTAATTTCGCTTGTTTGACAGCTGGAGCAAAACGAGCAATATCATCCAATATCTCTTTTACAGCAATATCTGTCGGTTCTAAATCAAAACCGCCTTCATTTTCATGAGTAGCGCCAATAATCATCCGTCCATCATCAAACGGGACAATACTTTTAGCGCTTGGTGGCAAGACGACAGGCCAATTATTCGTATCCATCCCTTCTAATTCGAGATGGAGCAACTGTCCTTTTTGTGGATGAATCGCTGCTTGAAGGCCCAATGGTTGTAGTAATTCTGGAAGCCATGCGCCCGCTGCAAGAATTATTTTATCTGCGGAAAAACGCGTATCATTTGTAACAACTGTTAGCGTTTCGCCGTTTTTTTCTAAGCGTGCTTTGTCTTTAATAATCATAGCGCCCTGTCTGGTTGCTGCATCCGCAAGCGCCAAAACCAAGGATTCCCCGTCTACTCGTGCGCCGCCGCTCACATAAACACCGCCAAATGCTGGGTCTACCAACGGGAACTTCTCTTTTGTTTCTGCGCGTGATAAACGTTTAATATCTCCAATTTCTGGAGCTTCTTGACATCTTTCTATCGCGATTTGTTCTAATTCCATTAGTTTTTCCTCATCTTCTCGTAAACAAAGCGCCCCAAGCATTTTATAACCCGTATTTTTCGCCGTATCTTGCGCTAATTCTGCCATTATTTGAGGGTAAAAACGAGCGCTATCTTTTGCAAGTTCATACCATATTTTATTTCTTCGTTTGGAAAGCCACGGACAGATGATTCCTGCTGCGGCAATTGTTGCTTGACCAGGTTCTTTTCGATCGATCAGAATCACTTCTTTTTGTTGCTTGGCAAGTAAGTACGCCGCGGTCATGCCGACGATTCCCCCACCGATAATTACGATTTTTTCCATGTCATTCATCCCACCTAACTCCTCCCATTATACAAATTCCGAACATTTATGACAAGTGGGATAGAATTAGTCGATTTTTGTGCCCTATCTAGTGTAGAATATAGCTAGGATAACTAAAGGAGTGGGATGGAAAATGAAGAATGGATACGCCCGATTACAAGATCCTTTTCAAAATAAAGGAACTGCTTTTACAAAAGAAGAACGCGACTCGTGGGGACTAAATGGCTTGCTACCAGCTACGATTGAAACATTGGAGGAACAAACAGAGCGCGCTTACATAGCTTTAAATAAAAAAACGACGGCGCTTGAAAAACATCTATTTTTAATGTCGATGTATAGCGATAACCGAACATTATTTTACAAGTTAGTATTGGATCATGTTACAGAGTTAATGCCAATTATTTACACACCAACGATTGGCGATGCTGTTATGAGCTACCATGAAAACTGGGAGAAACCGCAGGATGCCCTCTTTTTACAGGCTGATTCTGAAATAGATCTCGTCTCTATTTTTACAAAAAACGTGCCTTCTCCTGACAAGATAAAAATGATCGTAGTCACGGATGGTGAGGGTGTTTTAGGAATTGGCGATTGGGGGTTAAATGGAGTTAGCATTGCGATTGGGAAGTTAGCCGTTTATACCGTTGCTGCAGGACTTGCACCTGATTGCGTCCTTCCAATCGTCATTGATGCTGGTACAAATAACGAAGCATTACGTGAAGATTCACGCTATTTAGGCGTTCCGAAACCGCGACTTGAAACGGCGACTTATGATGCATTTATTGCTAAATTTGTTGATGCTGTAAAAGTTTCATTTCCAAAGGCTGTTCTTCATTGGGAAGATTTCGGGCGTGCCAATGCAAGTCGAATTTTAGATACGTATCGTGATCAACTGTGTACATTTAATGATGATATTCAAGGTACTGGTGCAATGGTTGTGGCTGCAGCGCTTGCGACAACGCGTGTTTCAAAGCTACCTCTCGGAGAACAACGAATCGTCATTTTTGGTGCTGGCACCGCTGGGATCGGTATTGCGGATCAACTGACGGCGGAGATGGTCACGAATGAAGGGTTAACGGCAGCAGAAGCTAAAAAACGTTTCTATCTTGTCGACCGACCAGGACTTGTGACAGATCTCTTACCTAACCTCACTTCTGGACAGAAAAAATTTGCACGTAATCACAAAGAATTTAGTGAGCCCCTAACGACATTGTCTGCCATTGTTTCGCATGTCAAACCGACGATGCTAATTGGTTGTTCTGGCGTGACTGGCGCATTTTCTGAGGAGATCGTTAGTGAAATGAACCGCCATGTAGAGCGACCTGCTATTTTGCCATTATCAAACCCTACGAAGCTTGCTGAGGCGACAGCGCATGACATCATCACTTGGACAAAAGGACGCGCTCTCGTTGTGACTGGCAGCCCTTCTGCACCTGTCGTCTATGATGGTAACACCTATGCGATTGGGCAAGCCAATAATGCGTTACTCTATCCGGGTCTTGGCTTGGCCGCCGTTATCACAGAAGCCACAGCCATTACCGACGAAATGTTAGCCGCGGCAAGTCATGCTGTAGCAACGCAAGTCCGTGATATCACAAAAATCGGTGCTGCTTTATTGCCACCAGTGGAAACATTACGCGACACATCGCATGCTGTCACATTGGCAGTTGTGAAAAAAACGCTCGAACTCGGTCTAAATGGGCGTGAAATTAGCGATCCACTAATTGCTGTCAATGATGCGATTTGGACACCTAAATATTAAGGAATGAGGGAAGCCAATGTTAGATACGTTATTAAAAAAACTAGTCGCCGATGAGATTGTTCCGGGCATTTCCTACGCACTTATCACGCCGCATCGCACAAAGCAACACGTAATCGGCCTAAAACAATATATTCCTGAAAAAATAACGCTGGAACCAGAAGCAGTCTACGATATTGCCTCCCTAACAAAAGTGATCGCCACAACAACGCTCCTTTTACAACATATGGAAGCGGGTAAAATCGCTATAGTTGATAAAGTTTGCGATTACCTCCCTGATTTCCGCTATCCTGAGGTTACTATTTTGCAACTTTTAACGCATAGTTCTGGATTAGCGAAAAATATTCCTGGGTTTCAGATTGATACAAAAGAAGACGTCTATCGTTATTGCATCGAGACGCCTCAACGGATGCCTGCTGGGACGAATGTCTCGTATGCTGATGCCAACTTTTTACTTTTAGGATATATCGTGGAACAACTCGGTGGTAACCTTGAGCAGCAAGTCCAAAGCAGTATTTTGGACCCGATTGGTATGACGGATAGTTGTTTCCATCCGAGTAACCCTTATTCTTGTGTCCCGACAGAGCTTCATCCCGAGCGCGGGCTGGTTATTGGCGAAGTACATGATTTCAAAGCTTGGAAAATGCGTGGCGTCGCGGGTCACGCTGGATTATTCAGCACATTGCCCGATTTAATCCGTTTTGCAAAGGCGATTATCAATGATGGCGGCCCAATTTTAACCAAGGAAACCGTTACTGCAATGCGTCAAAATTATACGCCTACTTTGAATCGATCACGCGGTCTTGGATGGGATCTCGTTCCATCAGGCGATCATTTTGCCCTCTATCACACTGGTTTTACTGGAACTTTTATCGTGATAGACGTACCGCAAAAAACGGCGCTAATCGTGCTAACAAATCGTGTTCATCCCCGTCGCGATAATCCTATTTTTCTAGAACGACGCGACGAAATTGTCCAACAATTTATACAAGACATAGGAGGAAAATCATGACTATTGAAGAGTATATAGAAGACATCGATCCTGAGAAAAAAGCCGCTTTCATACAGTTGATGCAAGTTATTGATGCCAATATTCCCGAAGGCTTTGAAAAAGAAATCCAATATGGCATGCCGTCTTACGTTGTTCCAAAATCGCGTTATCCTGACGGCTACCATTGCGATACCAGCCTTTCTCTACCATTTATCGCGATTGCTGCACAGAAAAGTAATATCGCTGTTCATCATTTGGGAATATACGCAGATTCAGAGCTACTTTCTTGGTTCCAAGCGGAGTATCCAAACTATATGACAACGAAACTCAACATGGGTAAAGGCTGTATCCGATTCACCAACCCAAAGAAAACCCCCTACGAACTCATCGGTGAATTGGCTAGTAAAATTACCGTGGATCAATGGATCTCGCAATATGAAAGTTCATTCAAACCAAAAAAGTTGAAGTAACCTCTCTCTTGAGGCACTTCAACTTTTTTTATCTTAGCGCGGCGTTTATACCAGCCAGACGACCGGTTACAAGCGCACATGTAATATTGTAACCACCTGTATAACCGTTAATATCTAAAATTTCACCACAAAAGAATAATCCTGGCATCATTTTCGACTGCATTTCTTTTGGCATAACTTCCTTGACAGAAACACCGCCTCCCGTCACAAAAGCTTTTTCAAAGTCAAGCGTCCCATTCACACGAAAAGTGAATTTTTTCAACGAATCAACGAAGGTTTGCCATTTTTTTTGTGAAACGGAAACACAATCTGCATCGATATCAATTTCTGCTCGTTCTAACAGGAATACAAGCATCCGCTCCTGCATCACTGATTTCAGCGCATTTTTTACCGCTTTTTTAGGATTGTCTTTCACGAGTTCCATCACTTGTTGCTCTATCTCACTCTTTGAAAGATCTGGGAAAAAATCTATCATCATCGTTAATTCTGGTACGTTAAATTTTTTAAGACCTTGAATCACGAATTGGCTACAACGAAGAGCTGCTGGTCCAGAGATACCAAAATGCGTAAAAATCATATCCATTTGATGCGTGATAATCGCTTTTCCTTTTGGATTCAACACAGAAAGCGCCACATCACGAAGAGAGATGCCTTGTAAGACTTTACTTTTGATAAAACGTTCGGCAGATGTGATCGGAACTTCTGTTGGATATAGCTCGGTAATCGTGTGTCCTGCCTCTTTTGCCCATGCATAGCCGTCACCTGTTGATCCTGTTCGCGGTACGGATTTCCCACCAACTGCCACGATCACGGAACGCGCGCCGATTTCTTGACCATCGACAAGTGTAATTCCAACCACTTCACCATTTTCATAATTCACTCGCTTTACCGGTGTTTTCATGTAAATTTTCACACCAAGCTTACCTAGTCTTGAAATCATCGCATCTGCGACCGAACGTGCGCTGTCCGTTACTGGGAACATGCGCCCGTGATCCTCCTCTTTCAAAGCAACACCAAGCTTCTCAAAAAAAGCGATAATATCTTCATTGTTAAACTCCGCAAAAGGACTGTACATAAAACGCCCATTTCCTGGTATATTCTTAATAATTTCCTCCGCAGGTTTGCGATTTGTTACGTTACAACGTCCCCCACCCGACAAAATCAATTTTCGGCCTAGTTTCGGACCTTTTTCAACGAGTAGAACCCGTTTATTCTTCTCTGCTGCAGCGATTGCCGCCATTAATCCCGATGGCCCACCACCGATAACGATAACATCAAAATCCACCTTATATCCCATCCTTTATTCCATCAAAAAACGCCCATTTAACAGAGCGTTTTTCGACAACTAATTTCGATTCATACCTGTAAAAATTAAGATCAATCTCAAAAGTTCCAAAACAGCAACAGCCATGGCTGCAACATATGTCATTGCGGCTGCACTAAGTACCTTACGAGCTTGTGGTAATTCGTCTGCTTCGACCAAGCCTAATTGATTAATTTGTACTAGAGCCCGTTTGGAGGCATCAAATTCGACTGGTAACGTAATTAACTGGAATAACACGCCGATAGCCATCAGAACAATACCAATTAACATTAAACTCGGAATTGTCGCTAACATCCCGATGATTAAGAACACCCAAGAAGCGTTCGAACTGAACATTGTAATTGGAACAAGCGCGGAACGAAAACGCATAAACGTGTAGTCTTGTGCATCTTGTATCGCGTGCCCCACTTCATGTGCCGCTACCGCCGTTCCAGCAATAGACCGACCATTGAAGTTTGCGGAAGATAAGAAAACCGCTTTTTTACGTGGATCATAGTGATCGCTTAATACGCCACCTGTTTCTTGAACTGGAACATTGGATAAGCCGTTTGCATCCAAAATTTGGCGCGCCACTTGTGCTCCTGTTAAGCCAGTACGTATTGCCACCTTCGAATAGTGCGAATATGTGCTTTTGACACGATACTGCGCCCATAAAGGTATTAATGCCACGATCAGAAAATAAACAATATACATTTGAATACTCATATAAATCCCCGTCCTCCTACTACTTATTACTTTAATTATAAAGGAGAAAGCGCCAAACCTCAACCGTTTTTAAGCTTCATGAGGAAATTCTAATTTAAACGCATCCTTTTTCAGTGTTTTTTCATAAACGGTCCATAAAACGAAGATTGTTAACCAGAAGGTGCAGTAACCGATCGTCGTGATATATTGATCTAGCCCACCATAAATTGGCATTTGACCAAATAAATAATCAATGACATCATTATGTAACACCCAAATTGCTGCAATCGCGAAATGTTCGAATTTGATACGGTAAAATGGGGCGTACAAAAGTCCTTGAACAGCCATTAAACCATGCGAGCAAAGTAACATTAGGCTCATCATATCCAAATATCCCAGATTTATCATGTAAGCTACATTCATTCCAACAGCCCATAATCCGTACTTAACCAAACAAACGAATGCTAATGCTTCCATTAAAGGCCAATGTTTTTTTGCAAGCCAAGCCATCAATACAAATACGAAAAATAGGATCGCCGTAGGACTATCTGGAACAAACAGCCAATAGCGTGGCTCTGTAATTTTAAGTTGAGGCAAGTACCAAATGTATCCGTACACTGCTCCTAATAAATTGACGATGAACAGTAATCTTAAGAAAGATCTGTTCGCTAAGTATCGATACATTATGCTCCCCCTCTAAACTCTCTTTTTCTATGATACCAGACTTGCTGTTAAAAATTAAATAAAAACATCCGTCAGCTTGTGGCGGATGTTTTTTGGGCTGGTTTGCCTAATTTTCCTAAGGCTTTCAAGAGTTCGGCACCTGAAAGCTTAGAAATCTCCAATGTTTGAGTTGATTTAGGTTCGGCGCCTTCGGATCCAGCTTCAAGAGCCAGCCTCTCGGAAATTTCGGTGCCTCCGCAAAAACAAAAAGAGGGTTTTCACTGCGCCCCCTAACAATTTCTGTCGAGGCTAAGCGGGCTCTTTCAGCTTTTCAGGCGAGCCAGCTTCAACGGCCAACTCCTCGAAAACTTCACGCCCTTCACAAAAACCAAAAACGGGTTTTTCCCATCAAATTTGGAGACTAAAAAACTGGGATCTCTAATTCTTTGTGTTAATTCATGTTTGCGCCTTCGGATCCAGCTTCGGAAGCCAGACCCTCGAAATTTTCGGTGCCTCCATAAAAGTCGAAAAAGGACTTTTACTGCGCCCCCTAACAGCTAAATAGTTGTCAGTTTCGCGTTGCTCAACTGCCTATTGATTCACTACAACAAAGCACACTACGGTTTGTAAGTTCATCAACATAACGGGCCGTTTCAGCTTTTCATTTGTTCCATCAAGCTCTGAAATCTCTCTTCATCGTGTGCATCTAGTGCCTCATCAATTTCTTGTAGTAATTTCTCTTTTGAAAAATGTTCTACAACAGTATCTAGGAACTGCGCTGCAACTTTCTTATCTTTTTCAGTAATAAGCAAATCTTGGAATGGATTATCTTCGCGTACAAAGGCGTATCTTGGGGAGGTGAGCGCCTCTGGGAAATGCAATTGAATATATATATCTTCGTCCCAATTCAAACGGATATCATGAAATGCCTTCTCCGGATCGGTCGTTACAATATCGCCTTTAAAGAAACGAAACGGTTCGTCATCCACTCCTAGAGAAGTGAGCACAAGTCCACGAGGGCACCCTTCTGCATTATCAACGAAGTGAACGTATTTCATGATTTGATCGTGACCTGCAATATAATTTAGAATCCACATTGATTCTCTGATCTTCATTTGGTGCTTATTCAACAACCATCTAACAAATTCCTTCTTGTCTTCAATACTGATCGATGCTTTCATTTCTACTCACTCCTTCCCATCAAAATGGGGATTAATAATCTAATAAACTTAAAACTTCCTCATCACCTGGCTCAAACGTCAAGTAATGTGCTAATACTTCTTTTGATTTCGCAATATCGCCGTCTTCTCGCAAGAATAAGCCATATTCCTTCAAGAAAGTTGCATTCTCACTAAAATGTGGATGCGCTAAATCATAGCTTTCTTTGGCTTTATTATAGTTATCTAATTCCTGATATGCAACACTTACGTCCCAGAAAATTTGTGGTTCTGTTAAAATTTCACGTTCTAGCGACTCCACAAGCTCAACAATACCTTCATAATCTGCTTTCTTGAGCAAAATTTTATTCACTTCTAAAATCGCATCAACGAACTCTGGATCAAGCGCAATCGCCTGGCGGAAGTAATGTTCGGCATCCTTTGCCTGATCGTTTTTCCAAGCCAATTTTCCAGCTTCAAAAAATAGCTCTTTATTAAACTCATCTTGTTTCAAACCATCGACTAAAGCCTCCAGCGCCTTATCTGCTTCCCCGTTTTCTTCATAACTTTTAGCAAGATACGTGTATAGCGTCGTGAATCCTGGATCATGCTCCTTCAATCGCTCCAAAGCATCAATCGCCTTCGTGTAATCCTTCGCTTGAAAACTCGTCAAACCAAGTCCAAAGAGCGTATTCACGTCTTCCTGTTCCGCAAGAGCCTTCTCATAATAACGGATCGCTTCCTCAAAAGCACCACTGCTCGCCAAACTTTCCGCAATACGCTCGTAAATTTGACTACCAGCAACTTCCGTCACACCAGCGTCTAAAACCGCTTGATAACTCTGTACCGCCGACGCAAATCGCGCCGTAGACAAATAAAATTCTCCGAGTGCAAAATCAATCACAGCCTCATTTGGTAGTAAAGACTTCGCCTGCTGCAACTTTGCCTCCGTCACTTCAAAAAGTCCTTGCATTTGATACAGGTCGGCCAGCACCAATAAACTCTCAGGATAGGCATCGTCCTGCGCATTTACCTGCTCCAAATACTCCATCGCGCTCTCGATATCATCTTTTTCAATCGCAACCTCTGCAGCACGAACAAGTAGCTCGCCCTCGTCCTTATATTTCGCAAGCAAAAGTTCATATAAATCTTCCGCTTCCTCTAAAAAACCTAGTTGCATCAGTTGTTCAGCCAACCAATACTGTTCCTCATCCGTTCCATCTTGTAAGGCTTGCTCAAAATATTTCTGCGCCTCAGGCAAATTTTCTTGCTCTAAAGCCGCTAACATCTGCTCTGCAAATTTCATATTCAATCTCCTCACATCTATCCTAGTTTCGTAGGCTTATTATAACGGAAAGGTCAAAACAAGTCAAACAGTCTTTCTTAAGCACTGCTCATTCATTGTGTAACTTAATCAGATTAAATAATATTTCATTCTTGTACACTCGTTCCCGACCGATCATTTCCGAGGTTAAAAATCCATTTTCCTCCAGCTTCTTCAAATAAGTCACAGCCGTTCTCCTAGAAATCCTCAAATCCCGCTCCATGTATATTGTTTTCGTATAAAACTCAAAAAACAGCGCCTCCACCAATTCTTTAGAATAAATTTTCGGCAACTTTTCTCTGAGTTCGATACCGTAACCATCCATAGCATCTGTGATAGAACGAATGATCTTCAATGTATTCTTCGCTGTTTCCTCTACCCCTTTCAAAATATAAACAATCCAGCCTTCAAATCCACTTATGTCTTGCTGAATCCCTTGGAGTAAGGCGTAGTATTCCTTCTTCGTCCGTAAAATATACTTACTAAGATAAAGTACAGGGCTATCTAACAAATCCATTAAAACTAGATACAAAATATTTAAAATCCTGCCTGTCCGACCGTTCCCATCATAAAATGGATGAATCGCTTCAAATTGATAGTGAATCAACGCCAGTTTAATCAAAGGATCTGTATCATCTTCGGTGTTAATATAAGTCTCGAGATTAGCAAGCAACCGTCTAATTTCCTCTTCTGTTTGCGGTGGCGTATAAATTACCTCACCTGTTGTCATATTCCTAATCTCCGTACCTAAAACCTTCCGAATACCACTTTTATTATTTTCAATCACACGCTGAATATGCGCTAATAAGTTCGTACTGATAAAACCTCTTTTTAAAATAAATTGATAGCCTTCCCATACCGCGTGCCGATAACTGAGCACTTCTTTCGTCGCCGCATCCAGTACCTTGTCCTTAGACATCGCTTGGTATAAATCATCATGCGTCGTAACGATTTGCTCAATTTCCGAGCTATCCTTCGCCTCATTTAATGTCATCGCATTGATCAGCATATGTTTATTAGGTATTGTCGCTGAAAAGCCTTTTAATTCTGCTAAGGCACGATTGGACTTCGCTAATTGTTTGTAAATGGGGATTGTGTCTGTGTTTATTGCGTTAGTTGGAAATTCTAAAAGCATGCCAATCACCTCTTTTCGATTCTACCTCATTATAGCACACACTTTTTATCCTGTGCAATATACCCCTTTTTTTGCACACATAATAAAAACGTGTGCAAACTTTGCACACGTCTTCCAATCTAATATAGCGAACGAACATCCTCAAAAAAAGTAGGATACGACACTTTAATTGCCTCCGCATTTTCCAGTTCCACATCTGAATCTGCAAGTAGGGCTGCGATTTGAAGCATCATTCCCATACGATGATCGCCGTAAGACTTCACTTTGCCACCGTGCAATTTTTGATGTCCTTCAATAATCATGCCGTCGTCAGTGCCCGTAATCTGAACACCGAGTTTGGATAATTCGGCTACAACAGCATCGATACGATTCGTCTCTTTCACTTTCAACTCCGCCGCATCTTTAATCACCGTTTGCCCTTTGGCTTGTGAAGCAAGTAAAGCGATAACCGGCAGCTCATCAATCAGGCGTGGTATAATATCTCCACCTATTTCAGTCCCAACTAAATCACTCGTTTCAACGGTAATCGTTCCCGCCGCCTCGTCGCCTACCGCATGAATTTCTTCTACGGTAATTTTTCCGCCCATCGCTTTTACCACGTCAATAATGCCCGTTCTCGTCGGATTGATGCCCACATTTTCAAGTCTAATTTTACTACCTGGAACGATAAGCCCCGCGACAATGAAAAATGCTGCAGAGGAAATATCGCCTGGAACGACAACTTCTTGTCCCACAAAACGCTGTCCGCCAGTTACCCGAATCGTTAAATCCGTGACATCAATTTCTCCACCAAACTGGCGAATCATTTGTTCTGTATGGTCTCGCGTTTTCTCTTTTTCAATAATCGTTGTCTCACCATCTGCTTGTAATGCCGCAAAAATAATCGCGCTTTTTACTTGCGCACTTGCAACCGGTAACGTGTATTCCATCGGCTCAAGCTTTGCTCCTGTTACTTTGACTGGGGCAAAATTAGCTTCTTTCGCTTCAAAAATGGCGCCCATTTCACGTAACGGCGACATCACACGCCCCATCGGACGCTTGGCAATCGACGCATCACCTTTAATTGTAGCATCGAATGGTCGTCCCGCAAGGATTCCCAACATCAAACGTATCGTCGTTCCTGAATTACCAACATCGAGTATCCCAGTTGGTTTTTGTAAACCATCCCAACCTTTTCCGTGTACAACAATCTTGTCTGGCGAATCTTCAATCTCGACACCGAGCGCTCGGAAAACCTCGATCGTGCTGAGGCAATCCTCACCGTGTAAAAAGTTGGTTACCGTCGTTGTTCCTTCCGCTAAAGCTCCAAACATAATGCTACGATGCGAAATAGATTTATCTCCTGGAACCTGAATCGTCCCCGTTAAACCTTGCTTATCCGTGATTAACTGCATGATTTTCCCCCTTAAAAATGACATTGATAATAACTATGTTTTTCGATACAACGCTTGGCACGTTCTCGATCTTTTTCATTTTGAAACGTAATCTGTAAAATACCCATGATGTCTTCGCGCGTTTCCAAAATCTTGATATTGATCAAACTGATTTCTTCTTGCGCTAAAAAGCCTGTGACTTCCGAAATAACACCGGGATAATCTGGAACGTCCACAAATAGGTCATAAAAGGAGGGAATTGCGCCTTCTTGGTGTACTGGTAACGAATCACGAAATTCTTTCGCTGTATCAAAAAATTGATAAATCGCTTTCGTATCCTCATTTTCAAGCATTTGGATCGCATCATTCATTCCATCGCGCCAAGTAGATAGCAATTTGCGCAACGTCTCTTTATTCGAAAGGGAAATATCCGTCCACATCGTTGGGTCAGAAGAAGCAATACGTGTAATATCTCGGAAACCGCCAGCTGCCAACCTGAAAGCCGCGGGATGTTCTTGTGTAAAATCACTCGTTTGATTCACAAGTGCTGCCGCCACAATATGTGGTAAATGGCTAAGCATTCCAGTGATATTATCATGTTCCTGTGCCGAAAGCTCCAAAAATTTCGCATTTGTTCCTTCCAACCATTCACGTAATAGAGCCACGTTTTCTGGATTCTCACCTTCACTCGGCGTCAATAAATAATAGGCATTCTCAAACAATAAAGACTTCGCCGCTGTCACACCACTTTTATGGGAGCCTGCCATTGGATGACCGCCGATAAAAATATGACCTGCTTCTTGAATCGCTACTGCATGCTCCATGACACGACTTTTCGTACTCCCAGTATCCGTAATCAGCAAATTCGCTTTTAAGTCATAGTTCGGTAATTCCGCTAAAAAGCGCTCCGTTTGTTGCACGGGACAACAGAAAATAAGCAAGTCAGCACGCGTGATAACTTCTTCTAAACGTGTCGTTCCTTCATCAATAATTCCCAAAGAGTCGCCCGCCAAAATCGTTTGCTCCGAAATATCAACGCCAATAATATGTGCTTGCGGGTGTTTCGCACGAATACAAAGTGCAATAGAACCACCAATCAATCCAAGTCCGACGATCACGACTGTACCTTTCATTTTTCAAAAACCCCTTACTTTACTAATTGTTGTAACAGTGCAATGACCGCTTCATTTTCAGCCTGCTTCCCAACTGTAATTCGAACAGCTGTCGGGAATCCCAATGCGGAACCAGAACGAACGATATAGCCATTCTTCTCTAAATAACTAAAAACATCATCCGCTGGTAATCCAATATCTACTAGGACAAAATTGCCTTGTGATGGATACACAAAAACCGCTTCATTTTTATCAGCAAAGGCTTGATATTGTTCTCGTCCCGCGGCATTTTCCGCTCGACAAGCATCGATAAAAGCTTGATCCGAAAGCGCGATCTGTGCTAATTTTTGCCCCATTGTCGTCGTATTAAATGGTGGTCTTACAATGTTAATTTGGCTAATAATAGCCGCGTTTGCAATGCCATAACCCACTCGTGAGCTAGCTAGACCATAAATTTTACTGAACGTACGGGTAATAATCAGATTCTCAAATTCATAAATAAGTGCCGTGTGCGTGTCTGGTTGCGGGGAAACATATTCAATATAGGCCTCATCAAGCACGACCAATACATCGGTTGGAACTTGACGTAAAAAGGCAATGATTTCCGTTAGCGCTATGTAGTTACCAGTTGGATTGTTCGGATTACATAACCAAACGATGCTTGTCGTCGCGTCCATTGCAGCCAACATCCCATCTAAATCATGATCTCCGTTTGCGCTTAAGGCTACCTCACGAACTTCCGCTCCTTCAATACGTGCATTTTGGCGATATTGCGGGAAAGTTGGAGCTGGCATGACCGTACTAGTTGCCGGCGAAAGTAGCGTGCGTGCGAGTAAAGCGATTAGCTCATCCACACCACTCGTGAAAACTAGTTCCTCCTCTTTCACACCATGATGCGCCGCTAGTTGTTCACGTAAATCTGTCGCCCAACCATCTGGATAAATTTCGAAATTTACATCCGAATTTGCCATATAATCCGTGACTTTTTTAGACACACCATGCGGATTTTCATTGGAGGACAGCTTCGTAATCTCTGTTAAGCCAAGTTCTGCCATCACTTGTTCTTCCCGTTTTCCAGGTTTGTATGAATGCAAGCCAACTAACTCTTTTTTCCATTTCATTTCCAATTCTCCTCCTACTTCGCCAAATCCGGGCGTAACACTTTTGCGCCTTCTAAGTATACGTGAACCACATCTTGCTGTTTCGTATCGCCTAATTCAGCATTCACCATCAAGCGGATGCACATTGGTAGCGCACCAGCAACGGGGATTTCCATCACACCCATAATGGGCACGAACTGAAAACCTGCTAATTCACGAATTGGCTTCGCTGGGAATGCGGCATCGATATCTTGCGTCACTGATGTCATAACAGATGAAATCGCTTCTGGTTCTAAATGATTATCTTTCACGATCGCTTGGAATAATGTCACCGTTGCTGCATAAATGGCCTCTGCCGTATTTTCCGTCACCGTTGTTGCTCCTCTAATCCCTCTAATCATCCCAGATCCTCCTGACTTAATCGCTCAAATGTTGTTGCTATCACTTCATCCGATACCTTTTGAATCGTCGGTTTCCCAATCGCTTCAAGCAATACCATCGTTATCTCATTAAATGTTGTTTTCTTATCGTGCTTCATACTTTCTAGCAAAACTGCGAAATCAAGATTCACTGGTAAACGAACATCATAACCAAGTCCTGCCAACCATTTTAACAAGGCTTCCTTATCAAAGCTTAATCCAAGCAACTGCTCACTCATGTCAAGCGCATAGATCATCCCGAACATAATTGACTCACCGTGCAACCATTTTCCGAATTCACCGTAAGCTTCCACCGCATGTCCGAATGTATGCCCAAAATTAAGATAGGCGCGAATCCCTTGCTCTGTTTCATCCTGAGATACGATTTCCGCTTTAATCTCGATACCTCGCGTTAAATAAGGCGTTAAATCAACACGATATAAGTCCATCGGTACTTTATACGTTTCCATCAATTCCACCAAAAGCGCTGGGTCACGAATCAACGCATGTTTCACCAGTTCTGCAAAACCAGAACGCATTTCACGCTCTGATAACGTGCCAAGCAGTGAGGTATCATAAATGACCGCTTCCGGTTGATAGAAATTCCCGACCATATTTTTGCCTAGCGGATGATTGATCGCAACCTTCCCACCAACCGCGCTATCATGTGCCAGCACGGTCGTTGGAATTTGATAAAATGCGATGCCACGCATGTAAGTGGATGCTACGAAACCGCCCAAGTCTCCAATTACACCACCACCAAAAGCAAGCAACACAGACTTACGATCCAGTCCGACCTCGATTGCTTTCGTTAGCGCATCCTCGTAAACCGCAAATGTTTTCGCCCCTTCACCAGCTGGAGTGATGTAATAAAAGACATTTTCTAACGGAGCAAGCAACGTATCTAATTTTTCCAAATGCGCTTCTGCTACATTCGCGTCCGTCATCACAAAAATTTTAGAAAAGCGAGCTAATTCTGCGATGAATGCATCCGCCTTTTCGTTCAACGCATTCTGGCTTATATAAACAGGATATACCTTGTCTGTCGTCGTTACCGTGATTTCAGGCATATTTTAAAACTCCCTTGTCATAGCGCGATGCTCTTCTACATGCGCCCGAAGCACATCGAAACGATCGCTATCAAATTTCTCCAATACCGCTTGCGCTACTTCCCAAGCTACAACTGCTTCTGCCACAACGCTCGCTGCAGGAACCGCACAGCTATCAGAACGCTCCACACTTGCATTAAAGGCTTCTTTAGAATCAATATCGACACTTTGTAATGGCTTATACAACGTCGGAATCGGCTTCATCACACCACGTACCACGATTGGCATCCCGTTCGTCATACCGCCTTCAAAACCACCAAGATTATTCGTACGTCTCGTATAGCCATCTTCTTCCGACCATAGAATTTCATCCATCACTTCGCTACCTGGTTTACGCGCGGCTTCAAAACCAACACCAAATTCAGCACCTTTAAACGCATTAATACTAACGATTGCCTGTGCAATTTTTGCATCTAACTTGCGATCCCATTGTACGTAACTACCAAGTCCAGCAGGCACGCCACCAACAACGACTTCCACGATCCCACCGATTGTATCGCCATTTTTCTTGGCTTCATCAATTTTTTGCTTCATTTCTTCTTCTTTCGCCGTATCTAAACAACGCACAGAAGATGCCTCTGAAATTTCCTGAATCTCTTTAATGGAGTAGTCACGCGTTAATTCTGCACGCACACCACCGATTTCTAACACATGTCCAGCGACTTCGATACCTAGTTCAAGTAACAACTTCTTCGCAATTGCTCCAGCCGCCACACGCACCGTTGTCTCACGAGCAGAAGAACGCTCCAGCACATTTCGCATATCGCGATGACCGTATTTCATCCCACCGACAAGATCTGCATGGCCTGGGCGTGGACGCGATACTTTCCGCGACGCTTCTTTTTCCACAGGGACAGGTTCAATACTCATCACTGTCTCCCACTTTTTCCAATCCTTATTTTCCACAAAAATCGCAACTGGCGAACCCATCGTTTTACCGTGACGAACACCCGCTGAAATTTGCGCACGATCCGTTTCAATTCGCATTCTCGCCCCGCGTCCATGTCCACCTTGGCGCCTCGTTAAATCCTTATTAATATCGTCCGCCAAAAGAGGCATTCCTGCTGGTAACCCCTCAATAATCGTCGTTAATCCTGGGCCGTGTGATTCTCCCGCTGTTAAATATCTCATTTTCTCTACTCCCTTTCTCTATTTCAAATTAGAATTTATCCGAAAAATAACTCGCATTATTTTAGCGCTTTAAAGTGTATGTGTAATATCATATCATAATTGTCTCTTCGCGTAAACAACTAAATAACAAAAGCACACGAGAAAAACCCATGTGCCTCTCTATCATCTATCCAATTTAAAGCCAAACATCGACTGCCTTCTCATAGTTCAGCAATTCCTCATCCTTGAAGAACAACCCTATTTCACGTTTTGCGCTCTCGAGCGAATCCGAACCATGAATCACATTACGGTTCATATGTACCGCAAAATCGCCACGAATCGTCCCCTGATCTGCATCAAGCGGGTTCGTTTTCCCCATCATTAGCCGCGCAAGCAAAATCGCTTCATCGCCTTCCCAAACCATCGCAAAGACAGGGCCAGAAGTAATAAAAGCAAGCAGATCTGGGAAAAAGCTCTTACCTACATGTTCCGCATAATGTTGCGTTGCTAACTCCTCATCGATTCTCATCAATTTAGCCCCCACAAGTTTCAATCCTTTTTTCTCTAGGCGCGTCACAACTTCACCAATTAAGCCACGCTCCACACCATCTGGTTTGACCATCAAATAAGTTCTCTCCATCATCTCTTCCCCCTCTAATACTTTCTCTTGTCCAAAAATTGAACGATTTGCTTCAATGGTTTCAGTTCTTTCGAAGGTGGAAATTCATCTAAAATAGCGATGGCTTTCTGTAAATAGCTTTCAGCAATAACCTCTGATTTCGCGATCGCACCAGAAGATTTAATGGCTGCTATAAACGATTGCATCTCCTCTTTTGATGTCTCATCCGTTATTTTGCTAAGCTTCTCTTTAAACGCCTTATCTTCCATTGCAAAGAAAACAGGCAACGTGATATTCCCTTGACGCAAGTCCTCGCCAGCTGGTTTACCTAGCGTCTTTTCCGAACCTGTAAAATCAAGAATATCATCGGTAATTTGGAAAGACATCCCCACATAATAACCAAATAAGAATAACTTGCGATGCCACTTGGATTCCAACTGCGCCACAATCCCGCCAAGTTCACAACTCGCTGCGATTAAGAGCGCCGTCTTACGCTTAATTCTACGCAAATACGTCCGCACATTTTGATCAAAATCATATTTCGCTCGCAATTGTTCAATTTCACCAACTGCAAGTTCCACCGTTACATTAGAAAGAACTTGATGCGCTTGTGGATTCGGAATTTTTGTCATGTATTCTAGCGATTTCGCAAATAAGAAATCTCCGGTATACATCGCAACATGATTGCCCCACTTCGACTTAATCGTTGGTCGGCCACGCCTCATGTCCGCATCATCCACAACATCATCATGGACAATCGATGCCATATGTATTAGTTCCACAGCGACCGCCGCTTGCTCCACCTGGTTCCATTCAAATTGACCCAGCCTTGCCGTTAAGCATACAAAAATCGGTCGAACTCGTTTGCCACCAGCCGCCAGAAGCTCCAAAGCAGCCTCTTCGATTAAAGGCGCTTGCTCTGATTTTACGGCGACTCGTAGCTCTTCTTCAATAGCCGCCACATCCGCCTGAATATTAGAATATAGAAAATTAAGTTTCATCTGCCCCACCTATTGCTCTTTCTTTTTATACCCAAAATGTGTCGCGCTTGCCCCACCACTATGTGGAACATAACGAACATGATCAAATCCAGCGTCTTGGAACATATCGGCCAATTTCTTCATTCCAGGGAAATGACGCGTTGACTCTTCCAGCCACGCATATTCCTCATAACTTTTCGCAAAAAGTTTTCCCATGACAGGCATCATGTGTCGGAAATAAAAGAAGAACAGCTGGTTATAACCCGGAATCGTTGGTGTTGACGTATCAATACATGTTAAAAGCCCACCTGGTTTCAATACCCGGTACATCTCTTTTAGCACCGTCATGTAATCTGGCACATTACGAAGACCAAAACCAATCGTCACATAATCAAATGAATTATCGATAAAAGGTAATTCCATCGCATTTCCGTGCATTAGTGTCACATTGGAAAGGTCCGTCGCGTTGACTTTCTCCTGCCCAACCCCTAACATATTCTCACTAAAATCAAGACCGATAACAGAGCCTTTGGGACCAACTGCATCCGCCATCATAATCGTCCAATCAGCCGTGCCACAACAAACATCCAGTGCCGATGATCCTTCTTTCACTCGCATCAATTCCATCGTTTCTTTACGCCATTTCGCATGAAGTCGGAAACTAATCAGGCTATTCATACGGTCATAGCTAGGAGAAATCTTTTCAAATACATTATGCACTTTTTCTTCTTTTGTTTCTACCATACTCATCATTTCTCCTCTATTGTCCGAGTAGCTCTTGCAACCGTTTCTCCGCCATTTCAGAGATCGCTACCCCGCCCATATTTGCCTTTATTTCAGCTTTCACCGTTACAATCAAATCATCTAGCCACACCGCAAAATTGGCTTGGGCATTCATCGCCATATAGCCATGCTCATACGCCTTTTTAAATAAGGACTCGTCTGTTTTCAGCCACTGTGTACGTTCCCTCAAAAGATAGGTCAACAAAATCATATGCGACCCCACATTGACAAAAGCTTCATCCTTACCAAAATAGGTCGCAAACTTAGCAAAAATCGCTGCTTTGGAAGTCACCAAATGCGTTAAATAATCCTCATCACCAGTAATATGCAGTTGGTATAGGTTCACTTTAGCCTCATTCGTCTCTTGCACACCGCGTTGCAAAGCTGCCAGCAAATCAATCATACCAAATTCAGATAACGTCCGATAATATAAACTACTATAAAAATCACCCGCTAAAACCGTCAACTGCCGCTCTTTTAAAGTGTGCTGCTTCTGGTCATTCGGTTCATCAATTCTTTCATGTGTATCATGGGCTAAAATAACATAGAGCGTCGCACCGATTACTTGGTGAGCTACAATATCATCTAACTCTGTTCCACTAATCGCTTCATGTAACCACAACATCTGGTCTTTATCCATTTGCGGCCCGTCAAAGTTATCCCCCAGAAATCGATAAGTTGTTCGGTCTAAAACAAGTGCTTCCACCTGTTTTAACTGCGCTACACTACCTTGATAACTCATTTTCAAAATCCCCTTCAAATCTCGTTTATCATAATACTGTAAATTATATCATATTCTTCACAAAAGCCCATAACAATACACTACGCTACAGCCTCCACGAAAAAATTATAGTTTCAAACTTAATGCTTAATCAAAGCCATAACTTCACTTCGCAATTTATCATTGTTACGGAAAGCGCCACGAACAGCACTCGTAATCGTTTTTGCCCCTGGCTTGTTGACACCACGAATTGTCATGCACATATGCTCCGCCTCCATAATAACCATCACACCAAGCGGCTTCAATTTATCCATCATAATTTCAGCAACTGTCGTTGTTATGCGTTCTTGCAATTGCGGACGCTTACTCACGTCATCAACAACCCGCGCCAACTTACTCAGTCCAGCTACACGACCATTTTGCGGTAAATAAGCAACATGTGCAACACCAAAGAACGGTACCAAATGATGCTCGCACATCGATGAAAAGCGAATATCTTTCACCAACACTAGTTCCTCATGCTGCTCTTCAAAAACCGTATTAAAATGTATCGATGGATCTTTCTTTAGTCCTGAAAAAACTTCTTCATACATTCTGGCGACACGCATTGGTGTATCAAGTAACCCTTCACGCTCTGGATTCTCTCCAACCGCTTCTAATATAACCTTCACTGCATCTGCAATTTTTTGCTTATCTATTTGCTCCATGATAATCCCCTTTACCAACCCGTTTTTATCTACCTCGTTATTTTAACATAGCTAGCATATCAGGTAAATGTTAATTGCTTGAGCCGCCTAAAATAGTCCCAATCCCCACGCTTGCCTTGTGCTCTTTGTGATAAATCAAACATAATTTTAGACAACAAAAAAGAGACTCCGAGGAATCCCTTTTTCGTGCTTAAAAAGTGTATGTAGTTATTTAACAGCTTCTTTAAGCGCCTTACCTGGTTTGAATGCAGGAACTTTGCTTGCAGGAATGTCAATCTCTTCCTTCGTACGTGGGTTGCGTCCTTTACGGGCAGCACGTTCACGAACTTCAAAGTTACCAAATCCGATTAATTGAACTTTTTCACCTTTAGATAAAGAAGTTTGGATAGTTTCAAAAACAGCTTCTACAGCTTTAGCAGCGTCTTTTTTAGAAAGATCTGCAAGTTCTGCTACGCTATTTACTAAATCAGTTTTGTTTGCCATTGTTTTTTCACCTCCTTAAGAGAATAATACCAAATGATCAGGTCTTACTAAACATGTGGAATATCCATTTTCCAAAATAAGCTAAACTTCTATGGAAATTCTAAGAAGAATTTCTGCTGGAATGGCATTTTACTGCCGTTTCAGTGATTCTGATAAAAGATTATCACATTATCCCTACAACTGCAAGGATTAAGAAGCGAAAAGCTTTGTTTTTTACAAAAAAGATTTCCTTTGTTCTCCCTAGTCCTAGTTGCACAAACGTGATTGTATCAAGCTGTTAAGCATAATACTAACGCGAGAGACCTATAATAGCAAGCAAAAACGTGTCAAATAGCAAAAATAGTTCAAATTCCTTAAAAAAACGACTAAAATCTGTGCCTTTACCAGACAACTCTAGGCTTCAACTACTATTATCCTTCTAACATCATAGATTGAAATATTGCCTTTTTATCCGCCGTAATTCCAATTCCCTTTTCTAGATACGCGTCCACAGATCCATATTTTTTTCGCATTTCATCAAAAGCAATTTCGAGATACGCGGGTTTTGCTTCTGCCATTGGTCGGAAATTCTCTAGCTCAATCTCTTTATCCCCCCCAGAGAACACATCCACCAAACCTTGCATTTCACCAAGGATATTATCCGCATACTGATTTGTAAGCTCGTAATCAGCTAAAATTGTTTTTTCTGGGATATCGAGCAGTTTAAGCAAAAGCGCTCCTAAAACGCCTGTACGGTCTTTTCCTGCGGTGCAATGAAATAAGAATGGCAGTTCTTTTTCCTCGATGATATAATCAAATATCTCACGGAAACCATCGATAGATTGAACAAAAACACGATAACTCTCTCCCATTAAAGGTTCGTAAACGCGATGATCGTCCGGAATATCTATTTTTTGCGTTTCATTTGATTCATTTTTTGCCGTTCCAATTGGAATATGACGATTTTTAATGTTCGCTAATTCGGGGGATGGTTTTGCTGCGATTTCTGATGTGCTGCGCAAATCACAGATCCATTTTATGCCCATAGCCTCCAATGCATCTTGATCTTTCGGCGTCAAATTAGTTAGCAATGATGACCGATATAACTGCCCCCATTTCACCGTTTTACCTGCTTCATTCGTATAGCCGCCCATATCACGGAAATTAAAACAACCTTCCAGCGGGATAATCCGTTCTCCAATAACTTGACTTGTTCCATCAGGTTTTTGAATCGTGAAGAAAACCGGCAAGTCTTCCGTTACGAGCACAAGTCGTGTCTCACCGTCCATAACTAATAGTTGTTTTTTAGAAGCCTCTGGTTGTAACGAGCGGCTCTCAAAAATCGTAGAGCCCATTGGAATATCTCCGACCGACCATGTAAGCGCTAATTGATTTCCAGTTCTTTGCGTTTCTATCATCATTTCATCCCTCCAAATTAGATAAATCTATACTCTCATCTTATCATAAAACAAAAATAAAACCCTCCACGAGCTAACTCGCAAAAGGTTTTCTTGTTTAATACTCTTCTTTTTCCAACTTTGGATCGCGTCCCATAAGACGGTCGATCGCAGTCTGGGGATCATCTTTTTCGAATAGCACTCGGTAAATGGCTTCCGTGATCGGCATATCGATTTCAAGTTTCTGTGCCCATTGATGAACAGCATTCGCCGTACGAACACCTTCCACAACCATTCCCATATTCTCAAGAACAGAATCTAAGTTTTGGCCTTTACCTAACATATTACCCGCGCGCCAATTTCGCGAATGCACACTCGTACAGGTCACAATTAGATCGCCAATCCCAGTAAGACCGTAAAATGTCTGTGGATCTGCACCTGCCGTTACGCCGAGTCGAGTGATTTCAGCCATACCACGCGTCATGAGAGCCGCTTTCGCATTATCGCCATAACCAAGGCCATCAACAATACCAGCGCCAAGTGCGATAATATTTTTAAGCGCACCGCCAATTTCAGCGCCAATAACATCTTCATTCGTATAGATTCGCAAGTTATTATTTAAAAAGGCATCCTGCACGATTTTTGCAGCAACAAGATCTTTACAGCTAGCGCAAAGTGTTGTCGGGTGATGGCGAACTACTTCTTCTGCGTGACTTGGCCCAGAAAGAACGACCACAGCGGAGCGTTTCGAAGCATCTACTTCTTCTTCAATTACCTGTGTCATACGCAAGTTCGTATCAGGCTCGATTCCTTTACTCACGTGTACGAGCAATGTCGGCTCTTTTAAGGCATCATTTAACTGACTACAAACAATCCTCATAGCGCTCGTTGGAATCGCAATAACGACCATCTCTGTGCCTGCTAATGCTTCCTCCAATACGAGAGTTGCCCGCATTTTTGGTGAAAGCGTCATATCAGGAAGATAATGTTGATTGGTATGCTTTGTATTCAGTTCATCAACCACATCGGCGTGATTTCCCCAAATAACAACATCATGCCCATTTTCAATCAAAACTAGTGCCAATCCGGTGCCCCAACTTCCAGCACCAAGAACTGCAACCTTTTGTTTTTTCGCCATTAAATAGTCACTCCTTTATATCATCATTTATAGAACACTAATCCTATAATTTCAAGTAGGATGTGCACGCTGCTTTACACAAATCGAGCGCTTGTCACCGATTTACTTGGTGTAAACAACAACACTTTTACTTTCTTTGGCGTGCTATTAGACGAATCGGTGTGCCATCAAACGGGAAGGCTTCACGGATTCGATTTTCTAGGAATCGTTCATAAGAGAAATGCATCATTTCAGGTTCATTAACAAACACTACAAACGTTGGTGGTCTTACGGCTACTTGTGTTGTGTAGTAAATTTTCAGACGTTTGCCTTTGTCCATTGGAGATGGGTTCATCGCAACGGCATCCATGATAACATCGTTCAGTAGGCTTGATTGAACGCGAAGTGAATGGTTATTGCTGATATCATTAATCATCGGGAAAAGGTTTGTTAAGCGTTGTTTTGTTAGAGCTGACACGAATACAATTGGTGCGTATGATAAGAATAAGAATTGTTCACGAATATCTTGGATAAACGCGTTCATCGTCTTCTCGTCTTTTTCAATGGCATCCCATTTGTTAACAACAACTAAAATTCCGCGCCCCGCTTCATGTGCATAGCCAGCAATTCGTTTATCTTGCTCACGAATTCCTTCTTCGGCATTTAGCACAACTAAAACAACATCGCTTCGTTCAATCGCTCGCATTGCACGTAATACGCTATATTTCTCTGTGGATTCATAGACTTTCCCACGTTTACGCATACCCGCTGTATCAATCATTACGTATTCTTGACCATCATATTCGTAAGGCGTATCAATCGCATCACGCGTCGTTCCTGCAATATCCGACACGATCACACGTTGTTCGCCTAGAAGCGCGTTTAAAATAGACGATTTCCCAACATTCGGGCGACCGATAAGTGAGAATTTGATAACATTTTCATCATATTCTTCTTCATCGAGTTCAGGAAATTTCTTAAATACCTCATCCAATAGATCTCCAAGGCCCAATCCGTGAGAACCAGAAATTGGGAAAGGTTCGCCAAATCCAAGCGAATAGAAATCATAAATTTGATCACGCATCTCTGGATTATCAACCTTATTAATCGCTAAAACAATCGGTTTTTTCGACCGATACAAAATTTTGGCCACCTGCTCATCTGCATCTGTGACACCTTCACGACCATTTGTAATAAAAATAATGACATCTGCTTCATCGATCGCGATCTCTGCCTGCGCCTTAATTTGCGCCAAAAACGGCTCATCTCCTAAATCGATTCCACCTGTATCAATAATATTAAAATCACGTCCAAGCCAATCGGCCGAGTTATAAATCCGGTCCCGTGTGACACCTGGAATATCCTCCACAATCGAGACACGTTCGCCAACGATGCGGTTGAAAATAGTGGATTTGCCGACATTCGGACGACCGACAATTGCTACTACTGGTTTAACCATTATTTCACCTTCTTTTTCTTTAAATTACTTCAGACTTTCTTTAGTTTAACAGTAAATGCACCTAGTATCAACTTAAATTTCACAAATAAAAAGCGAGGTGATTAGTAACACGTAAACGAATACGCATCCATCGACCCTCGCTTTTTCCTATTTAAGCGTGAAAGACTATTTCTTTTGCCGCTTATTTATCGTCTGTCGTTTTTAGATTCTTTAATTTATCACCGATTAAGTCACCCAATTGGAAGCCAGTGCTTTCCTCGGGCAACTCATAATCTGTTACCTCAGCAGGTGCCTCTGTTAAGGCTTTGATGCTAAGCGATAGACGTTTGTCCGTTTCATTCACTTCTAGTACTTTCACTTCGATTTCTTGGCCCTCTTTTAGAACTTCTTGAGGTGTGCCAATATGTTGATGTGAAATTTGCGAAATGTGAACTAATCCTTCTACACCAGGGAAAATTTCTACAAATGCCCCAAATGTGACAAGACGCGCTACTTTACCTTTTAAGACAGAACCAACTGGTGCTTTTTCAGAGATATCATCCCAAGGACCAGGTTGCGTTTCTTTAATAGATAAAGAAATACGTTCGTTTGCTGGGTCAACACCAATAACTTTAACTGTTACTGTTTGGCCTTCTTCTAAAACATCAGAAGGTGATGCGATATGTTGGTAAGAGATTTGGGAAATATGAACCAAACCGTCGATACCGTTCATATCAACGAAAGCGCCAAAGCTAGTTAAGCGTTGAACTGTACCTTCGACAACATCGCCTTCTTTAATTTCGTTCAAACGCTCTTGTTTTTTGCCTGATTTTTCAGCTTCGACAACAGCACGATGCGATAGAATCACACGGTTGTTCTCTGGCTCAAATTCAACGACCTTAAACGTCAATGTTTGATCTTTATACGATGCAAAATCTTCTACAAAATGGTCTTCAACAAGCGATGCTGGCACGAATGCACGCACGCCTAAATCAACCACTAATCCGCCTTTTACAACGTCATTAACGACTGCTTCAAATACTTCGCCGGATTCAAATTTTGCTTTAATATCATCGACAGATTGGAGCGCGTCTACTTTACGTTTAGACAACACTAATACATCGTCCTCTACTTTCAAAACGATTAAATCTAGCGTATCGCCAACGCTTGCAACATCAGATGCTTGCTCAATATGAACATTAGATAATTCACTGATTGGGACAACACCATCTAATTTGGAATCAGGAATACCAACGTAAACCTGTTTATCCTCTACACTAGTAACCGTACCAGTTACTTTGTCGCCTTCTTCAAAATTTCTAACTTCTACACCATTTAATTCTTCAGACATGTATAGCCCTCCTCTAAAAACGTTTATCGTAATTAGGACTTTCGCAAGATTGACTGCCTCAAAAGTAAACAAGCAGGAATACAACTTCAATCTAAAACGGTTCTTTTTAGAAAATCCTATTTGACGAGATAAATTCTCTCTCTACTAACTTCCTACAAAATGGCTCTTTTGTCAAGTTTTTTGAGCTGTTTTCTTTGACTTTTTATTTTACACAACCGGCTTTAATTGGTTATTTTTTCAAGCGCTAATTTATAAATAGAAGTTGCCACTTCATCAATCGTCATAGAAGTCGTATCGAGCGTGATGGCATCCTCGGCTTTTTGAAGCGGTGAGTGCTCTCTTGTGTAATCTAGATGATCCCGCTCCTCTATTTCTTTCTTTAATTGCTCCAAATCACTTGGGAATCCTTTAGAAATATTTTCTTTATAGCGCCGTTCTGCTCGTTCATCCACACTGGCTAGCAAAAATATTTTCAATTCGGCATGTGGTAGAACTGCGGTTCCGATGTCGCGACCGTCCATAACAATGCCGCCTTCTGTCGCAAATACTTGTTGTCGTTTTTGCAATTCTTCGCGTACAACGGGATGGGCTGCTATTTCTGAAACATTCGCCGTGACTTCATGGGAACGAATCACTTCCGTCACATTTTCTGAACCTATAAATACTTGCTGTACTTCCCCAGGTTCAAAGCGGATATCCGTATTAGCAAGCATATCACCAAGCGCACTTGCGTCATGAAGCGGTATTTTTTGAAGGATAGCAGCAAAAGTCACCGCACGATACATAGCGCCTGTGTCAATATAAATATAGCGTAATTCCTTCGCAACAATTTTAGCCACCGTACTCTTACCTGCCGCTGCAGGACCATCGATCGCGATACAAATCTTTTTACTCATTCTGTTATTCGACTCCTTTATTTATCTGAAATTGGTTTGGCAGATTTCTTCTTCCGCAGCAATCAGGACCGCCAATTTCATGCGTGCTTTTTTGCTATCGTAATCTTTACCTAAAATAACGCCTCGCTTATAAAGATCATACGTGCTACCTTCATAATCGTACGTCGTATACACATTTCCTTCTTCCGCACTCGTTGAAATCACAATCGGAATACCCGCTTCCAGTGCACGTTCAATGGCTGGCATCATTTTTGGCGCTACTTGTCCACGTCCAACACCTTCTAGCACAATACCATCCACACCAGCCTCGCGAGCCGCATCAATAAACAGACCGTCCGCCTCTAAATAGCACTTCACAATGCAGACTGAGGGCATCTCTCGCTTAATCCGATATGACTCATGTTCTACCGGCTTTTGGTATAGAAAAACTTGATCGTTATCAATAATACCCAAATAGCCAAATCCAAATGCGCCGAACCCTTGAATGTTTGATGCGTGTACTTTTTTGACATACCGCGCTGCAAAAATACGCTCATTAAAAACGACGACCGTGCCAGTATCACGCAATTCTTTCACACTCGCCGTATAAATCGCATGGCGAATATTGACATACGCATCCGTCCCAGCTTCTCCTGGCGCACGCTGCGATCCAGTCACAACAACGGGACGCGAATCACTGATCGCCAAATCAAGGAAGTACGCCGTTTCTTCAAGTGAATCTGTACCATGCGTGACAACGATTCCGTCATATGTATCGTCCGCAAAAATCGTCATAACTAGCTCTTTCAAAGACACCAAATCTGCAAACGTAATATGCATCGATGGCAATTGAAATGTAGAAAAAATATCGACTTGAATCTCGGCAGGCAACTCACAAAGCGCCGCTAATTCTTGACCTGAAAGTTCCCCCGACGCAAGCCGTCCCGATTCCGTTTTAGTGCTAGCAATCGTTCCCCCAGTGGTTATTAACGCTACTTTTGACAAAAGAAACACCTGCTCTCCAGAAAAAAATCGAGAAAAACGTATAGTTGTTTGTTCTCGATTTTTCTTATTTTTGTTTAAGCCACTTATTGCGGAATCTTCAATACCGTTCCAATTGGCACGCTATCTGCCGATAAACCATTGGCTTGTTTAATTTTGGCTACATTCGCTGCAACGTTACTATTTCCATAGGCTTGACGCGCAATTTTGTATAGCGTATCTCCCGCAACGACTGTGTGTGTTGATTTCGCTGCTGTTTCTTCTTCCTCTTTCTTCTTGGCTTCCGCTGCAATTCGATCTTGCTCCGCTTTTTCAGCTGCTGCCGCTTCTTCTTGTTTACGGGTTTCTTCCGCTTTTGCTGCAGCAATACGGTCTGCTTCTGCTTTTTCAGCTGCGGCTTTTTGATCCGCCGCTTCTTTTGTCTTCGCTTCTTCTGCTTGTTGTTTCTCTAAAGCTGCTTTTTTAGCATCTTCTTCTTTTTGTTTTTGTTCAGCAGCTGCTTTCTCCTTCGCCGCCTTCACTTTCTCTTCGTTGCTCGCGATGTTTACATCTTTCGGTTTCGTCGTCGTTTGTGTTGTTTCAGTTTTCACCGTATCATCCGTGTTTGATCCGAAATTAAGTACGAATAAGTAAACACCTAGGCAGACAATCGGAATAAGTAAGAAGAAAATGATCAATAAGTTTAATATCGGGTAGCGAAAAATAGCCTTCTTTGATTTATTGGCGCGTCTGCTTTGGGAGCGTGATGGAATGGAATCAATATAATCATCGTCAGTCTCTTCACCTAATTGTTTAAACTCTTGATCGTCTTCTTTCCCCATGTTCTCGTCTTCTTTCTTCACCATGCGCGACCCCTCCTTCATTCTGATATCTATTTCTCATATCTAACGCACCAATAAAATTGAATAAAATATGGAACACTATCACTGCGATTAAATTTTGATTACTAAATTGAAATAGTCCTGCAATAATTATACTCGTTATTGTAATATTGAACAACAGATACACTTTATTTAAATAGCGGAAATGTACCAAAACAAACAAAATAACACTTGCCCAAAAACCAAAGTAAAACTGGATGATCCCTCGAAATAGCAATTCTTCCGCGACGCCGATGAGGACGCACAGCCAAAGTATATCGATAATCCCACGATCTTTAAAAATGAGCTTGTTTAGTCCACCATCGTCCGTTAAACGTTCTGGTAGCAAGCGATCAAAGACCACATTCAAAAACCCAACGACAACCGCCAGAACAACAGCTAGAATAATGGCGCCTAAACTGAAACTAAGTTGTTTCGTCCAATTTAAAATACCACTACTGATAAAAATAATACCAATTCCGAGCAAAATTAACAACCCATTTTGCAATAAAAAAACACGCGTTATTTCTTTTTTAGACATTTTTTTCATCGCATCTACTGTATTTGCCACATCTCACCCTCATTTCAATAGATACTCTAAATATTTTTGCCAACCTGCTTCTTCCACAATTTCTTGATTTTCACCGTAAAAATCAGCTAAATTCACGCCACACACATCGCAACAATTTTCAGGCTTATCGTGATTCGTGACTTCCTCAAAATAGGTTTGAATAAACTGACGCCGACACGTTACTCCTTTAATAAAGTTTAAGAACGTATACAAATTCTCTCGTTTCCAGCGTTTTCGGAATTGAATTTTTTCCTTAATCTGGTCTGGCGTGAAACCTAACTGCCGATAAAACTCCAGAAAACGGCGTTCCGTCACCGGTAATTGCTCTGTTAACGCTGGGCTTAGATGAACGAGCTCCTCTTCTGGCAAATCTCGATCTTGTAGTTGCAATTGAATCGCTTCATCTCCATCTGCATAAAGCAAAATCGCAACACTTGGCGCACCATCACGACCGGCCCGGCCAATTTCCTGCAGATAAGCCTCCAAATCGCCCGGCATATGAAAGTGAATCACATAGCGAATATCGCCCTTGTCAATCCCCATCCCAAATGCACTCGTCGCACAGATCAAATGTAGCTGATTCTGAATAAATTGCTGCTGAATTGTAATGCGATCTTCCCCGCTCATATCCCCATGGTAAAACGCCGTCCGAAGCCCATGTTGTTCCCCAATTTCATACGCATAACGCTCCGCCAATTTCTTACTAGAAAAATAAATAATGCCTGGCCCTTTTAACGCCCCAGTTAACGCAAGCAGTTTTGCCTGTTTTTCCATCCTCGTCGATGTATTCTCCACCACGATCGCAATATTCGGCCGATCTACCGAGTGAATCACATCTACACAATCCGTTAAACGCAACTGTTTTTTTATGTCCAAACGTACTTTTTTAGTGGCCGTCGCGGTCAAAACAAGCGTTACCGGTGATCCTAATTCCTGCCGAAGCACTCCCAATTCCAAATAATCTGGTCTGAAATCATGACCCCATTGCGAGATACAGTGCGCTTCATCCACTACAAAAAGGCCAATTGTAAGCCTTCTAATCGCCATTTGGATTTGCTTATTCGCAAGCATTTCCGGCGACACAAAAATAAATTTGTACTGTGCGAGTTCCGCAAGCGCTTGCTGCTTTTCAGGTAAACTTAGAAAACTATTAAGCGCAATCACACGTTTTTCTCCATTCGCGCGCATTCGTTCCACTTGGTCTTGCATCAATGAAAGCAGTGGCGACACAATGAGTACCACGCCATCGCTCAAATAACCAGATAATTGATAACAGACTGTTTTTCCCGTTCCGGTAGGTAGCATCGCAAAGCAGTCGTTCCCAAGAAGCACTTGCTCCACAACTTCCCGCTGCCCAGCTCTAAATTCGTTAAATCCTAAAAAGCGCTCTAATTCTTGTTCTAACTGCATATCGCGCCCCTCCTTTTCGCAACCAAAGCCAGCCTGATTTGAAAATAATCAAGATTGGGAAAGGCCTGCTTAATATCCTTTAAAGATATCCATTGTTGCTCTGAAATCGAAATGACAGCTGCTTCATTAATCCACGCGTCCACACTAAAATTCGGAATCGTGGCCGCAATCTCCACGATATGATCTTGAATCGTACTAAGCTTTAACCGCCTCAAATCCATCATTTTTTCCATCGGCACATTTTGCTGCCATAACTGCCATGTTTTTTGCGCGGAAGCTGTCAAGCCAAGCTGCGAATCAGGCATTAAACCATTTAAAATCGGAAATTCTGTATCTAATTTCGCAAAGAGTTGATGCAACCCGTTCAGCCATTCAAAATAGTACTCCCACGGTGCTAAATCAAGCTCATTCGCCACTTGAAGCCCCGTTTTCCCAATATAATCCCCACCAGAAAATCGCGGCACATAAAATCGAGGCTCCCCGTCCAAAAACCACTTCTCCAACTCCTTGTAGAAATCCCGTCGCGCCATTTCTTTCGACTTACTTTTCATCATATCTGCCAGCCAAAACTTCACGGCTAACTGCGTCACATCATCCCGAACAATCGGTAAATAATGTTTTCGCTCATGCTTAAAATTACTAAACACCTGTACCGCCAAAAGCAAGCGCTCAAAAAATAAGTCTGTCCGATTCTGAAAAGCAAAACCATCCAAATATGGAAACCGCGCAACAAAAGGAATGTCCGCCTTCACACGTATCTCTACACCATCTTCTGTGATCGAGAGTATATCACGCTCCATCATACTCGCTAATCTCGCATCAAACGTTTCAGACTTAAGCATCGGCGCGCATCCAAATAAACGCGTCACCCCAAATAAATGCGAATCCTGAACAGCCTGTCCTGTCCGTTTTCCCGTCACAACCGCATACAAAAAAGCAGGTTTTCGTTTCATCGGAAAAGAAGCAATAACCTCCAGTAAATAGCGATCCAGATAATCCATTCCACCCACCCCTAACGCCGTCTTTTTCACTATTCTAACACGAAAACGTTTGTTCGACATCCCTATTCATGAAAAAAAGAAAAACAATTTCTATATTATCTCCCAGCATTCAAGAATCGCATCCATTCACTACATCCGCCTAATATGTTAAACTTAATAAAAGACATGACCGTATAAAATGAATAAAGGAGGTCTGATTCCTATGAAATACGCAATCGTTGACCAGAGCACCTGTATCGCTTGTGGCGCCTGTTCTGTTCACGCACCCGATATATTTGATTACAATGACGAAGGGCTGGCCTATGTCACACTCGACAACAACCAAGGCGACACACCTATCCCCGAGCAACAAGAAGATAACACCATCGACGCCGAACACGCCTGCCCCTCTTTATCCATAAAAATAGCGAACCACCCGTTTCAAGGCGACCCGCTAAAATTTGAATCTTAATTTTTACGAAGCATCTATACGATTCCCTGATGCTTTTTATTTTTGCTTACTTTCAATTTTACAAGCGTATTTTTCAAAATCCATGATCTCATCCGGCCGTAGACTAAGATGAATACCGCGCCGACAACGACACCTTTTAATAAGTTAAATGGTAGTATGGCAGTGGTTACGAGCGCTGCGATATTCGTTCCCGCAGGAAGTCCACCTACCGCAATATAAAATGGCAATAGAATAAAGTAATTAAATAAAGACATCATCACCGTCATCGTCACCGTCCCAATTCCAGCACCCATTATCATCGCTTTTGTCGAACGGGTAAATCGGAACATGTAATAGATCGGTAACACAAAACAGATACCAGATAAGAAGTTAGCCAGCTCCCCGATTGGAACCCCCACAAAACTCCCCGTTACTAAATACTCCAATACATTTTTGACAAATTCAATCAAGATTATCGCCAGTGGTCCAAATAATAAACCACCAATAATAGCGGGAATATCACTGAAATCCAGTTTTAAAAATGGTGCGCTTGGTAACAGCGGAAATTGAATAAGCATAATAACGAACGCCACCGCTCCCAATACCGCGATACTTACAAATGCCTTTAAAGAATACTTCTTCATCAAAATCACTTCTCCTTAGATGTTCATCCTAAGAATCTGCGGTTTCCCCTTTATTTTGCGACACTACACGAAAAAATCCCCCGAAAAATAATTCGAGGGATGGCATGTGAAAATCTAAACAAGCATAAACTATTCAAATAAAGCCTCCAACCCCTGCAAAAAAACAGTAGCTAAAAAAAGCCCCATCCAAATAGACTATTTCACTAGTCAATTTTTCAAGTAGGCACGCTAAAACGTAAGCGAACCAACATCTCCTCCCATCCAGACTATACTGTCGGTTTTGGAATTACACCAAATCAACCATCTCAATAAAGAAACAGTTCGTGGACTTTAACCACCGGTCGGGAATTACACCCTGCCCCGAAGATGAACTATATTTTATTTTGTTACGTTGGTTATTGTACCATAACGATAAGATTCATGCAAAGTCCCGAATCCTAGCCCCACGGTATTTCTGTGGATAACGATTCCGCAAGTTCACGGCTATGTTTCAAACGATTCTTTCTTGCCAAGCTACGACTTTCCGCATCACGACTAATCATTTTCTCCTCATCCGACTGTGCCACAACAGTTGGGACTTCCACTGTTTTTCCGTTATCATCAATTGCGACAAATGTTAGAAATGAAGTTGCTGCCAGATAGCGATCGCCAGTTTTCAAGTTTTCAGCTATTACTTTCACGAAAATTTCCATGGAAGAACGGCCCGTTGATGCCACGTAAGACTCCAAACATACCGAATGATCGCTTTTAATTGGTTGTAAGAAATCGACCGAATCTGTGGATGCTGTTACGATTCCAGTTCTGCAATGGCGTGACGCACTAATCGATGCTGTATCGTCAATATACGTCATCAAACGGCCACCAAACAGTGTATTATGATTATTTGTATCGGATGGAAACACCCGACTTGTCTTAATTACCAATGAATCTTTACAAAATTTTTGCATGCGTTCTGTCACTTTTATCAAACTCCTTTATATATCTGTGGAAAGTGGCAAGGTCACGATAAACGTTGAACCAATACCTAAATGGCTCTCCACTGTTATTTTACCATTATGCGCTTCTACAATATTTTTTACAATCGACAAGCCTATGCCTGTCCCAGTTTTGCCACGCGTCCTCGCTTTATCAGCCTTGTAGAATCGCTCAAATAAGAATGGAATATCCGCTTCTGGAATCCCGCTACCGTTATCAATAATTTTTATGACTAGCTCATCCGCATAAAAGTTCGCCGCTTCATGAACCTCAACGACACCCTCATAATCCTCACGACCAGTATGGCGAATCGCGTTCATGATCAAGTTCACCAACACCTGCTCCATCCGGTCAGGATCAAACGTATACTCTAAATCCGGATCATCCATCACCAGTTTCAATTTCACGTTATTTTCCTTCGCTAAAACTTCAAAATTCGAAACAACCTTATCCAAAAATGGCACTAGCGGTAAACGTTCTTTTTCCAGTTGATTGAATCCAGCTTCCATCCTCGCTAAATCAAGCATATCATTCACCAAGCGACCAATTCGGAGCGACTCATCGTAAATAATCTGCGCAAATTCACGCACTTCTTCATCCGTTTGGGCAACTCCATCAATAATCGCCTCACTGTAGCCTTGAAGCATCGAAATCGGCGTCCGCAGTTCATGCGATACATTATTCACAAAATCCGTTTTCATCTTCTCTAGACGCTTCTCCTCCGTCATATCACGAATAACCGTAACAATACTTCTGATATCATCACCATTATAAAGCAGCGTCAAAATTGCAACATACGTTTGATCGCCAAACACAATTTCACCGACTTGTTCCTCGCGCGTTTCCAAGATATTCGTAAGCATAATATCCAAATTAGGCGGAATGAGCACCTTATCCTCATTTTCCGTAGAAAAGAACCAATCATGCAAAAACTGCTCCGCCGGCGGATTACTCAAAATAATCGTCTTATCAATATTAAACTTGATAACACCATCAGCCATCCCAACCAAAATATTAGATAACTGCTCTTTTTCCTGCCTTAGCGCACTAATATTGTATTTCAGCTGTTGTGCCATCTTATTAAACGCAATCCCTAAATCACCAATTTCATCATGCGTATACGTCGGTACCCGATTATCAAAATTCCCTTTCGACACAGCAATCGCGATTTTCTTCATTTCCCTAAGCGGATATGCCATGCGCGACGACAAAATAAAGGATAATATCGAGGTCACGAGTACAGCCGCGATACCTGATATAATCAACGTTTTCGTCACTTGCCCAGTGATTTTTAAAATATTCTCGTAGGAACGATACACATAGACAGTACTAATATTCCCATCCAATGTTTTAAAGTGCTGCGCGCCCATATGTACAGTTTCATTATTCTTATCATCATAAAAATTATATTTTTCACTCACATATTTCCCAGAAGATAAGCGTTCATTTAATTTATCGTCTTTAAATAATTTTTGATAAGACGCATCACTCAAGTGCATACTAGTTTGTTGTGACGCAACGACTTCTCCATTCTGTTCTACAATGACACCCGTCGATTTATCCAACAATTGGAACGCAGATGACAGTGTCTCAAGGTTTGTCCCTGATTCAATCAGATTCCCAATATGCTCTGTTGTTGATTCAATACCATTTGCAATTTGTTCTGTATTCTTATCTTCATAAATAATGGCAATGAAAAATCCGGTTGCCACTAGGACACCCGTCAATAAAAGAATAATCGTGCCCCAAATTTTTCCCACAATACTATGCCAAAACTTCATTTTCACCAACCCTTTTATCTGAATTTCAAGATAACAGCTTAAAAAACGTCCCTAGCAAGAAAAAAGATAGGTTCGTGTCACAAAAAACATAACGTGAAACCTATCTTTATCTATTACTCCGTTTCGGTCACTTCAAACTTATAGCCTAAGCCCCAAACGGTTACAATC
Organism: Listeria weihenstephanensis; assembly: GCF_003534205.1. NCBI lineage: Bacteria > Bacillati > Bacillota > Bacilli > Caryophanales > Listeriaceae > Paenilisteria > Paenilisteria weihenstephanensis. The sequence goes on along the minus strand of NZ_CP011102.1, from coordinate 1,390,655 downwards.
ATTTTCGCAGCTTCCTCCGAAGCATCGTATAATTTTTCACGGAGACGTTTTACATGGGTATCAATCGTACGCAGATCTCCGAAAAACTCGTAACGCCAAACCTCTTTTAAAAGTGATTCGCGATCAAATACCTTGTCTGGTGATTTCGCTAAGTAGTACAGCAAATCATATTCCTTTGGTGTCAAATTAATTTCTTGTCCTTCCACGATAACGCGATGTGCCTCATTATCAATTTTCAGGTGCGGGAAAGTAATGACATCCCCAGGGATACTGGCAGCAATAGGCTGGCTTTGTTGTTGCGCCCGACGAAGTACAGCTTTCACACGCAGAACAACTTCACGAGGACTAAATGGCTTCACGATATAATCATCGGCACCAACCTCGAAACCTTGCACTCGGTTCGCTTCTTCACCTTTAGCAGTCAACATCACCACAGGGGTTGCCTTATATTCACGTAATTCACGACAAACCTCAATACCGTCTTTTCCTGGCATCATTAAATCAAGCAGAATAACATCATAACTATTATCAATTGCGAGCTGTAACGCTTGACCCCCGTCACTTGCCTCTTCAATTTTATAATTCTCACGTTCGAGATACATCTTAAGTAAACGCCTGATCCGGTCTTCGTCATCCACAACGAGAATTTTAACTTGCTCACTCATAGGTAATCATCCCCTTACTCGTTTCCCTAAAACAGGAAACTTATTTCGGTATGTAATCAAATCAATTTAGACTTTCGTACCTTTTTAATGACAGTTTGTTCACAACTTCAATATATCATAGACTAGCACACATTAAAAATAAAAGCCTACTATCCCTCGACAAATTATACATGTTTTTTTTAACTTTAGCTATTTTTAAGTCTTAGTTTGTGAATTAGATCAATTAAATTGTATAAAAATGCAACAAAAATCTAGGGACAATGGCATACATTCCCCTAGATTCTCATTGAAAAAGTAATATTATGTGTGTGTTTCATGGCCTGCTGCATTTTCTTTGAATCTAGGTAATACACTTAACAAAATGAATTATTTCTTATCGCCAAATTGCGTGTAAGCTTTCAATCTTTTCACTTCATGATGCGTTAGCTCTCTTCGTTCCCCAGCATTTAAGCCTTTTAAATCCAGAAAAGCATACGCTTCACGTGATAATTTTTGTACCGGATGTCCAATCGTATCAAACATTTTACGAACTTGACGATTGCGTCCTTCATGAATAACAACTTCGATAATTGCCTTTTCTTTCTTCTTATCAAAAGATTGTAGGCGCACTTTCGCTTTCGCTGTTTTACGTCCCTCAATCATCACACCATTCTCTAATTTACGAAGTGCCTCTTTTGAGGGAATTCCCCGAACTCGAGCAATATATTTCTTCTCTACTTCATACTTGGGATGCATCAATTGATTGGCAAAATCACCATCATTCGTCATCAATAGCAACCCTGATGTATCATAGTCTAAGCGTCCAACTGGATAAAGTCGTTCTGGAATATCCGTGAAAAAGTCCGATACACAACGACGTTTCTTATCATCTGATACCGCAGACATCACACTACGCGGCTTGTATAATAAAAAGTAGCGTTTGACTTCTTGTGTCAACTCAATACCATTAACCTCGATTTTATCCGAGTTTCCGACCTTGAGACCAAGTTCACGAACCACTTTGCCGTTCACTTTCACTTTACCTTCTTCAATCATCACTTCTGCTTTTCTTCGTGATGTGATCCCTGCATTAGCAATTACTTTTTGTAAACGTTCCATCTTGCACCTCATTTTAGCAACAAGCTTTCAGCAGCTAGTCGCTAATTATTCTTCATTCTATGCCTTATTTTCCATTAAAACGATCGAAAAACAAGTCCAGCTCATCCTGCATCATTTCCTCAGAATCAGCTTCATCCATCGATGGCAAATCCTCTAACGAATTCAAACCAAAGCAATCCAAAAATTCGGATGTTGTTACGTATAGTTTAGCTCGCCCTGCGCCTTCCATGCGACCTTTATCCATTATTAACCCTTTAGCGATTAACGTATGAATCGGGCCGTCTGTTTTTACACCGCGAATGTCATCAATTTCCATCCGTGTGATCGGTTGACGGTAAGCAATGATTGCCAATGTTTCAAGTGATGCCTGTGATAACGTCGTATTCCCTGGCGCTTCCACTAATTTTCGCAAATAATTCGCATGCTCTTTTTTCGTAGCGAGTTGAAATGTCCCCGCAAGCTCTAACAGAACAATACCACGTTCTGCGCTTTTTGCATAGCTATCGCTTAATGTTTCCAATAAATTGAGCGCTTCAATATGACTGATTTCCATGACTTCTGTCAACTGCTTTGTGCTCAAACCCTCATCCCCCGCTGCAAAGAGCAAGCTTTCAAGGATTCCTAATTTTTTATTCACGCCTCATCTTCACCTCTACTAAAAACATATAACGTTGCAAAACTTTCCGACTGCTCCACGCTAATTTCGCGACGCTTCATCAACTCCAACACCGCCAAAAAAGTAACAATCAAATCATCCTTTGTCGGCGCATCAAAAAGTTCATCAAAGACAACGCGCCCTTGCGCCTTAGAAATCCGCGTCATCACGTCGCTCATCCGCTGATCAATCGAAATCTCTTGTTTCGTAATCCTCGTATGTAGTGGCTGACTGAATTTTTTGCGTCGTAACATCTTGTGAAACGCACCCAACATATCATTTAGCGACACATCCAAATTCGCCTGTTTACCAGACGTATCATATTCCGCTAAATCCATCGGCGCCTTCCCAAAATAAAAATTACGCTCCGACTCTTTTTCCTTCAATTGTTTGGCGGCTTCCTTGAAACGCTTGTATTCCATCAATTTTTCAACAAGTTCATCACGCGGGTCAACCGAATCATCGAAATCCTCAAAATCGAGTTCCAACTCCTGCTTTGGCAACAACATTTTACTTTTAATCGCAAGAAGCGTCGCCGCCATCACAAGATACTCACTCGCAACATCGAGTTCCATTTCCTTCATCAAATGAATGTACTCCAAATATTGATCCGTAATGTCCGCCATCGGAATATCATAAATATCAATTTCCAACTGCTGAATCAGCTGCAAAAGCAGATCAAGCGGCCCTTCAAAAGCCTCCACTTTAAAATTAATTCCTGTCATGCTCGTTTAACCACCTTAGTAAAGCGGTAAATCAAGTTGCACTAAATTCTCATAGGTTTCCCTTTGCACAACCAGTTTATCCATGCCATCCTCGACAAAAACAACAGCAGCGCGAGGAATTCGATTATAATTATTTGCCATCGAATACCCGTAAGCACCCGTACAAAATACAGCTAAAACTTCTCCAGCATCTGATTCTGGAAGCGGTAAATCCCAAATTAACATATCGCCAGACTCACAGCATTTCCCAGCAATCGAAACCGTCTCCTCAGGCTCCTCAAGCGGGCGCTCAGCGATAACCGCATCATATTTCGCCTCATATAACGAAGGTCTAATATTATCCGACATACCACCATCAACCGCCACATAGCTACGAATATCTGGTACCTCTTTACGTGAACCAATCGTGTAAAGCGTCGTACCCGCCTCGCCAACGAGCGAACGGCCAGGCTCAATCCAAATTTCCGGCATCTCCAAGTCATTAGCAAGCGCCACTTCACGTACGTCCGCAATAATTTCGCGTACATACTGTGAAGGTGGAAGTGGTTTATCATCCGCCGTATAACGAACCCCAAAACCACCACCAAGATTCAGAACTTCTGCGTGGAAATCAAGCTCATTTCGCCAAATGACCAACTGCTCCATAATCCGATGTGCCGCTAATTTAAAACCAGTTGTTTCAAAAATTTGCGACCCAATATGGCAGTGCAAGCCGATCAAACGGAATACATCATCCATCGCAAGCACACGTTTAATCGCTTCTTCCGCCTGTCCATTCGTCAAACCAAAACCAAATTTCGAATCATCTTGCCCCGTTAAAATATAATCATGCGTATGTGCCTCAATACCTGGCGTCACACGAATCAATACAGAAATCGTCGTGTTTTTCGCCCTCAGCACCTCCGCTAACAAATTAATCTCATAGAAATTATCAATCACAATACAACCAATACCGTATTCAATCGCCATTTCAAGCTCTTGTCGCGTTTTATTATTCCCGTGAAAATGGATGCGCTCCGCAGGAAAACCAGCTTGCATCGCCGTATATAATTCCCCACCAGAAACAACATCAAGCGATAAGCCTTCCTCGTGCATTAATTGATAAATCGCAACCGCCGAAAAAGCTTTACTCGCATAAGCCACTTGCGCCTTTACACCGAGCTCTTCAAACGTTTTTTTAAATCCACGTGCACGTTCTTTGATCAACGCAACGTCGTATACATAAAGCGGTGTGCCATATTTTTGCGCCAGTTTCAAAGTGTCCACCCCTCCAATTTCCAGATGTCCCACTTCATTCACTCGCATAGTACCAAATGATTCAAACGCCACGTCAATCCCACCTTTACCAATTTAATATATTAAAAGTTCTTTTATATAGTAGCATAGAAGCACACCGCGCGACAATAGCTAACACTATCATTCCAAACAAATTTATAGCAAGAAAAGAGACTAGGTAACCATCGATACCCAGCCCCGCCTTATTTTCAATCCTTATTTCACATTAGCAACTAGCGCTTTTACATATGTCAGGAATGTTTCTTTCACATGTTCCGTTGTCTCCATTACTTCCTCGTGGCTAAGCGGTTGATCCAGAATTCCTGCTGCCATGTTCGTGATACAAGAAATTCCTAGACAACGCAGGCCACAATGATTGGCAACGATCACCTCAGAAACCGTCGACATTCCAACCGCATCCGCGCCAAGTGTACGCATCATGCGAATTTCAGCAGGCGTCTCGTAAGTTGGACCAGTAAATCCTGCATACACACCTTCGCGAACTTCTATTTCCAAATCTTGCGCTAAAAGACGTGCTTGTTTGCGCAAATCTAAGCGATAAGCATCGGACATATCTGGGAACCGCGGACCGAAATGATCATCATTTTGACCAATCAGCGGGCTCGTTCCAGTAAAGTTAATATGATCTGAAATAAGCATCAAATCACCAGCATGGAACAATTCATTCACGCCACCAGCCGCGTTCGTCACGATCAATATTTCAACGCCCAACTCCTTCATAACACGAACTGGAAAAGTCACGTCTTGCATCGAATACCCTTCATAAAAATGGAAACGTCCTTGCATCGCAACAACTTCTTGCTGTTCCAGTTTTCCAAATACAAATTGCCCCGCATGCCCTTCTACCGTTGACACCGGAAAATAAGGTACATCATTATATTTAATCACAGTCGGCTCTGAAATCTCATCCGCCAAAACACCTAATCCAGACCCTAAAATTAAGCCAATTCTCGGTTTACCGCTGTACGTTTCCTTGATTTTCTTAACAGCTTCCATCACTTTTGTATAATTCATTCTTTATTCTCTCCCTTATTTTAAAATCGATTTCTTCGTCAAGCTCTAGGGTGATATTGTTTGTACACATCTTTCAAGCGAGCCTTCGATACGTGCGTATAAATTTGCGTTGTCGAAATATCAGCATGTCCAAGCAACTCTTGAACAGAACGCAAGTCTGCACCATTTTCTAGCAAATGTGTCGCGAATGAATGCCGCAACGTATGTGGCGTAATCGGCTTATCAATCCCTGCTCTCACCGCAATTTGTTTCAGATTTTTCCAAAAACCCTGCCGTGTCATACCACGTCCATGATGGTTCAAAAACACAAAATCATTCCGTTCCGAAGTCCTGCGCAATTTCGGGCGCCCAAACTCCAAATACCGCTCTAAAACACCGGTTGCCGTCTTACCCAAAGGAATAATCCGCTCCTTATCGCCCTTACCAACCGTCTGTATGAACCCCATCTCTAAATGAAGATCATCCATCTGCAAACGCACCAACTCCGTCACCCGAAGTCCCGTTGCATACAACACTTCCAGCATCGCCTGATCACGCATACCAAGCGGCTTATCCCCATTTGGAGTTTCCAGCAACTTCTCCACATCATCCAAATTCAAAATCTTCGGCAAGCCCTGTGCCTGCTTCGGCGTCTCAATTTGAATCATCGGATCACGATCAGCCAATTTCTCGTGCAGTAAAAAATGAAAAAAAGAACGTAAAGATGCAATATAACGCGCGACCGTTCTCGGTGATTTTCCTTCTAATTTAGCAAAGGCCATAAAGCCCACAATATGTATCCGTTCCACGTCGCGAATCGCCATCTGCCCTTGTTCCTCTTCCAAATACCGCGCAAAATAACGTAAATCCCGTTCATAAGCCACAAGTGTATTTGCTGATAATCCTTTTTCCACTTGTAAGAAATGTAAAAAATCAAGTATTAAATCATCCATAAAGACCCCCGCACTTCCGCTCTGTTCTCAGTATACCAAAAACCCAGCAATTACAAAAGCAAAAAAGAGCCCCAAATAATTGGAACTCTAGAAAACTAATGATATTAAACAGAATCGTTTTTCATCTTAGCTTTACAAGTCGTGCAAATCCCTTGAAAAGTTAAGCGATGATCCTTCACGAGGAAATCCCACTTTTGTTCGACAATTTTCTCTACATCATCCAATAGATCCTCTTGTATCTCTTCAACAGAGCCACATTCCAGACATACTAAATGATGATGAAAATGTTTCGCGCCCTCTTTCCTGAGGTCATAACGCGCTACTCCATCGCCGAAATTAATTTTATCGACCACGCGTAACTCCGTCAGAAGCTCAAGCGTACGGTATACAGTTGCCAAACCAATGTCTGGCGAAATATCTTTCACACGCAAATACACATCTTCCGCGCTTAAATGATCTTTCTCATTTTCAAGTAACACACGCACCGTCGCTTCACGTTGAGGCGTTAATTTATAACTTGCTTCATGTAATTGCGATTTAATCCGCTGAATACGGCCTTCCATTTTATGCCCTCCCTCGGGAACAAACAATCATTCTCAATTAGTAGTTTATAATAATTCTAAATAAAAATCAAGTCTTCTCACTCACGCTTTATCAAGCTAAACAATTGAAATAAGCGGTTTTTATATCTACTTAAAGATAGCATAAAAGATTCAAAAAGTCTATCCAAATTATCAATTACATCTCAAAGCAACTACTTATTTGTAATGATTATCATTTAGCTTTTGCCAGTAAGTAAAGGAAGTACGGCGCACCAATCACAGCCACAACAATACCCGCAAAAATTTCTGATGGTTGCACGATAAGGCGGCCAATCGTATCTGCCACAAGTAATAATAAGGCTCCGATTAAGGCGGAAATTGGCAATACCCAGCGATGTCCACTTCCAACAAGCCTTCTCGCAATATGCGGCCCAATTAAGCCAATAAACGCAATACCACCACTAACAGATACACAAGCCGCAGCAAGAGCAACTGCTACAACAAGTAAAATCACCTTTTCCTTCTCCGTTTTCACGCCAAGCCCTGTTGCTACTTGATCACCAAATCCGAGTATATCAAGCGTCTTTACTTTAAACGCCGCTACTGTTCCAAGCACGACCAGCCAAGGTAACAGCGCGAAAACATATTGCCAACTACTCGCCCAAATGTTCCCTGCAATCCATTCCGCAACCACTTGATAATTCTCAGGGTCAAGGCGAATCGTTAACAACGTCATAAGCGCGGCTACGGCGGCTGAAACAGCAACACCCGTCAAAACTAGCCGATTAGGTAGTAATCCTTCTTTTCGACTATAAGAAAGGCCGTACACGATAAAAGCGGTCAAAATCGCACCTGTAAACCCGATAAGCGGCATAAACATTACCGGAACGTCTAGCGTCGATGGGAAATAAGAAATATAAAGCATCACCGCAAGTCCCGCGCCATTATTGATGCCGAGAATTCCCGGATCTGCCAAACTATTTTGAGATACCGCCTGCAAAATTGCACCTGATACCGCAAGTCCTGCACCAACCATAACCGCAATCACAATCCGCGGCAAACGAAACTGCGAAATAATGAGCGTATCTTGCGCCGAACCTTGCCCAAATAGTGTTTTAACAACGTCAACAAACGGAATTTTAGAATAGCCTGCGTTGACACTGAAAATAAAAATACTAACGAGTAATAGGGCCAAAATAATCGAAATATAAATACGACGTCGCATCACTTTTCGTTCTGTCGTTGTTCCCATCATCACAGACTCCTCCTTTCTTTACGAGCTACATAAAGGAAGAAAGGAACACCAATAAGCGCAAAAATCACACTGATAGGCGTCTCATACGGTGGATTCACCATTCGCGCACCAATATCAGCATACAGCGTCAGTAAGGCTCCAACGATGGCCGAACACGGAATAATCCAACGATAATCAACACCCACCATATAACGAACGAGATGCGGCACAATCAAACCGATAAATCCAACCGGACCAACAACTGAAACCGCAAGTCCTGCCAAGATTAATACAATCAACATCAATATTAATTTAGCGCGTGTCGTATTTTGTCCCAATCCCACCGCAATATCATCACCAAGACTTAAAATCGTGACCGACTTACTCATCAAAACAGCCGCCAAAAGCGAACCAATTAACCATGGCCAAACGACAGCTACTTGCGTCCACGTAACGCCAGCGACTCCACCAGCGAACCAAAATGCCAAATCCTGGCTTAATTTGAAATAAATCGCAATTCCCTCACTCAAAGCCGTCAACAAAGATGCAACCGCAGCCCCCGCCAAAACGAGTCGTGTCGGAGAAAGCCCACCTCGAACCAGCGAACTGACGCCAAAAACCATGAAGCAACCAAGCGCTGCGCCTAAAAATGAAAACAGAATCAAATAATTGTAGCTAAGCCCTGGAAGAAACGCAAAACAAACGGAGATCATAAACGCAGATCCCGCATTCAATCCAAGCAACCCACTGTCTGCCAAAGGATTTCGCGTCATCCCCTGCATTACAGCACCTGCAACTGCAAAAGCCGCCCCAACCATCATATCCGCCAGAACACGAGGAATCCGCAACTCCCAAATAATTTGATGTGTTGTTAAAGCCTTATTATAATGTAACAAAGCATCCCATACAGTCGCTAAATCAATGTCCGCGGCTCCCACAGCAATGCCAACAAAAGCAGAAATAATAAGTAATCCCACGCCAGCAGTCAAAATAACCGTTGCCATCACTGGGCGCGTCTTTAATTGAGAAAGCTCCTTTGTTTTCATATAATTTCTATCCTCCATATGTACGTGGTCTCGCTCAAAACAAGCACGAGACCACCATCTTACAATTTATTGTTGACTCAAAATTTTATCCGTAAAGAGATCTATTTGACCTTTTATCGCAATCGGATCATAGTAAAACGTTTGCTCAAAATCCATCACAAAAATACGTTTCGCTTTATACGCCGGCAAGTCTTTCCAAATACTAGACTGCATGATCGCCTCTTCATTTTTGCTACCCTCAGGTATATACTGGCCTATAAACATATAATCAGCCGCAAACTCAGGTAACACTTCTATCGAAATTTGCTTGTAACCTTCCCCTGTAAATACTTCTTTTTGAATTTTCTCCGGCGCCTTTAATTGTAATGCGTTATAAAGAACTTGTCCACCTCGACCCCAATTATCAGCGAAAACGTACAGATTTTTATCATTTCCTTCATATAGCCCAAACGTTGCATCTGGACCAACCGCATCTTTAATTTTAGCTCTAGCTTTTTCTGCCGTCACTTCGAAATCTGCAATCCAATCTTTTGCTTCCTGTTGTTTTCCAACGATATCTGCAATCGCCGTTAGTTCATCTTGTATCGTATCAAACGCCTTATACGGAATCAAGATGGTTGGCGCAATTTTTTGCATTTTCTCAAATTCGTCTTCCTTCGCCACAATGATTAAATCAGGTCGTAATTCCGCTACTTTTTCAGCAGAAGCTGGCTCACCAATGTCCTCGACGCCTTTTTTATACGCATCTAAATACGGATTTTTCAGCACATAAGAAGCCGCTCCCAATGGCTTAATTCCTAAGGCCGACAAAGAGCCCATATACTCCGTCACAACAATTCTTTGCGGATTTTTCGGAATTTCCACAGTCTTACCGTTCACCATCTTATAAGAACGCGTGCCCTCTTTGTCATCTTCCTTCCCATCTGCCTTTTGATCTGAACCACACGCCACTAAAACAACCGCTAGACAGGCTGTAAACAGCACTAAAATTAATTTTTTCATATTGCCCTCCTTTTTAATTGATAATGATTATCAATCTCAACAAAAAGTATAGCAAGACTTTTTTAGAAAAGCAATAACTATTAAAAAATAAAAATTAAGGGAAGCTACCTATTGCAAGTTTTGCAAAAAGATTCTATACTGAGTATGAGAATGATTATCAATCGCGAATTAAGGAGCGATGTAAAATGAATAATTTAAAAACAGACAATTTGCAAATAGCATACGATAAACGCGTCATAGTCGATGCTTTAAATATCGAGATACCAAAAGGCAAAATTACAGCTCTTGTAGGCGCTAATGGTTCTGGGAAATCCACGATTCTAAAAACGATGTCCCGCCTTATGAAGCCGTCCAAAGGTAACGTTTTTCTTGATGGCAAAGCGATTCATCGCCAATCGACCAAAGAAATCGCCAAACAACTAGCGATTCTACCACAAAACCCAAGCGCACCAGAAGGTTTAACCGTTACGGAACTCGTTTCTTACGGCAGGTCTCCCCATCAAAGCGGTTTAAAATCCATGTCCGTAAAAGACCGTGACATGATTGCTTGGGCTATTCGAGTAACAAGTTTAGGTGATTTTGCAGACCGTTCCATCGATAGCTTGTCAGGTGGACAACGCCAACGTGCTTGGATTGCAATGGCACTCGCACAAGAAACCGATATCCTCTTTTTAGATGAGCCAACCACGTTTCTCGATATGACCCATCAATTAGAAGTCTTAATGCTTCTCAAACAATTGAACCTAACAGAAAATCGGACAATCGTGATGGTTGTCCACGACTTAAACCATGCGTCCCGTTTTGCCGACCATATGATCGCGATCCGATCTGGTCAAGTCATCTCAGAAGGAAGTCCAGTCCATGTCATGACCGAAAAAACACTAGAAGACGTTTTTGGAATTAAGGCCGATATTATGCTTGATCCGCGTACCGGCGTACCTCTTTGCCTGCCATACGAGACATGCCAAGCCTGTGAGATTCGCCAAGTCGCAACTAAGATTGCAGGTGAGATGATTGTCAAACTTGTATGATGTAACCATTATCGGCGGAGGTCCCGTAGGATTATTCACAGCCTTTTACAGCGGTCTTCGCTCCCTTAAAACAAAAATCATCGACGCTGAACCTGCAGTTGGCGGGAAAATTAGCTATTTTTATCCTGAAAAAATCATCCGTGATATTGGCGGTATTCCAGCAATCGCAGGACACGAACTTGTGAAAAACCTGCATGAGCAAGCAAAAACCTTCCAACCAACGATCCAGTGTGGCGAACGAATCACCGAACTCTTTAAACTTCCAGATGGCACATTCCAAATAATCTCCGAAACTGGCAAGGAGCATTATAGCAAAACCGTTATCATCGCAGCTGGTAGTGGGACTTATGAAGCAAACCCACTGGAAGCGTCTGGTAGCGAAACCTTTGCCGATCAAATATTTTATGACATTAAAAACATTGCCCGCTTCCAAGATAAAACCGTCATCGTTTCAGGCGGTGGAAATTCTGCAATTGACTGGGCACAAACGTTAGAACCCTTTGTCAAAGAAGTTCACTTAATCTATCGCGGTGAGAATTTTAAAGGACATGAAGAACGCGTCAAAGAGTTGCACGATTCCTCCGTTTATGTACATGTCAATCATGAAATTACCGCATTACAAGGAAACCTAGACGAACTAACAACCTGCGTTATCCACTGCAATAAAGACGGCAATACATCGAGACTCTCAGCGGATGCTATTCTTGTCAACCATGGCGTCAAAGTAAACCTCGGTTCCATGCTTGATTGGGGCTTCGAAACATCCGATTATGGTATTACCGTTAATCAAGAAATGGAAACAACTATCCCAGGCATATTCGCGTGTGGTGATATTGCTAATTATCCCCGTAAAATGCGCATCATTGCAGCAGGTCTTCATGAAGGCCCCATCGCACTTAACAGCGCAAAAAATTATCTTGACCCAAGCGCGGATGAAGTCGCTATGGTCAGCACTCATCATGAAAGTTTCGATAAAATCTAATCAAAAAGTACGCCTTTCCTAAAAATGGATTGGCGTACTTTTTCTATTCATATTGATTTAGGAAAGTTCCATCTTCTTCTCTTCACAAGCTGCTTTAAAAGCCTTCCAGCTGCCAAAATAATAACGAACCAATCGGTAATCTTTAAATTCACTCATCGTTGGAAAGCGTCGCATAATTTTCTCCATCTGCAAAATATCAAGAATCAGCTTTTCCTTCACTTCCGCGCCCTCATCTTCGCTGGCATATTTTCTTAGCCCAGCGTGTTCCAAGAAATCTTCCCATGAATCATAATATTCCATAACAGACATATACAGTGGAAACTCATGCGGGCCACTGATCGGCGGACGTCCTAATTCTTGCGCAAGTCGCTGTACCTCAGCAGTTAAGAACTCTTCCTTATACGAACGTTTTTGCTCATTTTCCAGGCCTGCCGCTTTTAATGCATTTGGCCAAGAACCAAAGAGTCGCCTTGCTCTTTCGAAGTTCGGATACATGCTCGTCCTCGGAACACGCCCCTGCACTTTCACCATTTGCTGTAATTCCTCTATAATTTGCTCTTTTGTCACAGCCACTCTATCACTCATTGTTATTGCTCCTTCTCCTGTAATAACTTCAATTATTGCATAGTTATGTTGTATCATAAAATGAGGATATAAACAACTTATCTACCGTGTTTTTTGTGCTAAAAAGATAATTTAAGGGCTATATCACCTATTTTTCAACCATACCACGTTCGACGATAGCCATCATATTCATAAACTTATCACCCAAAGGTTGCATTTCCTCCATCGTAGCATCTGGGTGTCCTTGCATGTACTCCGTCGCTAGTTTAATCGTATATTCAAAAAGCCCCACCACCACATCATGTGCATCTTCATAAGCAACATCCGCACGCAACGTTATATTCTCAAAAATCTGATTCACATAAATATCTTGTATATTCATCAATTCCGCATAATATGATGCCAATTTTTCAGCAATTTCTGGCGGTGGGCTCGCAAATGACTGCATAATCAATTGAAACACCGCTGGATACTTTTTACTAAAATCCAATTTTTGCTTCGTCGACCAGATCGCCATCTGCACAAAATCTCCCACCGGCATATCGCTAACCGGTACCTCCACCATCGCTAAATCAATCGAATACTCTACAGCTGCCGTGTATAACTTTTCCTTCGAGCCAAAATAATGAAAAATAAGCCCTTTCGAAACACCAGCAACCTCACAAATTTGATTCGTGCTCGCTGCCTTATAACCGTGTTCTGCAAACTCTTCCACCGCAACTTTTAAAATTTTATCACGCTTATCATCCATCACACTTTCAAATCCTTTTTCTTATACAAAACAAACGTTAATACCGCAAAAATGAGTAGCGCAATCGACGCAATCCAAACATTCACACTCTCCATAGGTGCTGCTAAAAGATCAGACGGAATCGCAAAGTTAATCGGTGAAAAATATTTAAAGAAATCCACATGATCATTGAGTCCAGATAAAATTCCCAAAATATACGTGAAGAAAACAAGTCCCAATGCCACAGGAGTCGCCTGTTTTGCCGAATGCACAACCGCTGAAAAACAAAAACCAGCCATCATAAACAACACCGCAATAAGCAGTTCACTAGAAAAAATCCGCACAAGAGACTTCATCAAATCTCCAGTATTCGCACCATCTTGCTTCAAAAAAATAACAAGTATCGACGAAATAACAAACGTAATCACCCAAAAAGCCACAAAAGAAATCACATTCCCAACCATTTTCCACGCAACGAGTTCCGAACGCGTAATCGGCTGCGCATATAAAAATTCAATCGTACCGTCCGTTTCTTCCTTTACAAGCGCTTGAGCCCCAATCATCGCAGCATACACACACGCCGCAATAAAAATATATTGAAAAACATACGCAAAATAAGCATCAATTTTCGTCAAATCAGCCATTGAACTAATATGCAAAACGTTCATCATTTCTTTCGGTAACGCATCGATCTTCGTATTCACCAATTCCTGCATACCGCTTGAACTCATGCTAGGAAAAAACGCCATAAACATGCCTAGAATAAGCGCCACAACACCCGACCAAACGAGTAGACTCTTGAAATGTGTTTTCCACTCAATTTTTAAAATGTTCATTTTGTCTTCCCTCCTTCATAGAGCGTCAAGAATTTATCTTCCAACTCTTGATTTGTAATAGATAAATCCTTTATCCCATCGGCACTAAGAATCGGTAATACCGTCTGCACATTTCCATCAAACGTGAGTCGCGCAGTCGTTTCCGTTGTTTCTACCACTTTCGCTCCCGCATTCACAAGCGCCGTCACTGGCAGATCATTCCCTTTAAGCACAATAACCTTCCCAGCCATTTCCTTATCCGCAATATTTTCTAACGCAACAATTTGGCCATCGCGAATAAACGCCGCACGCGAACTATATTCCTGAATCTCCCGCAAATTATGACTAGATAAAAAGATCGTCATACCATCTTCTTTATTTTGACGCGTCATTTCTTTAAAAAGATGATGTTGCATCAAAGGATCCAACCCATTCGTCGGCTCATCAAGAATCAATAACTTCGGCTTTGTAATTAGACCAGCAACAATCGCCACTTTTTTCTTATTTCCAAGTGACATATCCCCAAAACGCTTATGTGGATCAATATCAAACATCTCATAATAGCGCTTCATCTGAATCGTCGCTTGATCAATCTGGTGGAATTTCGCAGCAAAACCAATAATATCGTTCGCCGTCATTTGCGGGTAATAACGAACCTCACTCGGTACATAACCGACCATCTTTTTAATAGCAGCCGATTCCTTCACAATATCTTTCCCTAAAACGGTGGCATGCCCACTTGACGCATAAATAAAATTAAGCAGCAACTTGATCGTTGTTGACTTTCCAGCGCCATTTGGTCCAATAAATCCAAATAATTCGCCCTCATCTACGGTCAAATTCACGCCTTCAATCGCTTTCTTCTTATGATAAAATTTCGTCAAATCCGTTATCTCTATCGCCTTCATTTTATACCCCTCCAATTCACGATTGACCATACAGTCAACCCGCAACTATTCCCTCCTTTCATTCCACTAAAACCACATGAAAAAACGGTTCTATAATAAATGTTGGGGTAGAAAATAATCTACCTCCGCATTTTTTTGTTCTCATTTCAAGACAAAAAAATACACAGTAATATCAAAATCCTTTAAGATAAAAGTGACGAAACCCAATCCAAAGGAGCGATATTACCATGCCAGACCATTTTATCATACAACTCATCGGTTTAGAAAATAAAAACATCCAACTTCTTGATTATTCGATTGAAAATCATATCTGCCACATTCATATCCAACTAAAACGAAAAAAACATGCCTGCCCCTCTTGTAAAACACGGACAGATCGCATTAAAGACTATCGTACGCACACTTTCCAACATCTAAAAGTCGCAGAAAAACGTGTCTATGTGCACTATCGAAAACGCAGATATGCTTGTTCCTGCGGAAAATCATTTGATGAAAAAAATCAAGGACTTGTGGCACGCTATCAGCGTTTTTCGACATCTTGGCATCAAGCAGCCCTTTTCCATAGTATCTCTGCCCCCTCCTTTACCTATACTGCCAGAACGTTTGGAACCACCGCACCTAAAATTATGCGCCTATTCGACGCGCGTACAGAAGCCTTTTCCACGCCTCCCGTCGCTCTTCCTAAAGTCATCGCTATCGATGAGTTCAAGGGAGATACCGACAAAGGCAAATTCCAACTCATTATCGCTGACCCCATGACTCGTCGCCCCATTGATATCTTAGAAAACCGTCGCGCCAAAACCATTCAACGTTATTTAAGAGAACGCGGGCATCAGGTAGAGATGGTTATCATGGATTTGAGCTCGACCTTCAAAAACGCTGTGCAACAAGCTCTTGACAAACCAGTTATTATTGCCGATTCTTTCCACTTCTCTCGCTACATCTATTGGGCGCTGAATAAAGTCCGCGTTCGTGTCCAACAGCGTTTTTCAGAAAAAGATCGAAAACACGGGAAACGGATACAAAAACTCCTTTTCAAGCGATCTCATAAGCTGGATACAGCGCAAAAAAGCATCATTCGCCGTTACTTAAGCTTGCACCCTGATCTACAAACCGCCTACACCATCAAGGAAGCCTATCAGGCTTGGTTTGATGCCAATAAAGCACAAGAACGCCGCGACGTTCGTCAATCCTTACACGATTTCTATCAACTCGTACAAGACAAACAGCTTCCAGAATTCATAAAAGCTATCGGTACTTTCCGACGCTGGGAAACAGAAATCATCAATGCCTTCATTTACCCACATCTGTCCAATGGTTTCGTAGAAGGAATTAACAACCGAACCAAGGTCATCAAGCGTACTTCTTATGGCTATCAAAACTTTTCACGGTTCCGCGCCAAAATACTTGCCCAGCACTTTATCAAAAATTTTGACATTTCTGTAGGCTAAAAAGAGGTACAAGCCACTATTTCCCTAGCTTGTACCTCGATATTTCACCCCAACAATTGACAAAGAGCCGAAAAAACGCGCCAGCACAATCCCCTGACACGCCCTTGCTTATAATCCTTCATTCGTGCGAAACTCTCCATAACTAAAATGCCATTGTATCCCGAATTTATCAGCAATCATAGCATAGCCATCGCTCCAAAAAGTCGGTTCTAATGGCATGTAAATTTGACTATCCTGCTCAAATTTAGCATAAAGTGTTTTTAAATCATCCAAATCATCACTTTCAATCACAATACTAACATTATCGCCAACCGTAGCAGGGATCCCGTCAGGCATATCAGATAACATCACACGAGTACCCCTGACATCGATCTCACTATACATGATTTTATCCGTATTTCCATTGCTTTGTCCCGGTTCATCTGAATTTTTTGGAGCATCTCCATACGTAGCGACACCCTTTGCCTCCACCTCAAAAATAGATGTGTAATAATTCAAAGCGTCCCGACAATTCCCCGTAAAATGTAGAAAAATAGCTGTCATAATAACAAACTTCCTTCCCTCTTAGTTTATCGCGTTTCGTAATTGCCAATATTGTACCGCATACACTGTTTTTGCATCACAAATCACGTTTTCTTCTATTAACTGTAACGCTTCGTCCAAGCTTACTTCCAAAATGTTCACAAATTCATCCTCATCTGCCTGTAGTGGGTTCGCTTGTTTGTGTATATCTCCCGCTAAATAAATATGTAACAGCTCATCCGCAAAACCAGGTGAGGTATAAAATGAAACAAGATGCGTCAGATCTTCTGTTTTATATCCCGTTTCCTCTTCTAACTCACGGCCTGCCGTTAATTCTGGCGCCTCATTTGGTTCAATTTTTCCAGCTGGGATTTCTACGATTGTATTTTCCAAAGGTTTACGGAACTGTTCCACCATGATCATTTTATTTTCTGGTGTAATCGCAATAACCGCAACAGCCCCTGGATGCTTCACGATTTCACGCTTACTCATCGCACCATTTGGCAAAACAACATCGTCCACCACTAATTTAACAATTTTGCCTTCAAAAATAGTCTCTGATTTTACCGTCTTTTCCTCTAATGAATCCATGCCCTCACTCCATTTCTCACTTATTTTTATCATTATACCATAACCTAGACCGAGGGCAATTTACATCGCACGACTGATAACATCTTTTCTGTCAATATGGTATGATATAGTCAAATCAGTTAGCCTTTTCAAACGATTTTTTGAAACAATTTTTACAAATACTTAATCCTTAAAAAAAATAAGGAAGCCTAAGGAGAAGATAGACATGGTAGTTTTTAAAAAATTTATGGCCTTCACCGGCTCGATCGTTCTGACACTTGTTTTGTTCGGTATTCTGGCAAACATTTTCGTGAATAACTGGTTACTTATTAGCATCGTGACGCTTGTCGTTGCTGCTGTCCTATTCTTCTTTTCTGCCAGAGCTGGAGATAAGGCACATGCTATTCAGACTGGTCTTACAAAGAAAGAATATAAATACATTCGCATCAACTTGGAAGAATCACGTGCGAAGATACTTCGTCTCCAAAAAATTACGTCTGCACATCGCACTTTGTTTACTTTCCAAGAACGCGATAAGACACTACTACTAACAAAACGTATTTATGGCATCGTGAAAGAAGAACCAAAACGTTTCTATGATGCGGAAGACTTTTTCTTCTCCCATCTTGATTCCCTTGTTGAACTTACTGAAAAATATGCTTTCCTAGATAGCCAACCTGTAAAAGACAAGAAGATTTACCAAACACTTTCTGATACGCGCTCCCTACTTAACGATTTAGGTCGCGTTATCGAGAAAGATCTCTTCTCACTTCTAAATAAAGATGTTTCGAGTCTTGATTTTGAATTAGAAGTAGCAAAAAACTCAATCTCCAAACAAGAGAAGAAATTTGAAAGGAGAACACCAAAATGACCGAGAACCAAAAGTCAAACGAGCCTGAATTTCAAACAAAAGAAACACCCACATATGATCAACCAAAAGCAGAGGTTATCGATGGCAACTTTAATAAAACCTTAGATGATCTTCTTGCTGATCCATTCGGTACAAACGGTTCCCCATCCGTGAAAGAAATCGTAAACAACGAGACAGACAAAGCACCACGTCTTGTTGATATGCTACCTGAGGCGAACCGTCGTCAAGCAGTCGAACTTGCTAAGCAAATCGAGCCTGGCAATCAAGCAGCAATCCTTGGATACGGAGCACCCGCACAAGCCAAACTCCATGATTTCTCTCACTCCATGCTCAACCAAGTTCAAAAACAAGATGTTGGGCCCATCGGTGAGATCATCAGCGACCTCATGTTCCGTTTACAAGAAGCAGATCCTGATGAACTTGCTGCACGAAACAAGAACGTTTTCACAAAAATGTTCTCTCGTGTCAAACAGTCTATCAACGAAATCACATCCAAATATCAAAAAATGGGTACACAAATCGACCGTATCGCCCTCAAATTAGAACATGCGAAGAAACGTTTAATGGAGGACAACTCCTTCTTAGAACAGCTTTATGATAAAAACAAAGACTATTTCCAAGCACTCAACATCTACATCGCAGCAGGAGAACTAAAACAAGAAGAAATCAATACAAAGCTCCTTCCAGAACTACGTAAAAAAGCGGAACAATCTGGCGATCAGATGGATTTCCAAGAGGTAAATGACCTAACACAATTCGCGGATCGCCTTGAAAAACGCGTACATGACTTAAAGCTTAGTCGCCAAATTACCATCCAACAAGCACCGCAAATTCGCTTGATTCAAAACACAAACCAAGTGCTTGCTGAAAAAATTCAGTCCTCTATCATGACTGCTATTCCATTATGGAAAAACCAAGTAGCTATTGCACTTACACTATTGCGTCAACAACAAGCTGCTGAAGCACAACGTCAAGTAGCAGAAACAACAAATGAACTGCTTAAACGTAATGCAGATATGCTGAAGACAAACGCCATTGAGACAGCTCGTGAAAACGAAAGAGGGATTGTAGATATCGAAACATTAAAAGAGACACAATCTAGCTTGATTGAGACATTGCAAGAAACATTGAAGATTCAACAAGAAGGCCGTGCAAAACGCGCCGTAGCAGAAAAAGAACTTGTATCCATGGAACAAGAGCTAAAAGATCGTTTATTGGAAATGAAATAATGCTACAGGGAGATCACTTTTTAGTGGTCTTCTTTTTGTTCTGAAAAAGCTGTCCCCCCAACGATGACAGCTTTTTTTCTATATCAAAATAATCAAGTAAAGCACTTTTCTGTATAACCATTGCTACTTAAAATAGTATCTTGTAGCATGCTTTAAGGGTTTTTTCCATAATTTAAATCTTTTTGCTTAAATGCTCTATTGGCCCAAATATTAAGCAAGATACTCATTGCAATGCATATGAAAGAAATACTAACTAACCTAATATCCCAATCCAATTGATTTATACCCACGGTCCAAATCAATTGGAATACAAGTGCGGTCATTAGGCTCATATGGCTAGCAATAAGGAGGCGCTGTACTTTTGGCGTCAAAGTAATAGCCTGCTCAGATCTTTGAATATGACGCCATATTTGACCACTCACCATACGATGCACAAAATAACTATTCAATCTTCCTTTTTTCATTTTGAAAATCCCTATAGCCGCCATCGAAATAATCGATATGATAAGCACCACTACCAATATAAAACTTCCGAGCACCCACTTATCCATCCCTCATCCTCCTATCTTTACCTTCATGTTAAGCGCAATATGCAAAATAGTAAATAGGTATTTTAAAAACCTTCTAACTTTAAATTTTCAAAATGGAGTGGCTTCAAATTCGTGACAGTCAAACCTACTAATCGAACACTTTCTTCTCCACTATAAACATCACGAAGTAGGCTCAATCCTGCGTCATAGATCATTCTAGCGTCCCTTGTATACTCCGTTAATGATAGTCGTCGCGTAATCGTGCTAAAATCACTGTAACGGAGCTTTAAAACAATTGTTTTGCCGTGCTTTCCAATTTTTTCGAGAGATTCCTCTATTTTACTGGCGAACTTAAATAACATATCCTGCATTTCACGCTCATCAAAAATATTATTTGCAAAAGTCGTTTCTCTCCCCACGGATTTGCGTTCCCGATGTGGGTTTACTTTCGAGTCAGATAGACCTCTTACTGCTCGGTACAATCGATAACCTTGTTTATTAAGCTCACGAATAAGATCCCATTCGTCCCAAGCTTTTAAATCGGCACCTGTTTCAATACCCAGGCCATGAAGTTTCTCTGCGGTTACCTTGCCTACGCCGTGAAATTTTGTCACAGGAAGGCTCTCAAGGAATGCCTCAGCCTCATCTGGCAGTACAACTGTCATACCTGCAGGCTTTTTATAATCTGAGGCGATCTTTGCAATAAATTTATTATAAGAAACACCAGCCGATGCTGTTAAGCCAAGTTCCTGATAGATAGCGTGCTGAATTTCGAGGGCAATACGCATGGCAGACTTGATACCCTTCTTATTTTCCGTCACATCTAAATAAGCCTCATCAAGTGACATTGGCTCTACCAGATCTGTATAGCGGTGAAAAATTTCTCGGATTTGGATAGAAACTTCACGGTAATGCTCCATATTCCCATGAATGAAAATACCGTGTGGGCATAATTTATAGGCTTGCTTTGTCGGCATTGCAGAGTGAACACCATATTTCCTTGCCTCATAAGAGCAGGTTGAAACAACGCCTCTTTTGTTTGGGTCACCACCGATAATAAGCGCCTTCCCTCGGTATTCAGGATGATCACGCTCCTCTACAGAAGCAAAAAAAGCATCCATATCAATATGAATTATCTTACGCGTCTTATCCATAAACTTCATCGCCCTTCACACAAAAACGAACGTTTGTTCTATTTATTAATAATACCTCATTTATTCCTATAAAGCAAGAACGAAGTAGGTAAATAAAAAAATCCAGCAAGACCGAAATCTCACTGGACACGCTTATTTTTTCTCAAACGAGCCTTTACCAAAAAATTCAATAACACGAGGCATCACTTGATAAGTTCGTGAAATGATATTCATCAAGAAAGGCAAATTGATTTCGCGTCTTCCTTTCCCCATAATAGCCACAATTTTAGCAGCTACTTTCTCTGGTTTTAAAACGAGAAAACCAACGTTATCTAAGTAGTTGCCCGATTTATCCGCGATATCAAAAAAGCTCGTCGCAATGGGGCCAGGATTTACCGTTGTTACATTGATATTATCTGGCTTTACTTCCATTCTTAGCGCATTAGAATAGCCGAGCACTGCGAATTTCGTTGCCGAATATGCAGATGATTTTGGGGTAGCAATTTTCCCAGCTTGAGAGGCAATGTTGATAATATGGCCCGATTTACGCTCTATCATACGAGGTAAGATAAGTTGTGTTAATCGCATTAAACCAAGTACATTGGTGTCAAACATCCGCTCCACTGTATCAAAATCAGTCGTTACTGCTTCTTCAAAAATTCCAAACCCAGCACAGTTGACCAACACATCAACCTTTGTGTCGCCAAGCTGTTCAGCCACTTGTTCAATCTCCGCAAAATCGGTCATGTCCATTTTGAAATATCGGCTGCTCACATCGAATTTCATTTCAATATCAGCTGCTAAATCTGCTAATTTTTCTGTACGTCGAGCGGTTAAAATTGTATGCGCTCCCTGCTGCGCAACCTGCCTTGCCATCTCTGCGCCAAGCCCATTTGAAGCCCCTGTGATCAGAACCGTTTTGTCTTTTAAAAAATCATTCATCCTTGTCAAACTCCTTTATAGTTCGAATATCGCAAAATCTGTTGCTATTTCTGTATTCGGGAAAATTTGACGACACTCATCTACCAAAATACGATTATCCTCACGCGTGTATCGGGAGCTTATATGCGTAATAATGAGCTGTTTCGCATCTGCTTTTTTTGCTAAAGTTGCAGCTTCTATCGTAGTAGAATGCATGTATTCACCCGCCATATCACCCATTTCAGATCCAAACGTAGCCTCGTGAACGATGACATCCGCATTTTTTGCCAGTTCAAGTTCTGTTGCTGTCGCTCGCGTATCGCCGAAAATCGTGATCGTCCGTCCTTTTTTTGTGGGTCCGATGAAATCACGACCATTGATGCTTCTCCCGTCTTCGAGTTTCACTGTTTTACCATCTTTTAATTCCTTGAAAATTGGCCCTGGTTTTACCCCAAGCGCTGAAATGGCAGCCGCATCAAGCGATCCCGTTTTATCAGCCTCATCCACTCGGTATCCATAACTCAAAATACCGTGATCTAGCTCTTTGCAAGTTACTTTAAATTCACTGTCTTCGAATACAAGATCGTCCTTTATTTCAACGATATCGAGAGGGTACTTGAGGTGTGTTCCGCTTACAACTAAACTTGTGCGGATAAAACTCTCAATCCCGGCAGGACCGTATATAGTCAGCGGTGTTTCTCCGCCTTGAAAGGAACGACTGCTAATGAGTCCTGGTAAGCCAAAAATATGATCTCCGTGTAAGTGTGTGATAAAAATCTTTTCTAGTTTACTTAATTTTATAGAACTTCTTAAAATCTGATGTTGCGTTGCTTCTCCGCAATCAAAAAGCCAGATACTGTTTCGCTCGTTTAACATTGTGAGCGCAATCGCCGTTACGTTACGGCCTTTGGAAGGGACACCTGCTCCTGTCCCGAGGAAAATTAATTCCATGGTTGACTCACAATCCTTTCGTTGGTTGATGGGGTTATGTGGTTGTTCTTAGTGAGGCGTTTTAGAGCCTTGATATGCATGTGCTAATGGTTCTTGCGACACCATATTTTGAATGTACTCTTAGTTTAAATTGAAGTTAGGGATCTAGAGTAAGTAGAATCTTAGGGTTTGTCGGTTAGTTTTTAGGTTGGCGCCTTCGGATCTAACGGGCCGTTTACGCTTTGTTGTGGCTCTTAGGAAATGTTCTGTATTTCCTTAGAGTCTCAATATGAGTGCGAACGTAGAGAGCATTCGTTCCTTGCACTGCGTCATGTTTTGCGCCTCTGGATCTAGCTCCAACAGCCAGCCTCTCGGAAATTTCGGTGCCTCCGCAAAAACCAAAAGAGGGTTTTCACTGCGCCCCCTATGTTGTGGCTCTTATGAGGCATCGTTCGCCGATTTAGAGCCTCAATACGAGTGCGAACGTAGAGAGCATTCGTTCCTTGCACTGCGTCATGTTTTGCGCCTCCGGATCTAGCTCCAACAGCCAGCCTCTCGGAAATTTCGGTGCCTCCGCAAAAACCAAAAGAGGGTTTTCACTGCGCCCCCTAACAATTTCTGTCGAGGCTAACGGGCTGTTTACGCTTTTCATCTTATAATACCACATTTCTCCCTCTCTATCCCCCGTTTTACCCTTTTATAAAATTTTTTCAGCTCAATCAGTTGCACATTAGAAATCAAACCGCTAAAATAGTAAGGAATAATGAGGTAACTATGATTGTATTTTTTCTATGTTGGAGCTATTTTCGACAGTATAAGACCTCATTGAAATAATGAAAGAGGGTAAGCACGTATGACAGAGGTGAAAGAACAAGTAGCTTTAATTACAATTTTTGGTGGTACGGGAGATCTAGCGAATCGCAAACTTTACCCTTCTCTATACCATCTCTTCACGAAGGGCTTTTTAAAAGAGAATTTTGCGGTAATCGGTACTGCTCGTCGGCCATGGACAAATGATTTCTTCCGTGAAAAGGTCGTGGAATCATTAAAAGGCATTGAGGAAGACGGTTTTGATCCACAAGATTTTGCATCGCATTTCTATTATCAATCGCATGATGTAACCAACCGTGAATCCTATGTTGAGTTGAAAAATTTATCTGATGAACTTGATAAAAAATATGAACTTCAAGGAAATCGCCTTTTCTATCTTGCTATGGCACCTAATTTCTTTGGAACGATTGCTAGTCGATTAAAGTCAGAAGGTTTTGTCGATAATACTGGTTTCAGTCGCCTTATCATCGAAAAACCATTTGGTCGTGATTTAGCAAGCGCCCAGGAACTAAATGAGTCACTTCGCCTCGCTTTTGATGAAAATGAAATTTATCGTATTGACCATTATCTTGGTAAAGAGATGATTCAAAATATTTCTGTGATCCGTTTTGCGAATTCGATCATTGAATCGCTTTGGAATAATCGTTATATCGACAATGTTCAGGTTACGCTTAGTGAAACGCTCGGTGTAGAAGATCGTGGTCGTTATTATGAAGAAAGCGGCGCACTTCGTGATATGGTTCAAAATCACATTTTACAAATCGTTTCCTTGCTTGCAATGGAACCACCTATTAAGCTAACAACACAAGAAATTCGCCATGAAAAGGTTCGTGCACTCCGTTCATTACGCGTGATTCAAGGTGACGATGTCTATAAATATTTCGTTCGCGGTCAATACGGTCCTGGAACGGTTGATGGTAAAGAACTTGTAGGTTACCGCCAAGCTGAAAACGTAGATCCTGACTCAAATACAGAAACATTTGTAGCCGCTAAACTAATGATTGATAATTTCCGCTGGAGTGGCGTTCCATTTTATATTAGAACTGGTAAACGTCTCGCTAAAAAAGCAACGCAGATCGCCATTCAATTTAAAGATGTGCCGATGAATCTTTTCGGACCTCAACAATCTATTGGAGGAAATGTACTCGTGATACATATTCAGCCAGATGAGGGTATCACACTACACATGAACGTAAAAGAACCAGGTCAAGGAATGATGACGATGCCGATCAACTTAAATTATGCGCACTCCTCACCAGACGGCATGAACACACCCGAAGCCTATGAAAAACTGATTCAAGACTGCCTAAATGGTGACGCAACGTACTTCTCACATTGGGATGAAGTATCCCTATCGTGGAATTTCGTTGATAAAGTAGCCGACGTATGGTCAAATACAAAAGAACACTTCCCGAACTACACATCCGGAACAATGGGACCAAAAGAAGCGGATAAATTAGTGTCACAGGATGGGTTTGAGTGGTTTGAATAGAGAAAAGCGCAAACAGCCCGTTTAGCCTCGACAGAATTTGTTAGGGGGCGCAGTGAAAACCCGTACTTGGTTTTTGCGGAGGCACCGAAAATTCCGAGAGGCTGGCTGTTGGAGCTAGATCCGAAGGCGACCAAGGAGCAAGCACCGCACAAACAGAGAGACATCACCCCTTCAAAACGCCAAACTTCAACAAAAACGAAGAGCTAATCCAAAATCCAGCAAATTAAGACCCAAAACAACCCCAAAGACAGGATATATTCACTTTATCCCATGCCCCACCAAAAACATCATCGAATAAGGTTGACCAGCTACCCACTAACCTGCTATCATTAAGGTTAATAGGTAGCTGGTTTTATTTTTATACCAGTTAATATTTCAAATTTCGAGTCTAATATTTAGGAATAATTAAGTGCTTGGTCTCTTATGTATGCTGTAAACGCTGAATAGTCTAGTAATCCTATCATGAGAATGCAGTCATTCACGTTCGGCACCCACCAGAAGGATTACATGCTCACTTCCGCTCACATGCATATTGACGCTCTAAGTCTCAGCAAACTACGCTTCCTAATAGCCTCAACAAAGGAGAATCAGTATGCCAGAAAGCATTGATGATTATATCGATCGTGGGATACATGGTGCTAAGGAAATCAACCCTGCGGAACGAAAAAAATACCTCGGAACATTCCGAGAACGCATCGAAATTCAGATGTCGAAGCAAGAAGTTTTTGAAAAGTTTTGCACCAAGGAATTAGAACAGGAAATGAAAGATCATCCGAAGGCGAAACTACTGCTAAACGGCTCTATTTCTTATGAAATATTGCGCTCTTACATCATGTTAGCCGAAAAACACAAAATGCCGTTTTCGATTGTCGCACGTGAAACAGATGATACGCCAATTGGGCTTGTCTTAACAGAAGATCACGAAATCAATCGGGAAGACACGCACCTTCATGAAACGCCCGTGACCCCAGAAGATCCCACTGGGAAAACCAATCTTCTAGACAAGATCAAAGCTATTTTTCAAGATTAAGGAAGTGATATGCATGCTCCATACGATCGTGATTGCGCTCGCAGTCCTCGTTTTTTTACAAACGATCTACTTCTTCATACGAAAAAATACCGATATGGGCGTGATGTTTCTGCTCATCGGTATCGCTTTGCTTATTATTTCTACTATCGGTTAATTAAGAGGCTTGCCAGTATCAAGTGCTGTGCGGAGCCTTTTTTGCATGTCGCCAATTCCTCTTGCACCGTGCAATGGAAAAACAAATACTTGTTCGCCATTTGTGATCATCTCGAGCAGTGATTTGAATTTCTTTCCCCCAAGCATGATAATTATTTCTTGCTTTATACCAAGCGTCTGCCATTGCTGTGTCAATTCGGAAATAGAAATCGTCTCCGAACTCACGCCTTTTGCTGTAAATCTCACATCATAGGTTCCTAAAACGTGTGAATCAGGCTTCAAAAAACCGTACTTCGGCGACAAAATAAGATAATCCCCGTCAAATTGTTCCGCATACGCTTTACATAATTGATGGAAATTCCCTGTATAAGCGAATCTTGCCTCTACTGCGCCTTCTTCTGGCTGCTTATCCCAAATCTTCGGCTTCCCCGACGGAATAATTATCATTGTACTCCGTCTTCCATTGGGTATTCCCATAATAAAATGGTACCGCGCGACTCCATCTTATCCTGATCTTCTTGGTACACAAATCCTGATTTTCGTAAAACTTGAATAGAATGCGGATTATTTTCAAAGCTACGAGCAAAGATTCGTTTGATCTCTGGTTGTTTTTTGAGCCAAATCAGTAACTCACACAAGGCTTCTGTCACATATCCCTGATTTTGATACGAAGGCACAATACTGTATCCCAGCTCAATTTCACCCGTTTCATCAGGCTTCCCTTGTCCTCCAATTTCACCGATGATCTTGTTCTCTTCCTTCAGCACAATCAAATGCGTCCATTTCGTCATCTCAGGCTCTTTTTTTACATTCTCTAACACATATGGCAAGTAGAAGAAAAAATCGATGCCAGGCCATTCTGGGGACACGCTGTAGCCTGATACTCGCTCCAGTTCATCCACGCCTGCAATCGTCGCCTTGATCCAATCCAAATTATATTCTAACAACAATAAGCGTTCCGTTTCTAATTTCCCCATGTCAAAACCTTACTTTCCATTCATTTCTCTTACTTCTAAAACTATCAAATTATCCACTATTACGCAATCATTTTGCAGAATATCACCTGTTATTATTACCACATCTTAATTTTTCGAAAACTTTTTTCATAACTTTTGTATCCGCTTACACCATTCCCTTTCAAAGCATTTAGCTATATATTCCCGTTTTTCAATGAAATCCAAAAGCAACAAATTTTCAAAAAATGGTTGACATTTCCCTGTCAAAAGCTATAATTAATAATAATATTACATTGATTGATATTTATTAAATTCACATAGGCTACATACGAATTTACGAAGTATCCCAAATTTGATGAAGAGGAGCTAATGACTTATGAAAACATTTAACCGAAATTACGTCATTACAATTTTATTACTCTAGCAAGGGTCTGGAACACTGTTTAAAACAAGCAGTCGTTTAGATCCTGTTTATTATTAAATGGGATACTTATCTAGGCATCCCATTTTTTTAACTCAAAAATGGGGTGCTTTTTTGTTGCCAAATCGCCTTATCAATGTCATTTTTCATCTCAAAAGGTCATGCTAGTTGATATATTCTAAAAATTCAGCGTCGACCAACAATTATAATAAAGAAACGGGGAATATACTCATGCGTAGTGATAAAATCAAAAAAGGTGTCGAACAAGCTCCAGCTCGGAGTCTTCTACATGCAACTGGTCAAATTAAAAGTCCAGGTGATATGGATAAACCATTTATCGCCATTTGTAACTCGTATATTGATATCGTTCCGGGTCATGTGCATTTAAGAGAACTCGCGGATATTGCAAAAGAAGCGATTCGTGAAGCTGGCGGTATTCCTTTCGAATTTAATACGATTGGTGTCGATGACGGGATTGCGATGGGCCATATCGGGATGCGTTATTCCCTTCCGAGTCGTGAAGTTATCGCGGACGCAGCCGAAACGGTTATCAACGCCCACTGGTTTGACGGCGTTATGTATATTCCAAACTGTGACAAAATCACGCCTGGTATGTTGCTTGCTTCTGTACGTACGAACGTGCCGGCAATCTTCTGTTCTGGTGGCCCGATGAAGGCTGGACTTTCTGCTACTGGTAAAGCCTTGACGCTATCTTCGGTATTCGAAGCAGTTGGTGCTTTTAAAGAAGGCAGCATGTCCCAAGAAGAATTTTTAGATATGGAAGCGAATGCTTGTCCGACGTGTGGATCGTGTGCTGGGATGTTTACAGCGAACTCGATGAACTGTTTGATGGAAGTACTCGGTATGGCGGTTCCATTTAACGGCACAACGCTTGCAGTATCCGAAGCTCGCCGCGAATTGATCCGTGAATCAGCGTTCCACTTGATGGATCTCGTGAAAAAAGATATTCGTCCTCGCGACATTATTACGCGTGATGCGATTGATGATGCTTTCGCGCTAGATATGGCGATGGGGGGCTCGACAAACACTGTGCTTCACGTTTTGGCTTTAGCGAACGAGGCGGAAATCGATTACGATCTAGAACGTATTAATGAAATCGCAAGTCGTGTTCCCTACCTTTCCAAAATCGCGCCATCCTCTGCGTACTCGATGCATGATGTTCACGAAGCTGGCGGTGTTCCCGCAATTATGAAGGAACTTGTCGACCTCGGAAATGCGATCCATCCCGACCGAATTACGGTGACTGGGAAAACGATTCGTGAAAATGTGGAAAATGCGAAAATTAATAATACGGACGTGATTCATCCAAAAGAAGACCCGTATACGAAAACGGGCGGTCTCTCCATTCTTTTCGGAAATATTGCGCCAAAAGGTTCGGCAATCAAAGTCGGTGGCGTGGATCCATCGGTATCCGTCTTTACTGGGAAAGCGATTTGTTTCGACTCTCATGACGCAGCTGTTGAAGCGATTGATAATCATACGGTTCGCGAAGGTCATGTGGTCGTGATTCGTTATGAAGGTCCTCGTGGTGGTCCTGGAATGCCTGAGATGCTTGCTCCGACGTCTTCTATCGTTGGACGCGGACTTGGAAAAGATGTGGCGCTAATTACGGATGGTCGCTTCTCTGGTGCGACGCGTGGTATCGCAATTGGACATATCTCTCCCGAAGCGGCTTCTGGTGGCCCGATTGCCTTGATTGAAGATGGCGATACAATCGTGATTGACTTACCGAATCGGACGTTGAACGTGGACGTAGCGCCTGATGTGTTAGAGGCACGCCGCGCTGGGGTTCCTAAATTTGTACCTAAAATCAAAAAAGGCTATCTGGCTCGCTATGCTGCACTCGTGACTTCTGCTCACACTGGTGGCGTGTTGCAACTTCCAGACGATTTCTTAGAGTGATAAGGAGAGGTGAAGAAAATGATCAAAGTAGAAAAGCAAACAACAACGAAAAGCGGTGCCCAGCTGTTAATTGATGCATTGAATGCCCAAAATGTGGAGATGATATTTGGCTATCCTGGTGGGGCTGTTCTCCCATTATATGACGCTTTTTATGATTGCGATATCCCACATATCCTAACTCGCCATGAACAAGGCGCGGTACATGCAGCAGAAGGTTATGCGCGTGTGACAGGAAAAGCTGGTGTTGTCGTAGTCACAAGTGGTCCAGGAGCAACTAATGCCTTAACGGGGATTGCCGACGCGATGAGCGATTCGATTCCGATGGTCATTTTCACTGGTCAAGTTGCCACTCCTGGTATCGGTAAGGACGCCTTCCAAGAAGCAGACATGATTGGGCTCACAATTCCAATCACGAAATATAATTACCAAGTACGTGATGTGAAAGATATCCCTAAAATTATAAAAGAAGCGTTCCACATCGCAACAACTGGCCGTCAAGGTCCTGTCGTGATTGATCTTCCAAAAGATATGTCGCTCGCAACAACAGATACGGTAAACGATGATACGATTCATCTTCCAGGCTACCAACCCACATTAAAACCAAACGGTATGCAACTTGAAAAATTGATGCAAGCTTTGGCGACTTCCAGCAAGCCGGTGATTCTGGCTGGTGCCGGTGTCAATCATTCGCGTGCGACGGCCGAACTGCTCGATTTTGCAGAGCGTTATCAGATTCCCGTTGTCAATACGCTACTCGGGCTTGGTAGTTTTCCACAAGATCATCCCCTCTTCCTCGGAATGGGCGGAATGCATGGATCTTATGCGGCAAACATGGCGCTCACAGATCCCGATTTATTGATTAATTTTGGATCGCGTTTCGATGATAGAATGGTCGGTGCGCCTAAGGAATTCGCAAAACATGCGGTGATTGCACACATCGATATTGATCCTGCGGAAATCGGCAAAGTTCTAACAACGAAAATTCCGATTGTTGCGGATATTAAAGAAACGTTGACACAGTTACTTGAGATGAGCATAACCGATGAAACGGATAAAACGCATTGGTATAAGCTAAATATGACGCGTAAAGAACGCCATCCTTTCACGTATAATCGTGATTCTAAAGCTGAAATTAAACCGCAAAAAGTGATTGAGATTATTGGGGAGATTACGGAAGGCAAAGCACTTGTTGCAACAGATGTTGGCCAGCACCAAATGTGGGTCGCGCAATTTTATCCGTTTAGTCATGATCACCAAATTATGACGAGCGGTGGACTTGGTACGATGGGCTTTGGTTTCCCAGCTGCCATTGGTGCACAACTTGCTTATCCTGAACAAACGGTTGTCGCTTTTGTTGGTGATGGTGGTTTCCAGATGACGAATCAGGAACTCGCTATTTTGAATGATTATAATATTAATTTGAAAACAGTCATTATTAATAACGGATCGCTTGGAATGGTGCGTCAGTGGCAAGAGAAGTTCCATAATGAACGCTACTCTCACTCCATTTTCCAGAGTCAGCCAGATTTCGTGAAACTTGCGGAGGCTTACGGTGTCAAAGGTGTTCGGCTTACTGATCCCCAAACGTTAGCGGCGGATTTGAAGGAAGCTTTTGCTTATCCTGGTCCAATTGTTATCGATTGCGTTGTATCACCTAGCGAACTTGTTTTGCCAATGATCCCACCTGGTAAAGCGAATCATCAAATGGAAGGAGTGGAATAAATGCGACGTATCATTACAGCAACTGTCAACAACTCAAGTGGTGTGTTGAATAGGATTACCGGCGTTATCTCTCGTCGCCAATACAATATTGATAGTATCTCTGTTGGTTGGACCGAAACGCCGAATGTTTCTCGCATCACCATCGTCGTTCATGTCGATTCACTCTATGAAATTGAACAAGTGACGAAACAGTTAAACAAGCAAATTGATGTGCTGAAAGTGAGTGATATTACCGATGATCCGCATATGGAGCGTGAACTGGCTCTGATTAAAGTTAACGCCCCTGCTGCTAACCGCGCGGAACTGAATTCGATTATCGAGCCTTTTCGTGCGACGATCATTGACGTTGGTAAAACAAGTGTCGTTGTTCAAGTCGCTGGTACGAGTGAAAAAGTCAATGCTTTTGTTGATAGTATTCGTCCTTATGGGATTCAGCAAATGGCACGTACAGGTGTCACTGGTTTTACTCGAAGCGCAAAATAAGAAAGGTCCTCTCGCCTAACTTGCAATTGGGCTTGCGACAAATTTTGAATCCCAGAAATCCTTTTTCTGAGAAATATAAAAAGATAATTTATGGAGGTTAGGAAAAATGACAAAAGTATATTATGAAGATTCGGTAAAAGAAAACGCGCTCGATGGTAAGACAGTAGCGGTGATTGGATATGGTTCACAAGGCCACGCCCATTCGCAAAATTTACGCGATAACGGGAACAATGTCATTATTGGGATTCGTGAAGGAAAATCTGCTGAAGCTGCGCGCAATGACGGTTTTGAAGTTTTATCTGTGGCAGACGCGACAAAAGCGGCGGATGTTGTGATGATCCTTTTACCAGATGAAACGCAAGGAGATACTTATGAAGCTGAAATCAAGCCGAATTTAGAAGCTGGCAATGCATTAGCTTTCGCGCATGGTTTTAACATTCATTTTGACGTAATTAAACCACCTGCTGACGTGGATGTGTTCTTAGTAGCACCAAAAGGTCCAGGACATTTAGTTCGTCGTACATTCGTTGAGGGTGGCGCGGTTCCAGGTTTATTCGCGGTTTACCAAGACGCTACTGGAAAAGCAACAGATGTCGCTTTATCTTACGCAAAAGGCATTGGCGCAACTCGTGCTGGCGTTATCGAAACGACATTTAAAGAAGAAACAGAAACCGATTTATTCGGTGAGCAAGCCGTTCTATGTGGTGGTACAACGCATTTAGTGCAAGCTGGTTTCGAAACATTAGTGGAAGCTGGATACCAACCAGAACTTGCTTATTTTGAAGTATTACATGAGTTGAAATTGATTGTTGACTTGATGTATGAAGGCGGCATGGAAAAAATGCGTGATTCGATCTCAAACACAGCGGAGTACGGCGATTATGTTTCTGGCCCACGCGTTGTAACGAGCGACACGAAAAAAGCAATGAAAGAAGTCTTGACGGACATCCAAAACGGTAACTTTGCCAAAGCATTTATTGATGATAATAAAAATGGTTTCAAAGAATTCCATCGTCTGCGCGCAGAGCAAAAAGGACACCAAATCGAAGCAGTTGGTGCGAGCTTGCGCGAAATGATGCCTTTCGTTAAACCACAAAACTAATAGGAAGAGAAATGGGGATTTAGGAAACCTGCAGCGTTTCGACAAATACTTAGATTCTAGGCAAAGTCGAGCACTGGAGCGGAATGTACGACTTGTACATGAGCATCAGCGCACAGACTTTAACGACGAAGATGAGTGTTTGTCGATACGCTGCCCCCTTTTCTAATATGAGGTGGATAAATTATGGCTTATATTCAATTTTTCGATACAACACTACGTGATGGCGAACAAACGCCAGGCGTCAATTTTAATCAGCAGGAAAAAATTCAGATTGCGCGTCAGCTTGAAACTTATGGGATTGATGTGATTGAAGCTGGATTCCCTATCGCGTCTGATGGTGATTTTCATTCAGTAAAAGAAATTGCAAGTGTAATCAAAACGGCTACTGTCTGTGGTTTGGCTCGCTCTGTGGAACGTGATATTGACCGAGCGTATGAAGCACTTCGAGACGCGGCTAATGCCCAAGTCCACGTTTTTCTTGCTACGAGTGATGTACATATGAAGCATAAATTAAACATGAGCAGGCCACAGGTTTTGGCATCGATTAAACACCATGTCGCGCATGCTCGGAAACTTTTCCCGATTGTGCAGTTTTCGCCGGAAGATGCGACGCGTACGGACCCTGCTTTTCTAGTAGAAGCTGTGCAGACGGCAATCGATGCTGGGGCGACGGTGATTAATATTCCGGATACGGTTGGCTTTACGAACCCGACGGAATTTGGTGCCCTCTTCCGCTACTTGCGTGACAATATTCCGAGTTTTGACGAAGTTATTTTCTCGACACATTGTCATGATGATCTTGGAATGTCTGTTGCAAACGCGCTTGCTGCTATTGAAAATGGTGCGCGACGCGTGGAAGGAACAGTAAACGGGATCGGTGAACGTGCTGGAAATACCGCGCTTGAAGAAGTCGCTGTGGCACTTCACATTCGCAATGATTACTACAAATCGGAGTCCGGTATTATTTTGAATCAGACGAAGAAGACGAGTGATCTGATTAGCCGCCTTTCTGGTATGCCTGTACCGCGCAATAAGGCGATTATCGGTGGGAATGCTTACGCGCATGAATCTGGTATCCATCAAGATGGCGTTTTGAAAGAACCAACGACGTACGAAATTATCACGCCAGCCCTTGTCGGAGTAGAGAAGAATTCGTTGCCACTTGGTAAATTGTCTGGCCGTCACGCCTTTGTGACTCGCATGGAGGAACTCGGCTACACGATGACCGACGACGAGAAAAACGATGCGTTTAAACGATTCAAGCATTTGGCAGATGTGAAAAAATATGTGACCGAAGACGACTTGCACGCGCTTATTCTTGGTCAAACGTCCGAGAAAGCGGATGATTATGAATTGAATCATTTGCAAGTACAATATGTGACGGGAGGCGTACAAGGCGCGATTGTCCGCATTCATACGGAAGACGGTTCTGTTTTAGAAGATGCAGCAACTGGGGCTGGTAGTATTGAAGCGATTTATAATACGATTAACCGCCTGATGGAGCAAGATATCGAGCTCACCGATTACCGGATTCAAGCGATTACGGCTGGACACGATGCACAAGCCGAGGTTCATGTTATCGTCAAAGACAAAGACGGCGCAACGTATCATGGCATCGGCATTGATAATGACGTTCTGACCGCTTCCGCCAAGTCGTACCTTCATGCAAGCGCAAAAGCCAATGAGGCAAAACAACAAACAAACGAGGAGGTACCAGTCAAGTGACCTATTCCATTACAGCCCTTCCTGGCGACGGGATTGGACCAGAAATCATGGCGAGCGGTCTAGAGATTCTCGAAACCCTCGCCGAGAAATTCCAACTCGATTTTAAAATTGAAACACACCCATTTGGCGGGGCTGGCATTGACGCCTTGTCCGACCCACTTCCAGAAACAACACTAGCTGCTTGTCAAAAAGCGGATGCCATTTTGCTTGGTGCTATCGGTGGCCCGAAATGGGATGATGCACCGAAACGCCCAGAACAAGGCCTACTAGCACTGCGTAAAGCACTTGGCCTATTCGCAAATATCCGCCCTATTCAAGTTCCAAACACGATTGCGCACCTCTCTCCTTTAAAAAAGGAAATTGTCGAAGGTACCGATTTTATCGTCGTCCGTGAACTCACAGGTGGTATTTATTTCGGCGAACCAAAACATTGGGATGAAACTAGCGCGGTGGATACGTTAACGTATACCGCCTCCGAAATCGAGCGAATCGCTGTTCAAGCTTTTGAACTTGCAAAAACGCGACGTAATAAGGTTACTTCGGTGGACAAAGCGAACGTACTGGCATCTAGTAAACTATGGCGCCAAGTTGTAGAACGTGTTTCCAAACACTATCCTGAGGTTACGCTGGAGCATCTATATGTAGACGCCGCAGCAATGATTCTCATTCAACGCCCTACTACTTTTGATGTGATTGTTACGGAAAATATGTTTGGCGACATTTTGAGTGATGAAGCATCTGTAATCACTGGTTCGCTGGGCATGTTACCATCCGCGAGTCATCCAGAATCCGGTCCATCGTTGTATGAACCGATTCATGGTTCCGCACCAGACATCGCCGGTCAAAACATTGCCAATCCGATGTCGATGATTTCATCTGTGTCAATGATGCTACGCCAATCTTTCCAACTTTTCGAAGCAGCAGATTATCTTGACAAAGCGGCTGCCGATACAATGGAAGCTGGATTCCTAACTAAAGATCTGGGCGGAAATACATCGACTACTGATTTTACAAATGAAGTAAAAAAACGAGTTAAAGGAGGAGAATAACAATGGCTAAAACAATGTTCGATAAATTGTGGGATCGTCACGTCATATTTGGAAAAGAAGGGGAACCACAACTGTTATACATTGATCTGCATTTGGTGCATGAAGTTACCTCCCCTCAAGCTTTTGAAGGATTGCGAATGGAAGGAAGACAGGTTCGCCGCACGGATCGCACGTTTGCCACGATGGATCACAACGTCCCAACCGAAGACATTTTCAACATTCAAGACGTCGTTGCAAAAAAACAAATCGATGCTTTACGTAAAAACTGCGAAGAATTCGGCGTAACGCTTGCCGATGTTGGTAGTGAGCGTCAAGGGATTGTGCATATGGTCGGACCTGAAACGGGGTTAACTCAACCTGGCAAAACAATCGTATGTGGTGACTCGCATACCGCAACACATGGCGCTTTCGGAGCGATGGCTTTTGGCATTGGCTCGAGTGAAGTAGAACATGTCCTTGCTACGCAGTCCATCTGGCAACAAAAACCAAAATCAATGGGTGTCAAAATCAACGGTACCCTTCCAAAAGGTGTTTATGCAAAAGATGTTATTCTGCATCTGATTGCAACATACGGCGTCGCGTTCGGTAACGGATACGCTGTTGAATACTACGGAGAAGCGGTTCGGAAGATGACGATGGAGGAACGCATGACGATTTGCAACATGTCGATCGAAGGCGGCGCTAAAATGGGCATGATGGCACCTGATGCCACCACATTCGCCTACATCAAAGGACGCGAATACGCACCAACAAATTGGGAAGCAGCTATCGCCGATTGGGCAACTTTACCGAGTGATCCTGATGCAACATACGATCGTGACATTGAAATTGATGTTTCTGAACTTGCGCCATACGTTACCTGGGGAACCAATCCAGGTATGGGCGTTCCAGTTACAGAAAACTTCCCAGCTACCCAAAGTATCGATGACGAGCGTGCCTATCAGTACATGGGACTAAAACCCGGCCAATCAGCTTCTGAAATCGATCTTGGCTATGTGTTCATCGGATCTTGTACCAACTCACGACTTTCTGATCTCGAAGAAGCCGCCCAAATTGTGAAAGGTCATCAAGTCGCATCTGGCATCCGCGCAATGGTCGTTCCTGGTTCCCGCCAAGTCCGCCTAGCTGCAGAACGCATAGGTCTTGATCAAGTTTTCATCGATGCCGGTTTTGAATGGCGTGAACCAGGTTGCTCGATGTGCCTTGGCATGAATCCCGACCAAGTCCCAGACGGCGTTCACTGTGCCTCCACATCGAATCGTAATTTTGAAGGACGTCAAGGAAAAGGCGCACGAACACATTTGGTCAGTCCAGCAATGGCCGCAGCAGCCGCAATTAACGGTCGCTTTATCGATATTCGCAAAGGAGTGTGGCAAAATGGAAGCAATGGTGTTGCATAAAGGAAAAACAGTAGCCCTCATGAACGATAACATTGATACCGATCAAATTATCCCGAAACAATTTCTAAAACGTATCGAACGAACAGGATTTGGTGAATTTCTCTTTGACGAATGGCGCTATCTTCCTGATCGTTCCTTGAATCCAGAGTTTCCGCTAAACGCTCCTGACCGACAAGAAGCTACCATCCTTGTCACCGGCGATAATTTTGGCTGCGGCTCTAGTCGTGAACACGCTCCTTGGGCCTTACTCGACTACCGTTTCCGCGTCATTATTGCCGGCGGATACAGTGATATTTTCTACATGAACTGCACGAAAAATGGTATTTTGCCAATTAGTTTGCCAAAAGAAGTACGCGTGAAATTGGCGGCAATTCCAGCGAACGAAGAGATTGCTATCGATTTGCCGAAACAACAAGTTATTAGCTCGGTGGGGACGTATGATTTTGACATCGATGCGACCTGGAAAGAGAAGTTCATCAAAGGCCTCGATGATATCGCCCAAACAATGGAGCATGAATCCATGATTACCGATTACGAAAACAAGGCACGCGCCTATTAAAAATGAGGATGTGAGGATGTTATGGAAATGGTTGATGTCGATGCTTTAGTTAGCAAACAAGACGTGCTCGACGCGTATGATACATTAAAATCTATCGTCAAGCACACGCCACTTGAAAAAGACTACTACTTATCACAAAAATATGACTGCAACGTCTACTTAAAACGCGAAGATTTACAGTGGGTTCGTTCGTTCAAACTACGCGGTGCCTATTACGCCATCGCTCAACTGACCGAAGAACAACTGAAAAAC
Organism: Listeria weihenstephanensis; assembly: GCF_003534205.1. Classification (NCBI taxonomy): domain Bacteria; kingdom Bacillati; phylum Bacillota; class Bacilli; order Caryophanales; family Listeriaceae; genus Paenilisteria; species Paenilisteria weihenstephanensis. The sequence continues at coordinate 1,352,161 of NZ_CP011102.1, read as the reverse complement.
GGCGTCACATGTGCGAGCGCTGGAAATCATGCACAAGGTGTCGCTTTTACATGCCAGAAGCTCGGCGTACCAGCTACAATCTTCATGCCAACGACAACGCCGCAACAAAAAGTATCGCAAGTAAAATTCTTCGGCGGTGAGTTTGTGGAAGTCCGCTTAACTGGAGACACATTTGATGCTGCCGCTTATTCTGCTAAGAAATTTAGCGCTGAAAATAGTAAAACGTTTATCGCACCATTTGACGATGCAGATATCATCGCAGGTCAAGGTACTGTCGCAGTTGAAATGTTGAATGATTTAGGAGACGAGAAATGTGACTTTATTTTTGCAGCAATTGGCGGCGGTGGACTTGTATCAGGTGTTGGCTCTTACGTGAAAGCAGTCAGCCCCGCCACAACCATTATTGGCGTTGAGCCAAGCGGTGCGCCGTCCATGGCCAAATCACTTTTAGCTGGAAAAGTTGTTAGCCTACCTAAGATCGATAAATTTGTCGATGGTGCTGCGGTGAAACAAGTTGGGCAACTAACGTATAAACATTGCGAAAAACTGGTAGATGAAGTGATGGAAGTAGAAGAAGGCGAAGTGTGTTCTACGATTCTAGATATGTATACAAAACAAGCTATCGTTGCCGAACCCGCTGGTGCCCTATCCGTAGCCGCGCTGAATCATTTCCGAGCACAGATCAAAGGAAAAAACGTGGTTTGCATCGTAAGTGGTGGTAACAATGATATCAATCGTATGCAAGAAATTGAAGAGCGTTCGCTTGTTTTTGAAGGCTTAAAACATTATTTTATTGTCAACTTTCCACAACGTCCAGGTGCCCTTCGCGAGTTCGTAAACGATGTTCTCGGTCCATATGATGACATTACAAAATTCGAATATACAAAAAAAGTAAATCGTAATCAAGGTCCAGTCATCATCGGTGTTCTTTTACAAGACCCGAACGACTACGAAAAATTATTAGAGCGCATCGCTGTTTTTGACCCAAGTTTCATGCCGATCAACGACAATCAAATGCTTTATACCCTACTCGTTTAATATCAATTGAAAGGTCCTACAGTTCATTGTGGGGTCTTTTTTGTTAGGAATATCCGATCCTTGGTGTATAATGGCATATAAACTTAAAATTTATGGAGGTGATTCTAAGTGCATGAAGAAAGAAAAAATCGGCTTTTCCAACATTCCACCATGGCAGCACTCGTGGCTGGCCTATATCAAGGCTCCACTTCCTTCAAGGAACTACTGACACATGGTGATTTCGGAATTGGCACATTAAATAATCTCGATGGAGAGCTTATTATTCTAGATGGATCAGCCTACCAAATCAAAGAAGACGGCAAGGTGTATCATTTGAAACCTAAAGATACAACACCCTTCGCTTCTATCACTTTTTTCTCAGCCGATCATTCCTTTGATGTCACAAAACTGACTGCAAAAGCAAAATTAGAAGCGCAAATGGAATCCTATATGCAGAGTCCTAACCTTTTTTATGCCATCAGGATAACTGGTAACTTCCGTATCGTGCACACTCGTGTTGTTAGAAAACAAACGCGTCCCTATCCGCTCTTAATTGAGGCGGTTAAAACACAGCCTACCTTTGATTTAGAATATCGGACAGGCACGATTGTCGGTTTTTGGTCCCCTAGCTATATTCAAGGTCTTGTTGTTCCTGGTTACCACCTTCACTTTATGGATGATCTAAAACAAGTTGGCGGGCATGTATTTGACTATACACTACTCGAGGGTGTTGTTGAAATCGCGCACCAGACAGAGTTTGAGTTAGAGCTGCCGCACACAACGGAATTCCTAAATAGCGACCTTAACAATCCCGAAATAACCGATCAAATTGATTCCATTGAAAATAAAAAAGATTGAGCACTACCTAAAAAACGGTACGTGCTCAATCATTAGTCATGTTCTCTCGCAATGATTAAAGTTTTGTTACTTTATCAGCTTGAGGTCCACGTTGTCCTTCTACGATTTCAAACTCTACTTTTTGACCCTCGTCAAGTGTTTTAAAACCGTCTCCTTCGATTGCGCTGAAGTGTACGAATACATCGTCGCCGCCTTCAACTTCGATAAAACCAAAACCTTTTTCGCCATTGAACCATTTTACTGTACCTTCTTGCATGTGTCAAAAACCTCCAAAAATTTTCTTAATATGTTCCTTTTACACATAAAAAACTTACTGGGAAACTGCTAAACAACAAGCTCACCTTTGTTTTCATAGAAAATTCACATATTATAAAAGGTACTCAAACCTTGGGATCAATACCCTTTATAAAACGTGAATAAGCCGCTACCAAGTGAATACACAGTGTCCCAACAACTACTGTAAAAAGAAATATCATATTTATCGATACCACTATTTTAACGCTTTCATTCCAAAAAAGCAAGTAATATTTCCCTAAGTGCGCCATTATTGCGACAACTTGATGTTTACCATTTTTCTCAAACAAAAAACCGCGAATCTGCTTTATGACAAAGCATACTCACGGTTTCTTATTTTATTTTATAATACTACGATCCTTAATCCGCCATTTCACTAATAAATTATGCAGTGGTTCGCGTACAAGGAAATAGACGCCGAGTGAGATGAAAATGGAAGCAACTCCGAATAGGAATCCTCCGAATACGTCGGTTGGATAATGCACACCTAAATATACACGAGAATACATAATGAAGAAAATCCATCCTAAAGCAACAACACCGATCACGATCTTAGCCCACATTTGCTTCACTGTGAAAATAAGAAACATTGCCGATAAGCCGTAAAAAACGGTGCTACCTGTCGCGTGTCCACTTGGGAAACTAAAACCAGTTTCCGCTATTAAGCGATCAAAATTCGGACGTGGACGAGCAAAAATGTCTTTTAAGACCGTATTTAGTAGAACCGCACAGACAAGAACTGTACCACCAAACCATAGTCCAACCACAAACTTACGCAGAAAAAAGAGAATAACAACGACAATAAGTGTTAAAATAATAGCTGTTTCTGCGCTTCCAATCATCGTTAAGTTCTCTATTAGGTTCGTTTTTGATATGGAAATGTTCGTTTGAATACGACTGATCCAGTTTAAATCGAACTTTGCTACCCATCTAGGTTCTGAATTCACCGCAAGGGCCACAATCACAAAAATTAATAAGGAAAAACCACCAATTACGAATAACGGGAGAGCTTTCTTTTTGTTTGTATTCATTCGTTTGCTCCTAACTTTACTTGTTTTTTTGTAGATAATCTTGTACTTCTGCAACCATCGCTTGATAATTCGCTTGTTCATCGGTATGTTTTTGTTCCAATAAGTTTATGGAATCAGCGGTTATAGCAAGTGTGCCATAATAGACGAACGTTGCGTTACCAATAAGTTGCAAATGAAGCGCGCCATCTTTATCTTTCGCTGCAGTCACTTTTACCCGACCACCGTTATTATAAACATGAACAGGCGTTTCCAGCTTATCATCATGAAGCAATTTTTTCATCAGACTTGAGGCTGACATCGCTGTGCCACAAGCATTTGTAAAGCCCACACCACGTTCAAAAGTGCGAACATAAATCGTATCTTCGGCCAGCTCTTTTACAAAGCTAACATTGACACCGTCTGTAAAATAAGGATTATCTCCATTTAAGTACGTGGAAAGTTTTGCTTGCTTATCTGAATCAAGCGTTACTTGATCGACAAATGTTATGAGATGTGGATTAGGAACCGCAACAGCAGAAAAACGTAATTCTGGATCGAAGGCAGCTACTTGTTCGTTAAACAGCTTGGATTCAGGCCAATTTAACGGCAATGTTGCTGGATCGAATAGAACTGGTGAGATTTCTACTTGATAGGTTGGAATTCCAGCACCTATTTCTTCGGCTTTAGAAACATGAAGTGTCGCTTTCATCGTTTCAACGGTTGCTTCCTTTAGACCCTCGCGTTCTAGCAAGTAACGAGCGACTGTACGCAAGCCATTTCCGCACATCGATGCTTCAGAGCCATCTGAATTAAAAACGCGCATACGGCCGATAGAGGCCTTATTTGAGCTTTCAGAGACAAATAGAATTCCATCCGCTCCACCAAGCATTTCATCACGATTGCAAATACGAACAGCTAATTCCGCTCGGTCCGCATCTTTCCATTTAGAAAGACTATTTTTAGTTTCATCAATAAGAAAGAAATCATTTTGCGAGCCGTGTACTTTAATGAAATTAATATGCGCCATCAAGATCCCTCCATTTCTATTAACTTAAGGTCCTTTTTAAGCTCTGTTAGCTACCAAAGGACCTCAGGCATTATTCCTTGTATTGTGTCATCCGTGTCGTCGCGCCCTCCATAAAAAGCAAGAGCGGCTTTTTATGGAGGCCGCTCCAGTTTTTGTCGGAGCTTAGCGAGCCGTTTCAGCTTTTCATGCGTAGTTTTCTACCACAATATCCGCGCAACGTTTGCACAATGTTGGGTGATCGTGGTTCTCGCCTACGTCTTTCTTCACAACGCGGCAACGTTCGCATGTTTCACCTTCTGCTACAGTGATTGCTACGGCAACGTGGTTCTCTTTTACTGCGTTTTCAGGTGCAGCGTCTAAGCCTTCTACTAATTCGAAATCTGATACGATCAGTAGTTGTGCAAAGTCACCTTCTAGTGAGTCAAATAATTGTTTTGCTTCTGCATCCACATATAGCGTTACTTTTGCAAGCATCGATTTACCGATGATTTTCTCCGTACGGGCTTCTTCTAGCGCTTTTTGAACGACATCACGGATTTGCATGAATTTATCCCATTTCTCCGTAATCGCTTCTGTTGCAGGATAATTTTTCACTTCTGGCATCTCTGTCAAATGAATGCTCGACGCTTCTGGATTTCCAAGATGCGACCATACTTCGTCGGCTGTATGCGGTAAAATTGGTGCTAATAGTTTCGTCAATGTCACGACAGCTTCATAAAAGACAGTTTGCATCGCGCGACGGTCTTTGCTATCTGCCGCCTCAATATAAACAACATCTTTTGCGAAATCCATATAAAATTGGCTAAGTTCTACTGTACAGAAATTATTGATTTGGTGATAAATCGTTGAAAATTCATATTTATCGTAGCTCGTGCGAACATTTTTAACGAGCTCATCTAATTGTATAAGCAAATATTGATCTACTTCACGCAAATCTTCATAAGCAATACCGTTCTCAGCTGGTGTAAAATCAGCAATATTTCCAAGTAAGAAACGCATCGTGTTACGAATTTTACGATATACTTCTGACACTTGTTTTAAAATATCATCACTGATACGAACGTCGGCTTGATAATCCACAGAGGCAACCCACAAGCGAACGATATCAGCGCCTAGTTGGTTGATTACTTTACCTGGAAGCATTGTGTTACCAAGTGATTTACTCATTTTGCGACCGTTACCGTCGAGCGCCATACCGTGACTTAAAACATTACGATATGGTGCCTCACCGTTCGTTGCAACACTTGTCGTTAGCGATGAGTTAAACCAACCGCGATATTGGTCAGAACCTTCCATGTAAAGATCTGCCGGACGATCCAAGTAAGGACGGGCAGCAAGAACAGCTTGGTGACTCGATCCAGAATCGAACCAAACATCCATAATATCATTTTCTTTCGTGAATTCGCCATTTGGACTATCTTCATGCGTAAATCCTGCTGGTAGTAAGTCTTTTGCTTCACGCTCAAACCAGATATCCGATCCGTGCTCGCGGAATAAATCCGAAACATGCTCAATCGTTTCATCCGTGATAATTGGCTCACCATTTTCCGCATAAAAAATCGGAAGTGGAACGCCCCATACGCGTTGGCGAGAGATAACCCAGTCGCCACGATCGCGAACCATGTTGAATAAACGTGTTTCGCCCCATGATGGCGTCCAAGTTACACCTTGGATCGCATCCAGAAGGTCTTGACGGAATTTATCAATAGACGCAAACCATTGTGCTGTCGCGCGGAAAATAACAGGCTTCTTCGTACGCCAGTCATGTGGATATGAATGCGTGATGAATTCCATTTTTAATAATGCGCCGACTTCTTCTAATTTTTCAGTGACCATTTTGTTCGCCGTATCATAGAAAACACCTTCAAAACCAGGTGCTTCCTCTGTGAAAACGCCGCGATCATCGAGTGGAGCGAGAATTTCTAAGTCATATTTTTTACCGATCAAATAATCGTCTTCCCCGTGTCCTGGCGCTGTATGAACCGCTCCAGTACCAGCTTCTGCTGTTGCATGCTCGCCGTTCATAACAAGTGAATCGCGATCGTAAAATGGATGTTTCGTTACCACGCGATCAAGCTCGGAACCACGAACCGTTTTAATAACTTCTGCGTTCTCCCACTCTAATTTCTCACGAAGTCCTGCAAATAGTGCTTCTGCTACAACATATTTCTCGCCGTTAACAGCTACAAGCACGTATTCTAGATCGGGGTTCACAGTGATTCCCATGTTGGCTGGAATCGTCCATGGGGTCGTTGTCCAAATAACGATGTTCGTGCCCTCATCTAGCACACCTTTGCCATCTGTAACTTTAAAAGCCACAAAAATCGAGGCAGATTTCTTATCTTGATATTCAATTTCAGCTTCGGCCAAAGCAGATTCACTTGACGGAGACCAATAAACTGGTTTTTTACCTTTATAGATGTAGCCTTTTTTAGCCATCGCACCAAAAACTTTGATTTGTTCCGCTTCATACTCAGGCTGCAATGTGATGTAAGGGTTAGCCCACTCGCCTGTTACACCTAAGCGTTTGAAACCAGTGCGTTGAATATCCACTTGTTTATAGGCATATTCCGCACATAGTTTACGGAATTCTGCTACAGACATTTCTTTACGCTTCACGCCTTTGTTTGCTAGTGCTTGTTCAATCGGTAAACCATGCGTATCCCAACCAGGAACATATGGCGAACGGAAACCACTCATCGATTTTTGACGCACAATCATGTCTTTGATAACTTTATTCATCGCATGGCCCATATGTAGCTCACCATTCGCATACGGCGGTCCATCATGCAAAATAAATGTTGGTTTATCTGCATTCTTTTGTTGAATTTGATCGTATAGGTCCATCTCTTCCCATTTTGCTTGCCATTCTGGTTCTTTGTTCGGTAAATTTCCTCGCATCGGGAACTCTGTTTTTGGCATTAATAACGTTTCTTTGTATTCCATTAGTCCATTCTCCTTTGTTGGTTGAATTATTTGTTTGGTGCTTAGTGTTTTGGTTTAGAGACTTGATGTGTATTTGGTGCGTTTGTAGTCTGCAGTGGGGTTTCAGAAGGTTTGGAATTGGCTCCTTGTTATTTGTTGAGGTTGAGGCGTTTAGGTAAGCTGTAATCTCAGGTTTGTGCGTTTGTTATTGCTTTGGCGCCTTCGGATCTAGCTTCACGGGCTAGCTCCTCGAAAACTTCATGCCCTCCATAAAAATCAAGTTCGGATTTTCACTGCGGCCCTTCCAGTTCTTTTCGGAGCTGAACGAGCCCGTTCCGCTTTTCTGGTGATCTAGCTTCACGGGCTAGCTCCTCGAAAACTTCATGCCCTCCATAAAAATCAAGTTCGGATTTTCACTGCGGCCCTTCCAGTTTTTTTCGGAGCTGAACGAGCCCGTTTCCGCTTTTCAATTTTTAAACGACAAAAAACCCCTCCCCTAAAAAAGGGACGAGTTCATTAATCGCGGTACCACCCTCGTTGACATCGATCTTAAATCTTTGCCCACTTCGTTATATCGTTAACGCCGATATACGCTTTTTGCTACTAAAGATCAATGTCTCGTTCGAAAAAAGAGCTCCAGAGTGATTTCCTAACTTTCCATTCTAATGCTGACCTCACACCGCTTGCCAGCTCGCTTGGATTAGAATTTGTTCGGGAAAGAGTACTTGTCTCTATTATTGCTTGTCACTATTTTCTTCTATTTCGATTGGGCCTGCGGATTTCAGTTCGGTTGCATCGACTTCATATTCCATCAATTGCTTCCAATCATCACTCTTAATCAGGTCCATTTGTGTTTCTACTAGTAAGCGCAGACGTTCGCGGAACACTTTCGATTGGCGTTTCAAATCTTCAATCTCAATCGCGATTTTGCGAGCTTTCGATAACGAATCACTCAATATCCGATCTGCATCTTTTTCTGCTTCACGTACGATTAACTTCGCTTCTTTATCCGCATTATCAATCACTTGGTTCGCAGCTTCTTGTGCTACAATCAATGATTTATTAAGCGTTTCTTCAATGTTTGTGAAGTGCCCTAAACGGTCATCTCTTGAAGATAGAGTTTCCTCTAAGCGTTTCTTTTCTTTAATCAGTTGTTCATAATCCTTAATAATTTGGTCGAGGAATTCGTTCACCTCGTCCTCTTCATAACCTCTAAAACCACGGCTAAACTCTTTGTTATGTATATCCAGCGGTGATAATGGCATGCTCAACACCTCCATATGGTCAAAGCCTATCAAAACTAGGCCAGCCCCTTTATTATACCATAAAAATTGATTCCCACATATACCTGTTTATAACTATAATAAAATTCCGACTTTCTCGCAAGTATTATCCTCTAGAAAAAGCAAAATTAGCGTAAGTAGCCAATCTCAATGCGAATTTTATCCTTCTTCGTGTGCCCATTGATTTCGCCAAGTTTCACGCGACCGTAACCTCGTGCGGAAATAATATCATTTTCCTCACATTCAAAATCGGGATTCTCAACGGTTTTCCAATTGACCTTCACCAACTTACCTTGCACTAATTGTTTCGCTTTTTGACGAGAAATATTATGAGCCGTTGCAACCACAAGATCTAAGCGTAGACTTGATATCGTCGTGCCCTCATATTGCCAATCCGTGTGCACTGGTAACGCTTGATCAAGCGCTATTTCTTCCAGCATAATATTTACTTTCCCTATTTTATCAAGTTGCAAACTTACGTAGTCTTTCATTTCAGCCATCACGAAAAATTGCCACTCTTCCTTTTCCGTTAAAATATCGCCGAATATATCGCGCTTCATGCCTAGTGACATCACCGTTCCAAGAATTTTTTGGTGGGTTAATGTCGTAAATTTCACAGGATAGCGGATATCAAATAATGTAATCTGGAAATCAGCTTCCGATGGTTCATAGTAATCTGGATAAATAAGTGCGCGTCTTCGCTCCGCTTGATTCACACCACCCCAGAACTTCACCTCAATGTTCTCGTAACCCCCAACGACAGACTCCAAAATCAAGCGTTGTCTCGGGTCTAAAAAGTCAGTTAGCCTCGGCGTATACTGATCCTCCACTTGCACAATCCACTCTAATGCGCCATCGATAAAAGCATGCTCTTCCGCCCTAAAATGTTGGTAAATTCCTTCCATGTCCCTTTTCTCCCTTGAATGACAAAGTCGCTTTCCTAGAAAAAAGCTTCCTTGTGATTTTATCGTGCCTTCATAATCCTCATTATAGCACGCCTACCGCATTTTTGACACTCCTAAATAATCAAAAAATACCAAATGAAGCTCGACCCGCTTTCGCCAGATCGCCTTCACTTAGTATTCATTCTTAGAAAAAAAACGGTAGTACATAGTTATACACTAAATACTGTAAACCGAACGTTGCCATCCGAATTGCGAAAAAGGCAATGATTGGTGATAAGTCAAGCACTCCACCAATTGGCGGGATGATTTTCCTGAATGGTGCTAAAACTGGTTCACAAATTTTCCCTAAAAAGCGTCCAAATGTGGTTTCATACGCACCTGGAAACCATGACAATAGAATATAAACAAACAGGACGTACGGGAAGTAATCCAGTACTAAGAAAACATAATGTGCGATCTGATATGCTAATAAAATCTGTTACACCTCATTTACATAAAATCTTGTTCTTCCAACATTTCAGAAATAGCGCCATCTACTTCGACGTTTTCTGGCGTACAGAGAAAAATATTGTTGCCAATACGTTGAATATCTCCACCTAAAGCATACACTGTTCCGCTTAAAAAATCCACAATGCGAATCGCTTGATCATGACTGATGCGCTGTAAATTAACAACAACTGTTTTATATTCCTTTAAGTAATCCGAGAGTTCTTGCGCCTCAGCATATACGCGCGGTTCTACTAAAACCATTTGGCTTGAAAATTGCGCGCCATTCATACTTACCACTTTATTTTCGTCCACTGGTGCTTCACTTTGATTCGTAAAGTAGTTTTTCCCTGTTGTTTTTTTCATCGATTTCTCAGCTGGAACCTCGCGAAGTGGCTGAGGCTTAGTTGCTGCAACCGGTTCTTCATAATAATCTTCGCCCTCTTCCTCATCTAAGAAAAAGTAAGATTTAAATTTATTTTTTAATCCCATCTGATTTACACCTCCACATTTAGTTTTCCTCTACTAAAGCTCTTCCTACTCTGATAAACGTTGCGCCTTCCTCAACTGCGATCTCAAAATCATTCGTCATTCCCATCGATACTTCATGACACGGAACATTGGCGATTCCAAGTTTCTCTATTTCTAGTTGCAATGCTTTTAATCCTTGAAAAACGTGATGTAAAGCCTGTGCATCATCTGTGTTGGGCGCCATTGTCATCAAGCCAACAATTTCAATATGTTCATAGGTTTGCGTTGACACAAATGCAATTGCTTCTTCGGCGTTAAAGCCATGTTTTGTTTCTTCCTCCGAGATATTTACTTGCAAGAAACAAGCAACTTTCTCCGTGGCACGTTTTTCAATCTCATCGGCAAGTGATTTACGATCCAATGAGTGTAAATAATTAATATATGGTAGGATGGCGCGTACTTTGCGTGTCTGCAGCGATCCAATAAAATGCCACACGATATCGGTTTTATCGGCAAAAGCAGCTACTTTTTCAGTAAAAACTTCTGCTCTATTTTCACCAAAATGACGAATGCCGAGATCGTATAGTTTTTCCATTGCTGGAGCATCAACCGTTTTAGTGACAGCAACCAGATGCACGTCACTTCTTTGGCGGTTACTTTTCCCCACTGCGTTGGTTATTTTATTTTCTACCGCTTGCAAATTTTCACTGTAGCTCATCACATATCACCTATTTTTTTCATACTTTTGTTCGGTTTTAACTACGACGATTTCTGTTCCGAATGAACGCTGGTACATCGACGTCTAAGTTTTGGCGTGGTTCTTCCACATGTTGTTGTTTTTCTTCGGTTGCAGGTTGTTGTTGTCCTTGTGGCTCTTCTTTGACCGCATAACCGGGACGATTAACTTGAATTCCTGGGTTAGGACGGTTTTGCGATTGTTGCTTTTGTTTCGCTTGCGCTACTTCATCAAATCCAGTTGCGATAACTGTCACGATGAGTTCTTCTTGTAATTCATCATTGATAACGGAACCAAATATCATATTCACGTCTTCATCGGACGCAGAAGATACGATTTCAGCAGCTTCTTGCACTTCGTAAAGACTTAGATTAGATCCACCAGTAATGTTCATCAAGACACCTTTAGCGCCATCAATCGATGTTTCTAGCAATGGAGATGAGATCGCTTTTTTAGCTGCATCCGCGGCACGATTTTCACCAGTTCCAATACCAATTCCCATCAAAGCAGAACCACGGTTCGTCATAATTGTCTTCACATCAGCAAAATCTAAGTTGATTAAACCTGGAACAGCAATTAAATCAGATATACCCTGAACACCTTGTCGTAAAACATTATCTGCTTCGCGGAAAGCCTCAAGCATCGGCGTATTTTTATCAACAATTTGAAGTAAACGATCGTTTGGAATCACAATTAATGTATCAACCGCTTCTTTCATTGCCTCTGTTCCGATGGCTGCTTGTTTCGTACGTTTTGGTCCTTCAAAGCCGAATGGACGTGTCACAACACCAACTGTTAGGGCACCCATTTCTTTTGCGATCGTTGCAATAACAGGAGCCGCGCCAGTTCCAGTTCCGCCACCCATACCTGCCGTTACGAAAACCATGTCTGCGCCTTTTAACGCTTCTTCAATCATTTCACGACTTTCTTCCGCCGCTTTTTTACCGATTTCAGGAACGGCACCTGCGCCTAGGCCACGTGTTAATTTCGTGCCAATTTGCATATGAACCTCCGCTCTTGAAAGATTCAAAGCCTGTGCATCCGTATTAACTGCGACAAAATCAACGCCTTGGACACCATGTTCGATCATGCGATTGACAGCGTTATTTCCGCCACCACCGACACCGATTACTTTTATTGTTGCTAAACTCTCTGCACTTGTGTCAAAATCTAACATATTATTGCCTCCTAATTTCACCTATTTAACGAAACACCTTTTTTAATCGAAAAACGCACCAAAGAAATTCTTCATTTTAGTCGAAACTTTTTCTTCTTCGGTTTTTGGCGTTTTTTGTTTTGGTTTTGGACTAGATTCTTCATTTTGCGGGGCTTCCGTTGGTTCAGCGCTAACACTTCTGCCTTCTTTTTCCGCCATTTGGTACGCATATTTTATAAGACCAACAGCAGTCGTAAAACTAGGTTCACGAACACCGATATAATCTGGAATCGCCAATCTTACATGCGCCTGAAATACTTTTCCAGCAAGGTCAATAGCACCTGGAATCGCCATCGAACCACCTGTTAAGACGTAACCACCTTGAAGATGACCCTTCCCAACACGCGATAATTCTTCTATTGTCAACATGAAAATTTCTTCCATCCGAGCTTCCACTATATCAGCTACTTCCAACTGTGTATAGTGCTGTTGTTGGTCGCTACCGATAACATCGATGCCAAACGCAATGTCAGCCGATGCATCATCATAAAAAGCGTAACCTTGTTCTAATTTCACTTTTTCAGCGTTTGCCGTCGATGTGTTTAACCCAAGTGATAAATCTTTCGTCACATGATCCCCGCCTACTGGCAAGACGGTAGTATACGTTAATTTTCCATGTTCAAAGACACTAATTGTGGTTGTACCTGCACCGATATTCACGAGGGCCGTCCCAAATTCTTTGTCATCTTCTGATAAGGAAATCGATCCTTCTGCGAGTGGTTGGAGTACGATATCTGTGATTTCCAGACCAGCTCGTTCTACGCAGCGAAGCGTATTATGTAAGATCGTTTTTGAACCAGTAATCAGCGTTCCTTCCATTTCTAGGCGAACACCAATCATACCTCTTGGATCTGTGACACCGTCCAAACCATCCACAACGTACTGATCTGGAATGACATTAATAATTTCTCTTTCAGGTGACAATGGGACCACTTGTGCCGCATCCATCACATTCCAAACATCTTCATCTGTAATTTCACGATTTTCACTGTTAATTGCAACGATTCCATGGCAAGATTCCAGCTGTACTTGACTCGAGACAATTCCAACAATAACTTGTGAAATATGCACGCCTACCATACGCTCAGCTTGCTCAATCGCTTTCTTTATTGAATCTACTGTTTTATCAATATCAATGACGACGCCTTTTTTTACCCCTTGGGACGCCACGTTACCCACACCGATAATATTGAGTCTGTCATTTGCCATCTCAGCAATGATCACTTTCACAGATGATGTCCCAATATCCAAGCTAACGTAAATTTCGTTTTCTCCCATTTATCGGCACCTCCTTCAATTAAATAATTTCTATAACTATATGTGTCTACTCGCAAAAAATTCAGTAGTTAATTTTTGTTTAAACATCTATTTTTATATTTGGCGTTTGTCATTCAAGATTCCCCTCTTCGACAAACATAATATCCTAAGTAACAGAATATACGAAGGCTTTCAAGCAAGCAACACATATCTACAGTCTACACCAAGAAACCTAGTAATAAAAGCACAAAGGGTGTTTTTCGATAACTTTTTGATTTTTCCGCAAAAAGAGGAACGTGCATTCTTATTTCCGCTTTCATATAAGCTTAACGACTTGTCATATTTGTAATCTAGCTGTCTTTTTTCTTATTCAATGCGGCTTGTTCTTCTTTATCTTTTAAATAGGTTCGGAAATACGATCCAATTTCAAGATCAATAATACCTTTTTGATCTTCTTTTAACTGAGCAACGATAGAAGGATAATGTGCCATTTTTTCGGCGAATGTGGCAATTGTTGCTGACACTTCATTCCCATCATTCATGTATAAACGAATATGCTCATCATCACTTTTTGTTGGTGCAAAATGAACTTCCGAAATGGATAGCAAAACACCTTCTGGTAATTGTTTTAACTGTGACACCATATCTTTTAAAACCGCACCATTCTTAAAGCCACTAAAAAGCGGATTATTCCCGATAGGAAACTGTTTTGGCTGTGTTGTGAGAAGTTTCCCCGTCTCCAAAATATCGAAATATTGGCCGTCTTTCTCTTGATAACCAATTGTTTGATTCTCAGTAATATTCACGCGTAATGTGTTGAAGCCTTCTAAATGAATTGTTGCTTTTTTGATCAACGGATTTTCTTCTAAGGAAGTGGCACTTTTAGATTTATTGAAACCAAATACAAATGTGCCTAGAGCTAAGTCTCCTTCTTTCAGAATCGTCTCCTCATCTACTTGATGATTACCGTCCACATAGACGCGCTGAACTTTACTTATTGGTGACAAGAAGTAAAGCGTAATTAAGATAAGTACAAGAAAAACACTGATTAGGATCGACATATGGCGAATAAGTTTCTTTTTGCGGTATTTTTTTAATTCTGGAATTCTACTTTCTATGGAAACGATTTTTTTATTCGCCATGTTTTGCCCTCCTCATTTGTTACTTTTTCATTATTTCATAGACCGCATCAACTAATTTATCTGCTGCGTCTGGCACGCCTAATTGTTGGGATTCATACTGCATTTTGGCCAGTTTTTCAGGGCTATTCATAATGCTGTCGATTTCATCCAACAATCGATCTGCTGTTAAATTCGCCTCTAAAATCACGACGGCTGCATCTTTTTTAGCTAGCGAATCGGCGTTTTTTTCTTGATGATTTGCTGTCACATATGGGCTCGGAATTAAGATACTTGGGACACCCAAAGCTGTGAGTTCCGCGAGTGATGTTGCGCCGGCTCTTGATACAACAAGCGTGGTCGCGTGAAGCACTTTTGGCATATCATAAATGAACGGTTGAATGCTGATGTTCGGGTTTAATGCCATATCTGCGAGTTTATCTTGTACTTTTTCGTAATGAACTTCCCCAGTCACATATAACACCTGGTAAGGACGTTTACTCAACTTCGGCAAATTAGCTTCTACTGCCTCGTTTATTCCTCTAGCGCCACGACTTCCACCGAAAAATAGGACTGTCGGTTTATCTTTTTCAAGACCGTATTCCGTTAGGACATCACCTGGCTCGATACCAATCACTTCGGATGCTCGCGGATTACCTGTGAAAACTACTTTTTCAGCGGCAAACGAATCGCTTACTTCTTCAAAACAAATGGCAACACGATCAGCATAACGGCTCAAAAACTTATTTGTTAAACCTGCGACACTATTTTGTTCATGGATCAGTGTGGGAATATTTAATTTAGCTGCCGCGTAAACGACTGGTCCGCATACATATCCGCCTGTTCCAATAACTGCGTCGGGAGCAAATTCTCGAATGAGCGCTTTACTTTTCGTCACACCTTTGAAGAAACGCGTAATCGTCTTCACGTTTTCAAGTGATAGAGAACGTTTAAAACCAGTTATTTCGATCGCTTCAAAACGGATACCTTCACGCCTAACGATGGTTGATTCCATCCCTTTTTCAGTTCCAATGTATAAGAATTCAGCTTCGGGATTTCTTTTTTTGATGGCTCGGATAAGAGCAAGAGCGGGATATACGTGCCCGCCTGTTCCACCACCGCTAATTACAAACTTCATTTTTCCACCTCGTCTGGTAGTTCTTCAATAGCATCCATAAAGGCACGGCCACGAACTTCAAAAGTACGATACTGATCCCAACTTGCACACGCCGGAGATAATAAAATAATGTCGCCTGGTTCCGAATGTTCATAAGCCAGAGGAACAGCAGCGGTAACGTCATGTACTTTATGCACATCCACGCCAGCTTCTTTCCCCACACGACCTACTTTATCCGCCGTTTCGCCAAATACGATCAATGTCTTGACGTTCTTGAAAAATGGCTTTAATTCATCAAATTCGATACCGCGATCAAGGCCACCAGCGAGCAAGATAACAGGTTTATTAAAACCGCTAAGTGCGCTTTGCGTTGCCAAAATATTCGTTGCTTTCGAGTCATTGTAGAATTTGCGGCCATGCAAATCTTTCACAAACTGCGTACGATGTTCCACACCCTTGAACGTTTCTAATACGTGCATAATTTGTTCGTTGCTAACTTCGCAAATTTTAGCGACAGCAATAGAGGCCAAGATATTTTCTAAATTATGCTCGCCTGGGAGTAGAATATCTTCACGTCTGCCAATGACTTCGTCGTAGAACATGATATTTCCATCCTTCACGTAAGCACCTTCCCCAAGTTTTTGAGTTGGTGAAAACGGGATGACTTTCGCTTTGGTGCGTTTTGTCATGTTACGCAATTCATCTTGATCCCAATTAACGACAAGAAATTCATTTTTCGTTTGATTTTCTTGGATGCGCCACTTTGCTTTCACGTAGTCTTCCCGTGTTTTATGATAATCGATATGTGCTTCATAGATATTCGTAATCACCGCGATTTTCGGGCAGAATGTGCGAATTCCCATCAACTGAAACGATGAGAGTTCCATCGCAATATATTGATCGGCCGTTGCTTTTTCTGCGACCTCCGAGCCTGGAAAGCCGATGTTCCCTGCAAGTAGTGATTTATTCGGTGTCATCTCGTTTAGCATGTTGTGCACGATGGTTGTTGTTGTCGTTTTACCATTTGTTCCTGTGATACCAATGATTGGCGCGTCCGATATTTGATAAGCAAGCTCGACTTCGGTAATAATCGGAATCATGAGATCTTTCGCTTTTTGAATCATCGGGTTTTCATACGGGATTCCTGGGTTTTTAACGACCAACTCAAAACCCTCATCCAAAAGTTCCACCGGATGCGATCCACAGATGACCTTAATACCTTGTTCCAGTAATCCTTGCGCCTCTGGATTCTCACTAAATGGTTTTTGGTCATTGACCGTGACAAATGCGCCTAACTTATGAAGCAATGATGCTGCACTGACGCCACTTCTGGCCAATCCCAATACAAGTACTTTACGATGCTTATATTGAATAATGTTTTTCATTTTAATTCCCCCAGTTTTACGATTCCCTTTTTTATCTTTTTATAGGACTATGACAAGTGCAATGATCGCACAAATGAGACCAGCGCCCCAAAAAGTGAAAACAATTCGCCATTCTGACCAACCGATATCGGCATGTTCAAAGTGATGGTGAATGGGACTCATTTTAAATAATCGTTTGCCATTTGTGGCTTTGAAATAGAAGACTTGAATAATCACGGAAGCTGTTTCAATAACAAAAACAAGACCGATAAGTAGTAACATCCATTCTTGCTGTAGCATGATAGAGATTGCCGCAATAGCACCACCGAGCGCAAGCGAACCGGTATCTCCCATGAAAATTTTAGCTGGGTTCTTGTTGAAAATTAGGAAACCTAGCATGGCGCCGACGATTGCAAGACAGAACATCGCAACAACGTCCTGATCTTGGAAAATCGCGATGATACCAAACGCACCAAAAGCGATAACGGAAAGCCCTGAAACAAGACCGTCGAGGCCATCTGTCAAGTTGACGGCATTGGAGAATCCAACCAGCCAGAAAATAATGAAAATCAAGAAGAACCAACCGAGATTTACTTCAATCGATGTAAACGGTACGGTCAGTGTTTCTGGGAAGCCGTTTAGACGATAAATTAGATAGAACAAAATGGAGATGATCACTTGTCCGATGAATTTCTCTTTGGATCTTAATCCTAAATTTTGTTTTTTAACGACTTTAATGTAATCGTCAAGGAAGCCAAGTGCTCCAAACAAGACTAGTGGAATAAGTAGGAGTAGTGCCTCGCTACCAAACCAGCCACCAATAAGTGTCATGATGACAAAACTGATAATCATCGCGAGCAAGAAAATAAGTCCCCCCATCGTTGGTGTTCCTGATTTTTTCTGATGGCTTTGCGGGCCTTCCTCACGAATACTTTGGCCAAATTTTAATTTTTGTAAGAAGGGGATAAATAATGGCACCCCTATAACGGTAATAATGAAAGCCATCGCAAATGTTGTAAATATCCAATATAATGACACGCTTTTTCGCTCCAATCTATTTGTCACAAACGATCCATCTGTGCAATTTAAAGTTTCTTATTGTTTCAGTGTCACATTACAGTATTTTAGCAAGAATAGCTGCTCGTGCCTCAACTCTGTCATTAAAGTCGTGGACAACATCACCGATAATTTGGTATGTTTCATGTCCTTTTCCAGCAATTAAAATAACATCATCTGGATTTGCTTGCTTCACTGCGTATTGAATCGCGTCTTGGCGATGTTCCCTCACTGTATAGTCAGCTTCTGGGACACCTGCCAGCATATCTTCAATAATTTGCATTGGTTCTTCCGTTCGCGGGTTATCCGATGTGAAAATGGGATCCGTCGCGTACTTCACAGCAATCTGCGCCATTTGCGGGCGTTTTCCTTTATCACGATCTCCACCACAACCGACAATAACAAAAATGCGTCCCTTGGCAAACTCGCATACTGTTTTCAGAACGTTTTCTAAACCGTCTGGTGTGTGCGCATAATCCACGATCACTGGGAATTGTTGCCCTGCATCCACCAATTCAAAACGGCCAGCAACGCCCTCTACTTTTTCAAGTGAAGAAATAATATCTGGAATCGCCTGTGGTTTCGTATTGGCAGCGTACACCGTAGCAATTGCAGCTAGCGCGTTATACACGTTAAATTTCCCAATCAATTTCAATTGGACGCTAAATGTCTCTCCTTGAAAATGCAAGTCAAACTTCGTGCCTTTACTGCTGATTTGAATATTGCTCGCTTTAAAAGTTGCCTCATTATCAATACCATACGTGAGCAAATTCACACCTGTCGCGTCGATCATCATTTGGCTATGCGCATCATCCCGGTTAATAATCGCCGTTTTCGGAGTTCCTTGATAACCATTGCCAAGTTGGGCGAACAGTAGACTCTTCGCATGTGCGTATTCCTCCATCGTCTTATGATAATCTAGATGATCTTGGGATAAATTCGTAAATACCGCCACATCATAATCCGAACCATAGACACGACCTTGCACTAATGCATGCGATGAAACTTCCATGATTGCCGTCGTTACATCTTCTTCACGCATTTGACGGAATGTTTTCTGCAAAGTCAGACTGTCTGGCGTTGTATTTTTCGTTTCTAAAATCTCTGTGCCAATTTTGCGATACATCGTGCCAATTAAGCCCGTCATCACATGCGCATCAGAGAGGATAAACTCGACTAAATGGCTCACCGTTGTTTTGCCGTTGGTGCCTGTAATTCCGATCAAGTTCATTTCGGAGGTCGGATAATTGTAAAACGCCGCAGCAAGCATCGCCATCGCCCGTTTACCGTCCTCGACTAAAATAATGGGAATCGCGATCCCCGGTAACATACGTTCCGCGACAATGGCAACAGCGCCTTGTTCCTGTGCTTTACTCGCAAAAGCGTGGCCATCCACGATTTCACCATCGATACAAACAAATAGTGTGCCTGCCTTGACTTGCCTGCTATCCTGTTCTACCGCCTGTACTTCTATATGTAGCGTATTCTCATCCGCCTGCTTGATCTGACTATAAGGAATTGCGCGTATCAGTTTTTCTAATTCCATAGTGAACTTCCCTTCCTCCATTACTTACCCGTACCATGCCAAAAAATGATAGCAGCCGCTCTTTTTTTAATTCGGGCGCATATCAGCATCTATTGATGGCAAATCTTCCTCTCTATATTAGCAAAAATAGAGCTGGAATACTAGTCTTTTAACAATGTTTAGATCCGCCTATTTGCTAAATTATTCCCATCGATATGTACTTTGTAAATATAATTACTATTGTTTATAAAATGAAAGCGGGAAACATATTTTGTTCCCGCCCACTTTTAGTTTAACAATGCATTCAGACCCGCAGCTTCCTCAACGCTTGTATCTGTCGAATCTTCTTTATTGTCATCTGCAACTGGCGCTTTGTTGAAGTTCGGAATTTTATCTGGCGTTGTTAATTCGATTGTTACCGTTGATTTATCATTGATGACCGAACCAGCTGAAAGATTTTGCTTCAAGACATAGCCATCGCCCTTCACTTGGAAAGGAACACCTGTTATTTCAGAAACTTTGAGCATATCGTTCTTCGCCCAATCTTTCATATCAGGAATGGTCATATCGCCTTCTGTCATCAAAATTACGCGCTGGCCTTCTAAAATCTTCTCATCAGCTTGTGGCAATTGTTGTACGATTTTCTTACCGTTACCAATCACGACTGGAACTAGTTTTTTCGCTTCCATCGCTTTTTTCGCTGCATCGGGCGTTTTTTCCAACACAGACGGTACGGTAATTGTTTTAAGTTTTGCTGTATCTGCCGATTTAATATTCATGTACTGCAAACTATTTTTCATCACGGGGTTAAAAACTTCTGAGACTGCTTTCCCACCTGTTGTACTTCCCGAGAGTTGCGGTTGCTGCATCGTCACGTACATTACAAGTTCAGGATCTTTTGCCGGCGCCATTCCCATGAATGAGAAAATATAGTTATTATTGCCCGTCATGTAGCCACTACCATCCGGATTAGGAATCTGTGATGTCCCAGTTTTACCAGCGATATCATATCCTTCAATAGCATACGCCTTCCCAGTTCCAACTTTACCAGTAATAACGTTCCGCAGTTCTTCACGCGTTTGTTTGGCAGTTGCCTCGCTGATTGGCTTTCCGGTCGTCGTTGTTTTTGTTTCCGTTATTTTTCCTGTATTCGGATCCACAATTTTTGAAACCACATACGGTTGTTTCATCGTGCCATCACTTGCAATAGCCGTTGCGCCTTGTAGCATTTGCATCATCGTCACCGTTGTCCCTTGCCCAAACACCGTCGTTACTTGCTCAATTTTTTGATCAAACAAAATTTTACCTGACGCTTCATTTGGAAGGTCTATGCCAGTTTTTTGACCGAAGCCAAAGTTTTGCAAATACGTTTTGAATTTATCTGGTCCCATACCAGCAAGCAACTTCGCGAACGCCACGTTACTCGAACGTTCCACGCCTTCACGGTATGTTATAGAGCCCCAACCAGCACCACCGTTGTGATCATGAATTGGAATACTGCCGACATTATACGTTCCCGATTGGTAGTAAGCGTTAGGATTATAAACGCCCAAATCGATGGCAGAGGCTAGTGAAAATATTTTCATAACCGAGCCAGGTTCGTACGTCGTTTCCACCGGCAGATTAGCCCATTGATCTGTCAAGCCTTCTTTTGTCGTCGGATTGAACGTATCACGCTGGCTCATCGCTAGAATTTCACCTGTTTTAGGGTTCATAACGACCGCCATCATATTTTTCGGGTTATATTTCGCATCCACCGTGTTCATCGTATCCTCTAAAAATGTTTGGATTTTCTTATCTAGCGTCAAATAAATATCTTGCCCATCTTTCGCTTCTTTCACCGCGCTTTTCGTATTCGGCAAAATGTAGCCATATTTATCAGCGTCATAATTAATCGATCCATTTTTACCTGTCAAAATAGAATTGTACGCTTTCTCAATCCCCATTTTACCGATGAGCTTAGAAACACCATCTTCGCCCGTCTCCTGTTGCGCATAACCGACTAGATGCGAGGCAAAAACGCCGTTTGGATAAAAACGTTCCGCCTGCTTAGTGAACACCAATCCAGGTAATTTCGACGCTTCAATCTTATCCTTCACTTCCGCCGACAAATTCTTGCCAGCTTTTCCAAATTCAACTTGGAAGACATCCTTCTTTTGCAGTTTTTTCAGAATATCGGCTTCTTTCATAGGTAAATACTTCGCCAAAAGTTTCGCCGTCTCTTCTTTTTCCACCACATGGTGCGGTTCTTTGGTTCCCTCACTTTGCTTCGGATCAAGCACCGCCGCTAACGTATAAGAAGCAGTGTCCTTTGCAATCACTTCGCCCTTTTGATCTAAAATAGAGCCACGATTTGCTTCTAAGACACTGCTTCGTAAATGCTGTTTCGCCGCCTTGGCAGCAAGTGGAACCCCGTTGACATCGCCAACAACTTGCATGTAAAAGAAGCGTCCGATAACCGACAGAAAAATAACTCCAAAGATGATAAATAAAACCAGGGCGCCTCTTCGCATGTTTCCTACTCTTTTTTTCATTTGCCTTCCACTACCTTCACATTGTCTGGATCAAGTTTCAGTCCAAGTTCTTTCGCTTTTTGCCAAACGCGTTCATAACGGCTAAGATCTGACACTTCTGCTGATAAATCTTCGTTTGCTTTCACTTGCTTATCTACATCTGCCTGTTTCTCTTGAATGCCTTGGTTTACCGTATATATTTGTGCTTGTACATGAATAATTTTAAAAGCAAAAACCGCAATAACGATAATAAAAACGGAGGCGATTAGTTTTTCACCCAACGTTATTTTACCACGTTTTAAAATTTGTTTTTTCGGTTGTGGTTGCGGCGCTTCTGTATGTACACGTTTTGGTTCCGCATTGGCTTTGTAGGCTACATTATTACTCATCTACTTCACTCCTACTTTCTACTTATTCCGCTCTATCACTCTAAGTTTTGCTGATCTGGCACGATTGTTTTCTGCCAGTTCTTGCTCAGACGGGAGAATCGGTTTTCTTG
The DNA here is from genome assembly GCF_003534205.1 of Listeria weihenstephanensis. Classification (NCBI taxonomy): domain Bacteria; kingdom Bacillati; phylum Bacillota; class Bacilli; order Caryophanales; family Listeriaceae; genus Paenilisteria; species Paenilisteria weihenstephanensis. The sequence goes on along the minus strand of NZ_CP011102.1, from coordinate 1,329,484 downwards.
TAACTAATTTCATTTTCGGCTTATATTCTTCTGGAATAATCGGTAACCCTGGCGGCAGTTCCGGCCCTTTTGATTCGTCCGTAAAAATGTGTTTTGTAATGCGATCTTCTAATGAGTGGAACGTAATAACGCTAATCCGTCCACCAGGTTTCAGCAAGTCCATCGCTTCTTTCAGCGAATCTTCTACTGCTCCCAACTCATCGTTCACCGCAATTCGAATCGCTTGAAAAACCCGTTTCGCTGGGTGTCCACCTTTTCGTCTTGCCGGTGCAGGGATCGCGGCTTTAATCGCGTCAACGAGCTCACCAGTCGTTTCAATCGGTGCCACTTCACGCCTACGCTCAATTTCTCGTGCTACTTGTTTTGAAAACTTCTCCTCACCATATTGGAAAAAAATTCGTACAAGATCTTCATAACGCCAATCATTGACAACATCGCGTGCTGTAAGTTCCGCCTCTTGATCCATTCGCATATCTAGCGGTGCATCTTGATGGTAACTAAATCCTCGTTCCCGTTCGTCTAGTTGTGGGGAGGAAACACCTAAATCATACAAAATCCCATCTACTTCTGTCACGCCAACTTCTAGTAATGCTTCTTTTATATATCTAAAGTTGCTTTTGATAAACGTTACTTGACCCTCGTACTCACTAAGGAACTCTTTCGCGTGAGCAATCGCCGTACTATCTTGATCAAACGCAAATAAATGGCCTTTTTCTGAAAGTTGACTAAGAAGATACGCGCTATGACCTGCACCACCAAGGGTACAATCTACATAGACACCATCAGGCTTTATATTTAAGCTATCTACCGTTTCTTTTAATAGTACCGTTTCATGTTCGAACATACTTACTCCTCCTTAAATATCAAAGCCAATCATATTTTCGGCAATGTCTGCAAATGACTCTTCTGCTTCATTGAAGAATTTATCCCATTCCGACTTGCTCCAAATTTCAATACGACTTGCGACCCCGACAATCACCGTCTCCTTCTCGAGTTCCGCATAGCTTGTTAAATTGGACGGAATATTAATCCGGCCCTGCTTATCAAGCTCACATTCCGAAGCCCCAGAAAAGAAAAAACGGGTAAAAGAACGAGCATCTTTTTTAGTCAGTGGGAGTGTCTGGATCTTTTCTTCTACTTTCGTCCACTCATCAAGCGGATAAGCAAAAAGACATTTATCAAGCCCTCGGGTAATGACAAATTGATCCCCTAATTGTTCACGGAATTTAGATGGCACGATTAAACGACCCTTTATATCAATGTTATGTTGATATTCGCCCATGAACATAGTCCATCCCCACTTTCTTATAGACAACTTTACCACAACTCCCCACTTCGTACCACCAAAAACTAAAAAAAAGCGCAAAAAAGAAGCGACACATCAAAAAAATACCGCTGAAACCGATCTATAGAGCCATTTTACTAACTTAAAAAAATGTGGGTGTTAGTGGGACGCAACGTAAGATAATGGATAAAAATTCGTGGTAACAACATTTTAAGCTCTAGTTAATCTCCAGTTTATTTTTATATGGCATAATTAGAAGAAAGAAGGAGGTCGCTCCATGGCAAAAATCGTTCTCATTTTCATAACACTCATACTCGCCGCCTGTTCCAATGTCAACACAAAAGAAACAATAACCACCACGCAAAAAAGCCCCGTAAAAAAAGAATCCGAGGAGAAGTCTATGCCAAAAAATGTGGCCAATTTGAATCAAGCCCTACTCAAAGCTATAGAAACAAAGGATAGCCAACAAATCGAAGCCCTATTAAAGCAAGGGGCACAAGTTGATACAGTGAATACTCGCGGTGAAAGCGGCTTACTCGTTTCCACCCATGACAATAATATCCCGATGGCAAAACTATTTCTACAATACGGCGCCAATGTCAATTTGCAAGATAAGATAGAAGATAGTCCCTTTTTATACGCAGGGGCAGAGGGACGAACAGAAATTTTAAAATTAATGATTCCGCATAAACCCGATTACACGCTGACGAATCGCTTTGGAGGAACTGCCTTGATTCCAGCTGCCGAAAAAGGCCATCTAGCAAACGTTCGCCTCCTTTTAGCCGAAACTGATATCGATGTGAATCACGTAAATAATCCCGGCTGGACCGCACTTTTAGAGGCGATTGTACTTTCCGATGGCAGCAAAACGCAACAGCAAATTGTACAGGCATTACTCGAAAACGGGGCCGATCTAAACATCGCAGATTCTAGCGGCGTTACACCACTTACACACGCGAAACAACAAGGTTACGATGCTATTGCCGATTTACTACTATCTTATGGCGCAAAATAACACGAAAAAAAGAAGAGATGTCTACCGAAAAATGCCCTTTCTCGGTCGTGTCTCTTCTTTTTCCTATTCTTGCCTCACTGTCCGCGTTGTTGGTTTAAGCGCCCAGAATGTCATCAACACACCAACAAGCCCGCAAAACAGGATGAATAAAGCCATGCCATACTTCCCAATATACGGCGAAAACATCAAACTTCCGGCGCCAATTAATTTTCCAATTTGAAAAACAAAGCCATTAAACGCCATGTAGGTCCCGCGCATCGAATCGTCCACAATATCCGCCAGAATCGTTTGCCGCGTTGGCACGTAAAGCAATTCTCCGACAGATAAGATGACTGTGGCGCCAAATAGTATCCAAATATGATTCGCAAAGGCACATAACGCAAACCCAAACGAAAAAACCATAAATCCAACATACATCCATTTTTGCAGATTTCGATCTCGCACCCATTTTGCAATTGGAGCTGTGAAAAGTACAATCATCAATGTGTTTACCAACGTCAACACGCTCACCAGTTTCACACCGTCAAAAGGTATATTTCCAAGCCACCCAAAGCTGTATAACATCGGCGGAAACACATCGGCTAGCCGTACTGAAATAAAATTATTGCGCTGGAATTCAATCGACAATACCGCGATTCCGCCTGCTGTGAACCATAGAAAACGAGCATCGTACAAAATCTTCTGATAACTCCGAAACAAATTTCTTATCCCCGCATCACTTGCCTCGCGTCTTTCACTCAACACTAATGTTTCCGAAATCCGCGTAATCGTCAACCAAGTCGTCACAAGCGACATCACAAGCAACCCGATGAGCAGTTCAAATAAATAACTTTGGAAAAACCAACCACCGATAACGACACCGATCATCACAGATAAATTATTCGCCCAGTAATTAATCGAATACATGTAAGCCCGCTCCTCACGCGTACTCACATCAATCAACATCGCGTCACTCGCAGGGATGGTAAAGCCTTGAGATACCGCGATTAAAAGAAGCGCAACGAACGTCAACCAAGGGGACACAATAAAAGGCGAATTCACGAGTAGCATCAGGGCAAACGCACCAACTTTCACCCACTCTCCCCACACCATCAATTTCCGCCGTCCGATATGATCTGCCAAATGTCCGCCATAAATACTCGCAATAAACTGTACCGCGATGTTAATCATCAGCAAAATACCAGCGACCCCAATGTTAATCTCCTTCGCAAAATAAATCGCCATGAACGGAAACACCATCGAACCAATCAGCTTACTTAAAAACGAAATACCAATCCGCGCTTTTATATTTGGATGCAATGTACGAAACATTGACTTCACCTCCTAAACATAGTATAACTAGTTTTAAAAAGGAGAAAAAGGGATAATATCATATTTTTTTGTCCCCTTTTATACTAGAAGGAGGTTCACACAATGCGTGACATTGCCTACTACGACATGCGTGCTTTTTTGCTAGAAAGACAAATCGATAACACCGCTACCTTTCGACTGAATGAACTGGCCGAAAAATGGGCATGCAGTGACAAAAACGTCAAGCGAAAACTCAAAAAATATCAAGAACTCGAATTTTGCCAGTATCAGCCTGGTCAAGGACGAGGAAACGCCTCCAAAATAACATTTGCGCAGAGCTTCCAATCAGAAATTGAGGACTTTATCCGCACCGCTGTGGAACAAGAAAATCTAGATAAACTGCTTGGCCTCTTGCAGTTTAATATTCCACGCGAATGGTTTAGCTCGGTTTCCTCCGAAATGAACGAACTATTTGGACTGCATACCGAGAAGGGCGACCAAGATATATTACGCCTCGTCATCGCACGCCCATTTAGCATCCTTGATCCGCTTCATACATCCATCAACATGGAGAGCTCCTTACTTCTTCAACTTGGTGATCCACTTGTTCGCTTCGACACAACAACGAACACCGTCATGCCATGCATCGCGCATCACTGGAAAGCCGAGCATAACAGCACGGTTTGGACATTTCATATTCGAAAAGGAATCCGTTTCCATCATGGTAGAACGTTGACGAGCACTGATGTTTACCAAACGCTTGAAAAAGCGATGCAAAAAGGAACCGTGACTCATTGGTATCTAAAAGATATTGCACGAATAGAGCTCCCGTCCGAAACAAAGATCACGATTCATCTCCATACACCGAATCCTTTCTTCATTCGCTATCTTTGTCTAGGAAACCTTGTTATTCTACCGCACGATGTCCCTTTTGACGAATATAAATGGACGAGCACCGGCGCCTTCAAGCTGACAAAAAGAAGCTCTCAAAAACTAATTCTAGAAGCCTTTGACGACCATTTCCTAGAACGCCCATTTCTCGATCGAATTGAATTTTGGCTTGTGAAAGACCAGAAGAATCCCGTCATCACCGTCACGAACATGGGAAATGCCGATAATACAGACTATACGGATCACGCAACGAAAGATTACGGTGTCAATATCGTTACGTTTAACTTCAAACACTGTACTTTCGCACATCATCGAGCATTCCGAGAAGCTTTCTATCACCTGCTCGATCCACAAAAAATGCTTCATGATCTAGAAAATGACGAGGAATCTGAGGCTTCCAGTTATTTTTTTCATAAGTCTAGTCCACAAAAGAGAGATTCTAGTAAAATAACAGCATTGCTAAAAAGCGCTCATTACAACGGGGAACCATTGCGTTTTGCGATTCTTTCCCATGCAAAAACTATTCGTCAAGGTCGTTGGGTTGTAGCCCGAGCAGCCGAGTTTGGTATTTCACTCGACTTGCAAATCATCGATATAAGCTCCGAATTTTATCAAGCGAAATGGGAGGATATTGATATTAACATGGGTGCTGATGTCCCAAGTAGCGATATCGAGATTGCTTTTATGGATTTTTACGGAAACCCTAATTTAGCACCTCAGCGTTTTTGGGCAAAAAAAGAGCTCCAACAAATAGAGGAGCTACTACATCAAGCGCGGCAGTGCACAGCATTCAGCGATCGCGATTATTTTTACGACCAACTCGAGAGCTTTGTGCGCGATAATCACCTGCTCCTCTTCCTAGAGCATATGACCAAACACCAATTCATCCATGCGACCATCCAGACCGAAGACAAACTCCTATACGGCCACTTAAATTTGAAAAAACTGTGGATTGGCTAAAAAACTAATATAATACTTTTTACAATACCGATCACGAATAACAATAAATATAAGATCGCAAAAGCAAAGAAGCAAATTCGCCAATAACCGCGAATCACTTTACGAAAATTAATAATCCCTTGTGACTTGGCGAATAGCGCGACAAATAGAATGCCAATCAAGAATAACAACAACAGAATATACAACAAAAACGACTGATCAAATAGCACAATCATGAAAAAGTGATCCGCTAAGATCAGGAAAAACGTCGTCACATCTGCGCTTCGCTTCACCGCTTTTGGTGTTCTTTTTGTCATTTGCTGCGTCACCATAAAAGTCACTGTAAAAATAAGTACTGGGGCGATGATAACAAGCGCCGTTATATTCGTTAACCAACTCACTGTAAGTATTCTCCTTCTAGCCCTTTCACTAGGCCGTATAATGTTTCTGAAATCGGGGCGACTTTGCCTTGCTCCTCGGCAAGTGCAACAACAGCCCCCGAAATGCTCGCAATCTCCGTTTTCCGCTTCTCACGTACATCTGTAGCCATCGAAGAATAATTAGCCGACGTCGCCTTACATATCGCAACGACAGCCTCTAACGCGTCCTCACGATGCAGTACATCTGCCACTTCCCTCGTCAAACTCACAAGCAACGTATACCAATATTCATTATGTAATAAGGCACCATTCGGCACACCAAGAACAGCCGTCAACGGATTAATCACCGCATTTGCCAATAACTTATTATAAACCATTTCTTTAAAATCCGCTTGCTCAAAAAAAGGGAACTCAGGATTCACCATCATAATCGTTCGTAACATCGTGTTTGCCTCGCCTCGAAATATCGCCCAATTTGTCTGACCCGCACCACGCCAGACCACCGTCGTCGCATCGATTTTTCCAGCACCATGTTCACACGTTCCAAGCAAGATTGTTTTTTGTGGCAGATCAGAAAGTTGCGTTAGATGTCCCATGCCGTTTTGTAGAAATAAAAGTGGTATATTGGGAGGAATCTTCATCAGTGTTTCCATTATATTTTCTAGTTGATATGATTTCACCGTTATGATAAGAAAATCTGTCGTTGTGAAATCAGCATCATCTATCGGTATCGCGCGAACATCAACGCGGCTCTGATCATGCCCAGTTATCACAGTTATGCCGTCATGCTCTGCAATAAGATTCGCTTGCTCTTTCGTTCGAGTAAAAAGCGTTACATTTTCCTGTAGCAAACCTGCGTACAATAAGCCCAATGCCCCTGCTCCGATAATGCCAACCTGATACGCCATGTCCCTCACTCCTCTTTTATAGCTTGTGTTTATTTTAGCAAAATCTGCGGAGTTTTGCATTTTTGAAGTAGGGTCCTTTTTCTATGTATAGCGCGTGACAAAAAGATTACCTGCTCGCAGTCTTTTCCTGTGAGCCTAAATAAAAAACCCAGAAGATCCATGGCGTCTTCTGGGTTTTCTATTTGACAAGCGTACGTATCGCCTGTTTTTGTTCACGTAAATTAGTTGGTTTCTACTACTTCTTTGCCGTTATATTGACCACATTCTGGACAAATACGGTGAGAAAGTTTGTACTCTCCACAACTAGGGCATTCTACCATACCAGGCACTTGTAATTTGAAGTGCGTACGACGCTTACGTTTTTTCGCTTTAGATGTTCTTCTAAAAGGTACTGCCATTTCCATACACCTCCTTCGCGACTTCGGGATATCTCCCTCATCGCAATCCTTTTAGGAAAAATTTCTTCTTCCTAAAATATATTCCAGCTTGTAAAATCAGTCGTTCTTTTTATCAAAGAAATCGGCTAATCCTGCAAGACGAGGATCCACTTTTGTTTCTTCTTGCTTTGCTTGTTGCTCCAGCTCTTCTTCCGTTATAATGTTCCAATCGTTTCCTTCTGACAACGCATTTTCTACATTATCACTGTAAACTTGCATTGGAATTTCTAACAAAAGTAACTCTTCAATCACTGGTAACACGTCAATTTTATCGCCATCCATCAGGTGATGCATCTCATCCAGCACTTTCTCCTCTTTGTCCACATACGTTTCCACAGATTCGATATGATACGGATAAATAACATCTTCAAATGTTCTGGCACATGGCAATATAATCGTCCCATCTAAAACAAGTTCGATCAAAACGGAATCTTGGCGCACCGTAATATCACCAGACACACGCACAGGGCTTGCATCACGAACATCATGGTTATGCTCTTTCAAGTATTCTGTAACATCAACTTCCTGCTCTATTGGTACTTTTTTACCACGGTATTTCTGTAGTTGAATTAATGACCATTTCATTGTTTATCACTCCAAGCGCAACAAAAAATATTATAGACTTTTCTAAGCCTTTTGTCAATCCCTATTCCCAAAACGAATCATGTTATCATGCGCGATTTTATGGTATTCTGGAGGTAATCTAAAAATAGCGATCGAAAAAATCTACCTTACTATTGTGACATGGAGTTGATAAAAATGAAAGCAACAGGCATTATCGTGGAATATAACCCTTTTCATAATGGCCACTTATTGCATTTACAAGAGGCCAGGAAGCAAACAGACGAAGATGTTGTTATCGCTGTCATGAGCGGATCTTTCCTCCAACGTGGCGAGCCTGCTCTACTTCCAAAATGGGAACGCGCACAGATGGCTGTGGATGCTGGTGTCGATCTTGTCGTCGAACTTCCCTTTGACTATGCAACACAACAAGCCGCTATTTTCGCACATGGCGCCATTGAAATTCTAGGTTCGCTTGGGGTCTCATCGATTTTTTTTGGAAGCGAAAATGGCGATGCAAAAGTGTTCAGCTCGATTGCAAAGCTAGTGACCGAAGAGAGCGTCTCTTTTAAAGCCTCTATACGACGTTTTTTGGACGATAAAGCGAATAGTTACGCTACTGCTTGGAATAGCGCAATTCGTGAACTAGCGCCCGATCTGACGCTTGATTTAGCACAGCCTAATAATATCTTGGGTTTCCATTATGCGCTTGCCATCGCCGAACAAGGGAAAAATATCAATATAGCAACGATGTCCCGAAAAAGCGCAGGCTACCACGATCAAAGTCCAGCGCACCATTCCATCGCGAGCGCTACAGCAATCCGCCATATCTTACTCGCAAACGATTGGAAAACAGCTCAGCAATACTTACCGGATACTACATTGGTCATCCTGCAAAAATATCGAGAAACCCATTCATTTGTCACTTGGAACGACTTTTGGCCTCTACTCCGATATCAGCTTATTTCAGCACCAACTGACCAGTTAGCAACGATACGAGGCGTTTCTGAGGGCATTGAGAACAGGTTACAACAAGCAGCCATTCACGCAGCGACCTTCGATGATTTCTTAGCAAAAACAACAACCAAACGCTACAGCACCTCACGTATCAAGCGAACAGCTTTACAAATACTTTTCCAACAAAGAGCACACGACACAGCATCGCAAAATTACATTCGGCTTTTAGGTATGTCAGCAAACGGCCAACAATACCTCAGCCAAATCAAAAAAGAAATCAGCCTACCGATCGTGAGTACTGCTTCAAAAGCCAATCCCCATCTGATTCAAAACGATATTCGTGCAGGCAAATTATATTCTTTAGCCCCAAGTTTAGGCGATCAAGTTTTACGCGATTTTCACACAACGCCATATAGGAAAAAACCTTAATCGCGTCGGATTAAGGTTTTTTTTACACTATTTCTTCTCTTTCACCGTTTTCAAATAATCGAGCGCATCTTGGAACGTTTTCACAGGGACGATCTTCATTTTAGAATCGATCGCTTTTGCCGTCTTCACTGCCTCTGCATAATTACTCACAGCGCCAGGCTCAAACTTCTTCATCTCATCTGTCACCGTATCATCAGGTGCGAAGAAAATTTCCACATCATCACGATCCGCCGCAACCACTTTCTGATCGATACCACCGATGCGGCCAACATTTCCGTCAACATCGATTGTCCCTGTTCCAGCGATATTACGCCCTTTTGTCCAATCCGTCTTACCAAAATGATTATAAATTTCTAGCGTAAACATCAAACCAGCAGATGGTCCACCAATTTTTTCGGAATCAATCTTAATGGCAGGATCCGTGACTAGCTTCTGATCATCGACAAGCGAAATACCGATACCTGGCGTGCCTTTTTTATCAATATCAATCAACTCAATCGATGCTTTTTCCGATTTATCTTGATGCTTGTAGCTCACCTCGACCTTATCGCCAACTTTTTTGCTGCGAACATATTTAATAAATTCCGCACTCGATTCAAACGTTTTCCCATCAATCGCTGTGATTAAATCGCCTGCTTGTAAGTATTTTGCCGCAGGAGCATCTTTCATCACACTCAAAACATAAACCCCGCGATACTCTATTTTCACCGATTTCCCAGCTGCTTTATATGCCACTTGAATCGCATTATTTTTCGATTGATTCATGAGCGATAACTGACGAACATTATACTCCTCATCCGTTTCATTTTCTCCACGAACGTCCGATTCCTTCTCGATCTCCTGATATGGCATCACTTTCGCCGCTAGGTATGAATAAATATTCGCCTGCCCCATCGCAATCGTCACTAAGCGAAATACGCCCTCACTTTTACTCGGATATCCTTCCACCGAAACAAGTGGACTCAATTTATCCGCACTACCGGGCCGCGTCACATAGTATGGCAACGGTACAAAAAACGCAACGACCAAAGCCAAAACGATCAGACCGGCTAATAATTTTTTCCAATTCTTTTTTATCATCCTTTTTCTCCTGTATTCCCTAGTTTATTTAGCAACGCCTGATGTACGATCGGCGGCACCAGCTCAGCAATATTGCCATTATACCGCGCCACTTCCTTCACAATACTCGAACTGAGGAAAGAATACTGCGAACTCGTCATAATAAAAAACGTTTCAATATGATCATCAAGCACACGGTTCATTGCCGTAATCTGCATCTCATATTCAAAATCACTAATTGCCCGTAACCCACGTACAATCGCGTTTGCTTCCTTTTCCCTCGCATAATCCACAAGCAATCCAGACGCACTTTCCACACGCACATTCGGCAAATGTTTCGTCACCTGTTCCATCAAATATATCCGTTCCTCGACATCAAAAAGCGATTGCTTCGACGAATTATTTAAAACTGCCACATAAAGCACATCAAAAACCTTGGCCGCGCGCGTAATAATATCTAAATGACCATTTGTAATCGGATCAAAGCTACCCGGACATACTGCTATTTTATCCATTTATCGCCACTTCCTTCTCATACTCGAAAATTGAAAGCACCGTAATCCCGTAGCGCTCTTCCCGAATTTTTTTAAATCCAGCAATCTCATCTGGCAATTTGGCATCCGCATCATGCTCACAAATAGCAAGCGCCTCATCGTTAACAAGTTCGAGCTCTGCAAGTGATGTCATCAATTGCTCCAACTGTTGCTTTTTATAAGGCGGATCCAAAAATACTAAATCAAACGCCCACGCATTTTTAGCCAAAAGCTTCAAAGCCCGCTTCGATTCATTCCGAAAAATATGCGCCTGAGCCTCTAAATGACACGCCGACACATTCAAATGAACCGTCTTAATCGCTGCTTGCGCCTGATCAATAAATACACACTCACTAGCCCCACGGCTGAGCGCCTCGATTCCAAGTCCACCACTTCCAGCGAACAAATCCAGCACTTTCTCGCCATCAAAAAAAGGACCAATAATCGAAAATAGCGATTCCTTAATTTTATCCGTCGTCGGTCTTGTATTCGTCCCGGGCACCGCCTTCAAATGATGCCCTTTACGTTCTCCTGCAATAACTCTCATCTATTATGTACCTCCAAAAATAGAAAGCGACAGAAGTTTGGTAGTTAAATAAAATAAATCGGCGACAAGCGCTCGCATTCCAAGAATTTAGCAGACTTCCGGTTCTCATGTACAGTCGTACACTCCGCTTCCGGCTTCCACCAAATTCTTGGAATACAAACGCTTTCGCTCGATTCGCGTAAAGTCAAAATCACAGCCTACTTCAAATGTTAAACCCGGCTTCCATTCAACTCCTTATTATCTATCCAAACCAGCCGCCTATTATTAAATGCTAATTTGTACGTCATCCATGCGGTCACGAAACTTCATGTCTTTCTTCGATTCGTATTCGGTGTTTAAGAATGGCCGATACGACAATTCCACCCGTTTCACGTAATGGAAGCGCGATAATTTAGCGGCAACTTCTTCAATCTCTGCCATATCGCAATATAGAACCGCATATTTCAGTTTTCTAGAAACGTAATGTACATTTCCAAAACGCTTTAAAGAACGTACTTGCTTCAAATGATTCATCCAAATAATAATGGATTGACGTTCATTCTCCATGTTCTTTCCCCCTCTTTAAGCTGAACAGCCACAACCGCCACCCGTTCCACATCCTCCTGTTGAACAAGAAGATTTTGTTTCAAAAAACGGATTCCCAGTCGGGACTTTAATATTTTCCGAGACAGCACCTGCCAAGATCATGCTAATTTCATCCAATAAGCTTTGTAAATCCATTTCCGCTTGCCGAAACGCTGCGACATGTTCATCCATATCGACCTCACGTTTATACTGGCGGGATAGGCGATTCACTTCCTTATAATCTGGATGATAGCGACCAAAACGTTGCACTTCATCATACTGCTCTTTTATCTTTGCCAAGCGTTTAATACGCTGTTGTGTTGGTAAACTTGTGGTCATTTTATGCAGGCATTCGCGATATCGATCTGCCTCTTCTGACTCCAAAATCATCGATGCAAGATCATCCGAAACATCAAGTAATGCCAGATTTTCCATTGTAGCAAGCATGTTGCCACCTTCTTTCCATCGTATATCAAATAACCTTCTCCATTATAACATGATTATCCAAAAAACGCTTTACTTTTGCAAGAAGTTCTGCGTGTAGAATTTCCGATAAGTTCCAGCTCCCATATCTGTGAAACTGTTGTCAAATAGATTTTTGCGGTGCCCTGCTGAATTCAGCCAGCCCTCTACTGCCGCGGGTCCATCCAAATAATTAGATGCGATGTTCTCCGCCGCCTTCTGATAATCAATATTCGCACGACTCATCCGATCCGCAAGCGTACCATATGTCGGCGAATCATGATCAAAATATTTATTCTCATACATATCCACACTATGCCCATAAGCGACCTCAGCCACAGCCTCATTCCACTCTAATTGCTTCTTCCCATATCGTTCACGGAAAATATTCGAGATATCAAACACTTGCTGATCAGACGCCTTATCAATATTTTTCCACTGTTCATCCGTTACTGTATCCTTAAAAACATCGCCCTGATACGTCATCTCATACGGATGCATTTTTATAAGTGAAAGTTTATTAAAATACCGAACGCTGATCACTTTGGACTCAAATTTATCAAAATTAACCTGCGCGTAGACACCGTTCCCAAGACTAATCAGCGGACGTATATTAAGCTCATCCTCCGATAACTCGAAGCGATAGTAATTATCCTCATAGTTAAACGTGATCTCCGACTGCAATTTCATATTCAAGAAAACCTTCTCTGTCGTCATTCCAATCTCAAACGGCTTGAGCGGTAACTTATCCCCCAAAGCATAAATCGTCTGTACCTTATTATTCGTTACACCCACTTGCATATACAAACCATCATTTTGATGAAAAATATAATTTTGGTAGCTATATGGCGAAGCATCTATTCGAATCGGATCACCATAATTCTTCACAAGCAATGACACATCTTTATTTAAATAAGCAGCAAGACTCGTTTGCGTCTCCGCTTTCGGACTGCTTTCCGTCGTATTATTTTTATCTACATTACCTTGTTGCACACTCTTCTCATCCACTGTATTAACATCTGTCGGTGTTTCAAAAAATAGATCGGTGTAGTAGCCCACAAAAAGACATACCACTACCACACAAACTGTTCGTAAAATAAATCGCATATATTTCTGCACTCCTTCATGCTACTCCCTCTATTGTATCGGCTTTTCAGAAAAATTACTAGTAAGAAATTCTACTTTTTTTCGCAATAAAAAAAGCCCGACCGCGTAAGTCAGGCTATCTTTATTATAAAAACACACCAATGATGACCATCGATACGAATAAAATAGTCATGTAATTGATCGAGTACACAAAGCTAATGCGCGCCCATTTCATGCTGTCCTCCATTTTAAATCCGTATAGACAAAGCGCCAACCAAATGACATTTAGAACTGTTGCAAGGATAACATACACAAGTCCAAGTTCCCACATGAAGAATGGCAAAATAGTCAATAGAACAACCCAGAAAAGTGTGCTCCATTTTGTGCGTTCAATCCCTTTCACAACTGGTAACATCGGGATTCCTGCGGCTGCATACTCTTCTCTACGCTTGATTGCGATTGCATAGAAATGAGGCGGTTGCCAACAAAACATGACAAGAAATAGCATAATCGGAACAGCGCTGAAACTCGGTTCAACCGCGAACCAACCAATTAGCGGTGGCACGGCTCCAGAAAAACTTCCGATCACCGTATTACTTACGAGCTTGCGTTTTGCCCACATCGAGTAAACAACAACGTATAAGAAAATACCGATCAGGCCAATAACGCCCGCTTGCCAAGTTGTCATAAATAGTAACGCTTCGCCAACAATTCCCAGTGCTGCAGCAATTAGAAGCGCTTTCCGTCCAGAAATCTTGCCCGTCATCGTCGGACGATTCTTCGTACGTTCCATAATCCCATCAATATCGCGATCGATCACATTATTAAAAGCACCTGATGCCGCAACGACCATTCCTGACCCTAAAATTGTGAAAATAAGAATATCGAGGTTCTGCATAAAAGAAACCCCTGTTAATTGAAATGCCAACCACATTCCTGTAAAAGCAGTAATCGTATTGGAATTAACGATCCCAATTTTCACGAGTTCCGTAAAATCTTTCACAGTGAACTTGTCGACAGCGTCTACCTTTACTGTCTTCTCCATTTGATTCACTTGTTCTCCCCCTTAACTTTTGTTGCGCTTTACACATTATTCACATAGATAATCATACCGACATTGCTAATTTGTTCACAATCTCCTTATGAACTCCATCTTAACTATTATCGGAAATAACTACCCCTATTGTCAACCATTTCAACTTGATTTGAGGCGGAAGAACTGGATCTGAATCTTTTGTATCCCTTTTTAATTTCACAAGCCAGCCCCTTTACTTACATCTACAAACAAGTTAAAATAAAAAGTATATGGCTATGCAGTTTTTTTATGTATGCTCAGTTTTGAATTATTACATATTATTGAGGGGGAAACTATAAAAAAATGAAAACATTTCTAAAAGTTTGGTCTGTTCTAACCATCCTTTGCATGACATTCGTTGTGTTCGGTGGCGCGTTAGTAACAAAGACCGGTTCAGCAGATGGTTGCGGGAATACATGGCCGCTCTGCAATGGACAATTTGTTCGCTTAACAGACATTACACCTGAAAAAATTATCGAGGTTATGCACCGACTTACAACAGGAATTAGCTCTATTTTCGTTATTGTTCTAGCTATTTTAGCATGGATTTACATCAAAGATCGCCGCGAAACAAAGCCACTTGCTATCGTTGCTGTTTCGTTTTTAGTACTACAAGCATTCATGGGCGCAGCAGCTGTTATGTGGGGACAAAATCCGTACATCATGGCACTTCATTTCGGTATTTCCATCATCTGTTACGCTTCCATCGTTTTACTTTGCCTGCTTATTTTTGAAGTAGATAACAAATTCGATGCTCGTAATATGGTCATTGGAACCAAGCTTAAGGTGAATATTTATTTACTCACAATCTATACCTATCTTTCGGTCTATACAGGAGCGCTTGTCCGTCACGAAAAAGCAAGTCTTGCCGTTCCCGCTTGGCCATTTGAAAATGGTACATTCGTGATGCCAACAAACGTACAAGACTACGTGCAATATTTGCACCGATTCGCAGCATTCATCCTTGTTGTCTGGATTCTCTACGTCACTTGGATTGTTTTCCGCGAGTATAGCCATTATCGTGTCCTTAAATACGCGATGGTTCTTGAAATAATCTTTGTTGCCTTGCAAGCATTTACCGGTATTATGTCTGTTGTGACAAACGTAAACCTTTACGTAGCTCTCGCGCATAGCTTAATTATCACCATGATGTTTGCCTTGATGACATACCTCTGCTTACTTGCAAGTCGTAGTAAGCAAAATCGATTACGTATCAAATAAAAACATGACAAAGAGCCAAGCTCACCGTTTGGCTCTTTATTATGATAGAATGATGGTATTATACGATAGAAAGTAGGAATTCGGTTGAAAGCTCCACGTCGCACTATTCTTTATGAACTTTTCATGTTTATTTTAGTCCTCATCTCAGTCCTAACCATTCCAATACACACAGAAGCCGTTACTATCCTTAATCTTATCATTTGGGCTATTTTTGTGGTTGACTATTTTGCGAGACTCATTCATGCGGAAAATAAAAAAGAATACATCAAAACTCATTTATTCGAACTTATCGCGATTTTACCATTGTACAACTTTTTCCGTATCGCACGGATTGTTGGTCTCATGCGGATTCTTCGCTTAACTGCCATGGGGAAACGCTATGTCGTTCCGCTTTACACATTTCTACGTACGAACGGCTTTAATCGAATTGTTAACGCGCTCATTATCACGATTATCCTCATTCCAATTCCACTTATATACGCCGAGCCAAGTATTAAAGATTACCCAGACGCACTTTGGTTTGCGATCGTTACAACGACGACTGTCGGATACGGTGATATCGTTCCCGTCACAGGCCTTGGCCGCACGCTTGCTATTCTTTTGATGCTCTTTGGAATTGGCTTCATTGGGGCGCTAACCTCTACGATTCGCTCCTATCTTACGGCAAACAAGAAACAGCTTAACAGCGCCGAAAAAATTAATAAAATCACGAAAAGCATCGAGCAGGCTGGCACTTTGACCGAAGCCGAGATAAACATTGTCCAAACATTTCTTCATAGCAAAAAGAGCGATGAAACAAAGCAATAAAAAAATAGGAATTCCCTTGAAGCTGGGGATTCCTATTTTTATGTCCATTGTTATACTAAATTAAATGACCAACCAACACCATACTTATCCGTTAATTGACCAAATTTTTCAGACCAAAACGTTTTTTGTAGTGGCATTATTTTGGTTGCACCATCTGATAAAGCGTCAAAATAACGTGTTAATTTATCAGCATCTGTCACTTCAAGCACTAACGTCACGTTGTTCCCAGGAATAAACTCCATAAAGTCTGGTGTATCTGAGAACATCACTTTGTCCCCTTCTATTTCAAGACTCGCGTTCATCACTAATTCCTTTGTTTTAGCATCCATCTCTGGTCCATTCTCATCATGAATCGAGCCATACGTCATTAAATCCGTACACGTTGATCCAAATATTTCTCCATAAAAAGATAGTGCGTCACGTGCTTCGTTTTTCATATTAATATAGATACCTAATGCCATTTTCCATCCCTACTTCCCATTCATTTATAACGCTTTCATTCCCAACAATTATACCATGCTCCTAATCAAAAGAAAACTATTCTACATGAAAAGTGCCATCCCTGCATCTAGTATGTAACCATATTAATTAAACGCGTCTCCACGTCAAAACGATAGCGCTCCGCCAACGCCTCTACTTCCAAAATACGAATCAAATCTTCTTGGTCCCCGTGACCATGAAGAATTTTATCATGACAAAAAGCAACGGTTATTAAATCGTCTGGCCGTTCAATACACTCCACTTTATCGCCCACAGAAATTTCGCCAACCTCAATCGTTCGACAAAGATATCCTGTAAAGCCGGTATTTCTAACTTCTTTGAATAATTCAGATAATTCATTTCTTTTCCCGATTGTATTACACGGATTACGCGCTTCTGTCACTTGAATAATCGATTGACCAATTCGAAACACATCACCTATACAAATATCTTTTTCGAGCATTCCCGTTACAGTTAAATTCTCACCAAACGCAGCATTCGGCAAAGAAATACCAAATTGTTCATTCCACCGTTCATAATGCTCCGCTGGATAGATACATACAGTCCGATCCGGTCCTCCATGATGCCTCAAGTTATGCGGTCCATCATTAACAAAACCATATTGCGTTAACATCGCTTTTTCTACTTGTTGTTTCACGATTCCCGTCATCATCTTTTTCCCGTTGCCCAGTTCCATCTCTGCGGGCTCGCCAATTGCTAAACCAACCACTCTTCCATTCATGTCCTCACCCCTTCTGCTACATTCAATCTATCAAAAAAACGCCGAACATTCAAGCCCTGGCGTCCTTTATTTATATTTTATTTACAGCGACCTTCACAATTCTGACAATAATCCAAATGAAAATGACGATATTAATAACAAGAATCAAAGCCAACATAAAGAGTGCAATAAACGTCATTCCCGACTCGTCTCCAGTTGAAAAACCGTACAATCCGATGATAATGAGGAACAAAATATTCAGCGCAGTTGGAACTAAATCTACTAAAAATACTGTTTTCGCATGTCGCTTTACATAATCAGACTTCACAAAAATCCATACGAGTGCCGGAAAAATGACCGGTAAAAAGAAATGGCTCGCATAGGATAGTATCACCCATATTTTATCTTTATTCATTCGTTCTCCGTCCTCTCGTTATTTCTTACGTCTCACAAGAAAACTCCACACAGCAATAACAAGCGCTAAAATAGCAATCCCCAGTGAAACCCATTGTACCACAGATGGATTCTTACTATCCTCTGTTTTTTCATCGCTTTCTGTCGCTTTCTTGCCATGAGAATCTGCCGCACTTTCTGACGCTGCTTTTGAAATTGTTGTTGTGGCATGCGGATAATCCGCGTCCGCATCCCCTGTCCACTCCACAATCGAACCGTCTTGGTAATACTGATACGCATTCCAATTCACAGCCCCAGCCTTATCTGGATTCTGCGCTATAAAACTAAACCGCTGGAACTCACCATTTTGAATGCCTTTCCCAGCAGCCGTCCAGGTTACCGTACTATCCGCCTTGTTCACTGCCACATTCCAACCAGGAACAGGCTCATACGATTGAAATGCGACACCCGTCGGAATTTTAACGACAAGCTTGATCGTTGCGCTATCTTTTTCGACTGGTACTTTCACCGTATATGTCTCCCAAGCTCCCGTCGTCGATTCCGTTGGTGCCACACTCACATGTGCACTAGCCAATACTGGTGATACTACGAGCATCAAGCCCGCCATTAAAACGCCAATTAATTTCTTCATATCAAAAACTCCCCTACTGTTTTATTTTGATGGTAAAACTTGTATCTATCTCTGAAAAATCATTTCCAAGTGCGTGAATCTTTATTTCCCAGCGTCCCGTCGCATTCAAATACAAACCAGTGGCCACATATACGTCTTGTTTATCTTTGACCGCTTGAAACTCACTTTCCTTCTTTCCACCATTTGGAACAGCTGTTAACCTCACTTGTTGGAAATCTGAACGTACTTGCCCATCCTCATCCGTAAATACGACCATAAACGTGTTTTCACCCACAATCGCCGGTGCAATTTTCAAAGTGACATAACCCGATTTCACCGCTACCTTCTCAGAAAAAGCTTCTGGCGGCGCTGGTGGTGGCGTTTGAACATTTGTTAAAAAGGCTGCTACACCTAAAATTGCGATACCAATGCCAAACTCTGCGATAATCGTTTTCGCGGACAGTTGCCGCCCCGTTTGTCGCATATACAAATAATGTACCAAACCCAGCGCACCCATGACTAGAAAAAGCGCCACTTTTAGCAAAATAACCTTCCCATATTCCGTTGTGAATAGCTTTGTCATCGAGCCAATATTCATGACACTCATCAGCAGCCCACTAACGATAATTACCGCGACAAATCCCGCTGCATAAGGACTAAACCGATTCCAAGTCTCCTTCGCCAGTTTCTGCTTCGCCAACAAGAAAAACAGGACTAAAATGCCACCAACCCACGCCGAGGCGCTGAGGAGATGCAAGAAATCCATCGGAATCGCGATTGTCTTATCAGGACTACCAGCCGCATGACCCTGCATCGCTTTCGCAAATAAAATCACCAAGAAAAAGCAAAGTGATACGAGCCAAATCCATACGCGCTCCATCCACTGTTTTCGAATTATCACGACAAAACTCACAATCAGCAATAATAGCGAACCCAGCTGAATCAGCCACAAGTGTCCAATCGTTGAGGTTTGAATCAACTGCTTCATCGCATCAAAATCCAAACCATTTCCACCCGTATAAATTTGAACTTGTACCGGCAAAAATAACAAGAAGCCAATCAGCAACAATCCAATTCCAACAGTCAATGCTTGAACAGTTCTCCTACGCAGTTTTTCATCTACTTTTCCACGATATAAAGCGATATAAAACAGCAGAACTCCTGCCACTACACTAAAACCTATGTACAAGATTACCTTCACAAGTGTACTTGGCCAAGAAGAACTATCGCTTTTCCCCACCGCACTTGCTGTAAAGTTCTTATCTACGTTCCCTATTTTAAAAGAAATAACACCAGAAACAGGATGCCCATCTGCTGAAACGACACGCCACTCCGCACTATAAATATCTGCTGGAAGCGAACTCGCGAGACCGACTTCCACAACATGATCGTTCTCCTTGTTGATATACGCTTTTCCATCCTCGACACGTTTCCCTTCCGAATCTCGCACAATAATAGAAGGATATTCATTTTGGATCATCTCCGTAAAAGTCAACACCACTTTGTCTGGTGATTTGGCAAGTTCCGACTGATCTGCAGGATTCGAACTTTGCAAATACGCATGTGCCTCAACGGCTGTTGGCGAAGTAAACAAGAACAGCACAACTGCAAATAAGCTAATGCCCCATAAACTCCATTTCTTCACGCACAAATTCCTCCTCCACATTTCACTCTCTGTCCTCTAAGATACCACGCCCCTCTTTTTTACGGAATTATTTTGCCTAAAAAAGAGCAACCAGAACACATTTCTATGCTCCAATTACTCTGTCTATTTCTATTGTTTTACTCTCGCAACAAATTGGAATCGATTCCCAACATATTGCGAACGTGTAAATTCAAACGGCCTACCATCTTGTAAAAATGTGATCTGGCGCAGTTTCATTACTGGTGATCCCATCTTCACATCTAAATACGGTGCCACCTTTTCGGACACTAGCGCGGCTTCCATGATTTGTTCCGCTTCGCCAATATTCTGACCTAGTTTGGATAAAATAGCTTCATATAATGAATCCATGATATCTTCTTTATTCAATAGTGACGCGATATTTTCAGGAACAACCACCACTTCAAACAAAATCGGTATTTTATCACCGTACCGGATACGTTCTATTTTCATGACATTACTATTTTCAGGAAGCTGCAACGCCTCTCGCTCTTGCGTACTCGCTGGTCTAATCCCGTAAGAAACAATCCGTGACGATGGCGTTTTACCTTCATGAATCATTAAATTCGTAAAACTTGTAACCGCTTCTAAATGCTCTGTCATCTTTTTCTCGGCAATAAAAGTTCCCGCCCCAACACGGCGCTGTAAAATAGAATCATCAACAAGGCCCTGTATCGCTTGGCGGACCGTCATTCTGCTCACATGAAACATTTCGGCTAACTGGCGCTCCGCAGGAATTGCCTTCCCAACTTGCCATATACCATCTTCAATTTTTTGTTTAATCTCACCTTGAATTTGAATATAAATCGGTATCCCCGACGACTTATCTATCATATTTACCACCTTCTTTATTTAGAAGTGAGTATAACATAAAATTCCTACATAAACAATGCACCAAGCTATCCCATCTACTGAAACAGAATCGCTTGGTGCCATTTTTTCTTTTATAAAAGAGATGCTGCGTCTTTATCGACAACAATCGTTACATCAGGGTGGTTTTGTAAAACAGAAGCTGGAATGCTAACGTCCACTTTGCCTTCCACTGTATCTTTGATTGCTTGTGCTTTATTCGCACCAAATGCTAGTAAAATGATTTTTTTAGCGCCCATAATTGATTTAATTCCCATCGAATACGCATGTGTTGGTACGTCTTCTTCACGGTCAAAATAAATTTTATTCGACTCACGTGTAGATTCTGTCAACAATACTTTATGCGTTGGTGTTTCAAACGGTGTGCCTGGTTCGTTAAAACCGATATGCGCGTTTGTACCAATTCCAAGTACTTGAATATCAATAGGGTGATCCGCTAGAACTTGTTCGTAACGTGCGCATTCCGCCTCAGCATCTGTCGCTAAACCGTCTGGCAAATAGCTCTCTTTAAATTTCTTTTTCGAAAAAAGGACATCGTTCATATAGTAGTTGTAGCTATTTGGATCGTCTGCTGCTAACCCCACGTACTCATCTAAGTTTACAGAGACAAGTTCCGATGTATCCACATCACTATTCACAAACTCTTTATATAGATCCGTCGGTGTACTTCCTGTTGCTAAGCCAAGTGTTTTAGCTTCACCTGATTTAATGGCTTTCTCAATGATTTGGAAAGCTTCTTTTGATGCTTCTGCTTTTGTATCTTTAATAATAATGTTCATGTTTGATTTCCTCCTATTAGTTAATATGTTTTTCACCGAATGAATAGGTTGCTTGAATTTCTAGCGCATCATTCAAAAGGTTAAAGTCAGCATCTTTTCCAACTGCAATGCCACCTTTTTTATCTAATTTAAACTCTTTAGCTTGGTTAACCGATGACATCAGAACAGCTTCTTCCATCGTGCAACCAGCGAATTTAATCATGTTACGGAAAGCATCATCATATTTGAGTACACTTCCAGCCAACGTTCCATCTTCTAAACGTGCTTGGCGATCTTTCACATAAACTTTTTGACCACCAAGTTCATAATCACCATCCGGCATTCCTTTGGCACGCATTGAATCCGTAATAATATTAATGTGCTCTGAACCCTTCACGTTATACGCCAATTTAATCATATCCGGATGCACATGGATGCCATCGACAATCAGCTCCGCTTGAATATTTTTCTCTAGCATCACATGACCGACAACACCAGGCTCACGATGATGTAGCGGACGACATGCATTATACATATGCGTCGCGTGACTCGCTTTACTATGAATCAACTGCGCGCGACAAGCATTAGAATGCCCGACAGAAGGCACCACACCAAGTTCAATACACAAATCTTCAAAAGCCGGAGAAGTACTATGTTCTGGCGCATAGGTCACTAATTTAATACGTTCCCCACTCGCTTTATACCATTTTTTGAAAAGTTCTAAATCAGGTTCTGTAATATATTCTTCTGGTTGCGCTCCTTTAAACACTGGCGACACGAACGGCCCTTCTAAGTGAATACCACCGATTACAGGAACTTCCTTGGCAACTTCGTCAATCACACGCAATGCTTTTTCAATGTTTTCATTGGATTGCGTCATCGTCGTCGGAAAAATAGTTGTAAGTCCTTCTCCGATCATTTTATGCATTTGTTTTTTCAATTTCTCAGGATCGGCATCCATAACGTCAAAGCTATAACCACCATGTGTATGGACGTCGATAAATCCTGGTACTAATTTTTGACCTTTTGCATCAATCACTTCTTCATTCGCTTGTTCTTGATAGCTCGTCATAGGTCCTACTTCAGTAACTTCTTTATCGAACCTTACAAAACCCTCCGCGATAACAGATTCGCCTGTGTATATTACTGCGTTCTTGATTACTTTTGAAGTCATTATAAAATCATCCCTTCTACAACTGGTCTATACCAATTATTATACAACTTATTTAAAAAAATGCAACCTCTTTACGTTCTTTGTTTACCCAAATTTGAAATTAATATGCAAAAAAAGACTAGCTATCAGTTCCAAGTTTCAGAAATGATAGCTAGTCTTTTTTATTTATTCTTGCTCTTTTTTATCTTCTGGTTGCGTGTCTTTCTCTTCAAGTTCAGGAATGAGGACTTCTTTTTCTTCTGCTTTTTTGTCCGCCTTCGCTTGTTTGTTCGCTTCACGCTCTAGATCATCCAGCATTTCTTCCATCGAAGCATTGTCTTTTTTCTTGAAGTTTTGTTTTTCACGTTCGATAATTTCATCTACCATTTGCGTAAAATCTTGTGTTTTTCCTTTGATTGCTTCTTTACCTTTTGCTGTTTTCTTCTCTAGTTCTGCCATTAATTCATCAAATGTTTGTGAAAGTTCACTTGTCATGTCCGCTTGTTTTTTAGCAGTATCTGCAAGGTCGCGTTGTTTTTGCGCTTCGTGGTAGTCTGTCACGCTTCCCCAGCTCATGTCGTGGATAACTTTATCCATTTTTTCAGCAGTTTCTGATGCGTTTTTCTCAGCCGTTTCAGCCAAGTATTGTGTTTTCAAGTTCTTCCATTTCAAACGCATTTCGTGCATCCGCATTTCTAATTTGTCTAGTTGCTCCGTTGCATTTTGGTAATGATCCTCTGTTGTTTTAAGTTGTTCCTTATATTGTGCTACTTCCTCTTTCGCAAAGTTAGCTAATTTTTCTTCGCCAGCTTCTTCCGCAATTTTTGCTTGATGCTCACGTTTTTCGATATATTTCTCAATTTCTGTGCATTCTTTATAGAATAGAGATTTCAATTCACGTTGTTTGTCCACAGCACGTTCAATATCTTTCATTTCTTTTTTCGTTTGATCTAGATAATAGGATACTGAATTGCGTTTCTTTTCTTCACGTTTTTCTTTCATTGCATCCCAGTCATTATTTACAGCTTGTTTGAATTTGTTTAAGAAGTTTGTCATTGTTATTTCCTCCAATTGTTTAGTATATATCAATAGTCAAATGTATTCGGGTTTGTGTTTTTGCGCTTATTTCTCGTTAAGAAGTAAATCAATGCTACAACAATGGCTACGGTAATAACGCCAGATAAGTTCGTCAAGATGATGAATGCCCCGACACCGATAAGTACGCCGTATAAAATCTTTTCTCCAACACTGTTTGCTATCGTCCATTGTCTTAGAGCCCAGTAACCGAGTCCAGCTCCGAGCGCCGCCATAATCGCGGGCCAAAGGAAAACAATGATTGCTATGATGAGTGCTGCGACTAAAACGCCGATTATAATTCCTCTCATGATTATGTCCTCCTTGCTTTACTATACAACTATCATAAAATAGTTTCGTCTTTTGAGTAAGCTACTCGGGTTGGAACTTTCCCTACAACTAGAGTCCTACTGCCTATCATTTTGAGACAACACAACAGCGCTTCTTCATACTTATATTCCACTTCCTACTATATCAAAGCTTGTATTAACTTACTAGACTTAATTATGTTTCTTTTTACGTACTATTTCAAAAAAGTGATATTTTTGACGTGAATATGACACTGTCTTTGGATTCTGATTTTTAATTTTTCTATACAAGGGTTATACTCATTTAGGGGGGTGATAATTGTCTATAGAACTGATTCTAAAGCGATGGGGGGGCGATTTTTAAATGAGCAAAATAAACTAATTTTCTGATGTGTACGAGAATGCTTTTATGGGATGAATAGAAATAGAGGTGAAGGGGAAATGAAGAAAAATATAAACAAACACCTTACTACCATCTTAACTCAATTGGAAGATGGTGGGTTGTCACTCACAAATTTCAACAAAGCGAGTAGCCAAATAGAGAGAAAAACGAATTTAAGTAAAGATATCATTTTGACCGTTCTCTACACATTAGAAAGTTATGGCTATGTTTTTCGAGTGTATCACTTGGAAGACATCACGTATCACATTACACCAAAAGGGAAACGTTTAATAGAAAAAAATATAAATTGAGATGAAAAAGCCTACTGCCAATGGAAGATGTTTGGCAGTAGGCTACAGGGTACGCCCATTATTTTTTTAATTCTTGTCGCTTGTTCTCATAATCAATCGTTGACATCGCACCTTCTGAAACCATATTGTTCTCCTCTAAATCCAGTTCCTCTACTTTTCCTTCTTCAAATGGATCCAATGTTTTTTGATTTAAAACGGCGTAGGCCACAGCAGCACCGAGTGCACCTGCTGCAGAGCCTATTAATAACCAGTTTTTCTTATTTTTCATTTTACAAACCTCCCAAGGACTTCTCTTATCCTTTTCCCACTTCAAATAAAAATAAACCGCATCTCCATGATGGAAGATGCGGTTTACCTGTTGCGTTAGGCCATAAATGGATCTTTAGGCTTGCGTACGAAGCTTAGAATAGCCGCGATAACAAGTAGTAGTCCTGGCACGAAACCAGCAACAACAAAGCCACCAATTGTAACAATAATTCCAGCAATCAGAAACATAAATCCTGCAAGTACTGGTTTTTTATTGCCTGTAATGAAAATCAAGCCAATGATAAGCATAATTGTGAAGATAATCGTTGCAATAAGTGCTAGTACTGCATATGTGTGCACCATGTCAAGCACTTGTTTCGCACTTGGAACATCTGCTACAGAAATACCCGATTCTTCTAAACTTTGGTAATAGCTTCTCGTGAACGATGCAATACCCTCTTTTGTGCTTCCTGCTTTGTCCAATATAAATCCAATCACTGTAAATCCAACCAGCGTCACCAATCCTAGTAACATGCCGATAACAGCTAGAACAACCTCTGCCGTACGTTTAATCATAACTTACTACTCCCTCATTTCTTACGTGTTTATGTTCAGTATACTATAAATAAATGCCGCTGTAAAAATAAAGATTCAATTTTATATGAGATAGAAGATGCGCTTTTCCTGAAAAACTTGTATACTTTACTAAGATGTTGTTAATTTAGAAAAGAGGATATTGCGTATGTGGAAAAAAAGTTTATGGATGGGATTATTATCAGCTATTTTCATGGCGGCAGCAATTCTGCTATTGATTCAGCTAAATGGGACACACCGTGAAGTGAATCAAAGTACAACTCCAACAATATTTATTCACGGTTATCGTGGTACGGATCGGTCACTTCATGGCATGATCAGGCGCTTTGACCAAGAATATGATTGGGCGACGGATGCTTTGACGGTGAAAGTAAGTCCTACTGGGGATATCACGGTGAAGGGAACCTATAATGGAAAGAAGGCCGACAATCCACTTATCAATATTGTTTTTGCTGATAATCGCTCAACGATGACGCAGCAATCACTCTGGACAAAAAAAGTCATGAGTTACCTGCAAGATCATTATGGTGTCACGAAGTTTAACGCTGTTGGACATTCCATGGGCGGTGGTGCTTGGGTTTCTTACTTGGCGTCTTATGCCAATAACCCAGATTATCCAGAAGTTCAAAAAATCGTCTTTCTAGCTGTTCCTTTTTATCCAGAAGAGTATGTCAATGGAGATCAGGAAGTAGATTTGCAAAACGCTACTGCTATTCATACGAAATTTGCCAAACAAATGGAGAAAAAATTAAAGAGTAGTACACGTATTATGATCATTGGTGGTAATTTAGAAGATGGCACAAATAGTGACGGAGAGGTCAAAATTGATAGTGTGATGTACGGAAAAGAACTTTTCACCAATCAATATGTTGAGACTCATACGTTAACAGGCCCAACAGCGACACATAGTAACATGCATGAATCACCAGTTGTTGATAACTATGTCGCTAAATTTTTATGGGGATTTAAGGAGTAACTTATCATGAAGAAATTATTAATCACCTTTAGTATTCTAGCTGTATTTGTTATTGGTTTTGGTTTTATTTTTGCAGCACACAATAGCACAAAAGGAAATTCGAACGCCGAGGACGCTAAAAAAACGGTCGTGAGTAATACCGCTTCGAAAGTAAAGACGATTGATGTTCCAACGCTATTTCTACACGGGTATTCTGGAACGAAGAATTCAATGGGGCATATGATGGATCGTCTCGCGCGAAATGGTGATGCGACAAGGTCTCTCGTTGTCTCTGTTTCGCCTAGTGGGAAAACGAAATACACTGGCACTTGGGATAAATTTGCTACAAAACCGCTGATCCAAGTTCTTTTTGAAGATAATAAAAGTTCGCTTGAGAATCAAACTGTGTGGCTTCAAACGGTCATGCGCGAGCTGAAAAGTGACTATCATATTCCGAATGTTAATATAGTTGGTCATTCTATGGGTGGCGTCGATGGGGTTAGTTACCTTGAAGCCGCAAACAACAAGCCAGAATTTCCTGCTGTGAAAAAGATGGTCACAATCGGAGCTCCGTTTAACGGTTTGGTCATTGGTGACGATGGTAAAACCGCGTATGATTTAACAGATAGTGGACCTGGTGCCCAAACAGAGCGTTACGCGGCGTTTATTGCGAACAAAAGTGCGATTCCTCCATCACTTGACGTTTTAAATATCGCTGGTGATGTTTTGGATGGCACGAAGAGTGATACGAGTGTTTCGCTTGCCAGTGCATTGTCAGGAAAATTCATTTTTAGCAATGCTTTGAGTTATCAGGAACTCGTCTTTACAGGAAGCAAGGCGCAGCATAGTAAACTTCATGAAAATAAAGACGTTGATGCCGCTGTAAAAGCATTTTTGTGGTCATGAAAAATAAGCGTGTAATCCCATTCGGGGATTACACGCTTATTTTATTTGTTCTTCTTCGGCTTCTTTTTAAAGCCCCAGAAACTTCGATTTTTAATTTCCGCTTCATTTCCTCGTACTCCTAATACATCGAATAGGAACACGACAACTGGAATACCTACAATTAGTCCCCATACGCCGAAAAAATGCTCCGAGAATATAAGGATGATGAATGTGTAGAATACGGGTAAATCTGTTTTAGATGACATCAGTTTTGGATTGAGTATATAGGTTTCAATCGCATGAACAATGACAATCGTGATTAAAATGACTATTACATCGGTTATTCCACCTACGGAATAGGCGATAATGGATAGCGGGATACACGAAATAATAACCCCTGCTACTGGAATTAAGCCTAATAGGAAAACCATGATGGATAGCGTTAGAACTTGCGGGAAGCCCATCGCAATCAGAGCAATCGTCGTCAAAAATGTATTGACAAGCGCGATCAAAAACTGCGCTTCCAGTACCACGCCAAATGTTCCTACAAATTTTTTCCCGAAATAGGCAATCTCACGGAAAACGGGTCCTATTTTACTCGTTAAAAACTTGCTTGAAAAATGAACCACACGTTCTTGTTCTAGCGCGAAAAACAGACTTAAAATCAAGGCCATGAAGAACGATATACCAATACTTCCGATACCACTTAATGAACCAATGATGAATTTCACACCAGAATCAATATACGCTTTTACATTCGAGTCATTAATTAAATTCACAACATATTTCAAGAAATCATTATTTCCAGGATTATTATAAAATTTCATCACGGCGTTAAACGTCGAAATAACTTGATCAATAATAATTGGTAAATAATGCGTAATCGCGAAATACAAGAAAATAACGATCAAAACATACAAAACAATGACAATTAGTTTCCTCGGGACTTTCACCCATCGCAAAATCACTTTTTCTAGTCTTGTGATTAGAAATGTGAAAATAAAAGTTAATAAGATTAGATCGATCATACTTCTTACCAAATACAGGACAAAGACGAGTAGCGCAAAAATAAGAACTCGTTGTAATCCGGTATTTGCTTTAAATTTCTCCCATAGTTCTTCCACAGAACACACTCCCCTCGCTTCTTATTCATATTCTAGCACAGTTTCCAGTTTTCATGAAAATTTTCGTTGTTTTTTTATAAGTTTTTGATAAAAGTTATATTTTAGGGTTTACTTTTACACTAAAACACGATAAGATATCCTATGAACCAATCATCCTACCTTTAAAGGGAGTGCTTCATTATGCTACATAAATTACAAAAAAAAACACTGGTGGAACAAGTATATGATCAAATTGAGGACATGATTAAGAATGGCGTTTGGGAAATTGGCGATCGCCTGCCCAATGAAGCGGACTTAATGGAACAATTCGGTGTGAGCCGAAATACTTTGCGTGAAGCTATTAGAGCGTTATCACATGTCGGCTTACTCGAAGTGAAGCAAGGAGATGGTACCTTTGTGTTATCAACAAGTGAGCTCAATGCTGTGCTTCAAAAGCGAATTAAAAGTGCCGCTGTCTTAGAAATTTTAGAAGTGCGACATGCGCTTGATCGGGAAGCTGTATCGCTCGCTTGTTTGCGTAGGACAGAGGAAGACTTGCTGGAAATGGAGCGGTTTCGTGATCAATGCTTCCAGTTCACGAAAGAAAGTAATTTAGAGAAGTTTGTGGAAGCAGATTGGCAGTTGCATCAAACGATTACGGCGGCTTCTTATAACCCATTATTAATTGATATGTATGCGCATCTATTTGAGGAAATCCAAATGTCGATTACGAGTACGACAGAAATGCATGATGCAAGCAATGCTGGGCACACGGATCTTATTTTGGCTATCCGAAATCAAGATGCCGCTTCTGCTGTACATTGCGTGGACATGTATATTTCGCAATTTAAACAAATCATTTTACCAAAGAAAGAAGGTTAAGTACGATGGAGAAAGAACTCATCTCCCCTGATGAAAAAGTAAAAGTACGGAGTCGTATTTTACTTATTATCGGTATTTTACTAGTCGCTGCCAATTTACGAGCGCCGATTACGGCGATAAGCCCTTTACTCAGCTATATTCGTGTGGATTTACCGATGTCGAACACCATGACCGGTTTCCTAACTACGTTGCCATTACTTGCTTTTGCTGGACTATCGCCATTCGTTTCCAAAATAGCGCGTAAATATGGCATGGAACTCGTTGTCTTTTTTGCACTGTGCTTGATGGTTATTGGTAGCCTTATTCGTCCTTTTGGTGGCATTTCACTACTTCTGTTGGGAACGTTTATGATTGGTATTGCGATTGCTGTTGGAAATGTATTACTTCCTAGTTTGATCAAAAAAGAGTTTCCTTTCAAAATGGGATTGATGACTGGTATGTACTCGATTTCGATGAATGTATGCGCTATGCTTGCCTCTGGACTCAGCGTTCCAATTGCTGTGAAGTCTGGCTTTGGTTGGCAAGGGGCACTTGTTTCCTTGTCCGCGGTTGCTATTATTGCGCTCCTCATTTGGTTGCCTCAGTTAAAATATAATAAGCCTCCTGTTTCTAATCATACGGAACACGCTACGAAAAAAAATATTTGGAAATCCCCACTTGCTTGGAAAATCACGATTTTTATGGGGATGCAATCGACGGTTTTCTATGTAATGGTCGCTTGGCTTCCTAATATCTTAATCAGTCAAGGAATGGCCAGTACTCAGGCTGGATTCATGCTTTCCTTATTGCAACTCGGGATTCTTCCCTTTACATTTATCGTCCCAATCATTGCTGGAAAAATGAAGTCGCAGCAACCTATCGTGATCACGATGGTCGTCTTGCTACTTTTAGGCACCACAGGGTTAATGCTCGGATCTGGACACCTATGGATAACAAGTATTTCTGTCTTTATCACTGGCGTGGCCTCAGGAACTGCGTTTAGCGTATGTATGATGTTCTTCAATTTACGGACAACGACAGCTACAGAAGCTGCTGATTTATCTGGTATGGCGCAATCCGTGGGCTATCTTCTCGCAGCGACAGGTCCAACGCTTTTCGGGATGCTTCACGATGTCACAGACGGCTACACGGTTCCACTTGGCATTCTTATTTTCGCGGGTATCCTGTTGTTTATTACTGGTTTAGATGCTTCTCGTGATAAAAAAGTCTTTTCAAAATGAATAGGTAACAAAGAAATCGCCAGCTCCTTAAAAATAATGGAGTGGCGATTTTTCTACGGTCTATTTTTCAATATAGGCACCTTTAAAACTGTACGGGGCACCGAATAAATGTTTTACTACACCTTTGACATAGGGCTTTTCAAGTACGGCGGTTGCGTTTTGGTAAAGTGGCGCAATCGCTGCATCTTCGTCGAGTAGTACTTTTTCAGTTTGGAGCATTGCTTGCCAACGAGCTTCTGGATTGGTTGCTAGCGTTGTTGTTATATCAGTTGTTAACTTGTCGTAAGCAGGGCTTGTATAGCTCATATTATTGTAATTGTTGTCTGTTTGCCAGCTTGCGATATAGGTCATTGGGTCTTTGTACGCTGGTGCCCAGCGCGAAAGTTGGATCGTGTAATCTTGTGCCTGGTCAAGTGCTAGCCTGTTTTTATATGGGACTGTTTTTAAGGTTATCTTTAATCCGTCGAGATTGGTTTCCAGTTCACTTTGGATGAACTCCAATGTTTTTTTAGCGAATTCTTGGTCATCGCCAACTAGTTCTAATGTTAGTTCCTTTTTCCCTAGTTGTTGTTTGGCTTTAGCGAAATGCTCTTTGGCCTCCGCCACATCGTAGGTTAGATGGTCACCACTGTCTTCGCGAAAATCTTTTCCTGTTTGTGGATTTTGAGCGAAGCCTTTTGGTATTTCTCCATTGATAGCCGTCGCGCCGTTAGCTATGACTGTATCAGCGAGTGCTTCTTTGTTAATCGCTTGAGCAATGGCTTTTCGTAGTTCTACATTCGCCACGTCTGTTGTCTTACCATCGCGTTTTTGATTGAATTTAAGCCAGTAAACGTACGAATCTGGTTCGGCAACGAATTCTTTATTTGTTTTATATTGGCTCGCATAGTCGCCAGTTAATGGTGCGCGGTCGACTTTACCAGTATTGTATAAATTAACTGCTGCTCCAGGTTCTTTCGCAACTTGGACGTCTATTTTATCTAGCTTCACGTTCTTTTTATCCCAATACGTATCGTTTTTGACAAAACTCCAAGATTTGCTCGTTCCAGACCAGTCAGCCATTGTGAATGGACCGTTGTAGAGTAAATGATCGGAATCCTTTGCAAAATCTTTCCCTTCTTTATTTACATAGCTTTCTTTTTGCGGGTAAAACGGCCCAAATGTGAGCAGGGAATTAAAGTACGGCACCACTTGTGTTAAGTTTACTTGGATTGTTTTATCATCCAGTGCTTTTATGCCTAACTCTTTTGGATCTTTTTTACCGTCGATGATGTCACTCGCATTTTGGACAACATCACGATATAGGAAGGAATACTGCGCACCTGATTTTGGATCGACGACTTTTTGCCACGCATAAATAAAATCGGCTGCAGTTAAGTTGGAACCATCAGACCATTTAGCGCTGTCACGAATTTTGATCGTATATGTTTTTTGGTCTTCGCTTATTTCTGGCATAGCTTCGGCTGCAGCAGGGATAATTTGATCGTTTTCGTCAAGTGTATAGAGACCTTCGAAAACTTGGTTCATTGCGGTAAAGCTAACACCATCTGTTGCGAGCGTAGTATCCATGAGTGGAATCTCTGTGGATTCGATGACGCGAAGGACTTGCTCGTTGCTAGCTTGACTTGTGGTATCTTTTCCACCTCCACATGCCGATAGAATAAGCACGGATAACATCCATATTGCGCTTAGTGTATATCTCTTTTTCATATGTAACTCCCCTTTTTTGTGTGAATATTTCTATCATACGCTATTTCTTAACTAAAATAAATACTTTTTTCTAAATTAAAAGATTAATTTAAATTTTATTATATTTTTCGTATAAAAGGAGACAAGCGCCGCGCTCATCCCCTTTACTTTAGATTTGTTTTGTTGCTTCATATTCTTTCTTAATATCGGCAAGCAGCGCTTCATCTGTATATAGTTCTAAAGCGGTTAACGCGATAAGTTTTGCTCCTTTTATTAAGGCTTTATCGCCGTCTGCGGATCTTGCGGCTTCTCTAAACTCGACGGTATGACCGATCAAATCGCTGGAGCCAATTTTGATGTAAGGGTGGATTGTCGGGATAACTTGACTGATGTTTCCTGCGTCCGTTGAGCCAATGCCGCGACTGTCAGTTTTGATTGGTTCGTCTAGCTGTTCGGCAATGCGGGCAAAGACGCGATTGAACTGTTTGTTAATCAAGAAATCATCGACGCCGTTTTGAATATTTGTCACTTTGAACGTTGTACCGGTTTGGATTGCAGCGCCTTCTGCTACTTGAATCACGCGTTTTGTGACTTCGTTTAGGCGATGGCGTTTATCAGCGCGTGTGAAAAAGCGAGCGCGAGCGTAATCTGGAACAATATTTGGTGCTTGACCGCCGTCTAGGATAATTCCATGGATACGTACATCAGATGTCACGTGTTGCCGCAATGCATTGACACCATTGTAAAATTGGATCAATCCGTCGAGCGCGTTAATGCCATCTTCAGGATTTGCCGCGGAATGCGCCGGTTTTCCAAAAAATTCGAACTCCA
Organism: Listeria weihenstephanensis; assembly: GCF_003534205.1. Classification (NCBI taxonomy): domain Bacteria; kingdom Bacillati; phylum Bacillota; class Bacilli; order Caryophanales; family Listeriaceae; genus Paenilisteria; species Paenilisteria weihenstephanensis. The sequence goes on along the minus strand of NZ_CP011102.1, from coordinate 1,295,889 downwards.
AAACGTCTACAGCCAAGGATGGTGTTGTTAGGGCTGAATCACTTGATGGATGAATCATGAGCGCTGCGTCAATACCTTTTAATAAATCGTGTTTAACAAAACTACCTTTTGCGCTACCGTTTGGACCACCCTCTTCAGCTGGCGTTCCAAGTACGACGACTTCTCCGCCAACTTCTTCTAAAATTCCAGCAACAGCAATCGCTGCTGCCACACTTGTTGTTCCGATAATATTATGACCGCATGCATGTCCAAGGCCTGGTAACGCGTCGTATTCTGCTAAAAATGCGACGGTTGTTCCGGGCTTTGATGCTTTTTTGCGAGCGATAAAGGCTGTTTTATGGCCTGCTACGTCGAGTTCTACTGTGAATCCTGCTTTTCCAAGAATGTTTGCCAGTTTTTCGCTAGCATAGAACTCTTCGTTTCCGATTTCTGGATGGTCGTGGATGTCATGACTTACCTCTATATAAAAGTCTTTTTGGGTATCAATATTGGTTTCGATGGCTTCAGACCATGTCAGTTTTGTTTGTACCATGTAAACATCGCTCCTTTAATTTAGGCTTTATTTTTTCGACCATGTTTCTTTGTATGTTTCTAACTCGCTCAGTGGAACAAACGCTGGAATCGAGCTTCCTTTATACGTATTATCGATAAATTTCTTCATTTCATCGGAGTGATAAATTTCTACGATTTTTTTCAGTGCGGCACGATCTGTGTCACCTTTGCGGACAGCGATGATATTGATATATGGTTTTGCTGTGTCGGATTCAAGGAAAATAGCATCGTTTAGCGGGTCTAACTTGGCTTCAACGGCAACCCCGTTATTGATTGCTGCTGCATCTACATCATCCAAGGCACGCGGGATTTGACCGGCAACCATTGGCTTGATTGTTAGGTTTTTCGGATTTTCTTTTACTGCTTCTGGAGAACCATTCCCATCAAAATCATCGACAAGTGTGATAAGTCCTGCTTCTTGAAGAAGTAGCAGTGCGCGACCGTAGTTTGTGCTATCATCTGGAACAGCGATTGTAGCGCCTTTTTTGATGTCTTTAATATCTTTTACTTTATTAGAATACACGCCCATTGGTGCGATAACGGTGGATGCGAGTGGTTCAAGATCTAATTTATTTTCTTTAATAAATGAATCGAAATAAGCGATGGTTTGGAAGGCATTGGCATCTAGGTCTCCATCCTCTAACGCGCGGTTTGGAAGGACGTAATCGCTGAATTCTTTTAATTCAATGTTGATGCCATCTTTTTTAGCGATTTTCTTGATTTCAGGCCATGTACGATCGCCGGCACTAACGCCGATCACGACGCTCTTCTCGTCCCCGTTTGCTTTGTCGTCTGTACCTCCACAACCTACTGCTACTACTGCTAATAATACTAATGTCAACGCTAAAATAATTTTTTTCATTTAAAAAACTCCCTTTGTTTTATTTGCTAGATTTGGAAAATGGACCGATCTAGCGGCGGCGAATTCGGCGGGAAATGAAGTTCCCAAGTGATTGAACGCTTTGGACGATAACGACCAGGATGATAACCGTGACCAGCATGGTAATATTATCATAGCGCTGATACCCGTAAGTAATCGCTAAGTTTCCGATACCTCCAGCACCAACAACGCCAGCCATCGCTGTTGCTCCAACGAGTCCGATTGTTGCAGTGGTCAATGTGAGGATTAATGAGCTAAGTCCTTCGGGTAACATGAAGCGCCAGATGATTTGCCATGCGTTAGCGCCCATCGCTTGTGCAGCTTCGATAATACCTTGATCGACCTCTAAAAGTGAGTTTTCAACAAGTCGAGCAATGTATGGACCGGCATAGAAAACGAGTGGCACGATCGCTGCTTTCACGCCGATACTTGAGTCGACGATGAAGCGGGTAACTGGAATCAAGGCGACCAACAAGATAATAAATGGCACGGATCGCAAAATATTAATGATCGGATTTAAAATATTGAAGATCACGGTATTTTGTAAGATGTGACCTTTTCTTGTGACAACGAGCAGGACACCAAGTGGAATACCGATCAAGCAGGCGAATAATAGCGACCACGTAACCATGTATAGCGTTTCAATAAATGCGGTTGTTAATTGTTCTGATGTGACTTCCATTTAGACACCCACCTCCTCTAATTTCACATTTTGCGTTGCGGCATAGGTAAATGCTTTGGCGATTTCTTCTTTTTCACCAGTTACTTCGACGATCATGTAGCCAAAAGCAATATCTTGAATCTCGGAAATATTACCGCTTAAGACGCTGACGTTCACATCAAATTGTTTGGCGATGTTCGAAAGTAATGGGTTACCAGATGATTCACCGACAAATGTGAATTTCCAAACGGTGGCATCGTGATTTTGAATAAGTTTAAGCGCGCTTGCCGGGATGTCGTCATTAATCACTGTTTTAACAAAATTCTTAGCGGTCTGACTCTGCGGATTTGAGAAAATATCGAATACTTTACCTTCTTCGATAACTTTCCCGCCTTCCATCACGGCCACTCGATTACAAATTTCGCGAATGACTGACATTTCGTGGGTAATAAGTAAGATCGTGATGTTGTATTCTTGATTGATTTTTTTGAGTAGTTCTAAAATAGCACCTGTTGTTTCTGGGTCAAGCGCGCTTGTTGCCTCATCGCATAGCAGAACTTCTGGGTTTGTAGCGAGCGCGCGGGCAATGCCGATACGTTGCTTCTGTCCACCTGAAAGCTGATCTGGAAAGTTCTTCGCTTTATCTGCCAATCCAACAAACTCAAGCAATTCCATCACTCTTTTTTCGCGTTCTTTGCGATTTGTATGTATCAATGCAAGTGGAATCGCGATGTTTTCGAATACCGTTTTGGAATTTAACAGGTTGAAATGTTGAAAAATCATCCCTATTTTCTTCCGTTCTGCGCGAAGCTCTTTTGGCTTTAAAGTTGTCAAGTTCGTTCCTGCCACGGAAACCGAACCTGTCGTTGGTCGTTCTAAGAGGTTCACCGTGCGAATCAGCGTACTTTTACCAGCGCCACTAAATCCTACAACGCCAAATATATCTCCTTTTTCAATGGTTAAGCTAACACCAGCAAGTGCCGTAATTTCTTTGCCACCACTTTTGAATGTTTTTGTTACGTCTGTAAATTCAATCATCTTCTCAACTCCCTTAGTTACCATAACTTGACCCACAAAAAAATCTCCCCTTAAGTTAATAAGAGGAGATTTCTAATCCAAACATCTATGTACCGAATAAGTATACAGTCATATTAATGCAGTCTTGTCGTCTCACCTTATCTACCAAGTACATAACATACTTGTTGGAATTGGCACAGTATCATAAATATGATCTGTTGCCGAGGTATCATAGGGCCAAATCCCTCCACCTCTCTGGATAAAATGCGTAAGTCGTTATTTATTTTTTTTAACTATATCGTGTATTTCGGATACTGTCAATCCTTTTTTAAAAGTTCTTCGTTTATGATTGGCTACGACGGCGCAACTGCTCTAGCTTTGCTTGGATTCTTGCTTTATTTTCAGCGGTTGTTTGTTTGTCTAACGTGATGGTCGTTCCTTCGATTAAGACGGAATCACCTTCATGAATATGGATGGGCAATTGCTTTTGTGGCAGGAGCCATTCCTTATGATCTGGCTCTAGTAGAAAAACTGCTTTTCCGTCTTCTACGCGGTCTAAAATTGCTTTTTTCATTCTGGTTCACCTACTTTACGGTGGCAATTCCTTGTTCTTTAATTTGCCGAACAATACCATCGCCAATACCGTTTATTTTTTTCAACTCTTCAATCGTTTTGTACGGTCTTTCAGCAATAATTTTATCTGCTAAAACAGGGCCAATACTTGCGAGATACTGCAATTCTTCCGCGCTTGCTGTATTAATATTAATCGTATCTGGTTGTGGAACGGCATTGCCTGGCTCCTCGCTCGTTTGCTTTCCTTCGCTGTTCCCTGCTTTCGGTGTACCCGATTTATCCGTCTCTACATGGAGTTGCTTGCCGTCTGTCTCAATCGTCACAGTTCCTTCTACATCCGTTCCATACGTCGTGATATCGCGGTCTTTCAACCACTGAATGACTTCACGATGAGGGTGTCCATAGGAATTCCCCAATTCGGCCGAATAAACTGCGACTTCTGGTTTGACCGCATCTAAAAAATACGGCTGATTCGATGTAGACGAGCCGTGGTGCCCTAAATCCAAAATCTGCGCGTTTAAGTTTAAGCCACTATCAACCATCTCACGTTCGCGCATTTTCTCAGCGTCACCCGTGAAAATTGCTGCGATATCTTTGTACGTTAGACGAATCGCGATCGAATCATTATTTGCATTATCAGAAAGTTTATTTGGACTCAGAACTTGAATGCCGAATGGACCAAATGTTGCCTTTTCGCCTCGTCTTGGCTCTTTATATTTCGCGTCTGACGCAAGTGCAGCATCAATTACACGTTCATAAATAGCGCTGTTAAACACGAGTCCATCCATCCAAATTTCCTTTGGTTTATATTGTTTAATCACTTTATCGGCGTTCCCGATGTGATCTGAATGCGGATGTGTTAGCAGTAGTAAATCAATTTTTTTGATATTCGCTTTTTCAAGGTCTATTAAAATACGGTTGTCATCATGCCGACCTGTATCAATCAAAATCGTCGTGCCATCATCGGCTTGAATGAGCGTACTATCACCTTGTCCCACGTCAAAAAAGGTAAATTTCGCGCCTGTTAGTGTATCTTCGGTAACGCTTGATGTTTGTGTATTGTTGGAACATCCGCTAATCAATACAATTAGCAAAATAAGGATACTCCAGCGTGTTAATTTTTTCAAAATCTCAACTCCCCAATTCTATATCTTTAGAATAGCAGAATCGCTTCCTAGAGTAAATAGGAACACGGAAAGTTGGGAGACTTTTGCAAAATAAAAACGGACTCCTTTTTTTAGAAGTCCGCCGCTTATTTTATTTTACTTTTTCAAAGAATTTAAATGTCACTTCTTCACTTTTTGGATTGTAATCAATCACCCAATCGTGGTCTTTGAAATACCAATAATCATGATCCTCTACGTAGAATAAAATATCGCCGATTTTGTGTTCCAATGCCACTTCGGTAGGTTTTTCAGCTACTAATCCAATAGAGAATCCTGGATGTAGGGAACTATTGGAGCCACCATATTTTGCGAATAATCTAATTCCATTGCCGTCAGCCGTGTTAAACTCGTTTCTGAACCAATGTTGTGCTTGGTCGCTTACTTCGATTTGCATTGTCATCACTCCTCTTCCCTATTTCGATTACTGCAAGGATAGCAGATATCTACACATTTCGCATGTATTTTGCTTATAGCTAGATAAGTGTATTTACCACTCTTTTAGAAAAGTTAAACTTCTTTACGTAAAAAAATACAAAGCCCGCTATTAAAACAGGCTTTGCATTTCCGACTATAGAAAAACCACCCGACATGATTGTTCGCCAAACCTCAGCGTGTTATTGGAGTTCTTCGACATGAAATGAGGTAGTACTCCAATATGCAGAGAAATCTCATTTATCTGCCATCCTTATGCGCTTAGTTTCTAGGCAAAAGCGAGTACCAGCAATGACTACAGACTCACTTTGTTCCTCTGCATATTGAGGCTCTAATTCGCTCCACTTCATAAGTGCCACAACAAAATGAGTGTTTGTCGACGCGCTGAAAATTATTTGTCTAATGGACCTTTACCAAGGAACGCTTGGAACATCCAAATATGTTTGTCGATTGAAGCTTTGAAGCCGATTAGCATATCTTGCGTTACGTCGTCGCCTTCTTTGCCTGTTAATTCGATACCTTGTTGATATTCGTCACGTAATAATTCTAACGTACCAACAAGATCTTCCATAAATTGTTCGATTGTTTTTGGTTTTGTGTATGGCGCTTCTTCTACGCTTGCGTTTTCTGTGAACTCCTTCAATGTCGAGAATGGCGCGCCACCAATTGCTAGTAAGCGTTCTGCCACTTCATCCATTTGTTCACCAAATTCGCTGTAAAGATCGTCCATTTTTTCGTGTAATGTAAAGAAGTTATGGCCACGCATGAACCAATGGATTTGGTGAATTTTCACCGTAAATACGTTTAAGTTCGCCACCTGATGGTTTAAAAATTCTTTTGTGTCTACTGAATTGACTGTTTTCATTTATAATTCTCCTCCTTATTTATAATAACTATTATCTAATAATAATTATAAACTAACTCTATTGATTTGTCCACTCGTGTGCTATATCACAAAGAATGTTAACGGAAATTGGTGCGTGAAGCCAATACTTGCTTGATACCCTGCAACAGAAATGTATAAACAAGGCTTTCTCTTCGGTTGACTTCTTCTGTTTTTGTAACTACAATGGTTACAAAGGAGTTGGTCTTGATGAAAATTAGTAGCCGTTTTACTGTCGCTACCCATATTTTATCACTAATTGCTACCCAAGAGCCACCATTAACCTCTGAGCGAATTGCGGGAAGTGTCAATACGAACCCTGTCGTCATTAGAAGGATTAGCGGCCAATTGAAAAAAGCAGGATTAATCGCAGTGAAAGCCGGGACTGGTGGCGCTTCCCTTTTAAAGCCGCTGGACCAGATTACGCTTTTAGAAGTGTACAAGGCCGTGGATAGTGTAGAAGATGGGGAATTATTTCAGTTTCATGATAGCCCGAACCCAGACTGTGAGGTTGGCGCGCATATTCAAGGTGCGATGGAGCAAACCTTACGTGATGCTCAAACCGCGATGGAGCAAGTACTCGCTGGCAAAACAATGGCGGATATTGTCGAGGCGATTCAGTTGGAGTTACACTAGAATTTCGTAGAGAATCATTTTTGATGTTAACGCGCGTCAAAAGTGATTCTTTTTGGTATACTAAATGAAAAGAAGAAAGAGGTGAATCGGATGAATATTTGGTTGCTTGGTACTGCCCCTGCCTCAGATGAACAAATCGCGGCTTGGGAAAATGAACATGATCTTACGTTACCTTCTGGATACAAGGAATTAGTGCGTGTACATAATGGCGGCCTGCTTAAAAAGAATCATTTTCCCGTCACGGAGCCAACATCTTACGGGCTCACAGATGCGGAAATTTATTCGCTCGCTGGTCTTGACGGATTGCAATTGCATATTCCCGAAGAACAGGATGTCGATCTGCCTGGTACGCAAGTTTATTTTCATCAAGACGGACACCGCTATATCGGACTTGATTATCAGATGGCCGAGCCTTGCGTGATTTATGTAGATTTTGAGACACTACAGACGCTAGTTGTGGCGGAAAATTTCGATCAGTTTATCGCTAGGCTCTATTTTTCTCCTTTTGATGTAGATGCAGCGCCGAACTATCCACTTGAAAAATTGGAACAGATGTTGGCGATGGCGAATGTGGCGAAAACGCTGGAAATTTTGCAGTTGTTGGAGGATCGTGAGGAGAAAGATTGGTATTTTATGCAGATTGAGGCCTTGCTTCATTCGGAAGAATCGCCATATCAGCAAATTGGCGTGACCTTACTTGAGAATCAGATTTATTATTTCAGAAGAAAATTAGATGCGAAGCGTGTTGTATCCATGTTAGAATGGCTTGAATCACAGCATTTCTGGCCTGAAAAGGTGGCGGAATTGCGGAAGGAGTGGGAAGATTAGATGGTAGTTCGTGTATTATTTGTATGTTTGGGGAATATATGCCGGTCTCCGATGGCGGAAGGAATGTTTCGCGCGAAGGTGGATGCAGCTGGTTTAACGGATCAAATTCGAATTGATTCTGCGGCTACGGGAAATTGGAATTTAGGGAATCCGCCACATCGCGGTACGCAGCAGGTTTTGACGAAGCACGGGATTGACCATACGCAAATGCGGGCGCGTCTTATTGATCAGGATGATTTCGCCGATTTCGATTATGTGATCGGGATGGATGGCTCTAATATGAAAGATCTGGAAGCATTGAAACCACTGGAAAGTGATGTTATCTTGAAAAAACTGATGGATTTTGCGCCGGATGAAAAACAGCAGGAAGTTCCTGATCCTTACTACACTGGAAACTTCGATGAAACAGAACGTCTTGTGAGCGCTGGTTGTGAAGGGCTTTTACGAGCTATTCGGGAGCGTTATTCGATATAACGAGAAAAGAGGATTCAGGTTTGAATCCTCTTTTTGTGCTTAAAATTTTTCTGTTGCGATATCCATGTTGACAGATCCTGCAACAATATTTCCTTCTGCCGCAGCAATTAGTAGTGACGATGGCCCGGCTTTTTGCGTTTCGCCAGCAATATAAATACCGGATTGACTCGTTCTCCCCATTCCGTCCGTTATAACTGAGCCAGTCTCTGCAATGTTGCATCCAAGTTTTTCGGCAAAAGGATTGGCTCGATGGAAAGATGGAACGACGAAGCCAAATGATCGCGTTACTTTTTCGCCTGTTCTGAATTCGATAGCTTCTAAATTCCCATTATCGCCATGGAGCGCTTGCACAGGTTCCATATTATATCGCATATCGTGCTTCTCAAGTTCGCGAATGCAATCGGCTGATAGTTGCGTCCCATTCGTTACAATATACAGATCCCGAGATATACTATAGAGCAATTTCGCCATATGTAGCACTTGCTCCTCTTTATTCGCGATCACAAACAACGGCTTATCTCGCAACTCCCACCCATCACAATACGGGCAACTAAAAATACTTCTCCCATAAAAATTTCTAACGGCTTCGATTGGAAATTCCTCTTGTATTCCGGTCGCCATAACGATTTTTTCTGCAGTATACTTCTCGTTTTCAGCCGTTTCTATAACAAAGATCCCTGCCTGTTCATCCCTCGAAACCTCCGTTATTGTCCTATTGAAATAAGTCACCGATGGATATTTTGTCAGCTCATTCAACCCGATATTTCGGAATTCGGCTGGCGTCGTCCCATCTCGCGTGATAAAGCCATGCGATTCATGCGTGACTCTATTACGATTCGTACCATTATCAAAAATCGCAACGTTTCTCCTCATTCTGCCTAAATTCAAACTCGCGCTAAGTCCAGCTGGCCCTGCCCCAAGGATAATACAATCAAAAATTATCACTCGAATCCCTCTTCTCCTCTTCATTTTTCAAAGCCAATTTAGCATAACACAAAATATCTCAAAACGGAATCATTACGATTTAAAATGTAAACTCCGCCATAAAAGCAGAGAATTTATTAGCTATCTTATTTTTTGCCTAAGTTTTTACTCGCTAAAAATTCTTTTAGATCAAGTCGTGTCGCATATTTTAAGCTACGTTCGATTTGATCCGTCCAGCCTTCCACGCGTTTTCCACCCGTTCTTGCTGCATAGTAATCACGAATAGTATCGTCATACTCGTTGAAATCTTGGATGCCTTTTGGTTGATAGTGGTTTTCATGATAAACAAGCTCCGAAGCAAGTCGTGGTTTAGGCTCAGAGCTTGTTGTTGGATGACCGATTGTTAGGCCGAATAGTGGTGTTGCGTAATCTGGAATCTGCAACAAGTCAGAAACTCGCGCGAGATCATTACGAATGCCGCCAATATAGCAAATGCCAAGTCCCATTGATTCTGCTGCAATCGCCATATTTTGCGCGGCTAAAGTCGCGTCTACCGTAGCCACAAGAAAGCGTTCCATTGAGGTTAATGAATCTGTTTCAGCACCGCGCGCTTCGCCAATTTGATGATGGCGTGATAAATCTGCAACAAAAACAAAAAACTGCCCCGTCTTCACGATATAAGGCTGCTTCCCAGCTACCTCAGAGATCGCCTCACGCAACGCTTTATCCGAAACACCGATAATCGAGTATGCCTGCACAAAACTCGACGTAGAGGCCGCCTGCGCACTTTTAACGAGAAGTGCAATCTCCGCCTCCGTCAATGCCTCATCTTTGAAATCACGTACAGAATAATGACTCAAAATCCCCTCAATCGTTTCATTCACACAATCCATCCCCTAGTCTTTAAAAATTTTACGATCATAATGCGGCATTTGATCAAGCGCACCGAATTGTTGTTGACGCAAACATTCATAAATCAAAATCGCCGCCGTATTCGACAAGTTGAGCGAACGAATATGATCTGTCATTGGGATTCGCAAACACGTATCCTCATGCGCTTCAAGAATCGCGTCCGGCAATCCTGTTGTTTCCTTCCCAAAAATAAAGAAATAATCCTTATTCGTATCTTGATAATTCACATCACTATATACATGCCGTCCAAATTTCGTTATAAAATAAAATTCGCCGCCAGCGTTGACTTCAAAGAATTCCTCGATCGAATCATAGTATTTCAGTTTCACATGATCCCAATAATCAAGACCAGCCCGCTTTAACATCTTGTCATCCGTCGAAAAACCAAGCGGTCGAATCAGATGCAAGTATGTATCCGTCCCCGCACATGTTCTTGAAATATTTCCCGTATTTGCCGGAATTTCCGGTTGATAAAGTACTACATGATTTGCCAATTTCGTCACCTTACTCCTATTAAATTCTTTGCTCGCGTAATTTCTGCCAGCACTTCTACATCGTCCTCTTGCACTTCTAGTAACGCCTGTTCTGCGTCTGCACCGCCAATTTTGCCAAGCGCCCAAGCCGCCGTTCCCCGAATCACAGGACGCGGATCTTCCGTCATGCACCGAATCAATTCTGGCACCGCCGTTTTATCCTTATAACGCGCCAACACAATAATCGCATTACGCTGAATCGGCTTCTTTCCACGCCAAGAACCCGCCATTGGTCCAAATTTTTCCTTGAATTCCTTATTCGAGATCGACAGCAGGGGTTTTAACTCTGGCTTCACCAATTCAGGATCAGGCTCCATCGCTTCGTGAAAATGGAAATCATGCCCCCGATTATAGGGACAAACCACCTGGCACGTATCACAGCCGTATAACCGATTATGCAACACATCACGATATTTTTCATCCAAAAAGCCTTTCGTCTGGCTCAAATAACTCAAACAAATTTTCGGATTCATCTTCCCTTCACCGAGCAAACTCCCTGTCGGACAGGCTTCCACGCACTTATTACAATCACCACACAAATCCCCCATCGGCTTATCCGGCGCAATAGGAAGATTCGTCAACGTCTCGCCCAAATAAGTAAACGAACCAAACTCCGGCGAAATCAGCAACGTATTCTTACCACGCCACCCAATTCCAGCCCGTTCAGCGACCGCCACATCAGAAAATTCACCCGTATCCACCATCGATTTAAAACGCGCCTCAGGAACCCGCTCTCGAATAAAAGCCTCAAGCAAATCCAGTTTTTCACGAAGCACCGTATGGTAATCCGTCCCCCACGAAGCTCGAGAAAAAAGGCCCCGGCGCGCTTCCTTCCGACTCACCGGCTCATTCTTCATCTTAGAAGGATAAGCAAGCGCAATCGCAATAATCGAACGCGGCTCCTTAAAAATAAGCTCTGGATAAACACGCTCATCGATATTCGGATGTTCAAATCCCGTTAAAACATCCTCTTTCGCAGCTACTTCCAACCTCGTTTTTAATTCCAAAAAAGGATCAGCCGAAGCAAATCCTATTTCTTGAATATCTATTTCACGCGCATAGCGGATAATTTCTTGTTTTAACTCGTTCATATCAATATTTTGCAAGGTTCGCACCTCAGTTCTTAGTATCTTAATGTTTTTTTTGCTCTTTTGTTGTTTTGGGTAAGACCTACATCCTGCTTTAAACAAATCGAGCGAAAGCGTTTGAAATGGAAAGTATGGGTGGAAGCCGGAAGCGGAGCGTACTAGTGTACGTGATGACTGAAAACAGGGAGGGAGTAGTTTCCCCGACCATGTAAGAAGTTAAGCGTAGCAAGCATTGCGTAGCAGAACCGGAAGTCCGCCCATACTTTTCATTGCGAACGCTTGTCGCCGATTTACATCGCATATCCTCTACACAAAAATAAAACGCAATGCTTCGCTTATAAAGGTCGAAACACTGCGTTGATAACAATTTAAGAGCGGGTGATGAGAATCGAACTCACGACAACAGCTTGGAAGGCTGTAGTTTTACCACTAAACTACACCCGCATAGTTCAGATCAATATGTTGTAGCAACATTTAATATATTATCACTACTAGGCCTGTTTGGCAAGAGTTTTTTGAAATTTTTTTGAATAATTTGTTGTCCTTTTCAAACTTTCTTCTATAATCTCCGCAGTTCGTATTTATTCTTCTTAAAAATCTCCCATTATCTCATCAACGAACTAAATCGAATGCTTCTTTTTTCAGGATAATGCACGCTCGATTATCGAGTTCCTCCTACGATATAATAATTAAGCAATCAAACTCACTTTGTAGAACACGTTGAGATTGTAGAGAAGAAATAGCTAGTGAGTTCTCAGATTTAAAAATAAATACAGAAAAAGCCGTATTAGGTATTGATTTTTAAATCGCACCTGATACGGCTTTTGTTATATCCTGCTGTTCAAAAAAACTCTAACAAGCTAGTCTCAAAAAGATTGCCACGTCACCTGCACTTAATCTCATTATATTTGTCATACTGCTCTAGAGGTAAATTTTTAACAAGTTCAATGTTTCGATCTAAATTATTAATTCAACCTATATTGCATAAAATATTTCTAATAGCTGCTTCTAAAAGTTCATTCAATGAACTAAATTGATTAATGATATCTCCACTTGGTTTATCAAGTTCTAAGAAAATGTTTTTCGTAATACTATAACAATACCAAGAAATATTGGAATCCCCCAAAAATACGTAATTATCTTCCCAGTCGTTCTCATTCCATATCTCGTTTGCAGCAATGAATCCATTATTAGTATCAGTCATATTGGCATTATAGATAACAAGTCCATCATAATCCAGACCGTTTCTTATTTTAAGGAAATCCGCATAATCAGGAAACCAAACATCACTAATTTTATCATCGTTAGTTCGTCTTTTTAACTCCAAAATTTCAGTTTCTGTTGCAGGTGCCTCAGGTTCTTCATCAAAAGATTTTTGTTCCTCAGCAATCTGTCTTAAGAGGTTTACTAACATTTCTAGTACTCCTTATTTCCCATGATATATTTCACAGAATAAAAACTGTATTAATAACGAGCTTAAAAAATCATTACTAATACAGTTTATCCTGTATGCCTAGCTTTACTTTATCAATGCTAAATAATAATTATCATCCTTCGACATGCATTGTAGAAATTCATATAGAGAGTCTGCAATTTTAATTTCATTATAGTATACAGGGCTTGTATCATTTCCTGTCACTTTGATAGACATCAAAACCGTTTCATCCACTTCAAAAAAGATAAGTTCATCTTCTAAGTCATCATATAGATCAATATCAGGGAAAAATTCATAATCATATTCTTTTTTACGGAAATCTCTAACTGAAATCGGGTCCATGAATCGATTTATATTGCCTTTAGAACTTTTGATAAAACCACAGCCTACTTCATTATAAAATTCAATAAGTTCTTGTGAAAAAGATACATCTAAATCAGATTGCGCCTCCTCAATCATTCCTGTTTTCAACGGATAGAAACTGTTTTTGTCATTATTGATTAAGAATGCATACTTCATTATCGAGTTCCTCCAATGGTATAGCAATTAAGCAATCAGTCGACTAAATCCATGTAATACGTATCATTCACTGCTATCTTTTGAAGAAATTCGGTTAAAGAATCAGCTATTTTAAATTCATCATAATAAATGGGACTTAATTCACTATCCGTCAACTTTATAGATAGCATGGCTGTTTCATTTGCCTCAAAGAAAATTAATTCATCCTCTAAATCATCATATACTTCTATAATCAGGGAAAAATTCAAAATCATTTTGCTTAAGTCGAAAATCCCGAACAGATAGCGGGTCCATCAATCGATTGACGTTCTGTCTCGAACCCTTGATAAAACCATAACCTAGATTTCTATAACAATCCACAAGCTCTTTTGGAAACAAAACTCCCAAATCTTCCTGTGCTTTTTCTATCGATTCAGTAGTTACCGGATAGAATTTATTTTCTTGATTAGTGGTTAAAAATATATATTTCATCATTTTATATAATACAAATCATCTACCATTATTTTCTCTAAAAACTCTTTTAACGAATTAGCAATTAGTGTGTCAAACAAATAAATAGGGCTTCTTTCACTATTACCTAGTCCAATTAAAATTGTTGTACTTTCATCTCCCTCAAAGAAGACTAGCTTATCTTTCTCAACTTCATCGAATATCTCTATATCAGGATAAAATTCATAATCATCCACTCGTAGTCTAAAATCTCTTATCGACTCAGGGTCCATTAATCTATTTATTTGATATTCTGACCCTTTAAAGAAGCCATATCCTATTTCTAGATAAAATTGTTTTAATTCAATTGGAAAAGTTAAGTTTAATTCTTTTTCAACCTGTTCCATATCTTCTAGACCCAGCGAATAAAAAATGTTTTCTATATTATCCCTAACAAAATCAAATCGCATTTTTTCACTCCTGCAAATAAACATATTTTGGCTTACAGATGAATTACTCATTTTTTATACTTACTGAAACAATTCCAAATAATATTTGTCGTCTTCCATCATTTTAACTAAAAAATCAACCAAGGAGTCGGCAATTGACACATCATAATAGTAAATCCGATTGTCATCCGCTGTTGTTCCAATCGACATAAGTGCTGTCTCACTTACTTCAAAAAATATAAGCTTATTTTCTTCATATTCATCAAAGATTTCAATGTCTGGAAAATATTCATAATCATTCACTCTTAAACGAAAATCTCTCACTGACTCTGGGTCCATTAATCTATTCATGTTATACTCTGAGCTTTTTAGAAACCCGTACCCTATTTCATTGTCAAAATCTCTTAACGATTTTGACAATGTTATATTTAATTCTGATTCAACTTTTACAATTTCATCTTCATTCAGAGGGAAAAACTCATTCTTCTCATCTTCATTAATAAAGTTGTATGTCATCACTTAGTCTCTCCATATTTAGTTCTTTATTGTTTTGTTTTATTCCTGAACATATGTGACTGTTCCTATAAATCTTATCTTGTTACTTTTATAATCACTTATTTTCGTTTTCCCCTCATATTTATAATCATATATCAGCATGACTGTATTATAAGGTTCGTCAATAGTAACACTTCTAAAATGATCTATTAGTTGATTATCATAAGAAAAATCCTCGAGAAGAATCTCTATATCCTCAGAATTATCGTCAGACCAAAACTTCTCAACTAAATCTCGGTCGTAATAACCTAACGCAAAATCTTTTTCGAAGAGGGAGGGGGCGCTGTCTCCATCTTCTGTATATTTTATTTCAAAATACACGTTAAAATTGTTTTCTTCAAAATTCCCAAACCACAGAGAAACATAAGAACCTGCTATCATTCTATAGTACGATGTCTTGATAATCTACTTCTTCTACTTTTTCATCTTCAATTCGAACGCCCACACCATTATCTATATCCCAAGTACAATCACAAACTAAGCCTATTCTTCTCACACCGTTCTTCCTAACACGTCTAACGATTAATTGTGTAGGAATTACTAGATTACCTAATTCCTCAATGGTGCTAATCTCAGGAGCAGTTCTATCTGCCTCAGCTTCACCTGCCATATCTCTATATTCCTCAACATTCTCTTCATAGTATTCTAAAATGCTTAGTTCTACAGTAGCCATAATTTCATCCATATTTGTTATGAAATTTGTATATGCATCACGTTGAATAGGTGAAAAATTAGCATCTTCTTCCCCATCAATACTTAAAACAACTTCATATTTTCTTCCAAACATTGTAATTGAAGTTTTTCCACTCCAGTACATGTCGAATTCTATTTTGCCAAATAAATCATCATTTATTTTTTTCATTCAAATCTACTCCTTTGATCTTAAGTTAATATTATATTCCCCTACGCCACCAAGATGTTTATAAACCCCATTTATTTTACTAGGCACTAACTGGATTGTTTCTAAATCATTTAACTCATGCCAAGTATATTTATTGTCTTCTCGCCAGTCTGCAACATCATTAGCTGTCCACTTTTCTTTTCCTTTAGACCATTCCTCCGCAAGCAGTTCATCAGCCGCAGCAAAATTTTTCTTTCTATCATTTGTCATGTTCGCTAATTTAATTTCCCCTTTAGAGAACGGTGAAAAATCAGGCATTGCCCCTTTATATTTTACCCCAGCAAGTTTTGTCTCATCCAGAAACGGCTTCACTTCTGGTTTGTTAGATATAAATATGGAGTTTCCACGTGATCCTTTCCATTCCCCGTAATTTAATGGGGTTTTCTTTATCCTAGCATCAAAACTACTGTATTTAGGTTTTACATTATAACCTTTTGTATACTTGAATACTTCCTTCATATTTACATCTGTATAGATTGTATCAAAGCTCTTCTTGGGTATTTTGATACCCCTACTTTTCATTGTTATACCGCCTAGTATAACCGCTGAAATAATGGAGAAACTTTGCATTTTGGTAAGTGGTTGATCTGGATTCAGTATATTGATGCCCTTTACAGCACCAATCATATAATCGGTCATAAAGTCGCCTGATTCTTCATTCTCTATTTTGATTGTACCATCTTTTAAAGAATCGTTATAAGCAATCGTTGCTTTGGCGCTTTCTTGGTCGGTGATGCCATTTTTACTCAGAACCCAATAGTTACCCTCTAACGTTTTCGTATAGTCATCGAAGTTATACTGCTTTGTCTTCTTCTCAGGTACCAAACCTTCTAGCCAACCCATACTCATGTTTTTGGTATTAAAGGTGTGACTCACTGTGTTGAATGCTTTACTACTCTGAATCTCCGTTAGTCCTTGTTTCACTTGGTGTAGCTTTGCCGCAACATCATACATCACATTTTGATGGCTTGAATCAAATTCTAAATAACGTTCAATAATTTGCATTTCCTGCTGTAATTGCCCCATTGCTGTTTGCATTCCTAATTGCATCCCAATTTGTTGCCCTAGTGAGGAACCACCCGCCATCGATTTCATTTTGACTAGCAAGTCTTCGTATCGATTTTGACACTTCCTTATCTCGCCTTGAAGTGCCTGTAATTCATCGGAATCAATTCGTGCATTCATGGATGGGTCAACTTGATTATGAAAATCTGTCGTATACTTTTTAAGAATCTCTTCGGCATCTGTCATACATGCCTTGGTGGTGTCCACAATCGGATAATGCACCGTTTGGTAGTACTTCTTCGCGCTGTCCGCGATTTCACCCTTGATCTCATCATCCGCTATAATCTTCGCGACTGCTTTTCGATAATTCGTCAATGCTTCTTTCAGTTGTTGCGACTCTCGTAAAAATTGTTCTACAAAATAACGTACTTCGCCAATATCAATGCGTGGCATCCGCTTTCGCCTCTTTCGCTCGTTCGACATCGGCTTTTGCTTGTTTATGTTCTGCTTGTAATTGATCATCTAAGTTGTAGAGGCGTTTTTGCGTCATTCGTTGTTCCTGCGACAAATCTACCGCTATCGCACCTAATTTGTTCTCTGAGTGGTTTCCCCGCCACGCATTTCCAACCTGTGTGAGTAAATTCTCTTGTTGGCGTTTTAATTGCCGAAACTCCCGCTCTGCTTCTTCTAATTCCCGTTTTTTCTCTAAACTCTTTCTCACTGCTTCCTCCTGTTGTTTCATCCCTTCTGTTCACTCCTCATGTCCTGTTATTTGTCTAAATGGAGCGCTTTACTCCACATATCCGCCATTTCTTTCTCAGAGGCGACAAATGCCTGTTCGACATTTTTTAAGTTCTGTACATCTTTGTTAAAGGCTTCTGGCATCGTTTTTAGCATGTGTGCGACATCCATACTGCTTTGTACGAGTTGGCGCGCGGAACTCGTGGAATAGGACATTGTCGGTTGTAGGTTAAATGAAATATCATTGGCGCTGCCACCTATTTCTTTTGCGTGCTCAGATAAACGTCCGCT
This sequence comes from Listeria weihenstephanensis, assembly GCF_003534205.1. Taxonomy (NCBI): domain Bacteria; kingdom Bacillati; phylum Bacillota; class Bacilli; order Caryophanales; family Listeriaceae; genus Paenilisteria; species Paenilisteria weihenstephanensis. The sequence goes on along the minus strand of NZ_CP011102.1, from coordinate 1,278,005 downwards.
TGGTAATTGGATTTTCTTTGACATTAGTTGCACCCTTTCTGGTTAGTTTTTTCATGCAATTTTTGGAGCATATTCTCATACATCGCCTTAATTATACCATTGCTATATGAAGAAATAAAATCACTTACGCATCTTTTTCCAATTGCTTATAATCTGATTTCACTCCCAAACCCAAATTAAACACCTCATTCCCACATTTAAAACTAATTTCCCACTCTGTTCATTCTTTTTTCACATTTGCCATATACACTGAGATTATCAGCAAAAGAAGGAAGTGATGGAAATGGTGAAACAACGACGATTGGATTGGTATTTAATTGGTATTGCAGTGCTCGCTGCGTTTCTAAATTTTTGGGGTGTCTGGAATGATGATACGGTAAACCCATATTATACGGCGGCAGTTACGAGTATGACGGAAAATTGGTCGAATTTCTTTTACGGGGCGCTTGATCCTTCGGGGTTTGTAACGGTGGATAAACCTCCTGTCGCGCTCTGGTTACAAACGATTAGTGCACTTATTTTTGGGATTCATGGTTGGAGTGTTATTTTACCGCAAGCACTCGCAGGTGTTGGATCTGTATTATTACTTTATTTCTTGGTAAAACCGACATTTGGTAAGTGGGCAGGCCGGATTGCAGCGCTTGTGATGGCAACAACTCCGATTGCAGTAGCGGTTAGTCGGACGAACAATGTGGATAGCATTCTTGTTTTTGTATTACTGCTCGGCGCTTGGGCGTTGTTTAAAGCCGTACGTAAAGGTAAGATTGGCTTTTTATTATTGGCATTCGTTCTGATTGGTGTCGGATTTAATGTGAAAATGCTCCAAGCTTACATGGTTGTCCCAGCATTTTTATTATTCTACTTAATCGCAGCAAAATTAAATTGGAAGAAAAAAATGTTACATCTCGTTATCGCGCTTGTAATGATGCTTGGTGTTTCGGTTTCATGGGCTGTCGTTGTAGATAGTACATCTGCGGACTCTAGGCCTTACGTTGGTAGTAGTCAAACGAACTCGGTATTGGAATTGGCATTTGGTTATAACGGGATGGAACGATTGTTAGGTCAGGAAACGGGAACGAATTCTGGTGGCGCAGGACAAGGTGATGGCATGCCTTCTAGCTCTAACAATAATAATATTGCTCCTGATACAAGTACGGAGTCTTCTCAAAATGGGCAATCCAACTCTGGTCAGCCTCCAACACCTCCTAGTGGTTCTTCCAGTAGCGACGGTGGCGGAATGGGTGGTACGCCTCCAAGTGGTAATGGTGGCGGTGGACCTGGTGGACAAAATGGTGGTGGGCCTCAAGGTGGCGGCTCTAAAATGACAGGCGGAACTGGTATGTTTGGTACCGGTACAGCTGGGCCATTGCGTCTTTTCCAAACAGCTCTTGGCGATCAAATCAGTTGGTTATTACCAATGGCGCTCTTCGGTATGGCGGCTATCTTTATCGCTAATTGGAGTCGTAAACGTCGCTTCTTCCAATGGAATACTGCACAAAAAGAAATGGCTTTCTGGGCAGCGTGGCTCATTCCAGTCGCAGGTTTCTTCAGCATTGCCAACTTCTTCCATCACTACTATTTAATCATGTTAGCCCCTGCAATTGCAGCGTTAACTGGTGCTGGATTTATGGCTTTACTGCATCTCTTCCGCAAAAATAAAGGCGTACCGGGCTACTTATTGCCAACCGCAGTCATAGCAACGACCGCTTTACAAATGTTCTTTATCGCACAGTATTCGATGCTTTGGATGGGCGTTGTCGGAATCATTGGTCTTGGTCTTGGAACTATCCTATTCGTGATTAAGCGCAAACAGCCTTCATTTACTTCGTGGATCGCGATTGCCTCATTGATCGCCCTACTCCTCGCACCAACGTATTGGGCATTAACACCGATGATTTATGGCGGAAACAGCGCGCTTCCTGAATCTGGACCACAGCTAAAAACAAGTAGCGGCGGTGGTTTTGCAGATGCGACGGTCAATGAAAAATTGATTGCTTACCTCGAAAAGAATAGCAGCGGAACAGAATTCTTATTTGGCACAACGGATGCTTCGACGGCGGCACCTTATATTATAAAAACTGGTGAGTCCGTGATGGCGCTCGGTGGTTTCAATGGTACCGATCCAATTTTGACCGTGAAAGAATTGAAACAGATGATTAAGGATGGCAAAATTAAATACTTCTATTTACCATCGAACAATAAAGGTAGCAGTTCTGATGTCGTAACTTGGATTAAGAAAAATGGTACGGAAGTGGACAGCTCGGAATGGAGCAGTGAAACAACTTCAACAGCCGATGCTACAACAAGCGCAACGACGAGTGAAAATATGCAAGGTGGTGGCGGCATGCAAGGCGGTGCTGGTGGTCAATCTGGCGGCACACTTTACAAACTAACTGGAGAGGATTGAGTGCTATGGCAAAGAAAATCTCGGTGGTCATCCCACTTTATAATGAAGAAGCTGTCATCGAGCAGACGTATGAACGCATGACGCACGTGATGGAACAGCTAGCGATGGATTACGAACTCCTCTTCGTGAATGATGGGAGTAAAGACAAGACATTATCGCTCGTTCAAGCCTTTAGTTTCGCAGATCCTCACGTGAAATGTCTTCATTTTTCTAGGAACTTTGGGCATCAAATCGCGATAACAGCTGGGACGGATTATGCAAGTGGCGATGCGGTTATTATTATCGATGCTGATTTACAAGATCCCCCAGAGCTGATTCCGGAGATGATTCAAAAATGGCAAGAAGGCTATGATGTCGTTTACGCTCAGCGAATGAAACGTAATGGCGAAACCTTTTTCAAAAAATGGAGTGCGAAAATATTCTATCGGACGTTGCATAAACTAACTGATGTGGAAATTCCCGTTGATACTGGGGATTTCCGCCTCATGGATAAGAAGGTGTATACAGAACTCAAAAAGTTAAACGAGAAAAATCCGTTTGTTCGTGGTTTGGTGAGTTGGCTCGGATTTAAGCAGACGGCATTGCTATACGAACGTGAGGAACGAGCCGCTGGAGAAACAAAATATCCGCTTAAAAAGATGTTAAAACTCTCGATTGATGGGATTACGTCTTTCTCCTATCAGCCTTTAAAATTAGCGAGTTATGCTGGTGCCGCTCTATCTGGCGCTGGTTTTGTCTATATGTTGATTGTCCTTTTCCAAACGTTATTTACGGATACGACAGTGAATGGTTGGTCTTCGATGATTATTATTCAATTGTTATTTAGCGGTTTTGTTCTTGTTATTCTAGGAATGATCGGCGAGTATATCGGCCGTATCTACGATGAAGTAAAGGATCGTCCACTGTATATTGTGGCTGAAAGTTATGGTTTTGATCCTAAACGCGCGAACAGTGAAACGCTACATTATCCTACATTTATGGAACAAAAAGCGAATTAAAAAGTGTAAAGCCATATTATTTTGCGAATGATCGGTCGTCGCGAATAATATGGCTTTATTTCTGCCTGCTCGCTTAAAACTGCATTTTAAAGGGTATTATGAGAAAATAATAGAAACTGTCGGATTGGGTGGGATAACTATGATGGATATGTATAATTCGGTGAAAGAATTTTTCTCATATGATAATATAATGCAGTGGATGCAGTCTTATCGTGCGTTTGGACCGCTACTCGCTTTTTTCTTACCGTTTATTGAGGCATTTCTGCCGTTCCTACCGTTTTCTTTGTTTGTGATTGTCAACGTGAGTGCATACGGATTCTTCTGGGGCTTCACGATTTCGTGTGTTGCTGCGATACTTGGGAGTTTATGCGTTTTTTGGATCATTCGGAAATTTGGGCAGACGCGGTTTTTGCGGTTTATTACGAACCATAAACATGTGCGCAAAGTGATGGATTGGATCGATGAACACGGTTTTGGTCCGATTTTCATTTTGTTGGTGATGCCTTTTACGCCTTCATCTGCGGTCAATGTTGTTGCCGGCTTATCTGAAATTCGCTTTTATCAATTTTTGCTGGCGTTGATTGGCGCGAAAGTGATCAAGGTTTTTGCGATTAGCTATATCGGTTATGATTTGCGTGATATTATTCAGCATCCTGTGAAATTACTTATTCTGATCATGCTTGTGGTCGTTTTGTGGTATGTTGGCAAGCGTTTGGAGCGTTGGATGAATACAAAAAAGAAGGACACGATGAATTAGTATCGACTCTATATCGCATAAAAGCAGTAGCCTTTTTTCGAGATAAAGGCTACTGCTTCTATTTTTATACAAAGAAAAATTCGTATGGTCCTATCGTGCTTTCGTTAATATTTGCGGACTCCAAAATTGGTTGCCATTCTGCTCGTTCTGGATAGATGTCCGAGAGGTTCACTTTTTGCTCTTCCCCAGTCGGATTCATCACGAACACACGCCAATTATCTTGATCAATGTAGCGAATCACGCCAAACAGAGTTCCAAGGGAAAACGGGTGATATTCGCCTTTTTGCAATGCCTCATTTGTATTTCGCAACTGAATCGCCGCGTGATAAAAGTCGCTGATTTCAGCATCTTCTCGTCCCCATGGATAAAATTTGCGATTGTCTGGATCAGCGCCACCCGTTAGTCCCGCCTCATCCCCGTAATATACGCAGGGCACGCCTGGTAAGACCATCAACAGGTGAATCGCCAAACGTAACTTCGCTTTATCCTCAGATAACATTGTAAAAATTCGCTCGGTATCGTGTGTCCCAATATTATTCAAATTCGCCGCCAATGCCGCGGCAGGATAATTTTCCTTGATGGCCATCGTTCTTTGCGCCGCTTGTTTCGCCGTCATATCGCCATTTATAACATCGATGATAATATGCCGGAAAGGATAGTTCATCACGCCTTGTAACATGCCACCCTCCAAGTAATGGCGCCGTTTATTGTACGCAATTTTGTTCGAAGCATCTTCCCAAACCTCACCAATTAACACGCGATCTGGATACTTCATTAACTTTTTGCGAATCCCCGCGATGAATTCATCTGGAAGCTCGTCGGCCACGTCTAGGCGCCAACCGGAAATTCCGCGCGACGTCCAATGATCGATCACGCTATCGTCTCCTGCATAGATCAACCGCTTGAAATCGGCGTCCTGCTTGTTCACCACTGGCAAATTGCTAACACCCCACCACGTATCATATTGATCGGGAAAATCATGAAATGTGAACCAAGAATAGTATGGCGAATCCTTGCTCTGATACGCGCCCACCGATGTGAAATGGCCATTTCGATTGAAATAAACGCTATCTTCACCAACATGATTGAAAACGCCATCCAAAATGACTCGCATTCCCATATCGCCAGCTTTTTGAATCAGTTCCGCCAAAATCGACTCATCGCCAAACATCGGATCAATTTTTTTGTAGTCGGACGTATCGTATTTATGATTGCTCTTCGCCTCAAAAATGGGACTTAAATAAAGCCCAGTAATGCCGAGATTCTGCAAATAGGTCAGCTTTTGCGTGATGCCATCTAAATTACCACCGAAAAATTCCCATCGCACAATCTCGCCTTTATCATTTTTAATATAATAAGGCGTGTCCTCATTCCTAGCGTAAATAAACGAATCAGGTTTCGGCTCGCGGACATGATCATCCGCATTGAAAAACCGGTCCACAAAAATATGATAGAAAACTGCCTTTTGATACCAATCTGGCGCATTATCTGCATACTCAAAACACGTCAGTTGGTAGGTGGACAACTCATGATAATTTTCCGTAAAAAAGCCTTCCCCGCCATACTTATCTGGATTATTGAAATAGTAGGTTGTCCTTGCTTCTGTATCGAAGTTTTGCTGGATTTTGAAGTAATAAAAGTATAAACCCGTGGCAGCATGCGGCTTGAAAGATACGGTATACGCCGAATCTTCCGTGTGCACCATCTCGAGACTCTGCTCCTCCATGCCATCTTTATGAATTTTCAGTTCCACTTTTGAAACGTAAGGAAGTGCGACGTCAATTCGAAAATCAACCGTCGCCTCCACATCTACTGCGCCAAAAGGTCGTTTATATAACTCATTCCATGAATCGAACTGGACCACATTTGCCATCGTTTAAACTTCCTCTCGTCACAGGTTTTTATTGTGATGAACGTTCCAAATTTCATCCGCGTAATGCATAATCGTATAATCCGAAGAAAATTCTCCCGCGTGCGCGATATTTAGCAGCGACATCTGATTCCACTTCTTCCGATCGCGGTATAACCCATCAATACGCGATTGCGCCTGAACATACGAATCATAATCTTTCAAAACAAAATACTCATCATTATACTTCAAAAGGGAATCAAAAATTTCGCGTCCCTCGGCTTCAATATGTGGAATCGTACCATCGACCAGCGCATCCAAACAGCGTTTCAACCGCGGATTATGGTCGTAAATCTCGTGGGAATGATAGGAATTCGAATCGTAAAAATGATATAACTCCTGATCCTGCATTCCGAACAGCAACATATTCTCATCGCCCACTTTATCACGAATCTCCACATTCGCCCCATCAAGCGTCGCAAGCGTGATGGCGCCATTTAGCATCAATTTCATATTACTCGTTCCCGATGCTTCTTTTGTCACGAGGGAAATCTGCTCACTCACATCTGCCGCTGGAATTATTTTCTCAGCTAGCGTCACGCCATAATTTTCAACAAAAACAACTTTGATTTTGCCATCAATGGAAGCATCATTGTTCACCAAATCAGCCACAGCATTAATCAGCTTGATAATTTCCTTCGCGTACGAATAACTTGGCGCCGCTTTTGCCCCAAAAATAAACACGCGCGGAACGATATCATTATCGGTTTTCGTTTCCTTCAGGCTCAAATAAAGCGATAAAATATGGAGCACATTTAGCAATTGGCGCTTGTATGCGTGAAGTCGCTTAATCTGTACATCGAAAACCGCATGAGGATCAATCTCAATTCCCATCGTTTCCTTCACATACGCTGCCAAACGGGCCTTATTCGCAAATTTGACCGCTTCTAATTTCTCAAGTAACACCGAATCGTCTTTAAAAGCCTTCAATAAATACAGCTCATTCGGCTTCTTCTTCCATTCTGTGCCAATGTAATCACTAATCAATTCGCTCAAACCCTCATTGCTCAGCAACAACCATCGGCGGTGCGTAATACCATTCGTTTTATTATTAAATCGCGCTGGATACGCCAAATAAAAATCATGCAGCGCCTTCTCTTTTAAAATTTCCGTATGCAACTTCGCAACACCGTTAATACTATGACTACCAATGATCGCCAAATGCGCCATGTGAATCACACCATCTTGGATAACTGCCGTTCGGTACGTAAAGTTTTCACCGTAAAGCGGCGTCATACTCTCCAGATGGCGACGATTAATCTCACAAATAATTTGATAAATCCGCGGTACTAAATTCGACAGCATGCTTTCTGGCCATTTTTCGAGCGCTTCCGCCATGATCGTATGATTCGTATACGAGCAAGTTTTCATCGTAATCGCCCACGCCGCGTCCCAGCTCATGCCTTCTTCATCTAACAAAATTCGCATCAATTCAGGAATACACATCGTTGGGTGGGTATCGTTAATATGAATCGAAACCTGCTCTGCCAAATGCTCCATCGGAATACCAAGCCTGCGATAATAACGAATAATGCTCTGAATACCCGCTGATACAAAAAAGTACTCCTGCTTCAAGCGCAGCAAACGTCCGTCATAATTAGAGTCATCTGGATAAAGTATCTCTGAAATACTATGAATCGATTTCCGACGATCTTCCGAAAAATACCCCAATTCTTCACTCGGCGGGATCTCGGCGGACCAAAGACGCAAATTATTCACCGTATCATTTTCATAACCAGTCATCGCCGTATCGTAAGGCACAGCCCAAATATCTTCCGTATGCGAATAAATCGGGATAATCCGACCATCTTCCTGTTCTTCTAAATGCACATCTCCGAAAAAGCGCACGATCTCCGCTTTATTTTCACGTCTCGTTTCCCAGACGTTCTCATGTCTCAACCAGTCATCTGGTAACTCCACTTGGTATCCATTGACAAACTTCTGCTTAAATAGACCATTGCGATACCGAATACCATTCCCATTTCCAGGAACGTCACACGTCGCCATCGAATCCATAAAACAAGCCGCTAAACGCCCAAGACCCCCGTTTCCTAATCCCTGGTCCGCCTCGATTTCCTCAAGGCTCACAAAATCAATACCAAGCTCTTGTAATCCTTCTCGAACGGTGTCCAGAATACCTAAATTCAGCAAGTTACTTTTTAATAATTTTCCTGGAAGAAATTCAATTGAAAAATAGTAGACCTGCTTTGCCTGCTCCTGCTGATATTCCTTCTTTGTTTGCATCCAATTTTGGGCCGTGTACTCTTTTACAACACTTCCGAGCGTGATGTACTGTTCCAGTGGCGTTAAATCGTGAGCTTCCGAGGCATAAAGACTCGTTAGAGCGCGATTATATTCTTTTTTAAACTGCTCTTTACTTATTTTCAATACGATTCCTCCTCATCAGGTTTGACCGGTCTGCATCTTGAAAACATCAGTATTCCTCGTAAATACCCTTGTACTTTTCTGCTGAAACTTTCCAGCTGAAGTCTTTTTCCATCGCTTGTTCCACGAGGCCTTGCCAGACAACGGGTTGCTCTGAAAAAACCGCGATTGCCATTTCCAAAATATCTCGGAAAACTGTGGCATTATAATGATCAAAACTAAAACCAGTACCTTCTTGTGTATATTGATTGTAAGGCGTCACCGTATCTTTCAAGCCGCCCGTTTCATGCACAATTGGGAGCGTTCCATAACGCATCGCGATCAGCTGCGAAATCCCGCACGGTTCAAACCAAGATGGCATTAACAACATATCTCCAGCCGCATAAAGTTGTTGCGCAAATCCGATATCAAAGGCAATATTCGCCGACATTTTTTCCGGATAAACGTGTTCAAAAAAGCGGAAAGAATCTTCAAATTGTGATTCTCCATTGCCCAGAATCGCGATTTGGATGTCTTTTTGAAGCAATTGATCTAAACTTTCTTCAAGTAGCTGGCAACCTTTTTGGTGCGTCAACCTAGAAACCATGATAATCAGTGGCACATCGGCTCTTACTGGCAAACCTAACCGTTTTTGCATCGCCGCCTTATTTGCTGCTTTCCCAGCTAAATCGTCTTTACTAAAATGCGTTGGAATCAGTGGATCGGTCTCAGGATCATTCAACTCTTGGTCAATGCCATTCAAAATACCAACAAGTTTCCAAGCATTCGCACGAAGTAAGCCGTCCAAATTCTCACCGTATTGTGCCGTCTGAATCTCCTTGGCATAACTCGGACTCACCGTTGTAATCCGGTCCGCAAACTGAATCGCGCCCTTCATAAAATTGACATTCTCATAGTATTTGATCCCATCCTCATGCCACGTCTGCATCCCAATCCCAAGCAATTCCTCCAACACACGCGGCGAATAAATGCCTTGAAATTGTAAATTATGAATCGTGAGTACCGTCCGAATCCCACGATACGACTCAATCCAGTGATACTTATCTTGAAGGAGCAGCGGAACAATCCCCGTATGCCAATCATTGACATGCAACCAATCCGGAATAAAATCAATTTTCTCCATCATTTCACACACCGCCATCGAGAAAAACGCATAACGCTCCGCATCATCATAATCCCCATACACATTCGGTCGGTCAAAATAATACATGTTATCTATAAAATAAAATGTTACGCCATCCTGCTCCAACATCTTCACACCACAAAACTGTTTGCGCCATCCGACATCCACCGTAAATTGCGTCACATCCACCATCTTGCTCTTATATTCCTCCGCAATCTTCGTATGAAACGGTAAAACTACGCGGATATCGACGCCCTGCTTCACGAGCTCCTTTGGTAAAGCATACGCGACATCAGCGAGTCCGCCGACCTTCACGAACGGAAATACCTCCGCCGCTGCAAATAAAACTTTCATCCTATTTCCGCCTTTCTGCTCGACTCCATATGCTCATCCTTTTTAACGACAATTGGGTTTTCCCTCGTGCCAATCAACTCAATTCCTGGTGCAATCACGCTCTTTTTATCCGCAATGACATAATCTAATCTGGCGCCCGCACCGACTTTCGCGCCTTGCATGATCATCGAATTTTTAATATCCGCGCCCTCTTCCAATACCACATTTCGGAAAATCAGCGAGTGTTCCGCCGTCCCGCGAAGCAAGCAACCATTGGCAACCAGGCAATCCTTAATATCCGAGTTCTCTGCATAAAAAGTAGGCACCTCATTCTTCGCTTTCGTGTGGATTTTCTGATTTTCTTGGAATAAAGCCGATAAATTCGAGCCTTCCAGCATATCAAAATTCCCTTCAAAATACGAATTCACGGAATAAATTTGGCGCATATAGCCTGTATACTCAAAACCATTCGCATTCGTATGTTCCACCGCTTGTTCCATCACCGCATCCAACGAAAAATCGCGCCCCGTTTCACGATAATTTTTCAATAAGTTCAGCAATAAATCCTGTTTCAACAAATAAATTTCGAGACTAAGCGAACTTTCCGCCTCGATCCGTTCGTCTTTTCCAACGACCGTATTCGTCAAAATTTGCCCTGCTGGACTCATCTCAAAAACGCTCAAATCATCATGATCGCCCGCTTCAATCGGCGCCGTAATTTTCTTGTAAACCACCGTAATATCCGCTTCCTGCTGCTTATGATGCTGCAAAATCGTTTTCAAATCGATATTACAAATCATCTTGCTACCCATAATCACCACATATTCCGTCGCGGATTTCGTCAAGAAGTTCAAGCTATTATCATAATTCTCCTGCGAAAAATCGTCCGCATTGCGCTCATCAAAAACGAATAATCCGCCATACATCGTGTTCAAATCCCATTCCTTACCACTACGAATATGATCAAATAACGAGCGATTATTCTCATTTAAAAACATCGCAATCGTGTTAATACCAGCATTCGTCATGTTGGAAAGTGGAAAATCAACCAACCGATACCGACACGCGAATGGCATTGCCGCAAGTGGCCGATTTTTCGTTAACGGCTGTAACCCTTCCTTATTCTCCGATAGATTCAAAATCCCACATATTTTATTAGCCTTCATCTTCCGACACCCCAATCACGTCATGGTGACCAACAACTTCAATTTCGTCCCCACCAATAATTTCAACATTATCCGCAATAATCGCATTTTCCCCGACAATCGCCCGCTTCAAAATAACATTTTTTCCAATGACGGCGTTTGGCATAATCACACTGTCCTCGATCACACTATTTTCGCCAACTTTCACATTTTGCGACAAAATCGAATGCGCTACTTTCCCATTAATAAAGCAGCCATCCACAATCAGCGCATTTTTAACACTCGCCTGTTTCGTAATATGTTGCGGCGGTGCAATCGGGTTTTTCGAATAAATCCGCCAATCCCGATCCCGAATATTCAGCTCATGGCACGGATTAATAAACTCCATGTTCGCTTCCCAAAGACTCGAAATCGTTCCCACATCTTTCCAATATCCCGCAAACCGGTAAGCAAAAATATGCTCGCCATTATTCAAATAAGCTGGCACAATATTTTTCCCAAAGTCGCTCATATCAATATCTTTCGCCTGCGCCTCTTTTAAATACTGCTTCAACAAACTCCATTTAAAAATATAAATTCCCATCGAGGCCAAATTACTTTTCGGCACAGCCGGTTTCTCATCAAACTCAATAATCCGCTCGGTATTATCGACATTCATAATCCCGAACCGCGACGCCTCTTCCATCGGCACCTCAATAACCGCCACCGTCAATGCCGCATTTTTCGCCTTATGATAATCGAGCATTTTCTCATAATCCATTTTGTAAATATGATCCCCCGATAAAATCAACACATATTCCGGATCATGACTATCAATAAAGCCCACATTTTGATGAATCGCGTGCGCTGTTCCCTTAAACCACTTCTCGCCTTCCAAACTAAGATGCGGTTGCAAAATCGTCACGCCGCCACTCTTATAATCCAGATCAAAATAAGAGCCATCGCCGATATGGTCATTTAATTCTAGCGGTTGATACTGCGTCACTACACCCACCGTATCAATCCCCGAATTCGAACAGTTACTTAGTGAAAAATCAATAATTCGGTATTTCCCACCAAATGAAACAGCTGGTTTTGCCATTGTTTTCGTTAAATCACCGAGCCTTGAACCTTGTCCACCTGCTAAAATCATTGCAATCATGTCATTTTTCATTATTTTCCGGGTTCACCTCTTACAGCGAATCCCTTTCACCGCCCTTTTTATATCCTTTTATTCGTTTCGGCTTCAAAATCAATACACTCATCGCAGGAAGAATGACTTCTATACTATGAGGTTGTCCGTTATACTCCTCTTGACTCGTGCGCATTTCCGGCTGAGCCACATCCCACGTCCCGCCAAAATCACGCGACTCCGTATTCAGCAACTCCGCATACACCCCTTCATACGGCACGCCGATCCGCACATGCTGCCTCTCCACTGGTACAAAATTACACACCACAATCAAAAAATCGCGTGGCTTCAATCCTTGGCGAATAAACGTCAACATCGATTCATCCCGATTATCCGCATCCAAAATCGAAATCCCCGCAGGTTCATGATCCTGCTCAAACAGCGACCGGTGCTCTAAATAAAGCTCATTCAACGTCCGCACAAAAAATTGATACTGATGATTCAAATCCTGCTCCAAATCCGCCCATTCCAATTCCTCTGCAAACTTCCATTCTAAAAATTGCCCCGTCTCATTTCCCATGAAATTCAATTTTTTACCAGGATGCGTCATCAAGAAAGCCTCCAGCGTCCGCAACCCAGCAAACTGGTTATAACGATCGCCCGGCATTTTATGCATCATCGACTTCTTGCCATGCACCACTTCATCATGCGAAAGCGCCAAAATATAATTTTCCTTAAACATATACATAAACGAAAACGTCACGAGGTTAAAATGGTCCTTGCGAAACAGCGGATCCATCTCGAAAAACTTCAAAATATCGTTCATCCAGCCCATATTCCACTTATAATTAAAACCAAGTCCACCTTTGTCAACAGGCATCGTTACATTCGGATAAGCCGTACTCTCCTCCGCAATCATCAGCATATCCGGATAACGTTTAAAAACCTCCGTGTTCAACTTTTGCACAAAAGCAATTCCCGCCCTATTCTCGTTGCCACCATCCTCGTTCGCTTCCCAATATCCATCGTCATAATCCAAATAAATCATGGAAGACACGGCATCGACCCGCAAACCATCCAAATGGCACATCTCAATCCAAAACAGCGCATTCGAGATCAAAAAACTATGCACCTCGGCCTTAGATAAATCAAAATTAAGCGTTCCCCAGCGCACATTATTCGCCTGAAATGACTTCCAATATTCAAATTGAGGCGTGCCATCAAAATACGACAACGCATTATCATTCCGACAAAAATGGCCAGGAACCCAATCCATAATCACGCCAATATTCGCCGCATGACACGCATCCACAAAGCCCATAAAATCTTCCAAGCTCCCGTAACGCGCCGACAACGCATAATAACCCGTGATCTGATAGCCCCAAGACGCGTCCAGCGGGTGTTCCATCAACGGCATAAACTCAATATGCGTGAATCCCATCTCCACCACGTACGGAATCAAATTTTCCGCCAGTTCCGAAAAATTATAAAACTCAGCATCCCCGTCCTTCGGTTTCCGCCATGATCCAGCATGCACCTCATAAATATTCAGCGGTGATTTATACACATTCTTGCGTCTCCGCTTTGCCATAAAGCGCCCATCCGTCCACTTGAAATCCGGTAATTTCGTCACAACCGCTGCATCTTTCGGCCTCGTTTCAAACGCCAGAGCATACGGATCCATCTTCAACTTCACGTTCCCGTTCGCATCCTCGACCAACACTTTATAATGCTGCCCAGCCTGCGCCACGTCCGAAAAACCTTCCCAAATCCCTGTTTCCTGAACCTTTTCAAGCCGCATTCCGTTTTCCCAATCGCAAAAATCACCTACAATCGCAATTCTACGAGCATTTGGAGCCCAAACACGGAATGTAAATCCTTCCTTACCATCCATATCCACTGCAAATTGACATCCCAACAGCTGATAACTTTGAAAATGACTTCCCATATTAAATAAATATGTATCCGCTTCTGACATGTTCCCGATCTGCAATTTATTGCTCACTTCACCACACCCTTTTTGAATAATCTGTTTTTTCTAATCCTCAAAACAAGATATCATTCTGTCTGCGTTCTTTATGAAGTAAAATCGGAAACCGTCAAACAAATTTCCTTACCTTTAATATACCAGATTATCGCTCATTTTGAAAATAATACCATCATCAGAATGACACTATTTTCACGCCTTCCAAAAAAAGAGCACAAACCGTTTTGGCTCGCACTCTCTAGCTTCCATATTAATACACTAAATCTAAGAAATCTTCTTTCGTAATGTTGCCAAAATAGTGTTTCATATCTACATCTTTCAATGCTTCCTCGATCGCCTGACGCTGGTAATTCACGCCACGGAGTTTACCCTCAATCTCCGTCACATCGCCGACCCCAAAGAAATCGCCAAAAATCTTGATATCCGCAATCACACTTTTCACAACATCAAGGCGCACATCGATGCCACCAACCGGGAATCGTTTCGTCCGCTCCAAGTTAAATTTCGGCGATTTTCCGTAGTTCCAGTCCCAATTATTGTAACGCGCCGCCGAAATCTCATGAATTTTCTCCCAATCCGCTTCCGTCAATACATATTCCTTCACATCCGCCACATCACTCACTTCAAAAATATCGAGCAGCAATAAATCGCGAAATTCCTCCGTCGTCATTTTTTGCTCCATAAATTCTGAAATATTCGCGACACGACTACGCACCGATTTGATGCCCTTCGACTCAATCTTATCCTTGCGTACCTTCAGAGACGCAACAACATCATCCAAATTAAGATCAAGCATCAACGTCCCATGCGAAAACATCTTACCCTTCGTTGCAAACTGCGCATTTCCAGACACTTTGAAACCATCGATCAGTAAATCATTGCGTCCTTTTAACTCCGCGTTCACACCTTGACGCTTTAGCGCTGCCACAATTGGCTCCGTGAATTTCGCGAAGTTATGAAATGAATCACCATCATCCTTCGTAATAAAGCTGAAATTCAAGTTCCCTTCATCATGATAAACCGCGCCACCGCCTGATAAACGACGCACAACCTTGATATTATTTTTCTCCACATATTCCGTATTAATTTCCTCAATCGTATTCTGATTCCGCCCAATAATAATCGACGGCTGATTAATGTAGAAAAGCAATACCGGCTCATCCAAATTGAGCTCCGTTAAAATAAACTCTTCCACCGCCAAATTAATTGTCGGATCCTTCACGTTCTTATTATCAATAAAATACACGCCTTATTTCCTCCTTAAAATTCGATAATTAAGCCCTTTTCAGCTAAAATAATCTGTCCGTCAAATTCCGACGCAGCTTCAGCTTTTAGCCTTGCCAGCTCGCCAAACTGCGGTAAATGCGATAATAGCAATGTCTTCACACCCGCGTCATGCGCCAATTTTCCAACTTCCGTGCTCGCCATGTGAATCTGACTTTTTCCAGCCAAATCCTTAAAGAAATTCGTATCCGCCATCAACAAATCGGCACCCTTTGCGAAAGAAACAAAGGACTCTTGGTACGCCGAATCCGCTGTGAACACAAAGACTTTCCCATTCGCCTCAACCCGCATCGCATAACAAACGACCGGATGCACCGTCTTTAAAAAGGTGATCGTAAATGGTCCAACATGAAGCGCCTCACTCGGATTATACGCAATTCCCTCCGACACGTTTGGCATTGTTAGATAAGAAAAACCACGCGCATCCTCATCATGCCCATACATCGGCAACACAGGAACATCCGCGTTCATCCCACCAATCAAACGATAATGCTGCAAAATCCCAACATCCGCCACATGATCTGGATGATAATGCGAAATAATCGCCGCATCAATCGCGTTTGGATCAATATAATTTTGCATAATAGAAACGGCACTCGCACCGACATCAATCAATAATTTAAATCCGTCCTCTTCTAATAAATAGCTCGACGTTCCTTCATCCACTTTCGGATAGCCACCCCAATGACCAAATACAGTCAACTTCATGCCGCCACGTCCTCTCACGATTTAGTTTACCTTTTTATCATACACTAAAATGGAAGCGGAGGATAGATTTTGCGCCCAGAAAAAAACACGCCATCTTCATGACATGTTCCCCGCTTTTATTGATTTTGCATTGAGGCTGGCGGTTGATATTTCAAATCGTTTAGCCCGCTTATAATCATCTATCCCGAATAACTGCTTCAATATACATCAAAAATGATAGACATTCAACTTTTGAAAAAGCGGTTTACATATTCGAAATAGCGCGTACCCAATCATTCCACCACTCACATTCCAAATCAAATCATCTATATCTACATATTTGAAAGCAGCTTGATATAGAATATTTTGCAGTAATTGCAATAGTTCGATAGACATTGACAAAGTGAGCGCCAACAAAAACATCCTTTTCCAGCTAACTTTATACTTTGAACATAGTGGGTACAAACAGCCAAGTGGTATAAACATAATAATATTGGCGACAACTTGAAAAATAGCCTGACTAACATCCAGATCTCCACTATAAATGTAGATATCCCAAACAGTTGCAAAAGGTATGATGTTAATTCCAGTTGCACCATCTCTTAAAATACGAGTATCTTCAATCAACATGCTATTTGTCATAATTGGAAACATCGTATAGCCTACGACACCTGTTGCATACATAAACATACATGATTTAAATACTATTTTCTCAATCGGCTCTTTCTTCCTAATCCATCGAATCAAAAAGAATACATAGATAATAGGCGCAATGAGAAGTATAAATTTTGCAGTTAGCATAACCTAACGCCACCTTATTTTTTAATAATTCCTATACCTTTAGTCGTATCGTTATTGCTTGTTTTCTCCGTTTTATATAAAAAAACAATAACGCTAATTATTATTGAACTTTTTTCAAAATTTCACCTCCATGCTAGATTACAATCAAAACCTATCAAAAAAACGGAATTAAGCTTCTTTTATACATTTTCAATTTAACTACCTCTTCATATATTTTATTACCCTTCTCCCAAGTTATCTTGATTGCTTGAACCTCGTCTATATCTGGACCATCATAAAATGTCATAGGATCAGGGATAGTCCGGCCGTCAAAATTGCCAGCTTTCTTATTTTTCAAATCGTGCTCCTCAAGGAAATTAACAGATTCGCCATCCATCATCATGTCCACTTGTAAAACTTTCGGTTCTGTAAGTCCGCGCCATTTTATATAACCACTCCAAGGATGGTCTGTTGAATCCGTCACTCCCGCAGCTCTCGGTTTATAGACAACTTTCCAATATTCACCTTTTGAATATACAATAGCTGGTTGCAGCAATGAATATGTTATCCAACTGCCTAGAAAAATAATCACAATTAACCAACGATATTTCTTTTTTGTCATGATAAAGCTCTCCATTATCTAATGATTTAAATCCTCCACCTCAGAACAGTGGTTTTACGAAATATCTTTTCTTCCAATATAAGTCCACTAATTCTGATTTCATAGTGCCATCTTTTTCCCATGTGATTTTAAACGTTGTACTATCACCCAAAACCTCTTTTTTAGGCGGATTATAAAATGTTTCATTATCTATCAATTTCTTCCCATTAAAGTTACCAGTTTCAACCGCTAGCATTTCTTTATCAAATAATGGATATGCTTCCTTGCCATCCTTCTGTTCAACTTTCAACAATTTAACATCGTTCATGTTCCGCCATTTTATGACACCCCTCCATGGATACTTCTCCGTGTCTGCTTCATCACCTTTTCTTGGTTTGTAAACTATACTCCAATTTTCACTACTACCTTTAAGAATTGGTGGTTGATTGAGAGAAATTCCTACATAAATTAAAATTACACTTAACGCTATTCCAGTACATATTTTCTTTTTCATGTTTCCTCCATACATTTTTAGTTTTAACTATACTACTCAGTCTGCCATAAAAAGTAGCCAAGTAATTATTGGTGTACATACAGATAGGTACTATCCTTCAATATTTCTTAATTATTATCCTTTGACGGATATTTAACCTCAACTTCGGTACCCTCTTCTTTAGAATAGGGACGAAATAGTATGGGTTGTCCTTTTCCTGTATAGAAATACTGGTACACGACCCCTTCTTTTTCACCATCAACTTTTATTCGTTTGATATAATCACCACTAAACTCCCAATCCCAAACATAGCTTATATCACGTATTTGATCAAAAGGTATACCCTGCTCTAGTACATAAGCATCATTTTTTTGCTCTGCGTGATTTTTAGAATATAAGTGGAGTATGGTGGCACCGATAACCAATGTGGCCAAAAACCCAATAATACCAATTATTACTATTGAACGCTTTTTCAAAGTTTCACCCCATTTAAGTCAGATGCCTTCATCCACTGTATTGGCTAAGATAGTAGTTAGAATTTATCACTATATACCCAATTTCCAATTCACATCCTAAAAGTATCATGAACATTCGAAGTAAGCAATTACATTTCGAACTTCTTTAGGAAATATTTAGTTTCAATAGCGCTTTCTTTATCATTTTTTTAGAAACATAGTCTTATAGAAGTTCATCACAAAAAAACACGCCCAACACAGAATCCAAGATCCCATGTCAAGCGCACTTCAAAAATCTTATTTAAAATACTTATCCTCTTTCTCCTTCGTCAGTTTCTCCGTCGAAACTAACTTTCCAATCGCAACAAAACGTTGATCCGTCTCAGTCGCAACATCACACGTAATCAAAGTAATCTGCGGCTCTTTCGTCTCATCAATCACGCTAACTTCCGTGTCTTTAATCACTTCCGTCTTCGTCACTTCATACGTATAAAGATTCGTTAAATCCGTCAAGTAAACCTTTGCGCCTTCCTTGACATCCATCAATGGTCCAAGTAACATCGAACCATTACGCATATGATGCCCAGCAAGCGGGTAGTTTCCTTTCCCCATGACCTGATCTGGTCGCATCGTTGTCGCACCAGCAAGTAAGTTCGCCGTATTCGTTCCTTTTAAGACCATTAAACTAAGATCTACGCTTGGAATCGCGATCGAACCAACAACTGCCTCCTTGTCATAATCCGTTGCACCTTTCACAACCGATGACATCGATGGTAATTCCACACTTGCAAAATCAAAAGTTGCATCTCTATTCTGATTTTTATCAATTGTTTCCGCACTGTAATTCGTTACCGAGTCCCGCTCACTTAAATACTTCACAATCCCGCTCTTAATAAACGGAGAAAGCACAAGAACCAGCCCGATAATTAAAATAATAATAGCAATCGTTTTCTTCAATATATACTCCTCCTTGCTGTTTCTATATTATATAGTAGGAAGAGCGTAGAAAGCAACTAAGAAAAGCGGAAACGGCCCGTTAGCTCCGACAAAATTTGTTAGGGGGCGTAGACAAATCCCTCCCTTGGATTTTTCGGAGGCACCGAAAATTTCGAGGAGTTGGCCGTTGGAGCTGGATCCAACGAAAAGCAGAAACGGCCCGCCTAGCTCCGAAAAAAACTGGAACGGCCGCAGTAAAAAGCCGCTCTTGCTTTTTATGGAGGGCGTGAAGTTTTCGAGGAGTTGGCCGTTGGAGCTGGATCTAATGAAAGGCGGAAATAGCCCGTTAGATCCGACAAAATTTGTTAGGGGGCGTAGATAAATCCCTCTCTTGGATTTTTCGGAGGTACCGAAAATTTCGAGGATCTGGCTATTGGAGCTAGATCCGAAGGCGCAAACATCAACAAACTCCTAAATTCAAGACATCACACTCTCTAGATCTCAAAACTTCAACAAAAACAAAGCGTACTTCCAAATCTATCCGTAACCCCACTGGCGGTCCGATATTTGCTCAACGTTCATTCTAAGTTCGGCGTATAAGAACCACTGATGGATTACATACTCGCTTCGCTCTCATGCATATTGAGGCTCTAAATCGTCAAGGGATGCCTCATAAGAGCCACAACAAAAGGGAAACACCCCACTGCCTCACCACTACTCCATGCATTTTTTTATACACACATTCTTCACCTTCCCTTCACAATTCCCCCTCATCACCAGCACAACTCCAAACCAAGCTCCACTAACCCATTTTCGCTCTCTTATGCCATTTCTAGAACATATCAGCCTCAAGACGCATGTTTTTTAGTTTCATTTTTGTTAAGGTTATGTTACTATTAGATTAACGTGGGTTTGGAATTAGCGTGATGCTTGTTGCATTTAGAGCCCAGTTTTTTTTATTCTTTTTCGACAAAAACAATACTAAATGAGAGTATTAGAAGAGGTGAACATATGAACGAACAGAAAGGAAAAGTCCTTAATTTCTTGAGTAAGAACTACGGATTTTTTATTCTAGCCGTCATCCTATTTTGGCTGAAGACATACATTGCATATCAAACAGAATTTAATCTTGGTATTGAGAATGCCATGCAACAATTTTTACTACTTATTAATCCACTGAGTTCGGCTGTGTTCTTTTTAGGACTTGCCCTATTCGCAAAAGGTAGACGCTCGTTTATCTGGATTATCGTCATTGATTTCCTCATGACGTTTATCTTATTTGGAAACATGGTTTACTACCGATTCTTCAGCGATTTCATTACGTTGCCGAATATGAAAGAGGCGTCAAGCCTTGGTGAACAAAGTGGTAGTATCGGCGCCCTGCTTAGCTGGACCGATGCACTTTACTTCCTAGATGTTGTGTTCTTGATCGGATTGCTTGTCTTCCGTGTCGTGAAACCTGACAAAGAAGCGCGCATTCGTGCTCGTAAAACAGTCGGTGTCTTGACGCTTGGTGTCGCAATGTTCTTCGCTAACTTAGGACTTGCTGAAATTGATCGTCCGGAACTTTTGACTCGTACTTTTGACCGCACGTATATCGTGAAATATCTTGGTATGACGAATTTCCAAATATATGACGCTGTGAAAAGCACGCAGAACTCAACGCAACGAGCGCTCGCTGATAGTAGTGATGTCAATGAAGTGTTGAACTATACGAAATCCAATTATGCCGCGCCAAACCCAGAATACTTTGGTAAAGCGAAAGGCAAAAACGTGATCTACATTCACTTGGAGAGCTTCCAACAGTTCTTAATTGGCTACAAACTTCACGGTGAAGAAGTAACACCATTCATCAACTCGTTCTTTAAGGACAAAAATACATTTAGCTTCACGAATTTCTACCATCAAACCGGTCAAGGGAAAACTTCCGACGCCGAAATGATGCTTGAGAATTCTTTATTCGGACTTCCACAAGGTTCTGCCTTCTCAACAAAAGGTAAGAACACATACCAATCTGCGCCTGCTATTTTAGGTCAGCAAGGATATGATTCCGCTGTATTCCATGGTAACTATAAGAGTTTCTGGAATCGCGATGAAATTTACAAACAGTTTGGCTACAATCATTTCTTTGATGCTAGCTACTACGATATGAACGAAAAAGACGTTTCGAACTATGGCTTGAAAGATAAGCCGTTCTTCCAAGAGTCAGAGAAATATATCCAAACATTGAAACAACCATTTTATGCGAAATTCATCACGCTAACAAATCACTTCCCTTATCCAATTACACCGGAAGAAGCGACGATTGCACCTGCTGATACTGGCGATTCATCCGTGGATAGCTATTTCCAAACAGCGCGTTATTTAGATGAATCCGTGAAAAGCTTCGTTCAGTACTTGAAAGATAGCGGTTTGTATGAGAATTCGGTCATCGTTATGTACGGCGATCACTATGGTATTTCTGATAATCATGCCCAAGCAATGAGTAAAGTGCTAGGCACGGATTACGACGCTTATCAAAACGCTCAAGCGCAACGTGTGCCATTCATGGTCCGTGTTCCAGGCGTGGAAGGTGGCGTAAAAGATACGTACGGCGGTGAAATTGATATTTTACCAACCTTGCTTCACTTGCTAGGTACCGATACGAAAAACTACGTACAACTCGGTAATGACCTGCTTTCTAAAGATGCAAAACAAGTTGTACCATTCCGAAACGGTGATTTCATTACCCCTGCTTATTCCATGATTGGTGGCAAGTTCTACAATCAGAAAACAGGCGAAGAAATCACAACAGAAACCGCTACTATGAAAGCGACAAAAGAAGGGGTAGCCAAAGAGCTAGAACTTTCCGATGAAGTGTTACAGGGCGATCTACTTCGTTTCTACACACCAGAAGGTTTTAAAGAAACCGATCCTTCGAAATACAACTATAACAACAAAAATAAAACAACAAGTACAGATAAAGAAACAACAAACTCAACAGAAACCGAAACAAAATAAGTATTTCAACCTCTGACGCACAAATGTCAGAGGTTTTTCTTATGACTTTTCCAAAAAAGCTTCCCTTTCCTCGCTGTAAATGCTATTCTATAAAAAGATAAAGGGAGGTTTACTACATATGAAGATACTAAAAAACTATGCTTTCAGTTTGTTCCTGATCGCAGGAATTATAATTGGTGGTGCAGCTGGCCTCATTTTTGGTGATAAAACAGCTGTTGTCAAACCAATCGGTGAAATATTCCTAAACTTGATGTTCGTCGTCATCGTACCGCTTGTCTTTTTAAGTGTCTCCTCTGCCATTGCGAACATGCAAGGTATGAAGCGACTTGGCAAAATTATGGGCACGATTTTTGCGGTTTTCTTTTCGACCGCTTTGATCGCTGGTGTCATTGCATTTATCGGGACAACCATTTACAACCCGCTAAAAGGTGTCGACATGACGCAGATCATGAAAAATTTACCGGCAGCACCCGAAGCACAGAGTTCAACAATTGGGGAAACGCTCGTAAAGACATTCACCGTACCCGATTTTCTAGACTTATTTTCTAAATCTAATCTATTACCGCTTATCGTATTCTCGATCCTTCTAGGCCTTGCTACATCGATGGCAGGCGCAAAAGGAAAACCAGTAGCAGATTTTTTGAATGCCGGTACCGAAGTTATTTTAAAAATGGTCAAGGTCATTATGTACGCCGCGCCAATTGGTCTCGGTTGTTACTTTGCTGATACAGTAGGTAAACTTGGACCTCAAATTATTAACGGTTATTTGAACTCTTTCTTACTCTATTTAGTGCTTGCCGTTGTTTATTATTTTGGCGCTTTTACGTTATATGCTTTCATTGCGGGTGGACCGCTTGGTGTCAAAGTATACTGGAAAAATGTGATTACACCATCGATTACAGCGATTGCAACATCTTCTAGTGCCGCTTGTATTCCAGTGAATTTACAAGCAACGAAAAAAATGGGCGTGCCTGATGATATTGCTGAAACCGTTATTCCTCTTGGGGCCAACACACATAAAGACGGCTCGGTTATGGGCGGTATTATCAAAATCATCTTCTTGTTCACCCTCTTTGGGAAAGATATGACGTCCCCGATGAGTATTCTCGCCATTCTCGGTGTAGCTTTCCTTGTTGGAGCAGTGATGGGCGCGATACCAAGTGGTGGTATGACCGGAGAATTAATGATCTGTGCCGTATTCGGTTTTAATCCCGAGCTTGTTGGTACAATTATGATTATTAGTACGATAATTGATATACCTGCAACATTACTCAATTCCACAGGAAATACCGTATGTGCGATGCTTGTTAGTCGCTTTGTCGAAGGTAAAAACTGGCTTTCAAAACAATTTGCATAGTCTTACATGAAGCGAAAAGAAGTTGTTCAGACTTCTTTTCGCTTTTTTATTTTGTCTAAGACTGTGGCCCATCCTCGCTTCTAAAAAATCTTTTAAATTATGGTTTACTTTTGTGAAGATTAGGAGTATGATATGTCGCATAGCTCAAAAATAGAAATAATAGTTCACTTGGTTAAGTACTGGTATAACTGGTGTTTCACGATTTTTGATCGGCTATATTTTAAAATTGATAATCGATTTTTCAACAATTTCATAACGCGCAAATGTCGAGAATCAGAGCTTGCATTTTGCGATGAGTAAAAGGGAGATGACATGACATGTATCTAGCCAACTGACAAAATTGTTGGAGGAAGCTAGTACGTCCTGACTTATGATCCGCGGATGAGAAATCTGGGGTATTTTTTTTATGACGGAATAATTGTTAAGTGGGAGGATTTTTTTATGATTGCTATGTTGATAGTTTCAATTCTTGTGTTGGGTTATTTAGTTTATGCGCTAATCCATCCAGAGAAATTTTAATTAAGGGAGATAGTACGACATGGAAATTTTGCAAATTGTTGTGGTCATTTTGATTTTATTTTGCTTAATCAAACCGCTTGGAACATACATGTACCATATTTATGCGGGGACAGCGACAAAGGGAAATCGCTTTTTTGGAAAAATCGAGGCTGGCATTTATCGCCTTGCTGGCTTAAAAGAGCGCCCATCAATGTCATGGAAACGGTACGCCTTTTCACTTTTATTACTGAATGGTGTATTCATTATTTTCGGTTTTTTAGTTGTTTTTATGCAAGGCTTGTGGGCGAATCCTACTGGTTTAAAGGGACTCGATCCAACGCTTGCTTTTAATACGGTGATTAGTTTTATCACCAATACGAATCTACAACATTACAGCGGGGAAACGGCGCTGACAAATATGACGCAAATGATTTTTATCACGATGATGATGTTTACGTCGGCAGCTACAGGGATTTCTGTTGCCATTGCATTTATTCGTGGGATAACGAGTAAGAGCACGACGCTTGGCAATTTTTATGAAGATTTCACGAAGACGATTATTCGATTACTGCTTCCGTTCGCGTTTATTTTGACGCTGGTACTGGTAGCTTTAGCGGTTCCTCAGACACTCGCTAGTTCGCAAGTAGCAACAACATTAGAAGGCGTGAAGCAAACGATTGCGCTTGGGCCCGTTGCTTCGATGGAGGCGATTAAACATCTGGGGACAAACGGCGGCGGCTTTTTTGGAGCCAACTCTGCGCATCCTTTTGAAAATCCAACACCACTTACCAATGTGCTTGAAATGCTGGCGATGTGGTGTATTCCCGCCTCTCTCACCTATACTTACGGACGCTTTGCTAAAAATCAAAAACAAGGTTGGGTCATTTTTTCAGCCATGTTTATCCTATTCCTCGTTTTCTTAAGTCTGATTTTCATGTCTGAAAGAGCGGGAAATCCTGTTTTAACAGAGCTTGGCGTTTCTACTTCGCAAGGTAGCATGGAAGGCAAAGAAATGCGATTTGGGCTTGCTGGTTCGACGCTTTTCAGTACGATTACAACGGCCGCAACGACTGGGTCGGTTAATAATATGCACGATACCTTGACGCCCCTCGGTGGTATGGGAACGCTCGCGCTGATGATGCTAAACGTTGTGTTTGGCGGTGATGGTGTTGGTTTAATTAATATGTTGATGTACGCGATGCTTGGCGTTTTCCTGTGTGGTCTTCTAATCGGTCGAACGCCAGAATTTTTAGGTCGCAAAATTGAACCTAGAGAAATGAAGCTGATTACGCTGACACTTCTCGTTCATCCGATTATTATTCTTGTTCCCACGGCTATTGCGCTCCTTACGACGGCTGGAACAGATGCGATTTCCAATCCAGGATTTCATGGTATGACGCAAGTTTTATATGAGTTTACTTCTTCTGCTGCAAATAATGGCTCTGGCTTTGAAGGCCTTGGTGATAACACAGCATTTTGGAATATGACAACAGGGATTGTGATGTTTTTAGGACGCTATCTATCCATCGTTCTATTACTCGCTGTCGCTGGTTCGATGACACGCAAGCAATTTATTCCAGAAACGATCGGTACGTTTAGGACAGATAATGGTTTATTCACCGGCATTCTCGTGATGGTCGTGCTTATCATTGGCGCCCTCACATTCCTACCAGTACTCGTTCTTGGTCCAATTGCGGAAAGTTTAACTTTATAGGGGTGTATGAAAATGGAGAAAAAAAACGTGTTATTTAACCGAGAAATGATGCTCACTGCTGTAAAAGATAGTTTTGTGAAATTAAATCCAGCGACGATGATTAAAAATCCCGTCATGTTCGTTGTTGAAATTGGAACATTTGTCGTCTTATTACTCATGCTCTTCCCCTCCTTTTTTGGGACAGAAGGCGCATTTGGATATGAACTTGCGGTATTTCTGATTTTATTCGTCACCATTTTATTTGCCAATTTTGCGGAAAGTTTAGCAGAAGGTCGTGGTAAAGCACAGGCTGATTCACTCAAAAAAACAAAGCAAGATACGACCGCGAAACGTGTTCAAGCGGATGGTTCGATCAAAGAAATTTCGGCGACAGAATTGCGTAAAGGTGATATTGTCCTCGTGGAAGTTGGCGACCTTATCCCGAGTGACGGAGAAATTATTGAAGGCCTCGCATCGATTGATGAATCGGCTATTACTGGTGAATCCGCGCCAGTTATCAAAGAAAGTGGCGGTGATTTTGCCTCTGTGACTGGTGGCACGATCGTGCTTAGCGACAAGATTAAAGTCCGCATCGAGAGCAATCCCGGCGAATCTTTCCTTGATAAAATGATTTCCATGGTAGAAGGTGCGAAACGACAAAAAACGCCGAATGAAATCGCGCTTACTATCCTGCTCATTACGCTCACCATCATTTTTCTGATCGTTGTTATAACGCTCTACCCGATTGCCCGTTTTAACGGTGTGGACCTCTCTATCTCGACACTCGTGGCACTGCTTGTTTGCCTGATTCCAACAACCATCGGCGCGCTTCTTTCCGCCATTGGGATTGCTGGAATGGACCGTGTTACCCGATTTAACGTCCTTGCGATGAGCGGGAAAGCCGTCGAAGCAGCTGGTGATATTAATACAATAATTTTAGATAAAACGGGAACGATCACTTTTGGAAATCGGATGGCGAGCGAATTTTTACCAGTTGGTGGTCATACAGTCGCGGAGCTTGCTCAAATTGCTGCGATCAGCTCTTTAAAAGATGATACACCTGAGGGAAAATCAGTTTTAGCGCTTGCGAAACGAATGGAAATCGATTATCCCGATGATACAACCCAAATCGCTGAAGAAATCGAGTTTCAAGCAGAAACACGAATGAGCGGTATTACATTACAAGATGGTCGCAAAATTCGTAAAGGCGCAGCGGACTCGATTAGCGGCTGGGTCGCACGCCTTGGTGGTGTTTTACCCGCAGAAATGCAAGAAGTCGGCGATAGTATTGCCCGACTTGGTGGGACTCCCCTCGCAGTTTCCGTTGATTCAGAAGTCTATGGTTTTATTTATTTAAAAGATACCGTGAAACCGGGCATGCAGGAACGATTCGCCGAGCTGCGCAAAATGGGAATCAAAACTATCATGTGTACTGGCGATAACCCGCTGACAGCCAAAACAATTGCCGCAGAAGCTGGCGTCGACGATTATATTGCAGAGTCCAAACCTGAGGATAAAATTCAAGTCATTAAAGATGAACAAGCCCTTGGAAAACTCGTAGCGATGACTGGTGATGGTACGAATGATGCGCCTGCACTCGCTCAAGCCGATGTTGGTTTAGCAATGAACTCTGGTACGATCGCGGCAAAAGAAGCGGCGAACATGGTCGATCTTGATTCCGATCCTACAAAAATCATCGAAGTCGTGTCCATTGGGAAACAATTATTGATGACACGCGGTGCTTTGACCACGTTTAGTATTGCTAACGATATTGCCAAATACTTTGCGATTATTCCAGCAATGTTCGCGATTGCAATTCCAGCAATGGATCGTCTCAACATTATGCAACTTGGCTCCCCTACTAGCGCGATCATTTCGGCACTCATTTTTAACGCCCTGATTATCCCGATGTTAATACCACTCGCAATGAAAGGCGTAAAATACGTACCAATGAAAGCTAGTAAACTACTCAAAAAGAATCTATTTATTTATGGACTCGGCGGCGTGATTGCCCCATTTTTCGGTATTAAAATAATTGATCTGGCCGTTTCGGTCTTCATTTAGGGGGAAAACAAGATGAAAGCACTACGTTTAGGCCTTATCTTCATCGTTATCTGCGGGCTCGCCTATCCACTCGCAGCGACTGGCGTGGCACAAGTCCTTTTTCCGAGCCAAGCAAATGGTTCGCTGATTGAAAAAGATAACACGGTCATCGGTTCCAAATGGATTGGACAAGATTTCACAGCGGCTAATTATTTTCACGGTCGCGTTTCTTCTATCGCAAACGACGCCAGTGCTAGTGGATCGAAAAACTTAGCTGCCTCTAATCCAGAACTTAAAAAGCGCACAGAAGCAACGATCGCACAGCTCAAAAAAGACAATCCAACGATGAAAAATACAAATATCCCCGCTGATCTTGTCACAAACTCAGGTTCCGGCCTTGATCCTGACATTTCAGTTGCCAGCGCTAATTTGCAAGTGGATCGTGTGGCTATGGCTAATCAACTTGACCACACCACCGTTTCAAAACTGGTTTCCGATAACACCACTAACCGTTCGCTTGGAATTTTTGGTGAACCTCGTGTGAATGTTTTGCAATTAAATCTAGCCTTAAATGAGCTATTAGATTAAGGAGGGGCCGACAAGCTATGACCGAAGAAAATGATTTTTCCTTTCGCCGTAAAAGTCCCGAAGAAATTCTCGCTGAAATCGAACGCTTGAAAAAAGGGAAACTGAAAATTTACATTGGTTCTGCGCCTGGCGTTGGTAAGACGTATCGAATGCTCTCCGAAGCGCAGGATTTAAAAAAAGAAGGTATTGATGTCGTGATTGGCCTTGTCGAAACCCATAAGCGGCAAGAAACCGCGGATATGATTGGCGAGCTTGAGACGATTCCACTGAAGCAAATAAACTATAAAGGCACGACTTTTTTTGACCTCGATGTCGAAGCTATTATCGCGCGGAATCCCGACGTTGTTATTATTGACGAGCTGGCGCATACGAATATTCCTGGTTCGAAGCATAGCAAGCGATATCAGGACGTGCTCGATATTCTTGACCACCGAATTAATGTCCTGTCCGCCGTGAATATTCAACATCTGGAAAGTTTGCATGACGCCGTTCAGACGATTACTAGTGTGAAGGTGCGCGAACGTATTCCAGATCATCTTCTCGACGTGGCAAATGAAGTTATACTGATTGATGTCTCCGCTGAAACCCTTCAAAAACGGCTACGCGAAGGGAAAATATACGAGAATCATAAAATAAGCCAATCACTAGAAAATTTCTTTACACAGCGAAATTTATCGGCATTACGTGAAATGGCATTACGCGAAGTCGCGGACGATGTGGACGATAAAGCCGATAAGACCGCAGCCATGATACGCGCTGCCGCGATAAATGAGAAAATTTTGGTTTGCGTTAAAAATGATGATAATGCTGAAAAATTGATCCGTCGCGGTTGGCGGATATCCAATCGATTACGCGCAGAATTGTTTATTTTAACGGCGATATCTGGTACGTGGAATGATCTTGATCCATATACTCGAAAAAAATATGAGGCTTGGAAGAAACTCGCGAATGAATTTGATGCACATTTTATTGTGGAAACGAATCATAATCGCAAAATTTTCAATGTGATCACAGATGTGGCCAAGCAGCATCATATTACGCAGATTATTCTTGGTCAATCAGTGAAAACGCGATTGGAGGAGCTCGCAAAGGGCTCCGTCGTGAACGCAATTATGCGCGAGACAGATGGAATTGATATTCACATCGTAGCAGATTCTCGGAGGAATTGAGAAGAACGTAAAAAAGCAAAAACCAGGGATTGTGGTTTTTGCTTTTTTGGAATCATTTGCCGATTTTGAGGTTCAATACGTAATGCTTCTGAAGCTGAATTTGGAATTAGTTCTTGGTTTTTTAATGATGTTAAGAGGCTAGAAAGGTTGGGATCTCTATGTTTGTGTGTTAGTTGTAATTTGTCACCTTCGGATCCAGCTCCAACGGCCAGATCCTCGAAATTTTCGGTACCTCCGAAAAATCCAAGAATGGGATTTATCTGTGCCCCCTAACAAATTTTGTCGGATCTAACGGGCCGTTTCCGCTTTTCAACGGATCCAGCTCCAACGGCCAGATCCTCGAAATTTTCGGTGCCTCCAAAAAATCCAAGAATGGGATTTATCTGCGCCCCCTAACAAATTTTGTCGGATCTAACGGGCCGTTTCCGCCTTTCAGTTAATACCATCCAGTATATACGTCACCGTCCGCTCTACTTCCACGTCGTCGTCCCAATCGGCGTCTGGCATGATCATGAATCGTGTCACTAAAAATCCAACGATATTCGTAATCAAAGCTCGCATAATCGTACTCGTTGGCATATCGTTAATCTCTCCGCGCTCTTTATAAAATCCAATAATTCGATCGAACTGCCCCTTCACATGTACCATGAAAATTTTTGAAAATTGCTCCCGCATCTCCTCATGGTACAATAACTCCTGCATGTATATCTTAATCACCTGACTATTCTCACGCGCGAACTCAAAGCGATTTCGCACAAGTGATCCAAGAAATGTACGGAAATCTGGGTACTCTTGTTCAAAAACCTCTGCCACAAAAGTTCGTACCAAAAATGGTGCCACACTATCAATCATAATCGGTACAGTAATCGATGTCAGCAAATCTTTTTTCGTCTTATAATGTCTGAAAATCGTCCCCTCCGCAACGCCAGCTCGTTTGGCAATCTCACTCGTTGATGTTGCCGCAAATCCGCGTTCTGCAAACAGTTCAATAGCCGCTGCTACAATTTTTTTCTGCTTATCGCTCATTTTTTTATCCTGCTCGGCTACCTCAAGCATCTGTGTCAGAATATCTTTACTTTCTGTCATTATCGCCATTCCTTCCTATATTTTACGATATTTTTTCAATGCAAAAATGTTTAGAATCATAAATACGAGCGCAAATCCTACTAAAATGTAGAAATCTGTTGCAAAAGACGCAAAGCCCTCTCCTTTTACCATAATCGATGTAAGCGCGTCTGCTCCGTAATAAAGTGGCATGATATGCGCGATCCACTGCAACCAATCCGCCATTCCTTCTAACGGGAAAATACCGCAGAATAGGACTTGCGGAACAATGACAATCGGGATAAACTGCACAATTTGGAACTCATTATTCGCAAATGTCGATAGCAATATTCCAAGCGTCAATGCCACCATAGCGAGCAATAAAGTGATCAATAAGACGTACCAAATCGAGCCTAGTTGCACCATATTTAGCACATGAATCGAGTACAACGCAACGATAACCGATTGTGCCAAGGCAAAAATACCAAATCCCAATAAGTACCCTGTTTCGAGCTCCCAGCGTTTGATCGGCGTCGCCATTAATCGCTCTAAAGTCCCCGTCGTCCGTTCTCGTAAAAACGAAATACCCGCAATTAAAAAGACAAAGAAGAAAACAAAGAATCCTATAAAAATCGGCCCAATCGTATCAAAAAATGTCGTATCCGCATCTCCGTAAATGTAGGCCGTAGAAATCGATAATTGCTGCTGATGCGGAACGTTCAAATCCAATGATGGCAACTCTAACTTCTGTCCTGTTTGGGCTTCATATTGTTTCGCAAAGGCTCCTAGCGATTGCTGTATTTTCACGCTCGCCTCTTGCATCGAAGCACCTAATTGTTTCATCGCGTCTTTTTGTTCCGCCATCAAAGCCGCCTGCAATTTCATCTGAATTTGCTTACTAACACCAGGATCACTGTTTTCAAAAGTAAGTTTTACATCCGAACCATCCTGTACAATAAAACCGTCTAATTTATCTGAAGTAATCGTATCCTTGACATTAGCAACCGAATCGTACTCTTTCACCGTGATATCCGTGTCCTTCAGTTGCTTCACCATCTCTGTCGAAACACCCTCGACACCAACTTTCGGATTCACCGCGTCCCCATCAAATAAATAATTAATGAGCGTTATCAAAATGAGTGGCGCAATAAACATCAACGCCAGCGTCCTTTTATCCCGTCTAAATTGATTCGCAATTCGCTTTACAATCGCCATCACACGCATCATGATTTCGCACCTCCAAATTGTAAAAAGGCATCTTCTAATTTTCCAGTACTCGTCTGCGCTTCGAGTTCAGCGGGCGTTCCAAGCGCGATAATTTTCCCATCACGAACCATGGCTAACCGATCACATTTTTCAGCCTCATCCATCACGTGCGTCGTTACTAGAATACACTTTCCTTCCGCCTTCAACATATCAAGTTCGTCCCAAATCGACTTCCGAAGCTCCGGATCAATCCCCACAGTCGGCTCATCCAAAATAAGTACATCCGGATCCTGCAACATCGATATCGCGAGTGACAATCGTCGTTTCATACCTCCCGAAAAATCACTGACCTGTTTGTTCAGCTCACCCTCTAAATTAACTAATTTCGCCGCATAAGCAATCCGTTCTTTGCGCTTTGCTCCCTTTAAAGAATACAATGCCGCGAAAAACTCCATATTCTCCTTCGCTGTCAAATCAACATAAAGCGCGTCAGATTGGGCCATATAGCCGATATTCGCAATAACACTAAGATTTGGCATTCGTTTATCTAAAACTGTTACCTCGCCAGATTCACCTTTTTCCATTCCGACAATCACTTTGACCAGTGTCGTTTTACCAGCACCAGATGGCCCTATTAAGCCAAATATTTCACCTTTTGGTACTTCTAATTCAATATCCGTCAAAATCTTTTTCTTGCCCAATGTCACATTTAAATCCGTCACACGAATTGCTGCCTCTCCCATTTCTCCAGCCTCCTTAGTTCTATTAAAATGCCTCTCACTAAAATGAGTGATTACTCACTTTTTATTTTACTCCAAAAAAACAATTTGTAAAGAAAAAACACTTGAAGGCGAAA
This sequence comes from Listeria weihenstephanensis, assembly GCF_003534205.1. Lineage (NCBI taxonomy): Bacteria > Bacillati > Bacillota > Bacilli > Caryophanales > Listeriaceae > Paenilisteria > Paenilisteria weihenstephanensis. The sequence goes on along the minus strand of NZ_CP011102.1, from coordinate 1,245,160 downwards.
CATTAAGAAGTGAAGACGACAGGCGTTCTAACCTCAGCCAATGGATTACCTATTCACTATGTTCATATGCATATTGAGGCTCTAATTCAGCAAAATACGCTTCATAAGAGCCACAACAAAAACCCCGATGACTTTGAGCAGCTCCGGGGCTTCTTTGTGTGTCCGATCATTCTTTTTCCTACAAACCGCCTAACACATTTTTTCAATTCTCTTCTCCGTCATCAGACACTATTTTCTCAAATAAACATCCGAAATTAAATGATCGGCGCCCTTTTTCAAAATCAGCTGGGCTCGATATTTCGTCCGTTCAATATTCTCCTTTAAGTTCACCCCGTTAATCTTATCCCAAGTATCCAAAGCAAATATGCGCGCCTCTTCTTCTGTGATTTTCGTATAACGGTGAAAATAAGAGCTAGTATCTTGAAAAGCCGTTTCGCGCAACATAAAGAATCGTTCTAAATACCAACGCTTAATCTCCGTTTCCTCCGCATCCATATAGATCGAGAAATCAAAGAAATCACTAGGAAAAACGGCTTGTTCCGGATCTACTTGTAACACGTTAATGCCCTCTACGATAATAATATCTGGCTGGCTGATCACGCGTGTCTCCTCTAAAACATCATACGTAAAATGAGAATAAAGCGGGACTTCCACATTCTCTTTATTGCTTTTCAAATCGTTCAAAAAAGCCACAAAACGAGTGCGATCATAGCTCTCGGGAAAACCTTTGCGCTCCATCAAGCCTTTTTCTTCAAGCACTGCATTGGGATACAAAAAACCATCCGTCGTAATCAGTTCCACCTTGCGCGTTTTTGAAAACCAGCGATCCAGCATAATTTTGAGTACGCGAGCCGTCGTACTTTTTCCAACCGCAACGCTTCCAGCAATACCAATGACGAACGGTGTGTGTGTCGCATGTCGTTTCAAGTATTCCATTTTCTGACCATGAATAAAAACTTGCTCATGGTAGTGAATCGCTAACAATTTGACAAGCGGTAAATATATTTCAGCGATATCTTCCAAAGAAATACGATCATTTAACCCTCTGATATTCTCGAGTTCTTCCGCTGTTAACATTTGGTCTTTACTTACTTCCAGCTTACGCCAATCCTCGCGCGGAAAGTGAAAGTAGGGTGAATAATGATTCATATTCATTTCCATCCTTCTCTAGTTCGTTTTTAGACAAATTAAGCATAACGCATGTGAAGCATTTCCGCAACCTAATATTTGCGATATACATACACATCTTTCGGTTTTGGAATCTCGCCATATTTTGTTACTTGCACAGCCGGGATATCCATTTTAAAAGGGGCATAATATTCCTGTTCGATCACGCCATCCACTTTTATCCACGTATCATTGCTCAAATCACGCTCACCATCAGGAAGGTGCACGAGCATGCCGTAGACGCCAGAATCCGCCACACAATGAATAATGCCGAAACGGAAAACAAACAGATTGGCGCCCTTCGTCACGGGATCATTATACACAAAGCCAGTAAATTCAATCCGTTTGCCTTCAAACTCGCCTGGATAACTATAAATAATCTCCATCGTCATCAAATAATTCGCGTCCGTGACCTTAATCGGATCATCATGAATAATCGCCGCTTTTTCCTTCGCAATCATTTTATCATAATCTGATTTACCAAAATAACCACTCGTATCCGGCTTTAAAAATTGATTCATCGCGTAAGGATCGTCCCCCGCCGCGTTATTCTTCGGAAAATGAAAACCTTTTGCGTCCACAATCGTCGAATTAAGCGTCGCGATTGGAAACATAAATCCTGCAACCAATGGATAAATAAGTAAACCATAAACCAAAATCTTTTTCCAAAATGTATTCTCGCCATCGTGCGTATGCCCCATATGATCATGGTCTTGCGCCAAATCCTCGTCACGGAAAATCATGATTAGTTGCACCAATCCAAGTAAGAAAGCCGCAACCATTGCCGCCAGCGAAAGATACGCATACTTCATATTAATGTATTTGCTGATATCGCCTGTGATATGTAGCTGCATCAAGTAGAAGGCGAATCCGAATAAAATAAACACACGAAACATTAAAACGCCCTCCTTCTAAATTAATAATGCATAAATAAACACAGTAACGGTTACACCAACCACGATAAAAGCAACAAACTTCGCTCTAAAAGTCGCCAACATCATCATTAAATTTTTAATATCCAACATCGGTCCAAAAACAAGAAATGCCACAATCGACTGCGTGGAAAAGACGCTACGGAATGACGCACCAATAAAGGCATCCGCTTCCGAACATAGCGACAGGACAAACGCCAAAACCATCATTAAAAGAATCGACAAAACAGGCCCATGTCCAATCGAAACAAGCGTCGATGTCTTAATGTACGTTTGCATGACCGCTGCAAGTAAAGCGCCAAACACAAGAAATTTCCCAACAGAAAAAAACTCATCGACAGCGTGTTGCAATGTATGCCAAACCTTCTCTTTCATCGACATTTTCGCTTCATCGTGTTCATGATGATGATGGTGATGCTCGTGCTTTTCCACCGGCATTGTATCTGCTGAACCACTTGCCATCGCGCCTACACCAGCGACCGCCATCACTGTTTGCGGCGCTTCTTTTTCCTTGCGCTCACTCGCTGTTTCATACAATACAAACTTCTCTTTCAAACCCTCACCTTTATAAAAATAAGCAATCGCGTTTCCCACAACCATCGCGACGACTAGACTCCCTAAAACACGTAACAGCGGTACTTCCCACGTGCTCCCAAACGCTACATAGGTCGAAAAAAGCACTACTGGATTGATGATCGGCGCCGTTAACATAAAGGCAATTCCAGCGTGAAGCGGCACCCCTTTTGCGATCAAATTTCGGACGATCGGCACAATACCGCATTCGCATGATGGAAAAAATACACCAATGAGCGAACCTACAATCACCGCTAAAAATCGATTTTTCGGCATAATCTTAGCAATAAACGCCTCAGAAATAAACATTTGAATAAAACCTGCAATAAAAACACCAATAAGTACGAACGGTAAAGCTTCAATCATAATCGAAATAAAAATCGTATTCATTTGTAAAAAAGAATCTGGTAAATTTTGAAACATGTGTTCACTTCCTTGCCAAATCTGTTTTTGCTAAGCTAACCTCTTGATTCTATGCTTATTGGGAAAAGAAATCAAGTTGTAACGGATCAAAAAAACAGGCACATCCTCCGATTACTCATGAGGACACGCCTGTGTTTACTATTCTATATTACTTCAATTTAGAATACGGTTGTGCATGGAACATCCAGAGTAAGCCGTATTTATCTTTAATAATTCCCATTTTACCACCCCAGAATTTCTCTTCCAGTGGATCAATGATTTCAACACCGCTATCCGTGACGTTCTTGTATAGCGCGTCCAGTGCGGCTACTTCTTCTGCATCTTCTGAATTGAAATCAAACATCAATGTTGTACTCGACGAAAACGGCTCACCTTTTCCAAAACGGTCGCTACAGAAAATCGTGTTACCCAATACAACAAATCCACCATGAATCGTTGTATCTTCTAGGTTCTCCGTCGACATGCCCCATTCTTTCGCCATGTTTTCATCCATTTGATTACGTTCCAGTAATGTGGCACCAAAAACCTCTTTGTAGTACTCCATCGACTCTTTTGCGTTCTCAAAACTTAAATAAGAATATAATTTTGCCATTTTCTTTGTGCCCCTTTCAAATTAAGTTACCTCTGGATTATAGTTGATGAAAGAACTGAATACAATGAAAAACTAGCGAAAACAGTAAAGTTGGGAGACTTCTCAAAATTGGTCTACTTCCGGTACATCTTAAACTCTAAAAATAATTCATTATAATGCGCCAACATCTTCTTACCAAGATTATCGTAGACCTCTAAATTTTCTAATTGGTCTGGTTCAGGATAGAAGCGTCGATCACTCGAAATTTCTTTTGGCAGAAGTTTCACGGCAGCCTCGTTCGGCGTTGCATAGCCTACATATTCCGCATTTATAGCTGCATTCTCAGGTTTTAACATGAAGTTAATAAATTCATGCGCACCGTCCACATTCTTCGCCGTTTTCGGAATAACCATATTATCAAACCACAAATTCGAGCCATCCTTTGGAATCACGTACTCCAAATCCTTGTTTTGACTCAACATCTCAGAAGCCTCACCAGAGAACGTCACCGCTACTCCAGCCTCGTCTCCTGCCATCAAAACTTTAATCTCATCACCAACAATCGCTTTCACATTCGGCGTCATTTCTTTTATTTTCATCAACGCCTCTTGCAACTCCGCTTCATTCGTGCTGTTCAGCGAGTAACCAAGACTGTTCAAACCAAGCCCCATCACCTCACGCGCACCATCGATAAGCATAATCTGATTTTTAAGTTCTGGTCGCCACAAGTCATTCCAAGTCGTGAACGGAATATCGTGAATCATCTTCTTGTTGTAAATAATCCCGAGCGTTCCCCAGAAGTACGGCATCGAATACTTATTCCCTTCATCAAACGATAAATCCATAAAGCGCGGATTTAAATATTTCATGTTCGGTAATTTCGATTTATCCAGCGGAATGAGTAGATTTTCCTCACGCATTTTACTAATCGCGTAATCACTCGGAACCGCAATATCAAATGTGGTCCCGCCTTGCTCAATTTTCGTCATCATCGCTTCATTCGAATCAAATGTTTGGTAAATAACCTTAATCCCCGACTCTTTTTCAAATTTCTTCAGTAAATCAGGATCCACATAATCGCCCCAATTGTAAATCGTCAGCGTGTTCCCACCCGAATAACCTTCCGATTTGTTCAAAGAATAGGTGAGCCCCATCATGAGTAGCGCCGCAACCACGACGATACCAAAAATACGAACTAATTGCTTCATTTTTTAGGCACCTCCAAAGCTTGCGCTGTTTTCGCATTGCGCTGATTGATGAAGTAATACCCAATCACAAGGATTATTGTAAATAGGAACAATAACGTCGAAAGTGCATTGATCGAAAGTGAAATCCCTTGTCGTGCTCGTGAATATATCTCAACAGATAGCGTCGTAAAGCCATTCCCCGTTACAAAGAACGTCACAGCAAAATCATCGAGTGAATACGTTAATGCCATAAAGAATCCTGCAAAAACACCAGGTGCGATATACGGTAAAATAACTTTACTGAGCACGTCCCATTGGCTTGCACCTAAGTCCCGCGCGGCATCGATCAATGTCGGACTCATCTCTTGTAATTTTGGCAGAACCATTAACACTACAATTGGAATACTGAAAGCAATATGCGATACAAGCACAGAGATAAAGCCGAGTTTCACACCTAAAATCGTGAAGAAAATCAGGAAGGAGGCACCAATAACAACATCTGGGCTCACAATCAAGACATTATTCAAGCTGAGCAATGAATTTTTCGTAAAAGGGCGTGGCATATAACGAATCGCAAGCGCTCCAAGTACTCCGAAAATCGTTGCAACCACGGAAGAAAGCAAAGCAATCACAAACGTGTTAAGCACGATAATCAGCAATCTCGTATCCTGAAAAACCTCTTTATAATAATCGAGCGTGAACCCGCTAAAGTGGCTCATATTTCCTGCTTCATTGAACGAATAGAACATTAAATAGAAGATCGGTGCGTATAAAACAAAGAATACGACAGCTAAATAGATTTTTCCCCATTTGTTTTTCTTCATTTCACCGCCCCTTTCTTACGTTTTGCGCCTGAAATAAACATGATAATAAACATCGCGATAATCAAGAATACGCCGATTGTTGAACCCATTCCCCAGTCCTGCGTCACTAGGAAATGTTCCTCAATCGCTGTTCCAAGCGTGATGACGCGGTTTCCGGCAATCAAACGCGTGATCATAAAGAGCGATAGAGCTGGGATAAAGACCGCTTGACATCCCGCTTTTACACCATCAAGCGTGATCGGAAATACGACCCGCCAAAATGTCGTCCAACGAGAAGCACCTAAGTCTTGCGCTGCATTCGTTAGCGACGGATTCATTTCCTCAAGCGCGTTATAAATCGGTAAAATCATAAATGGAATAAAAATATATGTCGACACAAACAAGAAACTAAAATCCGTAAACAAGATCTGCTTCGTGCCAATCCCGATAAACTCTAAAAACTTATTTGCCGTCCCGTACGTCCCAAATATCCCCATAAACGCGTAGGCTTTAAGCAATAAATTAATCCATGTCGGCAAAATAATCAACAATAACCAAAGCTGTTTATGCTTCAATTTTGTCAAGACTAGCGCCGTTGGATACGAAATTAATAACGTAAATAACATGATCAAAAAAGCATACCAGAACGAGCTCACCGTCATTTTCAAATAGACTGGCGTAAAGAAATTCACATAATTAGAAAACGTAAAATTGCCGTCAATATCGAAAAAAGAGTAGTAGGCGATCAGCACGATTGGCGCAATAACAAACAGCAAAATCCAGAAGGCATAAGGAATTAGATAAAAAGTACGCGCTCGTCTCGTCATCCCTTACGCCTCTTCATAACTTTCTAGACGGGCATCAAACTCTTCTTCGGTTTCTCCAAGACGCATAATATGAATCGCCTCTGGATCAAATGCCAGCCCTAATTTTTCACCAATTCTTGCTTTTTTAGTGGAATGCACCAGCCACTCATTGCCGTCCTCATCCACACAACCAATTTCATAATGCACCCCGCGGAACAAGACCCAATCCACCGTTACGCGCAGATTTCCTTTTTCCTCGGTCGTAATTTCCAAATCTTCTGGGCGAATAATGACCTCGATCACCTCATTCGGATTAAATCCTTGATCGACACATTCAAATCGGCGTTCCACAAACTCTACTTCAAAATCCTGAATCATCCGACCCGAAACGATATTCGACTCCCCGATAAAGTCTGCCACAAAGCGATTAATCGGCTCATCATAAATATCCATCGGCGTCCCACTCTGCTGAATCTCACCCTTGTTTAATACAAAAATTTCATCGCTCATCGCCAGCGCCTCTTCTTGATCATGCGTCACAAAAATAAACGTAATGCCCAATCGGCGTTGCAAATCACGTAACTCATACTGCATCGCCGTCCGCAATTTCAAATCAAGTGCCGAAAGTGGCTCATCTAATAAAATAACTTCTGGCTCATTCACAATCGCGCGCGCAATTGCCACACGTTGACGCTGACCACCAGACATCTCCGTGATTTCTCGTTTTTCATATCCATCTAAATTCACAAACCGCAATGCTTCCATTACCTTCTGCTGAATCACATCTTTTTTCAGCTTCTTAATCCGCAAACCAAAAGCCACGTTCTCAAAAACATTCAAATGTGGAAATAAGGCATAATCCTGAAAAACCGTATTAACTGGTCGCTTATTCGCGGGAATATCATTGATGACCTTATCATCAAGAAAAATCTTGCCATCACTTGCCTCTAAAAAACCTGCAATTAGGCGTAAAATCGTTGTTTTACCACATCCAGATGGGCCCAGAAGCGTGTAAAACTTTCCTTTTTCAATCTCAAAACTAACATTATTAAGTACTGGTGGATCATTATCAAACTGCTTTGTCACATTTTCAAAGCGAATAATTGTTTCTGCCATTGTTTATTCCTCCTTACAAATACGAATCCGTCGCCACTAGAATCAGCGTCGCCGGCTTGTCTTCTTCATTACAAATTTGGTGTTCATCGGAAGCATGGAAATAAATCGCCTCACCTTTTTTAGCGATATATACTTTCTTACCTAATTTAATCGTTACTTTACCTTCTAATACATAGGCAAACGTCTCCGATAACGAAGGTTCAAAATGCTTAAATGCTCCTTTTTCAAAAAGCGATAACAAAACAGGCTCCATTTCCTTCTCATTCGATTCTGGCACCAACCATTTCGCTTGATAGCCTCTATCTGTATCTTCAAAAAAAGTATGTTCATCCGCGCCATAAACCACCTTTTGCTCCTGCTCTTCTTCATCAAAGAACTCTTTTGGCGTACATCCCAGCACTTCTAAAATATCGAATAATGTTTCAATAGACGGTGAGCTTAGATCACGCTCCAGCTGCGAAATATAGCCTTTGGAAAGATCCGTTCGTTCACCAAGCTCTTCTTGCGTTAGATTTTTGCTAAGTCGTAAATTCTTAATCCGTTTACCAATATCCATAGTCGCAACCTTTCTACATAGTTTAGTATAAGTAAACTACAAGTCATTATTGTTTAGTAAAAGTAAACTCCGTGTTTACCACAGCAAAGTTCATTATACAGCACAGCTCCTTATGTAGCAATAGTTTTTTCAGTTTTTTTTCAAAAAATATCGCTACATAAAATGAGCATTTGATATCAAAATTTATGGTGACTCCGCTATTCGGAAAATCGCTTTTTACTTCATGTTCTCTAGGATCATGTCACGCTACTTCAAAGCCTCCAATCGCAACATTTTTACCCTGTTATTCCACAACACGAAAATACCGAATCAGATATTCCATCCGATTCGGTATTTTCTTACGCTAATTCTTCACTTCCAAAATAATACGTCTCATATAAGTTCAAGTTTTGCCTCATATCACGTACTAGATCTCTTGAAATCTTTCCTTGTTCAAAAAGCTCTTGCAGTACATCTCGCTCGATTTGTATCGCTTGGAGTTGTACTTCTTTTTTATTTTTCTCGAACCGCGCTCTGGATTTTGCAGAACCAATATCGCGTCTCATTTGATCAAGTAATCGCTTATTCTCATCAATAAGTGGCCAAATTACTGCTTGATTTGAATCGTCCAACATCGATTTTAGCCTATCTGTTATCAAGGCAACATTTTTCTCACGCAATTCTCGAATTTCTTCCATCATCTTTTGACTTTGTTCTGGGTTTTGTTTCATTTCATTGAATCGCGCCTTTGCCTCTTGCCATTGTTTCGGATGGAGGATCTGGCGTGTCAGTCGTTTAAACATCAAGCTCGTCGTTCCAGAACGTGTTTTTGTCTTACGCGCTAACGCCTTTTCCATCGCATCAATATATTTCTTATAACGACTTGCTGTTTGATGGCTTGTTTCACCACGACTGGCTAATAAATCCGTATTTTCTCTTTCCCATTTCAAAATTTGCAGACGCAGTTCTTGCTGAGCCTTCGCAACTTCTCTTTGCTTACTCAGGTCCATATCTTCTTTAAGAATACCACGCATCCGACCTCGGTAATCTTCCACCACTACTTCTGTCGCTAGTTTATTCTCCGTCGTTACCTCTTTATTGAGCTCCTCGATAACCTTCCGACAAACGCTTACTCTTAGGGCTTTCTCAGCGCGCGGACTGTCTGTCGTTGTCTCATCTTTTCGAGCTAACATCGGTAAAATTGCAGTGGCAATAATAAGCGAGCATAAAATAACACCCGATGCGATACAAATGATTAGGGACCGCTGTGGAAATGGAGTTCCATCGCCAAGCACAAACGGGATCGAAAGTGCCGAGGCAAGCGTTACCGCACCACGTACACCTGATAAAGACGTTAGTACCGTGGCTCGTAAATTTAGCTTACTAGTATCTTCTCGTTTTAGCATATGAGGAATCAGCCATCCCAAATGAATCCATAAGAACCGGATCGTGATTAAACTGAACGTAATTAGCAACACGTAGAATATAACCTGCCAGTTACTCACACCAGAATTTTGCCACACAACTTGAATGATATCTGGTAATTGCGTGCCTAATATAATAAAGACTAAACCGTTCAACACGAAAATAATAACAGACCACGTACCCTGAGATACCACGTTTAATTTTACGGTCATCGGGTCCATTTTTCGTTTTTCAAAAGCGTGCATGATTCCTGCTGCAACTACAGCTAAAATCCCAGAAACGTGCAATTCTTCCGCTACTAAATAAATGACAAATGGCGTCAAAATCTGAATTAACATATGTAACGTCACATCTTCCATACCCAGGCCACGTATCCATTTTAGGAATTTAAATTTAATAAAAGTCAAAACCAAACCACAAATAATACCGCCAACTGCGATAATGACAAAACTGACAGATGCGCTCCAAATGGAAAATACGCCGGTCACCATTGCCGCAATCGCAAATTGAAAGGCAACAAGTCCCGAGGCATCATTCATTAAGGCTTCTCCCTCTAAAAGATGCGTGATTTTCTTCGGCAAATCAATCCGTCCTGAGAGCGAACCCACTGCTACTGCATCTGTTGGAGCCAATGCCGCTGCAAGTGCAAAAGCCGCTGCCAATGGAATCGTTGGAATCATCCAGTTCACAAAATACCCAATCACAAGCACGGTCACAAACACAAGTCCCAATGCCAATGCTAAAATCGATGCGCGCAGATTCCACAATGCTTGCCTGTCCGTTCGTTTCCCATCATTAAACAACAATGGCGCGATAAATAGCACCAAAAATAATTCTGGATTCAATTTCAATTCAAATGCTAATGGTAAAAAGGCCACCAAAACGCCTAGCCCAATTTGAATTAATGGTATCGACACAAACGGAATAAACCGGTTCACAACGTTCGAAATCAAGATTGTTGCTAGCATTATTAATACGTAATAAAATATGTCCACCCTTTTTCAACCCCTTATTCGCCCTCTACTTCATGCTTATATTGATCTATTTCATCGTTCAAGTATTTCATCTTTTCATCTAAATGCTGAATAATCGCAGCTGCTTCATATAATTCCTGTGTTAAATGCGCCGGTGCTGTCGATTTATACTTATAATAAATCTTATGCTCCAAACTCGCCCAAAAATCCATCGCAACGGTTCTAATCTGGATTTCCACACACATTTTACGAGACGTATTCGTCAAGAAAATCGGCACTTCACAAATTAGATGCAGACTCCGATAGCCATTTGGTTTAGGATTCTCCACATAATCTTTCACCGTTAGAATAGTCATATCATCTTGATTCGCAAGCATTTCATAGATTTTATAAATATCCGAAACAAAAGAACAGGTAACCCTGATCCCCGCGATATCATGTACATGAGCAAACGCATTTTCAGGCGTAATATCAAGTCCCTTTTTTTCCAATTTAGCAGTGAGACTCTCAAAACTCTTTACACGTGATTTCAAATGTTCCATCGGATTATAATCATGAAGAAATTGAAACTCATCATTTAATATTTTCAACTTTGTATTTACTTCTTCTAAGGCGAATCGATGCAGTAACATCACATTGCGCCAGTCTTTTAATTCATTTACGGAAGGTTGTTGCACAAAAATAGCTCCTCTCATCTTCACTTTCCCTACCCTCCTATGTTACTACATTTTTCACGTTTGCGCACAGGAATTCATAAAATCAAAGCAATTTCTTACTATTTTATCATCATTTTGTTATGCGATCTATAACCGATATCAGTATATTCAAAGTTTATGAACACAATATGAACTCCACGAACAGCCGGTTTTTCATAAAACAATTCCTATTTCCAGTACTTTTTGATATGATGGGTGTATCTAAATCTAAAAAAGGGCGGTTGTGTTAGGATGCTAAATAAAGAAGCGGAGTTGCAATTTAATATTATTTTAAAAGCGCTAAATATGAGTAGCGTTGGCGTTATAATTACCGATGGCGATCTACCAAAAAACCCAATCATCTATGTGAACGCTGGTTTCGAACGCATTACTGGCTACCAAGCTGATGAAGTTCTCGGCAAAAACTGCCGCATGCTTCAAGGTAAAAAAACAGATAAAACCGCTACCGCAAAAATTAGCCAAGCAGTAAAAAATCGTACCAGCGTTACTGCTTTCCTGCAGAATTATCGTAAAAATGGCGAAATTTTCTTCAATGAACTCACGATTGACCCCATTTATGATGAGGCTTCTGGAAAAAACTATTTTATTGGGATTCAACGTGATGTCACATGCGAAGAAAAATATAAGATGCTTCTAGAAGACTCGATCGAAGAAATCGTTAAAATGTCGACACCTATTGTCCCCGTTCAAGATGGTGTCGCAGTCCTTCCTCTTGTTGGTGCCCTTTCCACAGATCGCTTTGAAGAAATGACACGAAATGTAGCTACTTACCTCGATGAAAACCACATTGATTATCTAATTATGGATATTTCAGCACTCGCCAATTTTACAGAAGAAGTGGCAGCAAATCTCATCAAATTTCTAGCCTTGACGAAACTAACTGGTGTAAGCCTTGTGTTGACTGGTGTTTCACCGAAGTTTGCGATGCTGATGGTCAACTACGACAGCCGTCTTCCAAATATCCCGACATATAGTACTGTTCGCGAAGCCCTGAAAAACGTGTAGAACAGATCCATATTTTCTAAAAAAGCCTTGCAATTGCTAGATAAGTTCGTTACTATTGATACATGGAAAACTGAATAAAATCCTCATCCAAACGGTGAGGTAGAGGTTGCGAAATTCACAAGTAACGGTTGACGAGGTGCATAACACACTGATGACTCCCCGCAAAAAGGATGCTCGCCGAAGTGAAGACAGGTTTATGACTGCTCTTTAGCTGGGACTGTTATCGAAAGAAACAGGACTGCCGTTTTTGCCATTAGCTTGATGAAACGGATGTGCTATCTAACGCTTTTTGATGTTGGTATCTATAGACTGATCTCAAAAGTTGCACACGGGATTGGTTTTTTTTGTTCCCAAAACCTCATTTTCATACAGAAGAAAGGGAGTTTTACTTGTGAAAAAAGAACAGCAACAAGGTCACATTCGTAGAGATTTAAAAACGCGTCATTTATCGATGATTGCCATTGGGGGCTCGATTGGAACGGGATTATTCCTAGCGAGCGGAAATGCCATAGCAGTAGCAGGTCCGGGGGGCGCACTTGTCGCTTACGCTGCGATCGGCTTAATGGTTTACTTTTTAATGACAAGCCTTGGAGAAATGGCGACGTACATGCCTGTGTCTGGTTCCTTTAGTACGTATGCCTCCCGTTTTGTCGATCCAGCTTTCGGATTCGCACTCGGCTGGAACTACTGGTTCAACTGGGCGATTACACTTGCCGTTGATATTTCGACTGCCGCACTTATTATTCAATTTTGGTACCCAGATGCACCAGCTTGGCTTTGGAGCGCCGGGTTCCTATTACTCATATTCGGCTTAAATGCGCTGTCCGTAAAAGCTTACGGCGAATCAGAGTATTGGTTCTCCATCATCAAAGTCGTTACCGTCATCGTCTTTTTAATCATCGGTGTACTTACTATTCTCGGAATTCTTGGCGGTCATTTCATCGGTTTTGAAAACTTCACGATGGGTGATGCACCATTTAAAGGCGGATTCTTCGCCATTCTTGGAACCTTCCTGCTCGCCGGTTTCTCCTTCCAAGGAACAGAACTCGTGGGGATCGCAGCAGGTGAAAGCGCAACACCCGAAAAAAGTGTACCAAAAGCGATTAAACAAGTATTCTGGCGTATCCTGCTTTTCTATATTTTTGCGATTTTTATTATTGGGATGATTATTCCCTACACGAGTCCAAACTTGCTTGGAGGTGAAGCGACAGACGTTGCAATTAGCCCATTCACTCTTGTTTTCGAAAAAGCTGGTCTTGCGATTGCTGCTTCTGTGATGAACGCAGTCATTTTAACCTCCGTCCTGTCCGCTGGTAATTCAGGACTTTACGCTTCTACTCGGATGTTATGGTCAATGGCAAAAGACGGTAAAGCTCCGAAATTTCTATCCAAAGTAAACCGTCGTGGTATTCCGATGGCAGCCCTTATTTTGACGACAATCGTTGGTGCGATGACATTTATCACGACTTTAAGCGATAATGGTGCTGTGATCTATACATGGCTTCTTAGCGCATCAGGTTTGACTGGTTTCATTGCCTGGGTGGGGATTGCGATCAGTCATTATCGTTTCCGCCGCGCATACGTCAAACAAGGACTTGATTTGAATAAACTGAAATATAAAGCAAAGTTCTTTCCATTTGGACCTATTTTAGCGCTAGTTCTGTGTTTATTAGTCATCGTTGGACAAGATTACAACGCCTTTTTACATCCAGATATTACAAACCCACAATGGTGGCAAAAAATTGCGATTTCCTACATTGGACTTCCTATTTTCTTGGCATTTTGGCTTATTTATAAATACACACAAAAATCAAAAGTTATCCCACTCGACGAATGTTCTTTCGATGAGCACTCGTATACAGATGGAAAACGTGACTAACTCAATATTTATGCTAATGAGGTGATACTATTTTGTTAAAAAATAGTATCACCTTTTTTCTATGTATGGAAAAACAGCAGATGAAATATTTTCACCTGCTGTTTAAACCCATTAACCATTGATATTGCTTATTACTGTACTTTCACACGTGCGACTTCTTTAAAGCTTGCGTTGACTGCTACAATTTCTACTAAATCGGATGTGCTTGTGATACCTCCAAGGCCACTAATTGTAAAATTACCATTGTTCAGTGTAGCTATTTTAACACTTACTCCATTTATCCATAAACGGACAGAAGTTATATCCTTGCCATAAGCGCCTGTGATGGTTGATGCTCCAAATGTATACGGGTCTACACTAAAAGTATAATCATAGACGGTGCTATCCGCTTTTACCGTTACATTTTTGCTCGCTACTTCTTTGTATTGGGCATCGACTGCGATAATTTTCACGACATCGGTTGTGCTTGTGATGTATGTGTTTGCGCCTGCGATGCTATACGTGTTGCCTGTTTTAGCGGCTTGTTTCACGATTACACCATTCACGGATAAACGAACATTCGCAACGTTTGTACCCATAGTTCCATTGATCGCTGTATCTTTATTCAACGTGAAATCGGCTGGTGCTGTTAAGCTGTTGTCTAATGTGTCAAAACCAGTTTTTGTAACCGTGATGCGATTTTTCTCATTATATTGGGCATCTACACCCACAACTTCCACTAAATCTTCTTTATTTTTGATAAAGCTTGCAATGTTAGTAAATGTATAGTTACCGTTGTTTGTTGTTGCTTGTTGTACAACCGCTCCATTGACCCATAGGCGGACTTTCGAAATATCTTTGCCGAATGTACCCGTAAGATTCGCCGCTCCTTTAGCATAGTTGTTCGCTGTCAGAGACGTATCTAAAATAGAGCTTCCCTTAGTTACCACTGTTTTACGAGCGACTTCGTTGTAGGCTGCGTTTACGCCGACAACTTCGACTTTATCCGTTGCTAATTTCACAAAACTTGGTACTTTGTCGAATGTGTACGTGCCATCTGCGTTTGTTGTTGCTTGCGATACGACCACATTGTTGACCCATAGACGTACTTTGGATACGTCTTTACCGTATTTACCTGTTAGCGTTGCATTTCCTAATGTGTAATCGTTCGCTGTTAGGCTGTAATCATAGACTGGATCGCCAGTAACAGTTACAGCTACACGAGCGCGTTCTACATATCCGCCATCAACACCAACCACTTCAACTTTATCGGTTGGTTTTGTGATGAAGCTCGCGATGTTAGGGAAAGTAAACGTGCCATTGCTTGTTGTTGCTTGGATGACCAGTTTGTCGTTCACGAAAAGACGAACTTTAGCGATGTTTTTGCCGTATGTTCCTGTTAGATTCGCTGTGCCAATTTTATAGCTGTTGGCTTTTAGGCTGTAATCAAGCGCTGCTGGAATCAGTGTGCTCGCTGTGGATACTTTGCCATTTGATGCTTTGGTGATTGTTGCTGTGATGGTAGATCCTGCTGCTTGTGGTGTGATGTTGAAAAGGTACGTACCATTGCTCGCTGTTTTACCAGATGCAATCGTTGTGTTACCATTTTTGATGATGATATCTGAATTTGGTTCACCCGAACCAGATACAGTTGTAGAATTAGCTGTTAGGTCGTTGATAGTTGTTGTTGCAATTGTTTCATCGGCAATCGTTGTGCTTGCTGTTGATGTTTTACCATTCGATGCTTTTGTTACAGTCGCTGTAATTGTTGAACCACCTGCTTGTTTTGCGATGTTGAATGTATAGCTACCATCGCTTGCTGTCTTACCTGATGCAATCGTTACTGTACCATTTTTGATAACGATATTTGAGTTAGGTTCACCTACTCCAGATACTGTTGTAGAATCGGCTTTTAACGTGTTAATTGTTGTTTGAACAATGCTATCATCTGGAATCGTTGTACTTGCCGTTGACATCTTACCATTTGACGCTTTTGTTACAGTCGCTGTAATTGTTGAACCGCCTGCTTGTGGTGCGATGAAGAACAGATAATTTCCATCACTGGCTACTTTACCAGATGCAATTGTCGCACTACCGTTTTTGATAACGATGTCGCTGTTAGGCTCACCTTTACCCGATACCATGACATCTGTCGCTGATAAGCTGTTAATTGTAGTGGCTACGATTGTTTCATCGACTACTTTTGTACTAGCACTAGATGTTTTACCGTTCGATGCTTTCGTTACAGTTGCTGTGATGGTAGATCCACCTGCTTGTGGTGTGATGAAGAACAGATAATTTCCGTCGCTAGCTACTTTACCAGATGCAATTGTCGCACTACCGTTTTTGATAACGATGTTGCTGTTAGGCTCACCTTTACCCGATACCGTTGTCGCGTCAGATGTTAATCCAGCAATCGTTGTTTGCGTGATTTGGCCAAACAGCGTATTCGCTGTTGCAATATCGCCTTGTAGTTTCGTTTTGTCTGTACTTGCTGGTAGGGCATTTACTTGTGCACTTGCTGCGTCAATCATCGCTTGCGTTGTTGTATCTTTCAAAATAGTGTTCGTTGGTGCGTTGGCGAATAAGTTATTAACGCTTGCTTTCGCTTGCTCTGTCGCTGTTCTTGCTGCTAGTTCGGCTTTCGCTTGGTCGATTTGTTTTTGTAGGTCTCCGCGAACTACTGGGTCTACGATAACGTTAACTTTCGCTTGCGCTGCATCAATTGCTGCTTGGTTTGTTGTGTCTTTAATAGGATAAATAGGGTTATTATTAATGAACAGATTATTGACAGCTTCAAAAGCTATTGATTTAGCTGTGTTATCAGCAATACGAGCATTTAGTTCATTTTGTGCTTTTGTTACATAACCTTGAAGTTCTGCTTTTTTAGCCGTATCTGTTACAGCGTTGACTTTCGCTTGCGCTGCATTAATCGCTGCTTGATCCGTTGTGTCTTTGATGTGATTTGCTGGATTGCTATTGATGAATAGATCGTTGACAGATGCGGTTGCTACTGCGCTTGCTGTTGCTTCTGCAATACGAGCATTTAGTTCATTTTGTGCTTTTGTTACATAACCTTGAAGTTCTGCTTTTTTCGCTGTATCTGTTACAGCGTTGACTTTCGCTTGCGCTGCATTAATCGCCGCTTGATCCGTTGCGTCTTTGATGTGATTTGCTGGATTGTTGTTGATGAATAGATCGTTGACAGATGCGGTTGCTACAGCTGTTGCGTCTGCGATGCGAGCATTTAGTTCATTTTGTGCTTTCGTCACGTAAGTTTGTAGTTCTGCTTTTTTCGTTGCATCTGTTACAGCGTTGACTTTCGCTTGTGCTGCATTAATCGCTGCTTGATCCGTTGTGTCTTTGATGTGATTTGCTCGATTGTTTTCAATGAATAATCCATTAACTGCTACATTCGCGGCATCATAAGTTGCTGAAACAGTAGCAGATGTGATCGGATAGTAATTGCCGTTCACTTCTAGTTTCACGGATACGACGTCACCATCTACCAGAGTCCCTCCTCCTTTTAGTACACGTTCAGAACCAACGAGGGAATTGATGAGATAGTAGCCCATATCACCCTCGGTGTTTCCAGAATAAACGCCGTTAACATAGAAGAAGAAATTGAAGCGTGAACTTTCTGCACTGTCAATTTTCGCTTCAAATCCAGCAGTGGATGCTGTTAGGCTATGAAATGCTACTTTCGCTGCTGCTATTTGTGCTTCTACTGTAGTACGAGCATTGAGTTCGTTTTGTGCTTTCGTTACGTAACCTTGGAGCTCTGCTTTTTTCGCTGTATCTGTTACAGCATTTACTTTCGCTTGTGCTGCATTAATCGCTGCTTGATCGGTTGTATCTTTGATGTGGTTCGCTGGATTATTGTTAATGAACAAGTCATTAACAGCTGCTACAGTAGCTGGATCAAGTGCACCTACAGTTACTGGAATTGTCGTTGAAATCTGATTGTTAGAATTAGATGTAACAATGATGTTAGCCGTTCCAGCTCCAGTTGCAGCCCAATTTCCGTTTCCATCGACTGTCATAACTCCTGGATTGCTAGAAGAATATGTTACTCCTTGGTTGGCGGTTGCAGGTAAGACGTTTGTAGACATTTTGCCTGTAGCTCCTACCATTGGTGCGGTGTTAAGTCCTGTGACATTGAAACTAACAGCCGGAGTAGCCACAGGGAAGGTTGGATTCTTTCGGTACGCAAAGTAATATGAAGCATTTAATGCTGCGAACTCCATACCATCGACATTACCCCATGTTAGTGAATCCGGTAATTTGAATGAAAAATTGCCTTCCGCATCTGTAGTAAAGAATACTTGACCTGTCGCACTTAGCCCAACCGAGAAAGTCACGTTGGGATGTCCAGTGAAAACACCCTTAATAGTCGTATCTGAATCTTTCATAGTATTAAGTTTGAAAGTGGACATATCACCTATAGTTATCGATTGCCCCGCAGTCTTTCCATTATCGAAAGTTACTAGAATCGCATCTGTTTTCAAATAATTACCAACATATGATTGTACAGGAATAGAATAATCTCCAGATTCATCTGCTATTCCTGCGAAAGTATAGCGGACGGCACCGGTCCGGGCGTTAAATATTTGCACTGTAACTTGTTTCCCTGCTCCAGCTGGCACACGTCCTGTCACTTTTGTGCTATCGCTTGTTACATAGTCCAACATTGATCCTGAACTTGATTTCAAAGTGGATGTTAACTTCTGTTCTGCTGCGTGTGTTTGTACTGGTGGTAAAGCTGTGATAATTGTGCTTGCTACTACATTTGTCGCAACGAGTGCGAGTGCGATTTTCTTCATATTCTTATTCATTTGTTGTATTGCTCCTCTTTATTTTTTATTTTTTACCTTGCTGAAACTAGTTTCGATCCTCCTCTTACTATTTTTTGTAGCGTTAGAAATCTTCTACTTAGATAGCTTAACACCTAAGGTAGGACAAAAAAATACAATACTTCTTGTTTTTGAACTTCACATTTGTCAATTTGGTTACGTTTTTATTTTGTTTCACTATTTTCGGATTTTATGTATAGGTTAAGGCATTGATGTATATGTATACAAAAAGAGTTCACTCATAAAGTCAATGGTGACATCATGAATAAACTCTCTTGTTAAATATATTCGACTTCGATAAATATACGCTGTACGCTTTCTCAGTCTGCTTTTAGTAAACCTTCAATCTTCTGGTTAATCTCAATTAATTTATCAATATCCTCATCCTCTATTTCATCCAGCGCCTTCATCATTGCTTTATATGCGAATGCGTTCTGCGTCGAGCGCTCTGACATTTCTTTGCCCTTCTCCGTCAACTGTAAACGCCATGCATCGGCATTTTCTACGAACTCCGTATTCATTTTCTCTACTAATCTTGCGTGCACTAGACCGTCCACGTTTGCCGAAATAACTTCTGTCGATGTGAATAGTTTCTTCTTTAAGTCATCTACCGTGGATTCCGGACGTCCGTATAAAATATTGATTATCGCCATTTGTTGTAGTGACAAGCCTAGGCTCAGCGCGTTTTGCTCGGCGTGTTTTGCTGTAATTCGATTGATTGCCCAATACGAGCCCAACACGTCCCGCACTCGATTTACTCTATCTTCACTCAATTCCATCTAGCTTCACCTCTTCCTTTTCTATTTTACGCTACTTTCTATTATACACAATGATCTTTACATAATCTTAACGAAAACTACTTTTTTTAAAATTTTTTCTAAATCGCTTGACTTACTTTTTATAAGTATGTTATTATTTGTTTGTAAGATATTTCGATATTAAAACATTTTGTTGGAACGAGGTGGTTTCCTTGGATAATATCGATTTGAAATTATTTACTGTTTTGTTGCGATCGGCAGGTTGGATTCAAAAGCTCACGGCTAGATTGGTCGAGGAACATGGGATTACGCCAAGTGAATTCGGTGTTTTAGAGCAGATTTATCATCTTGGACCACAACAACTTCAAGCGATTGGGCAGAAAAACCTGATTTCAAATGGCAACACGACTTACATGGTCACCAAGCTTGAAAAAAAACAATATGTCGTTCGTACGGCAGACCCCAACGACCGCCGAATCGTTTACGCAGAGCTAACAGAGCACGGCACGAATTTTATTAGCAACTTATTTCCGCAGTTTGAAGCATTGATAAAGGAACAACTCGATGTTTTAGATGAGGGAGAGAAGGAAACATTAATAATGGGGCTAAAAACAATCGGACTAAACGCCGAGTCCCACTGGCGAGCAAAATGAAGATGGCGCCAACAAAAAAATGATATTAATTGGAGGAATTTTAAAATGACAGTAGAAAAATGGAATGTAGACCCAGCACACAGTTCAATCGAGTTTCAAGTAAAACACATGATGGTATCTAAAGTGAAAGGCGCTTTCAAAGATTTCAGCGCTGATTTAAACTTAGATCCAGAAGATTTAACAACAGCAAGCCTTGTATTCACAGTAGATGCAGCATCTCTTGATACGCGTCAAGCGCAACGTGATGGTCACTTGAAGAGCCCAGATTTCTTCGACGTTGACAACTATCCATCGATTACTTTTAAATCAACAGACATCACAAGCGATGGCGACAATGAATATAAAGTAACTGGTGATTTGACGATTCGCGAAGTAACGAAACCTATTACATTAAAAGTAGAATATGAAGGAACAAGCAAAGACCCAATGTCAGGCAATATGGTTGCTGGCTTTGAAGGTACTGGTAAATTCAATCGTAAAGATTTCGGCTTAAACTACAATGCTGCGCTTGAAACTGGTGGCGTACTTATTGGTGACGAAGTGAAACTAAATATCCAAATCGAAATTTCAAAATAAGCAAAAAAAGTGAGGTTAGGAACTCTAATGCAGAGTCTCCAAGCCTCACTTTTTTATTTTTTACGCCATATAAGTCCTGCTGTTGTAAAACCTGCAATACCAAGAATGACTTCTATCAGCGCCCCACTTGCGATCTTTTGACCAAAATTCGGTAAGATCGTCAGGAGGAAAACGAGCACAAATACGTACATAATCACGATTCCGCTACCAATCAAAAAGTATGCCGCCATCGACTTGGATTCGGTCACAGAATAATGTTTCCACAAGATATAGCCACCGAGTAGCATACAAGCGATACAAATAACGACTAAGATCAATGATACAAAAAACGTACCGAGATAAAACGTACTTTCTTTACTAAAGAAATCGATGATGCCCATCACAATTAAATAGAGACTCATGATAATAAAACCTGCGAAAACGAATATCCGAATAGGTTTGTCCGCCACTTTATCTGCTGTTTGCTTTGTTATTTGCCTCGCATATGTCGTCGCGTCCATTCCCAAAATCGCCTCGGCATCTGATTCTTGCTCTAACAATCGGTCTACAGTCGTTAGAAGAAATATTTCCTTGTCCTCTTCTGAAACATTTTTATCAGCAGCGAGTACCCATTCCACCGTTTGTAGATAGGCTTGTTTCTCTGCCGTTAATTGCTCTTTTCTCTCCATCAATGCTTGCTTTTTGCTGCCCATATATACATACCTTCTCCCATTTTGTTCTCCTCCCATCATATGCGAAAAAAAATGTTTAGGCAACTCTCAACTTTTTTAGCCTATTTCCCATTTTTAAATAGCTAATTTGTGTTACAATGGTTCTATTATTTTGTTTAGAAAAGGTGAGTATATGTATACAGAAAAAGAAAAAATGTGGGGTATATTAGCTGCAGTCATGGCTTATATTATTTGGGGCGTATTACCGCTCTATTGGAAAATGGCTGGAGATGTCCCTGCTAGTGAGATTCTAGCCTACCGGATTATCTGGTCTTTTGTATTTATGGTCGTTATCATTGCGATTCTCGGAAAAACGAGAGAAGTTTGGACGGAGATTATCAGTATTCTCAAAAGACCTAGGTTACTTTTGGCGATCACGATCGCGTCTGTTTTAATCACGGCAAACTGGTTTATTTTTATTTTTACCGTTAACGATGGGCATGTGATCAGCGCGAGTCTCGGTTATTATATTAACCCGCTTGTAAATGTGCTGCTCGCCACCGTTTTTCTTAAGGAGAAACTAAGTCGTGGGGAAGCGCTGGCGGTACTTTCTGCGGCCATTGGCGTACTTATTTTAGCGATTCACCAAGGCGTATTCCCGTGGGCTGCTATTTCTATGGCCGTTACATTTGGCTTATATGGACTGATTAAAAAACTCGTTCCCATTAGTGTCTGGGGCGGACTTACAATCGAAACGCTAATTATGACGCCATTTGCACTGATTTTTTTACTCTTTTTTGCACAGGATGCGTTCATGAAATTTGGCTTAGACACAAACCTCGTTCTCTTCGGAGCAGGCGTTGTCACTGCAATCCCACTACTATTATTCGCAACCAGCGCCAAGCGGATTTCTTACGTCATGCTCGGCTTCATCCAATACATTGGGCCAACATTAATGCTGATACTCGGCGTCTTTGTATTCCATGAAGCCTTTGATAGCACGCAATTCATCGCGTTCCTCTTCATCTGGGCGGCACTCTTAATCTTCACGATTTCCCACCTATTGATGCTATCCAAACTCAAAAAAGCAAAATTGATATAATAGGGCCAGGCACGAAGCACAGATTTATCGCTTCGTGCTTTTTTATGATCTCAAAAGCGTTATGCTTTACATTCTTGTTCAAAGTAGGTATACTAAAATCAATCGTTGTAACAATTATAGTTACAACCGAAAATTAGGAGGTCATTTCATATGAAAATTGGAATTATCGGAGCAACAGGTCGCACAGGTTCAAGAATTTTAACAGAAGCAAAAAATCGTGGTCATGAGGTCACAGCAATTGTCCGTAACGCTAGTAAATTAAGCGATTCATCCCTACCCGCCATTGAAAAAGACATTTTCAACCTAACAAAAACAGATGTTGCGGATTTTGATGTACTAGTAGATGCTTTTAGCGCCCCTATCGAAGAATCAGATAATCACTGGAAATCGATCGATCACTTGATTACAGAATTGAACGGAACGACGAACCCTCGTTTAATCGTTGTTGGTGGCGCTGCAAGCTCGCTCATCGATGATAAAGGTACCCGAGTTCTTGATACAGCATCCTTCAAAGAAGCGCCATATTACGCTACTGGTTCCGCACAAGCGATTCAATTAGACCACTTAAAATCAGATGCTACATTTGATTGGACATTTATCAGCCCGGCTGGATTATTCGAACCCGGCGAACGAACAGGTACTTACACAACTGGAAAAGATGAACTTATCGTAGACGCAGAGGGAAATAGCTACATCAGCATGGAAGATTACGCGATTGCCCTTGTTGACGAAGCTGAAAATAACAAACATCCTCGTGCCCGCTTCACAGTTGGACAACGATAAAAAAAGAAGCACAGCTAACCCCAAAAATTCGGAGTTAATTGTGCTTCATTTTTTATGATTGAACAGTGCCAGTAAAGAATGCTAGATATAGGTTTTGCGCAAATTTAT
Source organism: Listeria weihenstephanensis (assembly GCF_003534205.1). Taxonomy (NCBI): domain Bacteria; kingdom Bacillati; phylum Bacillota; class Bacilli; order Caryophanales; family Listeriaceae; genus Paenilisteria; species Paenilisteria weihenstephanensis. The sequence continues at coordinate 1,221,586 of NZ_CP011102.1, read as the reverse complement.
CAGCGTCTTTGATTTTCCACTGATCTTTGTTTGATTCTAGATTCATTTTTACTTTGACAGCTTTATTAGAAACTTTTGCTTTAGCGATTGTTTCTTGATACACGTCAAGCATCGCAGTAGCAGCTTTTTTAGCATCTGTTTGGATAGATGGATCTGCTTTTACTTTTGCTTGTAGTGCTGTTGTCATTTCTGCTTGTACGCCTGTCATATCCAGACCATTTACAGAAATTTCAACAGTTGGTTTGTCTTTATCGTCATTTGTTACTTTTGTTGTATATTTTGTTACTTCTTTGACGCGCTTAGCAAACGTATCGTATAATTTATCAACCTCATCATCGATACTACCATCTGTAATGTTTAGGCTACTTGTGAAACCTTTTTTGAAACCAGTTTTGATTTCTTTTTCCAAGTTTGCTGCATCTTCACCAAAAACATCTTTAAATTTATCTGTATCCTTATTGTAGATGATTGTGTTAACTGCTGTGTCTGCTGCTTCTTTCGGATCAACAGCTTTACTTCCACACGCAGCCAGGGTAATCGCAGCTGTTAAAACAACGACAAGCATTAAAGCTAACTTTTTCTTCATGTGATACACTCCTTTTTCCCAACCTTATTTTCATACTCTTCCTATTTTAAAGGAATCCCAACAGATTACAAGTATTTAGACGAAAATATATCAAATAATAATTTAAATCGAGACACATTCTCAAAATAATCGCTCTAAAATTAGTTTATTGCGCTGTTCCAGTAAAGAAGGCGCGGTACAAATTATTTGCGAAAGTTTCATCATCTTTCATCTTCCACTGCTCTTCATTTGCTTCTAGATTCAGTTGTACTTGAACCGCTTTTTTGGAAACATTTGCTTTTGGAATCGCTGTTTTATAGCCATCAATGATCGCCTCGGCAGATTTATTCTTATCTTTTTCGATCGATGGGTCTGCCTTCACTTTAGCATTAAAAGCGGCCAATCTTTCTGCTTGTAGACTCGCCATATCGAGGCCATTTATAGAAATTTCAACCGTAGGATTTTTCTTATCGTCCTTTGTTACCTTCGATGTATACTTTGCTACTTCTTTGGCGCGCTTTGTATAAACATCATACAAGCTACCTATTTCATCATTCATACTACCATCTGTTATTTCCAAATTAGCTGCCAATCTTTTTGTAAAAGTATCTTTGTTATTTTTTTGTAAAGCTGTGGCACTTTTACCAAACGTATTTTTGTATTTCTCGACGTCTTTATTGAAAATAATCGTATTCACAGCAATATCGGCAGCTTCTTTTGGTTCTACAGCCTTACTACTTCCACATGCACTTAGGGTAATCGCGGCTGTCAAAACGACTCCAAACATTAAAACAAGCTTTTTCTTCATGTACTACACTCCCCACTGTAACCTTTTCCACACTCCTCTTATTTTAAAGGAATCCGTTCTGATTACAAGGGTTTGGGCAATACCGTCACAAAATATACATACAAAGGCTATAATTGAATACCCTCTTACTTTTATGATTTCTTTGGAAAGCTTGGAATAAATTTAGAAGTACGCTTGGCATAAGCCTGAAAATCGGGGCGGTCCTTGTATTTCTTTTCGAGCAGTGGCACGCCAGATACGAATAAAAGTAGCAAGGTGATGATGACGGGACCGATAACGCCCCAAAGACTTACCGCTCCAGTGATGCTTACTAGAAAAATTCCCCACCAGCTCAGCGCCTCACCAAAATAATTTGGATGGCGTGTATATTTCCAAAGCCCTGTCATGATAAGTTTGCCTTTGTTTTCTGGATTCTTTTTGAAGCGGCGCAATTGTTCGTCTCCAACAACTTCGAAAAAGAAGCCGATAAGCCAAACAGCGATTCCAACATAATTCCACCATGCTAAAGAATCTGCCGATGTTGTATTCACAAGCAGGATTGGCAAGCTAATAATATAAAGCAACACACCTTGCAAAATAAAGACATTCAAATACGCTTTTAGTTTAGCAAAATGAGTTCCCCAACGTTTACGCATATTCACATAACGATAGTCCTCTGGCTTCCCAATATTTCGTTTTGCCAAGTGGAGAAATAGACGCATGCCCCAAATAAAAACGAAAATCGTTACGATCAAACCTTGCATTGTCATCTCGCCACCGAAGAAATACGTATACAACGCGACAATAACAAATCCCGGTCCCCACGCTAAATCCACGATCGAGTTGTTTTTTAATTTTTGCGCCCATAGGAACAAAATTGTAAAGTAAATCCATAATAATAAACCTGCTATCCAATAGATCATCTTATATTTCCTCCCCCTCGTCTAGCTGCATTCGAATCGCAATCGCCACGCAGCCTATCCCTGCACTCATCGCAATAATGGACGAAATCTCCATCACATAAGTAGGCGGCTTCCCGACTATATTTGTAAACAGCTCCTCATACTCCGCCGCTCGTTCTGGCGTATGCGCATGGACAATCGCGTATTCAGCAACCTGATTACGCGCGAGCATTCTTTTCACGCGCGCTGCAATTTTCTTCGTGTTACTCTGCAAACTAAAAGCAATATCACTCACCGTTCCAGCTCCCGTATCCGACAGCGAAACAACTGGCTTCAAACGCAGCGTATTACCAATCGCCCCACCTTTTTCACCGAGACGTCCCGACCGAATCATCGCATCCAAATTTGGTACGCTAACAAAAATCTTCGTTTGCGAAATACTTTGCGTCACGAACGACTGTACTTCCGCGAACGTTTTTCCGAGCGCAATTTGTTCCGCCGCCGCCTTCACGAGCAATCCTTGTGCACCCGAATTTTGCCTCGTATCTAGCACCACAATATCCGGCGAAACACCAGCCGCAGCCTTTTTCACCGTTTCATATGTGCCACTTAATTTCCCAGAAACCGTCAAAACCAGCACGTGCTCATAATGATTCGCCAAAAATGATAGTTGGTTCGCGACTGCCTTCACATTAGGCTGAGAAGAGGATGGATATGCCTCACTGTCCTCTAAGCGCTCAAACAATGTCCCCGTATCCATCGTGACTTTATCCAAATAATCGTTACCAGCAAACGCGATGTGTAGCGGAATAACTTGAATCTGATACTCCTCCATCACACTTTGCGGCAAATCCGCCACCGAATCCGTCACCAACGCAATCCGATATTTCCGATGATGAATCACGTCAAACTGATTTTGCATATCGTCCACTTTCTGCTGCACCATCACGCCATAATCAGCCAAATAAGCACAAACCAAGCGCGGCTCATCCGTATGAATATGTACCCGAATTTTCGTCTCCGTCCCCGCGACAATCAGCGAATCACCAAACGACGTCAATCCCATCCGAATCTTGTCCGCATCCAGCCCCTCACCTTGCAACAAAACCTCCGTGCAATAACGAAATACTGGCGCCTGATCCAAAACTTCTTCATTCACCAATTGCGGTAAATGCTCCACCTCCGTCACATATGTCTCCTCACTAATCACCGATGTGAACCCTTCAACAAACGTGAAAAATCCCTTCGCACCAGCATCCACAACCCCGTTATCTCGCAAAACACGCAACATGTTCGGCGTATTCTCAAGAGCCGTTTTAGCCTGTTTCAACGCATGCACTAAAACCTCTTGAAAAGTAGCGCCATGATCTTTCGCCTGCGCAATCGCCTCAGACCACGCCCGAATCACCGTAATCATCGTGCCTTCTACCGGATTTCCCATCGCGTTATATGCATAATCAGCGCCACCAGAAACACTGCGCGCAAAGCATCCCAAGGAAACACGTTTATCATCCGATAAATGAAAGTGCATACCATTAACGTATTGTGCAAAAATAATCCCGGAGTTACCACGAGCACCAAATAGAGCCGCTTCTGAAATCGTAAACAGCGTCTCTTTCGCTGATGCCGCTATTTTCGACTCTTCCACAATTGATAACATCGTCGACGCGAGGTTACTCCCCGTGTCCCCATCCGCTACAGGAAAAACATTGATTGCATTCAGTCCATCCTTTGCATCAATCACCGCTTTGGCACCACCTAAAAAGGCATGATACAACTTTTTACTATCCAAAAAATCCGTCATTGTTCCCGTCCTCACTTTCAAGAAATTCCCCATACTTTCGCTAACCAATATACAATGCCCGACGTTGCGCCTGTAATAAACGCACCCCAACCTAAATCAATCACCGTAACAAGCACCGGCCAATCTCTTAACGTCGCCAAATTCGTTAAATCATATGTCGCATAGCAAAGCAATCCTAAAAACGCTCCTGCAAAAATCGCAAACTGGAGGCTATCTTTGGCAAGCGCTGGCTCAATAACAAAAAAGACCATACCACCTACAAATAAAAGATAAAATAAAAGTGCTGCGCCAAATCGCATGTTCGTCGCCATCAAATCGCCTAAATAATGCTTATACAAATTCTTAGCTATAAAACCTAGCCACACAGCATCAATCAATAAAAAGACAACAAAGGCGATTCCAGCAAGTTTCGCAAAATAAATCATCGTGAATCCCTCCTTCATACTTTCCTTTACCCGTTCTAAGTTCAAATTATAGCAATGAAGTAGTAAATTTAGCTATTTTTCTGTTTGTGAATTTTTTTACAATAAAAAAAGGTTTCCCATTAATGAGAAACCTGTATCTATTATCATGATTCTGTTTGTATTTTTTCAGACTCCGTAGAAGCTTTGACTTTACCAGCAATATGCCCAACAGGATCAGCTTCACGTGCCCGCTTTACTGTACTTCCGATTTTTTCAACAGGTGCGGAATCACGAACTCGCTTCGCCGTGTCAACAATTTTTTCTTTCGGATGGAAGCCTTCTTTTTTAGCTACGACTTTTGACTCGGTTGCGCTCACTGTTTCGAGTTGTTTCTTAGCAATAGAAAGCATCAATTTTATCCGATTTAGCTGGTTGACTGAACTTGAACCCGCGTCGTAATCGATCGACATGATATTCGCCGCTGGATACATTTTTTTCAAGCCTTTAATCATGCCGCGACCTGTAATATGGTTTGGTAAACAGGCAAACGGCTGCAAACACGCGATATTTGGTACGTCACTATCTAGCAACTCGATCATTTCGCCCGTCAAGAACCAGCCTTCCCCCATCTTATTTCCAAGCGATAATAACTGGCTGGCCTTTTCCGCGATGACTTCGATGTTTTCTGGTGCGCCGAAACGTTGACTTGCTTTTAAAGCGTCCGACATTGGCTTCCTGAACTTGTTAATGACCGGAATCGCCACACTGTGTTTCGCAAACGATGTCACCTTGGATTTCCCAAATGTGTTCGCCGCAAAATGACTGTCGTAGCAGCAATATAATAAGAAATCGACGAAATCTGGAACGACCGCTTCCCCACCTTCTTCTTCAATCACGCCAACGATATCATTGTTCGCACCTGGATGGAATTTCACTAATATTTCCCCAACGACGCCGACTTTTGGCTTAATTTCATCGGTTACCAGCAAGCTATCAAAAGCTGCCACCATCTCTCTGCAAAATTTAGCATATGCCGCAGAACTGTAATTCGCTAACATCTCTTTACCTTTATCGATAAAATGGCGATGTAGCTTGTTCGCGCTACCTGGAATCACTTCATAAGGACGCGTTTTATACAGCATCCGATCTAAGCCATCACCCAGACAAAGCCCCACTAGGAATCGTACGCCAACTTTTGGCGTAATTTTGAATCCAGGTTGTTTTTCTAAACCGCTAGCATTGAGTGAAATGACAGGAATATGATCTAAATCTGCTTGTCCCAACGCTTTTTTCAGCATCGATATATAGTTTGTCGCACGGCAACCACCACCCGTTTGCGTCATTAATACTGCTAAATTATCCAGATCATAATCGCCGTGTTTAAGCGCATCCATCATCTGACCAATCGTTAAAATCGCCGGGAAACAGGCATCGTTGTTCACGTATTTCAGGCCTTCATCAACCGCGCGCGGTGTCACCGCAGGCAAAACTTCCAAGCGATAACCAACGTCATGCCCTGCTGCCTCCACCAGTTCAAAATGCGTCGGTGCTAGTTGTGGCGCCAAAATCGTGTACGTCTTCTTCATTTCTTTCGTGAACATAACACGTGGCTTTGGCGCTGGCATTTCTGTCGGTAAAACATGGTTGCGTGCGCGTTCATCCATCGCCGCTTTTAGAGATCTAATCCGAATTCGCGCGGCGCCTAGGTTGTTAATTTCATCTATTTTAAGTAGCGTATAGACTTTATTATGTCCTTCGATTATCTCCTGCACCATATCCGTCGTAATCGCGTCGAGTCCGCAACCAAATGACGTTAATTGTACAACCTCAAGATTTTTCTGTTCTGCCACAAAACTTGCCGCCCGATAAAGTCTAGCATGATATTTCCACTGGTTTTCCACGCGTAGTGGGTGTTTTATTTCGCCGAGATGCGAGACCGAATCCTCCGTCAACACCGCCATACCGTTCATCGTGATCAATTCTGGCAAGCCATGATTCACCTCTGGATCAATGTGATACGGATGTCCACACAATACGATACCGCGAATTTTATTTTTCTCAATGTACTCGAGCGCCTCTTCCCCTTTTGCCCGTATATCATCACGGAAAACGCGCGCTTCTTCCAACCCTGCGTGCACCGCTACTTCCATCTCTTTTAGAGGGATATCAGGAAACGCCTCATGCATCCCTTTTAACAACGCCTTCTCATTATCTAACGTCAAAAATGGCGCAATCAAAGGAACATTCTGCTCTTCTAAGGCATCCACGTTAACCCGAATTACCTCTGGATATCCCGCAACCACAGGACAATTAAAGTTATTCGTCGCCTCACCAAATTCCTTATTTTCATAGACCACTGCGGGATAGAAAATACAATCCACTTTCTTCTTAATTAAATCCATCACATGGCCGTGCGTCAATTTCGCTGGATAGCAAACCGCTTCTGAGGCAATCGTTTCAATCCCTTTTTCATATAAATTTTTCGAGGACTTCATCGACAACTTTACCTGGAAACCGAGTTCTGTAAAAATCGTATGCCATAACGGATAATTCTCAAAAACGTTCAGTGCCCGCGGAATACCAATCGTCCCACGCGTCGCTTCGCCTTTTTTCAGTGATTTATAATCAAACACACGCTTGTATTTATAGGCATACAAATTCGGCAGCAGATTCTTCTCAGACTCCACCCGCTCGCCTCGCTCACAACGATTTCCACTAACAAACTTGCGATCATCGCCAAATCTCGTAATCGTCAATTGGCATGAATTACTGCATAAATTACATCTCGATTGGGACGTTTCTGCTTGGAATTCACGCAGTTTTTCAAGTACTAATAATTGGCTTACTTCACCCGTTTCATAGTTTTCACGGGCGATTAGTGCCGCGCCATAAGCTCCCATCATCCCTGCGATATCAGGGCGAACAACCTCGCGCTCCGTCAATAATTCGAACGCCCGCAAGACCGCTTCATTATAAAAAGTACCGCCTTGCACGATCACTTTTTCACCGATATCTTTAGGACTTCGCAATTTAATCACTTTTTGTAGCGCATTCTTCACGACAGAATAGCCCAGGCCCGCCGACAAATCCTCTAACGACACACCTTCTTTTTGCACCTGTTTCACTTTTGAATTCATGAAAACGGTACAACGCGAGCCTAAATCCACAGGTTCCCGAGCTTGCAATGCTTTATCTGCAAAATCTTGAATTGTCACGCCCAATGTTTGTGCAAAAGTTTCAAGAAAAGAGCCACAACCTGCCGAACAAGCCTCATTTAGCATCAAACTATCGAGCGCGCCATTTTTAATTTTCATACATTTCATATCTTGCCCGCCAATATCTAAAATAAAATCGACATCCGGCAAAAATTCACGCGCGGCCCGATAATGCGCCACCGTCTCAATTTCCCCAACATCAATCTTGAGCGCCGCTTTGATCAAAGACTCCCCATATCCCGTAATTCCCGATTGGCGAATCTTCACTTTTTCAGGCAAAATTTCATAGAGATCACTCGTCGCATCGATCACAGACTGTAGCGGATTCCCCTTATTACTATCATAAAAAGAATACAAAATCTCATTATCCGCACCCATCAACACCAATTTTGTCGTCGTCGATCCCGCATCAATACCTAAATAAACATCACCCTCATACGTCGCCAAATCACCACGCGGCGCCTTCATCTGACTATGACGCTCCCGAAAAGCAACCAAATCCTCCGCACGCGTAAATAAAGCTGGCAAAATATTCGTATCTGTCGCCATACTCGAAAAATCAAGGTCACGAAGACGCGCAATCATATCTTCTATATCTACAGGCTCATCATTCCACCCATTATAAGCCGTCCCAAGCGCGATGAAATACTCAGCATTAGCAGGCGCAATAATGTCCTCCTCTTTCATTTTCAACGTTTCCGTAAAGCGGTAGCGCAACTGACCCAGAAACGTCAGCGGTCCACCTAAGAATGCTACTTTTCCACGAATCGGCCGACCACACGCCAAACCACTAATCGTCTGCGTCACGACACTCTGAAAAATCGAAGCCGCAATATCTTCTTTCCGCGCGCCTTCATTTAAGAGCGGTTGCACATCCGTTTTCGCAAAAACACCACAACGCGAAGCAATCGGATAAATCGTCTGTGATCCTTGCGCCAAATCATTCAAACCATTCGGATCCGTTTGTAAAAGCGTCGCAATTTGGTCAATAAACGCACCCGTTCCACCCGCACAAGCATTATTCATCCGCTGCTCAATCCCGCCAGAAAAATAAATAATCTTAGCATCTTCCCCGCCTAGTTCAATCACAACATCCGTCTCAGGAATCACCTGCTCCACCGCTTCTGTACAAGCGATAACCTCCTGAATAAAAGGCACCTTCAAAAATTTCGAAATCGCGAGTCCTGATGATCCCGTAATTTTGAAAGTCATGGTGGTCTCTCCACACGTCTTCTCCAAATCCTGCATAATTTGCAATGTTACCGTTTTAATATCCGAGAAATGGCGTCGATACGTTTGAAAAAGAATCGTTCCCGCATCGTCCATCGCAACCGCCTTTGCCGTCGTTGATCCTACATCTAAACCTACATGAATCATTCCGATCATCCCCTTCGTAAAAAAATATGCTCAATCAATCACATGTTACTCTATAGATAAAAACCGAATCGTATGACCTTGCGCTAAAATGAGTGATTACTCACTTTTAAAATCACTAGAAAACCGTTCTACCTATTCAAAGTTCATTTTACACTTTTCCTATTAAAAGTAAAGTAAAAACTAGAGGCATCATGCACCTCTAGTTTCTACTTTTTCTATAACATTGTAATACGGCGAATGCTGTCTTCAATCGCTGCATTCAAAATCTCATCTTTACGCGTCGGATCATAGTCGACACCTTCCACAAAAACAGTTGGCAATGTTTCCACACCAATAAAGTTCATGATCGTGTTGATGTACGGCTCACCATGTGTTTCCAAATCGGAGTCACCAGTCGAATAAACACCGCCACTACCATGGATCTGCAACGCCTTCTTGCCTTTTAATAAACCTTCAGGACCCGTTTCTGTATAGCGGAATGTTTTCCCAGCCACGACAACGGTATCAAAATAAGCTTTTAACATCGGCGGAATACCAAGATTCCAAAGCGGCGACACGATAACGTATTTATCGGCATCCATAAATTGCTTTGTTAACGCCTCAAATTTCGTTAATTGCGCTTGTACTTCTGAATCTAAATCTGCGAATGCTTTCCCCTCACGGAGTGCGTTCCCAGCGGCTAAGAAAGCACCATCGATAAATGGAATATCTTCCGTGTAAACGTCGATACGCTCGATCTCATCATTTGGATTTTCCTGTTTATATTTCTCTAAAAAGGCGGTCGCTACAACCATACTTCTAGAAACGTCATCAGGAAGTGGCGAAGCTTTAATAAATAGTAATTTTGCCAATGTCATTCAACTCCAATTTTCATGATAATTGCTTTCTTATTCTATCCCAATCCCACACCCTTCGTCAACGATTTTCACGGAAAGAGAAGCCATGTCAGATTGACAAAAAGTTAAACAATGCTAAAATAAATACAGAAGCAAATAGTGTATCAGTCAAAAACAATACACTAACCGGAGGGGACTTTATGAAACGCATTGAGCGCATTTATCAATATATGCAACAGCATGACCATGAAAATATCAAAGAACAACTGGAACAAAATACTGGAATCACTGCCACTGAAATTTCTGAATCACTCGGTATTTTAAGGAACAATGTGAGCATGGAACTCAATGAACTCCACCGCCAAGGCAAAATCATCAAAATTACGGGCCGCCCTGTTCTCTACTTTGATCGACAAGCCGTTGAGAAAAAATTAGAACGCGGACTCGAACAAGAAGAACTAGAATTCGATTGTTGCGAAGCCCTTCTAAAAAAACTAACCTACACTACTGTATCAAAAAGTCCATTCGATGATTTAATCGGATCAGACGCCAGTTTACGCACGCAAGTCGAGCAAGCAAAAGCCGCAGTTCTCTACCCTCCCAACGGTCTACACACGCTTATCGTTGGACAAACCGGAGTCGGAAAAACGCTTTTTGCTAATTTAATGTATCGCTATTCACAGCACACAGAACGGCTATCACCTCAATCGCCATTTATCATTTTTAATTGTGCAGACTACTATAATAATCCGCAGCTCTTGATGTCACACATTTTTGGCCATACGAAAGGCGCTTTTACCGGCGCTGATAATGAAAAAGAAGGCCTCGTTGAAAAAGCAAACGGAGGTATTTTATTTTTAGATGAAATACATCGTCTCCCACCAGAAGGTCAAGAAATGATTTTTTACTTGATGGATACCGGGACATTCAATAAGCTTGGCGAAACAGATCGAAGTCGGAAATCGAATATCCTAATCATCGGCGCGACGACCGAAGACCCCGAATCTTCCCTGTTACGCACTTTTGTTAGACGTATTCCGATCGTTATTTCCCTGCCTAGTCTAGAAGAACGGACAGCGAAAGAACGCGTAGATTTATTGAAAAACCTCCTTTCCAACGAAGCGCACCGTATCAGTAAGCCACTTCGAATTGAGGATGAAGCTGCAAAAGCGCTTATTGGAAATACCACATTTGGTAACATCGGTCAGCTGAAATCGAATATTCAACTCGTGTGTGCCCAAGGATTTTTAAACAGTTTTGACCAAAATGAAGAGATTTTAATTGATTTCAAGACGTTACCAATCAATATTAAAGACGGTTTCTTCCATTTTAGTGGTCGCCGAAAAGAACTCCAAGAAATCTCGAAATATCTTGATCCTTACACTGTGATTATGCCAGAACGCGGGAAGCAACTGATCAATTCCGATGACTATGAGCCTGACTTTAACCTCTACAAAATCATTGAGGATAAGGCGTCTATTCTGATGGATCAAGGCGTGGAAAATGAAGATATTAAGAAATTTATCACGATGGATATCGATGTACATCTGAATAGCTTCTATAATAAATTCAAAAGTACAATTCAGGACCGTGAAAACATATTAAAAATCGTGAACGAAGAGATTCTTAATTTTACCGAAGATATCCAGATTAAAATCGAACAACAACTTGGGAAAAAACTAAATGACCGTTTCGTATTAGCATTTAGCTTGCATTTGACCTCTTTCTTAAAGCGTGCTCGAAGTAATAAACCGCTGAAATATACGAATATCGAAAATGTCGTCAATGATAAGCCGGAAAGTTATGCCATCGCGCTTGAAATGAAAAAAGAGATCGAAGCTGAGTTTCAAATTCGCGTACCTAATATGGAAGTCCTCTATTTGACGCTACTCATCAGCTCCCTGCTTAAAGAACAGGAAGAAAATCGCGTGGCTGTGCTTGTGGCAACGCATGGAAATAGTACCGCAACGAGTATGGTCAACGTCGCGAAAAAACTGCTTGGCGAAGGTCTCGTCGATAGCATCGATATGCCGCTTGATCTAAGTCCCAAAGTGGTTCTTGATAAAATCACGCAACGTGCTCGCGAACTCGATATGGGCCGTGGCGTCTTGCTTCTCGTTGATATGGGCTCCCTCACGAGTTTCGGCTCCGTTATCGCGGAACGTACAGGCATTCCAGTTCGCACAATCGACATGGTTTCGACTGCTACTGTGATTGAAGCTGTCCGCAAATCCAACATTCTCGATATGGATTTAGACAGCATTTATGATTCTCTCAAAGATTTTCGTGGTTATGGTGGCTACGATTCCGAATCTGCCGCCATTCTTAATGATAAACCGCACGCCATCGTCACTATTTGTGCAAGCGGTGAAGGTACGGCCGAGAAACTCCAAGCTTTCATCGAGCGCATTTTAGAAACAATTACAACCGAGCAAATCAAGGTCATTCCAATCGGCGTTCACGAAGCTGATAAAAAAATGGAACAGCTTCAAGAAGAAAATGATATCCTGATGATTGTCGGTATTCATAATCCCAAAGTGGAGATTCCGTTCATCCCTATTGAGCGCCTTTTTGCAAAAGATGGCGAAGAACAAATCATCCAACTCGTCAAGCAACGCGACATCATCATCAAAAAGAGCGAAACCAATTGGATTGCCCGCGAAGTTATCGAAGACAGTCTCAATGAATTCCTAACTTATTTAAATCCAAAAAAAATTGTTCCGACACTTTTAAAATTTGCCAGCATCATAGAAACAGAATTAAACTACACGATGGAAAATACATTAAAAATAAATTTACTCATTCATGTCGGTTGCGCGATGGAACGTATGGTTATTAAAGATACGCTCATTTACCACGAACCAAACGATCATATCCCATCAACCCCTACCTATGAGGCCTTGCAAAAAGCCAATACAGCGTGCTTAAACCCAATGAAACTCGCATTAACAGCTGATGAACAATACTACATTTGCGACATTATTACCAACACACACATAAAAAAATAACCACGAAAGAACGATGACTAGGTATTTGGTAACAAAAGTCATCGTTCTTTTTTTCGTAAATTTGTTTTTAAGATCACTTTATAGGGTAATGAACATTGTATGTGGTGATTGATATTCTAAAACGTCTTAGTGTATCATTCGATTTTTTTACCGTATCAACCAGTACATATAGTTTTTCAGAGGATATAGAATCCAAAAAAATAAAGAAAAAAGGAGGAATTAATATGACGGTGGGTATCATTATTGGAACGCATGGCGAATCAGCGCGCGAACTGCTTAAATCAGCAGAAATGATTATCGGTAAGCAAGATAACGTTGAATTCATCACCTTCGTTCCAGGAGAAAATACAGATACATTAATTCAAAAGTTCCATGAAAAATTGGATGCTCTTGACACTTCTGAAGGCGTTCTTTTCATGGTTGACTTATTTGGAGGTAGCCCATACAACGCGGCAAGCCAAATTGCGTTACCTAAAGAAAAAATGGATGTCGTAACGGGTGTCAATATTCCGATGTTACTTGAAACCCTATCCATGCGAGCGGCAAGTGGTTTTGAAGATCTTCGCAACACTGCCCTAACAGCCGGAAGTGATGGCGTTAAATCACTGAAACAATCACTTAAAAATGTCGAGGAGGATGATTTATAATGGATATTCGTTTAGCGAGAATTGATGACCGCCTTATTCACGGTCAAGTAGCCACAGTTTGGACAAAAGAAACACAGGTGGAACGCATCATCGTGTGTAATGATGAAGTTGCGAAAGATGAAATCCGTAGCACATTATTAAAACAAGTAGCACCACCAGGCGTTGTCTCAAACGTTGTGGATGTTGAAAAAGGTATCCGTGCCTATAACAACCCTAAATACGAAACAACACCCGTCATGTTACTTTTCACAAACCCAACAGACGTACTTCGTTTTGTGGAAGCTGGCGTTCCAATTAAAACCGTAAATATCGGTGGTATGGCTTTCCGTGAAGGTAAAACACAAATCACGAATGCTGTTTCTGTGGACGCAACCGATGTAGCTGCTTTTAGAGCACTGAACGAAAAAGGAATCGAACTTGAAATCCGTAAAGTTGCAGCGGATAACAAAGTAATGATGATTCAATTGCTTGATAAAGAAGGTCTATAAAGAATCGTATCATGTTCTTTTGACATTATTAATTTATTCTAGTAAAGCAAAATTGGGAGGGAATTTTATATGGAACCGATTCAAATAATTCTTGTCTTCCTCGTAGCCTGTGTCTGTGGTATGGGTAGTATTCTGGACGAGTGGCAAACTCACCGTCCGTTGATTGCTTGTACGCTTACAGGTCTTGTACTTGGAGACATGACAACCGGTATCATTATTGGTGGTTCACTAGAAATGATCGCGCTTGGTTGGATGAACATTGGGGCAGCCGTTGCACCTGATACAGCCTTGGCATCATTAATTTCTACAATCTTAGTTATTTCAGGGGGACAAGACATCAGCGTTGGTATCTCACTTGCGATTCCACTAGCTGCTGCTGGTCAAGTTTTAACGATTCTAGTTCGTACAATTACAGTTGGTTTCCAACATTCAGCTGATAAAATGGCGGAATCAGGAAATCTGAGGGGAATAGATATGCTTCACGTCACGGCCTTGCTCCTGCAGGCGATGCGGATTGCAATTCCAGTCTTAATCGTTGCCCTATCGATGGGTACAAGTGTCGTAACTGACATGCTAAACGCAATACCAGATTGGCTTGTTAACGGTCTAAACGTATCCGGTGGCTTTATCGTTGTTGTCGGTTATGCGATGGTAATTAACATGATGCAAGCGAAATACTTAATGCCTTTCTTCTTCCTAGGTTTCGTAGTCGCAGCCTTCACCACGTTCAACTTAGTAGCACTTGGTGTTCTTGGACTTGTAGCAGCTATTGTCTACATCCAATTGAGCCCTAAATATTATCTAAAAGAAGCACTTGCCCAGTATGGCGCTGCAGGTGGCGGTGGGTCTAAACCAGCGAACGATCTGGATGACGACCTAGACGACTAAAAAAGGGAGGTAACCAAATTATGAGTAGCGAAACAGCAAAAGTAACCGTTGGCGAAAAAAAGCTAACAAAACGTGATTTAATGTCTGTATTTATTCGTTCCAACCTATTCCAAGGTTCATGGAACTTTGAACGTATGCAAGCTTTGGGATTCTGTTTTACCGTTGTCCCAATCATCAATCGCTTATATGAAGGCGAAGAACGCACAGAAGCAATTAAACGCCATCTTGAATTTTTCAATACACATCCTTATATGGGAGCTCCAATTTTAGGGGTAACCGCTGCGATGGAGGAACAAAAAGCAAATGGCGCACCAATCGATCAAGCAGCCATCAATGGTATTAAAGTAGGTCTCATGGGACCACTTGCCGGTGTTGGGGACCCGATTTTCTGGGGAACGATTCGTCCAGTATTTGCCGCGCTTGGTGCTTCATTCGCATCAACTGGTAGTATCTTTGGACCACTTCTATTCTTCGTACTCTTTAACGCTGTTCGTCTTGGCTTCCGTTATTGGGGTGTTTTCTATGGTTATCGCAAAGGGACTGACGTTGTTTCTGATATGGCCGGTGGTGTTATCCAGAAACTAACAGAAGGTGCCTCAATCCTTGGGCTGTTCGTAATGGGTGGACTCGTAAACAAATGGACGAATATTGATATTCCAGTTGTTGTCTCTACTACAACGAACCAAGAAGGTAAGAAAACCGTTACTACTGTACAAGATATTCTAGATAGCTTAATGCCTGGTATCCTTGCATTAGGACTAACATTCGCTTGTATGTGGCTTCTAAAGAAAAAAATCAACGCGCTATGGATCATCTTCATGCTATTCGGTCTAGGTATCGTTGGTTATGTACTTGGAATCTTCGCTGTTCCGGGTTCATGATTGAGACATAAAAATAGGATTCTCCGTTTTTTCGATAACGGGGAATCCTATTTTTTTATTTGAAAATGACGTATAGGATAACGGTTCTATCTTTGTCTTTTAGTGAGTCTTTTGAGAAAACACTTGAACTTATGCCACCCTCTTTTTTGCTAATACTCCAAGATTCTAGTACATATTCTTTCCCTTTTTCTATTTTTCCATCCTCGAATTGGTGTGTTCCTGCACTACGACTCTCCCCATCCACAAAAACACCTTTAGGAATAGCATATGCGATTTGGGAAGAGCTACTACCATGGCTCATTACTAGTCGAATTTCAGTAGCATTAAAAACATCAAAGCCCGGAATCCCCCAAATAAGACTTTCACTCATCTGCGTGTTTTCTTCACTCATTCCTTCTGTTACAATATCATGACGCACACGCTTGTCTCGATCATATACATCAAAATAAACACTCATACTCTTCGCTTTTACATTGTACGCTATCTCACCATTCGCAGCTAATAGCAATGATAATTCATCCTTTTTCGACGTCGTATCTACACTTTTAATCTCACCATCTGGAATGCCAGCTGCTTTTTCATCTTGGAACGGCCAATAATTCATGTGGTTTAAGTACAGTAACACACCAGCGATCACGATAATCAGTGCCGCTACAACTATTAATTTCTTTTTCATAATACGCTCCCCTTTTTATATCGTTTTCTCTCTCTCCGCGCTTTTCGGTGTTTCTCGAATCGAATCCATCACTTTATTCGCTTCATTATTATATTTTTCCATTTTTGATTTCGGACCATATTCTAAAACTTGTAAATAAAAGTCGCCCATTTCAATGAGGTATAAACGGTTTAAGTAGGTAAATCCCGATTCTTTTGTCTCAAACTCACTTAATTTTGCCGGATAATTATTCACCTTTATATCTTTGAATGCAGGAAGTTTGTCAACACCATAGTCTTCTGGAAATTCTTCTACGATTTTTTGGTACGATGCTAAGCTGATCCCGCCCTCATAATCTTTTAGTTCTGATTTCATTTCCGTTAAACCAGTAATAGAAACATTATCATCATCCCGACTTACTGCAAGCTCTGTATCATCTGTGAGTAAGTCCTTGTCCTCTTTCCAACTCGAAGGAATTTCAAGCGACCAGGTTCCTTGCGTACTTTTTACGATTCTCATACTCTCCACTTTTACCGTTTTCTTTTTCTCGGTTACCTTGTCCGAAGTTGCTTCATTGGAACACGCTGTCACAACTACTAAACTAAGCGCGATGACTAAAATTGATAGCCTTTTCATAAATTGTTTCCTCCCTTTTCTCAGCTGTTTAAAATTGGCTTGAATCCTAATTATAATAGCTAATTGGATATTTCACAATCTTTATTTTTTATTTATCAGATAAAATAATAAGCGCTTTCTTTCATTCAGCAAACGAGCGATGTGATTCGGTTCCTTTTTTAAGTAGATAATGGTACAATGAAGTGTAAATTTAATGAATGCAGGTGTAAAAAATGAGCATGGATGCAACAAATATTTTCTTGATTATTATGATCGTCGGCGCGTTTTTATTTTCCTTTTATGATGGCGTGGTTCTTCATTTTTGGAAAGGCAAAACTGTTCTTAGTGTCCCACTTCGTTCGCGAGGTAAATGGGATGGATACATATTCGTTGGTTTGATTGCGATGCTGTTTATCTCAAACGCTTTCTTACGTCATGGACCAACGTCAACTTCAGTCTTATTAGCCATTCTGGGCCTTCTCTTCTTCTACATTTGTTTTATCCGAAAAGGCAGAGTTATCTTTAAGGAACACGGCTTCTTCTATGCGCTACTCTACTTCGAATACAAAAAGATGGAACGCATTAACTTGTCGGAAGATGGTGTTCTCGTTATTGAAACTGGTCGCCAACGTCTCTTACTCTTTGCTCGAAATGAGGAAGATTTGGAGCGGATGCTGAAAGTGTTTACCGAAAAAAGCTAAAAAAGAAGCGATTGGGCTCATTCCCAATCGCTTCTTTTTAAATACCTACTCGACTCAAATGAATCCGTTCTACTTCAAACTCAATAAATTTCCCGTGAAGCGCTTCGATCTGTTCATCGTATTGGGTATTGAAACAAATGATGCTGTCTTCTAATCGTAAAACGGCAAAACCATCTTCCTCATAGTCTTCTAGTTGTCCGACAATATGAATAGACGCCTCTTCTGTCATCTCCAAAATACAATGCTTCTCGTCGCTCTCAGCTAACCTCGCCGCCGTCAAATCCTCTGGTATTTCAATTTCTACGGTATATTTGTGATTCGACTCCGGCTCGTCATCATTCCAAATTCCTTCACACGTGCCGAAATCACTTTCAAATCTAACTTGCCCAGTTGCAAGCTTTTTCTGAACCCTAATTTCCACTAAAAAATTCCTCCTGAAGTTTTTTCACTTTCGTATATTATAGCATGGAATTGGTAAATCGTATCTATTTTTCACTCTGCATCGCATTATAAATTTCTTTTACTAAAGCTCCATCGTCTCGCTCATATCGAATATTCGAAAACACAATGACAGCATCTTTCCTATCTTTTGAAAAACTGTTGATTGTCTCATAATTATAACCAACACCGCGCGAGATATAAAAATTGGGTCGATCATAAAAGCCAAATCCATAGTTCCCGGCACCTGCTTGAAGCATCCTAGTCAAACTTGCTTGCTTGATCAAACGACCGTCCATAAGAGCCTTATTAAAGAGGTAAATGTCTTTTGGCGGCATGTACATATTCCCAGCGCCAAAGAGCTGAGAGGTATCTTGCAAAAAGCTTGTTTTAATAAGCGTATCATCCGTCAATTTATAACTGACAGACATGTGTGGATTCGTAAAGAAGGAATCACCGACACCAGTTTTCTGCATTCCTGCGGGTTTGAAAATATTTTCTGCTAAATAGGTAGCGAGCGTTTGACCTGATAGTACTTCAACTAACCTACCCATCACCGCGTAGTTATCATCTTGATAATCCCACGTACCTGGTTGCCTCTTAATTCCTGTTGCTTCAATTTCCGCCAATATCTGCGCCGAGGTTATTATTTCATTTCCTTTTTTGCGTCCTGGAAGTCCGGATGTGTGGCCAAGAAAGTTCTTAATTTTGATATTCTGACCATTGGGAAATGTCGGGAAATATTTGGCAATCGGATCCTCCACGCTGAGCATTCCTTTTTCCTGTAATTGCATAATTGCTGTTGCTACCACTGCTTTTTGCATCGAACCAATTAGAAACACACTTTGACTTGTGTTCTTTTCCCCAGTCATCTTATTGGCAATGCCGTAGCCTTGATTTATGATCGGTTTATTATTTTGAACTACGTAGGCCGTTCCGTTAAATTGGTGCTTTTTCAGAATCAGATCTACCTTTGTTTTTAGTGAAGCGTTAGGATCGATAATAATATTCGCTTTCACACTTGCCGTTGATTCATCGTTCATGTTGATTTCATTTGCTGTTACTTTCGAGTGTGCCTGCATAAAAATGAAAGCACTTCCCACTCCCCCCAATAAAAAGCAAGCAATGACGATTAGAATTGTTGCCAGGCGCCGTTTCTTACGTTTATTTTGCGCCATCTGTGTTCTGCTTACATGCATCTTATTTCCTCCTTGATAGAATGAGTACGACACAATTGTAACACTTCGTAATATAATTGTAAAATTTAATTTCTGTTCTGGCTTGTCTTTTCATTCCGATACACGTATGCTAAGAATAAATGACCAAAAAGGAGTTAGAATTTTTATGACATTATTAGCATTTGACATGGGTGGAACGGCAGTAAAGTATGCTTTAATTGAGCAAGACGGTAAGATTCTCGAAAAAAGTAGCTTTCAGACGCCAGATACATTGGAAGCGCTCTTAAACCAGCTACAAATCATAAAAAAAACGTATACACATCATGATCTCACTGGTATTGCTTTTAGCTGTCCTGGTGCTGTCGATAATGAAAGCGGTGTTATCGGCGGTGCTAGTGCGATCCCCTACATTCATCATTTCCCATTTCGACAACGCTTAGAAGAGACGCTTGGACTTCCTTGCACACTTGAAAATGATGCGAATTGTGCTGCGCTCGCGGAAACATGGCTTGGCGTCGCTAAAGAAAATCGCGATATCCTCTTCCTGATTATTGGTACAGGAGTTGGCGGTGCTGTCATTAAAGACGGTAAAATCCACGCTGGTGCACATCTTCATGGCGGTGAATTTGGCTACATGTTAATGAATGATCGCCTGGAAACGTTAAGCGATACTGGAACCGCGGTCAATGCTGCATCTCGCATCGCAAAACGAAAAGGGCTCGACCGTTTAACTGGATTAGAAGCTTTTGCATTAAAAGAAGCTGACGATACCGTTGCAATCGAAGAAATTGAATTTATGTATCGGAATCTAGCGAAAGGTATTTTTAATTTACAATATGTCTATGATCCAGAAGTTATTGTTATCGGTGGTGGTGTAAGCGAGCGTCCTGATTTCTTGCCAGCTATACAAGCGGAACTGGACAGCCTTTTAGCCCAAATAACAATCGCAAAAATTGCACCTAAAATCGTATCTTGTGCCTTCGGTAATGACGCGAATTTAATTGGAGCTGTCGCGAATTTTAATCAAGTCCATTCTTAAATACAAAAAAACAAGACGAGTTTTAGAGGCTACGTCTTGTTTTTCTGTCTACTTATTGCTAACTAATTTCTCCATTTCACCACGATCTGCAAGTACCTGGGCCATGATCTCAAGCCACTTCTTCTGTCTATTGACGATGAACTGGAATGTATGCCCCTCTTTCGTTTCAATTTCAAGTATATTAGATAACATATCTCGACCTAAAATCTTAGTCATGACGCCTTCTACACGAGTAATATCCGCAAATGGTATCGTCACTTCTTCCGCAAAATAATCATTTGGTTTATGAATCAAGTATTCCTTGGTAATAAAAAGCCTCCCTGGTACTGGTTTGAAACCATTTTTCAAGTTCGCTAAGCCTTTGTAAATCACATCGAGCGTCTCACCCATACATTATCACTCTCATCTCTTTAGTTTTATTCTATTTGTTCACAAGTTGGTGACATTTAAAAACTTTATTTTATAAAATGGCTTGGCTTACGCACCTTTGCGGGTTAATATATAAGAAGACGGTACTCCACTAAACACGTCGAAAGGGGCTAACCATTTTGCGCGCAATTATTTATATCGGTAACGGCACACAACTAGCTGAAGGTAATGCAGAATTTCGTACTTTTATTAATCAAATTAAAACGAAAAGACCCGAAACAATTCAAGAACTAGGATTCTTGCATATGAGTTACCCGACGATTGAGATTGCTTGTGAAAAAGCTATTATTGCTGGAGCAGATGAACTTATTGTCGTCCCAGTATTCTTATTTTCTGCTACAAATATTAAACATGAAATTCCAAAAATTCTTCAATCATTAAAACACAAACATCCAACTATAACGATAAAAATGACGGAAACTTTTGGCTTTGATCCAGAAATTATTTCGCTTGCTAAGGAAATTATCTTACAAACGAGCATCGATACTACGAATTCCGAGGCCGTGCTTCTAGTCGGACTCGGCAGCGAACGTGATGAAGAACCTGCCAAGCGCCTATACAGTGTCGCTCAATTATTAGAGTCGCAGCTCCACATTCCCGTTTTTCATAGTGAAATCATGGGAGAACCTGCGTTTAGCAACAAACTTGAAGAGATCATACCCCGCTATGAGAAAGTATTTATCCTCCCCTATTTCCTCTTTACTGGAGCGCATGTTGTAGCGATCGATCAAGCACGGCTTCACCTTCAAAAAATATATCCGAATTGCCAAACCGTTCTCTGCGAATCTTTTCATTATCACCCGTTGCTAGAACAAGCTATTTTGCATAAAATAACAGAACTCACAGGTTGAATATAGAAAGAAAGAGTTTCGGACAAGCGCTCGATTTGTGTCAAGCAAAACTTTTCGTCTTACCTCCAAAATGGGTGAGGCATTTTTGCTTTATCTCAAGTTTGTCCATACTCTTTCTTAGGCTTATTTGGGAACTAATACGTCTAGATGCTCGCGTAATACTTCGATTTTAATTGGGAATGTATCTCCAGGATCGCCATCGACATTTACTTTAACATCTGGCGCTTTACAATCAATTTCAAGCGATGTCGTCGAAAAGTACATGACGCTATCTGCTTTTTTAAGTGAGCCGAGTGCTAATTGTGGTAGAATTTTGGCAGCATCGATAAGTCCTAATTTCGTAATGATAAAGACATGAATCAGTCCATCATCGACCTCTGCTTCTGGCGCCCATTGCTCCATGCCACCGACAGAATTCGTCAAACTAGCAATGACAAGCGCAGCATCACCACTCCACTCTCCATCATCATACTTCAACTCAAAATCTAGTAATTCATGACGCGTAAATGCTTTTAACCCTTCGGCAAAATAGGCAACAGAACCAAATTTGGTCTTCTGCTCCACACTCACCTTATCCACAGCCTCTGCAATCATCCCAGCTGCCAAAACGTTCATGAAGTATGTATCACCGATTTTACCAATATCCATGGTTCTTTTCTTCGCTGTTTCAAGTGCTTTAATCGCTCGGTCTGGTCGTAACGGAATACCCAAGGAACGCGCTAAATCATTGACTGTTCCCAGTGGTACAAAGCCGAATGCTGGCCGATGTTCTTGCTCGGCTAAACCATTAATGACCTCATTCAGTGTACCATCCCCGCCCATTGCGATAACGGCTTCATAACCCTCTTTAGCGGCATGATCTGCAAATTCCGTTGCATCTCCGCCTTTTTGTGTTTCTTTGACCTCCACCTCATCGAAACGCTTCAATAATGCCTGATGCGCCCGATCCGCGTATACTTTCCCTTTTTCCTTACCGGAAGAAGGGTTCACAATCAACAATGCTTTACCCAATCTGTATCACTCTCCCTATTATTGACTCCTACTCATTATACCCTGTTCCTACCTAAAAAAAACAGCGAAAACACATCCTTCCAGCAATTATTACTTGAAAAATTACAAGTTTGGCGTTACAGTTAAAACACAGTAATCTACTAAGGTATAGTAAAGGAGGAATAAAGATGGAACGAATCACCTTTAAAAACGAAGCTGGTCTCTCATTAGCTGGTCATTTTTATGCCGCTCCTTCTAAATCCATCGTCATTATGACACATGGTTTTTTGTCCAATAAATCATCCAGCGGTCGCTTTGATCGATTTGCTCTAAAACTGCAACAAAATGGCTATAACGTGCTGACTTATGACTGTGGCGGTTACGGCGAAAGTGATGACACCGCGATCCACTTTGATAAACAAGTAACCGATTTAAAAGCGGCAAAAGAATATAGTCATACACGTGGCATGGAGAGGTTCGCCTACTGGGGGCATAGCTTGGGCGGCCGTTTATCGCTTACTTGTTATGACAAAGATATCGAAACGATGGTGTTAACTGGCCCTGTTACTGGCGCGATTTCCTATCAACATGTCGATGATTTTTCCAAAGAGCAAGTCGCGCAATGTGAATGTAACGGTAGTATGGTATTTTATGTAGATGATCCTTGGCGCTCCGAAATTGTCCTCGATAAGCAAATGCTGGATGATTTCGACTATATGGATCAAGCTGCCACGTTACAAAGCGTCCACTGCCCTATTCTGGTTATCCATGGTACAGAAGGCGATTTAGAGCGCGAGCTGGCGCAGATCACAAAAAAAGCCGCCCACCTTTTCCCTACTGGTACAAAATTAGTAGAGTTAGACGGAGCAGATCACAGTTTTATGAATCAGCTAGACGAAATCGAAATATTAGGACTGCATTGGCTTCATGACCACTTTTCTGTTCGCTAGCTAAAAAAAGTTTGGGACATACTCAAGATACAGGGATGAGCGATTTCATCTCATCTTGAGTTATGTCTCAAACTTTTTTCGATTTATTGAAGAGCAGCTTGCATTGATATTCCTGGTACCATCCTTACTCTTGGAAGTGTGTACATACCATCATTTTTATTCGCTTTCCCAGCTGCGGTTGTAAAGCCCATCGCGTACCCTGCTGCCTTTGCTGCTCGCTCGGTGTCTTCATTATGGCGACCAACTGGATAGCAAATGGAATTAACCGGTTTGCCAGTAAGCTTCTCTAAAACGGCTTTAGAGTCTTTTAATTCTTTTAGTTGCTCCGTATAGGTTAATGTGTTTAACTCTTGATGATGAACCGTGTGGCTGTCCATTTCAATGCCATAGTCGCTCATCTCTTTTAACGCCGCTTCATCGAAATGATTATTCTTTGCGATTTTATCCGTAATGACAAATATATTTGCTTTTAAGTCGTATTTTTTTAGAATTGGATAGGCATTCGTATAATTGTCCTGATAACCATCATCAAACGTGATCACAATCGGTTTATCCGGAACATTTTTCCCAGTTAACAATAATTCATCCAATTCTGCAAGCGTAATCGTATGATAATTGTTATCCTTTAGCCATTTCATCTGCGCATCGAACTCATCTGGAGGCGTGATTAAATTATTTTTAACATTTGTATTAATGGAATGGTACATCAACACCGGAATCTTTAGCGTTTCTGGGTTCACATCCGTTCCTGTTTTTGTAGGCACGATCTCCTCTTGCTTTGGAGTCGTATTGATTTTAGGAACAGGCTCCTTCTTCGGTGGTGCACTAGCCTCATCTTGTGTACAGCCAGTAATTAGAAAACAACAGAGTATCGCGATACCAATTTGTAGAATTTTCTTCATGTGAATGCCCCTTTTGCATGTTTTATCTGAAAATAAATAGGATTCGATCGTTAATAATTTGCTTCACGATAGTTCTTGCTCCGTTAAAATCCCGCGCTTCGATCATTTTGCCGCACGTTGTATAGTTAGCAAGCGTTCTATCAAAGAGCTTCATTGCTGACTGAAAAACATCTGCTTCCCCAAATTCCAAAAGGTCATCGTAAAATTTATTGATGACCTCTAAGTAGTACTCATTTTTTGCATAGCTCAAAATTTCATTTAAAAACCAGCGTTGATACTCCATGCATTGTCTATCTGTCGGTGCTTCTAGTTTGTTGAAATCAGCCGCTTTGTTCAACACTCGGCGATTGCTAAACGTCACCGATTTCGCCTCTATTTTATCAATCGTTGCCAATAGAAAAAGTTCCATAATATCGAGCATCTCAATGTAGCGTTCTTTCGTGATTGCACAATTTTTGACGATAACGCCTTTATAGTCTTCAAACTCCAAATAACCATCTACTGTTAACATTGCAAAAGCTTTGCGCACCGGTGTCCTGCTAAGTTCCAATGTTCTTGAAACCTCTGCTTCAATAAGGCGTTGACCAACTTGGTATTCCCCACATTGAATTTTTTCTTTAATCATTCGGTGTGCTTTACTCTCCAACGTTTCACCTGTGATTTTATCCATAGATAGTCTCTCCTTCAACTGCATATCTCATTAAAAGATAGCTTTTCCATCAATAATTTCCCGTAAAATATCATTATTTTCGATCACTAGTTCCATTTCGCGATATGGCTGATAACTTGTATTCTGCTCCATAATATAGCTTGCTCCGAGTTCTTTAATATCCCTTGAAAGAGCTCGTATCGTGCGTTTTTTTGCATCGGTAAAATGGGAAATCACGTAACTTGCTACGCGTAAAATAACGGCAATCACAACGACCAGTACAGCGAGCAAGCAAGCTAAGAAAATGCGGTGACCGTCTGGACTAGCCTCAAGTATAAACACAGCCCCTAGCGCCGCGAAAATAAGTACAATAAGCAAAATCGCAATATTTTTGATGGTAAAATTCTTCGTTCTATAAGCATCGTCTTCTTCTAAAACCTTAGCCAAAACTACTAATTCTTCGGGTGTTGAAAACCCGTTACGAGCCAAGTAATTCCGGAGTAAGCACAATTTCAGTTGGTCTAGTTTCTTAAAGTTACGAATATGATAACTTTTCCATAAAATTTTTCGCGCTTTGCGAACGATGAAAAGGTAGTAGAACAACAAAAAAAGAATCGCATAAATTGCGAGCCCGCTCCATATTCCTTCCACTTCAAATGCTAACCCAAAAGCAATGGGAACAGCCAAGAGAAGAATCATCGTTAAGCAAAAGCTCCAAATACGTGATGTCATAAAGCTATATATTAAGTTATAATTGCTCAATTTTGTACGATAAAACTGGATTAATTTCTCCCCCGCCATAACCAACACTCATTCCCTCTGATTCTTTCATACTAGTTTATCATGTAAAGTCGAATATTAAAAGTATCAGACGGGCAAAAAGAGCGATTTGATATATAATTCTTCAAAATAAAGAGCATCTGGGGTCAGATGCTCTTTTCAGTGAAGTCGAACTTAGTCATCTTTTTCAGTAGATAATACATCTAATGTTTTAGCGTCTAATTTCACTTCATATTCCTGTGTTCCGTTCATTACTTTCACATTGAAGTAAGTTTGGTTTAACTCACGATCAATCGACCACTCATTCACTGTTCCAGATTGTTGCTTCAGAGCCGCTGTCATAGCTTCTTGTGGCGTTTTGATCCCTGTTAAATCTAGTTTTTCATTCGCACGTTCTTGGCCATTTGCATCCTCGTTGTCTAGTTTCTCGTTGTTGTCTTGAAGAATTGCTTTTGAATCAGCATCGAACTTCATTTCAAACTCATTGGAATCATCTACGCCATCGATTGTGTAAACGTATTTACCAAGTTCTTGTGATAATTCTACTGATGTGATATCCGTTTTTGGATGCTTGTTTTTAAATAGCTCTATTGCTTCTGTATAACTAAGCGCGAAATCTTTGTTATTAAGATCTACTGCTTTTGTATCACTGTTATTGTTCGAATCTGTTGTTTGCTCTGTTGTATTCGTGCCTGTTGATGTGTTCGAGTTATTCGCATCGTCATCTCCACAAGCTGCAAGCGTTCCTACCATTACCGTTGTCATCGCGATCATACTAATTTTTTTCCACATAATATTTTCCCTGCCTTCTTTAGTTTATAGTCATAGTGTAACATCTCACTACTGTGCATTGCATCATACCTAAGACTTATTTTATGAATTCTCTAGAAAAAATACGCTTTCGAGCTCTGCTTTTGTAATTTTGCCGAAATATTTGGCTATGTCTATTGTGCAAAGAAATTCAGCTATCTTTTCTTGTGTATAGGGCATTCCTAGTAGTTGTTTCTCCACTTCTGCGATATCACCCGTTGCAAAAAAATCACCGAATATTTTGGCGCTCACGATACGTCCTTTTTCCACTTGTAATCGTACTTCAATGACACCTGCTGGAAATTTACATTCATTTTTGACGTTAAATTTTGGTGATTTCCCGTAATTCCAATCCCAATTTTGATAGCGTTCTTGTTGGATCTCTTTGATTTTCGCTAAATTTTGTTCCGTAAAAGTGTACGTCGGGATATTTTTTGTTTGGAAAATGGATTCCAGTAAAACGTGTTTAAAGGACTCGATATCCATGTCCTGACGCAAATGTTCGCGTATATTCGTCACCCTCGCGCGGACTGATTTTATACCTTTCGCTTGTAGTTTCAGCGGATTTACATGCAGCGCTTTTTCTACATTTTCAAGTTGGACATCAAACATCAATGTGCCATGACTATAAAGCCGGCCTTTCGTCGCAAACTGGGCGTTTCCAGATATTTTTTTACCAGCGACTTCAATATCATTACGGCCGCTCAGTTTCGCATCCACGCCGAGCGATTTTAATGCCTCAATAACAGGCTTCGTAAAACGTTCAAAATTGTTGAAGCTCTCCCCATCGTCTTTTGTGATAATACTAAAACTAATGTTTCCTTCGTCGTTATAAACCGCGCCACCACCTGAAAGACGGCGTAATACGGCCACATCATGTTCTTTTACATAGGCATGATTTATCTCGGCTAGCGTGTTCTGATTTTTCCCTACAATCACCGTTGGATACATCCTGTAAAACATCACATATGTTTCATCAGCATCTAGGTGTCGCAACGCAAATTCCTCCATTGCAAAATTTCGCGATTGATCTAAACAATCTTCATTATCAATATAAATCATCTGTGCCTCTCCATTCATAAAAGGACTTGAAACAGCGATGTATGTCTCAAGTCCTTTTGCTTATTCTTTATGTTGTAATCGAATTATCGGTATATCAGGATCGTTAAAAACGCGAGGTACGATGGTCGCATTACCGATACCGCGACTTACAATCATCGTTGTATCATTTTCTTCGTGCATACCAGCCGTTAATTTCGGCATCAAACCTTGGTGTGGTGCAAATAAACCTTCTGTAAATGGCAAACGAACTTGTCCACCATGCGCATGACCACAACACACTAAATCAACTGGTGTATCTTGATATATTGGCCATTTTTCAGGGCGATGTGATAATAGGAAAGTAAAGATAGATTCGGGAATCCCCGCTGTTGCTTCCTCTATTTCTTCGCGGACGATCGTTTCTTCCAAGTCTATTTCTTCTTCCAAACTATAGTCGTGGAATTTTTCGATCTGCATACTTGGATCATCAATTCCCGCTAACGCAAACGTTTTACCATCTCGCTCGATATAGACATGTTGATTTTTCAAATAGACGATGCCCGATTTTTCAAGCGCTGGTAGTAGATCCTCAAGATTAGCGCTACGAGCCTCATGGTTTCCCGTCACATAATAAACTGGACAGATCCTCATCAGCTTACGCATCAACGTCAGCGCGGTATTAATGCCTTCATCACCATCGAGTAGATCTCCCGTCACCACAATTAAATCAGGTGCCAATTCATAAACTTTCCGAATCAGTGTGTGATTATATCGGCCAAACGTACTACCATGTATATCCGAAAGTTGCATCACACGAAAACCGTCAAGTTCCGGCGCGATTTTGGCGGACGAAACAGTGTATTCTGTTGCTGTTAATCGTTTTGTTGATAAATAGGCATAACCCGTGAATACGAGCGTCAAAGCCCCTGCTACTTTTAAAAAATTATTTTTCATGGCTATTTCTGTCCTTTACAACTTTTTCCCCATTATAACAAAGAAACTCGGAACTTTCCTTTATTTAAAGCTTACTTAGTTAAAAACTCCGCATATTTCATCCGATCTGACTGCTGCACATTGGCTTTTAATATCGTCCCTTCCCCTTCGTAAAGCGTTTCAAGAATATCGGCATGTTCGTTCAAATATGACACGATATCCCCACGATCAAAAGGAATCACAAACGTAACAACCTCATAATCATTAAAAATTTCCTCCTTGATCATATCCACTAGTAATTCGAGCCCCGCACCGCCATCTTTCGCTGAGAAATAAAGATCATTTGCTTCACGTCTCGGATAGATAACATTCGTTGCTAAATCCGCTTTATTGTAGGCAAAGATAACTGGGCGATCCGTTATATCTAGTTCGGCGAGCGTTTCCTCCGTTGTTTTCATCATCGCTTCAAAATGTTCGTGCGAAACATCTACAACATGAATAAGCACGTCTGACTCGGCTGCTTCTTCTAACGTAGAACGAAATGCTTTCACCAAATTGTGCGGTAACTTGCTCACAAATCCAACCGTATCCGTTAATAAGAACTGCTTTTTATCGGGCAAAATGATTTCACGGACACTCGTTTCAAGCGTTGCAAACAGCATATCTTTCTCGAAAACTTGTTTATTTGCAGTTTGGCTGTGCGCCGTTACCATAGCATTCATGATAGTCGATTTCCCAGCATTCGTATAACCGACAAGTGACACGACAGGAATCGCATTTTTCTGCCGCTGCCGCCGTTGTACTTGCCGCTCTGCCACAAGGCCATCTAGTTCTTTATTCAGCTGATTAATTTGATATTTAATCTTACGACGATCGAGCTCCAGTTTCGTTTCCCCAGCACCACGGTTTTTGAGTCCACCTTTTCCACTTTGCTGATCCATACCCTCGCCTTGACCTGTCACGCGTGGTAGTTCATATTTCAAACGCGCGACCTGCACTTGTAATTGCGCCTCTTTCGTCTTTGCACGCTCCGCAAAAATATCTAAAATAAGACGCGTTCGATCCATCACTTCTCGCTCCAAAAGTTCTTCTAAATTACGAATTTGCGATGGTCCTAGTTCATCATTAAAAATGACTAGATCAACATCTTCATAATCTGCTAAACTCTTGATTTCATCCACTTTTCCTTTGCCAACATAGGTTGCTTTATTTTTCCGATCTAATTTTTGCGTAATCTCACCTACTGGGTTGATATTGTTCGCTTCTGCTAAATTGGCAAGCTCCGCCATCGAGTATTCAAAATTCTCCTGTTTCATCGTAATTCCTACTAATATCGCTGTTCTGGTCATTGTTCATTCCTCCAGTGTTTTTATTTTCTACACGTGCGAGGGATATATGAAGGCCGCTTAGAGAATCCTCTAAATCCCGATCTATCAACATTTAAGCATAATAAAAAAGCAGACAATTCATCTGCTTTCCCTACAAATACCGCCACTCCTCCTATATTAAAGAGTGAACAAAGACTATTTGTTTCAAATGGGTTCCCTTCAGTGAAAGGCAGACCAATCCCGTTAGAGTCTTGCACATACCTCAGATAAACCGGCTCCTGAGCTCGATTTATTTAAGTAGAATTCTTCGTCGTCCCAAAGAAATGGAAGAGCGATTTCTTTCTACTCTAGAGTTTGTTTCAGACTCTTTCTCGCACTATTCAGTTGCTTGGCTTGAGAACTTGGATTCTTAGTCTAACATACCACATCTGGACAACCCTCCGATCATTTTAATTAGTGACATTGTAACATGGTAAAAAGGCAATGGCAACCCATAACCTCCTTTTACCTATATCAACTTGGACATCCAATATGTATCATGGTAATCCTCATTGATCATAAAGGAATCGCGATGTATCCCCTCTATTTCATACCCAAGCTTTTGGTACAGATGTAGTGCATTTTGATTTTCACATACAACGCCAAGCTCCATTCGGCGCACCACCCCACGTGCTTTAGCCCACTCTTCCATTTTTTTGAACAACTGCGTGGCCACACCCTGACCCCAATGTGCTTTCAAAACACCAACCGCAATATAAACACTATGTTGCATCCGGTTCGGAGGATTTCCATCAGCAATTAAAAAACCAATGAGTTCATCTGTATCCATATCCTCGGCAACTAAAATAAGCGAATACGGCAGATCCGCAAAATATTCAATCCGCTTTCTGGCATCTTTCGGCGTGATTGCCCGCTCTCCCGCACCGTATAACATATAATCCGTTTCGCCATCAATCTCTAATTGCATTTTCGCAAACCGTTTCGCATCATATTCACAAGCTTCCCGTATCTGAATCATCGCTTTTCCTCCAACTCAACATTCTTTTCATTCAGTATACCAGAAAAAATGGGTGGGACAAAACCTCTGGATACATAAAATAAGCGAGATATCATGAATTCCTTTTTTCTGGGTAAGACGTGAATCTTGCTTCAAACAAATCGAGCGAAAGCGTTTGTATTCAGGGGATTTGGTGGAAGCCGGAGAGCTGCGCATACTAGTGTATGTGATGACTGAAAACAGGGAGGGAGTCGTATCCCCGACCATGCGAGAAGTTAAGCGAAACTGCTCCTGTGTAGCAGAACCTTAAAGAAGTAGCACAATCCTTGTTCTACAAACCTTGAATGACCGCCTATTCGCGTTGCTCATAGGCATATTGGGGCTGTAACTCACTTTGTTTCGAACAGCCCCAACAATGCGAACGCTTGTCGCCGATTTATCTGGGTTATGTCCCAGACACTCCTTCCAACTATTTAGGCCGTTCAATCCTGAAAATTTCTCCTAATGTAGCGTAATCATTCCCGGCTAACCTCGCAACAGGATCCAATTCCGCAGTTAAGATGTGCGCTTTTTTCTTATCAAAGACAGCTTCATCGAAATGATAATACGTCACTCGTGCCAAAATGAGATCGGTCACGACATCTCCATCATCATTTTTCACTGGAATATGTTGTTCAAGCTTTGCTTCGAATCTAATTTTGGCTTCTTTAACCCCTGGAACTGCAACTGTTTCGCTTGGTGCCGTCATCAATGAAGTAGCGTCTAGCTCGTTCACTTCTGGCGCCAATCGTGCTGCCGTTTTATTCATTTCAACCGTTAAATCCGCGTCCACAATATGAATAACCAATTCCTTCATTCCGACAATATTTCGCGCTGTATCCTTCATTTCGCCTTGATCACGCTGAATCGCAATAGACACAATCGGCGGGTTGCTCGACACCACATTAAAAAAACTAAATGGTGCCGCGTTCAAAGTGCCATCCTGCGCCATCGTCGTGACAAACGCGATCGGTCTGGGAATGATTGCCCCACTTAAAAACTTATAATGCTCCTGCGGTGTTAGCCTATTGGCATCCATTTTAATCATGATTGCGCCACGTACCAATCTCGCGCTGCCTCCACTTCGGCAAGCGTCAAATTATGTCCATTCTCCGTCCAAAGTTCCGCCACACTTGCCCCACGGCTTTTGAGCAGATCGATCAAGGCTTGCGATCCAGCCGCACTAATAAGCGGATCATTCACACCTGCCGTTAAAAAGAGTCGCGCCTGATCTAGCGAAAAATCTGGCATCGCTTCCCCAGAAGGCATCGCATGAAATAGGATCGCCTTTTTAAAACTAGCGCTATCCGTTAAAATCGCATTCGCCGCAATGTTTGCCCCGTTCGAGTAGCCGACCGCCACAATCCCGTCCGCTTGGAATTCATACACTTCCGCTAACCGCTTGATTTCAGCGATCAATTGCGCCGTCTTTTCCTTCAAGCTATCCAAGTCAAACGATCCGTCTGCCCACCTTGCAAAAAAGCGATTGGCGCCTTGTTCCGATACGTCGCCACGAAAGGATAAAACAGATGCCTCTGGTGCAATAATTTCTGCCAATTGTAGTAGCGAGCGCTCATCCCCACCTGTTCCATGAAGCAAAACAAGTGGCGCGAGTGCTGGATTTTTTCCTTGTATAAAAAGATGTTCCATCGTGATCTCTCAGCTCCTTTTCGTATTTAGTGGACGAACTTCGGCTTCAATTGCAGCTCGTTTCGGTTCCAAAAATGGTGGTAATGACAATTTTTCACCCATTGTTTCATACGGTTCATCTTGCGCAAAACCAGGGCCATCTGTAGCAAACTCAAACAAAATTTGCTGCGATACGGGCATGTATAACGATTCAAAATAGAAACGATCAACAAAGCCTGAATTCGGTGCTTGGAATTCATTCGCACGCGCAATCCATTTCTCAAGTTCGGCATGATCCTCGACACGGAACGCCACATGATGCACATTACCGTAGCCTTGCATGGCTGGCAAGATATCGTTTCGTTCTTCCACAATCACCTGCGCACCATTTCCACCTTCACCAACTTCAAATAAATGCTTGCCATCTTCTTCTGCTATTTCACGGAATCCTAAAATCACAGTTAAAACGAGACTGATATTCTCCTTGTTTTGTACTGTCAAATAAACAGGACCCAAACCATAAATGGCGAATTCAGCTGGTACTGGGCCATTCTTCCACGGAATACCTGGTGCCACGCCTTCATTTTTTTC
Organism: Listeria weihenstephanensis; assembly: GCF_003534205.1. Classification (NCBI taxonomy): domain Bacteria; kingdom Bacillati; phylum Bacillota; class Bacilli; order Caryophanales; family Listeriaceae; genus Paenilisteria; species Paenilisteria weihenstephanensis. Next base: position 1,188,239 of record NZ_CP011102.1, on the reverse strand, counting down.
ATCTGAAATTAATTGTAGCGATTGTTCGTCGAAATCACGGAATCCGAGTACTTTTTTACCGAAGCTTTCGCTGATTTCATCATGATCCACGCCAAGCTCATCAAAGCGTTTTGCCCAATACTCTAGCGCAGCATCACTCGGAACACGGAAAGATGTTTTAGAAATGCTATCCGTTCCTTTGCGCCCTTTTGGCAGATTAGGAAAATCAAAAAACGTCATATCCGTTCCCGCAGAGCCTGCATCATCCGCAAAAAATAAATGGTACGTTTGAATATCATCTTGATTTACCGTCTTCTTTACAAGACGCATGCCTAAAGTTTCTGTATAAAATGCATAGTTTTTCTCCGCACTACTTGTCATCGCTGTTACGTGGTGAATTCCTTTTAATTCTTTCATTTGTCATTCTCCTTTAAATTAAATTCAATTTCTGCTCGTTTATCTTCTAAAAACGGCGGTAGCGCCAATGTTTCGCCTAACGTTTCTGTCGTTTCATCTATTGCAAATCCCGGTGTATCGCTCGCAATTTCAATTAGTAATCCGTTCGGTTCTCGGAAATATAGACTTGTAAAATAGGCTCGATCCGCGAACTCCACTATCTCTAAACCAGCATCCAAAGCCTTTTGGCGCCACTGCTCTACCTCTTCTTTCGTCCCAACCCGATAAGCCAAATGATCCAAACTTCCACGACCCATCCTCGTTTTTTCATCCGAAACGCTTGGAATCACCTTAGAAAATCCATCTGACTCGATTTCTAAAAATTCCTGCTGAAACTGCGTCGATTTTTCTGGATCCGTCACATGCCAGTCCATTCCTAAAATCCGGATAATCTGCTTCTCGATTGGAATATCTGTGTGCTTCGTTGCATTTTCCGCTGAAATCATTTCATCCACTTCCACGAGCAAGATTTGAAAAGTATCCTGATCCTGAAAGTAAAGCCCTGCGTCCGAGCGTTCCAACCCCAACACATCTGCTTTTTCCAAGCGCGTTTCCCAATAATCAAGACTACCACGCGGTACCCCAAGATACGTTGTCCCATAATAATCATGTTCTCGCCGAGCCCGACCAAGCCGTTTGATTTCAAAAAAAGTTAGTAAGGTTCCTGGATTGCCCTGATAATCACCGTAGAACAAGTGACGCATCCGGGTATTATTTTGATTCACTGTATTTTTCACAAGTCGCAAGCCAAGCACTCCAGTATAAAAAGCGCGATTTTGCTCTGCTGATTTCGTAAAAGCAGATACATGATGAATACCTGTAATCATCTCTTCACATCCCTTCTGTTGATCTCTAAAAACAGTTTAACACTAAACTATAAAAACGTAAAGAACTTTGCTTATAAAAAGTAAGCGACAAAAAAACTCTGAGACAAATACGAGTCCCAGAGCCATTTTCTATTTAATAAACATCGCGTTTCGTAAATACCCAATATGATGTAACGAGTGCTACGACGGTCCAAACAAGCAAAGTCACGACAGAAAATCCGAGTGTCATGCCATCTACAGGTGGACTTGTCCCGTTCAAATAATTCGTGAGTTGCAAGTTTACCATGAATAAATATTTCGCACTTGGCCACGAAGATACGAGATTGCTCAGAATCGAACCCGTAATCAGCGCCGAAAGCATGATTCCCATCACAGCAGCCGTACTTTTCACAAGAACGGAACACATCAAGGTTAACACGCCGATAACGATGGCAACTAACCAAGCCAAGCCAAATTCCATCAATAAATATTGCCACATTGGTAGTGAGTAGACGCCGGCCGTCCCGACTGTATCACCACTCACGTCAAATCCAGTCAGAATCGGCGCGGTCCAACCACTATATCCGAACACAACGCCGGAAATGAGATAGGCTAAAACCGCTGAGGCGAGTAAAATAATCGAGACAGATAACATCATCGAAATAAATTTACTCGTCAAGATTCGCCATCTTTTCACCGGCCTTGTCAGCAAGAATTTAATCGTTCCACTTCCCGATTCCGAGGAAATGAGGTCCGCTGCAATCACCATCACGAATAATGGGAACAGCAAACCGATACCATTTTCAACAAATGATTTCAGAAAAGTTGGAGCCCCTGGTGCGTTCGGATTCACATCTTCATTGAGGTAGTACTGCAATTGCCCCAGCGTGACACGCATATACTTCTTATATTCATCTGGAATCCGATTCGAACTAAGTCGATTCTCAATATCAACAATCTGTTGTTGCACCTGTACATGCCAGTCCGTTGTGCCCGATTTCTGCTGATCTTCCTGATGCTGCCTAAATTGCGCATACGTAAAAATACCGACGATAATCGCGACAAGAAACAAAATAATCAGGAGGCGGCGCTTACGATAAAGCTTTAGTTGCTCATTATATACTAAATTAATCAATGCCTTGGCCTCCTGTCAATTCGATAAATAAGTCTTCTAGCGACGGCGTTATTTTCTGCATTTCCAACACTTGCACACCAGCGCGAACGACACGACTATTCCAAATTGGTAATTTATCCGCATCAAAACTCGTATAAAAGGCACCATCTTGCTCGGTAACCTCCGTCATCTCTTCTAAAATCGCTTTTCCTTTTGCCATCGGTTCAAAGCGCCAGCGCGTTTTTTCACGATCAGAAAGCAGTTTATCAACATCATCCGTCGCGATAATCTCGCCATTCGTCATAATCGCCACCCGATCACACAAAAGCTGAATTTCACTAAGTAGATGCGAAGACACGAGCACACTAATCCCTTCCTTTTTCGCTAAAAATCGAATGAAATCGCGCATTTCCCTGATTCCCGATGGATCAAGTCCATTTGTCGGCTCATCTAAAATAAGTAATTTCGGATTCGGCAATAGCGCCTGGGCAATTCCCAAACGTTGACGCATTCCAAGTGAATAAGTCGAAACCCGATCATGCACGCGCGCGCTCATACCAACAAGTTCCGCTACTTCATGAAGTCGTTCCGGTCTAATCGAAGGATCCATTCTCGCAAAATACGCAAGATTCTCCCATCCCGTCAAAAAAGGATAAAACTCTGGATTTTCAACGATACATCCAAGGCTTTTCATGGCTTCTGTGAAATGCTTCTGGATATCCTTACCACCAATCAAAATCGTCCCAGATGTTGGCTTGATGAGTCCTACTAACATCCGAATGGTCGTTGTTTTTCCTGCGCCATTTGGTCCTAGAAAACCAAAAACTTCGCCTTCGTTCACTTCAAAACTCAAGTCCTTAATAATTTGTCGTTTCCCAATCTTTTTATTCAAATCCTGAACTAAAAGCGCCGTCGTCATTGTGCCTCACCCTCCCCGTCTGTTGTCATTACGCTCGATACTCGGTCAGCAAATAATTGATATCCTGCCCCATTTGGATGAAAATGATCGCTTGAAAGATATTTTTTCCCGTTTAAGATAAAGTAATCATACGTTGGTACGTAAACAATTCGTGAATATTTGCTCGCCAAATTGGTCGTATCCATGTTCCATTTAGACGCAATACTAGCCAGCTCCGCGCGATTTGCTACATCCACAAACGGATTATATAAACCAAGATGATAAACAACCGCATCTTTATTTAACTCGCGAATTCGTTTATAGGTTTGCTCTAAATTTTTCAAGTATGCTGTTTCATTCTTTTGAATATCCGCCGCATTTAAATCCTCCAATGCCGCGCCACCACGAAATAGATCGTTACCGCCAATCGTCATTAAAATAACATCGGCGTTCTTCACTTGGTCCGCAATCTCCTTTTGGCCAAGCTGACTGAGTAACTGGTTGCTACGTGCGCCGCTGATAGCCAAGTTAGATAGCGTTACATTCGTGCCGTTTTTTTCAATCGTATCGACCACACGCCGAACGTATCCTTTGCCATCCGTATCCCCAACACCAGCTGTTAAAGAATCTCCCAATCCGGTTACTTGGAAACGACCTGATTTCTTCGTCTCTGTTGTCTTTTCTGTTTTTGCCGTTGAATCTGTCGTTGTTTTTCCAGTTGCCACTGCAAATAATCCTACTAAGCAGAGCAAAAGTGCCAATATCGAGATCCACGTCATCATGATAACCCATTTATTACGTTTCAAGTGCGTTCCTCCTGTTCGCTTCTTCTAGCCCCTCCCAAAAATAAAAGGAAGCCAATAAATCCTGTCACACCAACAAATAAAGGCAATATCCCGAGCATTGTTAGTTCCGCTCCACTGCTTTGCATACTGCTCATCTGTAGCCAACCAAATAATAATTCGCGCATCGCGATACCGATTCCAACATAGGCAAGTAGCGGCTGCCATTTTTGGAATAGTAAAAATGCGATAAAAATAAATGCCACCACTACAAATAAATATTCTCCTAACGCAATCATTGCCGGATAAAAAACATGTTTTTGGTAGTCAACGCCTTGCCAATCTTTCATTTCCGCATAGGCTTGATAACGTACGACCGCAAGCACAAGTCCAAGCCCAGCGCCAAGTAATACCATTACAAAACCGCTTACCGTCACCATTCGATTTTCTGATTTAGCTTTTACTAATCCTGGTTCCGTCGTATAAAATAGAATGAAGGCGGAAAACATCGCAAGTCCTGCTAACAATGATAAAATATTCGTATTTTGAATCGTTGCAGTTTCTTCCATCCCAATCACCGAACGAATCATAAAATACGTGAAGTACGTGACAAAAAGTAAACTTACCACGACTTCGGTTCCTTTTAACCGGCGACCAGAATAAGATAAAATTGCCGTTACAATCATCAAAATAGCCATCCCGAGCTCAACAATCCAATATACGCTTGAACGTTCTTGATCGAGCATCAGCATATACATTAGCCGCCTTACCGCACCAAGACCCGTAATCACACCAAAAACAAGCATTAATGCAATACCGATTTGATGCGTATAATATTTTCTCATCCCTTCACCATCCCCTCTTTATTTAGGTACCATTATACTTTTGATTAAGTATAGCAGAATTACGTCCAAACCAAAACAAAAAAGCCGAAATATGGCGAGAATGACACTTTGACATGCCTCCATCGTCCACTTCGACTTTCTCCGTGAAACTCGTGCGAATTAGCTTAACTTCTCCTGCCAAATTTCCAATAATACATCTAATTCTTCTTTAATATCCTGATTTGTCATTTCATCTTTTATATCAACAAGTTCTAAAATTTCCAAATCGACCGCGTCCATGCCGTATTTTGCAACGTCTTGTGCAATCACATATGGCAATGCACTCGGCTCATTCACTTTTTTCGCAAATTGGTATTTGTTCTCAATACCTTTTAAATTCATACTCGCAGCCAGCGCATAAATGCCCGACTCCTTGCTAATAAAGCGATACACGCCAGCACGGTGCTTCGTCTGCTTGTACGCGTTCGTCATTTCCTTCCGAGTTTCCTTCGATGATGTCATGTTCCAAACCTCCTTAATAACCTGCTTCTTTCAAAATTCGGCTTAACGTGCGCAAACGCTCACTAAGCAACTCGTCGCCATCCGCTAATGCTTGTTGGAAAAGTTCGATGTCCTCGGCAATCATCTGGTTATCCTCACATACAGCAACCGTCATCGCGTCTCCTTGCAAACCAATACGATCAATTTGTGGATTTTCTTTATCATATAAGCCCTCATATTTATAAGCGTCTTTAAAATATAACTTGGATCTCGCGATTAAAATAGCTAAATCAAGTACACGATGAAGTGGTAATTCTTCTGATTGGCGAGACCACTTCCCGCCAGTATGCCGCCAAACTTTTGCTGAAATATCAACTTTGCCGCGATCGTTCCATTGCGCTAAGCCAAGAGACAAGCCCTTCGCATCCGAATTATAGGCGTATTTGCCATCGACCTCTTCATAGTTTTCAGCTACAATGACTGGTTTGTGTTTTAAATTGGTTGGGATTTTCATGGTATCACTCCTTCTTAGTAATTTAGTAAATTAGTAACTTACTAAAAAGATTATAACACCTTCTTAAAGGAAAATCAACCCAACAAAAAAACACCACCTCATTTGGTAGTGTCTCTTGTCAAAAATTGAATTCTGGCATAGTCCACTTCGTCCGGAATAAACACGTTCCCCTCACTTGAAATCTGGATAACCGCTCTCTCCCCATTAAGAAGCACATCATATTCGCCCTGCTTTGGTACTACAAATTCATCGATTCCCAAAAGTTGATTCCCGAGCACCGTTTGCGCTTCCATAAAATACGGATGACCAAGAAGTTGCTCTGCTTTTTCAAAATCTCCTTCATATAAAGCCGCGCGAATATCGGTCGAGCTAATTTTATGCTGTGTTCCGTCGCGAATAAACGGCACTTCGGTCACAGGAACCGCACGCTCACCACAAAGATTGATCAATAAATCGACGTCAGAATCCCGCCCTTTACCGAAATTAAAGCTCTCGCCAACCACGATATGTCGCAAATTAAGACCACGCAAATGTTCTCTCACAAAAACTTCCGCGGAATTCTCTGCATATTTCACATCGAATTCGATATTGTACACCTTATCCACGCCAAAATGAGCCAGCCACAAAAACTTCTCGGCATCAGGTGTAATCGCTCTTTTATACGCAGGGTCTTTTTTCAACGCCCACAATGGATGCGGCGTAAAACAAACGATTGCTAGTTTTTCTCCGTTTTCACAAAACGATTTCGCCTTTTCTAGAAGATACTGGTGACCTTTGTGAACACCATCGAATTTACCGATAACTAGCACAATCGGTTCTGCACTATCTGGCAATTTATCCTTCACTTGAAAAACTTCCATTCCAAAAATCACTCCTCTACTATTCAAAGATACCCTATTTCAGCCTCGCTTCTCAACTGGTTTGCCTCGTCTACTAACAAATAGTAAGCAAGTTGGTTGTATTCCTGATTTCGGCACGCTATACTTACTATTAAACGCATCATTATTTTAGGAGGAATATACAATGAAAGTAGAAATTTGGTCGGACTTCGCATGTCCGTTTTGTTATATTGGAAAACGCAATTTTGAAGCTGGTTTAAAAGAATTTGGCCAAGATGTCGAAGTTGAATATCGTAGCTTTGAACTCGATCCTAGCGCACCAGTGAAATACGATCAAACGATGGATGAAATTTTAGCGGAAAAGTATGGTATGACCGTAGAAAAAGCGAAAGGCATGAACGACCAAGTCAGCGCGCAAGCTAAAGCGGTTGGTTTAGATTATCATTTCGATACGATGATCCCAACAAATACATTTGACGCCCACCGTTTACTTCAATTCGCCAAAACAGAAGGGAAATCCACCGAGTTAAAAGAAATTTTGCTCCATGCGTATTTCACAGACTCGAAGAACTTAGGCGATCATGAAACACTCGCGACTCTCGCTACAACGGTTGGCCTAGATAAAGCGGCTGTTTTAGAAATGCTTGCGAGTGATGCTTATGCAGCAGATGTGCGTGATGACGAACAAACTGGTGCTGCGCTTGGCATTCAAGGCGTACCATTCTTTGTTATCAATGAAAAATATGGCGTTTCTGGCGCACAACCTGCTGAAAGTTTTACCGAAGTCCTTGAAAAAGTTTGGAAAGAGGAAAATCCGCTGACGATGCTAAACAAAGATGATACTAATCAATGTTCTGGCGACTCATGTAACTGCTAACAGCGCAAAAATGGCACATTCGACGTAAAAATCGAATGTGCCATTTTTTTAGATAGAACTTGATGAAGAACTACTAGAACTTGAATCAGTATCCGGGTTAATAGAAGCGCCAGAGTTAGCGTCTGTATCACCACTCGATCCTGTTGTTCCATCTTGTTGCGCGCCTGGACTACCACTCGGCGGCGTTCCATTTGAACCGCTTGTTCCGCCCATTTGTGTTTGACCGTTTGACGGCATATTTCCTTGCCCCGTTGTACCTGCTTGATTAAATAGTGCAAAACCCATAAATGAGATCGTAATAACTGAAACAATACTTACGATAATAGTACTCCATTTCCACTTGTTCACCTGTTTTTTCGGTGCTATAAATTCACTTTCCATGTAATTTCCAGCTCCTTTCAATTGATTTAATCTTACCTAATAAATAAGACAAAACTATGAACGAGCCATGAAATTTATAATAACATTTTAAAAGCACTATACTAAAAATGATTGACATGATTTCCTACCAAAATTCAGCATGTCGACAAGTACTGAATTCCTAGGAAAAAGCGAGTACCAGCGCGGAATGTACTAGAGTATATGAGCACTGGAACGGAGCTTTTAACGAAGGAAATGAGTGCTTATCGACACGCTAAAAAGGCCTCTCCAAATTCAATAACCACACTTTGCGATCAACATCATTACCATTGTATCCGCCGAGTTTCCCGCCAGCTCGAATCACACGATGGCATGGAATTATAATTGGAATCGGATTGGCACGGTTCGCTTGGCCCACCGCCCGCACTGCTTTAGGACTCCCTGCAAGCTCTGCAATCTCTTTATAAGAAACAGTTTCCCCGTAAGGTATCGTTTGCAAAGCCTCCCAAACTTTCATTTGAAAAGCCGTTCCCGAGACTTCGATCGGCACAGAAAAATCGTTTTTCTCTCCAGCAAAAAAAGCTTCCAACTCTATTTTTAATTGTTGCATCAAATCGATTTCCAGGTTACTAACATCCATCCGATCATCTAAAAAGGACGCTTCATCGTAAGAAATATATTTCACCGCTTCCTCCGATACACCAAGATAAACCTTTCCAAGTGGCGTCTCCATCTCATTTACATAGATTTTCATCATCTTCCCGCCTCCTCTTCCTTCCTCCAAAATAGCATATTCGCGTACAAATAACCACCTAAATTTTATTATTCACTAAAAATGGTTATTCTTTCTGGAATTGGGGTAAAAGTAGTGAGTACGACTAAAGTGTACATTACAGAATGGGGGAAAAATGATGTCAAGAAAAATTGAATTAATACTTGGACTTATTGGTTCTATCGTTGGGCTAATCGCAGGATTTTGGATTATCAATTATGGTAACGATTTAACAAATTACATCCAAACTTTCACGTATTTAAGTGGTACTTTTGGTGATGAAGTGGCGACACTCGGTTGGGTGACAGTCGTTGCATCGGCTCTAGCACTTGTCGCGTCACTACTTATCAAAAAAAACCCACGTGGTTGGGGTGTTCTACTCGTACTTATCGGCATTCTTATGTTCTTCGTTGTCGGCCAAATCTGGATCGTATCAGGAATTCTTTTAATCCTTGCTGGTTTAATGGGGATCTTCCGTGTACCGAATCCAAGATAAAGTTCGCTTTTTAGATCAGACTAGTGACTTATGTTGCTAGTCTTTTTCATCGATTTATTGTAGTCTAGGAAGAAAGGAGGTTGATCCTGTGGACGCATACTTATTTCCAATAAAAATTGCCGTGCTATTATTTCCCATACTCGCATTTGTTTTGACGCTGCCATTCGCGATTTACCAGTATCGTAAATTCGGTGGGCTAAATTTTCTGCGCAATGTGGTTTTATATACGTTCATTTTTTACTTATTATGCGCGTTCTTGTTGATTTTACTACCACTCCCAGATCCGGATGATGTCGCAAAAATGACGGGCTCTGCGGTACAACTCATCCCATTTAAATTCGTTCAGGATTTCCTCGCGCACACCGTCATCGTCTGGAATGACCCAAGTACATATTTGGTCGGACTAACACAAGCCGTTGTTTTGCAACCGATTTTTAACATTCTACTTGTGATTCCCTTTGGTATCTATTTACGCTATTATTTCCGCTTTTCATTCCGCAAAACCATACTTTTCTCATTTTTACTTTCGCTCTTTTTCGAAGTCACACAACTAACTGGAATTTACGGGATTTACCCACACGCATACCGGCTTTTTGATGTCGATGATTTAGGTTTAAATACACTCGGAGGCATCGTCGGGTATGCCATTGCGCCACTGTTTACAAGCCTTTTACCATCTCGCTCTAAAATGGATGAAATCACCTATCTCAAAGGAAAACGAGTCAGCTACATCAGACGCCTGCTCGCCTTCATCGTTGACTGGTTCCTGCTTGACGTCCTAACATGGATCCTCGGCACAGCTCGCGTCATTCCCTTTAAGAAACTAGAAATAAACGGCGGCACAGGTTTTTCACAGCTTTGGTGGCTCGTCTTGCTTGTTTTCCTTTATTTCATCGTCATCCCAAGATTCGCCCGCGGACAAACGATCGGAAAAGGGCTCGTTCGGATTCAGATAAAATCAACAAATAGCGAGAACCTCACATTCAAACACCTCTTTATTCGTAACGCCCTGCTTTATTATGTAGCACTTGCCACCATTATTTTACCGCAAAATCCATTTTTCATAGATCGCCTTTCACCTGTACTTTTTTTAACCGTTATTGGAATTGGCTTTGTCGCTGGTTTTATGTTTTTCATTCATATTTGTATCAATGTTTTCTCGAAAGACCGACAATTATTTTATGAAAAATTGAGTCATACTGCGCATGTAAGTACTTTTAAACCAAAAAAATCTGACCTCTAAAATAGAGATCAGATTTTTTATTTTGCTAGGTTTATCTGCCTTTCGTTTTTATCCAGTGATAATCTTCTCTTTTGGCAGTCTAATCGCATTTTTCTTACCGTCACGTGTTCTGAAGGATAACATCATGTACATGATTCCCACGCGGCCGATAAACATCAGCAAGATGATCACAATTTTGCCGATTGTTGTCAGATTCGTCGTCAAACCTATCGATAATCCGCATGTTCCAAAGGCCGAGAATACCTCGACAATGATGGCCATTAACTCCGCCTGCTCGGTGTAGCCAAGTGTTACGATAGCACTGACGCATAAAATCGTTGCAAAAATCGCGACAGCAAGTGCTTTTCTAACGTCTTCTTGGTACAACTCACGCCCAAAAATATAAATATGATTGCGCCCGCGAATAACCGAGTATAAGAATAAAATCGTGATTGCAAATGTTGTCGTCCGAATTCCGCCACCAACAGAACTTGGCGATGCCCCGATAAACATTAAGGCAGAAACGACTAGCAGCGTCGGATTAGTAAGCGCTGATGTATCGATCGTTGAAAGTCCCGCGCTTCTGGAAGTTGCAGATAAGAACATTGAGTTGAAAAAGCCTTCATCAAGTGACGTTCCTTTGAAATAATGCTGGCTCTCCATCGCCCATATTAGCAAGCCACCAACGACTAGCAAAGCCATGTAAGTCGCTGTTGTTACTTTTACGAATAGGGAAAATCGGAAGGGGATCAGCGTATTTTTTTCGAATAAGAAACGTCTTGCTTCGATCAAAACTGGGAACCCGATCCCGCCCGCAATAATAAGTAAAATCGTGATGAATTGGACGAAATAATCATTCACAAATGGCGTCAAGGAATAACCAGTAATGTCGACGCCTGCATTGGTAACCGCAGAAACCGAGTTAAACAGCCCCTGAAACATCGCTTCCCCGACATCGCCTTTATAATAGGGAATGAAATAAATCCCAAGAATAAGCCCACCGATAATTTGCAACCCAAAAATTAAAACGAGTATTTCTCGAAGCATCCGAACCATGCCGCTAAGCGTAAACTGATTGGTATCCGTCATAATTAACTGGCGCTGTTTCAGACCAATTCGCCTTTTTAAAATTAAGTAAAAGAAGGTGCTCAGCATCATGACACCGAGTCCACCAATTTGGAATATACCCATCAAAACCCAGATGCCAGCGCGACTGTAAGATTCGCCGATATCGACCGAAGCAAGCCCCGTCACGCTCACCGAACTCGCGGCTGTAAATAGCGTATCAATGAAGGAAATATGCACACCGGGTTTTTGTGTGAAAGGCATACTAAGAATCGCGGTTGCAATCGTGACAGACCAGATATAGAATGTAATGATGACTTGTATTGGAGTCATTTTAGACATCCGTGCTCGCATTCTTCCACGCCTCGACGTGCCACCAATCATATAATTATCCCTTTTGTTTCTCTTTTTTCCTCGCAATTATATAACCACCTAAACCAATGATAATCATGACCGCCCAAAATGTGATTTCCCATGCAGGCGAATCAGGAAATGTTTCTGGCAAAATGCCAACTTGCGGATGTGCCAACGTAATAACGGCCATCTTCACGCCAACCCAACCAACGATCAAAAACGCCGCTGTTTCAAGTGTAGGATAGCGTTCTAGTAATTTCACGACTTGTGTTGCTGCAAAACGAATCACAATAAGTCCCGCTAATCCACCTGTAAACATCACGATGAATTGGCCAGCACTCATGCCACCGATTTCGTACGTACCGATAGCTGGAAGTGTCACAACTAAGGCAGCTGCTGCTAACATGGAATCAAGCGCAAACGCAATATCCGTTAATTCGACACGTGCCACCGTTCCCCAAAAGGAAGTAGGCTTCGTATCTTTCTCGACCGCGTCTTCTTTTGACTTCCCTTTTCTCTTGTCCCAAATATGCTTTATAGCTAGGTAAAGTAAGTAAATCGCTCCAATTGCTTGGATTTCCCAAAAATTAACTAAGTATGAAATAATAAGCATGGCGATTAATCGGAAAACAAATGCGCCAACTAAGCCATAAAATAAAGCTTTACGTTGCTGTTCATGAGGTAATTTCTTCACGATAACTGCCATAACAACAGCGTTATCTGCGGAAAGTACACCTTCTAAAACTACTAAAATTAAGAATACCCACAGATACTCTCCCCAAATCGATATATCCATTTTCACCCCACCGTTTCTTTACTCTTCACTTTAACATATTTACTAGTCTTTTTGCTATTTTTATGTTGTTAAAACGTAACATAAAAACTCCCGCATAATACGGGAGCCTAGATTTCAGAAAAACTACCTTACATGATACTCCACTAAACTTCAGCGTGTTGTTGGAGATCTTCGACATGGAATGAGTTAGTGCTCCAATATGCAGAGAAATTTCATTTATCTGCCATCCTTATTTGCTTAGTTTCTAGGCAAAAGCGAGTACCAGAGCGGAGCGTACTGGGGTACGTGAGCACTGGAACGGAGCTTTTAACGTAATGGATTACATGTTCGCTTTGCTCTCATGCATATTGGGACTGTAACTTATTTCATTCGAACAGTCCCAACAATGAGTGTTTGTCGACACGCTGAACTCCCGTATGATACGGGAGTCAGGATATTATGCATTAGCATCTGGATTTTTCTTCGCTGCACGTGCTGATACGAGCCAGCCCCAAAGGATGATACCGATCATAACAGCCCAGAATGTTACTTTCCAAATGGTTGAATGTGGGAAATGTTCTGGTATAACGCCTAGTTCTGGATGTGCTAATGTGTATACGACTAGCTTCACGCCGACCCAACCAACGATTAAGAATGCTGCTGTTTCAAGTGATGGGTATTTTTTCAGTAGTTTTACGAATTGTGTTGCGGCGAAACGGATACAGATTAGTCCGATTAGACCACCGATGAACATCACGCTAAATTGTCCCGCATCTAGTCCCCCGATTGTTCCCCAACCTGTTGCTGGTAGTGTGATCGCCAGTGCAACAGCTGCAAGCATCGAGTCAATCGCAAACGCAATGTCTGCAATCTCTACTTTTAAAACGGTCACCCAAAAGCTTGAGCCTTTGCCTTCTTTGACTTTGTGCCCGCCGTCTTTGCCTTTCATGTGTTTCCACATGTGGCTAATACAGATGTACAGTAGGTAGGCCGCGCCCAGTGCTTGAACTTGCCAAACTTCTGCCAAAAATGAGATTAGGAAAAGCGCTGCGAAACGGAACACAAATGCTCCGATTAAGCCGTAAAATAAAGCTCTTTTTTGTTGTTGTTCGGGTAAATGTTTGACCATCACGGCCATAACAACGGCGTTATCCGCTGCAAGAATTCCCTCTAAACCTATTAGGACGAGTAACACCCATCCATATTCTAAAATCATCGCTGTATCCAATAAAATTCCTCCTTATTTGTTTCAACAATCGTCATAAGCGTCTATTCGTAAACATCAAAAAACGAGACCCCTGCCGATAATGGCAAAGGTCTCGCTGACATTTAATGTTAAAATGTTGATAAAACCGATGGAACAGAGTCCATGTAATGACGACTTTATCTTAGCCTAAAAAATAAGGCTACCGCTACTCCCCCTTGACGAATGTCAAAAGTGATATTTGATTGATAGGAAAATAATATCACAGAATAGGGCGCTATGTCAATAACCTGACAAATAATCAGAATGCAATATTTACTTCATGGCTTTTTTAATTTTTACGGATTAGAAATCCTGCTGATGTTGCGACTAATAATGCGCCTATAAGTTCAGCTAGTCCACTATTTTTATCGCCTGTTGCGGGTAGTGTTGTCATGGATGTTGGAGTAGCGCTATTAGCTTCTTGCACTGCCGCTTTTTTCGGTGTCACTTTCACAATCAGCTTTTGTCCTACTTTTATTTCATTAGTAGTGAGGTTATTCCATTTCTTCAACTGCTGCACGGTGGTCTCGAATTTTGTAGCAATGCTTGGAAGGGTATCACCTTTTTTCACAACGTAGATTTGCACTTCATTATCGCCATCTGTCATGGTCGTTACTTTTGGTTCTGTGGGAGTTACAGCGATTAGATCTGTGGGTTCTGTCGGTGGATCTGGCGTCGTGGTTGGCGGTTCAGGATTTGTGGTTGGCGGATTTACAGGAGGTGGCGTGCTTCCTCCACCTTCTCCACCACCAGAATAATCATTAACAGTGGCATTTCTTGATTGTTCGGTAATGTTTGTGCCACCAATCTTCGCTGTATTTTTATAGCTGAATTGGCCACCCGCCATTTTTGTTTGATAGCTGATCACGACAGATTTATCGATGAGATTCCCCAGTTCTAAACGAAAACTACGATTCGCGTCCAGTGTGACATTTTCATTTTTACTACTGATTTCTTTTTTATCAACATCGCGGTATTTCACTTTCACTTGGCCGACAAGCGTTTGACCAGCACCCATCACATCGGTGTAATACGCATCGCTAATATCGACGAGCGCATTATTGAGCGTGACCGTCCAGTTGATCAGACTACTATCCTTCGCATCAATTTTACCTTGCTTGAAAACAACAGTCGGTGTCACCGTTCCGCCACCGCCAGAATTCACTTTATGAATCATCACGTCAAGCGTTGTCGATGCACCCGCCGTTGGAAATGTTATCGGATTTGTTTGATCCGTTACGATATTATTTTTATTAAAATCCGCGTAAAAGAACATCGAGCCTTTAATATCTGTGTGCGTGTCGACAAATGTGGTGAATGTGAGGACTATTTTATTGTTAATAGGATCAACAACCGCTTCGGCTACAGCATTTCCATTGTTATCCTTCAGCAAAAATGGTGCAAAACTGACATATTTCAATTGTTCTGGCAGTGATATCGTCATCGTTTCACCGCTATGCACAGTTTGTGTTAAGTCCCAATTATAAACCACTTTCACGCGATCATTTTCCTTGAAATCTGTTGTCGCAACACCATTCTTATTTTGGAGCTCTACGTTGGTGAAAAATTGCGAACCATAATCTGTCGCGGCTTTCGCTTCATGGTCTCCTGTGCCTAATAATGTTGCGCCAAATACGATCAATCCTATCAAGAAAAATATTGTTTTCTTCATCATTCCACCCCTTTGATATTCTGCCTATTTTTTCCCTTGTTCTTTTCCGTTTAAACATGCAAAAAAGAGCCCGTAAAAGGACTCTTCGTTTTTATAATAAAGATGTTAACTCAATATCAGGATTCTTATCGTGGAACCAGTTTAGTGCGAACTGATTTTCAAATAGGAATAGTGGTTTGTCAAAGCGATCTTTTACGAGCATGCTACGTGCTGTTGAAAGTTTCTCATCGACGTCCTCCTCTTTGATCCAGCGAGCGATTTTAGAACCGATTGGCTCCATGCGGATTTCGGAATTATATTCATTGTTCATACGGTGCTCAAATACTTCAAATTGTAGTTGACCGACCGCACCAATAATGTAATCCTCCATGCGCCATGTTTTGAATAACTGAATCGCGCCTTCTTGAACGAGTTGTTCGACACCTTTATGGAAATGTTTTTGTTTCATAACATTTTTTGCGGAAACTTTCATGAATAATTCTGGCGTAAATTGCGGTAGTTTTTCATATTGAAGCGTCTTGCTACCGTTTGTAATCGTGTCGCCAATTTGGTAATTCCCTGTGTCATACAGGCCAATAATATCGCCCGCAACGGCACTGTTGACTGTTTCGCGATCATCCGCCATAAACTGCGTGGAGTTCCCAAGTTTGATCGCCTTGCCCGTGCGCGTTAAGTTCACCGACATCCCACGCTCAAATTCACCAGAACAAATGCGTACAAACGCGATCCGGTCACGATGGGCTGGGTTCATGTTCGCTTGAATTTTGAAGATAAATCCGGAGAACTTATCCATGTAAGGATCGATTTCACCTTCATTAGACTGGCGCGGTTGTGGTGCTGGCGCGAAATTCACATACGTTTTAAGGAATGTTTCCACACCAAAATTCGTTAGGGCGCTCCCGAAAAATACAGGCGTCAATTCGCCAGACGCGATCCGCTCTTCGCTAAAGTCATTGCCAGCTTCATCTAGCAACATGATTTCATCGAGCGCCTGCTCATAATAACTCGAGTTTTGAATCGGATGTGCTTCTGCTAAATCGCCATTTTCACCGAGTGGTAAGAAGCGTTCGTCGCCGTCCACACGATATTGCTCGACTTGACGATGGTAGCGGTCATATAAGCCACCGAGCTCTTTTCCCATCCCGATTGGCCAGTTCATCGGATACGATTCGATCCCCAAAACTTCTTCCAATTCTGCAAGCAACTCAAGTGGCGCCTTCCCTTGACGATCCATTTTGTTGATAAAAGTAAAAATCGGAATTCCGCGCATCCGACAAACTTTGAATAGTTTCAAGGTCTGCGCCTCAATTCCTTTCGCGCTATCGATAACCATCACAGCGCTATCTACCGCCATCAATGTCCGGTACGTATCCTCACTGAAATCCGAGTGACCCGGTGTATCCAAAATATTAATCCGTGAACCGTCGTAATCAAATTGCATCACAGAACTCGTTACCGAAATCCCACGTTGCTTCTCGATTTCCATCCAGTCACTTGTCGCAAACTTACCTGATTTCTTTCCTTTTACCGTTCCCGCCGAGCGAATAGCTCCACCAAAAAGCAATAACTGCTCTGTAATCGTTGTTTTCCCCGCATCGGGGTGAGATATAATTGCAAAAGTTTTGCGCGAAGCAACCTCTTTTTTTAAATCTTGCACCATTTTAAAATTCCTCCTAGACATACTCACATTTCTTTAGTATATCACATCGAGGCGTTTTTGAGATAGTTTTTCGTGAAAAATAATGGCAGATTTCGCGCTTTTTATCGTGCGAGTAAACATCCAAATAAACCGATGCGTATCATGACATCGGTTTATCATTAGAACTTTTTAGTTATTTCTATTTCTGCGTGCGAACAAGGTAAATACACTTCCGAGAATCAATATGGAACCTATTAAAATGAGCCATAAAGATGTCTGCGTATCACCCGTTGCTGGTAAATCTTGTTCTGGTGTTTTCGCGGTTTCTCCTACTTGTATGTTCGAGTCATTTTTTGGTGGCGTAATTGTCGCTTCATTATCTGGATCTATCGGAGTCGCCGGGTTTGTTGGCGTTGTTTCGCCTGTGTCGCCAGGTTTAGGTATTGTTGCCGCTGCCGTCAATGTGATCTGCACCGATTTTGTCGTTGCAGCTCTGGCTTTACTTTCTGATGCCAACGATAGCGTACCTTCATAAACTCCCGCTTTGGGTGCCGCCCAATTGAGATTCGCCACGTCAAGCATTACATCCAGATCATGTCGCTCCGTGTCCCCTTCCAAATTGTAATAACCACGCGCTTCCAGTTTTTTCAGGAGATACGATTTTTTCGCAGTTTCCCCAGAAATCGTCTGTAATTCGGATAATGGTAGAGATATTTTGTTCAGACTTTCAATCGCGTTATTTTTTGCTAACGTTTCAAAAACTACTTCGATCGTGTGCCCCGCAGTTAGCGCGTCAAATATATACGTCATTCCAGAAAGCATCACCACTTTCCCATCTACAAGCACTTGTTTCACGCGATATCCTGCGTCGGCCTGCACCGCAAAGCTTGGCTTTTCACCCGCATTGTAACTCTGTTTTCCGTTCGGCGTAATCGTTCCACCGACACCAGCTTTGGCATCGATTTGAAACATGGCCTTGCCGTTTTTCAAAACGAGCGTCGATAGCGCTGGCGCTTTCACAGAACTCGCTTTTGTAGCTAAATTCGTCGTTGTTTCTCCAATTCTAACGCTGTACTGATTAGCTGGAATCGCGATCTCTTTTTCCGCTTTATTCGCATTGAAAATCACGATATAAGATGTTTCAGCCTCTTTCATTTCATACGCGATCACATTTTCGTCTTGCTTGATAATCTTCATTTTCTGATTGATCTCGGCATAATCTGTCATTCGGAAAAGTGGCTCTGTGTTGCGAAGTTGCATCACGGCTTGCGTTTCTTTCACCGATTCCACATTGTCCGCATAACGATCCCAGTCCAACTTATTGATCGCGTCACTCGATTGGTAACTGTTCTCATCACGATCTTTCGTCCGGAAAAATTCTTGTCCAGCGTGGATAAACGGCACGCCTTGTGAGAGTAACACGATATCCGTCGCCAACTTCTGCATTTTCTTTTTATCTGCTTCGGTATCATTTGGATTCGAGTACGAAAGCTTGTCCCAAAGCGTCAAATTATCATGAGCCTCCGCATACTGAATCACCTGACTCGGCTTGGCAAAATCATAAATACCTTGACCTTGATCACGCAAACTCCCCGCTAAAATGTTCTTTGCAACCAGCTCTTCTTTTCCAGTCGCGCCATTTACAAAACCAGGTTCCGCTTCTTGACCACCCCATGTGCTTCCCTTAATAGCATCACGAATCGAGTCATTAAAATGCGCAATTTCTGGCATTTTGGAGGCATTTTTTTGGTTCGCTTTTGCATCACTTGCAAGCGGCGTACCTAAATCCCAACCTTCGCCAAGAACGATGATCGATGGGTCAATTTTGTTCAGTTCCGCCTTAATCGCGTTCATCGTATCGACATCGTGAATGCCCATCAAATCAAAACGAAAGCCATCCATGTGGTATTCCTTCGCCCAATAAGCGACACTGTCAACCATATATTTACGCATCATCGCACGTTCCGACGCCGTATCATTCCCAACACCTGTTCCATTAGAAAGCTTGCCATCATCACCGTAGCGGAAGTAATATCCCGGTACCGTTTTTTCAAAAGAATGCGCGCCAGCCTCATATACATGGTTATACACAACGTCCATAATCACACGCAAACCATTGTTATGGAGGCCCTGAACCATCTGCTTTGCCTCATGAATTCGCGTCACAGGATTGTACGGATTCGTGCTATAACTACCTTCCGGGACATTGTAATTTTTCGGATCATATCCCCAATTATACGGAAACGCACCGAGTTGTTCGGAAGTACTTTGATGCTTTTCCTCGTCAAGCGATGCATAATCAAACATCGGCAAAATTTGAACATGCGTGATGCCGAGATTTTTCAAATAATCGATTCCCGTCGCGTCCCCATTCGCCGTCTTCGTTCCTTCTTCAATCACACCTAAATATTTCCCTTTGTGGACCGTATCTTTATTCGCAATGGAGAAATCACGAACATGCATTTCATAAATAATCGCATCTGTCGGATTCGTAAACGCTGGCATGCGACTCGTTTCCCAATTCGCCGGCACCATTTGCGCTGGATCTAAAATCACCGAACGATTTCCATTTGCCGTCGCCGCTTTGGCATACGGATCTTGAGACGTCGCTTTCTTCCCGTCCGCAAAAACAAGCTCATACGTGTACGCCGTTCCCGACGGAATTTTCGCAGCAAACTCCCAAATCCCCTGGGCTTTCGGTGTCATGTCATAACTTTGCGCCACAGCACTATTCGGCAAATTATCTTGATACGTCGTCAATTTCACACTTGCAGCAGTCGGTGCCCACAAACGCCAGACACTCTGCTCCGCGCCATACGTTGCGCCAAGCGGTTCGGTGCCTGTATACGCAAATTTCTTGTCAAAATCAGGATTTCTAACAATACTAGTCGTATCCACAAATTTCTCGCCAAAACCATTCGTCTTCACGCTCAAAGCGGCTTGAATCGGCAAATCTTGCGCTGTTTCAATGTAAAAAATAGCTGGGTTTGTCGCGTCCCTCCGAATATTCGAAATCGCAACCGCGTTCCCGTCCTCAGTAAG
This sequence comes from Listeria weihenstephanensis, assembly GCF_003534205.1. NCBI lineage: Bacteria > Bacillati > Bacillota > Bacilli > Caryophanales > Listeriaceae > Paenilisteria > Paenilisteria weihenstephanensis. The sequence continues at coordinate 1,168,006 of NZ_CP011102.1, read as the reverse complement.
CGTAACATCCGCCATCAAATCAAGCGCTGTCGCATCACGGTTTAGCGTCACTTTCACCTCTCTGAAACTTGCCAAACTCGCTGTTTTTATTTGCTTCGTCACATCCGCAAAATTCGGATTTCGGTAATTCGTTTTATCACCACTTACAATCCAAACCTCAGCCTTCCCATCATCGGTAAACAGATACACCATTCTGTCATCCTCTGTCCCGTCTTTTTCCCACGCCCCATTCACATCTCGCGCAATGGTAAAGCCGATATTGGACAGACTTACCCCACTAAAATTCGCTTTCACAGATTGCCACTCACCGTCCGACTGCCCATCTTTGAAATCAAGTTTTTGCGTACTCGTTGCTCCCTCTGCCCAAGAATGCACGAACCAATCGCTGTAATCCTTGTCATCACGATGATAGTAAAACGTCACGTCCAAATTATCGTGACTCGGCAGATCCGCTAAATTAGCCGGTTTTGCAGACATCTCTTCCTTCCCAAATTCCAGCCAAACCTCAGTGATTCCGTCTTTCGTTTTAATATAGCGATCACTTGGAATATCGCGGTCGCCACCCCAACCAGAACCATTTTTAATCAGGAATCCCAGTTCTTCCTGCACGCCTTCCGCATCAATTACCGCTACCTTAGAATAGTCGCCATACGCATTCGTGTCTTCAAAAACAACCTCATGCCCAGCAACACCATCATTATTCCAAACCCACATTTGCCAAGCTTTACTCGCCTGATCTTTCGGATTATAATGCACAATGACTTTCGTTTTACTCTCTTTATTTTCCGCTAAAACACCATCATTGACACTGCTAACAAGCTTGCTCTCTACATTGGCCTTGGTTTCAGATGTCGCCGCTTCCTCCGCAAACCCCTCAATTCCAACGCCAAAACTCTGTACTCCAAATAAAAGAACGATCAAAACGACTAGATACTTACGCCACATTTTTTTCAAATTAGCTACCCCTTTTTCGTTTTTAGGAAAGCGCTTTCCTTTATTAAAGTATAAGCAAGGTCTCCTGTTAAAATCAACCTAAATAAAACTGTTAACGATAACAACTTGTAAAATTCGCATCAAATTCAGAGTTTTCTTTGTCTTATTTTCAGTAAAAAATCTAGATGCATCGAGCTACACATCTAGATAAATTCATATTAATATATTTAGGTGCTCATGAAATAGACAAAAGCTCTTCCAACTATATTTACGATAACTATAATAATTAGTGCCGTTAGCAAGATTTTCGTTGGCCACTTTTTAGGTAGGGATTTCTGGTAAGATATGAGGCTATAAATTGCGAGGCAAACAAATGCGCACACCGTTGCAATATTAAGGATTAGCCCGATATAAACATACCACGTAGCTCCATCGATGCCTTGATTTAAATCAGCTTTCATCGTTTTTAAAACCGTATCATGACTTACCTTTTCACCAGCTTTTTGCTTACCTTCCATGACCAGTGCTGCAAAACCAGAAGCGTAAGCAGTAGCATAAGAAACACCTGTATCTAGTGTCAATTTATTATCGAAGTAAGTGCTTGTTAAATCCTCACCTGGCGCATAGACGTCGACTTTCTTTTCTTTAAATTCGTCAGCGTAGATTTGACCTTGTAAATTTAGCATGCCAACAGAGATGACATTTGGATAAGCGCCCGGATAAGCTTTAAACGTATCTCCTTCTGCCCGAATGTTTCCAGATGATGCGATAACGATAATATTATTTTCTATCGCATTATTTATCGCCTGCTTCAATTCGGAATTCCCTTTACCAAACTCTAAACTAATATTGATAATATCCACTTTCTGATCGATCGCCCAGTTTAAGCCTTTAACGACATCGTCAAATCCAACTTTTCCGCTATCATTGGCAACCTTCGCGATATAAAGCTCGGAATTAGGCGCGATTCCAATGAGACCCTCGCCATTTTTACGTGCGCCAATAATGCCTGCGATCTTTGTTCCATGACCATTCTTATCGGAAAAATCGGCAGCATTGTTTGTCGTGAAATTTATACCTTTTTTGAAAGTCAGATCACGATTGGATTTATCAATACCAGTGTCTAAAATGGCGATTTTGATGTTCTTTCCCGTAACATTTTCCTTGTAATAACTATCTATACTTCCCGCTTCATCGGATTGGTTGACTTCACGATCTGATTGAACGATTTTTGATGCGAATACACTGAGCGGCGTTTGAAATATTATTATTGTGAATAAAACTATAAAGCATATTTTCGCAGTATTTTTCATTTTTATGTACTCCTTTTATAGGTATCCGTCTCCATCAAATCGTAACGTATGTCACTACAATTTTCAACTGTTAGCTTATTCATATAACTTCTTACTTTCGAAACCACAGCACACTAAAAAAACTATCATCAACTAAGATGATAGTTCCAGACTGTAGAAAAACTGCCATACATGATACTTCGCTAAACTTCAGCGTGTCGACAAATGCTTAGTTTCTAGGCAAAAGCGAGTACCGGCGCGGAGCGTACTGGAGTACGAGAGCACTGGAACAGAGCTTTTAACGACGAAAATGAGTGTTTGTCGACACGCTGAAACTATCATCAACTAAGATGATAGTTCCCTTCAAAACTTATTTAACCTCTTCAACGTCCTCACTCGGAATTTCCACTTCTACAATTTCCTCAGGCTTCTGTGATTTCACAGCATTCGTCAAATCTTCAATGCTATTTTTCACGTTGCCTTTGCCAGAGAAATTCTCAAGTAATTCACGAATATCAAGACCCGTCGTTGCTTTCAAACTTTCTTGCGCTGTCGCCATCAAATTCGTGGCGTAACCACTCACTTTATTCGCGCCACCGTTCGTTTCACTACTTCCAGTATCCACAACTGTGATCGAATCGATGTTAGCCATCGGAGCGGCAACTTGTTTCGCGTACTCAGGAAGCATGCTCACGATCATATCCAGCATCGCAGCTTGTCCGTACAACTCATACGCTTCCGCAATTTTTTGTTTCGCTTCGGCTTCGGCAAGACCTTGCAATTTGATAACCTCTGCTGCCGCTGTACCTTGTGCACGCTCGGAATCAGCTTTGGCGATACCTTGCACACGTACTTGCTCCGCCTCAGCTTTGGCTAGCGTTTCAATTCTGTATTGATTCGCTTCGGCTTCGGCGTACTCTTGACTCTTACGCGCTGCGGCCGCTTGTTCAATCGAATAACGATCCGCATCTGCTTTTTTCTTCACTTCGGCGTCATATTGACGTTCGCGACGCTTAATTTCGCGATCTTCTAACTCAATTTGCTTCTCACGCTCGATGATTTTTACTTGCATTTGTTGCTCGATAACTTCTTGTTTCGAACGTGCCGATTCCAAATCATACGCCTGATCGGCTACGGCCTTCGCAGTTTCTTGCTCACTACGATATTCCGCAACTTTCAATTGATTTTGCTTCTCTGCTTCGGCGATCTCTGTTTTGCGTTCTAACTCGGCGCGCGTTGCTTCTTTTTCCGCTTCCGCACGTCTCATCCGCGTTTCTTTCGTCGCTTCGGCTTCGGCAACATCCGCATCACGCTTCACTTGCGCAATCCGTGGTTTACCTAACGCGTCCAAATAACCATTGTTATCGCGTACTTCTTTCAGCGTAAACGATACGATAATAAGTCCCATTTTCGACAAATCTTGCGTCGCAACACCTTGAACTTCTTGGGAGAACTTATCACGATTTTTATATATTTCTTCCACGGTCATCGAACCTAGAATCGCACGTAAATGCCCTTCCACGACCTCAATCGCTTCATTTTCACGTTCCTGCGTTGTCTTTCCTAGAAACTGTTCCGCTGCTGTCGCAATTTCTGAAACCGAACCACCAATTTTGATGATCGCCGTCCCATCTGCCGTTACTGGAACACCTTGCTCCGTATAAATTTCTGGCGTCCGAACTTCCAACTTACTCGAAAGTAAGCTAAGCGGGGCTGATTGCTGGAATACCGGCATAACAAACGTACCGCCACCACGTACAATCTTCACCCGTTTTCCGCCCTCATCTGTGAACACATTTTTCTTCCCTAAATAACTCCCTGATACGATCAACGCTTCATCCGGCCCAACCGTCTTATATTTCGTAATAAATACGATTAAAAATAAGACTAAAATTGCCACCGCAATAATCACGATCATCGTCACGCCACTTGTTAGTAAATCCATTTTTAGTAATTCCTCCTTGTCGTCTCCGTTTTTAAAACTAGGCTCTCTTTATTTCAAAAATGGTTCATACGGCACAACCGTCACAAAAGAATCCGTGGCATCGATTATCAATACCGTTTCATCCCGTCCGATTGGTTCGTTTTCATCACTTTTGGCAGCTTTGGAAATATTACCGGCAGTCATTTCGATAATCACTTCACCAAAACCGTCTTTTGGAACAGGCGTAATCACTTTTGCAACTTTACCTTCTAAATCCTTCGTCTCATACGCAATCGAGTCACTTTTTCTCGAAAGCGGTAACAGAATTCCGAAATAAAGAATAGAAGAAAAGGCAATGCCAATCACGATGGCCGCAATTAGAATTGTGCTACTGGAAAAAGACGTATATTTCTCTCCAAAGTAACCTGTTGCTGATGCAAATCCCAGAAAATAAAGCAAAACAGAACCTGGAATTGGTAGTAAATCCAAAACTAAACTGATAATTCCAACAGAAAAGATCAACGCTGTCAGGACATCGATCAAAATAATGATGCCGACAATGATCAAAACGGTGGAATAGACGGTCTCGATTGGATATCCAAATAGTGTCATTATCATACCTCCATTCCAAATGCGAGAACAATAGCCTCATTACTATATTACCAAATAATGCGCTTACTCACAAGCGGCTCATGAAATGCTTGGATTTGGTGGGGAAATTGCGAGGAGCGGGGTTTTTCGGATTTAGAGCAAAAAAAAAGCGAACCTTGCGAGGTTCGACTTTTTTCCCTATAGTAGTTTCTCGATTGCTTCCTTCATTGATAATGGTGTATCTTTTGGTGCGTAGCGTTCTACCACATTGCCGTCGCGGTCAAGCAGGAATTTCGTGAAGTTCCATTTGATTCCGCCGCCTAGCAAGCCTTTTTTCTGCTTCGTTAGGATTTCAAATACAGGATTTATATCAGATCCGCGTACTTTAGATTTTGCGAAAAGTGGGAAGGTCACACCATAGTTGATTTTGCAAAACTCTTCAATTTCGTTGGATGAGTCGAGTTCTTGATTCATGAAACTATCAGACGGGAAACCAAGAACGGTAAATCCTTTATCCTTATACTCTTGATATAATGTTTCTAACTCCTCATATTGTGGTGTAAAACCGCATTTGCTCGCCGTATTTACCACGATGATGACGTCACCTTTATACTGGTCTAGCGATACTTTTTCTCCGTGAAGTGTTTCTTGTTCTAATTCAAAAATGGACATGTTTACTTCCTCCTTCTTATTTCACCATATCAGAAAATAAATACGCGTACACTAACTTTTCGGTATGATATAAAGAATCTCGGTGCGTGCGTTCATAGGCGTGGCTGGCGTCAATTCCTGGGCCAATCAGACCGTGCACAATGTCAAAACCAGCTTTGATCGCGGCACTTGCGTCGGAACTGTAAAACGGATAAATATCGACTTTATAATCGATGCCATTCTCCTCGCAAAGTTGTACCAAGTTTTTGCGCAAACCGTAGTGATATGGGCCGCTTCCGTCTTTGGCACAAATCGAAACGGTGTATTCATCGGATGTTTGGCCGTCGCCGAGCGCGCCCATGTCGATTGCCAAATACTCAATGGTTTCTGGTGGAATGTTCGAATTCCCGCCGTAGCCAATTTCTTCGTTGTTTGAAATCAAGAAGTTCGTCGTATATGGTAACTCTGCGCCATCTTCTTGTAATTTTTTCAAAAGGGATAACAGAATCGCAACGCTTGCTTTGTCGTCCAGATGGCGCGATTTAATAAAGGCATCATCAATAATCTCCACGCGTGGATCGAGCGAAACAAAATCGCCAACTCCGATTCCAAGTGCCGCTACATCCTCACGATTAAACACTTTCGCATCTAGACGTATTTCGATGTTTTTCGCATCACGTGCCGCCGTTCCAGCATCTTGGTACACGTGAACAGAAGTTTGGTGCATCAAAATAGTACCCGTATACTTTTGTCCAGCGCTCGTTTCAATCAGACAATATTCGCCTTCGATCGCGTTAAAACGGTATCCACCAATCAGGTTGATTGCCAGACGACCATCGGATTTCACTTCTTTAACCATCGCGCCGAGCGTATCGACGTGTGCTGTCAACATCCGCTGTTTTGTCGCATCTTTTCCTGGAATGCTAACAAGTAACGCCCCTTTATTATTTCGTGTGCTTGCAATCCCAGCTTCTTTTAAGAAATTTTCGACAAAGATAAGTACCTGTTCCGTATTTCCAGTTGGGCTCGGTATCGATGTCAATTCCTTGATCAACTGCATCGTTTCTAAGGTTTTCGGTTCAAACGCCATGCTCTAATTCCTCCTTACACTTTCTTCTCTCATTTATTATACCTCTTTTTTTAAATATTGACGGGTATCCTGCTTTCCATTTCGAGTTATGTTATAATTTTAATGGTGTGTGAAAGGAGTTTTTATCAAAATGGAACAAACGAATACGAAAAGAACAGCCGTCACGATCGCTGTTTTTGTGGCTACTTTTATGGCCGCGATTGAAGGGACAATTGTTAGTACGGCGATGCCTACAATTGTCAGCGCTTTACAAGGCATAGAACTCATGAACTGGATTTTCTCGATTTACTTACTTACTTCGGCCGTTACTGTCCCAATTTACGGAAAATTATCCGATCTATTTGGCCGCAAAAAAATATTTATTATCGCCACCATTATTTTCATTATTGGTTCTTCGCTTTGTGGTTTTGCGCAAACGATGGAGCAATTAATTATTTTTAGAGCGATCCAAGGAATCGGAGCTGGTGGTATTTTGCCAACAACGATGACGATTATCGCCGATGTTTACCCTTTCGAAAAACGTGCAAAAGTACTCGGCTTCATGGGTGCTGCATGGGGAATTGCTGGCGTTTTCGGACCATTGCTCGGTGGCTTTTTAGTCGATCAACTGTCATGGCATTGGATTTTCTTCATCAATGTACCTGTTGGAATCGCTACAATCATCTTGATTTCGATGTACTTGAAGGAACACCTCGTCCGAGTCAAGCTACCTATCGATTACTTAGGAACAACGCTATTCACGGTCGCGCTTTTGAGCCTATTATTCGCTTTGCAACGCGCTGGTGAGACGCTCAATTGGCTGGAACCGCTCGTCGTCGTGCTACTCATCACGTCAATTGCATTATTTATCGGTTTTTACTACGCCGAAAAACGAGCGCAAGATCCGATCATGCCGTTCGTCCTTTTTAAAAATCCGGTCGTGCTGATTGGGAACTTGATTGGCTTTCTCGTGAGCGCATTCTTGATCGGGATCAACGTCTACATCCCAATGTGGGCACAAGGTATGATGGGGCATGGCGCCATGATTGCCGGTCTGATGATTGCCCCATTATCGGTGAGTTGGATTATCGGTTCCTTTATCGGCGGACGATTGTTGATGTCCATCGGGAATCGCCACACCGTTGGGCTTGGTGTGATTATCGCGACGGTCAGCGGACTTGTTTTGGCGCTGTTTCCGAGTACGACGCCAGATCTTTACTTCTATCTTGATAGCGCCTTGATGGGCTTTGGTTTCGGGATTATCTTCACAACTACAACGGTTACCGTTCAAGATGCCGTGCGAAAAGATCAGACCGGAATCGCGACGGCTTCCAATACACTATTCCGAACTGTCGGCCAAACGATTGGTGTCGCTGTGTTCGGGACGATTTTCAACTCCGTATTGGCGAATGGTTTTCGCGACGCGACAGCTGGTGTGAATCGAGATAACTTGAATCAACTCATCAGCCCGCAGACATCAGGAAACGTGGATGCAACACTCGTCGAACCTTTGCGTGACGTTTTATACAGCGGTCTGCACATGGTATTCTGGGCCATGTTCGCGTGCTGCCTACTCAGCTACGCAATCCACTTTATTTTACCGAAAAAACATGTCTCTGGAAATTAACAAAGAAGCGAGTACCAGCGCGGAGCTTCCTTGCGTACGAGAGCACTGGAACGGAGCTTTTAACGACAAAAATGAGTGTTTGTCGACGCGCTGAAAGAAGCGAGAGCCCAGTTCCGGACTCTCGCTTCTTTCATTTATATTGATAATTTTAAGGGTGAATGCTTGGGCCTCTTGTTACGAATTAAAATCATTATTTTTCATTCTATAAACTTTCCCTTTTCCACACTATGTTTCTGCTATAAAAATGATTTTTCATACGTTTTTTGTTAAGAAATTCGTTAAAAATAGCATCAAAATTCATTTTCATCTATCTGCAAGTTTCTTACGTATCATGCTATAATGAAGCGTCGCCTATCTCCAAGCGAATATTATGTTGGAGGAGGTGAGTTTCATGTTCATACTATTCTCTACTATCATTGCGCCGATTGTGGTTGGCTGTACAGTAGTATGGTTTAAGCACACGTTAGAGGATCGGCGCCGTGGCAACAAATAGGCGACTTCTCTAGCACCATCAAAAAATCCCCTCGTTGCGGACCAACGAGGGGATTTTGGTGAGCTCACGCCCATACTATTTTCTAAATTCATTATATCATCTTAATCTCAATTCGTAAACCATAAGCTTTCCCAAATCAATATAGGAAATCCTATTTCACTTTATAAATCCAACCTTCAGGAGCTTCAATATCTCCAAACTGAATGCCACAAAGTTCGTCATATAATTTCTTCGTTACAGGTCCAACTTCTGTTTCACTATGAAACACGTGGAAATCGTCCCCGTTTTGAATGCCACCAATTGGAGAAATAACAGCCGCCGTCCCACATGCCCCAGCTTCTGTAAATTCATCTAGCTTATCAATATACACATCGCCTTCTTCCGCTTTCAAGCCTAAACGATTCTCCGCTAAATAAAGCAATGAGTATTTCGTGATACTTGGCAAAATAGATGGCGAGAACGGTGTTACAAAGCGATTATCTTTCGTAATACCAAAGAAATTCGCCGCGCCTACTTCCTCAATTTTTGTATGTGTCGCAGGATCTAAATAGATGCAATCGCTGAACTTGCGGTCTTTTGCAATTTGTCCAGGATACAAACTAGCCGCGTAATTCCCACCAACTTTTGATGCGCCTGTACCATTCGGTGCTGCGCGATCATACTCCGAAATAACGAAATTCGTCGGGTTCAGACCACCTTTAAAATAAGGTCCAACTGGGCAACAAAATACGGAAAACATAAATTTAGGAGCTGTGCGAACGCCCAAATTATCACCAATTCCAATCAAATATGGACGAAGATACATCGTTCCACCAGAACCATACGGCGGCATGTAGTCTTCATTTGCTGCGACCACTTGTTTACACGCATCAATAAAGCGATCTGCTGGAAATTCTGGCATCAATAACCGATCACAACTATTTTTCATTCGTTTAGCATTCTCATCTGGACGGAATAAATTGATCGAACCATCTTTACAACGGTAAGCTTTCAATCCTTCAAAACATTGTTGTCCGTAGTGAATCGCGGTGGAGCCCTCTGCGATATGAACGACATTATCCTCGGTTAACGTCCCTTCATCCCACTTGCCATCTTCCCAAATAGAAACATAGCGCAAATCAGTTTTAATATATTCAAAACCTAGCGTGCTCCAATCAATATCCTTACTACTCATGCGATTCCCACCCTTTTTCTTCTATTATTTGATCTGTCCATTATATCATAACTCCCCGCGATTTGAAAAAAGACACGCAATCTTTTGAAAAAAAACTGATTATTTAAGCAAAAGTCTCCTCATGTCTTTCTTTTTGTGGTAGAATGTTATTACATTATAAAAAGTATCTTATTCACGGGTTATTATCTAAAAATTCAGACACTGATTAAAGAAAGGGGATTATACACATGACACATGCAAAAATGTTGGAAGAGAAGATTTGGAGTACTGTTTTGAACGAGGAATTGGACTTATTAATTTATTTACCACCAACGTTTTCCCCCCTTTCGAAATATCCTTTTTTCTTGGTACAGGACGGAAAAGATTATTTTCAATTTGGTAAACTAGCGCGCTTTTCCGATGAACTGTCAGATGATAAAATGATTCAAGAAGCAATTTTTGTTGGGATTCCGTATAAAACCGTGGAGGATCGGCGGGCCAAGTACCATCCAGATGGTGCGCAAAATGAAGCTTATATTCGTTTTTTAGCGCATGAACTCGTTCCTTATATCGAGGCGAATTTCCCGACATATCACATGGGAGCAAGTCGTTTCTTGATGGGCGATTCGCTTGGTGCAAGTGTTTCCTTGAAGGCGGCACTAAAATATCCGCACACATTTGGCAACGCAATTTTGCATTCCCCGCTCGTTAATGATGAGTTGATGGACCTTGCGAAAAAAGCAAACCCAGCGCTTGTTAAAATTTTCCACGTTATTGGTAATGAAGAAACAGCGGTAGAAACGACGGATAATGACGTGGCGAATTTTTTAGAGCCTAATCTGGCGCTTCACAGCATTCTACAAACGCGCGGATTTGATTATTATTTCCAAGAATTCGAAGGAAAACATCGCTGGAAATACTGGCAACCTTTTGTCAAAGAAGCGTTGCAATTCATGCTAGATAAAGAGCAATTTGAAACAGAAGATATGAGTGTTTAAGGAGGAATAGGAACGATGGTAGTCAAGAAAGTAACAGATAAAAATGGGAAACAAGATGCGTTTGATATTCGTAATGAGGTTTTTGTTCTAGAACAGAAAGTAGCGCCAGAACTCGAATGGGATGAATTTGATGCGCTCGATTCCACCGTTATGTTCGTTGATTATGACGAAGATGGGACAGCGCTTGCCACAGGTCGATTCCGCGCTTTACCTGCATACGGGAAAGTAGAACGGATCTGTGCTCGCAAAATTGCTCGTAAAAAAGGAAGCGGTCGCCGTATTATAGAAGCAATCGAACAAGAAGCGCGCGATCAAAATGTGACCTTGCTAAAACTCGGCGCACAAACAACGGCGATCCCCTTCTACGAAAAACTAGGCTATGAAGTATGTTCTGATATTTTTCTAGACGCTGGTATTGAGCATAAGGATATGGAGAAACAATTGAATTAACAGACAAAAAAAGATTCCGAAAAGGTTTCTTTTTTTTGAGCAAAATAGTTGAAAGTCAGAATAGGTCAGACTATAATATAATCGTAAGGTCAAATAAAGTCAAAGTCAGACCTGATCTCAAAATTATGGGAGGTTATATTATGAAATGTCAAAATTGCAATCAAAATGAAGCTACAATTCAACTATATATGAACATGAATGGTCAGAAAATGGAGATGCCACTTTGCGCGGATTGTTATGCCCAACTAAGAGCATCATCAGGTGGAAGTCGTGCACAAAACGGTTTCTACCCACCAATGGATGATTTCTTCGCAAGTATCGCTGGTGGACAACAACCAAGCGCGCAACCAGAAAAAAGATCCGCTGTTAAAACACAGACAGCTGGTGGTGGACGTGGTGGTTTGCTAGATGAATATGGTACAAATCTGACTGCCATGGCTCGTAACGACAAACTCGATCCAGTTATCGGTCGTGACGAAGAAATTCAGCGCGTGATCGAAATTTTAAATCGTCGGAATAAAAATAATCCTGTTCTTATCGGTGAACCAGGTGTTGGTAAAACAGCGGTTGTCGAAGGATTAGCAAATGCGATCGTCGCTGGAAAAGTTCCTGCAAAACTACAAAACAAAGAAGTTATTTTGCTCGACGTTGCTGCTCTCGTTTCTAACACAGGAATTCGTGGTCAATTTGAAGAACGTATGAAACAGCTTATTACAGAACTGCAAGCCGATGAAAATACGATTTTATTTATCGATGAAGTGCATACAATCGTTGGTGCTGGCTCTGCGGAAGGTTCCATGGATGCTGGAAATATTCTAAAACCGGCGCTGGCTCGTGGCGAACTTCAAATGATCGGTGCGACAACATTAAAAGAATATCGCAAAATCGAGAAAGATGCGGCGCTTGAACGTCGTTTCCAACCGGTGATTGTCGATGAGCCAACCATTGATGAAACGCTCACTATTTTAAAAGGTTTACAGCCAAAATATGAGGACTTCCATCACGTTCATTATGCGGATGATGCGATGGAAGCAGCAGTGAAACTGAGCGATCGCTACATTCAAGATCGTCATTTGCCAGATAAAGCGATTGATTTGATGGACGAAATCGGTTCGAAATACAATTTAACGTTAGAACACGTCGATCCAAATACAATCAATGAACGCATTATCAAACTTGAAGAACAAAAAGATACCGCGCTTCGCAATGAAAATTATGAGGAAGCTGCTTCGGTTCGAGATGAAATCACAAAATTAAAAGCACTCAAAACAGATGGTAGTCCTTCTGAGAAACCAACGATTCATGCAGCAGATATCCAAGGCATGATCGAAGAAAAAACAGGTATCCCAGTCGGTCGTTTGCAAGCTGACGAACAATCTAAAATGAAAAACTTAGAAGCAAATCTAAAAGCCAAAGTCATCGGTCAAGAAGAGGCTGTGACTAAAGTTGCCAAAGCGATTCGCCGTAGCCGTGTTGGTTTGAAACAAAAAGACCGTCCCATCGGTTCCTTCCTATTCGTTGGCCCAACCGGTGTTGGTAAAACAGAACTTGGTCGGACACTTGCTGCTGAAATGTTCGGTTCTGAGGACGCGATGATTCGTCTAGATATGAGTGAATACATGGAAAAACACAGCGTTTCCAAACTAATCGGTTCCCCTCCTGGTTACGTTGGACATGAAGAAGCAGGCCAATTAACTGAAAAAGTGCGTCGTAATCCGTACAGCATTATTTTGCTCGATGAAATGGAAAAAGCGCACCCAGATGTGCAGCACATGTTCCTGCAAATTTTAGAGGATGGCCGTCTAACTGATAGTCAAGGTCGTACGGTGAGCTTCAAAGATACCGTAATTATTATGACGAGTAACGCTGGCGCAACATTGTCCGAAGCATCAGTCGGATTCGCGACAACAGCTGCCGAAGCCGTGAAAAAAGAGTCCGAAATCCTCGATAAACTCGGCGATTTCTTCAAACCTGAGTTTTTAAACCGTTTGGACGCGATCGTTTCGTTCCAAAGCCTAGATAAAGAACATCTTCTTGTTATCGTTGACTTGATGCTTGCAGATTTGAACGAAATGCTAGCACCTCAAGAAATCAATTTAACAGTAGAAACAGCCGTGAAGGAAAAACTTGCCGATATCGGTTATGATCCTAATTTTGGAGCAAGACCATTACGCAGAACGATTCAAACGCAGTTAGAAGATGCGATTGCCGACTTCATGATTGAACGGCCAGAAGCAAAAACGCTCATTGCCGTTCTAGAAAATGACACTATTTCTGTCCAAGCCAAAGCATAACAAAAAGCGCCTTGAAATTTTTTTCAGGGCGCTTTTTTCTGTTGACGTTTCTTAAAATAGAAAACAATTAATAACACGATTCCAATTTATTTGGGTAAGAACTGCATTCTGCTTTACACAAACCGAGCGAAAGCGTTTGTATTCAGGGGATTTGGTGGAAGCTGGAAGCGGAGTGTACGACTGTACATGATGACTGAAAACAGGGAGGGAGTTGTATCCCCGACCATGTGAGAAGTTAAGCGAAACTGCTCTTGTGCAGCAGAACCGGAAGTCCGCCAAATCCCCTGAATGCGAGCGCTTGCCGCCGATTTATCTAGCTTATGCTCTATTCGTTTTTAGAATCCGATAATGTGATAGCCACTATCCACATGAATCATTTCGCCAGTTACGCCGCGAGATAAACCACTAAATAAGAATAGTGCTGCGTCGCCAACTTCTTCGGCTTGTGTCGCGCGTTTTAATGGTGCTTTTTCTTCCACAACAGCAAGCGACTCACTGAAGCTTCCTACGCCACGTGCAGAAACGGTGCGGATTGGGCCAGCCGAAATCGCGTTGACACGAACGCCGTGCTTCCCTAAATCCATCGCCATGTATTTCACGCTTGCGTCCAGTGCCGCTTTAGCAACACCCATGATATTGTAATTTTTCACGACGCGTTCGCCGCCAAGGTATGTCAATGTGACAAGGCTAGCATCATCCGTTAACATTTCTAAATGCTTCGCCGTACGTGCAATCGCTGTGAACGAATACGCGCTAACTTCATGTGCTTGCAAGAAGCTTTCACGATTCACTTCCAAATAATCGCCCGCCAAAAAGTCCTTGTTCGCAAATGCGATACAATGTGCGATTCCAGCGATTTTGCCGACTTTCGCTTTAATCGTTTCAAAAGCAGTGACAATCGCCTCTTCATTATTCACGTCACACTCGATAACAAGCGGATTTTGGTTATTCTCATTCAACGAGCCCACAAGTTCGTCAATACTGCGCTTCGAACGTTCATCTGCATATGTAAAAATCAGATTCGCCCCAGCTTCATTTAGCGAACGAGCAATTGCCCATGCAATACTTCTTTTATTCGCTACGCCCATCACGACATAGTTTTTTCCCTCTACTGATAAATTCATCTGTTTTATTTCCCCTTTCAAATTACACGCTAATTCTCATTTTACACGAATATTTCTTATTTTAAAACCGTTATTATTTATTTTGATCTAAAATTTCTGCCAAATCCCCCGCCAGTTCACTATCCCAAGCCATTTTTTCCTCCGTAAAAGGATGAATCAACTCCAAATGACAAGAATGCAGTGCGTGGCGTCCAAGTAATTCCGTGGGTCCGCCATACATACTGTCCCCAATAAGTGGATGGCCAACATGCGCAAAATGAACACGAATTTGATGTGTACGCCCCGTTTCCAACTGAATTTTCACATGGTCAAATGTCGGATAGCTCGCCAAAACCTGATAATTCGTTTTCGCATATTTCCCGTCCGCTACAACCGCGCGTTCAATTAAACTATCCGGATTCCGCCCAATCGGCGCGATAATACTACCCGAGCGCATTCCCATATTTCCCGACACAAGCGCCTGATACTTACGCGTCACGTACCCAGTCTGATGGAGCGTACTAAGCCGGCCGTGCGCATACCGCGTCTTTGCGATCAGCATCAAGCCCGACGTTTCCTTATCGAGCCGCGTCACAATATGAATCGCCGAATCAATATTATTCCGCAAATAATGCCCCTTCAAATGGTTCGCGACCGAACCGCTTGGATGGTACTGCGACGGAATACTCGTCATCCCCGCTGGCTTGTCCAACACCAAAATAAAATCATCCTCAAATACAATCGGCAGTTCGCCATATTCCGCCAACAACCGCTCATTTTCCTGCTCCTTAGGAAAAGTAATCCGAACATGATCCCCCGTTTTCACACGATAAAGCACATTCTCCTCTTTCCCATTAACCTCAATCTTACCGTCCTCCGAAAATTTCACCGAAGTAAGCAACAATTTCGAAACAAATTTTCCTCGTAAAAAAGTACGCAGCATCAAATTTTCCTCATCCACCGCGACATTCCATTCTAAATACATACCTATACCTCACAAATTTCTGCTCTAATGTCTTATGTTTTAATACCGACTGGGTAAACTCTATATTCTGCCGCCGATTTACTCCACATATAACCTATTCTTCAATGAAAGAATCATGAACTCTTTTCCAAAACGGAAAAGGTCTAAAACGCGCAAACATCACTTTCTGCTGTGCCACATCATACCTGATTTCATGCACATCCCGATGCAAAATACTTAAATGATCCATCGAAACTTGAAAATCCTTATCATTCACTGGCTTTAACGTCACAGAATGATGTTTCGGCAAAATGAGCGGCGAACCCACCGTCCGATACACCCGATTATTAATCGATGCCATCTCCGTCAACTGCATCGCCTCAATCGAGGGATGCATCAACGCACCGCCAAGCGCTTTATTATACGCCGTTGTACCAGAAGGCGTTGACATACAGAGACCATCCCCACGAAACCGCTCAAAGTGGGATTCATTAATCGACACATCCACAACGAACGGCCCACCCGAACTTTTGACCGTAGATTCGTTTAGCGCTAAATAAATTTTCTCTTTATTACCGCCATATTTAATCGTCGTTTTTAAAAGCGGATAGGCTGCTGTATCGTATTTCCCTTCAACAATCGCAAAAACTAGTTTCTCGGCTTCTGCTGGTCGCCAATCTGCGTAAAATCCTAAATGACCCGTGTGGATTCCGACGAAAGTAACCTTGTCTAAACGGTGTTGGTACTCGTGAAAAGCGGCAAGCAAAGTGCCGTCTCCGCCAATTGTAATGACAATCTCAGGCTCAGCTTCATCATATGACATATCAAAATCCTCGAAATAACCAATTATTTTGAGTCGTAATAAGTCGGATTTTTCATCACCTCTAGAAGTGACTGCATACTTCATTGATACTTCTCCCCTATCTTCTGTGCAACAAATGATTGACATACTAGGCTAGTTTTTTGGCAATGTATGATGGCTCGCATTTTTGTCTTTTGGCACTTCTTTATTTTTTGTGAAATACACTTGCGCTTCTTGTACTTCTTCACGAATCTCGCTCATTTCTTCATCCAGCCGGAAAGCCGCTTCAGCAGCACGTTTTAGCCGTACATTGATATCCTCTGGAAATTCGCCTTGATATTTATAATTGAGTGAATGTTCAATCGTCGCCCAAAAATTCATCGCCAATGTTCGGATTTGAATCTCGGCTAAGATTTTTTTCTCACCCTGCACCGTCTCAACAGGATACTCAATCACAACATGGTAGGAACGGTAACCACTTGGTTTTTTATTGGTAATATAATCGCGCTCTTCCACAATTCGAAAATCATTGCGTTGGCGCAGTAATGATACAACGACGCTAATATCATCTACAAACTGGCACATCATGCGAAGTCCAGCGATATCTTGCATTTCCTCAACTAACCTATCAAGCGGAATGTCCTTCTTGTTCGCCTTATCCAAAATACTGGAAACCGGCTTCACGCGGCCTGTCACGAACTCAATCGGCGAATGGTTATTTGCCAGTTGGAATTGTGAACGCATCCCTTTTAATTTAATTTTCAGTTCTTCCACTGCTTGTTTATATGGCGCTAAAAAATCTTCCCAATGATTCAAAACACTCACCTCATATGTCGATTTTCATTATGTGATAAACTTGCTCGCCTTCTATTTTAGCATATTTACGCGCCTTTCTCTCCTATTAACATCTGGCTTTTTTGATTTCATTTATTCTGGCAACTTGTGTTAAAATGAATGAATACACAATCCAAGGAGGAGAACGAAGATGAAAACACCAGAAATACTTGCTTTACTTGAAAGCGGACAGTATCAAAATGCCAAAGACAGCGCTGAAAAAGCTTTACTATCAGAACCCGACAACGCACTCCTAAACTATTATGCCGCCTGGAGTTGCGACGGTTTGAGTATTGAGAACGACGCCATTCCTTACTATGAAAAAGCGCTCGAACTCGGCCTTCCAAAAACAGATTTAGCGGATGCCTATATCGGTCTTGGTAGTACCTATCGCGCTATCGGGAACTACGAAAAAGCAGGCGAAACGTTCCAAAAAGCACTTGCCGCCTTCCCAGAAAATCAAGCACTTGCTGTTTTTGCGAGTATGGCGCTTTACAATGATAGAAACTACAAGGAAGCGATGCAACTTGCGATCAAGATTATTGGTGAAACATCAAACGACCCGAATATTATCGCCTACAAAAAAGCTATTCTCAATTACTCCGAAGATTTAGATGCCGTTTGGGATTAAAAAATAAAAGGAGCGCGTACAAACATGAGTAAAGATTTAGAAATCGAATTTAAAAATATGCTAACGGAAGAAGAATATACGACATTAATCGAAGAATTCCGTTTGAAAGAGGACGATTTTTTTACACAGACAAACTATTATTTGGATACCGCAGATTTCCAATTAAAGGATAAACTCGCCGCACTTCGCATCCGAAAACGTGAACTATATTATGAACTCACTTTGAAGACGCCAGAACAAGTGGGGCTACTCGAAACGACACAAATTTTAGTAGAAGAACAAGTGACAGCGATTTTAGATGGTGCGAATATTCCCGTTGGACAGGTTCGTGATTTGCTGCAAACGCTTGGTGTTGACCATCAAGACCTGATTATGTTCGGCTCTTTGACAACAACACGTGCTGAAAAAGACTATAAAAATGGATTACTCGTTTTCGATAAAAGTTTTTATAGCGATACGCATGATTTTGAATTAGAGTACGAAGTTCCTGATTTTGATAAAGGAAAAGTGATTTTTGAACAGTTTTTAGAAGAAAGAGACATTCCAAAGCGTCCAACGATGAACAAAATATTACGTTTTTATGAAGCTGTTTATAAATAATTGCCTATCCATTACTATCACTTGATGTTAGCGCGATCTTTTTCTGATAAAACAGCACGCTTATATAATAAATGTTACGGTTCCGTCAAATTTGGGTAAAGAAGTTTCGTTTTTTTGATTGCAATCATTTGTTAATTCAACCTGTGACTGCTAAAATATAGTTATGGTAGTATGAATGATGTCATGACAGAGCGCATACGCAACTTCTTTAGAAAATAGATACATTCGCATATTCTTTGTCTAATCAAGAGAGATTAGAATCTGAAAAACAGGTGATAGCAATGATAAACCAAAATTTATATCTTCAATCGGTCTGTAATAGCAAGCCTATTGAGATTTATCTATTTTTTGACCCGGCTTGTACGGATTGTTGGAATATGGAGCATACAATTCGGCGGTTGCAAATGGAATATGGCAGCTATTTTAAGTTGCGCTATGTTCTGCATAACAACCTGCAAACGGTGATAAATAGACAGAAGCGAAATGCATGCACAATACCTCAACCCGAAATGGCGCATATGTCGTACATTTCCTGTTTAGCTGTGAAAGCGGCGGAACTCCAAGGGAAGAAACAGGGTATTGATTTCTTGC
Organism: Listeria weihenstephanensis; assembly: GCF_003534205.1. Lineage (NCBI taxonomy): Bacteria > Bacillati > Bacillota > Bacilli > Caryophanales > Listeriaceae > Paenilisteria > Paenilisteria weihenstephanensis. The sequence continues at coordinate 1,149,006 of NZ_CP011102.1, read as the reverse complement.
GTAAACTTCAAGAATCTCACTTTATCGATGGCAAAGATATTTCGGAAGCGGAAATTCTCTATGAAACCGCACGCGTAGTAGGTCTTGATCTGATTGAGTTCAAAACTGATCTCCAATCTAACCTTGCAAAACGAGCTTATATTGGCGATCAAAAAGTAGCACACGAAATGGAAATTGTAGAAAACCCAACTGTTGTCTTTTTCAATCGAAATATTGAAGATGAAGGCTTAAAAATTAGTGGGCTACACCGTTATGATGTCTACGTTCATATTCTTTCTGAATTGTTAAATCACTTTCCAGAACCTAAGAAAACACCAACACTCGAAGAATACATGGAAGAAGTTCAGATTTCAACAACCAAAGAAATCGCAAATATGTACGCTTTGCCTGAAAAGCAAGTAGAACGGCAAATGAAGAAGTGGCGATTGCAGCAAAAAGTCACGCTTGTTGATTCTAAAGACGGTCAAGCACTGTGGAAATACAATAAAGAAGCTTAATTAAAATAAGTAGAAGCAATTTTGGCATGTCGATGTTGAGATTGCTTTTTTTATTGGCTCTTTGTCAATTGTTGGGGTGAAATATCGAGGTACAAGCTAGGGAAATAGTGGCTTGTACCTCTTTTTAGCCTACAGAAATGTCAAAATTTTTGATAAAGTGCTGGGCAAGTATTTTGGCGCGGAACCGTGAAAAGTTTTGATAGCCATAAGAAGTACGCTTGATGACCTTGGTTCGGTTGTTAATTCCTTCTACGAAACCATTGGACAGATGTGGGTAAATGAAGGCATTGATGATTTCTGTTTCCCAGCGTCGGAAAGTACCGATAGCTTTTATGAATTCTGGAAGCTGTTTGTCTTGTACGAGTTGATAGAAATCGTGTAAGGATTGACGAACGTCGCGGCGTTCTTGTGCTTTATTGGCATCAAACCAAGCCTGATAGGCTTCCTTGATGGTGTAGGCGGTTTGTAGATCAGGGTGCAAGCTTAAGTAACGGCGAATGATGCTTTTTTGCGCTGTATCCAGCTTATGAGATCGCTTGAAAAGGAGTTTTTGTATCCGTTTCCCGTGTTTTCGATCTTTTTCTGAAAAACGCTGTTGGACACGAACGCGGACTTTATTCAGCGCCCAATAGATGTAGCGAGAGAAGTGGAAAGAATCGGCAATAATAACTGGTTTGTCAAGAGCTTGTTGCACAGCGTTTTTGAAGGTCGAGCTCAAATCCATGATAACCATCTCTACCTGATGCCCGCGTTCTCTTAAATAACGTTGAATGGTTTTGGGGCGACGAGTCATGGGGTCAGCGATAATGAGTTGGAATTTGCCTTTGTCGGTATCTCCCTTGAACTCATCGATAGCGATGACTTTAGGAAGAGCGACGGGAGGCGTGGAAAAGGCTTCTGTACGCGCGTCGAATAGGCGCATAATTTTAGGTGCGGTGGTTCCAAACGTTCTGGCAGTATAGGTAAAGGAGGGGGCAGAGATACTATGGAAAAGGGCTGCTTGATGCCAAGATGTCGAAAAACGCTGATAGCGTGCCACAAGTCCTTGATTTTTTTCATCAAATGATTTTCCGCAGGAACAAGCATATCTGCGTTTTCGATAGTGCACATAGACACGTTTTTCTGCGACTTTTAGATGTTGGAAAGTGTGCGTACGATAGTCTTTAATGCGATCTGTCCGTGTTTTACAAGAGGGGCAGGCATGTTTTTTTCGTTTTAGTTGGATATGAATGTGGCAGATATGATTTTCAATCGAATAATCAAGAAGTTGGATGTTTTTATTTTCTAAACCGATGAGTTGTATGATAAAATGGTCTGGCATGGTAATATCGCTCCTTTGGATTGGGTTTCGTCACTTTTATCTTAAAGGATTTTGATATTACTGTGTATTTTTTTGTCTTGAAATGAGAACAAAAAAATGCGGAGGTAGATTATTTTCTACCCCAACATTTATTATAGAACCAGTATTTTAGCGCGGAATCGTGAAAAGTTTTGATAGCCATAAGAAGTACGCTTGATAACTTTGGTTCGGTTGTTAATTCCTTCTACGAAGCCATTGGACAGATGTGGGTAAATGAAGGCATTGATGATTTCTGTTTCCCAGCGTCGGAAAGTGCCGATAGCTTTTATGAATTCTGGAAGCTGTTTGTCTTGTACGAGTTGATAGAAATCGTGTAAGGATTGACGAACGTCGTGGCGTTCTTGTGCTTTATTGGCATCAAACCAAGCCTGATAGGCTTCCTTGATGGTGTAGGCGGTTTGTAGATCAGGGTGCAAGCTTAAGTAACGGCGAATGATGCTTTTTTGCGCTGTGTCCAGCTTATGAGATCGCTTAAAAAGGAGTTTTTGTATGCGTTTGCCGTGCTTTCGATCTTTTTCTGAAAAATGTTGTTGAACACGAACGCGGACTTTATTCAGTGCCCAATAGATGTAGCGAGAGAAGTGGAAAGAATCGGCAATAATAACTGGTTTGTCAAGGGCTTGTTGCACGGCGTTTTTGAAGGTCGAACTCAAATCCATGATAACCATCTCTACCTGCTGCCCGCGTTCTCTTAAATAACGTTGAATGGTTTTGGCGCGACGGTTTTCTAAGATATCAATGGGGCGACGAGTCATGGGATCAGCGATAATGAGTTGAAATTTGCCTTTGTCGGTATCTCCCTTGAACTCATCGATAGCGATGACCTTAGGAAGAGAGACGGGAGGCGAGGAAAAGGTTTCTGTGCGCGCGTCGAATAGGCGCATAATTTTAGGTGCGGTTGTTCCAAATGTTTTAGCAGTATAGGTAAAGGACGGAGCGGAAATACTATGAAAAAGGGCCGCTTGGTGCCAAAGCGTTGAAAAACGCTGATAGCGTGCCACAAGTCCTTGATTTTTTTCATCAAATGATTTTCCGCAGGAACAAGCATATCTGCGTTTTCGATAGTGCACATAGACACGTTTTTCTGCGACTTTTAGATGTTGGAAAGTGTGCGTACGATAGTCTTTAATGCGATCTGTCCGTGTTTTACAAGAGGGGCAGGCATGTTTTTTTCGTTTTAGTTGGATATGAATGTGGCAGATATGATTTTCAATCGAATAATCAAGAAGTTGGATGTTTTTATTTTCTAAACCGATGAGTTGTATGATAAAATGGTCTGGCATGGTAATATCGCTCCTTTGGATTGGGTTTCGTCACTTTTATCTTAAAGGATTTTGATATTACTGTGTATTTTTTTGTCTTGAAATGAGAACAAAAAAATGCTGAAGTAGATTATTTTCTACCCCAACATTTATTATAGAACCTTTTTCTCATGATAGTTTTACGTAGGACTATCCAAATTCTCATTTTGTTTGTGTATTATAGAGAATGTAAAGCAAGGACAGCAATTAGTTTTATCCCCCTTTTTCTAATTGTGGTGTCCCTTAACAAACTCCTTTTTTTCGACCAGCCTCCCCTGCTGGTCGTTTTTTTATTTTACAATATAGCACAGGATTTCTTTGCAATTTTATACACAAAATACCTCAGCTTCTCCCTAACTTTTAAAGAATAGGTATGATTACCGTCTGAATCTCGCCTCCTAATAAATCATATGCTATCAGTAAAACGATATCTGTCCGGGTCTTAATGACGTTTTTTGCGTAGTATTGGAAGTCTGGTCCTGTTGTTGGCACATTGATAGTTGTTTGTTTTACATTATTAACGCTCAGGCTTATTCTTGCTACATCACCAGAGAATTGACCCTTGACGTAACTATCGGTACCAATCTGGAAAGAGTTCACTGTTACATTGCCATTTGTCGAAGTTACTGGTATCACTTTTGTGCTAACGACATTGCCAGCTTTGTTATAAGCAACTAGCTCGATAATATCTGTCACTTTTGTGATGTCTGTTTTCGCATAATATTTGATTGTGCCCTCTGTAACATTGACACGTTGTAGGGGCACTTTGTTTATTTGCAGCTCAACTTTTACAATACCTCCTGAGAATGTTCCTGTTACATAGCTGTCTTTACCAATCTTGAATGGCATAACAGTATCGATTTTCCCAGGAAGGCTGATACTGTTTAGAATGGTGACTTTTTTTGTGTCAAGGACTTTACCGACATTATCGTAGGCCGTCATTTGGGCGGTGTCATTTAGGTTACGAATCACGTTACTCGCATAATACTTAAAATCTGGCGAACTTACGCTGATTCTCGTACCTTCTATATTGTTGACTGTCAAACTGATTTTAGCCACATCACCGGAAAATTGTCCTGTTACATAGCTGTCTTCGCCAATCTTGAATGGCATAACAGTATCGATTTTCCCAGAAAAGCTGATACCGTTCAGGATGGCGACTTTTTTTGTGTCAAGAACTTTGCCGACATTATCGTAGGCTGTAAGTTGGACATTATCGTTTAGATTACAAATCACGTTATTTGCATAATACTTAAAGTCTGGCAAACTTACGCTGATTCTGGTACCTTCTATATTGTTGACTGTCAAACTAATTTTAGCCACGTCCCCGGAAAATTGTCCTGTTACATAGCTGTCAGTGCCAAGATAAAATGGGTTCATTGTGAGTTGTACGGGCATTGGTTTTTGCACGTTTACTTTTGTTTTTTGTAGCTCGTTGCCGTCTTTATCGTAGCCAATCATGTTGACTTCGTCGGTCAGCGCATTGATTTTACCTTTTGCGTAATATTGGTATGGGGAGCCGGTTGCGTTGATGATTTGTTGCAGTGTACCGTTTATTTCTAAAGCGATTTTTGCGACATCGCCAGTATACGTGCCTTTGACGTAGCTGTCTGCGCCAATGATAAAGTCGTTTGTTGTGATGGTTCCCGACGTTTTTCCTCTGTTTGCTAATAATTCTTTCGCTTTATTTAATTCATTTTGCAAAGTGGCTCTCGCTTCAACATCCGCTACAGCGTCTACTGCTTTTTGTGCAGCATCGATCGCTTTTTGATTCGTTTCTTTTTTAAGTGATGTCGCTGTTACATCATCGTTTGTAAATAAAGCTTGTACAGCTTTTGTTGCTACGTCTTCTTTTTGTGCTTGTTCTGCGGCTAGACCGTTATCGATCATCGGTCCCCAGTTATTTGTTTTAAAAGCGCGGACAGTTAATTTCACTTTTGCATCAAGAATTGTTCCTGGTGTGTATTTAGTTGCTTTGCTTGATACAACGCCGTCTGCTCCCATTGGATCGGTGCCGTCAGTTGTGTAATAAGCATCCGTTCCAGCATTTGGATTTTCTAAAATAACTCCCGTTCCACTTGGTACAACATTAACGTTTTGTAATGTATGCGCCATGCCGTATTTTGTCCACATTTCTAGGTTGTATTTCACGCGATCAGGGACTTGAGCTTGTACTTTTACTTGAGCCGCTAACCAATCGTTATACATCGTTTTTCTCGCACCCATGTATGCTGCGTCTAGTTTGTACGCCGCGTCGATTTGTTTTTTGTTTTCTAAGATCAGTTGTCTCACGTTTGCGACAGATAAAGGAGCACCCGCTGCACCCGCGAAATCGCCGTTTGCTGGACCGATCTGTTTTAAAACCTGATCTTTAACGAGCGTTTTGAACTCAAGGTTTCCAGCTGTTGCGACGGTACTACTATCACCTGATAAATTCCCGAACAAAACACCAGCACCGCGCCTTGAGTTGCCATCTGCCCATTTATAGCGGTACGTTCCGCCACCACCAGTGAAGACAGAAGAGCTTGTTCCTGTACCACCGTTATTATAAAAAGCGCCGTCTGTATCGTTAATATTGAACTTCATTTTCGTGCCATTCCCGTTTAGAATATCGTTGGAAACGACTGCGTCTACTTCTTGTTCTGTATCAGTGAACATGAATAGTATTTGTGTTTTGATTAAATCATCGACATCGACATAGTTTTTAAATTCTTGGAAGTTTTTCGCTGCTGCTACTGCTTTTACTTTTGATAAAATAGCTGTGTCGCCATCGCCAGTTTCTACGTGACCTGGTACAAAATAGCCATCTTGGAAGCGAATTTTTGTATAGTCATCATCGCTACCACCGAAGTACTCCTCAAACATTTTCTGGCTGAAATCTTCGCGCATCGTCTTTACACCCATATATTTACCGTTGTAATAGTAATGCACGTAATTGGCATGTAAAAAGATTTTATGCATTTGTTCGGCTAACGTGTTGGTTACTTTTTCATCGTAACGATTATAGCCGAGGTTGTAAATGTCATTCTGCGGACCATCTTGCCCCTCTTTAAGCTCTAGTTTGCTGAATTTCCCTACGACTGGGTATGCTTCACCAGGTATGGCATCGAAAAAGTTGTATTTAGCTTTTTTGCCGTTGAAATCGCGATGGAATTTAATTGCGACTCCGGAGTTGTATTGTGATACACTTGCTTGCCCGAATTTTTTAGCACCGGAAAAATTGAAATAATTCGTTCCTCCGGTACCCAGATGTGAATCTAGATATTCGAATGTACCGGGTGTATGTGTGGTTCCATTTAGATTTGTGGCATCACCAGTAACGGATACAACAGGAAAATCATCAATGGCTTGAGCGTACTCATCACTCGTAATCGTCGTTTTATACTGCCATTGGGAGCCTGATGTCACTTCATTTTTGTAGTTATCTCGCAAAATATACGTGTTCGAAAGTACGCCCGTATTCCCAGTTGCATCATCCCCATAAACTTTCACAACGGTTGTTTTGCTAATAGTCAATGGCCCAGTGTAAATCGTCCCTTTCGTTGCGCTCGGTTCACTACCATCTAACGTATATTTCAATGTGATACCAGCTTTAGAAGTGATGCTTAAGTCAAAACCAGTGTCATACATACCGCGATTTTTACTGAATTGTACAGCATAATTCGTCTGACCGTTATCATTCGACTTGCCTAACGTATCTGAGCTGAATAAAGTGAGGTTCTTACTCGCATCCGGTTGACGTCCGAATGACTGATTGTACGCTTGTTTTGTATATTTAATCGAGTCTACAGTTTTAAATTCAGAGCCGACTTTAGCCGATAAGATAACATCGCCACTACCGCCGATTTCAAAACTTAAGTGATTATTGCCGAGTTCCGTTGCTTTATCAGAGTACATGACGCGGTATCCTTTTGCGGGAATTACCAGATTGGAAAACTCGAATTTATCGAGCGTTTTCGCTTTATCTGTCAAATACATCCCTTTGTCTAAAATTACAGGGACATCGTTGTCATTGTATAGCTCGACCCACGCTTCTTTTGAGCTCGCGGTGCCTTCTGATGATAGTTCGTTGATGTAGACGTTTTTGATTTTATCTGGTGTTGTGAGTGCGCCTTCGATGCTCGGACCTTTGCCATTGTTTTTATATTTGATGATTAGACGGGCGGCACTTGCGTTTCCACCTTGATAGACGCTCCCAATATAGTTATCACCATCGACGCGGAATGCCATCGATTGCCCGTCTTTCCAACCAGTTAAACGGTTTTCGTCAATAATATCTTTTAAATTAGCTGTACGCACGATTTGATTGCCTGTTGTAAAAGCTGGCTGATTGTATTTCACAACCAAATTACTGTAAGCTCGCGATGTGATGTTTCCAGCTTGATTTTTGTAGATTTCTGGATTACCAAGCTCGGAGCGAACTTCCATATTGGAGCTTACTTTTGCTGCATTCGTTGCATACGTTGTGAATTCTAGGTAAGCATCTTCAATTTCTGCTGATTCTGGAATGCTGACATTGCCAAAACGGAAAGCTGAGATATCTTTGTAACCAGGTGTTAGATTAGTTGATGTGTACCCGCCGATTCTTAAATTCGAGTTTAGGTCGATTGATTTTGCTGTGCCATATTCTTCTGCATCGTCGTTTGCCGTCGCAACTTGACCGCTAAAATCGCCGTTTTCCGAGTAATATTCTAGTACTAATTTTGGAGCCATTGCTGCGCTTGATTCATAGGAACGCGCAACGAATGAACCTGTTTTGTCACCGCCAACTTTGAATACGAGATTTTTCATGGAAGGAGTTCCTTCACGCATCTCATTGATAACTTCTGTCAGATCACCTGTATTGACAAGATCATTAACAGCTACTTTTTCAGGTGTTGTAGATTTTGCGACAGTAGTTGTCAGTTTACGACTATCAAATGAAGCCACGGTAGCCGCGAAAGCATCACCATTTCCGACTTCCCCTGAAACCGTCAAATTCGTTGGTGCGCCTGAGGCTGTGAGTGTTGTGAAGGCAATATATGCTTTCGTAATCACGGCATCTGCTGGGATCGATACATTCGCAAAACGCACAAATGTAGCTTGTGGCGTGGTAGTTAAGAGTCCGTGTAAATTAAGCGCAGTGCTTGTTAAATTAACCGCTGTAGCCGTAACACCCGCGTCATCCGTTCCAGCTTTGATGCTATATTCTTTCTTCGCTAACGGTACTTGGTCCGCATCTTCACGAATCGAATACGTAAATGTCTGCACACCACTATTTTGTTTTGCGTTATAAGCATATGCTTTTACTGTTGTGTTTTTATCGATGGTAAACGCTTTTGTATACGTAGTTCCATTAGTTTCACTCGGTGTAGAGCCATCTGTCGTATACTTAATCGTGTTGACGGCATCACTTGCGAGAGTTAAGTCAAAAGCTTTCGCATAAAAACCAGTTTTTTGGCTGGCTGTAACCGTAACGATTTGCGTAGCATCATTATTGGATCGCTCATAAGTCCCCTGTTTAAAAGTCACTAAATCTGCTTCGCCATCGTTAATACGCCCTATTGTCTCGTTAAAACTCATTTCTCGAACATTGAACGAGTCGATAGTATGAAAACTGTCATTGTATTTTGTAGATAAATATAGTTTTGTAGCCCGGTTGCCCAATGTGAAATTAGCTGAAGCATTATTTTGTGTCCCATCTGCTTTCACAATGCGGTATCCTTTTGCTGGAATATAGAAGTTTTTCAACTCTGATTTACCTAAAGTAGCTGCATCATCTGATAAGAAAACATCCTTCCCAATGAATACAGGCACATCGTTATTATTATAAATTTCGATCCAACCAGCACTTTGGACATCTGTTCCCATACTCGCAACTTCGTTAATAAAAATATTTTTCATATTCATAGGGTCTTTTATAACGTCTGCTCCGATCGCATCCTGTTCACTATATGAATATTTAATAACAAGTTTTGGTTGATAAGCTGCGGCAGAACCACCTTGATAAACCGTTCCAATATAATTGTCACCATCGACGCGAAATGCAAGTGCATTACCATTTTGCCAGCCCATTAGGCGTGTTTCATCGATGATATTTTTAAGATTTGGTGTTCGAATGACTTGGTTCGCTACTGTAAACGATGGCTGCTGGTATTGAATGGTTGATGCAGTATAATTACGCGTACTAATATTTCCAGCAACATTCGTATAAGCAACTGGATTCCCTAGTTCTGCTGCAATCGACATATTAGCCACACGATTTGCCACCGTAGCTTTCGTCGTGAATTCCAAATAGGCATCGTCAATTTTCGCATTTTCTGGGAGCGTTACATTCGCAAAACGGAACGCCGAGAGATCTTTATAGGCTGGTGTCAGAGTCGTTGATGTGTAACCACCAATTTTCATTTCTGCATTCAACTCTATCGCTTTGTTCACACCGTACTCTTCGGCATCGTCAGACGTACTGCTAATTTTCGCTGTATAATCTGCGGATGGTGATGTATACTCTACGATAAGTTTCGGCGCCATCGCTGCGTTTGAATCATAAGAACGCATCACAAAAGAACCTAGTTTGCTACCTTCTATTTTGAATACATAATTTTGTATATCAGTCGAATTAGATCGCATTTCATTTAGAACAGAAGTAATATCTGTTGTATTAAAAATCGTATTCGTCGCTACTACAGGTGTCGTCATGCTCACTGCTGCATTTGTAAATTTTCGATTTGTAAATGAAGCCACTGTATTCGTGAATTCTGCTTGACTACCGACCTCACCAGTCAAACTAATCGTTGTTGATTGGCTTGCAGAGGAAGCATCACGCGTCGTAAATGAAAGATACGCATTTGATATTTTCGCATCGACTGGCAATTCTACATCAGAAAAACGTAAATAAGTCGCTTGAGGCACGCCACTCACTACACCGTGTAAATCAAGACCAGTACTCGTTAAATTAACGGATGAAGCGCTAACTTCAGCATCTTCTGTCCCTTTCTTAATTTGAAACTCTTTTTTCTGTGCAAATGTCGGTTCCGCATTTTCAGTTTTAATAGGTACTGTTGTTTCTGCAAAAGCAACGATATTCCCGAGAGAAGTCGGTACCATTAAGGCGGCAATCATTGCCACCGATAAAATTTTTAATCCAAATTTCTTGTTCATTTTCATGTTTGTAATTATAACTACTTTATGCATAATATATTTATGATGAGCAGTTATTTCCTCCTTCATTTAATTAGAATTTTTTCTTTTTCATCGCACTTGTGTTGCACCATAATCTCACAAAAATATTTTTGATTCACTTTTCATACATGTTATCTTTCTTATTGCTGTAGAATCATTCATTTCAGAATACGCTTAGAGTAGTAGTAAATTTCAAACACCTCATTTGTACTTTTTTGATTTAAAAATGGCTTTACTTTATTTTCTGTTCCTACTCTTATCTTACCTTCCTCACATAGGCCAAGTCAGCAAAATATTCGTTTTTTTTTACTGTGAAAATAACTGTTCACAAAAATGACATCCACTCTTCTTGAAAAACAGAAGAGAATCAATATTCATCATTATGTATTTTTATTCATTTATAAACAAATAAAAAAGACGAAAAAACAGCATATTTGTCCTTTTTAAATGACAATTGCTAATTCCTTCGCCTTCTTTATTATTAGTGTTTACATATGTTCCAATCGCTCAATCCGACTTGTAATTGGAGGATGGGAATCAAACCAACCAGCCTTTTCTTTCGTCTTCTTTTCTCCTTTTGAAGGAGTTGTGAAGTAGATCGATTCGGAAGCCGCACTTGGCTGTTTCATCTTCGTCGTGTCGCCACCAATTTTGCGCAAGGCGTCGGCTAAACCAACTGGGTTCCGCGTCAGCTCAATCGCCGTTGCGTCTGCCAGATACTCGCGGTTACGGCTGAGCGCGAATTGAATTGCTGTTGCAATGATCGGCGCTAATATAACAAAGATCAGCGCAACGATATAGATAATGGCCTGTGCACCGCCACCACCGTTGTTATCGTTACTCTTCCTGTTATTATTACCACCCGTGATACTACCCCAAAAGAGCATACGCATCGCTAAATCCGATAGAATAGCAACAACAGCAACAAGGGCAATCGCGATCGTAGAAAGACGAATATCGTAATTACGAATATGCGCAATCTCATGGGCGATAACTCCTTCAAGCTCGTAGCGTTCTAATTTATTTAGCAAACCACGTGTAACAGCAACCGCACCCTTTTCAGGCGAAATTCCCGTTGCAAAAGCGTTCGGACTCGGGTCCTCCACAATGTAGACTTTCGGCATTGGAATTCCAGCTACCATCGCCATGCTCTCCACTGTATCCCAAAGTACTGGTTCTTGATCTTTTGACGTGACTTCTTTTGCCCGATTCATTGTCATAACGACCTTCGAACTTGAAAAAATCATAATCGCGATATAAATAGCGCCAATCACAGCCGCCATAATCAGACCGTTCAAGTAGTTATTATAAACCAAAATCCCGATCGCACATCCAACCAGCATCACAAAAATGAAGAATCCTAAAACAATGAACACTGTCTTACGCTTATTAGCCGCTATTTGTTCAAATAACATGGCGCATTCTTCCTCTCAGTGTTTTAGAATTGAACTTTTGGAACCACTTTTTCTTCTTCCGGTGTTGCAAGCATGTCGCGTTTAGTAAACCCGCCCATTTTAGCAACAATGTTAGAAGGTACAGATTCAATTTTTGTGTTGTATGTCATGACTGTTGTGTTGTAAAGTTGACGTGAATAAGCCACTTTGTTTTCTGTTGTTGCTAATTCGTGTTGCAATTCGATAAATGACGTGTTCGCTTTTAAATCTGGGTAAGATTCAGCCAAAGCAAATACAGATTTCAGCGCGCCTGTTAGCATATTGTCTGCTTCCATTTGTTCGCTGCGACCGTCTGCTGGGGCTTGCGTCATCATACTACGAGCTTCCACCACTTTCGCAAGCGTTTCTTTCTCATGTGACGCATAACCTTTGACCGTTTCAATTAAATTCGGAATTAAATCGAAGCGACGTTTCAGTTGCACATCAATTTGTGCCCATGTTTCTTCCACTCTGTTGCGATATTTTACAAGGCTGTTATACAGTCCGAAATAAATCAAGACAAGTATGACAACAACCGCAATAGCAATAATCCATCCTATCATGTTCATACAACTCCTTCTTGTGTTTGTTACTATTATACCAGCGTTTCTATGGAATCACAATCATTCGCGAGTCGTAAGTTATTAAAAAAGTTCACTATACCTCAGCGAATCAACGAACACTTATCTCCGTCGTTAAAATCTGAGGGTATGGTGAACTCGGAATAGCTTGCGTTAAAATATAATTTATTTTGAAGCTTTGACCCGTTTCTTAGCCACGCGCTCTTCTTTTTTCTTACGCATAAAATAAAATTCTTCAACTGGATGTTCCACGACCATTTTCACCGTCATCATCGCATTTGGTGCGCGATCAATCGACTCATCATTTTCGTTCCAAAGCTCCGTCACAACTTGCTTAAAGCCCACTTCACCTGGTCCGTAAAACTCGATTTCCTCGCCCACGCCAAAGTTATTGCGCTGTTGTAGCGTCGCGATTTTCGTTTCTGGATCGTATGCCAAAACTTGCGCCGCGAAAGCATATTGTGGAATCTTGCGTGTTTTTCCAAATAACTGCTCGTCTTCGGTTGGCTCTTGATAGAAGAAACCAGTCGACAACTCGCGCTGTGCTACTTTCCAAAGCTCCTCTTCCCAAGCAGGATCGAACACAAAATTATCAGGATCAGCACAATAAGCATCCACCACTTTGCGATATACACTTGCTACTGTAGAAACGTAATGAATCGACTTCATCCGTCCTTCAATTTTCAAACTATCCACGCCTGCTTCGACCATATCAGGAATGAAGCGGATCATCGACAAATCGACGGCGCTCATGGAAAATGGCTCTTCACCTTCTTCTACGATATTACGCGGCATACCGTTATCGATTTCAAAAAGATCATATTTCCAACGACAACTTTGCGCACAACCACCGCGGTTTGCATCACGATTTGCCATATGATTCGACAGCGTACAACGTCCAGAATACGAAATACACATCGCACCATGAATGAACGCTTCCATCTCAACATCCGTATTTTGACCAATTTCCTGAATCTCACTCATGCTCACTTCACGCGCTAAAACAACGCGCTCCAAGCCTTGTTGCTTCCAAAATTCAAGCGTTTTGTAATTCGTTGCCGACGCTTGTGTTGACAAATGCACGGGAAGTCCTGGCGCATCCGCAAAACAAATACTGATCAACGCTGGGTCCGACACGATAACCGCGTCAATCCCGATATCCCGCAACGTTCGGAAAAACTCGCCAGCGCCTTCTGTATCACCGTCATGCGCGACCATATTCGCCGCCACATACACTTTCGCATCACGTGCATGCGCAAACGCCACGCCCTCTTCCATCTCCTCATACGAGAAGTTTCCAGCTCGCGAACGAAGCCCGAAAGCCTGTCCACCAATATATACAGCGTCCGCACCATAGCGAATCGCAATTTTTAATTTCTCTAAATTTCCCGCCGGCGCTAAAACTTCCGGTTTCTTTGTAATTTTTCTCATAAAAATGCCCTCCTATTTTACCTCGTCTGGTTGTTTCAAAAAGAATCCTGTTCCTAGTACACGCGTTGCCGGTTGTAATCTCGCTAATTTATTCACAAAATTCTCCGCAACAAAATCGCCCGCTTCAAGCGCTTCTTTTGCCTTCACGAAGAGTGCTACAATCGCGACAAAATCCTCGCCTGGCAATAACACACCATCCAGCTTCCACGTTTTGAGTCCAGCGTTATACACACGCTCCAAATACGGCATCAACGACAAATCCTCCGTTGAAAAAATATGCGTCCCATTCTCATCCTCATAAATTGGCAACTGACTATCCGCATCATTTGGCTCACGCAAATAAAGCCCGCGCTCTTTCGACGTATCATCTTTTATTTCTACAATGTTTTGGTAATTAGTCACGAGCTTCCGTTTCGATTGGTGAATACACGTTGGTCCGTATACTTGCACCTCGATTGGAACATCCATTTTAGCCGTGATCGCCTCAAGTTCAATCAGCGTTAATTCACGTGCCATGACAGCCCCAACTGCCCCTTGTTTCACCCAAAAATCCACCTGTTCCGCGCTCGTCACAAACGTTTGTGCATCATAGATAAACGGTAAATCAAGCTTCATTTCATGTAACATAAAAACAACACCTGGGTCCCCTACAGTAATGGCGTCTACCTTTATGTTAGATAGTTCACGTAAATAAGCAGGTAAATCTTTCAAATGCTCATTGTGCATGAGTGCATTCACGGCCACTAAGACCTTTTTCCCTGCCTGGTGCGCTTTGTTAGTTATTTCACTAATTTCGGCGAGCGTCAATGATTGCGGCATTCGCAGTCCAAATCGACTTCCTCCGACGTATAGCGTGTCTACCCCCGCGCCCAGCAACAATTCAGCTTGCAATACCGACTCTGCCGTGGCAATAATATTCATGTTTATCTCTCCTTTGATCTGTTTAAAACTTACTTGATTAGATTAACACAGTTCCCCCTAAGCATCAAGAGCTTATAAAAAAAAGAACCTACCTAATAAAAGATAAGTTCGCGCGTCTCTATTCCTGTTCCTCTTCCCGTTCAATCCGTTCGATTCGGAGCAGTCGCATCATCGGTCGATAATTTTGGCTGATCAATCCTAAAACCTCTACGAAAAACTCGCCCACGATGAGCAATACAAAGATTAGCAGGAATGATCCCCAAAATGTCGACATTGTGAAAATGAGTGCAAATAATGAGAACAAAGCTGAAATCGCATAAATTAAAATCACTGTTTGGCGATGCGTAAACCCGAGCTTCATTAAGCTATGATGCAAATGTGATTTATCTGCCATCGCGATTGGTGTTCTGTGTACAATACGACGAATAATCGCCAAAATTGTATCGAAAATCGGCACCCCTAAAATCAAGATCGGCACAATCAGCGAAATAAACGTGACATTTTTGAATCCCATCAGCGAAAGAATAGCAATAATATAACCTAAGAATAACGCGCCCGTATCTCCCATGAAAATTTTAGCAGGATAGAAGTTATACGGTAAGAAACCAAGTGTTGAGGCAACAAGTACCGCCGTAATCATAATAACAATCGGGTCGCCCATCACAAACGCCATCCCCATGATCGTCAGAAGCGCGATCGTCGAGACCCCAGCAGCAAGCCCATCCAAGCCATCGATGAGATTAATCGCATTCGTAATCGCGACAATCCAAAGCAACGTCAGCGGAATCGCCATAAATCCAAAATGTATCTCGCCACCAAATGGTAAATTGATGAAGGTAATATTAATACCGCCCCAAAAAACAATAATCCCAGCAGCAATCAACTGCCCAATCAATTTATAGCGTGCCTTCAACTCCAGAATATCGTCCAACATCCCAGTAATTGCGATCACACTGACGCCAATAACAAGCGGCCACAAAAGCGATTTATCAATTGGCAACAGGAACATCCCAATTAAAAACGCAACAAAAATAGCGACCCCACCAAGACTCGGTATCGGCACCACATTAATCCGTCTCTTATCTGGTTTATCCGTTATATCAAATTTAATGACAATCCGTCTCACAATAGGCGTCAAAAGAAGTGCGGCCAAAAAACATATCAAAACAATGGTCCACATAACTCCTCGTCCCCTTCTCAAAATAGCTCATTTTTATATATGTAAAACACGACGCAATATACCATCACGTCCACCAAAAGTCCACACAATTTGAATCCTATCCCACCAATTATACCCACAAATCAAAAAAAACACAATCAAAATCCTGTTTCCATCCAGAATCACCGATCCGAAGCGTCATATACAACTCCCAATGCTGCTTTTCTAAGAAGTCCTGCCACACTTTTGTTCACCTACCCATCAGACTTTCAAATCATCCCTAAAAACCACGTAATCTTTCCTAATACACTGAACCCAAAAGGACCAACAAATGCTTGGTTGCTAGGCAAAAATGAGCACCGAAGCGGAACGTACGAATTGTGCGAGAGCATCGGAGCGGAATTTTTAATGACGTAAATGAGCGTTTGTCGCCCCTTTTGGAGCCAAATTCTCATGGAATATTAATGACAAGTTTCCCACTATGTAGTAAAATGGGAAGTGACAGAAATTTCACTAGAGAGGTTGAGACGCAAATGCGCGCTGAAAAACGCACAAAGACAAAAAAGAAACGCAAAGGTCTAAGAATTTTCCTGTGGATTGTTTTAGGTATTTTCTTAGTTTTAGGAGGCATTGTTGGATATGCTGTGTACCAAACAAAGTCAACCATGGATACAATATATGAGCCTGTAGCAGGCAAAACAGCAAAACCAGTTGATCTTGATGGGAACAACCCGTTCTCCGTCCTAATTCTAGGTATTGACCAACGTGAAGGCGATGTCGGTCGTTCTGATACAACAATGGTCGCAACGGTCAATGGAACAACGAATAAAGCACAAATGTTAAGTATTCCTCGTGATACACGTGCTGAAATTATTGGACATAACTCCACAAACAAAATCAATGCTGCCTATGCTTATGGTGGCGTGAAAATGGCGGAAGATACTGTAACGAACTTTTTAAATGGTATTCCGATTAACTACTATATCAAAATCAACATGGAAGGCCTGAAAGATTTGGTCGACGCTGTTGGTGGTGTTGAAGTTTACAACGACATGGACATCAGCCTGAAAGATAAAGAATTTAAAAAAGGTAATGTAACACTTAACGGTACAGATGCCTTAGCTTATGTTCGTATTCGTAAAACAGATGCGCGTGGTGACTTTGGTCGTCAAATGCGTCAACAAGAAGTGATCCAAGCGGTTGTTGAGAAAGTTGCAACGACACAAACACTGTGGAACTTCGATGAGATCTTGTCTGCCGTTGGTAAGAACATGCAAACCGATTTAACCATGACAGATATTACTCGTATTGCCAAAAACTATATTTCCGCACGTAATAATGTAGAAAATATGACAGTTGCTGGTGATGGCGGTAAATCTGATGGTATTTGGTACTACAATGTATCCGATGCAGAACGTCAGAAACTACACGATTCTCTAGCGAAAAACTTAGAGTTGGAATAAAGATTAAGAAGAAGCTCCTGCGTGACTGGGAGCTTCTTTTTCTGTATTAAGGGTTATCTCCTGCTTTGGCATGTCGCTTTTTGTGCCAGATTTTGTAGACATTTGTCAGGCTAAAATAGTTAGCTTGATGTATTGTGAGGACTAGGACAATTCCAACCGCGAGTTGCAATGGATAAATATAAATCATATCTGCCAACCAGTAGTTGATCCCCATGAAAATGCCGGAGACTAAGGCTGGTAAAGTAAGTATCCCTGTGATTAATCCAAGGCCAACGAGGAGCTCGCCCCACGGAATCAAAATGTTGAACAATCCTGTGTTAGGAGCCACTACGGTTTCCATGAATGTTTTGTACCAATCTGGTGAGTCTGTGTTGGCTAGAACGCTTGGCACGAGTCCAGAAATATCGAATTTGGCTTGAATCTTGAACCAGCCTTCGTGAAACCAGCTGAACCCGAGACAGATCCGAATAATCGAGAATAAGACGTTCGCGCTTTGTTTGATGATACGCATCAGGACCCACTCCTTAGCTGTTTAGCGGTGCTTGACCAAATACTTCATGCGCTTTTTCGCAGTAGATCACGGCCGTATTGTAGTCTGCTGTTTCAACGCCTGTCAACGAGAAGTTTTGCTCCGCCGCTTTTAGATCGATTTTTGAGATTTCTTTGCCGGTTTTAATATCGCCATCTTTTGTTAAATACACGTGCAAATCAGGACCTTCATCGGTTTTGAAGTTCATCAATTTCAAGTCATCGCCGTCGATCGTCGCTGTTCCGCTCACTTTATGCGCACCTTCCCCGCTGAGCGCCGCCATCAACGGTACTTTCTCGTTCGCTTTCATCATGTTGTCTTTTTTGTTTGTCATCGCTGACTTCGTGTCGTCTTTTTTGTCGTCTTTGCTTGATGAATCCGCGCCTCCACATGCTGCCAATACCAATGTCGAACCTAGCGCTACTGTTAAAATTGCTGCTTTTACTTTCATTATTTTTACCTCTCTTCGTTATTATTTTCTACTTTCTCATCATAACAACGAAAGATATGGTAACGTTTACGTGTTTCTTAGTTATTTCTTAATTTTTTCACGATCAGGGGTAAAATGATCATGAAAGCGTATAAAGCGATCGCCGTGTAAAATTGCCAATCGAGACGACCAAGTGAAGAACCGAGGAAATTGAGGACAAATGCGCCTGGAATAATGCCGAGATACGTTGCTGCAGCATAATCGCGCGTCCGCACCGAGCTGAGGCCCATCGAATAATTGATGCTATCAAAAGGAAAAAGTGGGATGAGTCGCAAATATAGCACGACTAAAAAACCATTTTCGCCAAGTTTATGATCGAATTTTTCAAGTTTTTTCCCTTGAATGAGGCGTTCGATTTTATCTTTTCCGAGTTTACGGGCAATCCAGAACGCTAGAAGTGCTCCAGTTCCAGCGCCAATCACATCTAGAATCGTGCCTTGTACCGCGCCGAATGTGTAGCCACCGAAAAGTGTGAGCGGGGTTGCGGGAAATAATACGAGTGGGCGCAGAATATAGGTAATCACGTAAAGAATTTTGCCCCAAATGCCCATATCGCGCACGACTTTACTAAGTTCCGCTACGTTGAAACTATCAACAATTCCGAGTTTATAAATGACTAGAAAACCAGTGATTACAAACACCACAAATAAAATAATGCCGCGCCATTCTTGCCAAAATTTCTTCATGATAACCCCCTCCATTTGATGATTTTGCGAATAAGTCGTTGTAAAATTGGTTTTTCGAGTTTTTCGGTGAGTAATTGATCCGATATATTTTTCAGGATTTCTGATTTGGTTGGGTACGGGTAGATTGGTTTGGATAGGTCTGTGAGTTTGGCGCCTGTGGATTTGAGCAGCGCCACTTGTTGCATGACTGTTGAGATATCCGTTCCGATTGCCTCCGCGTGAACGATTTTTGCCTTGGTGTCGATGCCGATTTTGACGAGAGCTTCTGGTTCGTTGTCGGTTTTGAAACGATCGATGTTGGCGCCTGATGCAGATAGAATTCTGTTTGTTTTTTGTGTCGATGCGAGCTGATAAATTTCTGGTTTTGTATAAATCACCGAAGCAAGTGTGCTGTAGTTTACTTTGCTAAAATTGCCGAATGCGATGTTTGTGAGGGCGATTCGAGCTTCGGCGCCACCTGCATGTGTGAGACTTGGACTTTTGATCACGTCCCCGATTGCATAAATATGTGGTGTCGTCGTTTGTAGATAGGGATTCGTATCGATTTTTGTGTCGTAAGCAATGCCGGTCTGTTCCAATCCAAGCATATCGATATTCGCTATTTGTCCCGCTGCAAAAAGGATTTTTTCGACGATCAGTGTTTTTTCTACCCCTGATTCTGTGATTTTAAGGCTGATTTCGTCTTTATTAAGGCGAGTCGCTTCGGTTAGCACGCTGTTTAGATGAATATCTAAATTTAGTTTTTGCAAGGCAATATCCGCGATATCACGGCTAAAATGTTTTAAAAATTCAGTATTATGATCAAAAATCGTAATTTCAACGCCGATGTTTTGCAAAGCTTGCCCAAGTTCGAGTCCGACTGGTCCAGCGCCAATAACCACCATTTTGCGTGGAAGTTTTGCCATCTGGAACAGCGTCTCATTTGTTTCATACATCGCATCCTCAAGCCCCGCCACACTCGGAACCCTTGGGCGCGAACCCGTCGCAATAATGAACTTTTTCGCGCTGAGTTCTTGCTCCCCAACCGCGATCCGGTGCGCATCTAGAAAACGCGCTTTTCCAATGTAAACCGTTGTGCCGATTTCTTCAAAACGTGGAACGCTGTCATGCACTTGAATCTCGGCGATCACGTCCCTTATTTTCGCCTGAATTTCCGTCCACTCCGTTGTTTCCTGCGCCATATGTAGCAGCGTTTTCGAAGGAACACAGCCAAAATGAAGACAATCGCCACCCATATTTGCGTCTGCATTAACCACCGCGACATCAACGCCAAGTCGCGCCAAGCCAGCCGTAGCATAGAGTCCCGCCGCGCCGCCGCCAATCACAATCACCTGATGATGCTTTTTCATCGTCCTCACCCCTCCTTATCGAGCTGTCTGTGCGCTTCGATTAAACGCTGTATTGTCGAGATTATTTCGATGACAAAAAACAATAACGTCGTCCAAAATAGGAAAGTCGGCGCTGTTAATACCATCAAACTAAGTAAAATAAATCCTTCCGTTCGTTCCGCGAGTCCCGTTGCATAATGAAACGACTTCACGCCTTTATTCTGCACCACATTTCCGATTGTCAAAAAGGCCGTAATTCCAAATAAAATCGAGGCCATCAAAAGTAGCAAAATGAACTGCTGTTCCGGAAAACGTGCGGCGAGCGCAATAATAATCCCCGCTTCGACCACTCGATCAAACGTCACATCCATCACTGTTCCAAAACCGCTTTGCTTCGTTTTCCGTGCCATCGTCCCATCAACCGCATCCAAAAACCCAGAAAACCAAAGGACTAAAACACCCGTCCACATCCAGCCAAATCCGACCAAAATCGCGGCAACAATCCCAATCACAAATGCCAAAACCGTCACTTGGTTTGCTGAAAATCCGATTTTTAAAAAGAAATCTGCCGTTTTATCCAATATCGGTCTCACATATGGTCTCGCTTTCGTATCAAGCATCTTTTTCACCCCTTACTGGTGCAATATAAGCTGTTTCCGCTCTATTTTCATCCACGATAATAAACTTTTGCGCCCCATCTTCTAAAATCACCGACCAATAGGCTTGCCCATAGAGCATAACCTGGCGCTCGACCTGCACCGGAACACCAGAATCCGCCATCCGCCAAGCACCAATCGGATAATAAACATCCTTATACAACAGACCATCTCCGAAAAACACATCGATTTCAGCATCCGTCGCCTCTTTCAGTACGCCATTCTCCATTAGCAAAACGCGTTCACTGAAAACTTTAGCCTCTTCATAATGATGCGTCACGAATACTGCCGCCATTTTGCGCTCCTCAATTTGCGTAAAAACCCACTGCCGCATATCCCGTCCGAGTCGCACATCCAAACTACTAAACGGTTCGTCCATCAATAGTAAATCTGGATTCCCAATCAGCGCACGCGCCACCGAAACCCGTTGCTGTTGCCCACCTGAAAGCTCAAAAGGATACGCATCAGCCCATTTCGCCAGCTCACTTTTCTCCAAGAAAACCCGTCCGATTGCCTCACGTTCTTTCCGTTTTACCTTTTGGCATTTCAGTGGAAAAATAAGATTCTCCAAAACCGTCATATGCGAAAATAGCACAGGTTTTTGTGAAATATACGCGATTTTAACCCCTGATTTCTGATAACTACCACTATCAAACGGCAATAATCCCGCTAACACTTTCAAAAAAGTCGTTTTCCCACTCCCTGATCCACCTAAAATCGTCACCTTCTCACCTTGCCTAAGCGCCAAGCTAACCCCATGCAAAATTGTCTCGTTTTCAAAGCGTTTCGTTATATTTTCAACCTTAATTATCTCCATTAACCCATCACCCCAACCAATTTCACAATTCCTTTGTAGCACCATCTAAATATAAATAACATCACAAACGCCATGAAAATCGTGAATAAAGCCGCTGCCGCAACGATTTGCAATTGCGAAGATGTGAAGTAGGGGAATAAAATGAGTGCCACCGTCTGAATAATACCGCCACCGATCATCGATGTAATCGCATACTGTCCAATCGAAATCACAACCGAAAACAATAAAATCGTCTCATTCATCGGACGCATGAGCGGTAGATAGACATCCAATGCTAGCCGCAACCGCGTTCCACCCATCAAATAAACATACTGATTAATATCCTGATCAAGCGCCAAATAGGCATTCCGCGCAATCCTAATCGAATAAGGTAACGTCGGCAAAAGTTGAATCAAGACAACTCCTAACACTGTTTCCGTCAAATCCAAACGAATAAACCAAATATCCAGTCCCGCCGCAATAACAATGAGTGGCACAATCAGGGGTAGCTGCAAACAAACATCCAAAAACGCCAATTTCCGCCCCGTCGCCCGCGCTAAATAATACCCCACGTAATTTGCCACCAGCAAGTTAATCATCACAACAAAAATCGCGACCACAATCGTTGTTCCAATCGCCGACCTGAAATTCGAGTCCTCAAAAATACCAACTTCCCCGCCACGCCAAGCAACGATACCAAAAACAGCAATCATAATCACGTATTGTCCATAAATAAACTGCCTCATACTTGCCCACTTCCTTTACGCAAAAAGCTCCGATATCGTTGCACCGAAGCGAATAGAACAAACGCCAACAATAGTAAGAACACAGAAACCACAACCATCCAAAACATCGTTGCCACTTGCACACTCACATCCGTCGCGTAATATCCCTGATAAAATACCACACCTAGAAACGCCGGAAAACTGTTGCCCACCAAACTTGGAATTTCATACGCCGTCCAAATAAAAGCTAGCAAAATAATCATCAGTTCTGCCATTTGTGGCGCTATTTTTGGAAATTCAACATTCGCAAAAACGCGCCACGTCCCACCGCCAGACAATCGTACCAATTCCACCTCTGCAAAATCGATTTTTCGATATGTCGTCATCAGATAAAAAACAACAAATGGTACTTCTTTCAACAAATACGTGATCAAAATCTCCAGAGTCCCGTAAATTTTGTAATATTCGCCGATATACGGATAAATGAATGCAAAAACGAGATACACATAGAGCGCTACAACAAAATGTGGATAATAGAAACTCGTGTTTAACCGCGCCACGGATCGCATCACTTTAGGTTTGAGCAATACTTGCCGCACAATCAAGATACCAAGTCCAAGCGATAACAGTGTCGTAATCGCACTCACGCCCAACGAATACAAAACACTGGTGAAAATTCGCTTTTGACGGCTTACTTCCACAATTCCATCCCAATTTGCCCCTAAAAATCGCATTTTCCAAACGAGCAGTACAATCGCCATTAAGCTAACCGCGCCAAGCAACACCGGAATCAGCCACGCCACGCCTTTACGGATAGACATAATTGCTCCATTCCTTCTGAATCGCTTCTGCGGTCGTGTCTGGGAACTCATTCAACGCCTGCCAATCATTATAAAACTGATCTCCCGTCTCACCAGCCGTGTCAAATTTCGCCTGCCAGTCCTTTGTCATTTTATTCGTAAGTAGCGTCGTTCCATCGCCCCACACCGATGTTTTCAATTTCTCGGCTTGCGCTTCTTCCGACAATAAATAATTAATTACGACAAGCGATGCCGCTGGTTGTTGCGTATTAAAAGCTACCGAAAGATAATGCGCATTCGTCAAAGCCCCATTATCGAGTGAAAAAGTACGCGTCACAGCTGGAAATGTGCCATCTTCTATAAACGGCAACGCACGACGCTCATTAAAGCCCATCGTGAAATCAACCTGACCTTGCGCATACAACTGATCTAGCTCCTGCAACGTTTTCGGATACGTTTTCCCGTCACGCCACAAATATGGTCCAATCGATTCTAAATACGCATACGCCTTTTCACGATCCGCTTTTGTCGGCGCCTCAGTGAATTCTTTCCCTGGGTTTTGCGCGTAAATCACCTGTCTCACAAACGCATCTCCCGTGAAATCCGCCACATCTGGATACGTAAACCGTCCCGGATTCGCCTTCACCCAAGCCGTCAGTTCCGCCAAATTAAGTGGTGGTTTCGAAACTTTGTCCGCATTATATTGGAACACAAAAGACGTTTTTCCCCAAGGTGCTTCCATTTTATCGATCGCATTTCCCGCATCCTTTTCCGTCAAAAGTGGATCGACAAACTTCGCCACATTCGGAATCTGATCGGTAATTTCACCATAAAGCAGGCCACCATCCTTCGCCGTTTTGAAATTCTGACCATTAATCCAAACCACATCCACGCTACCATTTTTCTTCCCAGCCTGTTTCTCACTGCTCAGTTTCTGAATAAATTTCTCCGTATCCATCGGCACCCGTTTCAGCGTAATATCCTGCTCCTTTTTCAGTTTCGTCGCTACAAAATCATCGATGTAGGCGTTAATATTCTTGTCCCCGCCCCACATATAAAAATTCACCGTCTGACCTTTCGCGTCCTTTTTCAACTGCGCAAAATCCTGGCCCTTCACGCTGTCCGACGAACTATTATTCCCGCACGCCGCCAAAACTAACAATAATCCAAGCATTGCCATTAAGCCAAATCGCTTCATCCCAGTTCCCCTTCTTTCCAAATCGGTATCGCCAAAATAAACGTACTACCAACATTCAGCTCACTCTCCACACACAACGAACCACCGTGTAACTCTGCTAAATTTTTCGCAATATGAAGCCCAAGTCCTGAGCCACCATGCGCCAAATTCCGCGACTTCTCCACACGATACAACCGCTCAAAAATCCGCTCCTGCTCCGCCACTGAAATTCCCTGTCCATGATCCCGAATCCGAAACAAAATAGCGTCTTCCGTCCGCTTCACATCAATCTCAATCTCCGTTCCCACATCCGAAAACTTCAACGCGTTCTCCAGCAAATTATACAAAATCCGCGTCACAAACTTCTGATCCGCATACACAAACTGGCAGTCCGGCGCAATCGCCACATGCACGTCCCGATGCTCTCGCTTCAGTTGCACATCAAAAGCCCCCAAAACATCGACCAGCAACTGATCCAACCAAATCCGCGACCGCTCCAAAACTGGCTCCTTCTTATCAATTGCCGCGACATCCATCAACTCATCAACCAAATCCGTCAACCGCATCGTTTCCCGCTGAATTGTCCGCAAATATTGCTGCCTTTCCGCATCCGTTGCAATCATCCCATCTAAAAGTGCCTCCGAAAACGACCGAATCGATGCAATAGGCGTCTTAATATCATGCGACAAATTCGCAATTAACTCATTTCGCGCCATTTCCCCGTCCTTAATCTGCCGAAACATCTCGTCTAACCGCGCCGACATCTCATTAAAATCCTCCGCCAGCATCCGTGTTTCGAGTGGTCCCGTCACCTCGACCTTCCCAGAAAACTCACCTTGCGCGATTTTGCGACTTTCCTTTCCCAATTTATCAATCGACCGAAGTGCCGGCCGCATCAACAAATAATTAATCACAAAAGCAAGCGTACTCGCACCGAGCGTAATCAAAATCGTAAAAATCACGAACTGCGTGTTAAAAATCATCCGATATGCGCTAAACCCGAGCACAACCGTTACAATAATCACGCCAATCCCATAAGAAAGTAAAATAAGCGTCCGTAATTTCATGATTCCATCACCAACTCGAACTTGTAGCCAAGACCCCAAACAGTCTTAATAAAAACTGGTGCCTCGCCGTTCACCTGCAATTTCTCCCGTAAATGATGGATGTGCACATTAATTGTGTTCGCATCCCCATCGTACTCATAGCCCCAAACGCGCTCTAACAATTCCGATTTCGAGAAAACCCGTTTATTCTCACTCGCTAGAAGCCACAACAAATCGAATTCCTTAATCGTCAGCTCCAATTCCTGCCCAGAAACCGACGCCAATCGTTTCGCCTTATCCAGAAAAAGTGGTCCATGCGTCAGCGTCTCCGGTTCTACAAATTGCCGCGACCGCCGCAAAATATTTTTCACCCGAAGCACCAACTCGCGCGGGCTAAACGGTTTGGACATGTAATCATCCGCACCAAGCGTCAAGCCATACAATCGCTCTTTCTCCTGCGTTAAAGCACTCAAATACAAAAACGGCGTATCCTTTCCGCGCTCCTGCACCTCCATAATAAACGCATGCCCGTCCATTTTCGGCATCATAATATCCACGACCATCAAATCGACACGTTGCGCATCATACATCACAAGCGCCTCTTCGCCATTTTTCGCCGTCAAAACACGAAAGCCTTCCTTCTCCAAATAGCGCCGACACACATCAACTATCGTCTCCTCATCATCCACCAGTAAAATTGTGTTCATCCGCGCCTCACCTCACGTTTATTTTTTCTCAAATAGATACAAGAAATCCCCGTACCCCTTCTCTTTCATCTGTGCTTTCGGAATAAAATGGAGCGCCGCTGAGTTCATGCAATACCGCAAATGCGTTGGCTGCGGCCCGTCCGAAAAAACATGTCCCAAATGCGAATCCGCGTGCTTACTCCTGATCTCCGTCCGCTTTGTCACCAAGAAATTATCCTCTTTTTCATACACATTGTTCGGCACCAGAGGCTTTGTAAAACTCGGCCAACCCGTACCCGAATCAAATTTATCCGTCGAACTAAACAGCGGCTCACCAGAAACCAAATCTACATAAATTCCTTCCGCCTTATTCGCATCATATTTATTTTGGAAAGCCGTCTCTGTTTGACTTTCCTGCGTCACCCGGTACTGCTCGTCCGTCAACTTCGCCTTGATATCAGCCTTAGAATAACTCGCAGGATAGCTTGGCAAGTCCACTTCCTTATCCTTACCCCAATGTTTATTCAAAAAATCATCACGCCCAGAGCCATTTCGATAATACTCGTACCGTTTCGGATTTTTCTTATAATAATCTTGATGATACGTTTCCGCTTCATAAAAAGCGCCCGACGCTGCAATCGGCGTCACAACCTTACTAAATCGTCCAGTCTCCGCCAGCGCTTTCTTCGAGGCTTCCGCTTCCTTTTTCTGTTCGGCATTCACATAGAAAATCCCTGAACCATACTGCGTTCCACGATCAACAAACTGCCCCTGCGCATCCGTTGGGTCAATCTGATGCCAAAAGACGTCCAACAACTGCTCATACGAAATCAACTTCGGATCAAACTTAATCATCACCGCTTCCCGATGGCCCGTATTCCCACTTGAAACCTCATCATACGTCGGATTTAGCGTCTTGCCACCAGTATACCCCGAGATCACATCGTTGACCCCTTTTAACTTCTCGAATGGCGGTTCCATACACCAGAAACAACCACCCGCAAAAATCGCGATTTGCTGTCCTGAACCATCGTCCCCAATATTTTGATATAATATATTCTCGCTGCCATGCGATTTCGCGTCCTGATGCGAGACATACGCATAAACACCCCATGCGACGCCAAGCCCAGCGACCACAATAATTGTATTTCTCAACCATTTTTTCATTTTCGCCCGCCTCCAAATAATACGATAGTTTCCCAATAATATCTAATTCCCTGTTTTCGCTCATGAAAAACGATATTATCTCACAGCCCTATCATACTAAAAAGAAGTTTTAGAATACTTACCTAATTATTATGTAATTCTTAAGTTTAAAAACCACTTACCGATGAAGAAAATAGCTCACCTATATAATCCATTTCAAATGCTGACCAAAACCCCAACAAATTACCAGATATGTTATACTAATAATACTTTCTATATTAAAAGGAGGAACCTAATTATGGCGATTTTTTCAACGCAGTTTATGTCGCAATCGCTTGAATTGCGAACGTCTCTACAAGTTTTTATTCCAGACACAATCGATACAGAAAAGCCGCTGCGTTTACTCTATTTATTGCACGGTCTATCCGATGATGACTCCGCTTGGTTGCGCCAATCATCCATCGCTCGTTACGCCGAAAACCGCAATATCGCGATCGTGATGCCGCAAGTTCATCGCAGTTATTATACGGATATGCAAGTCGGTAACAACTATTGGACTTTTTTGAGTGAGGAGTTGCCGCGCCTTGTTCACAGCTGGTTCAAGTTGCCGACGGAGCCTGAAAATACATACGTTGCCGGACTTTCAATGGGTGGTTATGGCGCGCTGAAATGGGGGCTTCATTACCCTGAGAAATTTGCAGGCATGGCGTCCCTTTCTGGTGCGCTTGACATGGTCGCCTTGCGTGAAGCGAGACCAGAAATGGAGCCGGAGATGCTCGCCGTGTTTGGTCCAATTGCATCACATCGCGGTTCAGACAACGATTTGCTCGCTTTACTCGGCAAAGTCACCGCAAAACCACGCGTTTTACAACTTTGCGGCACGGAGGATTTCCTGTATGACAACAACCTCGGCTTTAAATCGCGGATGGAGCAGACAGATTTACCGTATATTTATAAAGAATCACCCGGCGAACATAACTGGGATTACTGGGATCGCGAAATTCAGACGGTACTCGACTGGATCGATCAAAAAGGAGATTTTGCATGACGAATACGAAAAAAAACGCCAGCATTTTATTTGGGCTTAGCGCTATCACGGCAATCGGTTTTATTGTGATGCTAATTGGTGTCGCAACGAACGCGAGCTTCATTAAAAACTTCGACAACTATTGGATCGACATTATCCGCGTCAACATCACGACGAGTAAGACGGATATCATTGCTTTCATTACCAACTTTGGCGGTGTTGCTGCGATTGTGATGATGACGATAGCACTTTTGCTGATATTCCTATTTCTAAAAAGGTACACGATCGCCATTTGGTTTGGCGGGGTTGTCCTCGTCGGCGGTGCGCTTTTACCGTGGATTATTAAACAAATCATTGCCCGTCCACGCCCAAGTGATATGCTGATTTCTCAAGGTGGTTGGAGTTTTCCAAGTGGTCACGCCACAGGTTCAACGGCGTTTTATGGTATGATCGCGGCACTTCTTATCATCACCGTATCAAAATTATGGCAGCGCATCCTGATTGGCCTTGTCGCCCTCGCGATCATTTTGACAATCATGTATACCCGCGTCTATCTCGGCGTCCATTACCCGTCCGACGTCACAGCTGGATTCTTGCTCGGCAGCACCGCCGTTCTTTGCGGGAGCGCGCTGTTCCTATTATATAGTCAATCTTGCCACCGCTATTTACTGGCGCGAAATTGGAAAGACGTTTACTTGAAAAAATAATCCGATTTATTCCTTTTTCACCGTTCGAAACTATGTAAAAATCGCCAAAATCATCTAAACAAAAAATTCTGGGAATCAATCTCCCAGAATTTTTTCATTTCTTCAAAGCCTCCAGTTTCTCACTAAGTTCATGCATTTCCTCTAAAAGCGGCTCCAATCGTTTCCCATAATCCGTCAGAGAATACTCCACACGTGGCGGAACCTCAGGATAAACCGTCCGCGACACAACCGATTCCTCTTCCAATTCCCGTAACTGCTTCGTCAAAACCTTCTGCGTAACCCCTGGAATCTCTCGCTTCAATTCACTGAACCGCAACGTCCCTTTATACATTAACTGCAAAATAATCGCGGTTTTCCATTTCCCCGTAAAAATCCCCATTGTACCATCCACTTTACATTTTTCCGGAATATTTCCCATCAAAAAAACCTCCTTAGTTTCCTCAAAGATACCATACCACCTCAAAGTGCGTACTTCACAATACTATTATATCACGTTATACTTACATTATATAAGTAACTAGCAAAGGAGAAGTTAAATATGAAATCATTCAGAATTAATCCAGATAACGGTATGGTAGTAGGTATCTTTACGCTCGGCGAACACGTATCCGATCCCCTCACTGGAAAAATAATTAGCGAGCAACAACGTATCTCAGAAATTATTGCAACCGCCAAAATGGCAGATCAGGCAGGACTCGACGTTTTTGGTCTCGGTGAAAGCCACCAAGCCAAATTCATCTCCTCCGCCAATCAAGTCATTCTAGGAGCGATTGCCCAAGCAACCAAAAATATCAAAATAACGAGTAGTGCAACTGTCCTAAGCACCGCCGATCCCGTTCGCGTTTACGAAGAATACGCCACACTCGATTTAATCTCAAGCGGACGCGCAGAAATCGTTGCTGGTCGCGCCTCACGTGTTGGCGCTTTCGAGTTACTCGGCTTCAACCTAAGAGACTACGAAGAACTTTTTGAAGAAAAAA
This sequence comes from Listeria weihenstephanensis, assembly GCF_003534205.1. NCBI lineage: Bacteria > Bacillati > Bacillota > Bacilli > Caryophanales > Listeriaceae > Paenilisteria > Paenilisteria weihenstephanensis. The sequence goes on along the minus strand of NZ_CP011102.1, from coordinate 1,118,920 downwards.
TGGAACTCCTCATCCAGTTAAACGAAGAAGAAAAGATCAACTGGAGCGGTCAATTCCGCGCACCACTAAACCAAGCAGAAATTTTTCCACAACCATTAAACGATAAAAAACTACCGATTTGGCGTGCTGTGGGTGGAGGTCCTGCTAGTGCCATTAAAGCCGCTAGACAAGGCGTACCAATGATGCTCTCGACGCTCGGTGGACCTGCCTATGCCTTTAGCCACGCGGTCAAAGCCTATCGCCAAACTCTAGCAGTATCCGGATTCGATCCGCTCGACTTCCCAATTGGAACGACCAGTTTAATGTACATCACCGAAAACTCCCAAGACGCGCTGCGAGAATTTTACCCTTACGCCAACCACATCATGGAGGAATTGCGCGGTACCGGCTACGCAAAATCACAATTTGCCGAATCGATCGACACCAAAAGCGCGATGCTACTCGGAAGTCCGCAACAACTCATCGAAAAAATACTGTACCAACACGAATTATACGGCCATCAACGCGTTCTAGGCCAAGTCGATATCGGCGGTATGCCACTCTCAAAAATCGAAAAAACGATCGACTTACTCGCGAATATCGTGGCTCCAGCTGTTAAAAAAGCTACGAAAATGGAGGTGAACAAAAAATGAAAATAGTTGGTATCTCAGGCGCCATTACCGGTTCAAAAACAAAAATCGCCGTCCAATTCGCGCTCGACCATATCCAAGCGAATCATCCAGGCGCCGAAACAGAGCTCATCGATCTAAGCCAAAACGAGATGATTTTCAGCGACGGTCGTGATTTTCGTGATTACACCGGTGACACCGCCAATGTGACTGCAACAATCATGGCCGCCGACGCGATTCTGATCGGCACACCAACCTATCAAGCATCCATTTCTGGCGCTTTAAAAAACGTCTTAGATTTACTTCCAGAACGCGCCTTCCAAGAAAAAAACGTTGCGATTATCACCACAGCTGGCTCACCAAAACATTACCTCGTCGCAGAACTGCAATTAAAACCAATCCTGGCCTATATGAAAGCTCGAATTGCGCAGAACTACGTGTTCATCGAAGAACGGCAATACGATCGCGGTCAAATTGTGGACGACGACGTAACACTCCGATTACAACGTTTGGCAGACGACCTCGTGTACGAAACCCAAGTACGCCAAGAAATCACCAAACAAAAAGACGCACGTTACGATTTTTAAATAAAAAGAGGCTATACAATCATATTCCACATCGGGATATAACTGTATAGCCTCGTTCTTTTCGTTATTTACGCTTATTTCTGGCACTCTGAATCAAGTTCCAGATAACTAAGATAAGAACGACTACCAATAAAATATTGATTAACGCTCCACCGATATGGAATATTAGTCCAATCACCCAAAAGGCGAAAAGAATAACAATGATTCCCCAAATAATACCTAACATCTATAAAACCTCCTTGCTTTGTGCTATCTATATCTTTACCACAATGAAAAAAGGTCAAACATCCGAGACTAGAAACTAATCACGATTTTCCCTTTAGCATGGTGTGTTTCGCTAAGAGCATGCGCGTCGTAAACACCTTGTGCGGAGAATGGGAATGTCGCGCCAACAATGGCCTTCACTTTGCCAGCTTCCATCAAACCAGCGAATGCTTGCAACTGCTCACCATTAGGCTCCAACCATATGCTCTTCGCAACCACATTTTTCGCTTTCGCAAGTTCTTGATCCGGTTCCGCAACGATCGAAATCAGACGTCCTGTGTTCTCTTTCAACACTTTGAAACTGTCCTTCTGAATGTCGCCACCCATCGTATCAAAAACCACATCCACATCCGTCAAAACATCCGCAAAATTTGTTGTTTTGTAGTCGATCACTTCATCCGCGCCAAGCTCTTTCAAAAAGTCCGCGTTTTTCTCGCTCGCCGTAGTAATAACATGCGCGCCTGCATTTTTAGCTAACTGAATCGCAAGCGTACCAACACCGCCAGCACCCGCATGAATCAGAACTTTTTCGCCTGCTTGCAAGTTCGCATGATCAAATAGCGCTTGCCAAGCCGTCAAACCGGCAAGTGGAATCGAAGCCGCTTCATCAAAGGACACATTGTCTGGAATTTTCGCAAGTAATGGCGCGTCAACTAATGCATATTCCGCGTACGTACCAAAGCGCGTCGTTTCAGGGCGCGCAAACACCTTGTCGCCAACTTTCCAATCCGTAACACCCTCGCCAACTTCCGAAATAACACCCGCTGCGTCCCATCCTAAAATAATCGGGAATGGCCAATCCATCATTTGTTTTAAGTATCCTTCGCGTAATTTCCAGTCAATCGGGTTAATCGAAGTCGCCTTCATTTCAACAACAACTTGATTTGCTTCCGGTTTTGGAGTCGCAACCTCTGCTTCTTTCAACATATCTTTACCACCATAATTTTCAATAATAACTGCTTTCATCATCCATTACCTCCTCTAAATTTAACGCGTAATATTCGCCGACATCCGTTCTAAAATATCCGCAAAACCCGCAAGTTCTTGTTTTGATAAATCCTCTAGTAACAGTCTCTGAAAAGCCTCTTTTTGCGCCGTTAGTTCAGTAAGCCTCGTTTCGCCAAGTGCCGTCAACCTGATAAAAGTTGCCCGACGATCTGGCGCCCGCTTCTCACGAATGAGCAAGCCATCCTCTTCCAGTTTGCGCAAATGCCTTGTAATCGCAGCAGCATCAAGATTTAGAGTCTGTTGCAGGGCCTGCTGATTTTGCTCGTTCTCACAAGATATTTGGTAAAGTAATTCCACTTTTGTCGCACTCATTCGCAATGTTGACTCGAATGTTTGGTTCATATTTTTGCATAAACTGTGCATTTTCGCGAGCAATATCGCGCGTTCCGAACAACCATCATCCATCTCAATCCCTCCGATCCACCAATTAATTGACCCATCAATTGATATATCAATTATCTTACTCTTTTAAATAAATTTGGCAAGGAATCTGCTCGAAAGGTATTTAGAACCGCATTATGGTATAATTTTTACAAAGTATGAGTTCAGAACAAAAAATGGGGGTGTGGGAAAATGACAACGCAAGATAAGACATTTATTTCACTTATTTCGACAATGGGACGCGTTTTGCTAACAGAGAGCGGCGAAGGCACCATTATGATAGAAGAACAGTTGCATCAAGTAGCCGCGCATTATGGCTATCACTTGAATATCTTATGCTTAAGTGAATATATCGAAATCACCATTTATCATGAGGAAGAGCATATTCACCATGCTATTATTCAAGCAACACCAGGAATCGCTTCTTTATCACGCATATCTTCCGTCAAAACATTGCTTCATGACATAGATAATGGCCTCACACTTGAAACGGCTGATGAAAAGATGCAAAAGATTTCGACGTCCCCGCCAATTTATCCTGATTGGTTACGCGTGATTGGCACCTCTTTTTTCGCGATGGGATTTGCGCCTCTTGTTATTGCAACATGGACAGAAGTCTGGATCAGTGGTGTTTTAGGCCTCATTTCGGGACTGATATGCGTCGTTTTAGAAAAAAATAGATTTGGCCTTTTCTTTCCACTTATCGCATCCTTTTTCGTAGGCGTTGTTAGTCTCACTGTTTTCCATGATACGGCGATTAGTTATGGACCAGTGTTTCTGATGATTCCAGCGCTGTTCATTTGTATTCCAGGAGATACGATGTCTGCTGCTGCCGGCGAGGTTTTTTATGGAAAATTAACAGCTGGGTCTGCTCGCTTAGTTTCTGCATTTATGTGCCTCCTCCAGATGGTGATTGGCATTTTGCTAGCGATTGAAGTGACTGGGGCAACCGTTCGAACGCTCGATAAAGGAGATATTTCAGGCACTTTTAATTCCTTCTATATTTTACTATTTGTCATCGTTTTCTGCCTAGGATTATGTTTAACATTTAACGTTCCAATGACCTATTTGAAGTGGTTATCGATTTTTGCAATCCTGACTCTTGTCATCCAATACGTCGTAGGTCAGTGGGCTGGTGATTTAATTGGCACCTTTGTTGCAGCGATTGCAGCTGGTGTTATGGCAAATATAGCCACAAAATCCCCTTCTCAACCGCCACGCGTCGTCCTTTTTATCAGTAGCTTCTTCATTTTAACAGTTGGAGCGAAAGGGATTGAAGGGCTATCAAGCATTATTGGCGGCTACGTCGTGGAAGGCTCGCGTGAAATTATGGCGATGATTATCCTCTTCCCGACCGTGACCATTGGCATAGCGATTGGCTACTTAATTTCGACACAAAAGAAACAATTACAACAAAAAAATTGAAAAACTGCTGTTCACCTGCCTTGTGATGATTATATAATGGAGATAGCTTCACAAAACAAGGTAAGAGGAGAGATTTAGAAAAATGAAAAAAGGCATCGGGATAATGCTTTTGGGCTTCGTACTACTTTTAGCTGCATGCGGAAGTAATGAAAAGCAAGCAGAAACCTCTGATAAATTAACGATTCAATTAGATGAGAAAAATGTAACGGCGGACGCAAATGATATTTTCACGGTTACAGGAAAAGCAACACCTGGCGCTACGATTAGTATCGGCGACGTTTCCGTGGATGCAAATAAAAAAGGCACATTCGAGTTAATGCACATCTATGAAAGCGATAAATCATATGAAATTGTGGCGAGTAAAAAAGACCTGACAGAGACCCGCGCAACCGTTCATGTGACGCAGCCGGCCGCAGTTAAAGAGGAGCAGAAAGAACAAGAGCAAGCCGCGAAAGACAAAGCTCAAAAAGAAGTAACGGAAAATGCGAAGCCAAACGCCGCCAAAATATCCTTTGCGATGTTGAACGGCAATCCTGATAAATACGCGCGAGAATCGTATTATTTAAAAGGACAAGTCGCAGAAGTCACTGATGGCGGCGCGACGAAATATTTGAAGGTAAATATGACGCAAGATGGTGGCACGTGGAAAGATACCGTGATGGTGATTTACACGGGGACTACAGAAGCTAAAAAAGGCGCTATCGTCGAGGTTTATGGGACGATTTATGGAACATATGCGTTTGATGACGCGAATGGTAAGACAATTGCGATGCCGGGGATTACGGCTAGTTCGATTAGTGTTTTAGAATAAGCACGTAGAAAAGGCATGTTCCCGATAAACGCGGAACATGCCTTTTCTATCAATTATGGAGCGTAGGGGGATCGAACCCCTGACCTCTACACTGCCAGAATTAAACATAGATATATTTTAGGAGGTTTTAGTAGCTTTTAATGTCTGTCTTATGCCATTTTCAATTTTACGATAGCTGTTAGTAATCGTTTAAAATCATTAAAAACTGTTTCGTTCTGCCCACGCTCTGCCCACGGAAAAGAGTAAAATAATGACCGCCAGCATTGGACGCTTGGCGGTCTTTCTTGTAGTTTAGATTAGCCGATTTCGATATCTAGAATGTCCCGAAATTCGATGACTTGCGAAACCCCATTTACATCTTTAAATTCTATCTCTTGTGTGGCTATTCTGATTTGTGTTGGTGATAAAATGCGCCATGCCTCTTCGCCCATTTCTGCAAAATAACGCGCATCCTCGAACGGCGCTAATGAATATAGCCCATGCCTGTACTGCTCAAAAACTTTGACTCGGCAAACCCAGTCACGTCTTAATGCATCTTTAATTGTCATCATGAAGTACTCTTTCTCTTGTATATCTATATCTCTTCTATGAACTAAATGTACAATATTCCTTGTTGCTGGCCTCGCCAACAACTGCTCTTGTAAATTCAATCTTTCCATAGTACTCACCTCTTGAAGCTATTATAGAACATTTGTTCGTATTTCGCAAATAAAAAAGACACCTAGCTAGCACTATAGGTGTCTTCTTGGAGTGTCTTCATGCAAAAGACCTTTCTATTATATCAAAAATAGACAAAATAAAAAAGCCCCTCAAATGAGAGGCTTTCGTCATATTATTTGATGTTAAACACTGAGGTTGTCAAGGTGCCTAACTTAGATGTATATGGGATTGGAAGGTTAGTCGCTTTATAAAACTCATAATAGATTCTATACTTTCCTGCCCCTTTCTTGAAGAAGTGCGTACTAAGAAGGAAATCCTCTACCCGCTCATGTGGCATGAGTCCGCCCTCGCTACCTTGTAGAACACAGGCGGTTTCCCAGATACCTTTCGTTTCGTTGAATTTCTCTGACTTGATTTTCGAATCGACGCCGAACGCGTTTTTGTTCTCAATGACGATCGTTACACCCCCATCAGTCTTTGGGAAATTATCTTTCGCTGGATTTACATAAATGTTCGATACGTTTTTACTTGCCATTTTACATTCCTCATTTCATTTGTTTTATTTATTTTTAAGCTCTACATATTTATCTGCTGCTGTGATGTAGAACGTTTTCCCCTTGCTGTTTTGAACCTTATACTGCGGGCTACCCGCAACATTGACTTTTGCCAATACAGTAGGGAATCCTAAGCCCTTACTAACTGTACCAACTACATCTCTGTCTGCCCAAGAGCCCTTACTGTAAAAGCGTAATTCACCAGTTTTGGAAACTAATTTTTTGCCTGTGTAAGAGGTAGCTCCTGGTGCTGTTGGTTTAGGTTTTACAGGAGCTGGACTAGGCTTATTTTGCGTCGTGTTCGGTAGCGCAATATTGAAGTAATCTAAAGCACCCCTTACGATAGCTTGAGCGATTAAGCTTTTCTTAGTGTTATATGCTGTCATGTCATCCTTGTTACTGATGAAGCACGTTTCTAAAAGCATAGCTGGAGCCTTCGTTTCTCGCAGAATACCGAGGCGGCCGTGCCTTGTTGATGTGTCTGGCTTGATTTCGCGGTCACGGAAGTAGTCATCTACGCGGTCATTGACTTTTTGGGCTAGACTCTTACTTGTTGGGCTGCCATCTGCGTAAAAACCTGTTGTTCCATTCGCTGTAGCCACCGCACTATCAAAATGAATCTCGATAACAGCATTGACCTTCTCATTATTTGCCTTCTTCGCATCTGCGCTGATATTACGCGCAACGTTCGAGGTGCGGTTATTGATGACCTTAATACCCAAAGAACGGGCGTATTTAGTCGCCTCAAGCATCAACTCCAGCGCCTTATCTGATTCCTTGCCATACGTGGAAGAAGCACCTGGATCAACCCCACCATGCCCTGCGAAAATTGCTAACTTCAATTCATTGATTTTCATATTTATTCGTCCTCCTTGCTATATTTTTTCTCGCGGTTCGTGAAGATTTCAAACACGCCTGTACCGCCCGCACCAGCTAACCCACCAGCCCAAGCCATTACGTAGGCGCTACCCGCCCCTGGTAAGCCGAGAGCGAGTAAGCCAAGGCCTACACCCAACACAATGGATGCGATAGGCAGCCACTTCTTGGGAATAACCCCCGTCTTCTTAATCGCCTGCACAACAAGCGGTACTACCATGGCCAAGAATGTCATATACGCTAAAAGCTCTTTTCCAAATTCCATTTTTCCATTCCTCATTTCTCTGCAATTTTTAGTAACACTTTATCGATTTTTCTGTCCATGTTCTCAACGGTTCGCCGATGAGCTTTGAGCCCTTCGATATAACGCTGCTGCTGTGCTGTTACTGTAACTAGGTTCTCATTGATGGTTTGACTTTTAGCCAGCGCAGTCTGCATACTTCGCATGTGCTCCTGGTGTTCAAGTCGCATATCCGCAATAAAAGCTTGCTGGCTTTCGATAATGGACTGTTTCGATTCTGCCCTTTCTTCTGCCTTAGTTAGCTGTCGTAGGAAGTGCCGAAACAGAATCCATAGGGCCCAGATAGATAGGACCATAAAAATTATCGTTAGGATATAGAACGCCCTATCATTCGTGACTGCCTCATCAACTAACTCCGTAACAATGTCCCCCAAGGTCCTCACCTCATCCCATAAAAAATAGCGCTATTCGGCGCTTTTGTTTTCTACCTCTTCCAATGAGGAGGCATGGTATTCGTCTAAGCCAGCCTGCACTTTGTCACGGAGCGACTTTGGCACGTCCTCAATTGTGCGACTGGATGCTTCATCGAGGATAGATTCAATAAACAGCTTCACAAGAGGGCTCATTCTAACTCACCTCCCAACCTTTCAATGATGATAGCCAGGTCCAGAATTGTGTCACGCAACTCCGCACTTTGTACCCTCATCGCCTCGTTCTCTAGCTTGAGTTTTTCAATATCAGTCTGTGAGTTTTTTTCATATTCCTTGATAACTAGCTGCCTTTGCCTCTCATCAACTAGAGCCTTGCCATCTACTATTTTCACAAAATCAAGCTTATTAAAATCCTCGGCCTTGGCTTCAATCTCCTGAAAGCCTTCCTGTTCTGATTGTGACCATGCCACTACATAACCTAGGCTATCCAGCAACACAAAATAAGAACTAAACATCACCCCACCCCCCAAATTTCTCTTAGACATTTCGACCTAAAATTAACGCCATCCAAAATACGCACATTATTCGAGCTACCCGATACAGCGTTTATCCCAACATAGATGTACTTATACATAACCTTTGTAGTATCCTCTACCGAAATAGTGACGGAATGCCCTTCGCCTGGATGGCTGATAATAAACTCCACTGGAATCGGATAAACCAGCCAACCCCAATTATCCGCCCCAGTCCCAACTGTGTAATGCGAAAACACTAAATACAGCATTTGATAATCATTTGTTTCCAAGTTTGGAAAGGTAAGCCTGTGCCCCTCATCCATATACATCCCGCCGCTCCAGAAACAGTCGGCACGCCTTGCTTTTTTCAGTACGTCAGTCAGACCCTTGCCCTCGTTCATGAGTCCAACACCTTTTTGATAAATTGGAACATGCTTCTTCACTGTGCCCATCGTTGTTGCATCGAGTACATTGACAGCTTTCAGCAGACACGTATATCCGTCTGTAATGGGCTGATATATTGTTTCAACAACAATATATTTCAGTGATGTGAGATCAAAGGTTTCATCCGATAAAACGCGTATGCACAGCCCTCCAGCAAAGACTACAGTGCCTGCTTTGACTGTGTAACTGTTTGTAGTACCCACTTGCGCTATCGTCCCGAAAAAGCCGTTTCCTGCGTTCCCGACCATCGCCCCTAGCTCGGAGCGCGTATCGATTGCCTCAATGTAGGCGTCGTTTGTATAATTGAATGTTTTAACTGCCATTTATTTATAACCTCCTTCTTTTAAATCCTTGAGCTTCGCTGTGAGCGAGCCCTTCTTTATGCCCGTTTCCAGATCGTACTTAGGTGATAGAATGCCCTTCTCTATGTTGACTGTATAGGCAGATACTAAGTCCTCTACAAGAGCGCCGTTCTGCATTCGGAAACTCACGTAATCTCCAACGTCATACTCCTCACCTAACTCTGCTACATGATTATCAAGTGTTGTGAACTTCACCGTATACTCAAATTGGAGCTCTTTCAGTTTTGCAATTGTACGCTGCACTAGCTCGGCATGGCTGATCGTCTCACGGATATCGTAGACGTAACAGCTCGCATAATCATTCGATACCCTGTTATCGATGAAATGGAAATCGCGAGCGTTGTCTTCACCTGCGCCAAGACCGAGTATCTGGTTGTATGCCTCTTTTGTACTCTTGATGACCTCGCCCTGCTTATGCGTGATGTCCGTGAGCAGCACAACGCTTTTTCTAAGGTCCCGCAAATACTTCCCCTCTATATAAACACGCCGATCCGATACGATGTAAATTTGATATGTCATATCATTAGAAATGCAATTCGCGCGATGGAAGGCGAAAGCGGTTTGCATCCGTGGCGATAGCGAGAATGTTGTCTTATCTGCGTCCAGCTTTGTGATGACCGTGGCAAGTGGGAAAGCCAGTTGTATCGTGTTTTTCAGGATAGCAAAAGAGCCGCCTGAGTAGACGGCCGAGCTCACCATATTGCGCTTGAGTAAATAGTTCATCTGCACTCTGTCCAACAAATAGCGGAGGTCGAAACCTGAATACGTGTAGGTGCCCTCTGACTCTTGCGTCTGTTTGACCACTCCGGAGAAAATAGGCTTTCGCTCATCCAGTATCGTGATGAAATCCTCTACCTCTACACTTGCCGATTTTGTTTTCAGATCGAACGCCTGCCAGTCCCAAACGTGAGCAGTGAATGAGCCAGCTGTAATACTAATGATGGTCTTCTGATTCAACATTTTATCGAATATCAGACATGTCAACATTAGGCGCTCACCCACGTTTCATATATCTCTACTTCAATAGAGCCCCGCAAGTTGGCGCTATCCACGCTAATCGTATACGGCGCACCTGGCATCAAATCAAAGAAAGGCGGGTCTGCTGTAAACAGGTCAAACAATGCAATTGCATTTACTCCATTCTTGCGGACGAACATATCAAAGTTGTCGATGACAAGCGTTTCACCTGTGTTGATATTGCCGTCGTATTTGATACGTTTCTGCTGTCCGGTCATCGTGTTTTTGATTGTCAGCGTGAAGGCTGATACTTCGCCGTTTATACGTATGATGAGCTTTGCAAAGTGGTTCCCACCGATGTTCGTTATCGTGCCGGAACCTGCTCTATAAGTCTGGCCATGTGTCCAAGGATGCGAATAAGGGTGCTTGTGTGATTGGTCAGAGCCTTCTAGGTTGATTCGCGTTGCCTTGGGCGCCATGGCAATCCAGGTCTTTGATATGCGGTCGAATGCAATTTTGATTTTCAACTCATCGCCATCCTCTTCAATCTCACCGAAATCGAACGACTTAATAAGCGCCCTGGAGAACATCTCTACATCCGAGGCATTCTTGTAAATGAGCATCCCATAGGCATCCACGCCTTGCTGCCGCATGAGCTGGTCGTAGTTCAAGATTCGCGTGACCTCTCGCTGATTCTCGTAGATGTCTCGATTGTTACCATGGATGCTCAATAGACTTAGCTCTCCCGAAAAATCAGGAATGACAAGCCTGGTATTTGTAACATATGTGTGGTCAGCGTAATTACTCTCTTCTATCGTGTTCTCATATGCAAACCCCATGCCCTCCAGGTTATAGAGGAACTGCTGGTACGGCATTGAGAAGTTGGCCTCTTCACCAGCGCTATTCCGATATGTGATTACTCGATACTCCGTCAATACCTATCACCTAGCCTTTCATCTACCACGTCGACGATTTTGTTGATGTCGGCCTCTTCGCGAATTGTCATCCCGAAAAATTGGAACTGGAGATAATTCTGAGTCGCATTGAAGTTCGTAGCCAACTCTTGCATTCTCTGCAATACAGGCATGCTTGGTGCACCGTTCACAGCATCAATCGCGTTCAGCGCCATATTGGCCGCATTGTCGATAGCTCCGTCTGCGTTGTCGTCGATACCGATTGCATAGCCATCTGAGAAATCCTTACCTTTTTTGATTAGCTCCTTGGCAGGTGAAGCTGATTTTTGTGCAGCCTTAACGGCAGAAATTGCATTGGTAACCATGTTGGCAGCTGTAGTTGCTGCTGCGCTTGCAACTGAATTTATCCCCGCTGAGAAACCCTGCCCGAAATTACGGCCTTCCTGTTCGGCCGACACTGAACCAGCACCAGATTTCGCATTACTTGCCAGCCCCTTACCTGCGGTATTGGCTGCACCTTTCTTAGAGTTTGCGCCATCAACAAAGGTCTGCGCATTACCTTTACCTTCGCCACTTAAGTTCGTCTTACTACCTTTTTTCTGCAACTCGCGCAAGCCAGTGAGGAACTGATTGACATTTATTTTTCCATTTTGGAAACCTGTGACAAGCCCATCAATGTTAGTCTTACCCACGCCTTTTATATCTACCTTAGTATCTGTTTTGATTTTTGATTTAAGCCCTGTAAGAAAAGTATTAACACCAGGAAGTCCTAAGTCCATCCCTTTTTTCAAAGTCCCTAAATCATCCTTACCAATTTTGCTAAGGTCCTTATCATAGATTTTATTCAGCTGTGTTTTGAATTTACCTTCAAGCTGGTTGATTGTAACTGCTCCTGAGTCCAATCCGTTTCTAAGCGTTGCGATATTGTCCTGGCCTATTTTGTTCAGGTCATTGCTATAGATGTTCAACATTGACGTTCCAAATTTTGCTTTTAGTTGGTCTAACGTGATGGCTCCAGCATCTAGCCCCTCGCGTAATGTGTCGACATCTTTCTTCCCTACATCCCCAAGGTCGTTAGTCGTTATGGCTTCCAGTTTGCTAGAAAAGAAATACTGGAGCATTGGAAGGGCATCCTCTCCGCCCTTCTTGATGGCTGCAAAAAACTCTTTCGCTGTCTTATTTCCATTCTTCCCGAGGTCGATTTTAGTATTGGATTCTAGGTCAAGCCCCCATTTTTTCGCAACTGCGGGAATATCTGCATTCTTCTCACTTAGCCCTTTTATGAACTTCTCACTAAGGCCCTTTGCTTGGACTGCAACCTGGTTTCCCGATGCGTCCACTGCGTCGACCATTCCCTGAGTATCGAGCTCAACCTGTTTTCTAGCCTGGTCTGCACTCAGCCCTGCCTCCATGTAGAACTTGATGAGGTTGTCCTTGAACTCCTTGATACTACCCTCCGCCTCTTTATTTCCCGAACTTAGACTCTTAATATATGTTTCATTTTTGCGTTTTATTTCTTCTTGCATGGAGACTTTTTCAACCCATGCTCTTTTTTCCTGAGACCACCATTTCCAGGTTCCATCAGCCTGTAGTTGTTTCATCCTGTCTATATCCATGCCAGATTCTAGGACTACCTCACCTGTGTTTTTAAAAGATTCCGCTAGACTTTTATTGGTATCAGAGAGTACTCTTTGAGATTTATAACTATTTTCTGCAAGAGTCTTTCCGTTCAGTGTCATGAGCTGATTATAGTTCTCCTGGCTTATGTGCCCCTCTGCCAGTGCTTTCTCTAAATCCTTCTTGGTGCTCTTGTAGTAATTTTCAGCCTCTTTAGTTGACTTATCGCGAGCTTTCTTTGCGGTCGCGAGCTGCTTATCATATGAAGACTTCGAAATAGTATCCTGATTTTGACTAGCTGCTTTGGCAATACGCTCTTGCTCTTTAACTGAGTTAGAAAATACTTTCAGTTGCTCATCAAGAAACAAGGTTGCTTCACTGTATCGCTTCTTATCTGCCTCTGTCATGCTGGCCAAGTTTCCATTGTATTTCGTTTTCAGGTCATTCATTGTTTGTACTGCGTCTTTGACTTTATTGATATTTTTATCAATCGAATCGTTGACCTCTTTTGTTGCCTTATCAGCTGTTTGCTTCCCGACTGCACCTGTCCCTTTGGTCAGAGTGTCAATCTCTGTATTCAGGCGGTTCTTATACTCTTCAAGGGCTACTATGGCCTTATCCGCCATACCTGAGTAAGCCTCAACTACTTCTGTAGACATCTGTTTCGCGTTCTCGACCGTGGCCGTTTTCATCAAAGCCATGTTGGTATGTGCGGTATCTTTCAACTTAACAAAAGACTCACCAGCTTTTCGAGTTCCAGCAGAAACACCCTCGCCGTACATAGCCGCGTTATCGATTGATTTCGTGAGCTCTGCGTCATGCCGTTTCTGTGCTGCGACCTGATATGCCCACGCGCCACCCAACGCTACAACACCCAATCCAATAGCTGCGATGGTTGCTGTTACAGGGTTTAGCGTCATCATCAATAAGCCCACACCAGCAACAACTGGCCCGATGGCTGCGGCGGTTCCTGCAATCCCCACAATGGCTTTTTTCGTACCATCGTCTAATGAAGTAAACCAGTCCGAAAATTCTTGTGACACCTCTGCAACATCCGATAACACAGGCCCCAACGCCGTTCCAATGTCTGCAATAGCATTCTCAAAGGCTCGCATAGCAACCTCTAGCTGATGATTGCTTTCGGCTGCGGAGTTTAATTTATCCAGCGCGCCCTTGGTGTCCATTAGCCCTGTTTGGGCGTCTGTCATGGCGTACACGGCTTTGTTTCCTAAGTCCTCGAACTTCGTACCGAATAGCGCTGTACCTAGCTGTGTGGCCTTTTGCTGGTCGTCCATGCCCTTCAAATCTTTACCTATGGCTTTGAACATTTCCGCAGCTGTCACTTTGCCGTTTTGGTACTCCTTAAACATCTTCTTGGTGGACCCTGACATCTGGCTCATTGCCTCAGTCGTTGATTTCGAACCGTCCTGAATACGGATGCCGAACTCTTTTACAAGGTCATTCACGTAATCCAGGTTATAGGCACCTTCTTTTGTACCAGCTTCCAAGATAGAAAACATCTCATCAATCGAAAAACCCGCTTGACTAAATAGCGGGGCATACTCGGAGATATTATCGAAAAGCTCATCGGAGAAATTGAGGCCATTCTGTGCACCCCAAGCAAGTTTCTGGAAGGCTTCTTCTGAGGATATTTTGAAGTTCTTCATCAAGCCATCGCCGCCACGTACAACCTCATTGACATCTGCGTCAAAGGTTGCTGCTAAGTTCATAGCTGTGACAGTTGCCTGCTTAAGTTCCTTGCCATCCAAGTCTCTCATTTTCAGCTTGACACGTGTCAGGGCGTCCGTGACTTCTTCTAATGATTCCCCATAGCCATCCACATAGATAGAGCGCGCTGTGGCCGATAGTCTGGCCGTTTCCTTCTCGGTAGTACCTAAGGAGCCTTTAATCTTACTTTGTGAATCTGCGACGTTCTGGGCTGCCTGAATCGATGCCGCACCCACGGCCAAAATCGGAACGGTAATCCCGGCAGTCATGCCCCCACCAACTTTAGCAACATTGGCGCCTGCCTCTTTTGTCTTCACGCCAAACACGCCTAAATCCTTATTGGTCTTCTCTAGCTCATTTCCAAAATTGGCATAGGCCGTTTTCGCTGACAGGAGTTCTTTCTCCAGCTCATCTACTTCCTGCGAGTTCTCACCGTATTCTTTTTTCGCGAGTTCCAGCTGGTGCTCTAGGTTCTTGACCTGGTCGGCTGTGTTGCCCATCTGACGGCCAAGAATAGCCTGGGATGCTTTCAACTTATCCGCCTCTTTGGCTCCATCGCCCATTGTGGCAATCTGTAACTCAAGCTCCTGGTCTAACCGTTCATTGGAACGCGTCAGCCTATCCTGCTCACCCTCCAACTTCGAAAGTTCTTGTCGACGTTTGGCCGAGGAGCTGTTCGCGTCGTTTTCCGACTGAGCCAACATATCCATTTTTCGGGCTGTATCTATTGTTTGATTAGCAAGTCGCTGCTCTGCAATCTGCAAATCTAGTAATTTCTTCTCTAAGTTTTGAGCCTCTTTGGAGTTCTCCCCGAAAGTCTGTTTTGCGTTATCGAGGTGCTGCTCTGTAGACTCAATTTTCTTGCCTGTCAGTTCTTGCTCTCTGGCCAGTTTGGCCATTTGGCTCTCTAGCTTCTCAGAAGCGGAGCCTGTCTCTTTTAGCTGTTCTTGTTCGAGTCGAAACTCTTTATTTAGTTTCGCAGTATCGGCGTTCATGGTTTTCATGGCTGCGCTATACTGCTGATTATCGACTTTAAATTTTATCTTCTTTTCGCTGTCTCTTGCCACTTATTTCGCCGCCTCTCTTTGCACATGCTGCTTCCACGCGTCTACTGCGATTTTATTTGCTACGTATCTAGGTAACGTAAAAAACGGACGGTTCCAGAAAATATCTTCGCTTATCCCAAAATAGTCAACGTAGTAACTGTACAAATCTTCTACGGTCTCAATCGTGACTTTTGGGAAAGCTACTTCCCCGAGCTAGTCCCTGTTTTCGGTATCTTCTTTATGAGTGTTTGTGAAAAAGCTCCGAACTCATCTACATTCTTTTTGACGATAGCCGCCCCAACAACAAGCGTAAGCTGTACATAATCAATCTGGTAGGACTTAATAAAAGTCTGATAATCTAAGTAATCTGTTTCGTTCGCCTCGCGATATGCGGCGTATAGGGTGTTTAGCTTAATTTTTAGCGGGATTTCACTCTCAACCGTTGCATTGATTATCTTGTCGAGAAAATCCTTATCCACAATGCCCTCGTCCTGCAATGTGAGGAATGTGGCAGCTGTGAGCTGTGTGTCAATATCAACCATGCCGTAGTTTTTCAATTCAATTTGAGCCATGTTGTTCTCCTCCTTTTCATAATAAAAGAGCCCCCAATTTTGAGGACTCTGATTTGCTATTCAGGTAAAAAATTCACGGGTACTTTAGCAGTCATCAAACTCTCACCTGATGCATTGAGCGCCGTTACTTGGTAGGTCCACGAGCTCCCTGCCGTTCCGGTTAAACTGTACGACGTGATAGATGTGGATTTCCATGGCACCATAGAACTATTTTGATAAAGCTTGTAGGATGTGGCCCCTGGAGAGGCTGCCCACGTTAGTTTTGCCGTGGTCTGTGTGATTTCACTAACCGCTAAATTCGTAGGTGTAACAGGCGCTCCTGCGGGTGCTGGTACGGTAACCGTAACGGAGCCGGGGTAGTAACTACCAACCTTCGACTCAACCAATACAATCGAACCCGAGATAATGCTGCTCGACGAAATAGAGAAGTACCCAGTTGCATCTGCCTGTGGTACAGAACGAGCGGTACCATCTACAGTTAGCCTCACATAACCACTTGGCTCGGTCATACCTGATACTATTCTGTCTACGCTGCTAATTGTGTTAAGTTCCAATCTGGGAAGTTCGATAGCCATAGGTGTTGGCATACCCTCGATAGTAGTAGGGTCTCCAGAGGATTTCCCATCCAGCGCTTTAAGTGTAAGCACGTTGTTGTACCCGCCTGTAATATAACTCGCCCCAACCTGGTACATATTTGCGTATGAGCCCGTTCGAGTCTCTGCACTTACTGCGGTTGTACCGATTAGAACATCCAGCGTCTCCATCACCGTTCCATTCCTGTTGTACAGAACAACCTTTACCACATCAGTTACTGCTTTTACAATATCTTTCGCGTAGTACCTGAAAGTGCCATCCTGATTCACTGGTACTTTTACTTTTTCAGTACCGTTCACAATGACGGATATTTGTTTTGCATAGTTTGTATTCATGATGCCTGGCATGTAGATACTGACTTCACCAGCTACAATCGTCCCTGTCGCTACATACTTATCACGATCATAAACGCGAACGTTTGTAACACTAGGTAGGCTCGGCCCTTTACCTTTTGCATTTGTTGTATCAGCCAAGTAGCGCTCCATCACCAGCATAGACAATCTTGTTTTTTGGCTAATTTCGTTAGATAGCTTACTCTCGACATTGTATTTCGAGACCGCTGTTACTCTAACTGTGTGGACCGTAGCCTCCAGCAATTTATCACTTGTAAATACGTTGCTTGTCGCTACCGCTGGAATTACTGCGCCATCTACATAGACATGATAAAAGGAAGCCCCTTGTACTAAGTCCCAGGTCCACGTGATAGTTTTATCCGTGAACTCCGAGACTTTTAAATTTTGGGGCTCAGCTGGGAAAGACGTAATCTTTTTTGACCATATCAGGGCTAAAGTCGGTATGCCATTTCTCGACTGTCTTCTTATCAATGACATCGTCAATCATCGCATCATAGCGAAGTTCTTTATTAGCATCTTTCATTGCCTTAACTGGGATTTCAATTTCCGCTACCTCCTCCGAGGCATTTTCTAGGCTCCATTTAATCCCACCAGTTACAGACATATTTGCAAAACCAAGCAATCGGCCGTTTCCATACATGTCTTGTTCCTCCGCAGTTAGCGCAAAATTCGCCGTTTTAGAGGACGATCCGTAAGCCCAAACGCCTTCCTTTAGGCCCTCCGTACTAAGGCCGTACAACTCACGTGCAGTCGCTAGATGAATATGCCCTGTGAGGGTCCCTTCCATCATTTCGGGCTTGCTAATCTCCTCTACTGGCACACCCTCAGATTTCCGTGTAATTGTTTTGATGGTTGCTTCACCTTCAAATTTCGAAAACTCACCGAAAAGTACACCAGGTGTTTTTACACCAGTCGCCGCGATGGGGTGCCAATGTACATTAGTAAAACCGTACGCAAAATATTCTTTTTTAGTTGTCATCTATTTTCGTCCTCCTTATAATTCGATTACCTCGTCTAGTGCTTCGCTTAGAGCATCTAATATGCGAGGGATTCGGTCGTCCATTCCATCATTAAAGAAATGATGAGCCAATGGGTTAGATGAGCCACGCCCCTCGTCAGGGAATGCAAGATATCCGAATGAGCCCTTCTTACCTGACGCGCCGCCTTTTGCTACAATTTCGAAGCCCAAGTTTTCCATACGCTTCATAAGCGGATTGGAATATCTGGCGTGCTTCTTCTCTCTGACGGCTTTTGCACCTCTTTGGCTCACAGGCATTCGCATGATGATCCCCTCAATAGCAAGGGCGGCTCCTTCCCTCTCCAATGACTGATTTATCGCTTTTTCAACATCCCCTGGAGACTCTGCTATCTTTTTCATCAGCAGCTCAAGATCCTTTGTATCTAGCTCAAACCTAACCATCGATAAAACTTCCTTTTTTGAAATACACTCTTGGTCTGGTAACCGTAATTTGATGTACCGTATACTCTTCCTTCGTGTCTTTGAACAGCAGTGTGTCCTCTGTTGCCTCTCTAATGTTTAGCTTCATCTCAATGAGCACATCCAAGATATCCTCTAATTCAGCTGCTGTCTCACTTGTACTAGGGAATACATAGGAGACAACCAACCGCTCGACGAAAGAAAAAGCACCTTCGCCTTTTTCCATCCCGTCGCGCTTGAACGCAAAAAAGTGGTATTTACTAGCCTTGATTTCCTCAACCGTTGGCCAGTTGCGAAATACCGCTACTCCTGCGCTTGCTAAGGTGTCATATATGAAATCGTCGGGTATGTTGGGTTTACGAAATGGCATTCTCAGCACCGCCTTTTTGCAGATACCAAAACAGCTTTGTTTTCTCCGCATCCCAGTCAAGGCTCACAACGTCGTACTCTTGCCCTTCGAGAATGACCTTCGCGGGTTTTGCTTTCCAAAAGTCAATCCCGTAAGGCGTTTTGATTTTTAAGTCGATAGATTCATTCTCACCCTCAGCTAGTGCGTAGTCGGAAGAGCGAGCCTCCATTAAAGCAAAGTAGCGAGTACCTACCTGCTTGAATACCTTCCCCACCACTTTCCCCTTGACGCGCTCCGTGATGATGTCTCCGTATGCCATGATGCCATCTTTATAAACTTCTGTCCTACTCTGATTTGCCATCGGCTACACCGCCTTTCAAACCCTCGGAAAGCTGGAATCGAAGCAAGCTGGATCTGTAATCCATCTCGAATAATGCAAGTGCCCCATTGCGATCATATCGAACTCGATTCTTTAACAGCGAGGTAGCCGTCCCTGGAGAATCGAAAGAAATAGACGTACCCGAGATATCTCTCAAATACGCCTTCGCTTCTTCTATTTGGCTATCCAGTGAAGGGTCATCCCAAGTTACAGCACACTCTTGCTTAACGTATGTTTTTAAATCAAACTCCGTCATTTTCAGCACCTTCAATCAGCGCAATCAGTTCCGCTTTCGTGGCCTTGACTGCGTAGGGGATTTCTCTCTCGTCCAGAATAGCTTTCAGTTCGCTATTTGTCATTGACTCTAAGCCAACCCCAGCTCTAAACGTCTGGGGTGCCTCAGGGTGTCTCTAATTCCTTGATTAGTGTTAGTAGAGGTTTCAAGTCTGTGATGTCAAATACTAGAAAAGATAAATTATCTTTAGGCCGTCCATTAGCCAGCTGACGCGCAGCGTATACTGTTTGGTCTTCTAAGAATCGATATTCTTTCGAAGACTCAATTTTTCCGGTTGTGCCAATTCCCATAAAGTAATCGGTCGGAACGCCGACAATCAGCTTGTTTTTATCCACATATCGGGATTGGATATCTGTGGCATTGATAGGCAGCGTTTGAACATACTGACCGTTTGCTGTCATGGTTGTAATCGCGCCGAAGAATTTCTCCCAGTACGTCAACGGATTCAATACAAACATGATGTTCGCCACTGCTCGCTTGCCGTCAAGTGTAAGGGGCGCCATGATTTTCTCACCCAGTGTTTGCGGTAGTAAATCGGTCAACGTAGTCGCGACCTTTTTCGGATATTCGCCTCCAACCACTGCACCGTCTAGGTTTCTATCCATACCGATAGGCATATCTTTTCCCGTACCTGTGACGATAGCCTTCTCCAAGCCAATCGCTAAAGACTCTGATAGTAGAGTGACGATAAACTTGTCAATCCATACAGGGCCAAGGTCTAGTGTAGAGTTGTATAACGGAACAAAGGCAGTTAGCTTTGCTTGCCCAACATCGATTTTATCGAATCCATTAG
The DNA here is from genome assembly GCF_003534205.1 of Listeria weihenstephanensis. Lineage (NCBI taxonomy): Bacteria > Bacillati > Bacillota > Bacilli > Caryophanales > Listeriaceae > Paenilisteria > Paenilisteria weihenstephanensis. The sequence goes on along the minus strand of NZ_CP011102.1, from coordinate 1,098,718 downwards.
ACAGCTCCTTCGTGATTGCAGCTGTTACATCAGACCACAAAGCGCCTTCCGCGTCTGCTTTGCGATACAGCCAGCGGGTAATACCTGTTGTGTTCACAAAATCGATAGCTGCAAGTAGTGGATGCTGCTCTTCTAGGTATTCAAAAATACGGTCATACACGGTTACCGGGATAACAACCTCCAGATTATCAAGAGCCTTGTTTTCAATAATTGTGTTGTAGAACTCTCGCTCTTGGGAGTTAAGCACTGTAAACCCTCGCTGCGCCATAACCTGGTCGTCAGTCATGCCTGCACGAGCCGCAGCTGCTGCTTCTGCTACAATTTGGTCTTGAAACCCTTGCGACCATTCGGCAAACGCCTCTGCTTGTGCCTTCGGGTCTTCCAGCGTCATGGCTCTATCGAGAACCGCTTGAAGCTTTTCCTTATTGTTTTTTACTTTATCTGGGTTTTTCATATTTTCATGTCCTCCTCATAGTAAAAAGGCAATCACTCAGACAATGCTTTGAGGGCATTGAAAAGCGGATTACCTTTTTCTTGTTTATTCGGTTGTTCTGGTTCAGGTGGTTCTGTCTTATTTTCTACGGGCTTCGGCTGCAATCTTGCAACTACTGCCTCCACAATTGCGTCAACATCTAACGCCTGCTGTTTTGATTCGGGTTTAGCAACAGCTGGCTCTAGTAATTGCTTAGGTACATTTCTGAATGTGTTTGTGATTGGGCTTCTGGCCATTGCTACCTGCTGGATTGGGTTAACTACATCAGTTATAAAGCCTTTTTCAAAAGCCTCTTGTCCTGTCATCCAGGTTTCTTCGGCCATCATTGCCGCAATCTCAGCCTCGTCCAAATTGGATTTAGATTTATAGGCGGCGATGATAGACTGCTTACTGGCATCTAGTGCTCGAATAGCGGATTCCAGGTCTGCCTTGTTTCCAAAAGCACCTCCAGCCGGGTCATGAATCATCATCTGAGCATTAGCAGGCATTTCGATTACATCACCTGCCATTGCAATCACCGAGGCAATAGAAGCAGCCATACCATCAATACGGACATGGATTTGCGCGCTGTGCCGTTTGAGCTGATTGTAAATTGCTTGGCCCTCGTATACGAACCCACCGTTTGAGTTGATATTGACATAAATTTTGTCTACATCACCCAGCGCATCTAGGTCCTTCTTAAAGTTGAAAGACGTAATATCCGAGTCAAACCAGTCATACCCATCCGCTACAATATCGCCGTAGATATCAATTTCGGCTGTATTATTTCCTTCGTCCTTCTTAAAGTTGAAACAAGAAAAAACGCGTTTTGTCATTCTTCATCACCTCCTTTCAGGTACTTCTCGATTTCAGCATAGTTCTTCGTGATGATATGCTCATCTGCCCAAGGCTCGTCGATGCGCTCTTTGCCAAGGAATTCCAGTACATCATTGACGCTAAACGCACCAATACGGACAAGAACCTCCATGCTGCCAGCGATATCTTTGTAATCAAAGGATTTAATTTTATCCGTTGATATCTTAATCCGGCTACCTGCCAGATACTCCTCTTTAGTGAACAGCTTACGGTTTAGCTCATTCTCAATCTGCTCTACAATCGGATTAATGCAGAACGTCAAAAAGTTATTTGTCAACTGCGAAATGTCCGCCACATCACCTTTTAACAAGCCACGAGGAATATGGAAAGCCATCGCTACTAAGTCAATGACATCATCAATGGCCGCCCTGATATCTCGGCTCGTAAATGCGTTCTTTGTGTCCGAGTTACTGAAATCATTTAAGGACAACCCTTCCTCCATCGTGACAACGGAATCGCCATCGGAGAAGAAGTTTTTAAAGCGGTTTGTCATGAGGTCATCGATTCGTTTATCACCCTCTGTAACGTCATTCTCCTCATCCTCTTCGTTTTCATACTTACTAAATTCCTGGTCAAAAAGTGCACTAATATTCAGCACTAGCTTTTTGGCGTTCTTGCGATTGTAGTTCTTAATGGAGCCAGATATGAGCTTGCCATAGCTATCATACAGCCCATCAATTGTTGTACGAATCTGCTTGTTATTGAGCTCTAAAAAAAGCACATCCTGCTCGTAGAAGGTGCGCTTAAAATTATAATTATTAGCCGCTACGTACTGGTAGCTGTTAGGTATTACAGCGTGCTTATTTCGCTGATATGAATCTGCTACAAGCATTTGCATATCGTCTGTTTGAATCACTAACGCGCCCTCATCGCTAAAGACAAGCTCGGAAACCAAGTCATTCAGAAAAGCCGTTTTTGACTGATTCTGGTTCGGTTGGATGTTGAGATTGTAGTACAGCTCACCCTTAATTGCCTTGCCTCTATCAAAGGTTTTGAACTCACAGCGTGCCAACGTCTTCGCGATTAGATTGACACTTGTTTGTACGGCTAGTTGTTTAAAAAAGATGTTTGCCGTAACTTCCTCGATTAAGTAATTCATCCGCTCTTTTTGCGCTGCTGCACTGTTCTTTTTACTTCCAGTACCTAGGCTTAGAAACATGTCTAATAGTCCCAATATCTCACCTCCTCACTAGTACGAATAACTGCGTGGCTTCCGCCTAATGCGCCGCACTTCTTTTAACTCACCATCTTGCGTTAGCGCGTGAATCAGCGCCATATACCCATCGTTCTTACGTTTCTCTGGGTCTATCTTTTCAAAGCTGACATTGCCTTTTGTGTCGATGTCTAGGTACGTGTTATTCGTGTACCAGCGCATCATCATGTCATCACCAAATACGAGCCGCTGCTTGGCAAAAAGCGAATCAACAAGCGGCAGAACTTTTGTATGAGTTGTCTTCCCATTTCGAACAATCCAAGGCTCAAATCCTCTCGACGAAATTTCTGGCTTGAGATATTGATACTTGTAATCATCCATACAAATCCGCTGAATGCGATACTTCTTAGCTTGGACCTCAAACCAATCTGCCACCACATCTGGCTCTATCGTCTCGCCGCGGATGATTGTGCATAATCCCTGCTCGACTGCTGCATCAATATCAAAGTTGAATTTCTGAACGACTAGCGCCGTCTCTGGGATGAACGTGTGGTGAATCCAGTAACGTTTATCGCCAACTTTGAACAATAGCCCCACTGCACAGAAATCACGAATACGAGCATAGTCAATCGCACCAATGCAGTTCATTCCGATAAGGTCTGGAAATTCTTGATTGGTTGCAAGTATATTCTCCCAAGTAGCAACCGCAGTCGCTAGGTTTTCGGTCGGACAGTTCATCCGCTTCGTCATAAACTCAACCATGAGCGAAGGCGTTACTTTTGCCGTCTCGTAATCTTGCTCTACTTGAGCTCGAAGGTCGCTGTTATAGCGCAACATCGGATTTGCCTTCTCCCAATTTTTCGGGTCATGCACTTCCTCAGGGTCATCAAGCCGACAAATGAAGGGGAAAAGTTTTGAGTTTGGAAGCTCCCCGCGAAGCACCATTCTAGCCCTGTCCTTGATATCGTCTAATACACTGCCTCGGACTTTCCCATCAGTCGTTAGGTAAAAGCGCCTAGCAAAAGGAACTTTCCCAAGCCCCGTTGTATGAACGTTAAAAGAGGCGTAGTTTTCGAAGGCATGTATCTCATCAAAGCCAACCGCGCCTGGCCGTCCTCCGTCCTTTGTTTTCGGATTAGAAGTTTTGAAGTTTATAGTAGAGCCGTTCTTTCTGTTCTGGATTTGCGTTTTACTCCACTCATACCGACTCTTCATAAAAGCTTTATTTTTATTTAGCATATGGCGGATATCTTCAAATGACGTCATCGCTTGTTTTTCCGATGTGGCTACGATATCAACATTGTAATTTTTCACACCATGATTCCCGGTTGTCAGCTCAAATGTGGCCTCCGATAGAATAGTGTTCTTCCCAAAGCCCCGCCCTGCATATATAAAAAACTCATTGAACATTAATTCCAAATTTCCATGCTCGTCTTTTTCAAACACATAAGTGATAAAAGCTAGCAGGAATTTCTGGAATGGTAGTTGTTTCAATTCAAAAAACCGCTCTGCATTTGCTAGGGCGGTGTCAATCCGTTTATTATCTACAAAAGCATTTGAGCTATCCAGTTTATTCCGCAAGAATGGCATGAGGTCTTTCATTTCCTGAGAGCTTAGAACTTCACCAGTGTCCACCATGGTCATCCATTCCGAAATGGCTGGATGGTACTTATACGGAATCATCTTCGTCGCCTCCAGCTGCCTCTGCATTTTCTGGATTCATCTGGAGGTATGCGAGAATACTAAGCAGCTGCTTGTTAACTTTCTGCTGTTCTGGAACAGAATCGTTTTTCTTCATGCCGTGCATTCCAGCAACTGCTACACCCCGGGCCGTGATATCCAGCTCCAGCTGAGAAGCCGTATCCCATAGTGCCATGTATTGCTCAACTATATCCAGGTAGGGCTCACGCTTAGCGTCCTGCTCCTCCAGATGTTTCAGGAGCGAGTTTCTAATTCGTCCGCGCCGCTGCTTGTAGCTCTGCGAATCTCTCAGTATTTCCCAGCTTTCAGTTTCTGCCATTTTTCTCACATCCTCTCACATGGAATCCTAGAAAGTTGGACACCCATGCCCCTTCCCCGTTGTTCGGTTTCCCAAAAACTTAGCCATCTGGTTTGACCGGGGGGTACCACCTAGCGCCAACCTACCAACGTTCTTCATTATCAAATTTCTTTTTCTGCTTCTGTAATTTTTCTGGATGCTCTCGGTTATGATGGACCTTGCAAACACAAAATAGATTGCTCAGTGTCAACGCTAGTTCTGGATAGTCACGCACTTCCTTGATGTGATGGACAGCTTCGCACTTACTGTGCTTACCTTCTGCCTTGCAAAGCTGGCACTCATTGTTGTCGCGTCGTCTAGCTTTTGCTCGTACATTCTTCCACGCCTTCGAGTTATAGAACCTAGTCATATCATCCAGCAATACCATCCGGATAATCTCAGCTGTTGTCATCTCATCACCTGCCCATAACAAAAGCCCAGCGCATAATTGCACCAGGCTTCTCACTTTGTTTTGTTTCGTTCTCTTATCTATCTCACCCTATCATAGTAACATGGATAGTGTCTCCAATTGGTCGCCAAAAAGTCGCATGGCTTATTTGCGTTGGAATATATCTTCTATCCCATCCATTCCAAACATAAGCACGCCCAACGTTTCACACGCCTTATTCACTTCCTTGTACACATAGCTTCGGTCTATATTGTACTTCTCACTGATTAATTCTACCGTAATCTTTTGGGGATTTAGATACATATCCTTAACTATCCGGATGCGTCGCATGTCTTCCTCGGTGCCTTCGTTGCAAGACTTCTCGTAGGTATACAGCACTGCATCCACGAACTTCATCATCGCCTCAGTCTTGACTTCTGTTTCAGTTAGCCCTTTGATGTCTAACGCTCTACCGCCTATGAGTTCCAGGAATGGCTCTAGGATATGCAGGTCCTTCTCAATTTCATCACAGTACAGTTTCAGGTTGCGGTAGTTCTTTAACAGCAACTTAATGTTTCGCAAGCGCCAGTTATGGTCTTTCTTCTTCTGCCCCTGCTGCATCTTGTTGTACTCTTCGGCCGCCGTCTTGGTTGCCATTGCCGTGATAATCTCTATCTGCTTTTTAGATAGCCCAACCGTTTTACCCACTCGCTCTCACTTCCTTCCTGTTACTGATTGCCCTCAACACGGTTGATGCTATCCTGTTCACTAAATCCGTTCGGGTATCTAAGTTTCAGCTTATCAAGATTCCGCTGCGCTATCTCTTCTAGGTCCACATCAATGCATACGGCCAGCTGTGACACATACCAAAGCACATCGCCTAGCTCTTTCGCTACTGCATCCTTATCCAACTTATGCCCATGAAACATATACTTCTTAACCAGGTCAGCCACTTCGCCAGCTTCACCCGTAACGCCTAGTGCAAAGTTTACCATCGCTGTATCATGGTGCCCCGTTGTCGTTCGCTTAGATAATTCCTGATATTCATTCAGACTCATTTGACTCATCCAACTCAATCCTTTCTTGTTCGGCTAATCGTTCCAACCACTTATTTATGGCGCTTTTATTTATGCTATAAAATTTCTGCACTTTTACACGGCTTGCGTTAAACGCTACTGCTATGTTTACCTGACTAAAGTCTAAGAACTTCAACTCCGCATAAATCTTACTGCTTAAATCCTTAATGCTATTGTGCCTGTGCCCAGCCTCATCGAGAAAGTACTCAGCTTTCAAATACGGATTCTTACTTACCCGTTCATCCTCCAGCTCCTTCAACTGCTCTCTCAACTCCTTACGCTCTGCTCTTGGCAACCTTGGGTCAAGCAACTGCTCAATCAGCTCTCTTTGACGCGCTTTATTCTCTGGTAGTATCAATGTTCCTAACCTCCTCTAAGCGGGCTTTGACCGCCTCGAGTAAGGCGTCTTGCCCTATTTTTTTATTACCTAATGCCAGAACCACTTTCTCGTCCAGTGTTCCTTTTGCAACGATGTGATGAATGATTACCGACTTATCCTGGCCTTGACGGAATAGCCGCGCATTGGCCTGCTGATATAGCTCTAAGCTCCACGTTAAGCCAAACCAGACGATAATATGCCCACCATCTTGCAAGTTGAGCCCATGCCCTGCACTTGCTGGATGTGCTAGCAAAACGCCAGTCTTGCCATCATTCCATTTCTTAATGCTCTTTGAATCTGTCAGCTTTTCAGGTTTATATTTTTTCAGGTACTTCATGATACGCGCCTCGTCATGCTTGTACGTGTAGAACACAAGAACGGGCTGCCCATTACTCTCCTCGATGATATCCGCTAAGGCTGCTAGCTTTCTGTCATGAATCTCTTGGTATTCTCCGAACTCGTCATAAATGGCGCCATTGCAAAGCTGTAACAGTTTATTGGACAATACAGCAGCCGAATCAGCCACTACATCCGCATGTTCTAACTCAATGATTAGCTCTTTTTCCAGCTCCGCATATTGCTGCTTTGCCTTCTTAGGTAGCTGAATAGCGATTGTATTATCTATCCGCTCCGGCATTTCCAGCCAATCCTCGGCTTTCATACTGACGCAAATATCGCTAATCCGTTTATGGATAGCAGCCTCTGCGCCTTCTCGCAATCGCCAGTCAAATATCACATGCCCATTCCGTGCACCCGGCGAAAAATAGCGGTCCTGATACATTCGCTTTGTTTTCCCTAATCGCTCGCCCTGGTCCAGTAGATACAGCTGTGGCCATAAATCAAGTAACGTGTTTGGTGCTGGTGTTCCAGTTAGCCCTACCAGCCGTTTAATCTTCGGCAGTACTTTGCGCAATGCCTTAAACCGTTGAGATTTATTATTTTTGAAGCTGGAAAACTCATCGACGACGACCATATCAAAATCCCAATGCTTTCCTAGTCGGTCCACTAACCAAGTAATATTTTCTCGATTTGTGACATAGATATCGGCTTGCTCGTCTAACGCTCGTTCTCGCTGCCTTTCCGTACCTAGAATCTTTGAAACTTGCAAGAACTGCGTATGAGCCCACTTTTCCGTTTCGCGGCTCCAGGTGTCTTCTGCAACGCGTAATGGCGCGATGACTAAGACCTTGCTGACCTCGAACTGGTTATACATCAATTCGACGATAGCTGTTAGGGTTGTGATAGTCTTCCCCATCCCCATATCGAGGAATAGGCCGCATTTGGGATGAATCAGCACATTTCGGATGGCAAAGTCCTGATAATCGTGCGCTACAAATATAATCGGCTTAAAGGGTACCATTATCAAATAGCTCCATCAGGTTATCGACTCGTTCTTTGCAATCTGCGACATAATGGAGTTGCCCTTTCTCGACAATCTGCTTCGTTCGCTTCTCTTGAAGTTTCCGCAGCTCCTTACCTGGCGCTTTCGTTTCGACAAATACGAGACGCCCGCCAAGCATCACAATCCTGTCTGGCACTCCGCGCGTTCCTGGACTTGTAAATTTCCAGCACAAGCCCTCTCGCTTTCGAACTTCTTTTCGAAGGTATTCCTCAATCTTTGACTCCCGCATCTTATCACCTCATTTTTCGATTTCACAATTCACAAGAGAAGTGTCAACAAAAAGCCCTCCGTTCTGCCTTATATACGCGTATAGGCGTACGCAGGCGTACATGTGCCTCGCGCATTACATAAATACACCTAAACTACTCTTATATATAGATATATTGTATCTTTGTTGACACTTAGGCTTGACACTTACGGGCTGTAGCCTTTTACCCGTCAACAAAAGGTGTCAACATAACGAAACTTTGTTGACAGTCAGATATTTCCTTATGTTGACACTTGGAGAGTTTGTTGACACCTTTGTTGACACCTAAATTTCACAATCTTCTTTAGTCAGTTAAAGGAATGCGGGTATAAGCTCGCTGCCTTCCGTACTGTTTTCCGAACCGTAAAAGGCCCTGATGGTCCTGCCAATTTTCGATATTTCGGAGTGCCTCATTGATTTCTCTGGCCTTCTGCTTGGTGAGCTGTTTGGCCTCACCGTCCATCATTTCGCACCATATTTCCATTGCACAGACCTTCTCACGTAGCACTAAATCCTCTCGCTCCACTTCGTCAAAGTCGTCTCCACGAAGGAAATTCTTGCGCTCTGCGATATTCTTGTCTGCCCAATCCGGCGGTATCGGTGTCTCCAGATATTCTCTGATAAGCCCCTCCAATATATTGGATTCTGTAAATTTGGCTTGCTGCGCTCTTGCTTGACTCTCTAACTCGCCCTGCAAATACAGCGTTTCGCCTTCCTGATATCGGACAAAAGCCTCTGCCCAAATCTGGTCCACCACGTCCTCTTTCAAGTCTGTAAAAACCGACTTTCTTCCATAGCCATATACCTCGATTGGCCAAAAACGTCTGTTTCCAGTTCCATCTCGCAAAAAGGTATTATCATTCGTCGTAGCTATGAAAATACACTGTCTAGGAAATCCCTGGACATTCTCACCATAGGCCACCCGGAAGCGGTCTTCCCTAGCCGATATAAACGCTTTGGCCTTTTCCACTTCCGTCTTATTCAAGGCGGATAATTCGCCTAACTCCATAATCCAGTAGCCTTGTAATAACTCATAGGCTGCTTTCCCATGTAAGTCCTCCAAACTGTCCGAATACCACTCTTTCCCTAACTTATCTAGCAATGTACTCTTACCAAGGCCTTGCTTTCCGGTCAATGTGAGAACCTGGTCGAATTTCGTACCCGGAACCACCACCCTGGCCACTGCGGCCGCAAACGTCTTCCTCGTCACAACCCTGGTATACTCGCTATCCTCCGCCCCTAGATAATCGATGATAACTGTATCAAGCCGCTCCTCACCATCCCATTCCAGCCCCTTCAAGTAATCCCTGACTGGGTGAAACCTTTGGCGATGCATCACTTCTCTTAGTGCATCCTTGATTTTATCCCGGCCACTTATGTCGTAGACCGTTTCTAGGTAGTTGCGTAGCGCGCTGTCATCTAAGTCCTTTTTCTCGTCTAGCTTCTTAATCTTGCGCCATGGCACATTGCCAAGTAGCGACATACGATAATTAAACTCGTTATAGCCGAATTTACCTTTGAGGTAAGGATCGTGCTCTAAGATCCGCAAAATATTAGGCGCAGATGATACCACTTTGCCGTTACGGTTGATACTGAGCTTTCGCATCCAGCTTTTATCGGCCTTTTCAGGCTCCTCTTCATCTTCGTCTAAGATGTCCGCGAAGTCTTCCAAAGCGCCTACTAGCGAGGTTTCGACTAAGTTCTCTTTGACGTTATCGTCATCTCGCGCAAAGTCCGCCATGGCCATAAAAGAAGGCAGCCGATTGACTGGCGTGTTTTCTGGGACATCGTCGTCCTGGGCACCAAATAAATGGATTCTCACCAGGTCAAATGCGTTCACCAGCTTTTCGGAAATCGGGTCCGTCCCATGATGTGAAAAGGCGAAAAGCCCATCTTCATATAGGACAAGGCCCCCGACAGTACTACCATCGACATAGGTGTAGCGCCCCTCCATAGCAGGCTCGTATTTGTCGGATAAAAAGGCCTCAATGGCATCCTGAATCATGTACGTCTTGCAGAAGGCCCCAACAATACCAGACTTGTCCAGCGGGTTTCCTTGCCTGTCAGCTAATCGCTTGCGTGACTTCTGCCGTCTGCTCGATTCTGGCCAAAATGACGGGTCAGTCCAGTCGTCGTACGTCGCCAGTACCTTGTCAGGGTCTAACCAAGCGCCATCTTGATACTGAAACTCGAAAGTGCCATCTTTGGACGTGCTCGGCCAGTACATCAGGCGGTGAGGCTGATAGGTCGTATCATCAAATACGTCGATATCCAAATCCGCCGCTATTCGTCTGCTCACTGCCTGGTACTCGTCAGGTGTTACCGCACGTAGCAAAGGAATGACAACCCGCAAACGAGGCTTATCTGGCGTGTGCTTATGCGTCGAATACACGGCACAGGCGAAATCATAGAACAGTTCAATCTCTTCCCATAAACCAGGTTTTGCGAAATCCGCGTCCAACGTTATCAGCTGCCGCCATTTCACATTTTCAGCTTTCCGCCTACCTTTCAGCAGCGTACCACCAACAAATCCGCCGATATCCTTAATCTTGGCTTGCTCCGTCTTCGGCATGTTCAGGTACTCGTCGAAGGTTTCGGCTGTCCTGGTTGTCTGGCTGATTTTCTCCAATACTTTGAACCATGATGTTTCTTTGTTCTTCCACGCTTTCTCTTTCCGACTTTTCCCAACGGCTAAAGTGAGCTTGCCATCCGTGGAGATAGCAATATCTTTCGCATTCAAGTGCTAACCTCCTTCCCTGTAAATTAACGTTGTTGTGTTATTTTGTTACTACTGCACTAGCACCTTGGATTTCCACCCAGCCATGTTTTTGGCGAGCTTCCATTTCCATCTGCTTCAATAGTTCAGGAGTGATTGATTTGGAAATTGTCTCATTAGCTTTCGCTTCGGCTTCTGCCTCAATTTGCTTTTTGTCGGCTTCCCCGTTTGCCTGAATGACTTTTCGCTCAGCGTCGATTTTGTCATTTTCCAGCTCCAGCTTTTTCTTCGAGTTTTCTTGGGACACTTTGACACGGTCGTCAATCGCCTCTTGTGTTTTCTTGTCTGCTTTCGGCGCTCCAAGTGTTGTATCAGATACCAAGAAGCCTAATTTTTCGACATTGGTTGCAAAGTCTTTTTGGATATTCTGCGAGGCTTCCGTTGCATCCTCCCCGTAGATATCTAATAGGTTGTATTTGCTCACAACCCGGCGCGTTGTTTCTAGTAGACGGCGCTCCATATAGCCTTTCTCCAGCTCCTCGACTGGAACGCTGCCGAATGTTTTATAAATATCAGTCGCTTGCGCTGCATCAATCTTGTAGCTGTATGACAGGTCCAAATTGATGTTTTTCCCATCTTTCGTTGATACCACCAGATTTTTCGCATCCACTGTACGCAGTTTCGTCGGGTACTCGTTGACCTTGTCCAGCAAACCGACCATATGCCAACCCTGGCCAAGTGCCTCCTCTTTAATCCCGCCATTTGGCGAGTAGACGATACCCACATTTCCGTTGTCCACTTTCGTCAAACACATCACCAAACCAATTGCCCCAACAACTACCACTACACCCGCAACAACCGCTCCTACTACACCTTTACTCATCAATACCAGTCCTCCTCATTATTTTCAATGTCGTCTTTCACTTTGTCTTTTCTCCCAATGACAAACTTGCCAATTTTACCGAACAGTGGACTTAGCAGCGACCAGATAAACACAAGCAGCCCTGCCGCAATTAGCCCGATATAAAACCACTTCATTTCGAGCCGCCAAGCCCAAGCAGGTCCTTATTGATGCTCGTGGTCGTTAGCTCATGCTTCACCTCTGGCTCAATGCCGGACAGGTCAAACCCGATTTCCTCCATGAGGACCATTGTCTTCTTGATAGAGGTAGATTGTTTCACCATCGATTCAACCTTTTCAAATTCTCCAATAATAAGGGAGTGCTCAGATTTGTAATCATGCTTCATTGCGTTTAGCTCCTCGAAATCTTGACCAATATAGCTAGAGAACTGGCGCACTTTCCAATCTTCAAAGTCCTCGACAATACTGTCATAGGAAGCATCTTTCAAATCACAATAATTTACTGGTATGACTTCCAGCACCTCAACTGCAAGCTGCCTATTTTCGAGCAAGTTGTCATGTATCGTGCCTAGCAACTCCTCCAGTTGATGCTCATCAATTATTTTCTGGAAGGCCTTGCGCTTCCTCTCATCGTAGGCTTTTTCAAATTCCGTAACTCGTGCGGCCCTAACTTTCGCAATCACGTCATACAGTTGCGATTTTTTAATTCCCGCCATTCTCCTCAATCCCTTCTAACTTAGTTGATTCCAGCCGTTCCAGCTCAGCGCGATAGTGGAAGGCCGCGCTATAAGACACAAGCGACCAGCCCTCACTCTCGTACTTCCGAATTTCCGCCCAGAACGCCTTATATTTTGCTTTCCGCTTCACCTTACTTAGCGGGATTCCTGCAACCATTGACACCTTGAGCGTTTTGTCCATTTAGCTCACCACTTCGTCTTCCTTGAATAGCTCATCTACATCCTTGCGCGCCACCTTAGTCGCATCGAAAGCCACATCATCAACGAACACGTCCCACTCTGGTGGTACGGCAACACGCTTGCCATCCGACACACGCTCAAACAGGTACATTGTAGGCGCCCAACCAGGCTCACTCCATATACACTCTTCTACAAATCGATATTTCCCTTTGATTGTCATAACTCGGGTTCCTCCTCATCATTTCTACTTTTTAACGCTGCCCCGCATTTAGGGCAGAAATTCATTTTCACAGCGGTCATCCCCCAGTCGCAGCTGACAACCAGGCTATCATCTCGAATAGCCACATAGCCCTCTACGTCCGGGCCCTCATCAAAAGTTGTGAGGATTTCCCAGTTATCTGTACAATATTCGCAGCCACTCACCTGTTATGCTCCTCTCTGAACAGCCGAACGCTATCACGACGCACCTCTCGCAATTTGGCCTTAAGTTCTGCCTTGCCATGCCCGTATTGGGTTTTACCATAGTTGTACTCAGGAAAATCCTTTACAATATCGTCCATCTCAAGAATCTCAATACAGCGTTTCATACTCAGAATAAGAGACAACTTTTTCTCCTGCTCGTTCATTTATGAGCACCTACTTCCAACTTGCCTAGCTTCTGCTCAAATTCCTTTTTTAGCAGTTTCAACCCCTGGCACTCAAGAGAAGTACGAAATACCAGCTCGCGCTTTGACGCCAGTAAGCTATCAATTCGCTCCAGCTCTTCTCTATAGTATTTTTTGGACATCTACTCCGCCTCCTTGGGTGAACGCATGAGCCCCTCCATATAGACCGTGCAAGCGATAGCTGCAATACTTTGATGAAATTTATAGGTGTGTCGTTTAGCCTCAACCACACCGATATCCGCCGCAATAGACTCATATAGTTCAAACGTGTCAATCTCAACACCGAAATACTGCTTATCAGTTTCCAAACGTTTCACGCCGTACTCGGACATTCCTCTGCGCAGCACTTCCACCAGCTCCGCGTTGCTTAAATCCGCAGATGGACCATAATTGACTGCAACAGTAGCAATCGCCACTTCCAGAGCTTCTACAATTTTACCTGCGGGCGCACCTGCCTCGAAGCCCACCGTTTCGCCTGCATGGTGTTTTAGTTTATAAATCATTTTTCCACCTCATTTTTCTTGAATGTTGGTATATACTAACTTGTAAATATTTGCTATGATATTACTAATACATAGCAAAGGAGTTTTTTTTATGTTCACTTCACTTAGAGTCCTTATTGGCTTGCATTTCCTAGTTGCTTCAATACTCACCGCTTTATATCTGATAAACACTCATCAGATAATCGCTTTTTTCACTACACTTCGGGAGTTTAGCCAAGAACAATACATAGGAATAGTTATTGTCATCCCTCTTTTTTACATAGGTATGTTTTTGCTTGCATATCCTAAATATGTGGACAATAATGCTTCAAAAGGTTACAAATTTGGCGAAATAAACTTAACAGTAATTATGCTAATCACTGTATTGATACTTTTGTTTTTTGCATCCACTTCACCAACATTTAAAATACAAGATTTAATCCCTGTACTAATTATGGCGACCACCTCACTTAGTATTATTACGCTACACATGGCTCTCGGAATTTCCAAATTTGCTTTCCAAGTATTTAGTAATTCCATAGATGACCCAAAAGACAGGTACACTATACTCCTCGGTATTTTCGCGACAATAATATCCCTTATAGCAATTTTCAAATAGCCTAATCTTTCATATAGAACACGGATGAAAAGCCATCGCCCTGTAAGGGCAAATCAGGCGCCCATGGAATCGGTTCAGCCAGTAAGGCGTTTAGCTTATCGACTGAACTTTCTTCCAGCGGTACCTCTGTGATGGCCTCATCGTGTACGTGCATAACCGTCTTGACACCAGCGTCCTCAATCCGCTGTAAGGCAATAGCAAGGCAGTCCCGAGCGATGGCTTGGACGATGTTCTCGACCAGCTTTCCGCCATACGTATGTTGTTTGTGCCAGCCTTTTTCGGAGGTTCCCATGTAGGCGATTTGGTCGCCATACTTGCCTGGAACTAACTGCGCTTTGAAGTAGGCGAGTCTTCGGCCTGACGGTAACTCAATAAACAAGATGCCAGCCTTATAATAGAAGGTAAGGCCTTTATAGTGCTGCGCTTTTCGTGTACCGATTGCAGCTTTAGCCTTGTTCTCTACGCCTCTCCAGAGCTTCGTAATCGCCGGACTGGCTTTCCGCCAAGCATCGACAATGCCTTGCAGCTCTTCCTCTTTCAGCCCCATATTTAGGGCACCCATGGCAATTAGTGCATTTACGCCGCCGTTATACCCTAGCGCCAATTCGGACACCTTGCCTTTTTGCCGTAGCTCTTTGTCCACCTCGTCCATCGGAATATGGAACATCTGCGAAGCCGAAGCCTCGTAGATTTTGCCATGCCCTCGAAATACATCTAGCCGCCATTGCTCACCTGCCAACCAGGCAATCACACGCGCCTCAATAGCGCTAAAGTCGGTAATATCGAATGTATGGCCATCTTCGGCAATAAACGCGGTACGGATGAGCTGAGAGAGTACATCGGGCACATTGCTGTATAGCATTCGGAACGTTGCATAATTGCCCATTTTCAAGTCTTCCCGTACCTCGGCTATATCTTTGATGTAGTTACGGGGTAGGTTCTGCACCTGTACCAGACGGCCAGCCCATCGGCCAGTACGATTCGCTCCATAGAACTGGAGCAAACCGCGTACCCGGCCATCTTTACACTGAGCATGTCGCATTTTCTCGTACTTTTTAACACTGGTTTTCGACATTTCCTGACGTAGCTTGAGCATTTCGCGCACTTCTGGCAGCAAAGACTTATCGGCTAACAGGTTGCTGATAGCTTCCTTATTAATACTCGTGACCTCGTAGCCTTTTTTGCCTAACCATTCTTTTAGCTGAGCAGGACTGTTCGGATTTGCAAGGCCTGTAAGCCTTTTTGCCTGGGCTACTAAAGTGCGCTGATACCACTCTTGGCAGGCAATCGCGTGATTGACCAGGTCAATATCGATTTTTACGCCTGCATCAACAATGCGCTGGTCCAGCTCCCAGTACTTTTGTTCATCGGGTGGGAACGGGAATCGCTCTAGCTTATTGCTGATAGCTCGCTCGACGACAACGTCTTGCACACAATACTCCATGAACATCTTCCACTTGTCTGGCGCATGTTCTGGATAGTTTCGGGTACGTCCCCCGTTTGCCTTCGTAGGCTTGCAAGGCATACAAAAGTAGCGGATGAGCGCCTTACCCTCTTTGTCCTTCCTTTGCTGTAAGTTGAGCGCCTCGGACATCGCGTCTAGACTGGCAGGCAATCCCAAAATGACTCCGTGAATCATCGTGCACCGCCATTGCTCCGGCGGCATTGCAACACCATAATACTTAGCCAGACAGGTTCGCTCAAAGTTGGCGTTTTGCGCTGTCTTGAGTACATCTGGATTCGTCAAATCGGCCAAGACTTCCTCTGGAATTTCGTCTATGGTGAGGTCAACAATTCCCACCTCGCCATCGTTATAGGCGTAACCTAGGAGAATGATTTCGAAATCCTCATCCTCCGTATAGGCATATACGCCGCAGTTGCGGATGTCCCGGCCTGAGTATGTTTCAATATCCAGTCTCAGGACTTTTCGACTCATAAGTCATCATCATCGTCAAAATCGTCGTCATCAATGAGGTCAGCAAAATCTTCTTTCGCACTAGTACGGGTACCACCAAGAGGTTCGCCGTCTTCTAGGAATAGAAGGTTATTCAAGCCTACTGCAATCCCTTTACTGCCATTGCTGTTATAAGCAAAAAGATTAACACTTGCACGACCGTAACAGCCAGAATAGAAATCCTCCTCATCCTCTAAAATCCTCCCTTGTTTGTTGATGACCTCAGGTGCTCGATTACTGTTTGCATTGAGGAAAAACGTATCTTCAAACTCTTCCTGTTCTTCGCGCTCGTCATCGCCATCACGCAGTGGCAGCTTCAAACTCTTAGGTGCTTTCTTACCGCCCCAGGTAGCAAGAGCGCGCTCGTCCTCTTTCAACTCTTCAATAGCCTTGTTGATAGCTTTGAGCGTCTTCTTGTCAGATTTATCAATGATGAGACAAACACTGTATTTCTTCGGCTGGCCCTCTTCACCGCTCCATGGTTCGAACACATGCGCATAACTAAATCTAACTTTCCCTGTTACTACTTTTGCCATTTCTTCATCGTCTCCTTTAGTTTTCTAAGTCGTCCGCAAAATCATCCGCTGCGGCTGACTTTAGACTGATTTCTCTTCTTTTATCTGATTCTACTGCGAGCGTTGGGCGACCTGGGGGCTTCACAATCAAGTCTCCCAGTATCATGACCACCCGCTTCTTGCCAACCATTTTCTCCAGGTCTCCGAGGCCTTTAAGTTTCTTGTTCATGAGGTCATCTTCGGAGTAACCTTCTAGCTCCAAGGCGCCCAGCACAGTCTCCTCATCCACGTATTTCCGGTTACTTTTGCCCTCTACTAACTTCCAGCCTGGGAATTTGATGCCTTTAGCCTCCGCCTCTTTTAGCGCGAACTTCTTGACATCATCCGCCCACTTACCCAGCTCTGCCGCTTGTTTCAGCACGGCCCCTATTTCTTCGGGCTGCATGAGTCGAGGGTCTTTGAAGTTGTACGTTGTAAAAGCAAGGTTAGCCTCCGCTCTGGCCTTGCAAATCGCTTTTGCCTTGCAGAAGGTACACCAGGAACCCGGTACCTGCTCGCCCTCGCCTTTATCGGCAAGTAGCGCGGCTGGTCTGACTACGTTATCCGCCCAATCGAGCAGGTCACTGACTTCCATCTCGAACTCGGTGATACTGTCCAGACGTGGCTGCACAATCGTCATTTTGACGGTATGCAAGTCATAGCCTAGCTCGAAAGCATTGTAGGCACCAAGCCCGTACAGCATGAGCTGGCTATTCTCCTCTGCGAAGACTGGGACACCCTTGCCATACTTCAAATCGACAATTTCCACAACGCCATTCCCGACGATGACCGCGTCACCTGTACCGAACCCCCCACGTGCCCAACCCGAATAGTCGAGACGCTGCTCAATGGAGAGTACAGCATCAGGGTCCGCAGCATGAGCCGCTTGGAACTTTTCAATCACAACAGTCGTATAGACTTCGACATGGTCAATCATCGTCTCGTCGTAGAGCTCGTGTTTTTTGAGCAGGTTCAGTTTCCGGATGTACTTCGCTTTGTCTATCTCACGGTTGAATCGTTGCAGAATGAGCTCACCGAAGCTATGCGCCAAGGTGCCCTCTCTTGCGAAGATACCGCCGCCCTCCTGCTCGGGGAACTTGGCTTCTAGGGATATGGAGGGCGTACAGTTTAGCCACCTGCTCGAGCCCGAGGCTGACAGCTTGGCGTGTACGTCTGGCATATTACAAGCCCAGTTCTTTGATTAGCGCTTTGATGTCATCAGCGAACGCTTCGTAATCGTCTTCGTCTAAGTCGCCCATTTTCTCAACGCCGTAGTTTTCGCGCAGGATGCCACGAATTTTACCACTTTGCTTCGCTCGGATGATAGGACGGGTTAAAGTACGGAGGGTATCTTCTGTATAGGCCTCGTCCTCATCATCGTCAGACTCGACTTTCGCTTTGTCCTTCTTTCCCGCAGCTTTGGATTTTGGTGGCGCTGCTTCCTCTACATCCTCATCCTCTGATTCAGCAGCGAGGCTTTCCAGCTTAGCGATGAACGGCGCATAGTCTTCTGGGTCAAGCTCTTTTAGCGTTTTTACCTTATACGACCGCATTGCTTTTTTAACGGCCGGATGCTTAGTGCCATTCTCAAACTCACGGATAGCGCGTTTCACGTCCACCAGCTCAAGCTCTTCCTGCTCGTCGTCCTCTTCGACTTCCTCCACGTCTGCCGTATCTGGCTCAGCGGAATCGGAAGCAGCCTCGGCCTTCTCGTATTCTACTTTCGCCTCCTCTGGCAAGGTTGGCGCTGTGCCCACTAGTACAGCTAGCGCTTTGTGGAATTCCTGTGCATCTTCTACCGACTCGATTTCAAAAAACATTTTCATTATTTCATTCCTCCATTTTTAATTAGTTTTACTTGATTTGCTGGGATATAGAACTCGTCGCCGCAAGGGTCTTGCAGTCGTAACAATATTGGTCTGTCTGACATTGGGGCCGTTGTAGTTTCAATAACGGTGCACTGCTGTCCTTCTGCGGTGTACTGCTCTGCTCCTGCGCGGTCTTGGATTTCGACGCTATCCCCTACTTTAATCGGCAAGTTTGTCACCTCGTTTTTCTACAGGGCAGATTAGTAAGGCCCTTTCTACCTCTTGGTCGTTCATATGCCCCATAGTTTCATAGATAGGCTGCATAAGACCTCTAAGGAGAACAATGTCGCCTACCTTGAAATCATTCAACCGGCGATTTTGACGACGAAAATGCATCGCCCGTTTATATAATTCAACCTCCCTAGATGTTGCGGGCTCAAGGGCTGCATCCACATTAGAATTGATATAGAACTGGTCATTGCTTACAAAATGGCGCTTCCCTCCATGAAAAACATCAGCTGCAATTCTACGACCCGCCACTTCGGTTATTAGGAAAATCCTTTTACCCGCTGAATAATACTGCCCAACCTCATATTTTGATTTAACGATGAAGTCTCCAGCTGCCAGCGCATAAATGTCTTTAGCAGTCAGGCCATTCGCCTCAAGCAGCTCCGACTCAATAAGTTTCGCTAAGATAGATACTTTTTCTAGCTCCGTTCCGCTAGTCCAGCCACCCCGCAGCGCCCAAATAATGCGCTCATTTAACTCTTGATTAATTTCTAATTTTTTCAAATCCTTCGCCTCCTCATCAAATTCAACTCTTTCACCGTCAACGTAAAACTCCATTTCAGGCGCTTCATATCCTTCGGGTATCAATCCCACCAACTCCTTTTCTCGGTTCATAATGGCGTATCGCAAGGCGTCTATAGCGTGGTCGCTTTCGGCTAGTGGGGATAACCCTGCTTGCCTCAACTTCTCTCGTTCTTCATTAGCCCACTTTCCATAAAACTGTACTTCGGCTGCGCTAAGTTTTAAATTAGCAAATGGATGGCCAACGATACGAGCTTTTATGGGGCTTGCTACTCCAAGGCTCGGGTCTGCTTTTTCCCAGCTAAGCGGTGGAAAAACCTCCTCATCTAGGGGGCATATCCTCTCGAAGTAGTCCGTATCGACAGTTACAGTTGGCTTACTTTCAGCAAAGTAGCGAGGCAGAATACTCTGACCAGGTCTATTCTCTATGTGAATATTAATAACGTCCCTAGCCATGCCTATCGCTCCTCTCCATACTCTTCCACAATACTGCCCCAATTTTCCGCAACGGTTTCCAGTAACGCCTTGTCTTTTGCACACTCGGCCTTGACCTCCTCCATCAGCCCTGTATCAATCAAAGGTTCGACGTGGCTGCGAATCAAAGCATCGATGACCTCAGGCTGTAAGGCATCAAGCTCCCAACTCTCATAGCCGAACTGTTTAATATACTCGCCAGCTCTTGAGTCGGTTAGCTTAGTTGGATTCGGTGGTGGGTTGTATAGCTCGATTTGATCCATGTTGAGCGCAATCCGCTTCACATCGGGATAGACTTCAAAGGTGTTAAGCCTGTCCTCGATATCTCGGCTCATGTCTTGCCCGCTGGGGTCATGATCTCCTAGGTGTAATATCGTGACATCTTTGCCCATCTTATAAGCATTACTTAAGCGCTGAGCTGCTTGCCACATAGCCGACTGGCTGACATAGCCCCGACATGAGAAGAAACGAACATCCATCTTATTCGCGATCTGGCCAACAATATCGACTAGTGCATCCTTCTCCACCCAAACCTCCACATGGTTGGGCTGGCCAACCCACGGATTCGTCTTATAGGAGTTAGATAAGGCATTCACGGAATCGTCTGGGCTGTGATCGTAGTTACGCCCCCTCAAGAATCGCGTTCGATCAACAATAGCGTACCAGTCAATTAAACCAGACAGTCGGGCGTTGCTGATTAGGGTCCCTAGGTTCTTATAGCTGCGCTCTTTGTTCTCGATAACATCACTTGCCACCAACTGATAATACACTTGGCGCAGCGTCAGCTCATAGCCTTTCTGGTGAAAATCCGCGATAATATGGTTGACCTTCTCAATCAGCGCCAGACTCTCAGGCTTGAACCGAGTTTCTTTGTACATGATTTTACTCATTTACTTCCCACCCCATTTCGTGTTAGAATGTGTTTAGGTATAGTTTTATGAGTGCTCGTTCTCGAAGTTGCCGCTTCGTGACGGGCTTTTTCTATGCTTTCAATTTGACCACCGCCCTTCATTTTCTTTCTTGCATCGTGGTAACCCACTTTATAACAGAATATTGCGAATACGGTTAACAGAAACCCCAAGAGCGCAAAGAACCGAACTACCTCAACATCACTCATTGCGGAACACCTCATTTTCGGATTGCTCCAGCTCGATTCCACCATCACTGATATGCCCAAACAAGAATTGTCGCGGCACACCCGTCTCCTTTGCAGCCCGTTCCAGCATATCGTGGAGCCCTGTTTCTAACGTGTCATGCTTCTCGACAATTTTGTCAATCTCCGCTCGGGACTTAAATGGAGTATTGGAGTCTAGTGCGATGAGGCGGTCAAGATACCACTGTGCTTTTTGCAAGTCCTCCAGTCCGTTCTTCATACCCTCCCGAGTAACATATTTGAAGATGTTGGCTTTAAGATAGCCACGGAACTCCTCCGGTGATAGCTTGGCCTGCATGAAATCGATGGTTTCAATGCCGCCTTGTTGATAATGTGCCGGATTAATGTTGTCCTTCATTGGTTTTTCGCTCCTCTCTTACTGCTTTGAACTGCGCAATGGCGTCTGAGTATTCTTTGAGAAATTGGGGGTTACATTTATGCACAACTTGCACGGTCTCCTCAAACTCCTCTAAGGTGCCCTCAAAGCAGCCACAACAAACCCTATTAGAGTAAGGGATATAAGTAGTTGTTCCGTTTCTGCTGCCTATCTCCTTAACCTGCACAAGGTCCAAATTTACAGCGCCCTCGATATCAGTGTCCCAGAATAATACATTGTCGCCAAAAGTCACTCCTGTAAAAATTGCACCAGTTAGAATTGAATCTGTAAAACTTACATTCTCAAGATGTCGATTGCTGAAATCTACCCCACTAAGGTCATAGCCATATAGGTCCCGGATTTGCATAAATCCCAATCCTAAGTCTAGCTTGAAATCAACTTCCTCTTGTGACAGTTTAATAGTACTCATACTCATTCTTCTCCTTTCCATACTTCGAGTTCTGCTTTTAGCGATTCATTTTGCAGCTCGAGCTCCAATATACGCGAACTTTGCTGGATGGCCAGCTCGGACATTGTGACTAACCAGGTCCCGTATTTTCGTGAAAACTCAACAGCCAACTCTTTTGTCATTGTCTTGCGGTTCCTTGTCTGAGAAGCAGAACGGAAAATTTGCAGTTCAAACTTAGCCTCTTTTAGTTTCTCAGACTGTACCTCCAACTCGATAATTCTTTCACCCGGTGAGTTCATTAGTCTCGTCCCCTATCTAGTAGTTTTACAGCAGTAGTTGGTATGGTCATAACCCCAGGAGCAAAAAGGTCTAATGGTCTAACAACAAGTGTATGCTCTCTGACCATCGCCACCTCTAACTCTGTGCCTTTTTCCACGGAGCGCCCTTTACCAAAGATTCGCTTCCCAACCGTGTCATGGGTCACTACAACATGGTCCTTGATTTTGATGTCTTCAAAAGTCGCCATATTAGCTCCCACCTTCCTGCAATAGTAGTAAGTTCTCCACATCACCGTCCCACTCCTCGAACTCACTGATGATTTGCTGATTGGTTCGGGCTTCCGCTGTGTATTTCTCGGCAACGGTCTCCTTGAAGTCTTGCACAGCCTCGGTGAGCGTTTCGAAAGTAGGCGAGTTGTCTATGTCTGCGTCACTTACTAGCGTATAACAGTAACCCTGCCCATCCTGCATAAATTCAACGGCAGTCCCTTCACTTAGCTCTTTTGTCATTATTGTCTTGAACAATCTTCTCACCTGCCTCACCCTTCACCCATTCATCAACTTGGGTTTTATTGAATAGCCGCAGTCTGCTGTTTATCTGCTTACTTGGCAATCCTGCGTAGTTCGCCCACTGGTAGATAGTAGCCCGCTTGACGCCTAGATAGTCGGCTACTTCTTGGGCTGACATGGTTTCTTTTACTTGGCTAGTTTCCATCTAGCTTCCCTCCTTCTGGTCAATTCCTAGCGCATTGGCCACTTGATTTTTGATTTCATCGGCTCGCTTGCCGCTTCGGTTGTCGTTCAAGATGTCGGATAAGTAAGCGGGTGAAATACCGATTGTTCGAGCGAGCTGTGCTTGACTAATTCCTCGCTGTACGAGTGCAATTGTTACTAGCTCCTTTAGTTGCTGGACTGGCATTTTAGAAGCACCTCCTTTCAGTTTGGTATTTGGCAATCCAGTACTACACTTCTTCTGAGCTCTTTTTAGTAGCATCTTCGGTAATCGAGCCAATACATCTCATGCCTTCCAGTCGAGCATATAAAGCGTGTGGGATTAATACTTTATTTTGCCTAATCCGTCCGCGGCTATTTTTGGTAGAGGTGAAGTAGACATGTACAGCATCATCGTACTTAACAATTTTTTCAACATCTTCCGCAAGTAAGTAGGTGTCCCAGTAATACCATGCATCATGTTCGAAAGTACCCGCCTCATTAAGTTCGTGTGTTTCTAAGTTAAGCACTTGGCTACCAACAATGTATTTACGAAATTCCTTATTGTATTTTGCTAATGGGATAAGATTGATTGTTTTAGTTGTCATATTAAAAACCTCCTACTTTCTATACTATCCGCTAATTTAATACGCTAATGTTGACTTTTTTTATTCTTTATTGTAGAATAAGTGCATAGCTAAAGAAGCCTACTACAATGCCGTCATTCGCTGGGGAGCGTGATTTTTGGCTGTTGTTTGTTGTGCCGTTAGCGTATTAAATCAGCTTATACGAGAATTATAGTATTCTTTATTGTAGAATGCAAGTGTTTTATCTACAAAAAAGAATAAAATTTTCTTTAAGCGTCCGAGGATGGTTGGTATGACTACATTTGAGCGCGTAAAAAAAATTTGTGAAGAACAAGGAATTTCGATATCTAGATTAGAGGAAGACCTAAATTTCGGTAAGAACTCCATGTATGCATGGAAGACAAAGACCCCTTCCGGTGAGAAACTAAGAAAAACAGCGGACTACCTGAATGTCTCGGTTGATTACCTATTAGGAAGAACAGACATAAAGAATCCGCTCCATGGACTAGAAGATGCTCAATTCCTTGATGTGGACGGACTAACGCCAGCTGACATCGCAAAAGTAGAGAGCATCGTGGAAGCATTAAAAGAAGCACAACGTAAAATAGATGAATTTGAGAAATGAGATGACTGAATGGGTATTGAAGAGCTTGACTATTTAAAGCACTACAAGCCTACCGAAACCGAGTTGCGCATGTCTGAGAGCCTAATCAGTCATGGTGTGACCAAGCCCGCGCATTTAGAAACAGAGAAGATTCAAATCGCATACAGGGTTTTAGTGATGGAGATGGACTTTCCATCCGCAAGTTTTGGAAGACTTGGGATTGTATTGAAGAAAGGCATCACGGGAGAACGATACAAAAATGATTTTTACCACGAGTTCGCGCATTGGCTTGGCCATAGCGGGAATCAATTACAGATGAGTAAACAGCAGAAGCTCGCACAGGAGATGCAGGCCGAGCAGATGAGCTTATACCTACGCATCCCTTATCATATGTTAAATTTGGTGGACTTTTCCTCTGAGGATTGTATAATAGAAATAGCTGACATTTTCGGTGTGCCTATCGAACTGGCAAAGCGGCGTTTGAAGAAGATAGAAGATAACGTGCTATGCCATTACGACAAGGACGCGGATTTGATACATGCGAATAAGATTATATGAGGGGGCGAATGAGGAATGAAAAAGGGAATTGGGGCATTGCTGTTAGGTTTGATTTTGTTACTAGCTGCTTGTGGGGATAACGAGGATGCGATTTCTGTAAAAGATACAGATATTAAAAATCCGTTCAAAAGTAGCACAGTGCAAGCTGACGAGTTTGGGAAATCTAGTTTAAAAGGAAATGTTTCCAGCGGGGCGAAAGTGACACTCGAGCGTAAGCCCGTTGAAGTGAACAAAGACGGGAGCTTTAAAGTAACCCTAGAAAACTATGAAGATGAGGAAGTTTACTACAGTGTGGAGGTTAATGAGGAGAACAGACACTGGAACTCTTTTTTAATTACTGTTGAGCCTAGTATCGCTAAAATAAAAGCGAACGATTCAGAGGAAGAAAAGGAACAGCAAGAGCTTGTTACAAAAGCCAAAGCCGCGCTAGCTAAGGCCGAGAAGTCTCTTAATCGTAATGACTTGGATAGTGCAACGTCCTTAGTTGACAAAATAGGTATGGGCTATTTGGATAATCTTTTGGAGCAAAGAGATGCCCTAGAGCTAAAAATCAAAGCAAAAGAAGACAAAGAGGCCAAGGCTAGCGAGATAGCCACTGCTAAAAATAATGCCTCAGAAATATCATATAATATGTTAAAGAAAAATGCTGATACCTATATGGGTAAACCATACTACGCTAAAGGTGAAGTCATCCAAGCCATTGAGGATGGGGGCACAACCCTGCTCCGTGTAAACATTACGCAGGGTGACTATGTTTGGGAGGACACTGTTGCGGTGATTTATGACGGCATCACAGACGCAGTAGAGGACGATATAATCGAAGTCTATGGTACTATCTACGGTAATTACTCGTATGATACTACAATAGGCGGCTCCGCTACTATACCAGGTATCACAGCAACATCGCTAACAGTGGTAAAATAACGCCAGAAAGCCCTTTTTCCTTGGGCTTTTGCGGTTTAATAACCGAACGTACGTACCCTTATTTGAAAGGAGGTGAAACAAAAATGACAAAGAAGCAACGATATTTTGGCAATATTGAGAAGCTAAAAACTGGTTGGAGGCTGAGCGTCACAGTCGGCTACAATGAGAATGGAAACCCTACCCGTGTACGACGTATGACAAAAACAAAGAGTGCTGTACAACGAGAAAAGGAACTAATGGCATTCATCGATGAGCTTGAAAATGGGGATTACGTACCACCTGCTACAATGACCTTTAAGCAGTTCATTGAGAATGAATATATTCCTAAACAAGCTACACAGCAGCAAGGAATCAAAACGCGCGAGATTAGAAATAGTCATTTCCAAAATCATATATTCCCAAGAATCGGGCATGTTCAGCTCTCCAAGCTGTCTACTTTGCAAATGGTGACTTTCCTGCATGACATACAACAAGAAGATGTTAGAGCAGATGAAGACGACAAGCGACCTCTCAGTACCAGCACTGTTTGCGATATTTTCAAGATGGTCAGAACAGCACTAGAAACAGCAAAGACCTGGGGTGTTATCAAGAGTAACCCCTGCACTGGCGTCCGACTCCCCTCAGAAAGAGCAAAAGCCCCTAGCTATTACACGCCGGAGGAGATTGATTTTATATATTCTAAGCTAGCAAAGGAGCCTTTAGATTTACAGGTAATGATTTGTATTGCGATATGTACAGGTTGCCGAGAGGGTGAGCTTGTAGCGCTGGAGCGAAAGCATCTATTGAAAGACAGACTTGCCATCAAATTCGAGAATAATATCATTGCACCTACTAAGTTGGGGGTACAGTTGAAAGAATCTACTAAGAACGAAATGACGGGTTCTGTGTCCATCCCTAAATGGCTCCTCGATATGATTACAGTATATTTATCCGACTATGATGATGTACGCGACGCTATCCAAATTGAAGAGAAATGGGCCTCGCATGAGTTCTTGTTTTATAATCACTTTAACGGGAAACCACTTCGACCCGATAGTGTCTATCAAAGATGGATTAGGTTCCTGGCAAGGTACAAAATTAGACATCTGAAATTCCATGCACTGCGGCATACTTCTGCTACACTACTCATAAAAGAAAATGTACATTTGAAAGTTATTCAGCAACGACTTCGGCACAAAAAACATGCTACAACTGCGGACATATATTCTCACGTTTTGGAGGAATCTGATGATAACGCAGCGAGCACCTTTAAAAAGCCTTTTTAGCATCTCTGCCCACGCTCTGCCCACGGAGCTAAATTCACTCCGTCAAGCGAAAATACTTAACAGCTACAAACCTCACTGTTGCAGCCTTTTATAAATGGAGCGTAGGGGGATCGAACCCCTGACCTCTACACTGCCAGCGTAGCGCTCTCCCAGCTGAGCTAACACCCCGTCACGATAGCAACATTGTATCACAGGGATTTTGAGAGTGTCAATTCTTTGCTCCATAGATTACATTTTTTTTGCCTTATGGACCATACTTCTCATTACAGAATTAAAACGCTTACTTTTACAGACAAAATTCATGCCCTCGATTAGTGCAATTCATTTTGTTAAGTTATATCAGAAAATGGTCGTGGCTATACGGGCAAAAAAGCTTAATCGCAACACCAATTTGGCATTTTGATTAAGCTTTGGATACCTATTAAATTCATTCTTTAAAAATAAGACCCTATTTATCATGCATCGCCTCATTTTTTATAGTAATACAATACGATTCGATTTTTTGAAGTAGGCCATTATCATTGAATGTATATATATCACACGCGTCAATAAAAGATACTTCATCCTTTTTTTCAAAAACCGCCAGTCCATTTATAACAACTTGATGATCTCCAATAATCCTATTTTTAACATTAAATGTTGTAGTGACTGAATTAAAATAGTTACTAGTTTCCTCACATTTTTGAATGACGCTTTCTATCCCTGTTATAGTGCTTTCACCGACAATATTCCATTCAATTGAATCAGACAAATATGAGTATGTTTCCTCGAAGCGCCCCATTGAAAATGATTCAGCAATTAATTCTTTATTCATCAGACACAACTCCTTTCTGCATTTGTTCTATACACTGGTTCCAATTTTTCCATTATGTTTCGAATTTACTTTTTTGATTATGAAAATAATGAAATACACTGCTACAAGAATCATGAAAAAGCTGTATAACATGGCTGACCAATGAATTGTAATACCTGTGTTCCCTTTGAAAGCTGCATCAATGAATCCACTTTTATTCTCAACATCATTACTCACCGTGATCCACCCCAAAGGCCCACCGAATTCATATAAGTAGCTTGCTCCTTTAGAACCATCGGCTATGGCATAAGTCACTGGAAAAATGAAGAGCGTTACTGGCATCAATATAAACGTTAGAAACAATACGTTGACAAATTTCTGGATTTTCTCCATACACATCCCCCTTAAATTCGATATTATTAATGCTATCATAGAAATCTAACTAAAACCACGAATCTTAGTCTTCTCACTTTTCTTCAGACTCATTTCAGCTCCAAATACAAAAAAGCTCGCAAACCTAGCGTAAACACCAGACTCACAAGCCTATTCAGACATTCTAATCGATTTCATATTCACACACGTTCACATGAATATCGGGGTTGCAACAATCCAAGATCGAACAACCCCAATGATGCGGCCGAGAGGACTTGAACCTCCACGGGTTTTACCCCACTAGGCCCTCAACCTGCTCTTTTTTTGAAATTAAGATACTGAGCTTATACCAATAGGTTTGGCTAAATGAGCTGAATTAGCAGTATAAGACTATATTAGATTGAGGTGGAGGTTTTGTCAACTTAACATTCACTAACTCCTGACATACAATACTAAACCAAGTTCATAATTCAAAAACATTACAGCCCAATTAAGTTCAAGCTTAGGAAATAGCTCGTTTATTGATTTCCTAAAAAATGCAAAGCCTAGATTAACTCACATACCATACAACGCCTTTGAGATTTAAAGGATATTATTCCAGCCGAAAACAAAAAAGTTATAAATTTGGTTCATTTTACTTGTATCTTGTCGAGCTAATACTATTCTATCTGAGCCCTAACATCATTTAATCTATCCCAAAGGAATGAAATTCTTCTCTCAGGCAGTTTCTCTGCAATATAATCAAAAAGCAAAGCGTCTTCTCTATGTTGATTTTTTTTATTTTTTTCTTGGCAAATACTATTTATATTTAAGAGCATTGCTCTAAATAAAAATTTTCCCTTTATTAATTTATGAAAATTAATTTCTCCTTCTTCACAAAATTTTTCTCGGAGTATACCAACTTCCTTATTATACTCAACCTTTTTATCAGCACATTTTTCCTGCACCTCTTTACACTTAGCATCTACCATAGCTAAA
Source organism: Listeria weihenstephanensis (assembly GCF_003534205.1). Taxonomy (NCBI): domain Bacteria; kingdom Bacillati; phylum Bacillota; class Bacilli; order Caryophanales; family Listeriaceae; genus Paenilisteria; species Paenilisteria weihenstephanensis. Next base: position 1,069,819 of record NZ_CP011102.1, on the reverse strand, counting down.
TTAACTTTTGGCTCTAAGTTTTGAAAAAATCCATATGGATTTGAAGAACAATTTTCCGTTCCTAGATTATGTAGATGAGCTAGTCCAAAATTTAAAAATAATGGGGTCAAATCATCCACTACCTCCTGTAGCCAATCTTCCCAACGTAATTTATCCAAAATTTGTCTCTCTGTTAATTCTATTCTATATGTGTTTATTAAAGATATTGCAACTTCTTTATCTAAAAAATAATTCTCAATTGTATATCTAGTTAATTCTAATAAATTTAGGTTATCGACTAGTTTGCGCCCCTTTAAAAAATCGAAATCTCTATCAACAATAAATAAGCATTTATCCTTATATTGTTCACCTTCCTCATACCACTCCTTAAACTGTTTAATCACTGCACTTTTTGCACCTAATGGAAATACATATACATTCTCATTCTTAAACTTTCTTTTCACCAAGGTTCTATAAACATTTGGTGTCTTTTCATCCTCAACAAAAAGAGTGAAACTTGGGCGATTTGCGGTAGATCGTAAATAAAATTGAGCCAAATATGCACTGGGCTTTCTTACTGGAGGCGAATCACCCATGTTGAGATACCTCCATATTTGAGCATCTATCAGTGAAATTACCTATTATATCTGGGGAATGCGTAGCGACAATTATCTGCGTATCACTATTATATTTCATCAAGGACGGTAATAAATCTTCCTGCCACGAAATATGCATTGAAATCTCTGGTTCATCAACCAACAGAATATTACTTTCGTTTTTTTGTTGAATTACTATTAAAGCAAAGATGAAGAAAATAACTAACTGTTTTTCTCCCGAAGATAGGTGCTCTAATTCAAGCTTTTCTCCTGATTCATTACGAAACATAAGATGCTCCCCATCAAAAAATATTCTTTTATTAGTCTGCTTAAAAAATTGATTTATCACTTCTAATGTAGTTCTTTCCATTGCCTTCATATTCTCTATAGCAATTTTCATGCCCTTAACAGACTCAGCAACAGATTTAAGCCTTTCTATCTGCGTAAAAGCGACATAATGTAGTAGATATTCCTCTACATAACCCGAAGCCATAGTTTTATCTCTCGCAAATCTGCGGAAATATTCTCCTGTACGGTTATATGTTTCGAATAACTTATCTATGCTATGTCTCAAATTCTCAGATGGGCTCAGCTCTAGAATACTTTCTTTCAAATCGTCAATGTTATCTATAACTGGTATACTACTTAACTTAACACTGGTCAGTGGCTCAACTAAGCTAGCAAACATTTTATCTTCAATTTTCCTTTGGTTTCTCATTATGACCATTTGATTTCTTCTTTGAAATTTATCATAGTAGTCTTCGGCTAATATAACTGAATTTGAGATCTCACTACGATTTCTTCTTAAAGAATTTTCTCTACTTGGTCTGCGACGTAAGGTTTCACGCATCAAAATTTTTCTTGTTATAGGTATATATATGGAATTTAAATCCTTGCGCAAGATATCTAGAAAGTTATCATACGTCGATCCCCTATATGATAACTTTTCCTTCTCTATGTAGGAGTTTCGACCATAGTTTATTTCTAAATTATTATTTCCAGTTAAATCCTTTATAACCTCCACTGATTTCATTCTTTTTCCATCTTTTATAAATGTTAATTGAATGTCATCATAAATTACTACATATTCTAGTTCAAAAGACTGTATACTAAACTTTTTTAACTTCTCATACATTTGTATCTCAGCTTCAATTTTATCAAATTTATATTTAAAGATGCTTTCTAAATCACCACTTAATAGACAATGTATAATATCTAATATCGTCGTCTTTCCGCTACCATTTAACCCATACAAAATTGTTAAATCTGGCTTAAAGTTAATTAAATAATTTCTATTATATAAATTTCTAATTTCTAGTTTTTTTATAAACATTAGTATAACCTCCTATATATTCATTTCCATCAAGCAAACCTATATTATCCAGAACACATCTTAATTATCATATTTAATGTATTGCTTCATGTCCCTAAAATTATACTTACAAATAAACTTGCAACAACATACTTAATAGATAAATGTATATTTTGATTGTGCCTATATCCTATTCCAAATAATAATTATTTCTCACAACACCCGTAGTGCTTTCTTTACTTCATCTAGATTACCCTAATCTCTAAAAATTCCATTCCTGTCAAACGTTGTTTCTCAACTATTTCTTTAAATACTGCTGAAACAAACACAGGAATTTCCTGTCTGTTAGGTAGTTTAAATATGTTTTTCTCTACCAATCTATCACCATAAACAGCGTATTTTTGAATGGTGTAAACTGTTCCTGCTTTCTTCGTCACTGTCTCAAAATATTCTGATTCGGTAAGACATAATGCATCAACAGTCTCAATTATATTAGCAACATAATAGTTATTGAGTCTCGTACTAGTCGTTTTCTCTCTAATATTAACTGCAAAAAATTCCGCTTGAACCCCTAAATCTTCCATCACTTTTTTTAACTTACCAGAAACAACTAACCACCCCATATCATTAGCCAAATAATCCGTAGCTTGCTCTCCTTCCGTTACATCATAATAAAATTCAAAGTCTTCATTCCAACCATCAAATTTTTTCCCCATCTTCAAGTCATATTGCTGAATACCATAATCATTTTCATAATGGCAAACAATATCGTTGTCACCACTACTATCCATAAGTAATTTATAATATCTCACGTTTACTCCTCCTATTTTAAGTTCAACCAGTACTCTTTATATAGCATGTCTGGATTAACTCGAATCTTGAACTTCAATTCCTCATATAACTCTAAGAATAGCTCTCTATCACCTTGTGCGATTGCATCATACGTATTCAACTTATCTAGAACGTACTCATGATACGCGTTTGGATGCCTGCCCTGATGAGGTAATAATTCTTTATTCCAAGATTCATCTAAATCTAATCCATATTTTTTAGTCACATTTTCCATTTGATGAGTATAGGTCTTACTCTTATTTGTAGCATAATGATGCATCTGCATAGGCTTAACTTTAGGTATTAAATTAGCTTCAGCATTTTTTAAAACACCCTTCTCCTTTGATGCATACACATCAAAATTAGAACTCGCACGTGCTGCCTTGCTTGCCTCAATGTTCTTCAATACAACATCCTTATCAAACGATGCTGTTTTAACCGCTCCAAAACGCGTGGCAAAGCTCGAAACACCGAAAGCGCTACTTGCCAATACTAACAGATCAAAAGCTAACCTCGAGTCTGTCACGTGCTGGCCTGTTACCGCATCAATACCATACAACACGCGATATGATGAGCCCACAAGGAACAGCTCTCGGAAAGTCGATTCATTCTGCCAATAGATCATCTGCTCATTCACAAATCCAAGCGTAGCCGTCGTGTTCACTTGCCCATCATGCATTATAAATCCAGCACTATTCCCATTCGGAATCACAGGCGTCAAACCGATATCCTCGATTTCCTTTATTTTATCATCAATTGCTTGCTGACTGGCGTATAATCTAGAAAGTTCTTTAAAATTAGTTGGATTTAATTTATCCACACCATACGTTCCTGTCGCTCTATCAAAACGAATATTTTTCTGAATATCTCGCAAAGCTTGCTTAATATAATGCGCTAATTCTCCTAACTCTCTGAAAAAATTAGCATGGCTCCGCTCAAAATCAAGATATTTAGCCAAAATCTCCTCTTTTTTATGCGCTTCAAATATCTGCGTCGCGAGATAATTCAGCTCGGATGCTTTTTGCGTACCATTAATCGCGCTGAGTTCTGCGGTCAAATTCTCCATCCGATTCTCAAAACCATTAATTCTTTGATCTAAGTCATAAATACCGTCCGCGTCAAGCCTTGCGTTATGGGAAGTATCTACTTGGCTATGAAAATCCTGAATATACTGCTGTAGCTTGTCTTCACTCATTTTCAGCGCTTGTTTAATCGATCCACATAACTGGATATACGCGCCTGCATAATATTCTTTCGACGCCTGAATCGCTTCACCTGTTATCGATCCATCATTCAAATAGTTCGTCACCGCTTGTTTGACAGCCTCAATACGCGGTGTGATTTCTTGATTCGTTGCTCGGAGTTGGCTTCTGAAATGGGTTACTTCCGCAATATCAATACGCGTCATAGCAACAACTCCTTATGTATCCGTTTCTGCTCTTCCTCTAGCTGATAGACATTATTTTGTAGCCGTTGTTGTTCCTGCTGTAAAGCTTCTCGTGAGTCCTCCACCGTCCGCCGAAGTTGGCGCCAATTCTGATGCGCTATGTCTTCCGCTTCGTGCGCGACGCTTCTCCCGTGATTTCCTTGCCAAACTTCGTGAGCTTGCGCGACCAAATTCGACTTTTCTCGCTCCATATGAAATAATTCCGATTCCGCCGATTCTAACCGCACTTGTTTTTGCCGTATCGCATACAACGCATCTTCCTGTACTTCTTTCTCCCGCCTCATCCTTTGCAACTTCTGATGTAGCGCCTCCATTTTTTGATCCATCCTAGCGCACCTCCAAATGTAGCTTCTGCCCGACTTCTCTGTCTTTTTGCGCATAAGCCTCTCCAATTTGTTTAATACGCTTAGCATCCTCTTGCACAACGCTTTCAAAAGTCTCCACGCCATCCAGCAATTCTAGCAAACACTCCCGATATTGCAACATAGAATTACTCTGCGTGTAGCTCATATTACCATTTTTCATAGGGTGATATGCCATTCCCTGCACACTAGAACTCAAATCAGCCGCATGATTCATCATGGTATCTCTGTTCACACTAATTTTAGCCATTTCACTATCTCTCCTTTACCATATTAATATACCAAAAACAAACTAGGTATTTCTATTATAGCAAAAGTTCAAGAATACGTCAGGTAAATATTGATAAATCATACTAACAATTACATGATTATTTATATTCCTTTTGATTCACCTTGACCAACTAAATGAATTATCTCAACTATTCTCCAAATTTCTAGTTTATCTTGGTAAATGATCTGTTCATTCTTTGAATCAATACGCTGAATAATTTGTTTACCATCGTTATCCATATGCATGCAACCAATAATCATTTTATTATCAATAATAAACAAAGCTAGTTCATTGTTCAAAACACCTTGGAAAGGCTCCAATAATAGTAATGATATAGCTTTAAATGTATTTAATGTTGAATCAGACACTTCAAGCAACATAGCGTTCTTTGATACTGTATCCTGCTTGTACATTCGAAAATCGCTGGTTACTGCACTTAGTCTCATATCCACTATATTCTTATAGATAGGAACTTTAATTAGCGGGGCATCATCCTCGACAGATGGTAATGTAAAGTTTGCCAACTGCATTAATCTATCAAAATCTATATCATAACCCATAGCAATTCTTTTCAATGTCTCGACTGAAGGTTTAACATCTTTTTTCGTCTGTGGATCAAAGCCTTTTTCTAACTTACGTATGTAATTATGACTTAAGTCAATCTTTTTTCCTGCTTCTCTCAAAGATAAACCTAAGCTCTTTCTAACTTTAAATAACTCTGCCCCTAATTCAGTCATTTCGGCACCTCCGCTCACTTATCTTATGAATAAGTATAGCACATTATGTAACTCAGAGATTACATTTCATAAAAATATAATTGTAACCTATAGTTTACAAAAGGAATAATTTATCCTATAATTAAATAAGGGAGGGAGGGATTAGATGGATTCAAATATGAAAATACTACGAAAACAACTTGGATGGAGCCAGAGTCGTCTAGCAGAAGAATCAGGGGTTTCAAGAAGAACAATAAATTACATTGAAAATTACAAAATTAAGAATCCTAAAAAAGAAACGATGAGAGCAATATCGAATGCCCTTAAAGCTGACGTTGAAAAGTTATTTTTTGATAAATAATAAACTATAAAATTGCGGAAAGTAGGAGTTTATAAAATGGTTTTTATATTAAAATGTTTGGGAATTATTACTATAGGTTACAGTCTTTATTCGTTCTATAAAATATTGAAAGACAGAAATAAAAATATTAGCATAAAACAGCTTATACTAACATCGTGTATTCTTATTATTGGTATTTGGATCTTTCCTAGCATGAGTAATTCAGAAGCAAATGCTTGGTATTCAGAGAGTTTTTTTCCAGCCTATTCTGATTCTGTATCTGCGATGAAAAATTCACGTGATTCTGTTGCATCCTACGTTACATATACAGGCTGGGCTGATTCTGGCAAGTCAGAAGATCCTCTTTTTTCTAGTATCAGTTCTGAAAACTCTGTAACAATTGAGGCTAATTTAAAATCAAGTATGGCTAGTTTAAAGCAAAGCAAAAAACATCTAAAAAACATCAAAGCTCCTTGGTATCTTTCTAACCCCTATTTCAGTGGCGGAAACGCTATCATTAAGCAACAAATAAGAATATTAGATATCCAGATTAAAGATATCAAAAGTTATTTGAAAAAAGGAAATAATAATCTTGAGAATAGCTACGAACGAGGAGGTGAAATTGAGGAAATACAAAAAAATATTGATTCATTAATACTAGAGTATAATTTTCATTCTTAAGTGAAAAATTCTGGTAGACACCTTCAAAATGAGGTCAGCGTATCTCTAAGAGGGTGTTTTTTATCGTTCCCTAAAAACCATACTTAAGAACTATTCCGAGAAGTTTAGATCGAGTCAAAGTCGTTGTTGGAGTAATGAAAGTCAACAAAAATCATAAGTATAAAAACTTGAATTTTACCCACATTTATGGTATAATAGTCTCATTAGAAGTTTGAATATGAAGTCTTATTCCACCACCCTATAATTAATAATATTTAAGATATTAGGGTGGTAGAATAAAGGTAGATGTTACTTAATAAAGCTAAATAAATATGATTATAGAAAGAAGGTGATGCCTATGAGTAAATCATAGGAGGTATAAAAAGATGAATAACATGTTAAATATAATAATTGATAAGAAAAAGTATACTAATAAGCAAGAAGCAACCAAAGGTATTCCCGAACGCAGTAATAAAATGGTGAACTCCGATCCAGAATTTGTAACTATTCAAAATTTTTTTCAATTGGTGACTACCGGACATACATTTCTTCCATTCTTACTTAAAGAACGAGGAAGCAGAAAGTCAAATAACTTCTTATCAACAAAAATTATAGCTTTAGACTTTGATAATCCTGAAAAAGATGCTAATCTAACCAATAAATTAAAACAATTTGAGTTTACACAAAAAAACGCTTGTTTTATTTATTTTACTTTTAGTAGTACAGAAACGTGTCCAAGGGTAAGAATTATTTTCATTTTAGCTGACACTATACATTCAAAAGAAGACTATGAAAACATATATACAGAATTACTACATGAATATAAAATATTTTCTCCTGATAAATGTACTAATAATCTAACCCTTCCTTTTTTTGGCGGTTTATCTGGAACAGAAATAAATTTTGAAAATCTACTTGTACTCGATATTGCTAAAAATATAGAGGAAATAGCACCTAAAAGGGTGATCGTACACAAGATTACTTCCCCTCAGGCACACAGGGATGCCCCCTCTCTCAATCTATACACTGAAGAGTGCCAATTAATTAGAAATAATGACCCTAAAGCATTATTATTATTACTAGAAAAAAAGCATGGGCCTTTATATATTATCAACAAAGATTTAGATTCGAAAATAACTTTAGAGGAAAAGGTTGATTGTTTATCCATGTCACTATTACTAGGCATTAAAGACAATGAACGGAATAGCTTTATTGATATCTTACATGTTGAAAGTAATAAGAGTGCCTCAATTTTCAACCATAGCAACAATAATAGGCAGTTTTACAAGAGCTTTTCTTTAAACGAGACTCTTAATTTATTACAACTCATTAAACGTATAGGTGCTTTTAAAAATAAATCGGAGTTATTAAATTTTTTCGAAGAGATTACAAAAAAAGACATGAAAAATGCATATCAAAAAAAATTTATTACTCATATTGACAATATTTATAGTGATGTTAATAGCGAGTTGAATTCGACTGATTCTCAGTTAAATAAAATTTTTTCGAAACATAGACTTGAACCTCTTTTTCAATGCCTTATTGAGTTAGGATATGACTTCCTACCAGAGAAATCATTATGCCATAGTGGCTCAGAAACAGCAATATTCGCATCTACTCAGGTTATTCAAAAGAAAATGCGTGAATTAAATTTTTCAGGAGCAAATGATCCCAAAGGTATCAGGAAAAAAATAAATTTACTAGCTGAGTTGGGGCTAATTACAAAAAAATCATACTGTGATATGTCTGATCAGATAAGAGATCGCACTAAAAACACGGTTAAAGAGCAGTCCCATAATCTTAACAGAAGTGTCAGGCATAATAACCTCTTACAATTTAATACTTTTGATATAGAACGCATAAATTCTGGGATTAAGACTTATAATTCTAGAAAGAGCAAACATATTTCTTACAAAGAAAGTATATACTTGGAGGGCTCATTTTCGAATAAAGATATTTATCCACAGGAATATGACACTAAAAAAACGTCTAGTAATATCAAAATTATATTAGAAATCTTGATAAAGAAAAATAATGGATGTATGTTATTGAAAGATTTAGCTGTTGAATTAGCAATTCAGTCCAATAAAAACCCCCGCTCTTCCAAAGCAACAGAAAGAGTAAAATGCCTTGAATTACAACTTGCAAATGATTATGATGTTCATATCGATTATTTAAATGCTGATACAAAAGAAATGATATTAACAAGATTTAGAAAAAATTTCAATAGCACCCATCACAGAGTCGCAGTTATTTACAGCAATCAAGATAAATAAACTTTGGTAAAATAGTATCCATTCAGATCATCTCTAGCTTTGAATGGATACTATCTTTTATTTAACCCACCCCGTTGTTTCTCAACCGTATTTATCTGAATAATCCATGTTCATACTCCACCCCTTGTGTTTTTTTTACAGTAATTTTATAAAAGGCTTAGAATTAATTTGCATTTGAAATTCCACAAAAAAATCCCGTAAACCCTCTCATACCAGTAACTACAGGTGTTTCATTTAGTGATTTTTTCATCTTAACTACATTCTAATTATTCTAGTTTTTATACACTAACTAGTTTGAAAAAATATAAATGAAATAATTTGCTATCAATTCTAGATTATTTCATTTACTCACTAGCTAAATGAAACAGATATGTGATCTTTGTAACCAATATACTACAGCGCTATTTGCTCTCATTAAATTAATTATTTTTCTCCTTTAGGTTGGTTGTTTTTGAAAAAATATTTATAACCATGCAGTCTATATATCTTAAAATCGAGACACTAAATTTTATGTCACTAAATAGTCTGTTTTCCACTTGATATTGGTCTAATAGATAGTCTATAATAAAAGTATAGATTATTGTGTATTATAGACAGGAGATTGTTATTATGAAATTGGGTTACGCTCGGGTGAGCACTGTAGGACAAGATTTAGAAACTCAGAAAGAAAAATTGCTTAAACAGGGCATCGCTGAAGATTATTTATATATTGAAAAGAAAACAGGTACCACTACAAGAAACCGAGAAGCTTTAAAAGATTTAATCAAAAATTCACGTGAAGGCGATATTGTTTATATCACAAAAATAGACCGTTTAGCACGATCTATAATTGATTTAAATAATGTAATGAATGAATTTTTCGAAAAAGGAGTAACTGTTGTTTTTATAGATAATAATATGACCTTTAGTGCAGATGCTGAGAGCAATCCTATGCAGAAACTATTATTTAATGTTCTAGGTGCTTTTGCCGAATTTGAAAGAGATATGATTGTCAATCGGACGACTGAAGGGAAAATAAGAGCTCAACAAGCTGGGAAAAAGTTAGGTCGTAAAGGACAACCAGAAGAAAACATTAAACAAGCTTTACATTTGATGAATAATAGAGATTCAAACAACTTGTCTGTTTCAGATATTGTAAAGGCTACGGGTGTTCCTAAAGCTACTATATATAAAAAAATGTCTTCCAAATAATTCGTTAGAAAGCGCTTTATCATTGTGTATAAATATGGTATCATAGATTTATCACATATGGAGGTGGGACATTTATGAATTTTAAGATTTATGATTTGTATTCAGATTTAAAACCTAATGGAAAGGAAGAGCATCTTGTAAACCATTTAAACAAGTTAGATGTTTTTGATGCAGGTCATAATTTACGTTATTTAATCAACAATGATGTTTTTTATGAACGTGGAGTCTTGATGGGTAGCTTGGGTCAGGAATATGTAGCTTCATCAAATACAATTAAAAATAAGCAGTGGGTTCCTATAGATGGCATTGAACCCTTTGAAAGAACTATTTTTGCACTAGATTTTTCGTCGAATACTTTGCTTATACAAAATAGAAACTATTCTCAAAAAAATTTGAACACTGGTATTGCATACAGTAGAATTAACACTATCCTTACTGAAGCATGTAAAACTATCTTTAAAACCGACTTCATACCAATTGTTGTAAATATACCTGCTGGGAACGAAGTTTTCCTAAAATTCTTTGAACATTCTCGTGTTCTTGAACTGAAAGTTAGTAACTTAAATACTCGTCATGTACTACAAGGTGACAAGATTTCAAAAGATAAACAGTTCAATTCAGATCTTCTAAACTATTGGAATACTGAGGACAAAAACACTAACTTCCTCCATATCAAAGCTAGTGATGATGGTGAGTTAAATAATAATCCTTTTGCCTTACTTGCATCAAACTCACCTAATGCAAAAATTGACCGCATCAGTTATTACAATGAGAATGAGGGGAAAAGTATTCTTGTAGAACGAAATAAATTTGATAAGTTTGAAGTCCCTAAAGTTACAAAAGACGAGGAGTCAATAACGGTTTATGAAGCTACCATTGATGAAATAAATAACAGACGTGGATTTCTTCGTGCCGTGAAACAGGTTATTAAAGAATAGACATAATAAAAATAAGCAGAAATCTTTGTATACACCATTTTTATGGCTATATAAAAATTTCTGCTTTTCCATTTTGGATAAACTTAAAATAAATTACTGTAATCCTTTTTTAGTTTGGACTGTCCTTTCAGATCATTTCCCCATATCTGAACATATCGTTTCGTAACCTCTAAGGAGGAGTGCCCTAATAAAGTAGCTAGTGAAAAAGCATCCATACCTGCTAAAATTGCATTTTTTGCGTAAGTCCTCCTACAAACGTGAGGGCTTACTTGTTTTTGTATACCACAGAATCTTCCAGCGCCTCTCAAATTCTGCTGAAACGTATTTTTACTATATGGAAGCTGATCTCTATTAATAAAGACTCTGGTATGTGAAATATCTCCTCGTATTTTTAAATAGGAGTCTAATTTCCCCTTCATTCCCTTCGAAATATACACTATTCTCTGCTTAAGATTTTTTGATTCGACAACAACGATATAATCATTATGAATATCTTGTATATTAATACCAACTGCTTCCGAAATACGCACTCCCGTATCTAATAACAATTGGAAAATAACCAAATCTCGATAAGAACTAAACGTTTCTTTTTTCTTGAAATGGTTAGCTATTTTCTTAATTTCATCAGAATTTAAAGTCTCTCTTATTTCTTCTCTGACTCTTAATAAACTAAAATTTTCACAGGGGTTTACCTTTATAAAACCTTGCTGATAAAGATAGTTATAATACGCCTTAATAGCCTTTATTTTGCTATTAATTGTATTAATCCTCATAAACCCTTTCCAATACATAATCATGTCCTCAAGGTCTCTCTGCGACAGATGCATGATAGCCTTCTCAACATGAATATTACTTCTATCTCTTTTGAGAACATTAATTGCATCCACATAGTACTTAATAGTCGTTTCCCGTACATTTCTAATCCTTCTTGATCGTATAAATTCCTCTAATACAAAATTATCGTCAGGCACAATCGTTTGATAAACGATTGCCTTCTCTTCTGCACTTAATCGATTACTTCTTCTCATAAAAAAAATGACCTCCCCACTAGACTTACCCACTAGGTCAGAGACTCATTTAGCCTATCAAAAAAGCTTGCGGTCGTGGCGGAATTGGTATACGCGCAGGACTCACAAACTTATTGATATTACAGTATTCTTAATCCAAAATGATGCGGCCGAGAGGACTTGAACCTCCACGGGTTTTACCCCACTAGGCCCTCAACCTAGCGCGTCTGCCGATTCCGCCACGACCGCTCTATAACACGTTTATCTAGCGCTTATACACCTTATCTAAATTTCACGCGTAAGGCTATTATACCTAACGTGATTACCTACTGTCAAGCCTCTATTTTACAAATATAAGATGTTTCTCCACACCAAAATACGCAAGCGGAAAAACATCTTACATCAACGAACTTTTCTGTATCTTACTGCTTACTAATATCAAGAAACATCGGTTGTAGCCACTGTGGTCCATTAAATAATTCGCCATACTTCATAAATCCAAATGATTCATATTTCTCTATCACCTTATCAACATTAACGCTATCCAATATAACTATCTTTCCACCAACTATACCGCGAGCATTGTCAATCTCTTGTATCGCGTGGGTCAGCATATCGCTTGCACAGAATTCCTCCATACTACAACTATCATTCTTGGCTACTTGTGCTACTAGATAAGCAGGTATTTCTGTGGTATTCTTCGGACTTTTACTACTTGCAATTAATTTCTTCTTCACTGCTAATTCCAGTGCACCTATTTGAAGGACTTTTAAGGATATCGTTGAAAATCCCAGCCATTCTTCATTCAGCGTGTAAAGGTATGTCCTCGTCAGGTGGTGTAACTCACTATCAAAAGCCTTATCTCTTAAAAAAATGACCACATCTGTGTTCTTAATACAATTAAAAGAAGAATCAACCCTATTGATAAAGCGACGTTTAGCTTCTTTTTTAACGGCTTTACCATTTATTTCAGGTGATTCCTCTTTTATTACGTTCATTAGATCCATAATTATCTTAGTCAAGGGCTCTGTCCCATACTGCTTGTCTATGCTTTTCTCATCCAACTCGCCACAACTCTTTCTGTAGTTTTTCTTTTGGCCATTGCGGACTTGCTCTCAGGACTCAACGCCTGCTTTAATTTATTGGTAGGGACTGCTTTATCTAGCTTCTCTATATCGTCAGCTGTCAAAGTGATTTGCCTATCAATACTAACTGTTGCCATGTCAGTCACTCCTCTCTTTACTCCACCTATATCATACCATGTTTCACCTGTTCCCAGCAATAAAATTCATTGTGACCAACCGGATAGTACGACCTGAAATGCCACTAATTCCAAATAAAAAAACCATAGAAAAATCTATAGTTCAAAAAATGACCCGTACGGGAATCGAACCCGTGATACCGCCGTGAAAGGGCGGTGTCTTAACCGCTTGACCAACGGGCCTTTATGTTATTTTCTTTACAGTTGCTCTAAGTCAACTTTTTTATTATAGCATACTCTGTGAAAGATGCAATGCTTATTTCGACATTTCTAAAAAAAGTCCCTGCTTACTCCTAAACAGGGACGCTACTTATCACGCTAAGCTTGTTTTCTTCTCCAACGAATCAACATGAGAACGCCAGTTGCGCTCAGAATGAATCCAAAAACAATGACTAAATCCATGGAGGTATCACCAGTTGTTGGCAGTGCTCCTAGATCTTTTTTAACAACCGATTTTGACGCTGGTTCTTCTGTCACTTTTTCAACTTCTGGTGCTTTTTCTGCTGGTTTATTTGGCTTTACTTCTGGCTTCGGTGGTGTCACAATAATTTCTTCTGGGTCTGTTGGTGCAACCTCATCCGCCTCTTTTTCATAGCTCACAATGATCGTCTGCGCTTTATCTGTGAACGTGCCGGAAGCTTGCATACCTCTCTCTTTATACCCCGCAACGGCCTTTATTTCAATCGCAAAATTCTCGCCAATATTCCCCCGCAATATCTCAGTTGGCGCGATTTCTTTTCCGTCTTCATCTTGATACAAAACGGTTACATCCGCACCCGCTATTTGGGCGATAGCTGGTGTTGATTCATTGCTAGCGGCGTCGAGTGCTGTCACAACGTATGTGCCTGGCTTGGTAATCGGAAGGCTAAATTCTAGGGCTTCACCGCGCCAAACTCGCGTCACAATATTCGCTGGATTTGCTATGATTTCCTCCGCGGTTCCGGTTCCTTTATACACGACGTAATGACGCGCAGAATTCGCTGTTGTATCTGCCCAAGTTAACGTATCCGCCGTTTGCTTGACCTGAATTGGTGCAGCAATTTCCTGATGCGCTAGCCACGGTTTACTTGGAACGAGTGATGGAATCGCAAAATAATCCTTTTTCAAAAGATCAATCGCGTCATTTTTCGCTTGGTTCTGAGGTTTTTGCGCTTCTGGAAGGCTCGCAATATCGCTCTTTTTGATATCATTATAACTAAACAAAACGCTACCTGAAATCTTGTCTTGCAGCTGGTTGAAACGCATCTGATTCGGAATTTCCTCGGGGTTCATCCAAGCCGCTTCCCAACCGCCGTTTCCGACATGTTTATAATTTGCATGGCCAACGTAGATTTGAACGCGTGTCCCTTCTGCCGCCCTGCTCCACCACCTTGCAAGCTCCCCGTAAGGCGCTGCACCTTGGTCAAAACTCCAGTAAATTTGTGGTGTCATATAATCGATTTTCTCATCTTTAATCCACTGATATGTATCAGCAAAAATGCTTTGAGAGAACGACTGAGAAGAACTGGTTGGCGTGTTCGAACCTAGCGGATTATTGGCTTTATGTTCCCATATTCCGAATGGACTGATGCCGAATTGTACGGCGGTTTTCTTGGCTTCATTATGCGTATCGATCGTATTTTTCACCTTATCGATCAACGTTGTAATGTTGTCGCGGCGCCAATCGTCAATGCCTTCTTTCGTGTCTGGATAGCCATTTGGAATACCGTATGTCGCGAATGTTTGCGCATCTTCATCCAAATCACCAAACAAGACATTTTTGCCATCGACTGTAATGCGATATGGATAGAAATAGTCGTCAAAATGGATCGCATCGACATCATAATTCGTCACAACTTCCTTAATCGTTTCTGCCACATTATCCTGCACTTCTGGAATGCCCGGATTCAAGAAAAGTTTCTCGTCAAAACGCAACACGTTCTGAGGATGCAACACAGCGTAATTATTATCCGCCAAAATTCCCGCTTTGTTCCACGCAGCAATCTGTTCTGGAATTGTCATCGCAAGCGCTTCCTCTTTTGTCGCACCTATTTTTGCCAAAATGCTTGGCGTCGTCATTTTTGTATTCGTCACGCGGTATGGATTGAACCAAGCGTGATATTCCATGCCTCTTTTGTGCGTTTCTTCTACCATAATGGCAAGTGGATCGTAACCTGGATTTGCGCCCTGTATACCACTTGTAATAAATTCCGACCATGGATTTAGTTTGGATGGATAGTAAGCATCAAGCAACGGTCGAATTTGAAAAATAACCGCATTCATATTCCACGTTTCAAAATCATTTAACACCGTATCATATTGTGCGCGAAATGCCTCTTCAGATCCCGCCTTTGCGAAATTCAGATTACTGATCGTAGCTACCCATGAGCTTTTGAACTGCTCTTTTTCTTGCGTATACGTTGTTGGAATCATGACTTGTTCGCTTGAACCGTTAGAGTAAAACACTGGTGTATTCGTGTCATAGCCAAATGTTCCATCTCCCTTTTTCACAAATTTGTAAAGCCCTTCTGTCGTTTGCTCTGCCTGTACAGCGATCCCAAAAACCGATACACTAAGTACAAGCAGGAGTAACGTCGACACCCATTTTTTCATCTTCATCCTCCTCTTTTATATCGCCAATTTCTATAAAATTTTCCAAATGACGATTACGGATTCAATATATCATCTTCAAAACACGATTTCAACTTAATTTATTAGAAAAATTAATTATATCAGGTTATTTTACACTCGCTAAACATCGGCTAAACGATTGTGCCGCAACGCCTTTCATGTTTCAAAAGCGTTGAAATAAATTTTTAAATATATTTTGCAAACGTTGACATTTTATTTCAAATGAACTAAAATACATTTTGTGAACTATTTTAATAAAGGAGGTATTTATTATACAGCGAGATTCTACATAACAATCAAACAAAAGGGAGAGTCATTATGCAGAGATTTATGGATTTTTTAGAGAAATACTTGTCGATACCGATGGCGAAGCTTTCTGAACAACGTCATTTACGCGCGATTCGAGACGGAGTCGTTTCCTCGCTACCATTTATTATTGTTGGTAGTATGTTCTTAATCGTCGCTTTTCCACCTGTACCTGAGAGCACAGCGCTTTATCAGTGGGCCCAGGAACACGCTTTTGAAATATTGATTCCGTATCGGATGACGATGTTTATTATGTCGCTTTACATTACTTTTGGAATCGGTTACAATCTGGCAAAAAGTTATAAACTTGATCCACTTTCGGGCGGACAAATTGCGGTGGCTTCCTTTTTACTAACGTTGACCCCGATCGTACTTGATAAAGTCGGCTTTGTATTGCCAATGGCCAATCTCGGCGGTCACGGTTTATTCATGGCGATGATTGTATCCATTTTTTCAGTTGAAGTCATGCGTTTATGTAAGAAGTACAAAATTACGATTAAAATGCCTGAACAGGTGCCGCCAAGTGTTGCGCGGTCGTTCGAAGCACTTATTCCTGTCGCTTTCGTTATTTTATTTATGACATGTATCACGGTTGTTCTTGGTATTGATGTGCATTCGCTCGTTGATAAAGCGGTTGCACCAATTGTTAAAGCTGGAGATAGTTTGCTCGGCGTTCTGATTCCAGTATTTTTGATCACGTTCTTCTGGTCATTTGGGATTCACGGAATTTCCGTTATTGGTGCGATTGCCAGACCAGTTTGGGAAGTTTATCTTGCTTCTAACGCCGAGGCTGTCGCTGCTGGAACGCCAATCCCACATATTGCGCCGGAAACATTTTTCCAATGGTTCGTCTGGATCGGTGGCTCTGGGGCAACGCTTGGCTTAGTTCTGGCGATGCTATTTTTCTCGAAATCAAGCTATACAAAAGCGCTTGGTAAAACAACGCTCATTCCGAGTCTATTCAACATCAACGAACCCGTTATTTTCGGTGTACCAATCGTGCTGAATCCGATGTTAATTATCCCGTTCATCACGATTCCACTAATTACAACGACGATCTCATATTTCGCGACAACACTCGGATTTATCACCCCAACCTATGTCATGGCACCTTGGACGTTACCTGCCCCAATTGGTGCGTACTTAGCTACAGGCGGTGATTGGCGAGCCGTTCTACTCGTCTTCATCAACATCGGAATATCGTTCTTAATCTACATTCCGTTCTTCAAAATGTACGATCAAAAATTACTAGATGAAGAACAAGCACAAGCAAAAGAAAACGAAGAAACACACAGTAACGAACCAAATATGGCTTAAAAATGGATTAGCCTGGGATTTACCCCTGATAAACCGGCAACAAGCGTTTGCATTCTAAAAGTTTGCTTTATCTTGAGTTTTATCCCAGTCTCGTCTTTTTAGGAAAGGAGGTTATTAGAAATGGAAACAAATAGTAAATGGATCAAATTCAATTATAAAAGTGCCCTCTTATTTTTTGCGATTACGATTTTGACGAACTTGATCTTCCTTCCCGTCCTCACTAGTTTCGGGATTTCGCGCCCTTTCGGCTTATTTTTACTTACGAGTATTGGCAGTAGCGCTGGTTTATCGTTTATTTTGCTCGCGAAACACGGTTTTTATAAGACGAAGAAGCAAGCTACTATTTTCACGGCTGTTGTGACGCTTGTTTGTACAGCAAGTTGTTATTTTTTGATGTATCTTAGTTAGGGAGGTTGGAAAAATGACGTATGTAGTTGGACTTATGTCGGGCACTTCGCTCGATGGTGTGGACATTGCTTTGCTTGATATCACAGAACCGGATGGCCACGTGTCGACAAAATTGATTGATTTTGAAACGGTTTCTTTTCAAGCAAGTATCGTGGATGAAATTCGCCAAAGCTTAAGTATGGAGCGTTCGGATTCCAGACTTATTTGTAGTTTGAATTTTAAACTAGGTGTGCTTTTCGCAGAATGTGTCAAAATGATTTGTAGCAAAAATGGGATTTCCGCGTCGGAACTCGGTGTTATTGGCTCGCACGGGCAAACGATTTTTCATCAGCCAGAACAGGTGGGAGATTTCGCCGCTTCGACATTACAAATTGGTGAACCCGCTGTCATTGCTTATGAGACTGGCGCGACGGTCGTTTCGAATTTCCGAACAATGGATATGGCTGCTGGTGGACAAGGCGCGCCGCTCGTTCCCTTCACGGAATTGCTGTTATATCGCGATCCAAAGAAAAACCGTTTATTGCAAAATATCGGTGGGATTGGAAATGTGACAGTGTTACCTCATGCCGCAACGCTCGATCAGGTTTTTGCGTTTGATACTGGGCCTGGAAACATGATTATTGATGACTTGATGCAGCGCCTTTTTAATCGAGGATATGACGAAAGTGGTGAAATCGCAGAGAGTGGCACGGTGAATCAGGCTTTGCTCGCAGAATGTATGAAAAATCCGTTTATCAAGGCGCCTATTCCTAAATCGACTGGACGCGAACTTTTTGGCAAGGAATATACGGATCATATTTTTACTACATATAGCCATTTGCCTGCGGAGGATCTAATCGCAACGATGACGATGTTCACCGCAAGAACAATCGTTTCTAATTACGAACAATTTGTGTTTCCAAAAATGACGATTGATGAAGTGATTGTGAGTGGCGGCGGGAGTTATAATAAAACCTTACTTCGCTATTTAGCGGAACTTTTAGATGGAAAATGTGCGGTATTAACACAAGAGGATATCGGCTACTCCTCTGATGCCAAGGAAGCTGTGGCGTTCGGATTACTCGGTTATGAGACACTTCATCGCAGACCCTCCAACGTTCCAAATGCAACTGGTGCGCGGGAACATGTGATTCTCGGCAACGTAACTTATCCACCATTAAAATATTAGAAAGAAGGTATCATTCATGCATAAACTTGGCATTTCAATTTATCCGGAACACACAACTCCCGAAAAAGACAAAGCTTACATCAGTTTAGCTCATAAATATGGTTTTACACGCGTTTTTACGTGTTTATTATCGGTTAGTGGTGATAAAGATCAGATTTTACAGGAATTTAAAGAAACGATTGGTCACGCCAATTCGCTTGGCATGGAAGTCCTCGTTGACATTTCGCCACGTATTTTCAAAGCGCTCGGTATTTCTTATGATGACCTTTCCTTTTTCCACGAGCTTGGCGCTTACGGAATTCGCTTAGATATGGGCTTTACAGGCAGTGAAGAAGCCGCGATGACCTTCAATCCATACGGTCTCAAAATTGAGATTAATATGAGTAACGACACGAATTACCTGAATAACATCATTGATTTCCAGCCAAATCGCGATAATTTAATCGGATCGCATAATTTCTATCCGCATCGTTATGCCGGGCTTTCCTATGATTATTTCGTGAAATGTAGCGAACGATTCCGCCAGTTTCAAATCCAAACAGCGGCTTTTGTACACTCAAATGACGCGACTTACGGACCTTGGCCTGTGACAGAAGGCTTATGTACGCTCGAGATGCACCGTGGTTTACCAATTGATACCCAGGCAAAACACCTCCTTGCAACAAAGCTCATCGACGACATTATTGTAGCAAACGCCTACGCTTCCGAGGCAGAACTGGCACAACTTAGCGCTCTCCTCCGAGCAGAGAAATTCGGCTTGAAAATCACATTAAATGATACAATAACCCCTCTAGAACGCAAAATTGTAACAGAAGAACCCCACTTCTATCGCGGTGATGTATCAGATTATTTCATTCGTTCCACACAATCCCGTGTGAAATATCGCGAAGAAGAGTTCAAACCAACGTACACGCCAAACATTAAGCGCGGCGATATTCTAATTGAAAATGAACTATACGGACAATATAAAGGCGAATTACAAATTGCTTTGAAAGACATGGAGAATCGCGGGAAAACGAACGTGGTTGGTCGCATTCTAGAAGAAGAAATTTTCTTACTAGATTACATGGAGCCATGGACAAAATTCGAGTTTTTCGTAGAGTAACCAAAAAAGAAACCGCTCAGAAATAGAACGGTTTCTTTTTTTCATGCCTTGCTTGCTTTTTTGCTATGTAAATAATATCGGATCGATTTCACAATAAAAGTAGCTAAATTTAGCCAAAATATTCCTATTATAAAAAAATTATTTTCTTAAAAAAAACGATGCAACTACAGCATCGTTTTGGATTTATAAATATGGCGGAGAAGGAGGGATTTGAACCCTCGCGCCGCGTTAACGACCTATACCCTTAGCAGGGGCACCTCTTCAGCCACTTGAGTACTTCCCCATATTTAATTCATCAGCATACATAAGGCATGCGCATAAAAAGAACTCCACAGGCAAGACTCGAACTTGCGACCGATCGGTTAACAGCCGATTGCTCTACCAACTGAGCTACTGTGGAATAGCGTCATTTTGTTTCTGCTGACTCTTTACATTATAAGCAGGTAAACACAAAAAATCAAGCTTTATCTGATCATTTGGCCAAAACAATTTTTTACCTGTTCACAATTTCTTCTTTTGTATAGGCAAGCCGTCCATTACAACGACCACAACGATACTTGTTCACATCGAAACGGCGCTTACGCAAGAATTCCGTTTGACATGATAAACACGTGTAACGATGCATTTTCTGTGCGGTTGGAATCGCATGGCAAAACCGCGGGGCGTCTACTTTGGCAAGCAATTCCCGAAAATCCGCATCACGGTGCTGGTAGCCTTTTCCCTCAAGGTGAAGGTGGTAATGGCAAAGTTCGTGTTTCATAATCCCGATAAAGTAATCGAGTCCGAAATTCTCCAAATAACGCGGGTTCATTTCAATATCATGACTCTGCAACAAATAACGCCCACCAGTCGTGCGCAGACGATTATTAAACTTGGCTTGGTGTTGGAACGTTTTCTGAAAAAATTGCAACGACACGCTCTCCATATGCCGCTGCAGCTCCTGTTCTGTCATCATTGCCTTACTTCCCTTGTTCTGGGCTTAGCATCGTTAGTGAAATACGTCCTTTTTTCTTATCGACGTCATCGACCCAAACCGTTACAATATCGCCGACCGACACAACGTCCATCGGTTTACGAACGAAAGAATTGCTCAACTTCGAAATATGCACTAAGCCATCTTGTTTCACGCCAATATCCACAAACGCTCCGAAATCAACGACATTCCGCACAGTTCCTTGCAGTTCCATCCCCGCTTTTAAATCTTCCATCGAAATAACATCTTGCTTCAAAAGTGGTGCATCCAACTCATCACGCAAATCGCGTCCTGGCGCCACGAGGGAATCCACAATATCTTGCAATGTTTCTTTCCCGACTTCAAGCTCCTCTGCCATTTCCGTTAAGCTAAACTTCTCCAATGCTGTTTTGAGTTCCTGTGAACCAAGATCCGTTAATTTGAATCCTGCCGATACGACAATCTTCTCCGCAGTCGCATAGCTTTCTGGATGAATTGCAGTGGCGTCAAGTGGATGTTTCCCTTCTAAAATACGCAAAAATCCGATACTTTGTTCATAGGATTTCGCACCGAGACGAGGTACTTTTTTCAATTCTTTACGCGTTGCAAACGGCCCATTTTCTTCGCGGTATTTGCGAATGTTTCCAGCAACTGTTTTGTTTAACCCCGCGACATATTGCAAAAGGGACGCCGAAGCTGTGTTCACATTGACACCAACTTGGTTAACCGCTGTTTCCACGACAAACGTCAAGGTATCATTCAATTGTTTTTGCGCAACATCATGTTGATACTGACCAACCCCCACAGATTTAGGATCAATTTTTACAAGTTCTGCCAATGGATCTTGCAAACGACGACCGATCGAAACGGCACTACGCTGCTCCACTTGGAAATCTGGGAATTCTTCACGCGCGGTATCACTAGCCGAGTAAACACTAGCTCCTGCCTCATTAACGATACAATAATACGCAGGCAAGCTTTCCTCTTTGATCAGTTCGGCAATAAATTGTTCCGACTCACGCGATGCCGTCCCATTTCCAATCGCTACAACTTCAACATTATATTCTTTCATTAATTTCAATACTTTTTGTTTCGCATCGTCCTTCTTATTTTGCGGCGGATGCGGGTAAATTATATCAATCGTCAACACTTTTCCCGTTTCATCGAGCAAGGCTAACTTACAACCTGTTCGGTATGCTGGATCAAGTCCTAGTATTATTTTTCCTTTTAACGGCGGTTGCAAAAGTAATTTACGCAAGTTTTCCGCGAAAATATGAATCGCTTGTTCCTCGGCCGATTCTGTTAATTCCGCGCGAATCTCACGCTCGATAGCTGGACCAATAAATCGTTTATAAGCGTCTTCCATAGCTGTTACAACATAGGATTCCGCGATAGACCCTGATTTTTGGATGACTTGTTTACGCAGATACTCGCTGATTTTAGTCGAATCAACAACTACGCTAACACGTAAAATGTCCTCTTTTTCACCACGGTTAAAGGCAAGTACGCGGTGACTCGCAACTTTCCCGATCAATTCTTGGTAATCATAGTACATTTCGTAGACCGATTTTTCATCCAATTCGACCTTTTTGCCGACAGATTGCATCATGCCGAATTTACGTGTGAATTCGCGAATCCACTTACGGTAAGTCGGTTCATCGGAAATAACCTCCGCGATGATTTCATGAGCGCCGAGTAGAACATCCTCAGTCGTTGCAACGTCATGTTCTGCCGAGATATATTTTGCCGCTTCTGCAATAACGTCGCCTGATTGCGGGAATCCAAGCAACCACGTCGCAAACGGTTCTAATCCTTTTTCTTTAGCGATCGTAGCTTTGGTCCGTTTCTTCTGTTTGTACGGGCGATATAAGTCCTCTAGCGCCTGGTGTTTCTCTGCTTTTGTGATCGCTGCCGCTAGTTCTTCGGTTAGTTTGCCTTGTTCTTCTATCAATCGTAAAATTTCTTCTTTTCGCTGCTCCAATTTTTCCACATACCCGTAACGTTCCTCGATATTACGAATCTCGACCTCATCCAAGCTACCAGTCATTTCCTTCCGATAACGTGCGATAAATGGTACTGTGTTTCCTTCGTTTAATAAGTTGATTACCGCGTTGATCTGATTCGGGCGGTATGGTAGGGATTTATGTACTTGCTTTAATATTTCTTCCATGTTTATCTTTGCCTCCATAAAATTCATCTTTTATTAGTGTAACATAGAATGTAGTGGGATTTCATGTTTGAGTGGGGATTGGATGGTTTTTGGGAGATTAGAAAAGCTCTAGAGAATCACTTGTGGGATTCTTTAGAGCTTTGGGGTTGGTTTGTTGTTCAGCAAAGGATGATATCTCTTGGTTGGTGGTTGTTCGAGATTTCTAGAAGACGTTTGGGATATCTAGTAGTGTGGAATCTTTTGGTTTGGTAGGTTGGCGGGTTTCTCGCCTTTGGATCCAGCTTCAACGGCTAGCTCCTCGAAAACTTCTCGTCCTCCTTAAAAATCAAAAGCGGATTTTTACTGCGGGCGCTCCAGTTTTTTTCGGAGCTGTACGAGCCGTTTCAGCTTTTCAATCGATCCAGCTTCTAAAGCCAGCCTCTCGAAATTTTCGGTGCCTCCGAAAAATCCAAAAGAGGGTTTTCACTGCGCCCCCTAACAATTTCTGTCGAGGCTAACTGGCTTTTTCAGCTTTTCAATCGATCCAGCTTCAAAAGCCAGCCTCTCGGAAATTTCGGTGCCTCCGAAAAATCCAAAAGAGGGATTTGTCTGCGCCCCCTAACAATTTCTGTCGAGGCTAACGGGCTTTTTCAGCTTTTCAATTTCCCCACCAAAAATGTCACATCGTCTTCTGGTATGTCTTCCACGTTACTCTCTATCATGTGGCCGGTTGTCTCAATTGAGGTAATCGCGCGGAGATATTTCTTTACTCCTGCAAGTACTAAACCGTCGGAATGCATCAAAAATGTCGTTCCTGGTTTGTACGTGAATTCTTGTATTCGAATCTTTTGCTTCCGGCCAGACAAGAAGCCTGTTGATGAAATTGGATAGACTAGTTTGTCATCAAGGCCTAGTAAATAAAATCGAATGTTTCCAATTCCGCAATAGGTAATTGTCTGTTTGGCCCAGTCGGTTCGCCAAATGGCTATGGCTGCGCCTCTTAATCCGCCTAAAGCAGCGTTAGAGCGTGCTACGATGTCCTCTAAAGCGACGTTTGAGCTATTAGCATCAATTGTCTCCACTACTGCTTTAGCGGCCCTCTCAGCCTCTTTCCCGCTTCCAAGTCCATCCACTAAAGCACATAGTAGTCCGAATTCATCTTCTTTTATAAAAATTTGATCGCCGCAATGGCGCTGTAAATGTTTCGCGCGTTGGAAAATGTAGAGTTGGGTATCCATATCTGATTGCCCCATCGCTACCATGTTACTCCAAATCCTCATCTTGCAAGGCTGCGCGTAATTTCTTAATTGCCTGGCGCTGGATTCGAGACACGTGCATCTGCGAAATATCCAACAAATCGCCAGTCTCTTTTTGACTGCGGTTCTCAATAAATGTATATTGCAAAATTTTCTGTTCGCGTTCGTCCAAAGCTGGTAACACTTTTTCAAGTAGCATCCGCTGATTCACGCGTTCAAAACCATCATCATCACCGCCAACGACGTCAAGAAGTGTAATCGTACTTCCATCAGAATCGGCCTCAATGGAATGATCCACCGACAAGGCTTGATAGCTTTTCCCCATCTCCATCGCTTCTAGAATTTCTTCCTCCGTTGCACCGATAAATTCTGCGATATCACTAATTTGCGGAGAGCATTGCAATTCGCGCGTCAGTTCCTCCACAGCATTCTTAATCTTCGGTCCAAGCTCTTTGATCCGGCGAGGAACGTGGACGCTCCACGTTTTATCGCGCAAGAAACGCTTGATTTCTCCAACAATCGTCGGTACCGCAAAAGCTTCGAAACTCTTGCCAAAAGTAGCATCATAACGACGAATAGCACCAAGCAAGCCAATATTGCCGACCTGCACTAAATCTTCATGAAATGATTTACCTTGAGAATACTTGCGGGCAATGGATTCCACCAAATTTTTATAGTGAACTACAAGCTCATACTGCGCTTCCTCATCGCCGGTTTCTTGGTAATCACTAATCCACTTGTAGACCTTCACTTTGGCCTTTTCACGGGCTTCTTCTCTTGCCGCTAGTTCCTCAGGTCGAGATAATTTTGGCATTCCCCTCCACCTGCTTTTCCTCTTTATATTTAGTCATCACAACCGAAACACCATTGTCGTAGTGAAGTTCCACGTCGTCCATCAATGCTTCGATTAAAAATAGTCCTAAGCCTCCAACGCGTAACATATCTGCGTCTGTTTCTTCTTCATATGGTCCGATTTCAGCCTTGCGCTTCTCTAAATCAAAGCTCTTACCTTCATCTGCCACACGAACTTCTAACTTATCTTCATATACGGAGAAAGTGATCTGAATTTCGCCAGTATCGCCTTCTTTAAAAGCATGTTTTACCGCATTCGTAATCGCTTCACTAATCGCAATTTTTAAATCTTCAATTGCTTCAAATGAAAAACCGCTCCGACTTGCAATGCCTGAAATTGCTAATCTACCTAAGCTAACAAACTCAGGTTTTGCTGGGATTTTAAGTTCAATCGTGTCATACATTGTTGCCATTCATTTCACCCTCTACATTTTTGATTTCGATAATATCAGTCAAACCAGTAATCTCAAACAATCGGAAAATTCGGTCTGAACATCCTACTAATTCTAATTCACTATTTTTGGCACGCAAACTCTTGAATAAACCAACAAATACGCCTAAACCTGTACTGTCCATGTAACTCACACCTGCTAAGTCAATCTGGACGCGGAAATTTTCTTTTTCCATATATTCGCCAAACGCCTCTTTTAATTTTGGTGCCGTATAAGCATCAATTTCGCCAGCAACAACGACCTTTGCATGATTACTATCAGTTTCTCTGATCTCTACTTTGATATTCATCATTTCACCTCACCTATTTTGTATATCCAGGGTATATTCCCTAAATACCGCCAACCTAAACCCTCTTCAAACAAATTAATGTAAAATCATCACGTAACTCATAATCCTGCAGTTTACAAAGACGATCATACACTTCCTTCACTAACTTTTGTGGTGCCAAGCCAATACTATCTTTGAAAACGGTAATTAAATCCTCGCGCTCAATAAAACCGTCCGCCGTTCTCGTTTCTGTCACACCATCTGACATAATAAAAATCATATCATCCTTGGCAACTTGTTTTTCAAAAGCGCGATATGTAGCATTGCGATCAATTCCAAGCGGTAAGCCTCGCGCATATAAATCCGTAAAACTCTGCGTCTGCGCATCAAAATAAAGTCCCACTTCATGACCCGCTGATGCAAATTCAAACAAATGATTTGTCGTGTCGTACAAGCCATAAAACATCGTAATAAACATGTTATCATCAATATTCGTCTCCGCAACCTCGTTCAAGTTCTGCAGCATCTCACTCGGCGTTTTCGCATCACCTCCGTAGTTATCTGAAGCATATTTTAGCATCGACATACTAAACGCTGCCGGAATCCCTTTTCCAATCACATCCGCAAGCGTGACGCTAATCTTATTTTCCCCTTCATTCGTAAAGCTGTAAAAATCACCGCTCATTTGGCGCATCGGAACGCTAACTGCTCCAACCTCAAGCCCGGCAACATTCGGAATATCAGATTTCATCATTGTTTTTTGCATATCCTCTGCTTGCGCAATCTCACGACGTAATGCTTGCTGTTCTGTCCGCAAACTTAAATGTTCCATATGCGCCATACCATAACCCATCATCATTTCAAGCAAGACATCAAATGAGGACGAAACATGCGTTGGTAAATTGGCATCGTACTCTTCCAATATAGCGCGGTGCAAATTCACGATTTCCTCTGGTGACACACCGTTTTCCATACCTTCGCGCGTCAATTTTTCACATGAATAAAGTATTTCTTCGTCTTGACTTTCTAAGTATCCCAAAATAATATCTCTATATTTCTCTTTAAATTCGTTAATCTCCCTTGACTCCATCTTGCGTCCTCCCTATCGGACCCATTTCTGTGTAGTAATAATGGTTCCTCGTTTCCCTTCCTCTACGCTCGATACTAAATCAAACGTATCCATTAACCTTTTCACACCTGGCAAACCTGCGCCAAGACCTCCCGAAGTTGTGTAGCCATCTTGCATGACTTGTCTCACATCAACGATTCCCGGGCCTTTATCTCTAGCGATGATTTTAAGTCCATCTTTTCCTGTTCCTGTCATTTTTTCGATACAAATTTCTCCAGTTCCCGCGTAAAGAAAAATGTTCCTCGCAAGCTCACTTATGGCCGTGGTTATTCTCGCTTGATCCACTGTACCGAAGCCCGTTTCTTTAGAAATTTTTCTTCCCAACTGGCGAGCGGCGACAATGTCCCACTCATTTATTATTCTGACACAGGATTGGAACTCCATCTCTATTCCCCCAATTCCTGTTTTAATTTGTCCAAACCACTTTCTAGATCCATCGCGGAAAGGACACCTTCAAATGTAATTCCAAGCTCAATCAACGTAATCGCAACTGCTGGCTGAATTCCCGTTACAACCACTGTCGCGCCCATCAATCTGGACATGCTGACAACATCTCCAAGAATTTTTGCAATAAAAGAATCAATGAAATCAATCGAGGTAATATCGATCACAACACCCCGTGATGAAGTCTCATGAATTTTAGCAAGTAGATCCTCTTGAAATTCTATCGCCGTCTGATCATCTAGTTCACTCTGGATGGAAATTAATAAACATTCTCCCAATTTTAATATCGGAATTCCCATTCTTTCACCCCTTCTTCTCCACTATCTCTCTATGTGTCATCGCGAGCGCTTTTTCCATACCCTTCTTCATCGTGCTTGTCGTGATAACTTGATCAAGCTCGATTCCAAGGTTTACAATCGTCTGTGCGATCTCTGGACGAATTCCAACCAGCATGGCTTGGCAACCAACCAGTCTCACTGCGTCCGATGCTTGGATAATGTGATGCGCCACCATTGTATCAACGATTGGGACACCAGTTATATCAATCAAAACAACGTCCGAACGATTTTTCACGACACCAATCAATAAATTCTCCATGATGAGTTTCGCGCGTTCCGTATCAATCGTTCCAATCAACGGCATCACCGAAATACCATCAAATATCGGTAACAATGGGGCCGATAACTCTTGTAACGCCGTTCTTTGTACTAAAGCCGTCTTTTCCCAAGAATCCGCGTAGGCATTCACGACAACACTGTACATCGTCGATAACCATTTTTCAAAAGTATAGTAAATATCTTCGTCCGCATTTTCTTTTTTTGTCGTGAATAGTCCTTGTTGCTTCATTTCGGTATACACGAGAAGTCCGAACAATCGCAGCCCTGTTGTTATGAAACGGATCGTCCAACCAAGTTGCACCACTTTTTCAGCAAAATTATCTAGCTTCTCATCGAAAGAACCATCCTTTGTTCCAAGGACATTGCCCACCATTAAATCTAAAAATTCACGACTCGTATCCTCATAAAAGATATCACTTGTTACTTGAAGTATATCTGGATCCGCCTGTTTCTTCATTTCATCCATCCATTTATGAAGCAACACGTCTTTGTTCGTGTGGATAAAATTTGAAAAATCTCTATACATATCTCTCTTTCCAACCTTTCTTTCTCTTGCCATTTGAGGCCCATCTGTCTATCTCTAAAAAAAGAGACATGAGAAAAGCAAGGGGGGGAGCAAAATGGGGTTTGCCACAGCCTAAGAAGCTTTTCTCATGTCGGTTACTTAAAAGTCAGACATTTATATTCTAAACTCAAGTATTGTATATATGTAATCTTTTAGTCTTTCCTGAATCTTCACGAAACTTACACGTACCGTTCCTCTTCATTCCTTCGTAAAGCCATATTCACTAATTAATTATGTAAGAGATACATCGGCTCTACTCAAAAATATTTGCAATTTTAAAAATCTACTAAGCCCATACTGATTTCTAACGCCTGATTTACTTTGTTCATAAGATTATCATCTAAATGCGTAATCTTATCCGTCAAGCGTTGTTTATCAATCGTTCGAACCTGCTCAAGTAATATAACAGAATCGCGATCAAAACCATGTTTCCGAGCTGCCTCAACGTGAGTCGGCAATTTGGCTTTAGAAATCTTTGCCGTAATTGCCGCCACGATGACAGTAGGACTAAATCGATTGCCAATATCATTTTGAATGATGAGAACAGGCCGTATTCCCCCTTGTTCACTTCCAACAACAGGAGACAAGTCCGCGTAGTAAACATCCCCACGCTTCACCATCGGCTCATTCACCCTCCTAAAACTTGTATATTTTTATCCTCAGCTTCCGATTCGACATGCGTACATTCACACGCAATCGAAAAATTAATCGAAGCCATTTCTGTGTACCCACGTTCCATTTCGTCATGCAAATCGCGTGCTTTTCTTTGACGTAAAAATTGCTGCGTTGCTTCCATAATCATTTCACTCCGCCCCATTTTATCCTTTGCCCGAGCCTCATCTAAGTCGTCTAATACTTGCTGCGTCATTTCTACCCAGATTTCTGTCGTGTCTGTCTTTTCTAACACGCGTCACACCCCCAGCTGTGTATTACTCTATAACATGTATATCGTAACACTATAGACGCGCGATTGAAAGGCTTTTCGAGGTGATTTTCTACAAAAATACGCTATTAGACCCGATTTCCTACTTAGTATGCTAGTCATAATACCTAAGCGTTAGGAAATACGATGTGTACTTTCTCATTATAATTCCTAATCAAAAACTATGCACGTAAAAAACCTCAGCGAATGTATTTTTTTGGTACGCGTTCTGAAATCAAACACGTAATTTCATAATTAATCGTGTTTAAATGGCGCGCTGCAACGTCCGCCGAGTTCGGTCCACCAATCAGGGTTACTTTTGTCCCAACAGGATATTTATAAGGTAATTTGATGATGCACTGATCCATGCAAACTCGACCAATAACTGGCATCAAAATACCGTCCACCGATACTTGGAATCCAGAATAAGCGCGAATAAATCCGTCCGCATACCCGACTGGCAACGTTGCAACCCATTCCTGTTCTGTCGCCTCATACGTTGCACCATAGCTTACGTGATCGCCTGGCGCCAACTCTTTGACCTGTACCATTTCCGTGTAAAACGAGAGCGCAGACTGCAATTCGAACGGCAAAACTGGCAAAATTTCTGGTGATGGCGTCAAACCATACATCGAAATGCCAAAACGAACCGCATCGAAACCAGATTGATCTTGAAGCATGCCCGCAGCGCTATTCGCACAATGGACTATCGCTGGACGCGTGTCAAGTGCCTCCACTACTTCACGAAAACAGCCTAATTGCTTTTCAAAATACGCCTTGTCCAACTGATCGGCCGTCGCAAAATGCGTGA
Source organism: Listeria weihenstephanensis (assembly GCF_003534205.1). Lineage (NCBI taxonomy): Bacteria > Bacillati > Bacillota > Bacilli > Caryophanales > Listeriaceae > Paenilisteria > Paenilisteria weihenstephanensis. The sequence continues at coordinate 1,039,301 of NZ_CP011102.1, read as the reverse complement.
AAACACCTTCAAAAACGACATCATCACGTGACGCGATCGCTCGCTCCATTTCCCGTACAGCTTCCATCGAACGCAAGCCAAGTCGACCCATACCCGTATCCACTTTGACATGCACTTGAAGCGCTGGCACCATTTTTTCAAGCCCCACGAGCCATTCTACATCAAATAACGTAATCGAAATCCGCTGACTCGCCACAAGCTTGGCAAACTTGCGAGATACCGCTCCCATCACAAGAATGAAATCATCGAATCCTGCTTCTCGAAGCGCCAAAGCCTCATCCAAAATCGCAACACAAAATCCTTTTGCACCAGCTTCTTTCGCGGCTTTTGCAACCTCAATAATACCGTGTCCATAAGCATTCGCCTTCACGACCGCGAGTAAAGAAACATCATTTGGCAAGTTCGCGCGTTCCTTTTCAATATTAGCCTTAATCGCTCTCAGGTCAATTTCCACCCACGTCGGGCGGTGCCAACCAACTACTGCCATTCCTTTCTCCCCCGATCCACATCTTCTATAATCACTTGCGCCGCAGCACTTCTACCAGTATGCGTAATGCTCACAAAAACCTGTTCATCGAGCCGTTTCGGTTTCGTTAAAATCGGGCGACCATTCGGCAACGTCAGAATCTCGACATCCGTGAAGCTAAGCTCCTTGCCAAAACCAGTCCCGTTCGCCTTTGCATACGCCTCTTTCGCCGAAAAACGCCCAGCTAAAAATTCGACTTTTCGTGAACCGCTATATTTTGCGAGTAGCACCTGCTCTTCTTCCGTCAAAATACGTTCCACAAACCGCGGATTATGCTCCAAAACTTGCTTGACCCGCTCCAAATCAATCATATCAAGACCAATCCCTTTAATCATGATCTCACCTTTTCAAGCAAAGCAAGCGCCTCATTTGCCGCTTCTTTCCCGCCATCAATACAATCAGGAATTCCAACACCACGATAAGACATTCCTGCCAAAAACACCGTTGGATGACTTTCCCTCAAGTCCGCCTCCACTTTCTTCAAGCGTTCTTGATGCCCAACCGTATATTGTGGCATTGCCTCCTTCATCCGACTTACTTCATAAAATAACGGTTTTCCGCGCAAGCCAATCATTTCCTTTAAATCCGCCTGCACCTTATCCGCCATTTCCTGATCCGTCTGATCTAGCAGTCCAACTTGACCCGCTTTCCCAAGAAAACCACGCAACAAAATTTTCCCATCTGGTACCATGTGTGGCCATTTTTCATGCACCCACGTACACGCCGTAATATGATAATCACCCGTTCGCGCAACTAAGAAACCCGTTCCCTCAGGAATTTCCGGTACCGCCTCTTTATCAAAAGCTAGCGAAATTGTCGCCAAACTCGTCATCGGTTGCGCCTTTAATGGTTGCAAGGCTGGCACGTCCAAAAGAGACAAAACAACATCATGCGTCGCAGCAATAATGATCGCATCCGCCACAATCCGTTCCCCACTCTCCAAAACGACCGTTGTGCTCTCAATCGATTTTACCTTTGTACACGCGTGTAATCGTTCTGCTGGAAGAGACGCCACGAGAGCATCCGTCAAAGTCGACAGTCCACCATCAAGCGTCCGAAAGGCACCAACCGTTTTCGCCGTTCCCGTCGTATTAACCGTTGCCGGCCGATGACTTTTGAGTCCGTACATCAAACTCCGATGCTCTTTTGCCGTCTGCTCGAATTGTGGAAAAGTCGCACGCAAGCTCATTTCATAAATGTTACCTGCATAAATTCCCGCAAGCAGTGGCTCAATCAAGCGCACCACCATCTCCTTGCCAAAGCGATACTCGAAGAAGTCCCCAATCGACTGATCAGCATCCGTCACGTTTGACTCCAACATTAACTCCTCAAGCGCGCGAATTTTCCCATCCTCCGTCAACAAATCGCTCTCAAGTAATGCACGAATATCTGTCGGGATTCCCATAACCGAACCCTCAGGAATCGGATGAAGCGCTTTTTCATGATAAATATACGATTTTCCCGTCGCGTTCGTTATTAACTGATCGGTAAGTCCCAGCTCCTCGACAAGTGCCATTCCCGCAGGTTTACGCGCTAAAAAAGAGTCCGGACCCTTCTCAATAATAAAGCCATCGCGATGCACCGTATTGAATTTCCCACCGAAATGATCATCCGCCTCAAAAAGCTGCCAATCCACCGCTTCACCATCCACTTGTTTATTCAGATAATGCGCTGCTGATAATCCCGTTAAGCCGCCGCCAATAATTACGATTTTTTTCATTGGAATCCTTCTTTCTCTGATTAATTAATCACTTATTTGATGGTTGGTACCAACGATAGAGTTCATTCGCATCGCGCTCGGCAATGTACCTAACATAAGACTGCAAATGCGTTTGTCCCGATTTCAACAATACAGAAAAATGAACCACTTGCCCTTTTCTCATCCAAATACTCTGCGAATGCGTCACAGATTGCACTCGGCGCTTCAACATGAAATCCGTCCGCTTAGAAATAAATCCACGTCCTTGCAAAACAAGCTCCGTCTCCGTCGTTCCAAATCCAGTTGCCCGATACGCAGCATATGCTTTCCCTGCAAAAATCGGCAATAACAACAAGCTAAAAAGCCCCCACGGGAAATATAAAATAGTCAAAACTAGAATCACCGGCAACGTCCAAATCATATTAATGAAGAAGAACCGTCGCAAACTCGTTTTCGGCGCACGTTCCAATTGCTCCACAGGAAATTCATAATCCTCTAAAAACTGCGGCAGAATCTCCAATGCCTTCGCTTTTTTCACAATCGGTAAAATTAAAATGTCTCCCGAATGCTCCTCATCACCAGAGCTCCCAGCTGTCACCACACGTACCGAAGCCAATTTCAGCATTTGACGTAGCGGTGATTCAATCAATTTTATCGACTGAATTCGCTCAAAAGAAATCGAGGTGTGTTGTCTTTGTAATAAGCCTTTTTCAATCACGATATGATCCTCAAACTTCATCAATTTAAACTGGAAGTACTTAAATAAGGTGGCGACAATCGCTGCGCCCCAAAGGATTAGCAATACAATGATGGCGATAATGACAATAATCAGCACGCCATAATGCACGAGTGCGTTGAATTGTTCTTGTACGAAATCTTCTGGAATAAGGTCACGAAACTGCTGTCCGAACGCCAAAATAATTAATAAAATCCCAAAAACACCGCCCGATGTGACTGCCATAAGCAATAATTCCTTCACTTCGAGTCCGAAAGTGAGCAATGGTTTCTCGTCCAACGTCGCTTTTATCGCGGGCATATCGACCTTTTCGCCGTCTTCTTCCGCGATTTCCTCTATCTTACCAGCACGCAAATCCTTCAATTCCTGCGCCACACTTGCTGGAACCGCGCTTAAATCCGCCTCGGCCTTTCCACCACCCGCCGTCTCAATCAAGATTTGAACGACATGAAATGGCATATAAAAGAACCATTGTTTTTGCTGTACCGTCTGAATTCGCTCATACGGAATGTAAATATTTTTCTTAAAAAACAGCCCGTACTTCACGCTGATCCCTTTATCATCCATACGATAACGGTACGTAAAATATTTGATCAAAGCAGGCGCTAGCAAAATCACAATTAAAGCGAGAACAAGCAGCGGATACATCCACCACGATAAAATTCCTTTTCCATTAAGGTTTCGAAATACCGTGAAAATGACGACTGCAATAGGAATAATGCTTTGCCTAATATTCGTAATCAGTTCTTTAATCAGCGCGATTGGATGTAAACGTCTATCTTCATACATCTTCCTTCGCCACCTTTACAAGCTCTAAAATGTGATGGCGCAACGTATCCGACTCCTCCGCCCGCACCGCTTCAATATGATGCACAGTCGCAGCCGTTGAGATCGACACCCGAACCAATTTTTGTCGACGAAGCAATGGTCCTTGATCTGTCTCTACATGCTGCACACGAATCATTGGAATCAACACCCGACTTCTAAAAATAATTCCGTGCTGAATCTCAATCTCATCATGTCTAATTTGATAACTCCACCTCGCCCAACGAAACGGTACGATAACTAAGAATGTTAGGATAAAATATAGAATCGTCACGCCATAGCCAATCGCACTCCACCACAATGAAACATCCAAGAAATAAAACATAATTGCCAATCCTGTAGAAACGAGTAAAAACAATGTAAGCGTAATCGCGTACGTTTGACGCCAAACTGTTTTGATCTCCTCAGGTAACTTCTTTTCTAAACTCTCGAGCTCCACAAAACGTCCCCCTTTTTCTTTTAATGATACTTGAAAAACCTTGAAAGATAAAGCCCCATCTATCTGCTTTCATCTGGTCAAGAAAGCAAAATGTTATCCAGATTACTCCTACATGTGTATAATATAACATCTAGCAAACATTTCTTATTCTTTTCGCCCTTTATTCACAATTTGTTCATTTTTACGTTTTATACTAGAGAAAAGAAAGGCGGTAATCCGTATGAAAAAACGATTTTTAGGACTATTACTATTCACTTTATTCTTCTCAACAAACATGCATTTACCCGCCAGCGCAGCGACGACTTCACCCGTAACCTCCAGTAAAACGGCCAATGAATTTGTGGAAATGTTTGAAATAGATAGCTATACAGCGTCAAACCCTTATATTTTAGTATCAGGAAACACAGCAACGATTATGTTCTCAACAGACGAAGATGCCAAAGTAAGCGTTCGCGGTAGTTCAACCTATGACAAGTCAACCGAGTACACAACCGTTCAAGAACTCACTGTCAACAACCTAAACCCAACGAACCAACTTATACTTACTGTGACAAACAAATCAGGCGTGAGCAAATCCTATCCAATAACGATCAAAACCACATCAGAACCCAAGCAAAAAGTAATGCCAATGATCGCTGAAACGGCCATCACAAACGTTAGAAGAAGCGATTCTTAGAAAACTCTTCTCGATTTTTCATATTCATTTCACTTTCCTACTATAGTATGTAACTTAACAACTGCTGAAGGGAATGCTTGCATGAAGAAGAAAATCGGATTTGGCGTACTGTGCTTCCTGATTGCACTAGGCGTAAGCATCGTACTAACGATACCTGATGTAAAAGATACGGCGGATTATTTAAAAACGAATTATATCGAAGCTACAACCGTAAACAAAGTAACCGATCCCTTCACCAATCTGATAGAAGAGAAGAAAGATTGGCTAGTTCAAACACTAGAAGGATCATAAAAAGCATGATAACAGTCGATTTTTTTGCGACCTGTCATCATGCTTTTTTACGTGTTAATTAATAATTTTTTTGAAATCGATACGTTTGTTGATATAGTACATAATCGGTGCACCAATGGCTAGCACGATGAATTCGCTGATAGCCAGTGTTAACCAGGTATACAAAAACGGCCATTTTAATACTACAGCCAATTCCCAAGCAATGATAAACATTGTCGCAGAGAACACGAGCGTCGTCAAAACCATTCTGACCTTCACATTCGCAACATAGCGACTCAGCAAAATAACAATGGCTAACGAGATGGCGGACTGCCCTACCCCAAACACCCAGTCATACCAACCCAGTGGCGAGAAGAAGTTCGCAATTAACACCCCGATCACAATTCCAAAAAAGTACTTCTTATCGAACACGATTAAGTGGTTGAACATTTCAGACAAACGAAATTGAATATTCGTAAACCCAAAAGGCGCTACAACCAGCGTCACGACAACATAAAGTGCCGCAACGATCGCATTTACCGTTAGCGTTTTAATTTTCATTATATAATTGCTCCCTTAGTTTTTTAACGTAGGATGGTTTCGAACTACGTTTTCTCATTCATGTTACCTTAAAAAGTCCCCTACATCAACCCCATATCGCTTCATAATACGTACTTTTCAACTTTTTTTATGAAGTAAACGGTTTCTTTGAAAAAAGTGCTTGCTTTTTTTCGTAAATGGGTGTAAATTCAATTATAGACTTTAATTGTCCACGATGAAGTTTTTTCTTTAACTTCAATCATCGACAAAGAATATCCACAATGAAATCGAGGTGAATTTAACATATGCAGTTAACCAAAGGCGTTGAGCAAGCCATTTGCATTATCGTCCTATTATCCACACAAGATAATAACAACCCACTAGCATCCGACACGATTAGTGAGCATTTGCAAGTGTCTCCTTCTTATTTAAAAAAGATTATGCGCAAACTCGTTGTCCAGAATATTATCCGATCCGTGCCTGGCAATAACGGCGGTTTTTCACTGGCGAAAAGTCCGGAGCAGATTACGTTGCTAGAAGTCGTGGAATCGATGGAAGGCCCGATATCTATTTATCCAGACACAGGCTTGATTAACAAAGTTTTCCGCGATGGCGAGCACACTTCTAAAGGGGAAGCAGTGTTACACGATGTTTTTAACGGCGCCAATGACCTTATTCGCGACTACTTATCCAAACAAACAGCCGCAGACCTACTGAAACGCACGATGGAACAATCTGAAATACCAGTACTTAACTGGAACACAATGAATTTAAGCAATCAAAAGGAGAAAGAGTGAGTTTTATGAATATGTTAAAAAAAGAATGGAAACGACTTTTAAACAACAAAATCCTGCTCGTTTCGACGATCGTTATTATGTTTATCCCGATTTTATACGGTGGCGTTTTCCTAAAATCCGTTTGGGACCCGTATGGCAAAACAAGTGAGCTTCCTGTTGCTGTCGTCAATGAGGACCAAGCGGCTAATTACGAAGGCCAAGAGCTCGATGTCGGGAATGAACTCGTCAAAGAACTGAAGAAAAATAACGATTTAGGCTGGAATTTCCTTGATGCGAAGACTGCCAATGAAGGTTTGAAAGACGGCAAGTACTATATGGTCATCACGATTCCGAAAGACTTTTCCAAAAATGCCTCTACCGTTCTTGATGCAACGCCTAAAAAAATGAATCTTTCTTATGAAATCAACCCCGCGCAAAACTATATCGGGGAAGTCGTAACCGGCCAAGGCGCATCAGCAGTCAACGCCAAAATTTCAAAAAAAGTAACGGAAAGCTATGCCAAAGCGATTTTTTCACAAATTTCAAAAGTTGGCAATGGCATGGAAACAGCCGCTGACGGTTCTAAGAAAATCGATGACGGTACGATTCAGTTGAAAGACGGCAGTAAAACGCTGACCGAAAAACTCAATGAACTCGCGAAAAGCACGCCGAAACTCGCAGATGGCGCGAATAAAATCAATGTAGCGCTAAGTACGACCGTTTCAGATGGCGTGAGCAAATTAAATGATGGCGCTGGAAAACTAAACAGTTCCCTCGGTCAATACACAGCAGGCGTTTCCCAAGTCCAATCAGGTCTTGGCAAATTGCAAGACGGAACAGCGAAACTAAATGCGAATTCTCCCGCCTTACTTGATGGCAGTAGTAAACTCGCAGATGGCCTTAGCACGCTAAACGCTAGCACAGGAACGCTCGCCGCTAAAGTCCCTGAATTAAACAGCGGACAACAATCTTTGAACAGCGGTTTACAAAAATTACAAGCAGGCAGCACAAAACTGGATGCTGGTCTCAATAAGCTAGCAGACGGACTTCCAACCGCTTCTAACGTCAAAGAACTAACCACTGGACTAAACGCCATGAAAGATGGTATCAGCACGATTAACTCCTCTGTACAAGCAGGCGGAGATCTAAGCGCTTCGATGAAAACACTGCAAACGAACCTACAAACAATGGAATCCGCCATCACAGATCTAGGAAAATCAATCCAAACAAATGGCAAAAACACAACCACAGCTGTCGCTAGTACAACGGCATTCCAAACCCTGACACCAGCACAGCAAAAAGAAATTACCGACGCGCTTAGCAAAGAACTGACACAACAAGCTAGCCAACAAGTCGCAATCGCTCAAAAACTCGGTAACAATCTATCGAGTACAGCAGACATTTTACAAAACAAATTACAACCAGTCGCTGGAAGCTTAGGTACACTAAAAGCTGGCGTTGCAGAACTCAATAGCAAAGCATCTACCGGCCTACCAGTTGCAGTGAAAGCAATTCAAGGCTACGACACGATCCGAGGTGCATTTACAGCGCCAAACAACGGAATTTTAGCAGGATCAGCACAATTAAAAGCAGGTCTTGATTCAGCCGTATCTGGGAGCAATCAATTAGCATCTGGAACAGCTACCTTAAACAACAGCGTTCCTGCCTTAGTCGGTGGCGTATCGCAACTTGCAGAAGGATCTACCGCTTTAAACAGTGGCCTACAAACATATACAAATGGCGTAGGTACAGTGAATAATGGCATCAACCAAGCCAACAACGGTGCCACACAATTAACACAAAACAACCCGGCCCTACTTGCAGGCTCATCCGCACTAGCAGCTGGCACAAATACACTTGCAGGTGGCTTACCAGAACTTGTGAACGGTACAAACGCACTTGCAACTGGCGCAACACAAGTCAGCGATGGCTCTGGCAAACTAGCAACAGGCTCTGGAACAATCGCTTCCAACCTCGTGAAATTAAACGACGGTACAAGCGAACTGGCAACCAAACTAAAAGACGGTGCAGCAGAAGTTGGCAAAATCGATCCTTCATCAAAAACGTACGATATGATCGCACAACCAACCGATCTCACCGAGAAAAAACTAAGCAACGTACCAAACTACGGTCACGGTCTAGCACCTTACGTACTATCACTTGGCTTATACGTCGGCGCATTGGTATTCAACTTTATCTTCCCAATCCGTCGCCCATCCATGACACCGACGTCTGGCGTATCATGGTGGCTAAGTAAATTCTCGATCGGCTTCGTTGCCGCGATTTTACAAGCATTGATTCTTGATTTCGTCATGTTAGCGCTAGGCTTAGAAGTGGCACATATGGGAGACTTCTTCTTAATCTCCATTTTAACATCGCTCACCTTCATGTTCCTCGTTATGCTCTTGGCAACGGCACTCGGAAATCCTGGTCGCTTCATTGCGATGGTTATCCTCGTCTTGCAACTCGGAGCAAGTGGCGGTACATTCCCAATGCCATTAACAGACGGATTCTTCAATGCACTAAATCCATTCCTACCGATGACACATTCCGTTTACGGCTTCCGTCAAGCGATCTCATCTGGACTTGGAAACCAGCTTTTCGTCGTCAGTGCATGGGTTTTAGTCGGCTTGATTATTCTTTTCAACGCCCTGCTCATCCTGACGCTAACGATCAGAAAAAACAAACGCTTCCCAGTGACAACACTACATGAACAAACTGTATAAATAAAAACACCGCGAAATCCGGCCGTCATGGCTTCAGATTTCGCGGTATTTTTTATTCTAATTCCAGCTCGATTTCCTCTTTAAAAATTCGTTTCCCCTGCTCCGTCAAAAGCGGATAAACAATGCCCCACAAACTATTCAGCGGACTTTCCTTCATCGCCGAACTATTGTAAAGATCACTCGCTGGCATCCAATAAACCTTTACCATGTTTATCAGCTCAACCACGCCATCGATTTGGCCCGGCAACTGTTCTTTCTCCATATTACCCGCGCTTTCCAATATTGCAAAACTCTCCTGCAACATCTCAAAACGCGTTTTTAAAACCCGAACTTGCAACTGATAAATCTCATCGCTCACTTGCGCCAGCTGATCCGAATACCGGAAGAAATAATCATTCTTCTTCTGATGCACGATCCCCTGAATGAAAAATTGATGCAATTCCAGCAATGTCCGCGGTGTCTCTGGAAGCTGATATCCCTTACTTTGCTCCAAAATAACCGCCTCAATCAGATCTTCTTTTCGCTTAAAATAATACGTCAAATTACCAACACTAATTTGGAGGGCATCCGCCACATTTCGCATCGATACATCATTATAACCATTCTCACTAAACAATTCCTGAGCCATATCTAAAATAGCTTCTCGCCTATCCTTCTTCACGGGCATTCCTCTTTTCTTAAAAGTATCTCTATTGACATTCTAGTACATACGTGCTAACGTGTCAACACCACTAGTACACTTGTGCTAAAATAACGAATGGAGGTCATTACAATGACAAACGAAATAAACATATCACGATTAGGACTAGGACTAGGCTGGAGCCGCATGACCAATAAAACCGATAGCGCTAGCCGAGCAGAAAGCATCAAAACAATCCATACAGCCCTAGATGCTGGCATTAATCTCATCCATACCGCAGATTTTCACGGCGCAGGATATAGCGAAATGCTCGTTGGTGAAGCACTCCAAGGTTCCCGCCGCGACCAAGCTTTCGTATCTCTTAAATTTGGCGCATTAATGGCTTCCCGCATAACCAGTGGTAAAATAATACTTGTGATAAAATAGGCAACAAGTCCTAAGAAAGCTCCTCCAATGAGTGAACGATATAGTGCTCTTCTTTTGAAACTTCGGAATTCCTCTGCATCGTTAAACTCCGTAACATTCAATCCTTGGCGCCCAATTTGGATATAGAAGTAAATCGGTATCGTCACATTAATGATGAACAAACCTATTGTACCAGCGCTTGTTTCATGATTGACTTGGTCTAAAATCATCAGAATAAATTGTAGAATCATGATACTCATCCACAAAACTAGCGCCATATTCGCTAAGATACGTCTAATTTCTTGCGATTGATATTCATCACGTTTCGTATCGATACCGATAAAATAATTGAACCACTTTTCTTTAGAATTCATGTCTCACTGACCTCCTCAAGCCAAAATAATGTATTTAAATCTGTGTTCAAAGCTTTGGCGAGCCTGATACATAAATCAAGCGACGGATTATATTTATCATTTTCAATCAAGTTAATCGTCTGCCTCGCAACACCTATTTGCTTCGCCAAATCAAGCTGCGATAGCTTTTCCCGTTTTCGATGTTCCTTTACATGATTCATATCAGCCGTTCCTTTCTGTCTTGTATATATGACATATTACAGGTCACCCCCCAGAATGTCAACTATATATGATATATTTATATTTTCTCTTGCCTTGGTGCTAACTCCAAGGTTTATAATAAAATAGAACATTAGATGGAGGTGACGAAGGATGAATATTAAACAAGCCGCCGACAAGTTTGACTTAACTGTAGATACATTGCGTTATTACGAAAGAGTTGGCGTTATCCCACCTGTTCGCCGCAATGCAAGTGGTTATCGAGATTATTCGACAGGCGATTTAAATTGGATTTACCTCGCGAAAAATTTACGCAAAGCTGGGTTATCCGTGGAGTCTCTCATCGAATTTGCCACGCTCGCTCAATTACGGGAAACGCAAAATGTCGAGGAAGCTCAAAAACAAGTTTTGCGAGATCAGCTGAAAGAGCTCGACGGTAAATTAGCGGACATGAACGAAGTACGTGATCTACTCGTCTATAAAATCGAAACGTACGACGAACATATCGCGAAGTTTAAAACGGGCGAAATAAATGCCGAGAACATCGAAAAACTATGGGAAAGAAAACATGATTAACTATTTTTAGGAGGAATTATGTATGAAAATGGTCAGATTGAATAACGGTGTGGAAATACCAATTCTAGGATTTGGAACGTATCAAATTACGGACCCAGAACAAGCAGAAACCGCTGTACAAGAAGCGATCAGAGCAGGCTATCGCCACATTGACACCGCACAAAGCTACATGAACGAAGAAGCGGTTGGTCGTGGCATCGCTAAATCTGGCGTCGCGCGCAAAGAACTATTTATCACAACAAAAATTTGGGTTGAAAACGTTAGCTACGAAGGTGTTCTATCCTCATTTGAGCGTTCACTAACACGCCTTGGTCTAGACTACATCGATTTGCTACTAATTCACCAACCTTATAGCGATGTTTACGGTGCTTGGCGTGCTATGGAAGAATTGCAAGTACAAGGGAAAATTCGAGCAATCGGGGTCTCCAATTTTGCAGTAGATCAGGCCGTCGACTTAGCTGAATTCAATACGGTGACACCGCAAGTCAACCAAATCGAAATCAATCCATTCCAACAACAAACGAAAAACATCGCGGCGCTAAAAGCAGAAGGAATCATGCCAGAAGCCTGGGCGCCATTCGCGGAAGGAAAAAATGATATATTTCATAATCCAATACTAGTCAAAATCGGTGAAAAATACGGCAAATCTGTCGCACAAGTCATTACGCGCTGGTTGCTGGAACAAGGTATTATTGTCCTCGCAAAATCGGTGAAACCAGAACGAATGCAGGAAAATCTCGATGTCTTTGATTTTGAGCTAACAGACGCGGATAAAGAGAAAATCGCAACGTTAAATGAGGGAGAAAGCCAGTTCTTCTCTCACGCTGATCCAGAAATGATTCGCTGGATGGCAAGCCGGAAACTGGAAATTTAAACTACGAAAAAAGCTTAGTATCTTGTGATGAGAGCAGGTTTCTATCATCTCTCATTCATCATACTAAGCTCTTTTTTTATTTTTCAATTGCTTCTAATTCCGCCTCATTCACAGCAATAGCACTATTATCAACCTGCATTGGTGCCACATACTCACCGTTTTCCTCTACGTATAACCCTTGCGTTGGATTAATAATACTTGAGGGCGTCCCTTCATAATCTTGCAGAAAAAGTAAATACTCTTTGTCTGTCTCAAGAAGTACTTCGCCAGCTTCCGAATAATCTACGCCATTTTTCTTACCATGAGTTTGCTTCACTTCCACAATATCCCCAACCTCATGATTTCCCTTAAAATCTGTTATTACTCTAACTCGGAATACACGACATGGAGAGGTTCCATCATCAGCATTCTGATTTAAACTTACAGCGGCTCGCTCCTCCATCGTCAATTCTTTAAGATTCCATTTCGCCGTTGTATCAATTAATTTGTCTTCGTAAGATTCTACTTTACCTTTAAAAATAGTATCTGCATGGTTTACTAATTCCTTAAAATTAGCGTATATCGGATATTCTCTATTTATAACGGCCCTCACAACCTCATTATTGTTCACCGATTCTTGTTCTGCAATAGCGTCAACTTTATTATCTGTTTTTCCTATTATAAGAAATACACTAGTCACTAATAAAAGTATCGTAGCGCTTACATATAAAATTGTTTTACGCCTCATCTATCATCTCTCCCATCTATTTATATTTCGCATTGATACCAGTTAAATACTCACTTATTGGAGTAAAGGTTATCACTCTATTCCAAAAAGTATATCATATAACTTTTACAAAAGATAATATTTCTAAACATAAATATATCGATTCCAAATATTATGCTTCATATTTCATCTAATCTCTAACTCAAAATCTCTATTTTAGAATGAAACATAACAAAAAGCTCCGAATCAGTTAGTAACAACCAATTCGGAACTTGATATTTATTATTTAGCGCTGCCGCCTTTGTTTCCGCCGCCGCCAGAGCTTGGTTTACGATCGTTGCTGTAACGACGTCCGCCGCCGCCATTTCCAGCGCCTGAACCGCCTTTGCCTCGATAACCGCCGCCTCCGCCTTTGCGATCTCCACCGCCGCCAGAGCCACCACGATAGCCGCCTTTACCGCCTCCGCGATAGCCGCCGCCACCTTTGCCTTTTCCGCCGCCGCCTTTGCCTCCACGATGAGGTAATGGACGTTCTTCGGAAATATGGACTGGTGTTTGGTCTGGTTCTTTAGATAACAGTTTCAACATTGCTGCTGCGATATCTGTTGGATCGTATTCTTCTAGTAATTTCGTTGCTACTACTTTATAGTCAGCTAGGCTGTCTTCGCGAACGATATCGCTAATTTTTTCAGTAGCTACGCGCAATTGACCTTCGAATGCTTCGTCCCATGTTGGTGGTTGAAGTGGTGTCATGCGTTTTTTCGTAGTATCTTCCACGATTTTTAGGTAACCCATTTCACGTGGTGATACGAATGTTACTGCCATACCTTCTTTACCGGCACGACCAGTACGTCCAACACGATGGACATATGACTCTGGATCTTGCGGAATATCGAAGTTATAAACGTGTGTTACACCAGAAATATCTAGACCACGTGCTGCTACGTCTGTTGCAACAAGGATATCGATTTTTCCTTCTTTAAACTTACGCAATACGCTCATACGTTTCGCTTGGGTCAAATCACCATGAATACCTTCCGCAACATAGCCACGCATGTCAAGCGCGCGAGATACTTCGTCAACACGGCGTTTTGTACGACCAAATACGATCGCAAGTTCAGGTGCTTGTACGTCTAAAAGTCTAGAAAGAACATCAAATTTCTCTCTTTCGTTCACTTTCACAAAGAATTGCTCGATCAATAGAGCTGTCATTTCTTTTGTTTTTACTTGTACCAATTCTGGGTTTTTCATGAAACGTTCTGCGATGCGTTGGATTGGTTTTGGCATTGTTGCTGAGAATAGCAACGTTTGGCGATCGTCTGGAACTGTTTTTAGGATCGACTCGATATCATCGATGAATCCCATGTTTAGCATTTCATCCGCTTCATCCAATACTAAAGTTTCCACGTTTTCTAGACGCAACGTTTTACGGTTGATGTGATCTAGAATACGTCCTGGCGTACCAACAACGATTTGTGGATTTTTCTTTAATGAACGGATTTGACGACTGATGTCAGAACCGCCGTATACTGCTAAAACGTGAAGGCGTTTGTCAGATGCTAAACGATATAGCTCTTCTGAAACTTGAATCGCAAGCTCACGTGTTGGCGCGATAATTAGCGATTGTACACCTGTTTTTTTAGTGTCAATTTTGTTGATAAGTGGCAAACCAAATGCTGCCGTCTTACCTGTACCTGTTTGTGCTTGTCCAATAATATCTTTACCTAAAAGACCTAGTGGAATTGTTTTTTCTTGGATTGGGGTAGCTTCCTCAAATCCCATTCTGTTTACTGATTTAACAATTAGCGGATCTAAACCGAACTCCGAAAACTTTGTCAATGTCATTTCTCCTTTAAAAATAAGTTTTTTTGGGAGAGCACTTTCTCATTTTCATCATCTTTACTCATCGTTTTAATTCATCTGGTTAATGCAAGCTCGTTCTTTTCTTCATTCGAAATAACGCCCGCATTTTTCATTTTTCTGCAATAGAAAAGCTTGGATATACCAAGCATATGATTCACGACATAATGGAGGCTGGGAGCAAACACCTAAAGCCGACAAGCTATCGGTTCAGTCCACAGTCTCTTACGCAAAAAATAAAAAAGCCCTCTAATAATAATGTAGGCTTATACTAAAAACCTAATTAACTTCCACAAATCATCATAACATGAATCCCTTGTGTTTTCAATGAATATACTCGATTTAAGTGTGATATTTTTGTTTTATTTCCGAGTATGCGCATACATATGAAGTGGGTACGCAATTTACCATTTATAAAAAAGCAGCTTGCAACAACTTAAATTGCCGAAAGCTACTTTTAGATTAGTTTGTAGTGTATTTTTTGATCCATTTTACGAGAACAATAATGAGAAGTATGAAAGTCATGATGATGAGTGATTGTACTGCACCTAGGAATAGGGCTCCCAGTATATCTGAAAAGCTAGTATCCATTAATAACATAATATCGAAAAAGCTACATGCTGCGAAAAGCGAAATCCAGGTTATCCATAGCATTTTTTTCATGTTAATCCTCCTATATTGTTGTTAACCCTGCTACGATGTCTTTTAATCCCATACCATAAGAGCCTTTTACCATAATGTATTCGTCTCCGGTAACTTGCGATAATAGTTCGTTTTTAAGGGCTTCTCTCGTCTCGAAGTAGAATACGTTTTCCTCACCAATTTTTTCTGTGGCAGCTTTTGCGAAAGCTTCGATATGATTTCCGTATGCAAAAACTTTATCGATGCTTCCTTTTTCGATGGATTTTCCGACGTTATAGTGAAACGTATCTGCATCTTCGCCAAGTTCTAGCATATCTGCTACCACGACGAATTTCTTTTTATTCGGCGCTTCTAGATGCATAAACGTCTTCAAAACAGCCATTAACGCAGTTGGACTCGAATTGTATGCATCGTTTAAGATATCGCTACCTTTTGTTCCGACCAGCCATTCTAAGCGGCTATTGGAGCGTTCCATATTCGCTAAGGCTTCTTTTACATCAAGTGCTGAGATGCCGAGTTCGTTCGCCGCTAACATCGCTGCCATTGTATTGAAAACGTTATGCTCCCCAACGATTGGCACGAAAATTTCGACCTCTGGTGCCACATTTGTCGTGAAGGACGTGCCTTCCATTTCTGTACGCATCATTAGCGGGTGTAAATCACCTTTTTCACCAAAAGTTGCGACGCGATATTGGTCGGTTATTAGTGGTTTCAGAAGTTCCTCTTCACTTGGATAAATTAATAAACTAGTGGACGCCAAGCCTGCTGTTATCTCCATTTTGGCTTTGGCGATCTCTTCACGTGATCCTAAATGCTCCAAATGAGCCTCACCAACGTTAGTAATTAGCGCGATATCTGGATTCACAATTTTTGTAAGGACTTCGATTTCGTGGCGATGATTCATGCCCATCTCAAGTACTGCAACTTCTGTATCCCTAGGCATGCTAAGAATCGTGAACGGTAAACCGATATGATTATTAAAATTCCCACCGGTTTTATGTACGCGATATTTCGATGCTGCGATTGCTGCCATAATGTCTTTCGTCGTTGTTTTACCATTGCTTCCCGTAATCGCGATTGTTTTTGGATTCACCTCTTGTAAATATGCTTTTGCCAGGTCTTGCAGTGCCGTCAACGTATCTTCCACCATCAAAACTGGAACGCCAGCAGGAGGATTCGGCACATCTTTTTGCCAGAATGCCGCACTTGCTCCCGCCTCATGTGCATCTTTCACAAATGCGTGCCCGTCACGGGATTCACCGATGAACGGAACAAATAAGTCCCCCGCCTTGATTTGACGCGTATCAAAACACACTCCAGTTAAGGCTACGTCGCCCCACTCGCTTATGTCATTTAAAACTGGGATCATGTCTGCAATTTCTGCTATCGTTTTTTTCAATTTTTCACCCTCCAAAATTCCGAGAAAAAAGCAGTCCGCATTTGGCACTGCTTTCCTAACTCGATTAATCTTCTAATGTATATTTCAATTTATTTTTCGCATCATGACGTTCTTTTGCAAGCTCAACCAATTTCACAATCAGCTCCGAATATGGCAAACCTGTTTCCTGCCAAAGTAGCGGATACATGCTGTATGGCGTGAATCCTGGCATTGTGTTGACTTCATTTAAGAAAATCTGGTTATCCTGCGTTACAAAAAAGTCAGCGCGTACGAGCCCACTACCAGCGAGACCGATAAAAGCGCGCTTAGCATAATCTACCAATTGTTCATAAATCGCGGGATCAAGCTCTGCTGGAATCGCCATCACCGTATCGTTATCTTGATACTTCGCCCGATAATCATAGAAAACCGCTTCGGCACCTTTTGGAATAATTTCGCCAGCAACCGAACAAGCAGGTACATCATTACCAAGCACTGCAATCTCGATCTCACGTGCTACAACGCCTTGTTCCACCACAATTCGGCGGTCATAACGAAGCGCTTCGACCATGGCTGCAATCAGCGTTTCACGGTCTGTCGCTTTACTAATACCAACACTCGAACCAAGATTCGCAGGTTTTACAAAAACGGGATATTCCAATTTCGCCTCGATTTTTTCAACGATCGCGTCCTCAGTTTCTTGCCATTCAATCGCGCGAACCGAAACATCAGGAACTTGCGGAATACCAGCGTCTGCGAATACCATTTTCATCACGATTTTATCCATCGCTGCGGCCGAAGCCAAAACGCCAGCTCCAACGTAAGGAAGGTTAAGAACTTCAAGCAAGCCCTGAACTGTGCCATCTTCGCCGTTTGGTCCA
Source organism: Listeria weihenstephanensis (assembly GCF_003534205.1). NCBI lineage: Bacteria > Bacillati > Bacillota > Bacilli > Caryophanales > Listeriaceae > Paenilisteria > Paenilisteria weihenstephanensis. The sequence goes on along the minus strand of NZ_CP011102.1, from coordinate 1,021,554 downwards.
TGCAATAATGGGAACACAACCATAGAGTCCATGTCGCCTTCTTCACGCAATGCCGCTGGACTAACTGCCAAGCCGTGCGATGCCGAACCTTTCGTGTCTGTCAGCTTCAAAGCATTTTTAGATTCGAAACGTAATTGCTCTACAAAATCAAGTTTTCCAGTTAAATCCGGGCCTTGCACCCAGTCACCCTCGTTCGTTATGTAAATGGGCTTTACCTCAAATTTATTAAATTCTAATGCGTTTATCACTGAAAAAGCCGTCTGTAAAGAAATCTCATGTTCTGCCGACTTTCCGCCATATAAAACTACTAATTTCGTTTTCATGTTACCCCTCCGTTATAACTTACCTAAATCAATACAATCTATTTTAACATGTTTTTGCGCGAAAGAAAGAAAAAGCACTGAAAAATTTCTCAGTGCTCTAGAATCAAACGCCACTTGTCAACTTCAAGCCAATAACACCAGCGATGATCAGCGTGATGAACAAGAGTTTAAGCGCGCTTTTCTTCTCTTTAAAAAGTAGCATCCCCATGACAACGGAACCGACAGCGCCAATCCCTGTCCAAATCGCGTAGCCTGTTCCGATTGGAATCGTTTTTAGTGCCATCGAAAGCAAGAAGAAACTCGCGATCATAAATATAATCGTCAACAATGAATAATTTAATTTCTTAAAGCCTTCGGAAAGCTTCATCATGACTACAAATGCCATTTCACACAAGCCGGCAATTAATAAGAATATCCATGCCATCACGATTCACCCGCCTTTTCATCCGACTTAGAACCGCCATCGACCAATTTCAACCCGATAATTCCCGTCAACAACACGATCAGCGAAACAATTTTCCAGATATTCGTCGTTTCATTTAAGAATAACATCCCGATAATCGCCGTCCCTGCCGCACCAATCCCCGTAAAGACCGCGTACGCCGTTCCAATTGGAATATTGCGCATCGCTCGTGCAAACAGATAGAAACTGACAATCAAAAAGGCAATCGTGAGTAAACTCCATCCTAACCTACTAAAACCATGTGCTTCCTTCAAGCCAAACGCCCAAACAATTTCAGACAGGCCAGCGAGCACCAAATAAATCCATGCCATCACTTTTTCCTCCTCATTTGTATTGGGCTGTCCCAAAAATATAGAAAATACGCAAAACACGTATCCGAAAGGTCATCCTCTCTAAGCGAGTAAAGCTTCTAAAGCGCTCCATGCTGCGTCTCGCCGTTTTTCAAAATCTTCTTTGCTGTATATTTCATGCTCCAGACTAAGTCCATCGAGCAAGCAGTAAAATACATAAATCCAATTTTCCTGTTGCGCTTTGTCCAACGTTTGAACTAAAATCGCGCCGATCGATTGCGACGTTAGCGCCTCATAGGTCGTCATCTCTTCACGCATTTGTTTGGCCAAGGCTTGCGGCGGAAAGAAAATCGCCCGTTGAAAAAATCGCTTCACCTGCGGGTCCACATTGAAATCCGTGACTTTATAGAAAAACGCATGCAACGCCTCACGCACCGTACTGTGTGTCTCTTTTACAACTTCATCAAGCATCACTAGTTCGTGCTTCATAACATCGCGGTATATCTCCATAAATAAGGCTTCCTTCGACGCAAAATGGGCATAAATCGACGGCGTCTTAATTCCAACTGCCTTCGCAATCTCCGATAAAGCCGTGCCCTCATAGCCCTGCTCCGCAAATAACGGTAATGCCGCCTCTTTCAACTGTGATTTCGACATCCAACCACTCCTAACTAACGATCATTAGTTTATTCTATCAAAAAAATCACCAAACGTAAAGCCCTAGTTTCGTGATTTTTAAAGTTTAGCAGTCAACCATCAATAACAGACCATTCATTTTGCCTTATATCATAGATCAAATGTGCAACTACGTGCTCATAATCAATCAGTTCATTCGAGCGAAGCAGCTCCTGCATATCATCTTTTAAATTAAGCCCGATCGGAACTTCAATCTGATTACGCGTTTTCACAGCATCATCAAAAGAAATACAAGCGCCCTCTTTAAAGTAAATAGCGAACTTCTTGAGCAAATCTGTTGGTATATCCGCAATTTTCTTGCGCTTCATAAATGGAAGTACAATTTTCTCGTTTGTCATTTGATTCATATTCTTCCAAATCGCATAACCTAATACATTATAAAATTGATCCAGGTTGCGATAATAAACCTTGTTATAGCGACCATCATTCTTCGTTAAATAGACAAAATTATTTTGGAGTTTATAATAAAACGGCGAGCGTAAATGCCGTCCAGTATGCGATAAATAAAGTAATTCAGCGACTTCTTGCGGTGTGAGCTGATTCACTAAATCAAGATCTTCAAAATCCACCCAACAAAAATCGTCATACTGCGAAACAGGCGCTTTTTGGAGTTCAGGCAACTCTTTCACATCGGTATAATGAAAAGACGTATGGGCATTAAAAGAAGCTTCTGGAAATTGGTGCTTTAACAATAAAATATTTTGAGGTGGCGACATCACACCATTCATAAAATCGCAAAAAGTAATACCGCTTGTCACAACATTATTTATCACATTATCCATATGTACATAAATCGTTTGCTGCTTCAAAATCTCTTTTTTCATTGCTCGCACTCACCCAATTCCTATGATTTCTCTTCATCTACACATCTATCTTTCTATCATACACCAGTTAGCTCAAAATGTGTGTGTCAATTGGCTCAAAAATTAATTACTAATTCATGACAAACTAGCTCTATTTCCTAAATCCTGTCTTATTCGGACTATTTTTTGACATTTATAAATAAAAAAACACCAATACCCATAAGTATCAGTGCTCAGAAGCAAATCTATGTAGTTAACGTACGCCTAATTTCACAACGCTTAAGTGGTTTTTTTGTAAGTTGCTCCAAATGTCATTTCTGGATTTGGTCTTCTCGACAAAAATACCTTTTTTCTCTAATTGTTTGATTACCTTATTTAATACATCTTTATTCTCTTGCAAATGGTATCACTCCAATCGCTTTTTAAGAAACAACCCGTTTTTTTATTTTTCTCTATAGGTTCACTTTAACACAAATCATCTGACAAAAATACCCCTTTTTCCAAAAAAAGTTGTTATTTACGAATTATTTTTTCATTTTGAGGCATGAAAACGGTTTAGACCCGAATAATTATCTAAAAAAAGCGTATTTCAGGGATTTTGTGTATAATAGAGAATGAGGTGATACAATATGGCAAAATCAAATGCCCAAAAACAACGTGAGAAATGGATTCGGGAAGGAAAACTCGATCCGCGTGTGAAAAGAAGCCCTTTTGCAAGTTTTGATTTAAGATCGAAAACAACGAAAACAAAGCAGGAGCGTATAAACCAAAAGAAATATAAGCATTCTTATTCCAATGAGGAACGAGAGAATGCTTATATTTTTTATTTATACGGGATATAATCGGCCGTCTTCAATGCGAATGACGCGATCAACTAGATCTAGAACACGTTCGTCATGCGTCACCATGATCGCTGCCTTATTTTTCCGTTTCACCTCATCGGCGATCATTTGGACAACGGCATGTCCTCGCTCTTTATCAAGACTCGCCGTCGGTTCATCCGCTAGAATAACATCTGGATTATTCATCAGCGCTCTGGCAATCGCCACGCGTTGTTTCTCACCGCCCGATAAGCTTTCTGGATAATTTTTTTTGCGCGCACCCAAACCTAGTTCTTCAAGTAATTCATCCGCCGCAGCCTTTTTAGTTTTTGATTTTTCCCCAGCAAGTTCACTGATGACCAACAACTGGTCGCGAACGTTCAAATACGGAATCAAGTTCGCGCCTTGAAAAATAAAGCCGATTTTCTGAAGCCTCGCATCTGCTAACTCTTTCTTGGATAGCGAGCTAAGTCGTTCATCACCAATCGTGATCTCACCGGATGTCGGCGAAAGTAATGCACCCGCGATAGATAGGAATGTACTTTTCCCAGCGCCTGATGGGCCAACGATCGCAACGAATTCACCGCGTGCCACCTCAAGTGATACGTCTTTTAGAACCTCAATTTCTTTGTCACCATCTTGATATGATTTATAAATATGTTCCATTTTCAGTGTCATTAGTTTGCCCTCCCAATTGCTTCTAGTGCATCTATTTTAGCTACGCGATAAAGTGATAGCAACGAACCAAGAACGGTTACGATCAAAAATAAAACAGAACAACCGATAGCAAGTAATGGACTAAGCGCAAATGGCATGCTTGCAGGTAATATCGCGGCAAGTCCAAAGGTTAGCGCGTTTCCGATCAATAGGCTCACGATGGATAATAAGATGACTTGGCTCACAATGCTGCGACCGAGATATGCCGTCCTTGCTCCAACTGCCTTTAAAATACCGAATTGGTTTATTTTTTGAATCGTGATGACATAGAAAAATGCGGCTAACACGAAGGCGGCAATGACGAACAAGAAGGCGATCATCATGAGTAGCGATCCTTGTTCTTCTGAATAACCAGGAATGCCCTGTAGAACTTCTTTGCTCGTTGCTAACTCTAGATTACCGAGCGACAATTTATCCGCCGTTTTCTCTGAAATATGGAGCGCTACAGCTGTATAAGCTCCTTCTGCACCCTTGTTAGTTTGGTGAACAAGATCCCAGCCGTCCCAGTTCGTAAATAAAACGGGAGAATGACTAAACGTATTGTCTTTCGTAAAACCAGTAATCGTGAATTTTTGGCCAGTGGCACTATCTTTAACCTGGTCATTTAGCTCATATCCTGATTCTTTCAAAGAAATATCCGCGACAACTTCATCTTTTGCTTTCGCCATGTTTCCTTCTGTTATATCAGGTTTCATAAAACTATCTAAGTCTGTCGCGAAATAAGTAATATCTGTTTTCTTATCCTTGGTCGGTGGCGTGATTGTCCCCATTTGGACACCTAAATTGGTCGCCTCCGTTTTCTCAACCTGATCCGTGACTTTATCTGCTTGTGTCTCCGTCAAATTCGACCGAGTTAAGCGATTATCCGAGTCTTTTTGTAATACATAATATGTCGCTTTACTCGAGTTAATCGCGGCACCATTGTCATTTGCCAACCCATTCGCAAGTCCCGACACAAAAAGTACCAACCAAACGATGAGCACCATAATTAATCCAATTAAAAAATACCGCAGTTTTGCGTGTCGTAATTCTCTCCATGCTAAAAACATTCCGTTTCACTCCTCCATCTAAGTTCATACGCTTAGTTTAGAGGAGTTTTGTAAACGGAATGTGAATCTAATTTTACAAATTCAATTTTTCGGTAGTCTTATCGTGAAGATCGTTCCTTTTTCGAGCTCACTTTCTACCGTTATTGTTCCATGATGTAGATCAATGATTTTCTTTGTAATCGATAAACCGAGCCCACTAGAACCTTCCACCCGCGGCCTTGTTTGATCGGTTTTATAAAAGCGCGTGAAAATTTCAGGTAAATCCGCAGCCTGAATGCCAATCCCGTTGTCCGCTACTTTCACAATGATATCCGTCTCATTTTCTGTTAAGCGAATCGTTATTTTGCCTTCTGGTGGCGTATATTTAATTGCGTTTACTAACAAATTAGACCACGCTTGGTATAACAATTCCGCATCGCCTTTATAGGATATATCCGCCAAGTCAATGTCTATTGTCAATCTCTTTTCGCGCCAACTCCACTCTGTCATTTGTAATAGCTGCTTCCATTGTCCTTTTAAATCAAATGTTTCCTGCTTGAGTAGGTCCACTTCTTGATCCAAAGAAGCGAGTGTTAGGAGTTGTTTCGTCAACGTGGATAATCGCGCCGTTTCGTCTGCCATAATCTCTAAATACTTCGCGCGCTCGTCTTTCGTTAATGTCTCCGAGCGTAACAACGTCGCAAAACCTTTCATCGAAGTTAGCGGTGATTGCAGTTCATGAGACACATTCGCGACGAATTCCTGCCTCGCTGCTTCTGATTTTTCGAGTTCCTTCACCATGATGGAAAAGGAATCTGCAAGCTGCCCAATTTCGTCTTTACGCCTGACTTGCAAACCGACATCGTAGTTGCCTTTTCGAATTTTTTTCGTCGCATTCGTCAGCTTCACAATCGGATGAACGATATACCGTCCGCTGATTAGAACGAGTAAAATGCTGATAATCGAGGTGAAAACCAGAATCATCGCAAAGAAAATTCGCAACTCGCCAAACTGTTGCTCCGGATCTTGCCGCACAAATAAGGCTTGTGTTTCTCCATCATTCGTCACCGGTACACCAATCGTATTCCTAATATCATTGTCAAAAAAACCGGTGATAAAAATTCCTGTATCAAATTGATCGATCCCATGATACGTTTTCCCATCCAAAACTTGTTGCACGGTTTCTTGCGGTAGCTCTTTTTTCCGAAATTCACCACCGAAATAAGCCGATTGATTAGCCCCATCTGTTAAAAATAGCTCATAACCAAGCTCACCGATATTGGCCAGATAATCTTTTAGCGCGAGTTCATCGTTTGCCTCATAAAACCCTTGAATTTCCTGCGCCATCTTCGTTACTTTTTGATCATTAAATGGTTTTAACTTCGTCTGATAGTAAATATTCGCGAACACAAAACCGAGCAGGCTGCTGGCGATAATAACAACAAACATCGTTATAATAATGCGGAAATATAGCGTTTTCATGTTAATTCCTCCAATTTATAACCGACGCCGCGCACCGTAGTAATCCGAATGCCATCCATTTTTTCATCAAAATGATCTCGCAACCGCTTAATATGAACATCTACCGTTCTATCACTCCCATCATAATCGCGATGCCAAATCCGCTCAATCAACTCTTCCCTCGTAAAAATGCGACCAGGATAGCTCGCCAACTGGTAAAGTAGCTCAAATTCTTTCACCGGAATCATCAATTCACGCTTCCCAATCGTAATACCGTAACTTTTCTGATCGATAATAATCCGCCCAATCTTAATTTTCACTTCACTCGCTTGGTTGGAGCGTCTAAGCAACGCCCTGATTCGGAAAATTAATTCTTGCGGTTCGAATGGCTTGGTGAGATAATCATCGGTTCCCGCCTCAAAACCACGCGCTTTATCCGTCAACGAATCTTTGGCAGTTAGCATGATCACCGGAATCTCCGCATGATTCTGACGGATTTTCTGGCATAGCGCGTAGCCATCCATTTCTGGCATCATCACATCTACCACCGCGACGTGTATTTGATGCGTTTCAAGTATCGTCTCTGCCTCAACACCATTCCCAGCCTCTACGACATGAAAACCCTCCGCCCGCAAATAATGTCCCGCAAGTTGGCGAATATTTTTATCATCATCTACTACAAGAATATTTTTCATCTTAAACCCACACTTTCTCATTGTCACCTTCATCATATCAAAAAAGTAGCCTAACTAAAAAAATAAACCGCTAAGCGCATCAAACACGTAGCGGTTTCTCTCTATTTTTACAGTACTTTTTCTAAAAAGCTGATGGTACGTTCATGTTTCGGATGATCGAAAACTTCTTCTGGCGTACCTTCTTCGACAATGTAACCGCCGTCCATGAAAATCACGCGATCGCCAACTTCTTTGGCAAAGCCCATCTCATGCGTCACAACCATCATCGTCATGCCTTCTTTGGCCAGATCCTTCATAACGCCAAGAACTTCGCCGACCATTTCTGGATCAAGCGCCGAGGTTGGCTCGTCAAAAAGCATGATATCTGGATTCATCGCAAGTGCTCGTGCAATCGCGACACGTTGTTTTTGTCCACCGGAAAGTTGACTTGGTTTTGCATCTGCTTTATCCGCCAGACCAACGCGTGTTAAGAGTGCCATACCAGCTTTTTTCGCATCTTCTTTGGACTGTTTGCTAAGCTCTGTTGGTGCGAGCGTGATATTTTTTAAAACGGACATGTGCGGAAATAGGTTAAAGTGCTGAAATACCATACCGATGTTCTCGCGCACTTTGTTGATGTCCGTTTTCTTGTCGGTAATATTGTAATCATCGACAACGACCTCGCCTGCCGTGATATCTTCTAGATGATTCATGCACCGCAAAAAAGTACTCTTACCAGATCCAGATGGGCCAATGACGCAAACTACTTCGCCCTCCGCCACTTCTAAATTGATCCCTTTTAAAACTTCATTGGTGCCAAAATTTTTCTTTAGATCGGTTACTTTGAGTTTAGTCATTATTAACTCTCCTTTCCATCACATTGGATAGTTTCGTTAACGCCGTGATGACAATGAGGTACATGATCGCGACAATCAACCAAATAGTGGAGGATTCAAACGTCCGCGCGATGATGATTTTTCCTGATTGGGTTAGCTCGACAAGACCGATAACACTCATGATGGACGTATCTTTCAGCGTGATGACAAACTGATTGATGAATGACGGAATCATAACGCGTATCGCTTGTGGAAGTATGATTTTGATCATGGTTTTGCCGTATGGTAAGCCTAGAGAACGCCCAGCTTCCATTTGGCCTTTATCAACTGCTTGGATTCCGCCTCGGATAATCTCGGTAATATAAGCACCTGCGTTTAAGCTCAAGGTAATAACGGCCGCGACGGTAGCATCCATTTTGAAACCTAGCGCCTCGGGAATACCGAAGTAAACGAAGAACGCTAGTACAATAAGCGGAATACCACGGAAAATATCGACATAAACCGTTGCTATTCCTCTCAAAATTTTACTACGACTCACTTTTAGGAATCCGAATACAAGTCCTAAAGCTGCCGCAAAAACAAGTGAAATCAGGGTTAATTTGATCGTATACCACAGACCGAGTAATAAAGCTGGCGCGCTTTCTACGAGAAGATCCCAGAACGATTTTTGTGTTGTTTCACTTCCGATATACGTGTCTACAATTTTTTTATACTCGCCGTTTGCTTTAATATTCGCAAGTCCAGCGTTGAATTTTTCGAGTAGTTCTTTATTTTGGCCTTTATTTACCGCGAAACCGTAAGAATTACCTTTTTCTTTCTCGGTTACAATTGCGAGGCCGTTTCCTTGTTTGACGCCATAAGCCAGCACTGGATAGTCATCGAAACAAGCCGCTGAATTACCAGTTCTAACATCCGCATACATGCTCGCAGAATCATCGAACGGCACTAGCGTAAAGCCATATTTATCTTTGTTCGCATTGGCAAATTCGAAGCCTTCTGTCCCCGTTTTGACCGCGACCTTCTTGCCACGCAAATCTTCATACGACTTGATCGTATCGTCGCCTTTTTTTATCGCCATCACAATACCTGACTCAAAATAAGGCTCCGAGAAGTCAAATTTCTGCTTGCGTTCGTCGGTGATGCTCATCCCAGCGATAACGCCGTCTACTTGATTACTTGCAAGCGCCTGAACCGCGGCATTAAAACCGAGTGGCTTCACTTTATAATCGAAATCTTGGTCTTTCGCAATGGCTTTTAAGATATCCATATCGATACCGATTAATTCGCCTTTATTATTCTGAAATTCAAACGGGGCAAAAGTTTCGTCCGTCCCGATCTCATACGTTTTCTTTTCGTCCGCGTGCGCAACTGGTACAAAGCTGCCCGCAACCATCGCGAATACAGCTACAAATGACAATAGTAAAAATAAGATTCTTGTCTTTTTCATTGTTTCCTCCCCATTTATGTGATTATGTATATAAAATTTATGTTCTTTTTTTAATGCTATAAAAAGCCAATCCACACTCGATTTTATCATAATGTAACCTTATTGGAAATACCCTTTTCGGATAAGTTTAGTAAAGCATACAAAAAAACCTTGAAAAAAAGGCGCTAATTCAAGGTTTTCTCTATTTTGTTTTTATTTATCCGACCAAATATCCTTCGCGATCGCAACAACGTGAGCCAACTTTGCCCATTGTTCGTCTTCGGTTAAAATATTACCTTCCTCGGTAGACGCAAAACCACACTGCGGGCTCAAACATAACTGAGAAAGTGGCACAAATTCCGATGCTTCTTTGATTCGCGCTTTAATTAACGCAGGATCTTCCAAAACGCCATTTTTCGAGGTAATCAAACCGAGTACAATTTTCAAATCTGGACGTTTTACATGACGTAATGGCGCGAAATCACCAGAACGATCGTTGTCATATTCCAAGAAAAAACCATCAATATTCAAGCCGCCAAAAAGTGTCTCGGCAACGGGTTCATAGCCACCAGAAGCAATCCACGTCGAACGGAAGTTTCCACGACAAATGTGCATCGTAATGACCATATCCGCTGGTTTTTCCGAAATCGCCTCATTGATCAAATCTTTATAAATCGTCTGCAATTCATCGGGATCAAAGCCCCGCGCACGAACAACTTCTCGCTCGGCGTCAGAACATAAATAACTCCAAGAAGTATCGTCCAGCTGCAAATAACGACAACCTTCATCGTAGAACGCCTGAATCGCTTTTTTGTATGCTCGTGCCAAATCATGCAAGAACAAAGCTTTATCTTCTAAATACGGCGAATACTCGATATCACCGCGATAATGTAACATCGCTGGGCTCGGAATCGTCATTTTAGCAACGGCATCCGTCCCCACAACGCTATGTAAAAATCGGTAATCTGCCAGCATCGGATGGTCGGAGAAATCGATAGGCGCTACGATTTTAACAGAATGCGTCTTGGTTTGAACAGCCGCAAATTGGATGCCATTTTCAGCGTCATATCCTTCCACGCCGTCAAGCCCCTCCAGAAAATCGAAATGCCACCAAGCACGGCGAAACTCACCGTCTGTCACCGCCTTTAAGCCAGCTTCTTTCTGCTTCTGAACGATATGCTTGATCTCGTTGTCCTCTACTTGTCGTAACTCAGCGGCTGTTATTTCGCCAGCCTTAAAATCTAATCGTGCCTTTTTAAGGGCCTCCGTTCGTAAAATACTACCTACTTGATCTGCTCTAAACGGTGCGTTTGCCATGTTCTTCTCTCCCATCTGTCTATGTGTCGCCTAGCTTTTTCATTTACGCTTCTGCAATTACTTCGATTTCAATATCCGCATCATTCGGCAATTTAGCGACTTGAAACGCGCTACGTGCTGGATAGTCCCCTTCAAAAAACGATGCATAGATTTCATTGACCGCGATAAAATTACCCAAATCTTTGAATAAGACGGTCGTTTTAACGATTTTATCAAGGCTCGATCCGCCCGCTTCTAGAACTGCTTTAATGTTCGTGAAAGCTTGCTTTGTTTGTGCTTCCACACCTTCCAGCATTTCACCCGTTGCTGGATCAATTCCAAGTTGTCCCGATGCATAAATAAAACCGTTTACTTTTACCGCCTGCGAGTATGGTCCTAGCGCTTTTGGTGCTTGATCTGTATGAATTATTTCTTTTGTCATTTGTCATATCCCCCTAAGTTATCATTTATGTTAGTATTGTATGTCAATTCTGATAGTTTTGCAATCTTTATCTAGGTAACTTCGCTTTTAACACCTCGATCCAATGTACCGCGTTTTGGTGAATCTCTTGTGTCAACGCCTGAATGTTAGATGTGAAAATTTGGACAAGAAGAACCATTCCTTCAATTGTAATCACCGCGACTAAAATAAAGACGAGTAAACTGATCCAATATACATCCACCCGTGATTTTTCGTAGTGCCCAATAATAAAGTACATCAACGCAAAAGGTAAGAATAAGAGCGCCACAATACAAAGCAAAACAGAAACAAGTGTTGAAACCCACCAAGTCGCGAATAGAGAAAGGATAATTATCACGAGTGGAACCGTCATCATGCCACCAATTCCAGCCGCGCATTTGAAAAATGTCACCTCTTTAATTCCCATCACATAACGTACCGCAAGCCAGACAACCATGATATTCAGTAACATCATCACAAGTATGTAGAAGAAAACCTGCCCCGATGACACAAAAATTGTCGTAATCACGCGCTGAATGACAGGAAACCCTTGCAGCGAATTAATAATCACATCTTTCATGTTCCAGCCATATTGGAATGTCAAACATAGAACAAATAACAACACATGAACAAGTCCGAAAGCCCCATGTCTATTTTCTGCTTGCATGCTCGTTTTCACTGGCCTCACAATCGTCATCCCCAAAAAAGTAGCATAATCTCGAATCATCGTCTAATTCCTCCCCTTCATTTCTAATATGATATAATTATAACCAGTTACCCGTTATTTAGCACTTTTAAGCTTTTCCAATTCACTAGGGAGGTATTTATGCTTATATTACTCGCTTCAGCGTACTATTTAATGATGAACGTGATTGGCTTTTCGACCATGGCTATCGACAAAAGTAAAGCCGTGAAACATCAATGGCGAATCCCTGAGGCCACGCTATTACTCTGCGCCTTTTTGGGTGGTGGCATCGGTTCTTGGATCGGCATGTACACCTTTCACCACAAAACACATAAATGGAAATTCAAGTTACTCGTTCCGTTTTCGATTCTACTTCACATCGGAATTATCAGCTATCTCATTTATTATTTCAGGTAAGCAGAGAACTTGTTTCGAAGCTCTCTCATGCGTTAAACTAAAACTATTCGAGAGGAGTTTTTTATATGAGTTTTAATCTAATTTCAGTCGAAGAACTAGAAAACAGATCCGCTACAAACATTATCGACGTCCGCGATACCGAAGATTTTAATGCCGTTCACATTGAAGGCGTGCGCAACATCCCATTAATTGGCCTGCCAAATTTCGTGGATGAACTTGATCCAAATACGATTTACAGCGTCATTTGTTACTCTGGCAATCGCTCCACACAAGCATGCGAGTATTTAAGTGCTCGCGGTTTCCAATGCGAAAATGTCGTTGGTGGAATGAACGCCTGGCTTGAGAAAGAATAAATTTCTCACGTAATTTATGTAAATAAAAAAGTACATTACGCCTATAAAAATAGGTACAATGTACTTTTTTGTTCTATATTATTTGATACTTATACTCGGTTTTGGAAGTTTCATCGTTTCCTTTATCGACCTAATTGTCTTCATTGTGAAAGCAATGCAAAAGGACAAAGAATAATCATCTACTCACTCTTGGCGGGGTAATAGATGATTATTATGATCTGAATTTACTTGCGCCACCGTCATAAACGGCTCTAATCTTAAAGGGAGTCGTGTTTGACTCATGGCTCTCTTTTCGCTTTCATCATATCAAATATCCTCTTTCCTTGCAAACTAGTAATCCAAAAAAATACAAGGTTGAAACAAAACTCAAGATAAAGCAGAAGCGCCTCTTTTCTTCGGGTAGGACGAAAAATTTTGCTTTAAACAAATCGAGCGAAAGCGTTTGTACTCAGGGAGTTTGGTGGAAGCCAGAAGCGGAGCATACTTGTGTATGTGAGAACTGGAAGTCCGCCAAACTCCCTGAGTGCGAACGCTTGCCGCCGATTTATCTTGGTTATGTCCCAGACTCATACTCTTTATCTACATTAAGATTCTTTACGTTTTCCAATCCGTCCCACAATTTTACCTAATTCCATCAAAATAACTGCGCCAAGTGCTAGTCCTGCAGCGATTCCCCACTCGCTTAAACCAAATGATGCCGGAATCGAGAAGATTTCACGCGCGCCGGGAAGTACGGTCACGCCATATAATACGAAACACACACCAACGGCATAAATCACGTATTTATTACTGAAAAATCCTGCTTCGAACGCTGTTTGTTTGTTCGAACGGGCCGCAAAAGTTTGCAAAGTACGCGCTAGAATCAACGTTGTAAACGCCATTGCGACACTGATTTCAGGTGAATGTTGTAAGCCGATGTACTGCGAAATAATAACCGCAGCCCCGATCAAAACACCACGCGTAATCACGGCCTGCATCGTTCCACCCGCAAAAATACCCTCTTTAATATCCCGCGGTTTGCGCTCCATCACGTCTGGCTCCGCTTTTTCCATTCCCAAAGCAATCGCTGGTAACGAGTCATTGACCAAATTGATAAACAGAAGTTGTAGCGCTGTGAAAGGATTAATCCAATCAAATACGAGTGCGAAAAGGATCGCAATAATCGCGCCTAAATTCCCTGCAAACAAGTAGGCAATTGCTTTTTTGATATTATCAAATACCGTACGGCCGACTTCCACCGCGCTCACAATGGATACAAAGTTGTCATCCGTCAAGACCATCGCCGAAGCATCTTTGGCAACATCGGTCCCACTTCCCATCGCCACACCAATATCCGCTTGTTTCAAAGCTGGAGCATCATTGACACCATCACCCGTCATCGAAGTCACCTTGCCTTTTTTCTGCCAAGCTTTTACGATTCGAATTTTATTTTCAGGAGAAACACGTGCATAAACAGAAATATGCTCCAATTTATCATCGAGTTCCTGATCCGATAAAGCGTCAAGCTCTTGCCCAGTTAGCGCGATGTCATCCGGCTCCATCAAGCCAATATCGCGTCCAATGGCCTGCGCTGTCGTCTTGTGGTCACCCGTAATCATTACAGTCCGAATTCCCGCTTTTTTCGACTCCTCAATCGCCGCATAAACCGCTTCACGTGGCGGATCGATCATCGCCGTCAAACCAACAAGCACCAAATCATGCTCATCGTCTAAATCAACATCCGTCTGCGTACCGTCCAAGCGCTTGTAAGCATAGGCCAAAACGCGCAATGCCTGATTCGAAAAGTCCTCGTTGGCCTGCATCAAAGTCGCTTTTAGTTCTTCTGTCAGCGGCTGCTCCTTGCCATCCAAAAATACTTGGCTACAGCGCGCAAACACGACGTCTGGTCCACCTTTTGTCAGCATCGCTTTTTGCCCATCAAATGTATGCACCGTCGACATCAACTTCCGTTCCGAATCAAACGGAATCTCTGCCTCGCGCATATACCGCTCACGAATCTCGTTGTAATTCTTATTATTCTTATTACTAAACGCGATCAGCGCAACCTCGGTCGGATCACCAAGCTCGAGGCCCTCCTCATTAATATTCGAGTCATTACAAAGCACCGCGATATGAATTAAACGTCGCTCACCCTCCGACCACGTATCTGGCGTATCTGGGAAAACTTCCTGCGTTCCATCCGGCAAATAATAATCCACGACAGTCATCTTATTTTGCGTCAATGTCCCCGTTTTATCCGTACAAATCACGCTCGTCGAACCAAGCGTCTCAACCGCCGGCAACTTCCGAATAATCGCGTGCCGTTTTGCCATCTTGTTCGTCCCAACCGACAACACAATCGTTACAATCGACGACAGCGCCTCCGGAATCGCCGCAACCGCCACAGCCACCGCAAACATAAACGCGTTCAAAATCGCTTTCGTCATATCTCCATCATCACCGCCAAGCCAAACACGCCCAGCCTCAATCGCGAAAATCAAGATACACAACAGCAAAATCCCGACACCCAGCTTCTTACTAAAGCTCTCCAATTTTTGTTGCAATGGCGTCTGTTTCGCCTCAGCACTCTCAAGCAGTCCAGCAATTTTTCCGATTTCCGTACCGCCACCCGTTCCAGTCACGACAAAAGCACCACGACCATAAACCGTCAGCGCGCCACTGAAGACCATGTTTTTCCGATCCCCAAGCGCCACGTCCTCCGAAATCACCCGAATATGTTTTTCGACCGCCTCCGATTCCCCCGTCAACATGCCCTCGTCCACTTTAAGCGAACCACTTTCAAAAATCCGCCCATCCGCCGGAACAAAATCCCCAGCATCCAGCAAAACAATATCGCCGACAACGAGTTCCCGCGCAGCAATCGTCAACTTCTCACCGTTCCTGATCACCTTAGCCGCGGGTGCCGACATCTCTTTCAGCGCATCAAGCGACCCTTCCGCCTTCCTCGTCTGCACAACACTAATCACCGAGTTCAGAATCAGCACCGCAAAAATAATCAGTGACTCCACAACCTCGCCAATCAAAATCTGCACAAACGCCGCTGCAAGCAAGACAATCACCATCGGATCCTTAAACGTCTCCAAAAACAGTTTCCATAAAGGATCCCGTAACTTGTCTTTCAACTCATTATAACCATCCCGCTCCAACCGTTTCGTAACCTCAGCCGTCGTCAACCCAGTTTTCGCAGAAGTTTCTAACTCTTCTAATACCTTATCCGCTTCCTCTTGATATCTCTGCATCCCCAAACACCTCATTTTTTACAGTATATTACCCATTATACCCGAAAAACCCCATTTTCAAATCAAAAAACCACGAAATCGCGAAAAACACCTTAACTAAAGATAAAAACTAGGCTCCTCAATGGATACTAGTTTTTTCATCATCATATTTATTGGGTCCGGGGCTCGACTTTGCACACATAAGCAGTAAAATCAAACCTTCCCCAATCGCCGGAATAAGTCCGACAAGGGCAACCCAACCAGTCACATCCATATCGTGAAGCCGCCTCACAATCAAGGCAATAAGCGGGACAATAATGGCTAGTTCATAACCCATCAACAAACCATTGGCAACCGCAACAACGATAATGCCCACATGACTATCAAATCCTAATAAATCAAAAATACTTCCCAATTGCGTGACTCCGTGCAGTATGCTAAAAATGGCGATGTGCCACAATAAAACAAACCAAAATTCCCATCTAACTGATCGGCCTTTAAATTCTGCATAATTCAGCCAGAACAATTTATAGGCAAAAAATAAATGCATCGTTTCCTCCTGTTTTCTTCTTAGTCTGAACTTCTATTATACAGGAGGGAGTCACAAATTGTAAGTTATTTTTTGGTGAATAATCTTACGTTGCAAGAAAAAGCGTTGCTATTCAAGGAGTTTCTGAAGCTCCCCGAACAGCAACGCTTTTCAACGTTCTACTTATCTTTTTCTGCGCGTATAAAGAATGCTTGCCATCGTTGTACTAAAAATCATGAACCCGCCAGCCAGTAAGTACAGCCATTCATCTGTATCACCGGTATGCGGCAACGTCTGCTTACCATTTTCCATCGGTGTTTTTATCGTTGTATTGCTGCCATGATTCATCGGTGTTGGTGTATTGGTATCCGGCTTGTCTGGCGTGCCCGGTTGATCCGGATTCGTCGGTGTCACTACAATCTTCGCGTTGGTTACAACAACCGTAATTGGCTCTGTACTAAGCTCTGGAATCGCTACTTTCTTCGGTGCCGGATCAATCGTATAACCTTTTGGTGGCTTCACTTCCTTGACATAGTACGTACCTGGAACCAATTTAGGGAAATGAACTTTACCATCTGCCTGCGTGATTCCTTTGGCAACGATTTTTTGATTCGCGTCTAGAATGCTATACGATGCGCCTTTTAACGATATTTTCTTATCATCGCGATCAACTTTATGAACGATGATGCTACCAAAATCTTTTTGATTGGTAAATGTTACTTCTTTCACTGCCATTTGGTTTTCATCAATCGTGAACGGTATTTTAGCGGTATTCAACAAATAACCTTTTGGCGCTGTCTTCTCTTGGAAATAATAATTGCCTGGTGCTAAGTCCGTCGCACCTAACTCGCCCAAATTATTGCTCACAAGATTTTCCTGGATGCGCGTTCCACCGTCCGTATATAAGTCAAAAATGGCACCTGCTAGCCGTTCTTTCGTCTCATTATCCGTCTTCGTCAACTTAACCGAACCTGGGATAAGCGTATTTGGCATCGTTACCTTGACTTCCTCTTGTTGCGATGGAACAATCGTGAAGGCTACAGGCGTTGGGTCAAGCTCATACCCAATCGGCGCGCTTGTCTCGATAAACTGATAGTCGCCTGGTAATAAATCAGCCGTTTCCATTTCGCCATCTGAATTCGTCGTTAAATCGCTCTGAATAACGTTGCCATTCATATCCTCTACCTTGAAAACTGCCCCAAACAAGTGGTTATCGCGATTGACGCTATCTTCCTTCAATAGCATCGCTTTGCCGCGTATAAGCTCATTCGCATAATTAATCGTCAAAGTTTGTTGCTGTCCTTTCACCACGGTAAATTTGAGCGGTATCGTCGGTAATTTGTAGTGCGTTGGTGCCTGTATTTCCATCAATTCGTATTCGCCCGGCGCTAGATTATCGATGTAGATATCTCCGGTTTCATCCGTTGCAGCCGTTTCTCCAAGCGAGATATTTAAGCCCAGCGATTTCAGTTTAAATTTAGCACCTAACAAACTCTTAGATGGGTTGATATTATCCGTTTTATGCAGCCGAATCGACCCGGTCAAAAGTGTGTTCTCAGCCTCCAAATACAGCCCTTCTGGTTGCGCTTTTACAATGGTGAACGGTATTGGTGTGCTATCTAACTGATAAAATTCTGGTGCTTGGGTTTCTTGCAAAATGTAGTCTCCTGGATCAAGATTCGGTATCGTTATCTTCCCAAATACGTCCGTCACCAAATTTTCTTGTAGCGTCGCGCCTTCACTATCTGTCAACTTAAACACAGCTCCTGGCAACGCTTCTCCTGACACACTATCCAATTTAGCTAACGACACAGTACCCGGAATAATCTTGTTAAGCGCCTGAACCGCCACAGCCTCTTGTTGTCCTTTTACAATTGTAAAGTCTACTGGTGTTGCATCCAAATAATAACCGACTGGCGCCTCCGTTTCAATAAATTGATAGTCGCCTGGAGCCAAATCATTCACATGGATAAGACCATCTTCGTTCCCAGTCAGACTGTCCTGCACAAGGTCACCATTGCTATCCACCACTTTAAAAGTCGCACCAGCAATCGGCGTTCTTGTTTTCTGATCGAGCTTCGTTAAAATAGCGCCACCTTTTGTCAGCGTATTCGTCGCCGTCACACTCGCAATATTTTGTTGCGATTTAACGATTGTGAACGGAATTGGCGTCGCATCTAACGTATAGCCAAATGGTGCCTCCGTTTCGACAAATGTGTACGCACCTGGCGCTAAATCTTTCGTGGTAATTTGACCATCTTGATCCGTCACTAATCCCGATTGGACCACGTTTCCTTGCGCATCTTTCACATCAAAAGTCGTGCCTTCAATCATGAGCAGTGGGTTCACGCTATCCGATTTCGTCAACATCGCCTTACCAGTTAATAAGGTATTCGTGTATGAGATTGCCAAAGCCGTCTGTTGTCCTTTGACAATCGTAAATGAAATCGGCGTCGTTGGCAGTTGGTAATCCTTTGGTGCCACCGTTTCCATCAGTTCATAATCCCCCGGTGCCAAATTATCAATCGAGAGTTTTCCCTCCTGATCCGTCGCTACCGTTTCGCCAAGGTCTGTATCCGTCGTCACCGATTTCAGTGAGAACTTCGCCCCCGCCAAATTCACATCCGAATCCACATCATCCGTCTTATGCAATGTCACAGCACCCGTTTCCAGCGTGTTCGTCGCCGCTAACTGCACCGCTTCCTGTTGCGCTTTTACAATCGTAAACGGAATCACCGTACTATCCAATTGATAATATTGCGGCGCTGTTGTTTCCTGCAAAGCATAATCGCCAGGATCCAAGTCCGGAATTGTGATTTTACCAAACGTATCCGTCGTCAAATCTTCCTGCAACACATTATTATCGCCATCCATAAGCTTGTAAATCGCACCCGGCAAAGCTTCTCCCGACACGTCATCCGTTTTCGACAACGTCACAGTCCCCGGTATAATTTTGTTCAGAGCACTCACCGATACAGGCTCTATCTGCCCTTTTGCAATTGTAAAAGGAATCGGCGTTGCGTTTAAATAATAACCAGTCGGTGCCGCCGTCTCGATAAACTGATAGTCACCCGGCGCCAAATCATTCACCCGAATCACACCATCAGAACCGCCAACCAAGCCCTCCTGCACCAAATCCCCATTGCTATCCACCATTTTAAAAGTCGCACCGGAAATCGGCGTATTCGTTTTCTGATCTAACTTCGTCAACATGACATCACCTGGCGTAAGCACGTTACTCCCGTCCACCTTCACCGCACCCACTTGTGACTTCCCAATCGTAAACGGAACTGGTGTCGCGTCTAAAATATAGCCAAATGGCGCGCTCGTTTCCACAAACATATAATAACCCGGAGCCAAGTCCTGCGTCGTGATCACACCGTCCGCGTCTGTCACCAAACCCGTCTGCACCGTGTCACCATCCGCATCCAACAGATCAAACGTCGCATCCGGAATCGTAAGCAGCGGATTCACACTATCCCGTTTCGTCAACTGCGCCTTGCCCTTAATCAACGCGTTTGCATAATTCACATCAAGCGCCGTCGTCTGATTTTTAACAATCGTAAAATGGTACGGCGTCGTTGGCAACTGATAATGCATCGGTGCCTTCGTTTCCATCAAATCATACTCACCCGGCGCCAAGCCATCGATGTACAAATCTCCATTAGCGTCCACTTCAAGCGATGCATCCACAACATTTCCCGTCGCACTATCCGTCAACGTAAATTTCGCGCCCGCCAATTTCTGCGCTGCCTGAACACTGTCCACCTTATGGAACATCATCGCGCCCGTCTTCAATGTATTCTCCGCCGTCAACTGCAAAGCATCCTGTTGCGCGAGCGTAATCGTAAACGGAATCGGCGTACTATTCAGCTGATACGCAGTCGGCGCGCCCGTTTCCACTAACGCATAATTTCCCGGATCAAGGTCCGCGATCGTCAACTTACCGGCCGCATCCGTCACAAGCCCCGTTTCCAGCTCATTCTGATCCCCGTCCACTAATTTAAAAGTCGCACCAGCAAGCGTTTCCCCACTCACATTATCAACCTTCGTCAAAACAACCGTCCCTGGAATGACCTTATCCAGCGCGTTAACCGTCACTTCCTGCAACTGCGATTTCACAATCGTAAACGGAATCGGCGTACTATCCAAATAATAACCCGTCGGTGCCGCCGTCTCCACAAACTGATACGTTCCAGGCGCTAAATTCGTCACATGCACCTTCCCAGACGCATCACTCGTCAAATTCGCCTGCACCACATCGCCATTACTCTTTTGCAAGGAGAAAACAGCGCCGGAAAGCGTTAATCCCGATTTCTTATCCTTCTTCGTCAACGTAACCCCGCCCGTTTTCAGCGTATTCGTCACCGTTTTAGCAACACTATTCGTACTCCCCGTCGCTTTTGAAATCGTGATCGGAATCGGCGTCGTGTCCAACTTGTAATCCGTCGGTGCCGCCGTTTCAACCAATGTATAATTTCCAAGTGGCAAATTCGGAATCTCCAACTTCCCTTGCATGTTCGTCGTCAAATTCGATTGCAATGTCGTCCCCGCACTGTTTAGCAGTTTAAACACCGCACCAGCAAGCGGCATATGCGTCACACTATCCTCTTTCGTCAGTGAAATCGTACCCGGAATCAACGCATCATAGGCACTCACCGCAACCGCCGTCGTCTGTTTCGCCGCAATCGTAAACGGAACCGGCGTCGTATTCAGTTGATAACCCGTTGGCGGCGTCACCTCAACAAACGAATAACTACCCGCCGTCAGATTCGTCACTTTAATTTTCCCGCTACTATCTGTTGTCAAATTGTCTTGAATCACATCGCTGCCTTTTTTCAACTGATAAACCGCACCAGCCAAAGCCGTCGTCGTACTCGTTTGATATTTCGTCAGCGTCGCCTCACCAACAAACAGCGCATTTTTCACCGTCACCGCTTTTGTCGTTGCTGCGATATTCACCGCCATCCCCGTTTCCAAGGAATCCGAAATAACATAACCCGTCGGTGCAACCAGCTCTTTTATAATGTAATTCCCATACCGTAAAGCACCAAAAACAACTTGACCATTGCTACCAGAAACGCCCGAGCGTAATACAACCGTCCCCGTCGAATCATAGAGCGCGAGCGTAGACCCAGCAAGCGGTGTCGTTCCACTATCCGTCTTCGTCACCGTAATCGTGCCCCGAACTCCAGTTGCACTACCACCACCGTCCGTCACTTTCACGACAATATCCGATGCCGTCTCCACCTGCTCCGTTGTAATATTGCTACCGGCCAGCTTAATACTATTGCTCACCGTTTCTTTATCATTCGCATCAATAAACGAACTATATTTCAAAATATACGCCGACGAAATCTTATTCGCAAAAGTAATCTTAAACGTCTGTGCCCCCGTCGTGTTATTCGTCGTAATATCTAACGTATAATCCTGCCCCTGCACCAACTCGGCACCTTGCGTAAACGTGCCATTCGCCGCAATCACCGTTTTATACAGATGGAATGTCGATGGAATCAACACTTGGTTACTCGTTGGCGTATCCACAATCGTAGCGTTGGAAATCGTAGACTGACCAGCATTGATATTCGCCGTCCAATCAATATTTTTCCCGTTTTGCACACCCGTTTTTGTCACGTAGCTACCACCACTCGGAATCGCCACCGTACCCGTCCACGACGCAAAATTCTGAGCCCCATCTTTTAACGTCGCCGTGTTTTGGTAAGACGCCACAATTAGCTTATCCGCGATGCTCGTTTTATACGTAATATAATAAGCCATCTGAATACTATGGTTGAAATGTACCGTGATCACACCGCCCGTCGTATCCAGCGTATACTCACTACTCGGCACAATCCCGCCATCCGAATAACTATTTTGCCCCGTACCAAGCGTCATCTTATGCACTTCAATCGTGTTCGACAACAGCGTCTGGTTCGCCGCAATCGGATCTGTAAAAATCGGATCCGCAACAGGCTGCAAATTATAGTTCATGCCAACCGTCCACGTGATTTCCTTCGTCTGAGCGTTATAAGTCCCCGATTTAAAGCCATTGTTCTTCGTATAATCACCCGGGTTCACGTTCACAACGACCGAACTCGTATCATCGCCACTAATATCCGTCCAAATAATCGATGCCACATTTTCAAAGTTGTTCGGCGCCGTCACTTCCGAATAATTGAACGACGTATTGTAGGTCAACTTCAACGTATGCGTCATATTATGCTGATAATTCCCAATCAATTCAATCGTGAATCCCTTTCCATCCGAGTTCATCGCAAGTACATAATCCACACCCGCAACAAGCACACTACTCGCATTATTCATATCCACTATCTTGACCGAATTCTGAACTAGCGTTAAACCATCCGAAGAAAAGCGATCCTTAATAAAAGCATCATTCATAATGTAGTTGTTGTTATTGATAATCTGTTCCCATTGCATCACTTTTGTATTATAGTTCGTGCTCGTGACACGCTTACTAATATTTCCTTGCGTCACTGCCCTCGTCGCCGTCACCGCCGTCGTATTCGGCGCGCTCACCTGATTAGACACCGTCAGATTACTCGTAACCAAATCCGTCGGCACCGTGTCATACGTAATCACATACGCCCCCGTAATCGGCGCATTGAACTGCAAATTAAAACCATTCTGCCCACTATTCGACACCGGCGTCACCGTATACGCACTACTCGGCACCACACTACCAACCGTCGCCGCACCCGCACCATCAATACTCACATTTTTAACAACAATCGATCCCGCCACAAGTCCATACGTATTCGTAAATAAATCGCGGATAATCGCGTTAGACTGCGAGATTGCAGCCGTATCATAATTATAATTAATCGTCCAAGAAATTTTTTGCGTTTTAGAATCATACGTACTTGACTTATTCAAACGTTTCCCACGATTAATATTCACCGTCGCCATCGCCGTAACAGAAGGATTTCCCCTACTCGTAAGCGTCGCGCTATTCGTAAACCTCGTTTTCGTCAAATCCGTAATCGTCGTCGTGTACCTGACCTCATACGCCTTAATCGTATTATCCGCAAACCTAATCTCAAGCGTATTATTCGCATTCGGCACGATCGTATACTCAGAAGGGTCCGCAAGCTCACCAAGCGCATTCGTCCCATCCACAAAAACATTCAATTTGTAGACTTTAATCGACGCCGCATCCAGCGAAAGTCCAGCCTGCATCGGATCTTTCAACACAGCATTTTTCAAAAGTCGTTGATTCCCGTTAACCTGCACCGCCCAATTCACCGAAGTCGGGTTATACGTAGCATTAGCGGCACCTGTTTTAGAAATGCTAGTCCCACCACTCGGTACAAAATGAAGCGTAAACGACATCGCCTCTTCTATTGGAAATGTAATCTCTTTCGTTGTAATTCCAATGACATGCTGCTTATCAAAATACGTTGTAAAATGAAGCTCACCGTGAACCTCCGATGAAGTCTCCGCATTTTCATTAAACGTCATGACCACTTTGTGATCCGTATTCACCACAAATGTCCCATAATCCCCAAGCGTACCCATAATTGGCGCCGTAATAGCAAAAATGCTCGGCAATGTAAACGTGTACGTATCGCCATCTTTAACATTAAGCGAATCCGGCAATGCCCACTCAAACTGAATTTTCGCTGAAGAATCCACAGTCGGTCGATTTTCATCCGTAAAAGGAACACCATCCGCATCTGTAAAAATAACGTTCGTCAAAATGTTCGATGTAATCGCTGTACCTTCAATAGAAGCAACTGATGCACTCGACTTAGCTTTAGGCTTTGTCACTGGATCTTTCTGCTTCTCTTTTGTAACCTCAGTATCTTTATCAGCAATTTCAGGCTTTACCTCCTTTTGCAACAACGGAATATCCACCGTCACTAACTGCGTACCAAGATCAAATTTCAGCGGCAATGACTTTTCTTTTGTATCACTTTTAAGCGTCGCATTTAGAACGATTTCCCCTTGTTGATCCGCCGTAAATCCAGTAGCCTTCTCATTAAATACCACATGCAATGTATGCTTCCCGTTATCCGTCGTAAGCGTCCCGTAAGTCACACCATCAATTTGGAAATCCTCATTCAAATCCTTCTCCAAATCCACATTTTCCGGAATCGTCAAATAAACCTCTTTGCCAGCTAAATTATCTCCACTAGCAATCGTCCAGCCATAGCGAATAGCCAGCTTACTTTTCCCCAATTCAAGTGGCGCCGTATCCGCGCTTATTACCTTCCCGTCCTCATCCGAAACAGCAACACTCGTAAAGAAATCCTTATCCACAGCATTCAGATTTTCAGACTGAGCAGGAATCGCCGTCAAAACCGTAAACGCCACCAACATAACAGTAAGTACCGAAGCAAGTATCCTCTTCATCATTTTCTCCCCCATTTTTAAAGCAAAAAAAGCAGCTACCTCTCTCTCTGAAAAAACCGAATATCTTTCTTATTCGACTATATGTAATGAAAGTAACTCAAAATTCGCATTATAATTATCTAAAATAATATATAAACGAGTGATATTTTTTACAAAAAACACTCCAGAAGTAATAAATACCACTATATACTATTTACAAACATACATAAATTTATAAAATAGGGGAATAATGGTACATTTGGATGGAAAAGGCTAATTAAATCGCGCCAAATCAGACATAAATGTTTTTTATTCTTTTTAAAATAAATTTTCTTATATAATTGTTATTCCTCTTAATTTGGAATTGTTTCCCTTTTTAATACACAAAAAAAGAAGAAACCCAACAAACAGATTTCTTCTCACAATCCTATTCATTTCTGGCAAACTGAGCATCGTGCAAATTACGATACGCCCCGCGTCTTGCAAGCAATTCCGCGTGTGTTCCTTGCTCTGCAATTCCCGACTCATTCACAACAATAATCCGGTCCGCATGCTTAATCGTTGCCAATCGATGCGCAATAATCAACGTTGTCCGTCCCTTCGCCAGCTCATCCAGTGACTGCTGAATCACTAGTTCCGTCTCCGTATCAAGCGCTGATGTTGCCTCATCCAAAATCAAGATTGGCGGATTTTTCAAGAACATCCGAGCAATAGCCAGCCGCTGTTTCTGACCACCAGAAAGTTTCACACCACGTTCCCCGATAATCGTGTCCAAACCATCTGGCATTTCATTTACGACTTTCTCCAAATGCGCCAGTTTGACAACATACAGAATCTCATCATCCGTCGCGTCCAATTTTCCATACGCAATATTTTCCCGAATAGTTCCCGAAAATAAGAATACATCCTGCTGCACAACACCAATCTGCGCCCGTAAGGAAGCAAGCGTCATCTCCTTTATATTCCTACCGTCAACAGTGATTTCGCCATCCGTTACATCATAAAATCGCGGCAACAAATTACAAATCGTCGTTTTCCCAGCGCCAGATGGTCCAACAAAAGCAATCGTCTCACCAGCCTTCACGCTCAAATTAATCTCATCGAGCACTTTTTTCCCAGAATCATATTGAAAAGAAACATTGTTATACGCAATATCTCCGCGCAAATCCGTCACATCGACAGCGCCTAGCTTATCCACAATCGAAGGCTCCGTGTCAATCACCTCAATAAAGCGCTTAAACCCAGCGATGCCCTTCGGATAACTCTCAATCACCGAATTAATCTTCTCAATAGGGCGCATAAACACATTCGTCAGCAAAATAAAACTCACAAACTGCCCATATGTAATACCATCATTGATGACGAAATACGAACCAAAAAAGAGTGCAAACAACGTAATTAGACGCATCAAAAAGTAATTAAACGAAAAACTAAATCCCATCACCTTGTAAAACGTCAATTTCGACTTGCGGTACGTCTGATTGAGTAACCCAAAACGCTCCCGCTCAAACCCCTCATTCGCAAACGCTTGAACAACACGGACACCACTAATCGCATTCTCCACGCCCGCATTAAAACTACCCAAATCCTTAAAAATCTGCGTATTAACACCCGTCATTTTTTTATTAAATAAAATAATCAAGACACCTAAAATCGGCACGAGCACCACCGTCATCACCGCGAGCTTCACATTGATCGTCATCATCAACAAGAACGCACCAACAAGCGACATAATCGAAATGAAAATATCCTCCGGTCCATGATGCGCGACCTCTCCAATCTCAAACAAATCCGTCGTCATCCGCGACATCAATTTCCCCGTCTTCTGATTATCATAATACTCAAACGGCTGCTTCTGCAAATGCGCAAACAAATCCCGGCGCATATCCGTCTCAATATTCAACCCCAACATATGCCCCCAATACGTCACAATATACTGCATAAACATATTCAAAAAATAGAAAAATAACAACGCCAAAGCCGCTGTCACGATCAAACCCCAATCCTTATTCGGCAACAATTTATCAATTACCTGATTCACAGCTACCGGAAACGCCAACTCTAAAAGCGCCGCAATAACCGCACAACCAAAATCAATTATGAATAAAAGCTTATAAGGCTTGTAATAACTAAAAAATCTCTTTAACATCTTCTTACCTCCCCTTTCTGTCACGGAAATTCTATTATAACAAACAAAATCGTTCGTGCCTAGTTGAGATTGATTCT
Organism: Listeria weihenstephanensis; assembly: GCF_003534205.1. Lineage (NCBI taxonomy): Bacteria > Bacillati > Bacillota > Bacilli > Caryophanales > Listeriaceae > Paenilisteria > Paenilisteria weihenstephanensis. The sequence continues at coordinate 994,477 of NZ_CP011102.1, read as the reverse complement.
CAATTAAAAAAAGTTCCTGCTACACACAAGAACTTTCCACAAGACATATTCCATTAAAAAATCACATTCTCCTGAATCACATCTAACTTCTTAATAATAATATAACGTTTGCGCATCATGATAACCCCCTCCGCCTTCAACTGCTGAAAAATACGGTTCACACTACTCGCCGAATTAATACCACAAAAATGACCAATTTCCTCATTACTCACTAAAAAATCAATCAGAAATTGGTCCGGCTCCATCTCCACACCAAACAATTTATATAACTCATAGAGCTGCGTACAAATAGCTCCCAGCTTACCATTCATCAACATTTGCTGCATTTTCTTGATAGACTCCAAAAGCCGCGTCCGGTAATAATCTTTCACATAAAATTGTAAATCAGCGTTCGTATTCACATCTTTCCAAAACTGAACCCGATCAATCCGATATAATTCCGCACGCTCTGATTCCACACGAATATTAAAAGGCGCGTTCGCAAACTGAGAGTACTCATCTTTCAGTAGTGAAACAATGTCCATTTTATTAATATAAGCTAGATTAAATTCCCTACCATCCCTAGAAATAATACTTGTCTTGATAATCCCATTTTTCAGTATATACACATACGAATCTTCCAATCCCTCGTAGGTTAAATACTTGCGCTTTCCCCTCGTAATAACCGGAAAATCATGGCTACTTACATACTCACCAAGAATATCATGATTCATTTTTTTAACCCCCATTTTTTGCAATTCCCGCTTATTTATATCCATCATACAAAATTATCCCGCGTTTCTTTTCAACATATGTTATACATTTTTGTATATATCATACTAGATTACCAAATTAAAAAGTAATACGCTACGAAAAGCCCTATAATAATCCTTGTTGCGGAGGTCATTTTTTTCAACTTGCATCACAAAAAGCCTCCAAGTACAACTTATAACCAGAAAGGGACATTAACCTATGAAAGAAAAATTATTTAATAAAGGCTTTGTTTTAATAACACTCATTAACTTCGTCGTCTACCTCGTTTACTATTTACTAATGGTTATCATCGCCGTCATTGCCCAAGAAGAATTGAACGCTTCACTTGGCGAGGCTGGTTTCGCGTCTGGTATATACATCATCGGCACTCTACTTGCCAGACTTTACATGGGCAAAAAATTAGAACTGATAGGCCGGAAGCGCGTTCTGAGGTACGGCATCCTCTTCTTCTTAGTTACAACGATGGCTTACATATATATGCCCTCTATCTCCATCATGTTCCTCATTCGTTTTTTAAATGGCTTTGCTTACGGAACGACATCCACTGCCACAAACGCGATCGTCACGTCCTATATTCCTAAATCAAGAAATGGTGAAGGTATTAATTATTATGGGCTTAGCACTAGTTTAGCGGCAGCAATTGGCCCATTTATCGGCATGATTTTACTCAGCACAACAAGTTTTTATACAATCATTCTCTTTTCCACCATCATCGTATTCCTAACAGCCATCCTTTGCTTCTATCTCCCTGTAAAAAATATCGTGTTAACCGACGAACATCGAAAAGCACTAAAAACGTGGACATTATCAAGCTTTGTTGAATTTAAAGTACTTCCGATTGCTTTTGTCGCGTTTCTAATGGGCATTTCTTATTCCACCGTCTTAACGTTCCTTGCATCTTACGCAAGAGCCATCGATCTCGTCAGCGCTAGTACCTTTTTCTTCGTTGTTTACGCTCTAGTCATCACCTTCACAAGACCGATGTCTGGCAAAATATTCGACGTTAAAGGCGAGAAATTTGTTATGTATCCTAGCTATATCTTCTTAGCCGTGGGACTATTTGTTTTAAGTACCGCCTCCACTAGCTTTGTCTTACTTCTCTCGGGTGGCTTAATCGGCTTGGGTTACGGCACCTTTATGTCGAACGGGCAAGCTGTCAGTTTGAAAGTTTGCGAACCACACAGAATCGGTATCGGCTTATCCACCTATTTTATTGGACTCGACTTGGGTCTAGGTATCGGTCCCTACATCATGGGCGAAATCCATCACGTTTTATCCTTCCAAGGCCTCTACATCATTGCCGGAATCATCGCCTTAGCTTGTATCTTCGTCTACATGTTCTTTTCCAAAAGAGATTTTTCAACACATTCAACTAAAAATTTAAAAGGAAGTGAAGAAATATGAATCCCACCAATATGCTACTAATCACAGCGGCAGGCTATATCGTAGGTTCAAAATTACTAGAAGACGAAAAAAAACAATCCATCACACTCGGAGACGTTCACATCAATAATACGGCTCAACGATTGATCGATCATTTTGAAAGCTTAGAAATAGCAAAAGAACATATTATCGGTTATAAATCGCTATCCACCGACGATAGTCGAAACCTAATCGCTAGATGGCAATCCGATTACTTTACTACCTCATAAGCCTATAAAGGGTCTAGGACATAACCCCGATAAATCGGCGGCAAGCGTTCGTATTCAGGGAGTTTGGCGGACTTCCGGTTCTCATGTACAGTCGTACACTCCGCTTCCGGCTTCCACCAAACTCCCTGAATACAAACGCTTTCGCTCGATTTGTGTAAAGCAAAATTTTTCGTCCTACCCGAAGTAATGAGAAGGGCGTTTTTGCTTTATCTCGCGTTTTGTCCCAGACTCTTTTTTCGTCTATTTTTTGCTCGACGTCCAAATGGAATCATCGCAATTGCTCCAAAAATCGTACAGCTATAATACGTAATCAAACGCCATAATATAAGTCCTATCACTAATTTATCAGGACTAAGCACCATTCCAAAGAACGACGTAAAGCTATATTCCGCGCCACCGCTACCACCAGGCGTTGGAATCGAGGACGACAGCTTCATCACAAACGCATGATATGTCATCACCGTCATTAAGCCAACATCGGTCACGCCCATACTGAGCAATACAAAATAAGGAATACTTAAATAAAACACTAACTGTACAATCGTGTACCCGACACATTCCCAAATTAATCGCTTGTTCCCACTAAAACGCACACTTTCCTCATGAAACGACTTAATCTTATCCGCTGCACTTTCACGGATGCCTTCACGCTTTTCCTTTTTAACGAATAAAAGTGCTGGCTTCAAAAGAAAATGCACAATCGCCGAAGCCACGCGTTCACTTCTTGCGACAGTCATTAGAGCGACAATCACTCCCAAATTAATCACAAAACCAATCAAAATTAAGTATTTAATTTCAAATGTTGTGTGTCCAAGTAACGGGAAGCCGACAATCAGAAAGAAAATGAAGGTTCCGACAATAACAGCTTGATAAATAATAAACTTGATGAGTAAAACGGAGCTAGCAAGGCCAATATCAATTTTACGTCGCGTCAATAAATAGAGTTGCGCTGGCTGTCCACCACTCGCAAATGGCGTTACCGAATTAAAAAACTGCCCAATCATCGTGATCCGAAACGAAGTCCGAAGCTTCAATGCAGGATCCGCTTGCTTGCCAAAACGCTGCAACACAACTGCTTCCAGCCACCAATACAAGAACATAGCTAAGCAGGCGATCCCGATATAGACTAGATTCACATTTTTTAAAACATCGAAAACCATACTCCAGTTCACATTGCGGAATTGAAAATAAATAAAACCAACACTAATCGCAACGACAAGTAAAATGCTGATTACATGCCGGCTCGTATTTTTCCCCATCAACCTCTATCCTTTCAAAAGCCCATCATAAAATTCCTGCCATATTCCTGTTAGTCTGGCTTCTGAATAGTAAGCTGCACCTTTTTTAGCACCATTTTTTGCTTCTTCTAAATAGGCTTTATCTGTCATCATACGTTCCAATTGCGCTTTAAAACCAGGAACGTCAGGTGCCGAGATATAATTGCCAGCAAGGATTCCCTCGTAAAGTTCTAAATCGCGCAACAACACCGAAAGCCCACTACTCATACCTTCTAAAATGGCCATTGGAAACAGCTCATTAAAGGATGGTAAGAAAAGGACGTCCGCCATATTGTAGTACGCGTTCATGTCCGCACGTTCGATAATACCTGGGAACTTTACATTTGCAGGAGGATTATCGTAAATTTCCTTCAACTCTTTATACCCCGCCGTAATTTTTCCGAACGAGAAACCGCCAGCCCAAATGAATTGCATCTCGGGTAACTGTTTTGCGACTTCGATAAAATCAAGCACACCTTTACGATGTTGCACTTGCCCAACACCAATCGCGACAAAAGCATCTTCTGCAATGCCATGTGCTGCGCGAAGCTCTTTCTTTTCCGAATCCGCCATTGGATAGAACGTGTTTGCAGATACGAAATTAGGAATGTATTTAATCTTCTCTTCTGGAATCCCGTATGCCACTAGTTCTGGAATAAACGATGGATTCACGACGACCAATATATCCATCCGTTTGTAAAACAAGATGACGTACTTATAAAAAACTTTTTTCGCAATCCAAGGAAGCTTTAAACTCTCATCTAAAGTCTCCGGCAAAAAATGCACATAGCCGACCATTACACCACGCTTTTTCTTTGCAAATGTTGATAAAAAAAACGGGAAGTCAATCGTGTGATAATGCGTGATCTCAGATTTGCGATATGTATTAATAGCGACATCATACTTATCCGCATGGTGTGTTGTCATTAAATTAACTAATTCTCGATAAGCAGAAGCTACCCCCTGTCCTTTTACTGTTTCCGCAGAGGATAGCATCGTAATTCTATTCATGGTATTTTCTCACTTTCTTCTCACGTTTTTGAAGGACTGCCGCTGGAATACTTAACACATAATTGCTAACCGTATACTGATCGAGCGGTTCATACGTTCTTTCTCCATTAACCCAACCATATTCCTCGCACATTTCCATGTACAATTGTTCAATGTTCGTACCAAATTGTTCCGCTGAAAAATGTTGAATATGTTCTAGTGCATTTGCTACTAATTGTTCTGCTACTTCTGGTTGCATAAGCGTTTCTTGTAACATCGCTGGTAATTGCCAATCTTCTTTAAAACTGCGACCCGTTTTCCGGTCTAAAATCAGATTTTCGTTACTGCGATCAGTTTTTGCAATGACAGGAATCCCAGAAGCCATTGCTTCGATATATGTCATACCTTGCGTTTCAGAGGTTGAAGCGCTCACGAACACATCGCCCAATTGATAATAACGACCAATTGTCTCCCAATCTTGCTCACCTGCAAAAATGACTGATTTTGAAATATCCTCCGTAAATGCTAACTCTTCCAGTTCTTTTCTAGAAGGACCATCACCAACAATCAGCAATTTCGCATTCGGTAACCGCTCCACAACACTCGGAAAAGCTTTCACGATAATATCGATGCCTTTTTCTTGAGCCACGCGCCCAATGGATACGACAACCTTATCCTCAGGTGAAATGCCTAAATCAGTTTTCAACTGCGACAAACCATCCTTATCAAAACGACCTGGTTGGAATGATCTGAATTCCGTTCCAGTTGGAATCACTCGAATCGGATTGGTCACACCATAACTTCTGAGTGACATCTGTACTTTTTCTGTGGGAACAATAACGGTATCCATCGAATCACAAAAAGCACGACTTAGTCGCTGTACAACGCCCTGTCCGATAAGTTTCCCCTTACCAATATAATGCAAATAATCCTCGTACATCGTGTGATACGTGTGCAAAACAGGAAGATGAAATTTCTTCGCCATTTTTTTCCCGAGTAGCCCCATGGAAAATTCAGTATGCGTATGGATCACATCAATTTCTAAACGTTTGATCAGATGGGCGATTTTTTGCGTTCCAGCAATCGCAATTCGTCGCTCAGGAAAAAACACAAACGGAAAGCTTGAAAAACGGAATACTTTGCCTTGCTCCGCTTCCAAGTCAGCCTGTGGATCTGAGGTCGTAAATATATATACGTTATGTCCTCGTTTGGTTAACTCTTTTTCCATCGTCTTAATTGATGTTGCTACACCGCTAATCTGCGGAAAAAAAGTATCTGTAAAAATGCCAATGTTCACTGTTTTCGCCTTCCCTCCACACCATGATTCTAGATCATCGTGCCTTTACCAAAGCTTTTTATTTCAAGCGCTTATCATTCATCCTTATATTATAACAAAAATTACACCAAAAAATCATTTTATTTTTCAACGTTTCCGTCACAAAGAGCTTATCTAATTCCATTATGCTACAATGTTGCGCAAATTGCCTAGGCCTATGGTTTGATTTTATCTCATCCTTGCGCCCATTTTATGAAAAGATAACTTTCTCGATAATTTCAATTTTCGGATCTAAGGACATCGCAACAGGACACGATTTCTTCACAAGATGAAGTGCTTTTTCAGCCTTTATTTGATCTGCATCCGCTACTTTTAAGGTGAAGGTTACTTCGATTTTCTTTAAAACGTGAATCACTGCTTCTTGATCTTGTTCAAACGTGACATGAATATTTTCAATCGTATAATCAATGCGTTTCTTTTCTAAGATTGAATCATAAACATAACCACTGCAAGCTGCTACAGCCGCAACGGTTGCTTGTGTTGGGGAAAAACCAGTATCCCGATTTAACTGCCAATTACCATTCTCATGTATCACGTCAAACCCGTGTTTACCTCTAACTAAATCCATTTTCTAATTCCCCCTACTAATACACTTCATAATTCTGACCAGTTTGTCCGCCTAAAATGCTTTTGACAAATGCTTGGGCGACTTTTTCAACAGGAACTGGGTTAAAGCCAACGAAGAAATCGGCAAACTTATCCCAGGATTCTTGTACTACGTTTGGACTCACACTATTGATCCGAATCGAACGAGGCATTTCAATCGCAGCCGACTTGACGAAAGCACGAATACCACCATTAACCATGGCTGCAGAAGCACCTTGTTTGATCGGATCATCCATCATAATTCCCGTAATAAGCGTGAAACTCCCGCCATCATTCAAATGGTTTAAACCTAGCAAAACTAAGTTCATTTGACCAGCTAGTTTACCATCGATTGATTGCTTATTTTCTTCTGGTGTCATCGTTTCAAGTGGGCCGAAATACGCTGAACCTGCCGCAACAGCCAGCGCATCTATTTTGCCTATTTCTTCATACATCTTCTGAATACTTGCAACGGATGTCATATCCAGCGTCACATCCGCATTTTTTCGGCTTGCTGTAATCACGGTATGCTCTTTTTCCAACTTGGCAACCACCGCTTTTCCAATGGTTCCTGTTGCTCCAACGACTAGTATTTTCATTCCCAATCCCTCCTAAAACTAATTCGTATCACGCCGAAGCGTCTTCGTATTAGCGACAAAAAGCGAGACGATGAGTACTAAAATCGCGCCGGATAGTAATAGTGTGGACGTAGCACTCTCGTGATCAATGATGATGTAACGAACAATCGCCGTAATTCCAATATAAATAAAATAACGTAACGGAAAATGATACTCCATCTCAAAATATTTAATAATCAGGGCTAAAAACTCAAAATAAAGAAAGAAAACTAAAATTTCTTCTGTAACCGTATAAAAATTCTCCGTTGTATCATAGAAAACGCTATGGAAAATCTCCCAAATTTCTTTAAACATAGAGATAACAAGTGTTAGTGCGACCAAGATTAAAGCCACATTTAGCGCTGCTCGCAATATTCTTGGTGTCCGATCTGACCATTTCTTAATAAAATCTATCAACTACTTCCACTCCTATCGTGTGTTCTCTATTGTACCAGAAATTAGACAAATATTCATCCATAAGTATCACGTAGATATCCTCGTCTAGCGTTTTATTTACAGCAAAACTTAGGCTTAGATAAGAATACTTATCCTCTGTTCTCTTCCACTTTTTGTACAAAAGTTCGGAATAACGTACACATTTCAGCACTCTGTTTCACCATGATTTCTGGATGCCACTGCACGCCTACAACAAAAAGATCCCCTTCTCGTTCCAAGCCTTCAATCACACCGTCCGACGCCCAAGCAGTAGCATGAAATTCATCAGCAATGTGTCGAATAACTTGATGATGTAGCGAATTTACCATTGTTTTCTCACCAAAAATAGCACGCAACTCAGAATCTTCTTTTGTCGTGATCGAGTGAATCGGGAATTCTGGATCTGTGCGTTGTAAATGTTGGCGCTCAATATCTGGCGCATAACTGATATCTTGATACAGCGTACCACCAAATGCCACGTTCATCAGTTGCACTCCTCGACAAATCGCTAATACCGGCTTATTTTGAGCAAGCGTCTCTTTTAAAAGCGCCATTTCATAAAAATCGCGTTCTGGCAATGTGGCGCTAAGCTGGGCTAATGGTTCCTCCCCATATAAAAATGGCGAAATATCATCGCCTCCTGTGAGTACAAGTCCATCAATCCGCTCGACAATTTCTTTTGCATAACCATTCTCTGTGACTGGCAAAATAATCGGCGCGCCTCCCGCCTCGGCAATTGCTTTCACATACGTGTCATTCACCGTTGCCCTCGCTTCAAATATATTTTGTGGAAACTCCATACTACGACGTGTTCCCGAAATTCCGATAATAACTGTCATCATTTTCGCATCCTCTCTAAACTCACTTTCTACTATAGTACATAACCATTATTTAAAATTCGAATCATCTGCCTTGCGATTCTTGCCTTTATTCACTATAATGAACTATACCAATTAATAATATCTGGCTTTTACAAAGGGAGGAATTATATTTATGCAAGCAGACCAATTCAAGTATTTAAGTTTGTTGTCTCGTAATTACCCTACTATCGCAAGCACCGCCACAGAAATCATTAATTTAGAAGCTATTCTCAATTTGCCTAAAGGTACCGAGCATTTTCTAAGCGATCTGCACGGCGAATATGAGGCTTTTGAGCAGGTACTCCGCAACGGTTCCGGTGTCGTCAAGCGCAAAATTCATGATGTTTTTGGCGATCGCTTAACGGATGCCGAGATCAATAGTTTGGCAACACTCATCTATTATCCCGAACAAAAATTAGACATTATCCTTGAAACGACGGAAAATTTGGATTTTTGGTATCGCAACACATTAGTCCAATTAATCGAACTCTGCGTCCATGTCTCCTCTAAGTATACCCGCTCAAAGGTCCGCAAAGCAATGCCCGCCGATTTTGAATATATATTACAAGAATTGTTGCACGAAAATCATCTCGTGATGGATAAATCGCTCTATTATCAGGAAATTATCACGAGTATTATTTCGCTTGACCGTGCCGCTGAGTTCATTGGTGCTCTCGCCAGGCTGATTCAGCGCCTTGTTGTCGATCATTTACATATTGTTGGTGACGTTTACGACCGCGGACCTTATCCTGATAAAATCATGGATTCTTTGATGAGCTACCACTCCCTCGATTTTCAGTGGGGCAATCACGATATGCTCTGGATGGGTGCTGCAAGTGGATCGCGCGTTTGTTTGGCGAATGTGCTGCGGATTTCGAGTCGATATTTGAATCTAGATATCATCGAGGACAGCTACGGCATCTCGATTCGACCGCTTGCTCTTTTTGCTGAGGAGAACTACGGCGAGGACCCTTGTACCGACTTTTTACCACAGAAAACGGCGATCACCGAGCAAAGTAAGACCGAGATTAATCAGATTGCGCGAATGCATAAAGCGATTGCAGTGATTCAGTTTAAGCTAGAAGGCGAGATCATTGCGCGTCATCCTGAGTTTGAAATGAACCACCGTTTGCTGCTTAATATGATCGATTATAGCGCTGGGACAGTGACGATTAAAGGCAAAACATATCCGCTCAAAGACACCCATTTCCCAACGATTGATCCCGCTGATCCGTATGCCCTTACAAAAGCAGAACATGAACTGATCGATAAACTTGTTTTTTCCTTTAAAAATTGTGAAAAATTGCAACGTCACGTTTCGTTTCTTTATTCTAAAGGAAGCATGGTACTCACGTATAACGGGAATCTGCTATATCACGGCTGCATCCCATTGAACGAAGATGGTAGTTTTATGGAAATGACATTGAAAGGACAAAAATATGCTGGGCGCGCGCTGCTAGAACAGTTTGAACAAATCGCGCGGGAAGGTTATTTTAGAACAAGCGGCACCCCAGAGAAAAAATACGCTCTCGATATCGTTTGGTATTTATGGACCGGCGCCACCTCTTCCCTATTTGGAAAAAGTGAAATGACGACGTTTGAGCGTTATTTTGTGGAGGATAAGGAGACGCATGTTGAGAAAAAGAATGCGTATTATAAACTGCGGAATGAGGAAGAGATTTGCCATCAGATTTTGATCGAATTCGATTTAGATCCGAGCGGTCATATTATTAACGGCCACACGCCAGTCAAAGAAGGTAAGGGCGAGAGTCCGATTAAGGCGGGTGGCAAGATGTTAGTCATTGATGGCGGTTTCTCCCCTGCTTACCAAAAAACAACAGGTCTGGCGGGCTATACGCTTCTGTACAACTCTTTTGGCTTACAACTCGTCTCCCATCAACCGTTTACTTCGACGGAAGATGCGATCAAGCAAGAAACCGATATTCTCTCGACGCGCCAGGTGATTGAGACAGAAACCGAGCGGAAATTAGTTCGTGATACGGATATTGGAAAGGATTTATTACAGCAAGTTGATGAGTTGAAATGTTTGATTAGCGCGTATCGGCAAGGTTTGATAAAAGAACAACGCAGTTAATAGTAAGCAGAGGTCATTTTTGTCGTGGCTTCTGCTTTTTCAGATCAACAAATTTTAATAATTCTAAAAACATATTGTTTTTTCTAGCAAAAACGTTCATAATGGATACTAATAATGGTCTAGGCATTTGTAAAAGTTATGTTAACAGAATACTTAGCCAAATGAATTAAATCAGGAGTGTGAAAAATGAAAGTTATTAAATTCGGCGGAAGTTCGCTGGCCTCGGCTACGCAACTACAAAAAGTATACAAAATCGTGGTAGATGATCCAAAGCGAAAGTTCGTTGTTGTATCTGCTCCTGGTAAGCGTTTTGCAGATGATGTGAAGGTAACAGATTTATTAATTGATTGTGGCGCGAAACATCTCTTGGGTGAAGCGGCGTCAGATTTGGAGGAGGCAGTCCTTGCCCGCTATGCATCGATTGCAGACGAGCTTGGGCTTGGTGAGGAAGTTATGGCGCGAATTACACGAGATTTCACGGAACTTCTTAATTCAGATAAGACAAACCCAGACCGCTATATGGACCGGATTAAGGCGAGTGGCGAGGATAATAATGCGAAAATGATTGCTGCATTTTTCCGACGTCAAGGCACCGAGGCGCACTATGTCAACCCGAAAGATGCTGGACTTTTTGTGACGGATGAACCGGGAAATGCGCAGGTTTTGCCAGAGAGTTATGATAACTTGTACAAGTTGTTGGACCGCGATGGGATCGTTGTTTTCCCAGGGTTTTTCGGTTACACGAAGGATGGCGAAATCAGCACGTTTTCGCGCAGTGGCTCAGATATTACGGGTGCAATTGTGGCGAATGGCGTGAAGGCCGAAGTTTATGAGAATTTCACAGATGTTGATGCTGTGTATGCGGTGAACCCATCGATCGTGCATAAACCGAATGCGATTGTCGAACTAACGTATCGCGAAATGCGAGAGCTATCTTATGCTGGTTTTTCCGTGTTTCATGATGAAGCGCTCGTTCCAGCCTTCCAAGCAGGGATTCCTGTGCAAATTAAAAATACGAATCGTCCTGAATTGCCTGGTACGCGCGTGATTCACCGTCGCGAAAACACGAATGGCCCTGTTGTTGGGATTGCGAGTGATGGCGGTTTTTGCAGCATTTACATTACGAAATATTTGATGAACCGCGAGATCGGATTTGGGCGTAAAGTATTGGAAATTCTTGAAGACGCCGATTTGACCTACGAGCATATGCCTTCTGGTATCGATGATTTGACGATTATTTTGCGAGAAAATCAGATGGACCGTCAAACCGAAACCACTGTTTTGGATCGTTTGAAAAATGAGCTGGCATCTGATGAGGTAATTATTGAACATGGCATCGCGCTTGTGATGGTCGTTGGAGAAGCGATGAAACATAACGTCGGAACAACCGCGCGAGCTTCGAAGGCTTTGTCTGAGGCGCACGTCAACATTGAGATGATTAACCAAGGTTCTTCCGAGGTCAGCATTATGTTTGGCGTGAAGGAAGATCAGGAGAAAAAAGCAGTACGTGCGCTATATAATGAATTTTTTGACGCAAAATAAAAAATGGATCGACTCTCAAATTCTGAGTCGATCCATTTTTTTCTGTGTTCATTTAGTCTTTTGCGCCAGCCCAGCTAAATCGCATAATCGTGTGGCGGAAAAACCAATACAATGGGCCACATGAAACGAGTAGCGGTACATAAATCAGCATCATTTGCCAATTGAAAATCGATACTAGAGAAAATAGTTTGCCGCCGAATAGGAATAAGCAAACGAATGCTGCCATCATGGTCACAACAAGTACCTTAGTTTTACGTCCAAATGGATGTCCCACACTGATTAGAGCGACGAAACATGTGGCACCTGTTAGCATCACGTTCATCGTAGACGTTTGTGCAAAGCTCAAGCCAAGCATATTTCCGAATCCTAAAATCAACATGATATACGCAATGACGCAAGTCGCTGCTGGGACGGAAGTTTGCAATACTTTGTGCAAAAATTGCCCTTTGATTCGTTCATAGTTCGGTTTTAAAGCTAAGAAGAAGGACGGAATACCGACTGTTAGCGCTGAAATCGGACTCAGTTGAATCGGTTGGAATGGGTATGCTCCCGCTAAGAAAATAAACGCCAGCGCCAATACCGTAGAATACATCGTTTTGATCAAATAAAGCGACGCGACACGTTCAATATTGTTAACCACACGGCGACCTTCGCGCATGACACCAATCATCGAATCAAAATTATTGGATAGCAATACAAAATCGGAAACGCTACGTGCAGCGTCACTCCCTTCTGCCATCGCGATGCTACAGTTCGCCTCTTTTAAAGCGAGTACATCGTTGACACCATCGCCAGTCATCGCAACCGTATGGCCCTCTTCTTTATACGTCCTGATTAAATCTTTCTTTTGATGCGGCGTCACACGACCAAAAACGGTATAGTTTTCAATGATTGGTAACAAATCCGCATCTGCTGCAACTTCGCTCATATCAATGTATTTATCCCCATTTGCGATACCCGCACGAACCGCGACATTCGACACCGTCACTGGATTGTCTCCAGAAATAACCTTGATTGAGACACCTTCTGCTGCGAAAAAAGCAAACGTATCCGGTGCTTCAGCGCGTATATTATCGGCAATCAGAATAAAAGCTAATAACTCGCATTGCTCCGGCAAAACGCTTTCTGTCAATGTTTCCAACGAATGCGCCACTGCCAAAACTCGAAAGCCCTGATTCGCATAGTCATCTAATTCCTGCCGATTCTCCGCGGATAAATCTCTGAAAATAAACTCCGGCGCACCAATCAAAAACGTGCCTTTTTCCGTAAAACTACAGCCGCTCCATTTACGTGCTGAGGAAAATGGAATCCGTTTTTCAATCTGCCATTCAGGATTCTCCGTAAAGTGTTTTCCAAGCGCGATACTCGTCGCATTATTATCAGAAAGCGAGGCAACAATGGCGCCAACACTCGCATCAATCTGAGAAGATGTCACACGCGGATGCTTCAGCACAATATCCGTTACATCCAATTTCCCATCTGTAATCGTCCCCGTTTTATCCAAACACAGCACATCCACACGCGCCAACGTCTCAATACACGGCATCGATTTCACGAGTACTTTTTGCTTCGCTAAATTGATAACTCCGACTGCAAGCGCGATACTCGTCAAAAGTACAAGCCCTTCTGGAATCATCCCAATCATCGCGGCGGCCGTTCCAAGTACCGATTCTTTCAGCGGCAACCCTTGAAAGTATTTCGAGAAAAATAGTGCGAGACCAATTGGAATAATGATAAAAGTCAGCACTTTGATAATTTTCTTAATCGAGCGAATCAGTTCGCTGTCCGGGCGTTTTTCCTGCTTCACTTCCATCGAAATTTTCGAAACAAAACTATGTTCTCCGACAGCCGAAACCTTCACGTAGGCCTGTCCACTGACGATATAACTTCCCGACATTACGTAATCTCCCGCGCGTTTTATCACGGGTTCCGCTTCACCAGTCAACTGAGATTCATCGACTTCCAAACCGTCCGTCTGCGAAATCCTCCCATCCGCACAAATCTGATCTTCGCGATTTAGCACCATCGGATCGTCCAGAACAAGCTCGTCTTGCTCCAACTCGTGAACGGTGCCATCGCGCATCACCTTCACTTTCGCCTGTGTCAAAATCGTGAGCTTATCGATGTTTCGCTTCGCCCTGATTTCCTGGAAAATCCCCATCCCCGTATTGCAGAGCGCAACACCGAGGAACAGCAAGTTTTGATAGCTTCCAACGAGAATAATAAAGCTCGCGATGACCACATTTATCATATTAAAAAGCGTAAACGTATTGTCTCGTATAATTCCTAACACACTGCGCGTCAATGGCTTCAGTGCGTGATTGACCTGTCCATTTTTTATTCGCGCGGCTACCTCATCCGAAGTTAAGCCTGGCGGAATTTGCGTTTTATTTTCCATCTCAACAGATCCTTTTCGCTTTATAATGGCCTCTATATACCTTTTATCATGATCGCATTGTATCAAAAAAAGATAAGAATTCGATGAAATTTATGAGAGATTTTCATAGCTACTCTCATTTTTGCGGGCATATTAAAGTACTACCCGTTTTGAGGGAAATCCATTCACAGATTCAGCAATAAACTGTTAATTCTCTCCCAATCATGCATGTTTGGTAAGCGTGAGGTTCGGTACTGAAGGCACTCCGTTATCACTGTCTCGTCCCGATAATTTTGTACTAGCATATCAACGCCAAGTTCGTGAATCAATTCGTTTGTAACCCGCTTATTAGAGATAAAGGTTACTTTTGAATGCTTGCTGATGAACTCGTTGACAAAGACCTGCATATAATTCATGTACGCTTTTTTACCATCCAATGCAAATAAAATATGCTTCTTCGCTTGATAACTTTGATGCGTGACATAGTAGGTAAACATGGCCAAATTAACAGCCACATCCTCTTTGTATTCCAGCGATTTAATCTCAGGGATATCACTAGTCACCAGTTCATTTAACCAGTGCTCGTAAAGAATAGGATGATTTAACTTCACAAACTGGTTGATTTCATAAAAATTTCTCTGGAAAAGCGGCGTTAGCCTTGATAGTAAAAGTACATTCTCCAAATAAAACATGAAAATACTTAGGCTAGATTCGTCTGGCTTCTCTATTTTACTATCACTAAAGAAAAGTTCAACAAATTCACGCAACCCTTCGTGCCAAGATTTGGACTCATAAAGGCGCTGCATCACTATTTCGTCTCTTTCTTTATACAGATAATTCTCTAATAATAACAGGTCAATATAAATGACTTCATCTTCTGGCATCGCATTATCCAACTCTGGATCCAACGTTTCTCTTGCCAGCTGATGCACGTAATGGTACCTTGGTGTTTTCATTTGCTCTGCTTTAAACGCTTCATCTATCTTAACAAAATGACCCTGCTCGATCCGGTGACTAATCACCTTAATCCAATATAATATACTACGATGCTGTATATAAACATCATACCCCACCTCTTTCATAAAAAAGAGGTAGTTTTTTTCAAAGATATCATATTGCTCTTGTCTTGGGCGATGTTCCATGGACATATCATTAATGTTATAGAAAAAATAGTAATAAAAATAGCGGATATTTTCTTCTTTCCCCTGTATATCAACTGGGTTCGTCGTCAACGTTAATTTGAACTCCGCAAGTAAAGCCCTTAAATGCTGTAAATAGCGATATAAGGTAGATGTCGATAAAAATAATTCATCTGCCCATTCATCAATCGACAAAAATATTTCTTCATAAACATTCGAAATGATTTGAAACAGCGGTGACTGCTTAGATACAACCATCAATAAATCGTCAATCGCCAATTTATCATTGATGCGATAACCTTGTACCTTCGATATTGAAAAAAAATCTCGTTCTGGAAAAGCCTGCTCTAATTCTCGGATATCTCGTTCCAATGTCTTCTGGGAAACATGAAACTCTTCGGAAATTTCTTCTAGTGTAATAGCATAATCAGCGTCATGAATGCGTTGAAGTAGACTCACTTGCCGTTTTATTTTCTTATCTGCAATAATTTGTAAATAAAAATGGTTCATCCTCATCATTCCTTTTACTAGATTCCAAATAGAGAATTCTTCTTAATGAAATTGTATCACTTTATTTTACTTCTAGTCCAGATTGGCATACTTAAATTATTATTTATTAAGAGAAAGCACAAAAAAAGGCCAAAAGCGACTTTTAAATTCACTAATGACACTTTTTCGAACTTTTATCTAATCCAAATATACTGGGCTATGCTTCGCTTTCGTAAAAGAAGGAACATACCTCCATATAGTAAAAACGTGAATATCGTCAAACCAAGCGTGATGCTTATTGGATAACTACTTATAGCCGGCTGACCAGTTATCAGATGGATGGCGTTCGCATATAGAATAAGAAAATAGTAATGTGTGCATAAAATGACAAGACTATTTTTCCCATAAAACGAGAGGATACGTATGTGTTGCAAACGTACGGCAAGGAGACATATCGCGAAAATACCGAGTAATGCGCCAATGAAAAAAACGACCGGTTGACCGATATCCATACTGCGTAAAGTAACGATTTTATAGTTGTTCGCGTACATCGTTAGAACATAGAGGCCAAAACAGCTAGCGAGCGTCCACCATGATAGGAACCATTTTCTTTGGAATAGCTTTCGTTCTCGGCTTATGAGTCCTACCCAGTAAAATAGAAAGGCAACGGGAATAATTTTAATACCAAGTGGCCAGCGAATGCCTTGATCGAGCGTACTCAGGATTGCTAGACCGATGACGGTAATAAGCACAAGCCACGACCATTTTGGCAGATATTTTTTAAAACAGAAAAATAGGATTTCGACTTCAAATAAGACGACTAAAAACCATAATGGGCTATTAAAACCGACTTCTCCGTTTAAAAAGTAGAACTCCATCCATGAAAAGGGATACTGTGCTTTTTCGTAAATAAATTGGAATCCAAACATGATCAGCGCTGTTATTGCTTGAAAAACGAAGAAAGGCACGAGTAAGTTGCGGCTTTTTTTTCGGATGTATGTGCCTAAGCTGCTCTGCCTTACTTGAAACGTGTAGCCGGAAAGAAAGAAGAATAGTGGCATATGAAAGCCGTAAATCCAAATTTTCACGCTATCAGTGGCATAGAAATGTCCCCATACAACAAGAAAAATACCTAGTCCTTTGGCGACGTCTAGCCACTCTATGCGTTTCACTTCACTGTCTCCTTACTGTTTATTCGTTGTAGTGCCGACCGCAGAGCCGTGGAGGATGTTCCACTTGTGTAAGGCAGATAGTGAATGTCCACGCCAACTTCTGCAAATGTTTGTTCCAACTGATTCCACGTGTCGCTTCCCTGCCAATCGCTTCCGACAAACATGACGTCAAAAGGATGCGCCTCATAAGCCTCCATTTTATTCATATTTTTTTGTGGTACGACTTGATCGACATAGCTGATTTGGCTTACAATCTCCATCCGCTCTTCGAAGGGGATGATAGCTTCTTTATTTTTGTAGGAAACAAGTTCATCGATGGTGACACCAACAATAAGATACTCGCATTGTTCTTTCGCTTTTTTCAGTAAGTTAAGATGGCCGATGTGAAACATATCATAAACGCCTGTTGTATAGCCGATTTTATATTTTTTCATGGTTTCTTTTACTCCTTTAATGGCAAAATGCCTTAATTTGGTTGGCGACGGTAAGCGCTGCGTTTCCCTTCTCGTAGGAACCTATTTGTTGGTTGAACAGGGCTAATTTATATTGGTAGGTCGTGGCGTCAAACTGGTGAATTTGGGTGAGAAGTGTCTCTGGGCTTGTCGCGATTGGGAATGGTAGGTCCTGTAGATCGAAGTACATCGCGCGTTCGTTTGCAATGTATTCCGCGGCATCTGGTGTATAAAGAATCGTTTTCTTTCCTGCCATGGCCATGTCAAACATGCTAGAAGAATAATCGGTGATGAGTAAGTCGGCCGCGGCGAGTAATTCCTGCATATCAGGATAATCAGTCGCATTGATGACACCTTCGCTGTAAGACATGTCGCCTGCTAGTTTAGCGATATTGGGATGTAGGCGGACAAGAATTGCCCATTCACCAGAAAATCTTGTTTCCAACGCTTGTTTCACATCCGAAAATTTTTGTAAATACACCGAGAGGCTCGCATCTTTTCGAAATGTCGGGGCATATAGTGCAAATTTCATGGTTGGCTTTGTTTCGAAATACTGTGCGACACGCCCGTGAACTGCAGTGTCTTCATTTATAAGTAGGTCGCATCGTGGGGTTCCAGTTGGTAAAACTTCTCCGTCAAACCAAAAGGAATTTTGATACATTGTGCGGCTGAAATCAGAACCTGCGAGCATGTAGTTGCATTTTTTAGCATCTCGTTTCGCACGATCAAGGTAAGCTACTGGCAACTGATTTTCTGCATCTTGTTCGATTTTTTTGAGTCGAAGTGGGCTGTGCCATGTTTGAATGTACACTTGCTGTCCGCGTTTTGGTGGGCTGTATTTTTGGCGGCAGTTATCGAGCCATATTTTAGCGGTCGCGAGTTCTTGGAGGGCTTGTTTGGAGCCGAATCTTACTGAACGCACGCCATCTGGAAGTGTGGATTCTTGATTCTCTGCAACTAGCCAAACGATGTCAAAATTTTGATTTAGTAGTTCCGCAACGATATATTTGGGACTGTCTCCGTAGCCTCGACCGTAATGCGTGGATACGACGATTTTATTTTTTTGTATCGGTAAAAACCAGTAATGATAGGCGAAATTGCCGTAATGCCAGCGTTGTTTTAAGAGGCACAGCGTTTGTTTAAGTTTTCGAAACATCCTTGATTGGCTCCTTTTCTGAGAAAATATGGCGGTTTTTCCAGACGATGATCACGCGGTAGAGTAGCACGGTGAATTGGGACACGACCGTGATAGCGCACAGCGTGGTGATTGTGAACGTACCAGTTAGGAAAAGTACCGTTAAACCGATGAGTTGGACGATAGCTGAAACAACCGTGGATGCGTTGGCATGTTTTGCGAGCCCCATCGGTGATAGCGTCGGAAAACCTAACATGTATACGAGCGGCGTGATGGCAACAATCGGGAGCAGTATCCGCAAAATTGATCCCGCATCGTAGAAAGCTGCGCCGAGAAATAGCGCCATGAACTCATTTGCGTAGATACCAAGCACGATACAACCAATCGTGACTGGCGGCATGATGATCCACATGATTTTTTTGAGCAAGCGGAAATCGCGATTTTTCACCATGTAGGGGTATAAACTGTCCGCAATTGGTGAAAACGCAGATTTTGCTGTACCTACGAGACGATCTGACGCTACGTACATCCCCACCTTCACGTTTCCGGGTGAGTACATTAAGCCAAGGAAAAACGTGTTGGTAACTTGATACATCGTCGCGGCGATCCGTGAAAAAAAGAATGGACTCGACTTTCGAATCGTTTCGTGAAGATAGCCTTTTTCTAGCGGCACGAACTTAATTCCCAGTTTTTTCGAGACGTGTCGTTGGGCTAAAATGAGGGCCACTGCATTACCAATTAGCGTAAAAAGTGGCACGAAGTAATATTGTTGGGGGGTTTTTAAAAAAAGGAAAATCATGAGTACAAAGAAGGCCTGAATCGCCACGGTCCGAATCGTAATTCGTTTCATTGTTTCCAATCCTCGGTAAAGGAAGTCTGGCAAGAAGGCACTCACCGCAACCGAAGCGAACGTTAGGAGGTATAAAGAGATATCTTGTCGGAACATCGGAACGAAGTAACAAATACTTAGAAGTACTGCGAAACTCAAACCCGTGAAGAGCATTTTAGCGCGCATTACGGCCGTATAAATTTTTGCGACTTCCTGTTTATCCTCCCGATGTTGCGAGATATCAGCGGTGGCCGATAAAATAAAGCCAAAATCAATGACGAGCCGGAAATAAGTCATCATCGCAATCGCAAAACCGACTTTCCCGTAAAATTCGGGGCCTAGTACTCGCGTTTGATATGGCACTGTGATGAGGCTGAAAAAATAGCCAGAAAAGGTAAGCGCGTAGAGGAATAATGTATTGTGTAGTAGCCGCTTTTTTTTCATATCCTTCATATCTTATCTTCTCCTTTTCCTTATCCAAACCCGTGCCATCAAGGGCCAACGAACGAATGGATGCATCGCTATTTTCACTTGAAGTGCTTTGTCATAACTCAGACTATCCATATACAAGATATTACGGCGCTGACTTAAAAAACGTTTGGCAGCGCTTGTGTTAACCATAGATTTTTCCTTGTCTAACAAGCGAATAACACGTTTTTTTGAGTCATACGAGGCACGACTATAATAAATATTGTTCTGCATAATCGAACCCTTGCGATACCTTCTTTTAAAAAACGTTTGGCGAATATACATCACTCGCTCTACTTTCGTAAACAATTGCGGTGTGAAAATTTCATCTTCATGCAGGAGGTTATCAACAAACGTCATCTTATTATTCAAAACTAGCGCGGTGCGAATAAAGAATAGCCAAACAGGTGAATTATAATGCTTGTGTTGCGCTACCAGCCATTCTTTTTGCGTATAGATTTTATCTTCTTGCAAAACCGCGCTAGAATCATACGGATTTGTCGTCATCACGCCATCTTCGGTGAACGGCTCCGCATCAAATTTGACCAAATCCAGCTGTTCCTGTTCCGCAAGCGCAAAGCATCTCGCCAGCATATCGTGTTGCAAATAATCATCAGAATCTAAAAAATAAAGATATTTCCCAGACACGTGTTTTAACCCCGTATTCCGAGCAGCCGACAACCCCTGATTTTGCTGTGAAATAACACGAAGTTGCGGTAATTTTGCTTGATATGCCTCCAAAATCGCTAAACTGCCATCCTGACTGCCATCATTCACCGCAATCACATCAAAATCTTGATACGTTTGCGCAACAAGACTGTCTAAGCAAGCTTCCAAATACGGCGCGACATTATACACTGGTAAAATAATCGAAATACTAGGCAAGCACGGTCCCTCCTATTTTCGCGCGACCGATGGAATAATAGCTCAGTCCCGCATCACGCGCGGCTTGTAAAGAAAAACAATTCCGTCCGTCATACACGAGCGGCTCCGACATCGTCTGAAATAACGCTAAATCCATCTCTTTAATCTCTTGCCATTCGGTGAAAATAAAACAGGCATCGGCGTTTTCCAACACATTCGCAATCGAATCCCCGTACGTTAAACTATCTCCAAAAGCATTCGCTAAATTCGGCAATCCAACGGGATCGTAAACGTGGACATCTGCACCATGATTCAACAATAACTGCAAATTCGGAATCGACGGTGCCTCGCGTAAATCATCCGTTCCTGGTTTGAACGTTGCGCCTAAAACCGCGATTTTTTTACCCGTAAATTGCGGTATATCTTTTCGCGCCGCTTGAATCAACTTAAACCTCTGCTTCTCATTGACCGCAATCGCCGCTTGGACCGTCCGCAACGTGTAACCTTCTTCCTCCGAAAGCCAATGAAGCGCCTTCGTGTCTTTCGGAAAACACGAGCCTCCATAACCGATTCCTGGTGATAGAAACTGCTTGCCAATCCGCGAATCCGTTCCCATACCGCGTGTTACTTCTTCAATATCCGCGCCGACAACCTCACATAGATTCGCAATATCATTCACAAAAGAAATTTTGAGCGCTAAAAAGTCATTCGACGCATACTTCACCATTTCCGCGCTTCGACGGTTCATCGTCAAAATCGGCTGTCCAAAAGGAGCATACATCGCAGTTAACGTTTCCGTTGCCGCCGCACTTTCTGTCCCAATAACAATCCGCTCTGCGTGCAATGTATCTCGAAGCGCCGTACCCTGCGATAAAAACTCCGGATTCGATGCAATTTCGACAAATCCCTGACGATCCTCACCAAGTATTCGCTTGAAATGGCTCGCCAATTTGTCATTCGTCCCAATCGGAACTGTCGATTTTATCACGACTAAGGTCGGCTTCTCGATTGACTCCGCAATTTCTCCACAAACGGCATACAGCGCTTGTAGACTCGCAGAACCATCCGCATTTTCTGGCGTCGCAACACCAACAATGATGACATCCGCGTCAAGGTAGGCCTTTTTATAATCGATCGTAAAGGATAGTTTTCCAGCCTTTTGCGTGGCTTTCACTTCCACTTCTAGACCTGGCTCATAAATCGGTGACTCACCTCGACGCAACTTCTCAATCTTCGCCTCATTTTTGTCTACACAAACGACCGTATGCCCAACACCTGCTAGACAAGTTCCCGTCACTAAGCCTACATATCCCGTGCCTGCTACAGCAATTTTCATATATTCCATCCTCATTTCTATTTAAAATAAACTCTGATTAGATTGATCAATAGCATATACAGATAACTTCCGCTATACGTGGTATTCCAATGTACCTTTCGACCGCGTGCTACAATTGCTTTTTGCCGTTGCCATTTCGTTAAACTTTTATCCGTTGCAATCCCGCGATTCACAATCGATAACAAAAAGGAATCGCGTGCCGTCCTTGTTAATGGCGCCGTTCCCATCCATTTTTCTGAGAAAGTCCATGCGTTCAGTTGCCCCACACGCCCTGCCGTCGCGACATGTTGATGGTAAACCGTTTCGGCGCTTGCTAAATGTTTGATCTCAACACCCGCCTGCTCCATCCGCAACAATAAATCCCAATCTTGATGTTTTTTGAGCCCGTCTGTGAACGGTATTTCGAGCAGAATTTTTCGAGGAATTAGTAAAGTAGAGGTTTGCATAAAGCCAATCGTTTTCCGACCTTTGCGAGAGAACAAGTAATCACCAACAGAGTATACCCCTGCCTGCCAAGGTATATACGGCAAATGATACGACCGATTTGGTTTCCCAGGTGCATACGTTGCAACAGAAGTAAACGCGAGGTGTCGCTCCTCTGGATTCTCATCTAATAACGCGAGTTGCTTTTCCAATTTATCCGGTAGAAACTCATCATCATCATCCAAAAAGGCGATCCATTTCCCAGCGGCTATTCCGACGCCGAGATTTCGAGCGGAACTGCCGCCAACACCTTTTGTTTGGAGCACTTTCACCGGTATTTCACTATTTATATAACGCTGCACAAACTGTTTTGTTACACCTTCTTCGCCATCAATCACGATACAGATTTCAACGGCTGGATACGTTTGCGACAAGACACTCGCTACCGCCCGTTCCAACATCTTCACACGATTTCGCGTTGGTATCACGACACTCACTAAATCGCGCATCATAGATTCTCCTGATAATAATAGTGATCCTGCTTCTGTTTTTGATTATTAAAAATTGCACCTAGAAATAGCTTCGAACTCTGCTCCAATCGCGTACTGGCCTTGCGTGCTCGCTCCGTCACCGTGTAATCGTTGCGAATCACGAGCACCGACGCATCCGTCATCCCTGACAAAACTTGCGCATCTGCTACAGCCAAAATCGGCGGCGTATCCATAATTATATGGTCAAACTTCTCTCCTAGTTCTGCGAGCACTTCTTTCAACCGATCCGACGCTAAAATGGACGCTGGATTCACTGGAATAATACCAGCCTGTAAAATATACAAGTTCGGCGTATCACTCTTAAATACCGCACCTTCCACCGTGGATTCTTTTTTAATAAGTCCCATCAAGCCAAGCGACACGCCATTTCGGAAATACTTATGAATCGTCGGTTTCCGCAAGTCCGCATCAATGAGCAAGGTTTTCTTACCCTTCTGAGCAAACGCAATCGCGAGGTTACTCGAAATAATCGATTTCCCAGAACTCGGATCGGCAGACGTGATCAAAATCGATTTTAGCTTCTGATCAATACTCATTAATTCAATGTTCTCAACGACCATCCGAAACTGTTCCGACAAGGGTGATAAAGGCTTGTTCTGCACGATAAGTTTGCGGTCTTCGCGCTGTACTTCTTTCTTTTTACGTAACATCATTTTTTCTTTCGCCTCCTTGCTGCATTGTCTTCATGACTCGCTGTCTCCGTCGAAGTAATGTTTCCAATCGTTCCAATCACTGGAATTTGCAAACGAGCAACGATCTCTTCTTCCTTCTTAAATCGTTCATCGAAAATCCGTCTAGCAAAACCGATAACAACACCAATCACGAGTCCTGCAAACATTCCCGTGAGCATCCCAACTTTGATATTTGGGCTAATTTTTTGTGAGGTATAGGCGTCTGCCAGCAGCTCGACATTCGAAATTTTCATCATGCTTGGCGTCTCTTTCAAGAAGTGCTTCGTCACAATCCGAACCATTCGAATCGCTTCGTCCGGATTAGCGTCGACCACATGAATGTTAATCACTTGCGAATTTTGCACGCTATCAACGGATACTTTCCCCGCCAGCGCCTCAAGACTCATCTGTGGACCGATTTCCTGTGCCGCACTTTTCAAAATACGCGGGCTCTTGATAACGACGCTATACGTGTTTACCATCTGAATATTCGCCTGAATTTCCGAGTTTTGCACTGCGGAGTTCTGGTCTTGTGCGTTTTGTGTAATGAGAACTTGCGATACCGCTTCGTACTGCGGTGTCACAAAAAATTGCAGATAGCCGAACGTGGCCGCGGCGCAAAGGCACATAGAGGCAATGATAATCCACAGGTTTTTGCGTAAGACTTCCATAATTTCTCTTAATGAAATGGTTTCTTCCATAATGCATCCTTTCCTAAAGCCGGCTTTGTTTTCTCATTTCCAAACGAGATTCCGATAAGGAAAAAAGTAATGATGCCAAGGCTTGTCGTGAGATAGAGTTCTGTAAATAAAGAGGTGATCGCGTACAGGAAAAGCACGAGCGTGAAGGCCTGCGTCGATCCCGACCGCCGATTAATCATGAGTAGAAATAACATGATAATCAGTCCAAAGCACACCACGCCGATATACCCGAACTGCGCTAAAAACATCGCGACATAACTATCATTCAAATACTGCGGATTTTCTCTCGTAAAACCATAGTAGTCATAAAATCGCAACGTATCATAAAGCGACGAGTAATTTTTCACCGAACTTCCCGATCCAAAAGAAGCAAAACCAGCTCCAAATGGCGCGTACATATCGGCTATTTTAAATGCCCCTTGGTAAAGTAAACTACGCGCAGAGGTCGTTGAGGAAAGCAGCCGCGTATCGATAACTTCCCAAAACATAGCGATGAGCGCGACGCCCGGCAAGATCAGATAACTAATTTTAAAACTTTTCTTTTTGGCGTAATATTGGAACAACAACATGAAGAAATAAATCGCGATAAAAATCAGACCTTTATTTCGAGCTGCGAAAAAGATTAGCGTACTGCCCATCAATAAGAATGGGATGTGGTAGCGTACATTTTTTAAACCGAGGAATAACATGCAGAAGAATACGGTTGCGCTTAGATAAGTCGCGTGTGGGAAAAGCAGATATTGCGTTCTGATACCAAATCTGAATTCAGTGGAGGGCCAGATTGGATAGGCTAGATTCACGAGGAGTAGCAAGAATAGAATCCCAATCACCCATTTTGCGTAAAGAACCAATCGATCCGTTTGGGAGGTGAAAAAACCTTCTTGAAAAGCCAATCGACCGAAGAAATAAGCGACAAAACATTTCGAGATGCTCCAGATGTCAAGGATAATAAATGACGTACCGCGAATACCAGAGGCCATATTTCCAAATAAACCGAGGATAATAATGATGAGCATGAGCCCAATAATGATATATTCCTGCGTCATCAATGCTTTTGGTTGCTTCAGTTGAAATAAAATAATCCCGATAAGACATAGAAATGTAATCACGTTATCCAGATTTAATGTGGCCAAATACGCTATGTTTTCAATCGCTGGTGCAAAAAGAATGAGCGTAAGGAACGTAAAAAATAGAAAACTGGCAAAGGCTTGCTTCTCTCGTTTCAAAACTGGCTCCAATAGCTATTCATTCCATTCTGTATAAATTTGATCCCATTTCCGGTTATAGGCTGGCATCGAAAACGCCGACTTGATTTTGTGTGCGGCCGCCGCGCCCATTTTGCTCCGCTCCTCTTCTTGTTCTATCAAAAAGGACATGGCATCATAAAGCGCATCTTGATCTCCAGGTTCGATGAGTAAGCCGTCTTTGCCTTGCTCCATAACATCTGGAATACCACCAACATACGTACTAATATTTGGTATCCCGCGAGCCATTGTCTCAAGTATCGCCATCGGTAAACCTTCTTGATAAGACGGTAACAAGTGAATGAGCGTTTGTTGCATCGCCTGTTCTTTTTCTTCCGCTGTTATCCAACCGCCAATGCGTACGTTGTTCAGTTGTTTTTGCGTGATGATCGCTTGCGCTTGCTTTGTGTCACCATCCCCATACAGATAGATGAGAGTCTCAGGATGCTCGTCTTGTAAACGTTCCGCTACTTGTAAAATATCGTACGTGCCCTTTCGTTCGCCGAGTTGTCCAAAACTGCTTATTTGTGTGCGTTCTACCGGTTTCTCGCTAGGTTCTGGAATTGGAACCGCATTTTGGACGATTTCCATCGGTATTCCATATGCCGCAAAATAAGTTTGCACGTCTTCATTTAGCACGATGATCTTGTCTGCTTTTCGCAAGGTTTGCAGCACGTGTTTTTGTAGTCGCGGTCCACTCATTTGATGATACTGATCGAAGTGAGAGCCATGAATATGCAACAATACTTTTCTCCCACACAGTTTTGCTATCCTTGTCGCGATGGCCTTACGAAAATAGCTGCCGTCTTGCGCCATGTGGATATGCACCAAGTCGATTTTCTTGCCTATGATTCGAAATGGCAAAGATAGAATGCCTAGCGCCGAGTAAAAAGTACGCCGGAACAAGCTGCCTTCTTTCCAACTTTCTGCATAAAATATCGTGTTGTCCGAGGAGCTGAAATGATTTTGAAAGTTTGCAATCACCGTCGCAATCCCGCCCTTCGTCGTCCGATCTGGACCAAACATTAGGATTCTCATTTTTGAAGCCTCTCTTTTCAGCCTATTTTTTTCGTGACTAATTGTCATGTTCTATTGATTCGTTTTTGAGGCGCTGTCTTGTATTGCCCCTACTTCTATTTAACCATGTATCGTCAAAAATGCGTATTCATGTTTGTCTGGACTCTAGACATTTGTAAGAATTTCTAGGCTGGTCTTTTACGCGTTCGTTTCTCTCTTAGCACATGATCTAAAAACACGAGGTTTCCGACGACATATCGTTTTGCGAGTCGCTTCGGTTCTTGCATCATGCGGTACACCCATTCCAAGCTGCATCGTTGCATCCATTTTGGCGCTCGTTTCAATTCACCAGCAATGACGTCAAAACTCCCGCCAACGCCAATCGAAACTGGCACGCCCATCTCATCCATGTACTGATCTACGAAGAATTCCTTTTGCGGGCTTGGTAACGCGACAAATAATAGGTCTGCGTCGCTCGCTTTAACCTGCGCCACAACATCTTCCTCCTGCGCTTCATTGAAAAAGCCATGATGGTAGCCGGCAATCGGTAACGTCGGATAATCGCGCTTCACTTTGGCAATCAGTTTATCAAGAATGGCTTCACTCGTACCTAGAAAATAGACACGGTATCCTTTTATAGCCGCTTGTTCAAGAAGATGTAGCATCACATCGATTCCCGCCACACGTTCGAGCGCAGGTTTCCTGAGTAGTTTCGCCGCCAATACCACGGACATACCATCGGGATTAATTAGCGCCGCCTCATTGATAATTCGTTTGAACCGCGGATTTTTTTTCATCAGATTAATCTTGTCTGCATTGACGCCAGTATGATGCACCGGTGTGCGATTTTTAATATAAACTTCTATTTGATCGATCGTTTCGTTAAAATTCAGGGTATCCAAGTTAGCTTCTAAAAATCGAATACGGTTTGCCACTATATCCCACTTCCTTTTCCAGTGAGTTCGCGCCATGTTTTCATTAAAATAACGAAATTGAAGCGCAGGGAGCGATTTTTGATGTAACGCAGGTCTAGTTCGACCATTTCTTTGAAGCTTAAGTTATTGCGACCACTTACTTGCCATAATCCTGTACAGCCTGGTTTCACAAGTAAACGCAACTTGTCATAGCTTGTATAGTCTGCCACTTCATCTGGTAACGGTGGACGCGGGCCAACGACGCTCATATGACCTTGCAATACGTTTAACAGTTGTGGAAATTCATCGAGGCTTGTTTTTCGTAAAATTTTACCGATTTTCGTAATACGCGGATCTTCTTTCATTTTGAACATGCAGCCGGCCACTTCATTTTGCGCTAAAAGGCTTGCTTTTTGTTTCTCCGCATCCACAACCATCGACCGAAATTTGTACATGTAGAACGGCTTTTGATCTTTTCCAATACGACTCTGCTTGAAAAAAACGGGTGCTTTTATATCGCTTAATTTGATGATGAGCATGATCAAGAGAAGCACCGGGGCACTAATAATGAGCGCTAGTGTTGCGATGGAGACATCTAAGACACGATAACGCCATTCTTTTTCCTCTATCCTTTTTAATTCTTGGGTTTCTTGCGATGAGTAAAACAATCATTTTTCCTCCTCCATCATTTACCAGGGAATGAAAGTAACCATTCAGCCACAGGTTCTTGATCCATTTGGAAAACATAGTTCATCCAACCTTTTTCAAGACTCGCAGGAATTTCAAAATAGATATTCCCAGTAATTGTTTTGCCAGCGGCTACTTCCTGACCAAGGCTATCCGTTTTCATACCATAAATATCATATTCCTTGCCATCAGCATCTTTTAGCGCGAAATTTCCAGCGCCAATACCGATCGGCTTCTCCGTGTTGTTCTTCACTTTCACTTCGATTTTCAAGATACGCTTGCGATCAGTCGCTGCTTTTTCACGCGTCACTTTTGTTGGTGTTACAGTCATTTCCTTAGCTCCTAATGCTTTATTCAAATCGGTCTCTTCGCTATTGCCACAACCTACCAAAACCACAGAAAGGAGCAATGTCGCGAGTATTGTCATTATAATTTTTTTCATAATCCCTACCTTATTTTTAAAAGGGAAACTCTGATCAGCTTCCCTTCGTTATTTTGTTAAAAGTCTACTCTGAAATGGTTACTTTTTTTTCCGCTAATTTCTTATTATCTGGGCCATAACCATAAAGCACCACTACATCGTCAGCTTTAATTTTCTTGTCTAAGGCGTAGAATTTGTAAGTGCCATCCGCCGAAATCGTTCCACCGTAATGCATTTTTCCGTTAACTGAAATTGCTATCTGCTTGATATGACCAGTCAGCGATCCCTTGATATTTGTATCTGTCAGCTTCAAATCGGCGGTTTTGATATCGTCTGCATAGAGGGCTTCGATTTTCAGCGTTTTGGATGTTAATAATCTGCTTTTCGCATCATAAAAATTCATCGTTACTTGGGCATCTCCTTCGTGATTTTGTCTAAGGCGTAGAATTTAACGGTGCCATTCACGACCTCGCCACCCCAATATTTATTGCCGTTCACAACAATACCAACTTGCGCAATAGCTTCACCTGTATAGGTTGCTTTGATATAATTGTCGCCTAGTTTGTAATCCGCCAGGGCAACTTCCCATGCTGACTTCACTTGAAGCGGAAAACTGTGTTTGACCTGTTTCGCGTCATCATACAAGTTCACCGTGACCACATCACCGACCTGCGTTATTTTATCTAAGCCATAAAATTTGAGCGTCCCACTCTCCACTGTTCCACCGTAGTAGCGTTTGCCATTAACATCGATGCTCATTCCTGTTGCAGCGCCCGTGTATGTCCCTGTGATATATAAATCGCCAAGTTGGTACGTCGCGGCTTGCCCCACAATCGGAATCATCGCAGTTAATGCTGTTTGAGCCTTATTGATGCTTGCTTCCAGTTCTTCTTTTAACGTGATATCTGTGATGTCTGCCACAAACTCCAGCGCGCGGTCGATTTCTGCTTGTGTGAGCGCAGGCTTGATATCATTTACCGGTTTGTCATCTTGGAAAAGTTCATTTACTGCCGTTTTCGCTGCAAGCTCTGCGGCAAGTCGTGCATCTTCTAACGCTTCTTTTTGAGCCGTTAACTGTTGTTTGGCCTCGTCCAGTTGCGCTTGGAGTTCTGCTTTTTTCACTCTGTCCATGACACTATCCACACGTTCCTGAGCGGCTTCAATCGCCGCGTCATCCGTAGTTACTTTAATCGTCCCTGCAACGTCCTCATCGATAAAAAGCTTTTGAATTCCTGTTTCCGCTTCTTGTTGGCGAGTCCTTTCTTCTAGTCCTGCTGCCTCACGTGCCTCCAATTGCCCGTTCGCTTCATCCAGTTGCAACTGTAATTCTGCTCTAATCGCGGAATCCACTACCGCATCAATCAATGTTTGCACGTCCGCAATCGCTTTTGCATCTGTCGCTGCGTTGATAACATCCGCAGAGTTTCCATTTTCAAAAAGTGCGTTCAAAGCCGATTCCGCTAGTTCTTGACGAGCTTTATCCGCGTTTTCTAAGACCTCAAGCTCAGCTTTTGCCCTATCCAATATTGTTTGTAACTCTGCTTTTTTAGTCGTATCTTGTATCACTGCAATTAGATTTTGAACGTCATCAATCGTATACACCGTGACTTCTGGCAACAATTCGCCATCTGGATTTTGATCTACAAACAAGTTGCTCAGTGCTAATTCTGCAATCGCTTGATTTTCCATTTCCTCATCGGCTTCTTTTTGAATTTGGGCAACGGATTTCACGAGGTTTAAAGCACTCATCGAATGATTTCCGTTAACATAGGCATACGTCACTGTCCCCGCATCCATTTTGTAGAATACTTTCGTTACATCTGACGTAGCGGTAAATGTGATCGTCCGTGGTGTTGTTTTCGTTGTTGCCGTTCCAAGGTTCGTCTCGACCGCAGTCGTTTTATTGCTTGCTATCACTTGATTATTACTATCTGTAACACCAAACTCAGTGGTGGAACTGAATAATTCCAAGGTCGCGCTACTTTTATTTCGAGTCTCATTACCAGTCAATGTATACTCTTTTCCAGGAACCGTTCGGACTTCTTGGTGGGCAATATACGCCACATTATTTTCCTTAGCATTCGTTGTTAACAGGTTCGCTGAATTTATAAGAAAAGCTATGGTGGTACCCTTCACGGTTGGACTCGCTCCTGCCCCACCTAAACCAACTACGGTCCCAGCTGTAAAATAATTATTAGCGTCCACTGCCAACGTTGCGCTTCCTGAAATCGTCGTGCCTTTTTGATACTTCCACGGCCCAGTTGCATAGACGATACCAGTACGCTGATCTATTAAACTTGGGTTATCGACAACATATGCTGCGGGGGTAACCTCTGGATTTTCCGCTGCCAATCCTTTTCCAGCTAGTATTTGAAATGGCGTCATAACAGTCGTTCCGAGTAGAGATAAAATGGCTAAGGTACTCATCATTTTTTTCATGTTCGTTTTTTTCATATATTCTTATTTTCCTACTTCCTTCTATATTCCCCTTTTTGACAAAAAATTAAAAATATTTAATTAAAAATAATTTCACATCATTATCTATCTAGGCCATCTTGATGAAGAGTTGTTGTTGCTCATTGGTAAAAATCAATTGTTCTTTTTCGAGCGACGTTAAAACCGTGCTTAGTGTCGTCCTGCTTATCCCCATATAATTCGCTAATATCTTCCTTGTGAAGCATGTCGGTATTTTGATAAAGCCATTGCAAACTTCTCCAGTACCGTACCAAAGTGCTACCGAACGAAGGGATAATAATACTTTCTCCACATTCATTTCTCCCATCGATGCAATTTTCTGGGTGTAGCGATCATAAATCAACCGCATATAATTATAATGATACAGGTATCCTTCTTGAATATTCATGACTTTTGCGATCACATCGGTAAGTTCAAATTTCCAAACGACAAGTTCTTTACTTAAGGCTACGGCATGAAAGTCTGTGTTTTCTAGTTGTTTACTGTGATGTAACCCAATAAACCCGCTCTCGCTAGCGAAATCAATAATCTGCGAATTAAGCACAAGCGCTGATACGCCATGTTCAATAGCATAAACAAAATCGGTTTCTTCTACTTGTAACATCAATTCTTCTGATTTTTTGATAATCAGCTGCTCTTTTGGAATGGAGAATATTGTATCATCGAGTAAAATTGGTAATAGTTTCTTCGGGTTGAAATCTTCTTGGATGGCATCAATTGCGTACAGTTCTTGTAATTCCATTACGTTCGCCTCCTATAATAATAATAACAGCTAAAAATCAATCAACCTTTTTACAATTTTGCACGTTTTATCGCGATTTGTGTCGAAATCTTGAACTTTGCTCTTTTTTTCACTCACAGTTGTTAATTCTATTTAATCATGACTGGTGGATTTTACATATTCATGTTTGTCTGAGTTCTAGACTTTTATGAGAATCGCATTTCCCTTCCATAAAAGTCTAGAAATACACGTATTCCGTTCTCATATCTGTCTGCTTTTCTGACAATCTTGAATTTGCTTCTTGGTATATTCATGGTTTAATGGTTATAGAGGCAAAAGCCGTAAGAAATTAGGAGGAGATACTCATGTCAACAAATACACAAAATCAAACAGGAAATTTACTAGCATCTTTACTCGAAATAAATATCCCCAGCGAAAAGATGATTTTACTGAAAAACGACAAAATCGAGCTAACATCTATAAATAAAGAGCCGTACATCTTCATTATCGTATCTGGTGTCGTTGGTATTTCCTCTAATACAAATGCTATGATTGACTTTGCTGGTGAGGGTGATTTACTAGACTACAACGCTTACTCTAGCTATTTATCTGGCCAGGCATTAACAGATAAAGTGACTATATGGAGATTTGGTCAAATGGATATATTTACTCAAATTGCGCAGAATCCAGTCATTCAAATGCAGCACTACCACATGTTACAGTCGATTCAACGTCGTTTAGAGCAGAAACAAATACATGCCACACTAGATACCAAAAATAAAATTGCAGTGTTCATTCATACGTTAGCAGTACGCTACAATACAAAAGTGGACAATCAAGGTATGTTGGAATTACCTCACTATTTTTCAAGAAGAATGATTGCGAATTATGCTGGCGTTAGCCTTGGTACATTGACAACGCACTTGCAACAATTAGCGGTAGAAGATCGTGTAGTTTTCAACAAGCATGTCATTCTTATCAGTGAAAATAACGGTGTTTTATAATAATCGAGTAGGAGGAGCCGTTAGGCTCCGACCTCTCACACCACCGTACGTACCGTTCGGTATACGGCGGTTCAATAGCTTGAGTGTAGTGCCTCGTATCTTTTGGAGATGTCCTTATATCCAATCGATACGAGGTATTTATCTGTCAGTGTACGATGTAAAATGCCACTGCTCGCAATACGCCAGTAGCCTTTTCGAGTATTCGCCCATTGCCAAGCTTGATGCTTATCTGTGCCTAGTTGTCGCAGGCGACTGAATCTCGTTCGTACTCTTTTCCATTGCTTCCAAATATATTGTCTGATTCGACGTCTTAACCAACCATTTATTTCTGAAAGAAATACCTTCATGGATGCAATACCATAGTAATTAATCCATTCTCGTGTTACGCGATCCAATTCTTGGAATATTGCTTCTACGGATCTACCTCTATTTCGTTTGGTGATCCTTTTCAACTTCTCCTTGAATCGCTTTTTGGCCTGATAATGTGGGCGTAGTTTAACGCCGTTTGCTGTCGGTAATAGACAGAAACCTAGAAACTTTCGTTTCGTTGGGCTACCCACTTGGCTTTTCTCAAGGTTTACCGTCAGGTATAGCTCCTTCTCCAAAAATGTGGTACAGCTTACCATGACTCGCTCTCCTGCACGCTTACTACAAACGTAGATATTACAGTCGTCTGCGTAACCCACGAATAGGTGCCCTCGTCGCTGTAGCTCTTGGTCGAATGCGTGTAGATAGATATCGCTGAGAAGCGGAGATAGGTTGCCACCTTGTGGTGTTCCTTTCTCTGTTTCTTGCCTTTCCATACCTACCATGACGCCACTTTGTAGGATGCGCCGAATAAGGGATAGTAGCTGTTTATCCTGGATATGCACTTCAATAAAGCCCATCAATTTATCATGATGTACGGTATCGAAGTATTGCTTCATATCAATATCTACCACATACTTATAGCCCGCTTCATAGAAGCTTTTTGCCTTCCGAATGGCTTGGTGTGCATTTCTTTTTGGACGGAAGCCGTAACTATTATCAGAGAATAATGGGTCAAAGATGGGTTCTAATATTTGTGCAATGGCTTGTTGTATCAGTCTGTCCAGTACACAAGGAATGCCTAATTGGCGCTTCCCTCCATCCGCTTTAGGAATCAGAACACGCTTGACTGGTTGCAGTTTATACTGCCCTGTACGCAGTTGTTCTAGTATGCTTTCTCGGTGGTCGCGTAGATACGGAAGTAGTTCATCTACTGTCATCCCATCGATTCCTGCGGCGCCTTTATTACGGACTACTTTCTGATACGCAAGGTTCAGATTATCTCGATGAATAAGTTTATCTATCAGATTTTCTACACCATCTTGTCTGCCAATTTCACCAGAAAGAATACTATGCGCTTCGTCATAACTTTCGGCTTCCAGCCTATCCTTTTGATGATAGCTCGATCTCTCGATTTTCTGCAGTGAATGCATCCTCTCCACCTCCATTGTTTTCAAGATTGACTATTGTTCAGCCCTTCATATCAATAAAGTTGATACTACTATGGCGTCTGCTGACTTCTTGTGATTCAAAGGACCATCACTTGATCCCCTTGCTTCTGTAGGACATGCCGTCCTTCTTGACGGAAGCCCTCACAAGACCTCCCCAGGTAAGCGCAAATACTTTCCTCCCATGTAGCCACTGCATTTACTGTGGAAGATTCGGGCAGTATTGGACTTTGATTTGTTTGGCAATCTCATCCGTCTTCGCACAGCCTTCTATGCAATTTCTGTTCGTCAGCTCGGGATTTTGCCGCTGGCTTCCTTCAGATTCTACGCACGCGTTGGACACCCTTGCCTTGAGCTAACAGTTCCTACTGCCAAGTCTGTAGTGGACTTTCACCACCTAGCATTTGCGCATGCTGGGCGCACTAAAAAGATCACAATTAAGCTAAGCTAATTGTGATCTTTTTTGTCGTTCTAAAAATACTTATTCAGAGATAGTTACTACTTTTTCGGCGATTTTCTTATTATCTGGGCTGTAGCCGTAAACGATAACTTCATCTGTCGCTGTGATTTTTTTGTCGAGTGTGTAGAATTTGTACATGCCGTTTGCTGCGATCGTCCCACCATAGTACATTTTGCCGTTCACAGAGATTGCTACTTGTTTGATGTCGCCTGTGAATGTACCTTTGATGTTTGTATCTGTTAGTTTCAAGTCTGCAGTTGTTACCTCACCTTCGTAAGCTGCTTGAATTTTTAGCGCTTTCGATGCTAGTAGATTGTTACTCGCATCGTAGTAATTCATAGTAACTACAGAATCTGCGGATTTGATTTTGTCTAGGGCGTAGAATTTGATGTTACCATTCGCAACATCTCCACCCCAGTATTTCTTGCCATCTACAACAACGCCTATTCTTGTTACATCGGAGTTATTGTATGTTGCTTGGATGTAATTTTCACCAAGTTTGTAATCAGCAAGTGTGACTTTCAATGGTTCTACGACTTGTACTGGGAATGAAGTTTTGATTTGTTTGTTGCTGTCGTATAGGTTGACTGTCACTACATCGCCTACTTGTGCGATTTTATCCAAACCATAGAATTTCAATACGCCATTTTCTACTGTTCCGCCGTAGTAACGTTTACCATTAACGTCCACACTCATACCTGTTGCAGCTCCTGTGTATGTGCCTGAGATGTAAAAGTCGCCAAGTGTATACTTCGTTGCTTGTCCAACGATTGGAATGATCGCATCTAGTTGTGTTTGTGCTTTGGCAATGCTTGCTTCTAGGGCTGCTTTCGTTGCTGGATCTGTTACCGCAGCTACCAATTCTTTCGCTTGTTTGATTGTATCTTGTGTCAATGTTGTTGCAATGTCATTGGCTGGATTGTTGCCTTGGAATAACGCGTTGACTGCTTTATCAGCGGCTAAGCGTTCTGCTTCGGCTTTCTCTGCTGCTTGACGTTCTGCCAATTGTTTCGCGGCTTCGTCTAGTTGTGTTTGTAATTCTGCTTTCTTCGCTTCATCTGTTAAAGCGTTGATCACTTTTTGTGCTGCTGCAATTGCTGCCTCGTCTGTTGTTGGTTTGATCGCATTATCGGAACCGAATAGGTCTTCAACTGTTTGTGCAGCTGCATCAGATGCTTGGCGCGCTACTAATTGTTTCGTTGCTTCGTCTAGTTGTGTTTGTAATTCTGCCTTCTTCGCTTCATCTTTTACTTCGTTTACGAGTGCTTGTGCTGCAGCAATTGAGGCTTCGTCTGTTGTGCTATTGATGACATCATTCGCATCGAATAATGCTTGTACAGCTTGTGTTGCTTTTTCAGCGACTAAACGTTCTGCTTCAGCTTTCTCTGCTTCTTGACGTTCTGTCAGTTGTTTCGCTGCTTCGTCTAGTTGTGTTTGTAGTTCTGCTTTTTTCGTTTCGTCTGTTAGGGCGTTGATCACTTCTTGTGCTGCTGCAATCGCTGCTTCATCTGTGGTTGGTTTGATCACGTTATCGGAACCGAATAGGTCTTCAACTGTTTGTGTGGCTACTTCGGATGCTTGACGTGCTATTAATTGTTTCGCTGCTTCGTCTAGTTGTGTTTGTAATTCTGCTTTTTTCGCTGCGTCTTTTACTTCGTTTACAAGTGCTTGTGCGGCTTCAATTGCGGCTTCGTCTGTCGTGCTGTTGATAACTGTATCCGCATCGAATAGTGCTTGTACGGCTTGTGTTGCTTTTTCTGCTGCTTCTCGTTCTGCCAATTGCTTCGCTACGTCATCTAGTTGTGCTTGTAGTTCTGCTTTCTTCGCTGTATCTGTCACGGCATCTACAAGTTTTTGTGCATCGGCAATCGCTGCTGCATCTGTTGCTGGTTTGATGTTATTCGTTGCGTCTACGAGGTTTTTAACTGCGTCGCTTGCTGCATCTTGGCGTGCTTTTTCTGCTGCTACAAGTTGGTCCGCAACCATTTGTTCTGCTTTTTCAATTTCTTTGAGTAACGCTTGTTTTGTCACAACGTCTTCGATACCGTTGACTAATTTCTTCGCGTTATTGATTTTTTGTTGTGTAATATCTGTTGCCGTGGCAGTATGTGCGTCATTTGTGAATAATTTATTCACGGCTGCTGTTGCTTCGGCTACGGATGTGTAAACGCGGATTTCAATGGAACTGTTTTTACCATTGGCAAGCGTCGCGGTGATGACTGTTTTACCTGCGCTTAAACCGACTATTTTACCTGTCGCGTCAATGCTTGCAATTTCGGGATTAGATGATGTCCATGTAGTTCCTAGTTTGCTGGCTGTAATCGCATCTAATTGTACGCTTTCCGTTGTTAAGATGGTACGGTTTCCGCTGTTGATTGTGACCGTGGCACTTGCTTCTGCCGCAGATGCTGCTGCCTCGTCTAAGAATGCTTGGGCTTTATCGATTTCTGCAAGTAAAGCATCTCTTAAATCGCCATTTGGCAATTTACTCACGGCTGCTTCCGCACGGTTAATCGTTGTTTGTGTTGTTGTTGTTGTTTTGATTGCTGTATGATCTGTCGTTGTGAATAGATCGTTAACAGCTTTCTCTGCGGCTGCGCGATCTGCTAATAAATCGGTAGCTTTCGCAAGTTCTGTTTCCAATGCGCGTTTTACTGCTGGATCGGTTACTAAATCAAGCAATTCTTTCGCTTTGTCTAGATCTGTTTGGATAGTTGGATCTTTCAATGCTAAATGTGCACTACTACGGAATAGATCATCAATCGCTTTTGTTGCTGCGTCTTGACGAGCTTTTTCTGCCGCCACAATAGCTGCTTGTTGCTCTGCTAATTGACGTTTCGCTTCATCCAATTGTGCTTGAACGGCTGCTTTTTCAGTTGGATTCGTGATTGCGTCTACTAATTTTTGAGCATCTGCAATGGCTTTTTCATTCGTTGTTGTTTTGATCGTTCCAGTCACATCATTATTGTTGAAAAGTTCTTTCACGCTCGCTGCGGCTGCTTCTTGACGCGCTACTTCTTCTGACGCGGCTAGTTCATTCGCTGCTAATTGACGTTTTGCTTCTACGATATTCGCTTGTAATTCTGCTTTTTTCGCTGGATTCGTGATGGCGTTAACCAATGCTTCTGCGGCTGTAATTGCGGCTGCGTCCGTTAGAAGTTTGATCGTACCATTTACGTTACCGCTGTTGAATAAGTCTTTCACTGCTGTTTCAGCAAGAGCTTGACGGGCATTTTCCGCTTGTTCTGCAGCTTTTTGATCCGCCAATTGTTGTTTCGCTGTGTCTAGTTGTGCTTGTAGTTCTGCTTTTTTCGCTGTATCTGTCACAGCATCGATGCGTTTTTGTGCATCTTCAATCGCTTTCTCATCTGTTGTTGCTTTGATTGTTCCAGTTACATCATTGTTGTTGAAAAGCGCTTTAATGTCTGTCGCTGCCGCTTCTTGACGGGCTTGTTCTGCGGCTGTTTCTGTTGCGGCTGCTTCACGAGCTGCTAATTGACGTTTTGCTTCGGTGATATTCGCTTGTAATTCTGCTTTTTTCGCTGTATCTGTCACAGCATCCACACGTTGTTGTACGCTCGCAATTGTTTGATTGTCTGTCGTCGCTTTGATCGTTCCAGTTACGTCATTGTTGTTGAATAGCGATTTGACTTCCGTTGCGGCTGCATCTTGTCGTGCTTTTTCTGCCTCGCGTGCTGCCAATTGCGCTTTCGCTTCATCTAATTGACCTTGTAATTCCGCTTTTTTCGCTTTATCTGTCACGGCATCGACACGTTGTTGTGCATCTGCAATTGCTTGCGCATTCGTTACGGTTTTGATCGTTCCAGTCACATCATTATTGTTGAAAAGCACTTTGATTTCTGTTGCCGCTGCTTCTTGACGTGCGCGTTCTACAGCTGCTTCACCGTCACGATCTTCTAGTTGGCGTTTCGCTTCGTCTAGTTGTGCTTGTAATTCCGCTTTTTTCGCTGCATCTGTCACCACGTCGATACGCTGTTGCGCACCCGTAATTGCTCCAGCATCTGTTGTCGTTTTGATTGTACCTGTTATATCATTATTGTTGAAAAGTGCTTTGATTTCAGTTTCTGCTGTTTCTTGACGCGCTGTTTCTGCGGCTATAGCTGCGTCACGCGCTGCCAATTGACTTTTCGCTTCGTCTAGTTGCGCTTGTAATGTTGCTTTTTTCGCTGTATCTGCCACACCATTAATGAGTGCTTGTGCATCTGCAATGGCTTTGGCGTCTGTTACCGTTTTGATTGTTCCGGTTACATCATTATTGTTGAATAATGCCTTCACTTCAGCTGTTGCTGCTTCTTGACGCGCTGTTTCTTCTGCTACCGCTGTTTCACGGGCTGCTAATTGATTTTTAGCTTCGTCTAGTTGTGCTTGTAATGCTACTTTTTTCGTTGCATCTGTTACAGCATCGATACGTTGTTGCGCACCTGCAATGGCTTTAGCATCTGTTTCTGTTTTAATAGTGCCCGATACATCATTATTATTAAATAGAGCCTTTAACTCAGCTTCTGCATCTTCTTGACGCGCCGTTTCTGCGGCTATGGCTGCGTCACGCGCTGCCAATTCACTTTTCGCTTCATCTAATTGTGCTTGTAATGCTGCTTTTTGTGTTGCGTTCTCTACTAAATTAATTTGTTTTTGAACATCAGCAACCCAAGCATCTGTTACGTTTGGTTTTATTTTACCATCTGTACTAATTAAGGTCGCTACTGCTTCTTTTGCTAATTGATTGTCCGATTTACCTGTAGTGAAGTCAGTTAGATTTAATGTTTTAACTACATTTAGTGGTGAAACTAACTGAATCATAATACGTGATGTAGTTTCTGTTGCAACGAACGTATGTGAAGCAACTCCACTTCCTGTTGAAATTTTAATATCTTCCGCAACATTAGCAGGTGTAATGATTCCTAGCCAAAAATGACTAGTTGCTGTTGCTGTGGCTTGCGAAAAGTTTGTCGACACTGTATATTCCTTACCAATTTCTGTAGGTATTTTCTGTGCTATCATAAAGTTACCTGATGCACTATATACCGATAAATTGCCTTCTCCAGTACTACTTAGTCGCTTCGTTGGTGCAACTGTACTTGATACGCTACCACTACTTTCTGTGAATACATAAGTATCTGCGGCCAAGTTTGATGTTTGCGTTCCAGTGGTCCAATTTTTCAGTTTCGCCGACGTAGCTGTTGATACTCGTTCAATTGATGTTGTCATTAAATTCGGATTGCTTAACTCAAAATAAGGTGATACAGTAACTTCCTTCTGTACAGCGTATCCTTTTGTCGATAATACATTTAATGGTGTTAATACCGTTGTTCCTAACATAGAAGCAATGGCCAGTGTACTAATTACTTTTCTCATTTTCATGTTTTTCATGTGTTTTAGTTTCCTTCTTTCTTTTTGGTTTTTGTCTCCCTGAAAATCACATATTTTTCTAAATACTCAATCAAATAACTACCTACTATTTTTTAGTTAGCCTCTAACAAACTTCTTAGTTTCCGATAGTAATAACTATTAGGTAAGTTTATCAGGGATAGGTTTTACATGATTTTCATCATAGCGACCTCCTATAAACATCATAACAGCTAAAAAACAAGCACCCTTTTTACAATTTTGCACGTTTTGCCACAATTTGTGTCGAATTTTTGAACTTTATTTTTTTAATTCTGCTTTGATCATTCATTTCTGTCCATTTCGATGACAATAATGAATTCCTCAATTTCGGTATTCGTGGTTTAATGGTTATAGAGGCAGTTAACGAAACGCCATAAAAAATTGTAGGAGGAGATACTATGAAAACAAATACATTAACTTTAGATACAAAGATACAAGCTGGGAAGTTCCTTACTTCTTTAATCGAATCAGATATCGCCAAGGAAAGATTGGACTTAAAAAAGAATGACAAAATCGAATTAACGGCAACGAACAACACGCCTTATATCTTTGTGATTGTAGCTGGTGTTGCTGGTATTTTCTCCAATACAAATGTAGCGATCGATTTTGCTGGCGAAGGGGATTTACTGGATTACAATGTGTACTCTAGCCAACTATTTGGAAAAGCTTTGACAGACGAAGTGACGGTTTGGAGATTTGCACAGAGTGATGTATTTAACAAAATCGCGCAGAATTCAGAGATTCAATTACAGCATTACCATATGTTACAGACGATTCAACGCCGTTTAGAAAAGA
This sequence comes from Listeria weihenstephanensis, assembly GCF_003534205.1. Lineage (NCBI taxonomy): Bacteria > Bacillati > Bacillota > Bacilli > Caryophanales > Listeriaceae > Paenilisteria > Paenilisteria weihenstephanensis. The sequence continues at coordinate 953,106 of NZ_CP011102.1, read as the reverse complement.
AGCAAACACAAGCAACTTTAGATACGAAAAATATGATTGCAGCGTTTATCCACACATTAGCGACACGTTACAATCCAAAAGCAGATGACCAAGATATGATCGAGCTACCAAGATATTTTTCAAGGAAAATGATTGCGAACTACGCTGGTGTTAGTCTTAGTACGCTAACTACACATTTACAACAATTAGCAGATGAAGATCGTGTACTCTTTAATTCGCGCGTACTTCTTATCAGTAAATAAACCACAAAAAATAGCCCTTCATGTAGTCTTATCTACACCAAGGGCTATTTTTGTACAACTATTTACTATATCAAAAAAAATCCCACAAATCGCGATATTATAATGGCATTATCCCACAGAAAGCGCTACTATAAGAAGGAGTGGAGTGGACTAATCTATTAATAACGAAATATAATATTGATACAATTGCTGGATCACATCGGTTGCCCGATCATAATCTCGATCTTCTAACGCCATTAAAAGAAGTCCCACAGCCTCTACTGTACATTGGGCTGAAGTCAATAAAAACTTCTTACCAAATATATTATCAAATTCTGTCAACTGATTATTAATCGCTTTTAAACTTTTACCTAAAATACGCATTTTCGCCTGCTTGCAAAGTTCCAAATAAAACTGCTCACACGAAACTACATAGGACTTATAATCACCATTTTCAAGTCCCATCTTCATACTTTCTAGCGACTGTTTAAGCGTTTTTTTCGAAATTGGAACGTTCATCTCTTTTAGCTTCTGGATAATATACTCCATGTTTAAAAACATGATCTGAAATCTACCCGAATAATAAAACTCTTGACCATGCGTTTCCTTCACACAATACATATTCGTTGAAATCTCGTTCAGCAGTCCTCTTTGACACAACAATATGAGCGCTTGCTCGGCGATATTACTCGACACACCAAATTCAGCTGCCAAATTTTGCACCTCAATCGTGTCGCCTATTTTGTATTTCTGGCAAAGAACATCGGCCTTAATAGCTGCGTATATCTCATCTGCGACTCGTTCATTGTTTAATATCATCATTATTACCTGCTTTATCTCATATTGTTCTCTCACTCATTGTAAACGATATGCGCCAACTAAAAAAGGGCGATATGTCTCAAACTTGACTTTGGGCAACGGCAAAAATAAGAAGTTTTATAACTCAAGAAAGGATGAATGCATCATGAACGGTATTTTAGAAAAAGATAAGGAACGGCAATTGCTCATTATTAAAGTCCTGTTATCTGATTATAAAATCTGGGATCGTCAAGAAATTTGTGAGCGCGTGAATTGCTCTAAAAAAACACTTGCGCGTGATATTAAAAATCTAGATCTTGCATTGCCAGACAAATGGCACCTCGTCAATACAATCGAGGGTATCTGTCTTGAAAAACCACTCGATGAAAATTTTATTCACTTGTTTTCTGCTTTCTTTTCCGAAACCTATTTATTCCGACTATGTTACGATATTTATGATGAAAAAGAGCTTTCACTTGCCGCGTGGTGTAAAGAAAATTTCGTTAGCCCAGCTACCATCTATCGCAAGCTAGCACCTGTTGATCGCTATTTGGAATCCATCCATTTGAAGCTCGAGAATAAGCCACTACATCTCATTGGGAAGGAATCACAAATCCGTTTTTTATACTATGATCTCTTTTTTAATGCTTATCCAGCACGCGATCTTTTCTTTATTGATATTCGTTTTGAAATCATTGATAGCTTTATTGAGGATATTATGAGAAAATTGGATATATATTTCTCACCAGCTGCTAAAATTCAATATGCCGCGTGGATTGGGCTTTCCTTAACACGAATCAAACGAGGCTATCCAATTGATATTCGCGGAGAACGGACAACTAAGACATGGGAAATTTTTAATGCCAAGAACGATCTTGTAAGTAGTTTCAAAATGCTTGCCGATGAACTGCAAATTCAGATTTCTGAAGCGGAATCAATCTTCATCATTTCCTGTATTTTCTTTTGCTCCAAATCGTATACAAGCGAGGAGTCTAAGGCTTATCGAATCAAGGTTTGTAAGGAAACAACACCCGTTACATACCAGCTCGTAGAATCTATCTTTAATGTTCTACCTCAGACCGGCTGGGACGCAAATGACCTACTAGTGAGCCTCATCGATACATTCGCCATGTTTCATGCCGTGGAATGTCCGCTTTTCTTGGCACAAGAACGTTTTTTAATCACGGAAGAACATGTTTTATCCCCTGATTTAGAACGGGAAATTGCGGCTATCTTTCATAAGTTCTCCAAAGAACCGATGTATGCTTATCTACATGAAAATCAGGATGTTTTGATGTATCGTATCGGAATTAGTATCCAAACTGCGATAGAACGCACCAATCGACCTCCTACTTTAACCGCTAAAATTTTCTCGCAAAACGGATTTTTATGGGAGGATCTTGTGAAGAAGACAATTCGCTCACGCTATTCAGTGCAGCAACTCATTATTGTCGGCGGTGGGCATCCGCAAGCTGATTTTATCATTACCGATCTACCACTTCCTCGTAGTGAGATTCCGCAACTTGTCTGGAATACGAATCCAACATCACGCGATTGGCAGATGCTTGACGCCTATTTAGACGCTAAAACACATCAAGAAGATGAACTACTTTAAACCAAAAAAAGGGAGATGATACACAGATGTTACAAGTTAACAATGTATCCAAACAATTCGGCGCGAAAACCGCTGTCGACGATCTACATTTCGAAATTAATCAAGGGGAAATTCTCGGCTTAATCGGCCAAAACGGCGCTGGAAAAACAACAACTTTCCGCCTTATTCTTAATTTTTTACGCCCCAACAGTGGGGAAATTCTTTGGGATAATCAAGATATCACGAAAATAAATACCGATATCATTGGCTATCTTCCAGAAGAGCGCGGCCTTTATCCAAATGTCACGATTGAAGACCAAATTACCTTTTTCGCTGAGTTAAAGGGCTATTCTCGCACTAAAATCAAGCCAGAAATCGATCTTTGGATGGACCGCGCTGAGATCGTTGGGAAAAAGACCGACCTTGTTAAAACGCTATCCAAAGGGAATCAACAGAAAATTCAACTAATCAGCACGATTATTCACCGTCCGAAACTCGTTATTCTGGATGAGCCATTCAGTGGCCTTGATCCAGTCAACGCTGAGATCTTGAAGAAGTTCGTTTTTGACCTTAAAGCAGACGGCGCTACGATTATTTTCTCCAGCCATAGGATGGAAAATGTGGATGAATTATGCGATTCACTCGTGATGCTAAAACAAGGAAAAACGGTATTACGCGGTAAATCAGAGGAAGTAAAAAACAGTTTTGGCCGTAAGCGAATCATGCTTGACGCGCCACAACCAACCGAAGCCATCGAGGCCCTCCAAGGTGTGACGCAAGTTGAGAATCACAAAGGCATTCGTATTGTTCATCTCGCAGACGAGTCCGACGCGAATACCGTATTTGATTTCGTTACAAAAGACGGCTTCATTCCCATGTTTAGCCTAGAACCGCCAACTCTCGAAGAAATTTTCAAATGGAAAGCAGGTGAGGTAAATGAGTAAGTTCTGGGTCATAACGTCGCAAGTATACAAACGCCGTGTCAAAACCAAATCATTTCTGATCTCGCTGTTACTTCCCTTATTGATCGGTGCACTCATTTTCGCACTTCCTAAAATAGTCGATTATTTCGGCGGTGGCGATGAAGCAACAAAAATCGCTGTTCTTTCCGAAAATCCCGCTTTTTCAGCTGTTATTGCCGCCGATAAAGCTAATTTCAAAGTCGATAAAAAAATAAAAACGGAAAAAGCTGCTAAAAAAGCGCTCACAGATGGAGATATTAAAGGTTTCGTTACGATCACACCACTCGGCGATGAAGTCAAAGCCGTTTACACATCGCAAGAAACCGCTGGAAACGCCTTAATTACAGCGCTGCAAAACGATATTACTAGCGTCACACTCCAACAGAAAATCAAAGAATACAATATCACGGAGAAACAACTTGCTAGCCTAACTACACCGATTCCAATTAAAAACGAATTGCTTTCCAATGACCAGTTAACGAACAGCCAAAAAGAAGCGATGAGCGCCGCAATCCTAATGCTAACACTTGTCATCTTCATTTTCGTGATGAGTTACGCCAGCATTGTAGCCGCTGAAATTGCAAATGAAAAAGGGACGCGGATCATGGAAATCATTTTATCCAGCGTTTCCTCAACGACGCACTTAATGGCCAAGCTGACCGCGATTTTGCTTATGTTGCTGACCCAGATCGCCTTTTACGGGCTATGTATCGCTGCTGTCATGATTGTAGGTAAAAACACCGAAGTTATCCAAGGCGTACTCGATCAACTCGCGCAATTCCCGACGTATTATCTAATTTTAAACATCCTATTCGTCGTGCTTGGCCTGCTTCTCTACATTCTCCTATCAGCCATTATCGGTTCGATGGCACCAAATGTCGAGACCGTATCGCAGTTCATGTATCCAATGACGATGCTTGCGATTATCGGTTACTGGGGCTCGATCGCAGCTGCTAATGCACCAACCAACATGCTTGTCGTGATCGGTTCCTACGTTCCTACATTCTCGCCGATGATGATGCTTGCGCGAATGGACTTGCTAGCCGTTGATGCCACTGGTATTTTCATCTCGCTCGGTATTCTTATCCTGACCAACGCCCTTGCATTCTGGCTAGCGATTAAGCTTTATCGTGGCAACGTGCTTCTTTACACCAACGATGGCCTGTTCAAAACTTGGAAAACATCCTTAAAATATGCTAAACGTGATTAGAAAAGAGGTTTTACCATGATAATTAGAAAATCAACAAAAAAAGATGCCGCCGATATGATTGAACTGGAACACCTTACGTGGACTTCTGGAACGACGCCTGGCGAGATTCATTTTAGCAATGAAGCCGAATATATATTAAAAAATCCGCCCGGTTCTAAGGTCGTCGCGGAAATTGATGGAAAAGTTGCGGGGATTCTCGGTTACCACTCGCCCATCCCGCTAAAAAGTAATCAACATGTGCTGGATCTAGATATCGCCGTACATCCAGATTTCCAAAAACACGGCGTCGGCTCAGCGCTAATGGAAGAATTATTCCGTATCGCCAAAGCAGAGGGCAAAGAAAAAGTATCGCTTCGTGTCCTCTCAACCAATGAAAAAGCAATTAACTTCTATACGAAACATGGTTTTAAAAAAGAAGGCCAGCTTCACAACGAATTTATCATTAACGGCGAGTATGTAGATGATATTTTTATGGCGATATTCCTTTAAAATCGATTACTTTTGATCGTTAAAATTGGCTCGATTTTCCATGCATGCTTATATCGACATATCCCAAATGTATCATTTTTTACTATTTATGTTTTAACTTCAGCAAAAGTGGCTATTGTATAGTATCAAAGCGATAGAGGGTGATTGGATGACAGAATCGCACAGACTGAAGAGTAAGCTTATAGGTGAAATGGACAAATTAGCCGCACAAGCCAAGGATCAGTTTAGTAAGTTAACCAATGACATTGTCGGAGCAGCCCGTATTTAAGAAGCACGTTTTTTAAAAAAGATTTCGATTATTGTTTGCACAAGTTATACGTATCCCAAATCTAAATTCTCGTTAACGAAAGCGGTATTTGTTTTTCCTAAGAATATCGTGCGAGTAATCTATATGTTTTGTCTCACATTTAGTGCATATGGATGTATGGACGGGATACCTTGACTTTGCTATAGTCGGATATCGTCTGGTGAAGGAAGTTTTTAAGTAGCTGGTCAGTCTTGCGGGAGCTTGAGGAAGACCACGGTAAATGAAAAGGTCGCGTCAGGAGTTTTGCCCACTCGTCAAGGCAAGGAATGCGGAAAACACGATACGTCGCTCCGAATATATCATGATTGCTTTACCTCACTTTTGATATATTTAGCGAAAAAGTTTCGTTTCCAAAAGTTGAATTCTAAAAATGTCTGCCAGGTAGTGATGTTTGCTAGTCCAAAGTTGTCTGGTAAATATCTGGATTTCCCAATTCTGTCTACCGCTAATTTTTAGATATTCCATCGTATTTCGATTTTTTTAAACCAGTTACTCAGGCAAATTCCGACACATCACGAGGAAAGAGGATGAATAGGTCGCGACGCTTTTACAGGTCACTTCCTACTTCATCCTCTTTTTTTATTCTAATTCTACGCGTAAATCCCCACTTCGAAGCCAGGAAGACTTGAGCAAGAACGGTCTCGCCACTAGTGCAATCGCCGCTGGAATCACAACAGCCACAATTAAAAATGCCCCAAACGATAGCCAGCCATAATTAGCAATCAAAAATAGCGGTGCAACAAAGGCGCATAATCCAAGCCCCGCCACTTCTGCTGATGCTTGCAAGTGAAATACGAGTACCCCGATTGGACTCGCGATCACCGCCGAAATAAGTGGCACAATCATCACCGCAGGCCGCTTAATAATGTTTGGCGTCTGCAATTTTGGCGTACAAATCAGTTGTGCAAAAAACGCGCCCCAATTATTATCCCGGAACCCTAAAACCGCAAAAGAAACAAATTGTACCGAACAGCCTATCAATGCCGCCGCACTTGCCGTTGGATCCAGTTGTAAAGCAATCGCAAGCGCCGCAGAAGATGCTGGACTCAAAATCAAAATCGCAAATATAAGTGAGATAACCATCGATGAAAGAATCGGCGACCCATCAACAAGCGACGTAATCCCACCACTCACCGACGTTAAAACTGGCGCCATGATCTTCGAAAATAGCAACCCACTAATCCCACCAGAAAGCAGGGCCGCCGCAGGAATGAGAATCATATCAAAATTCGTTTTTCCAGTCACGCGTTTACCGACCCAGACCGCAACAATAACCGCTAAAATCGCGCCAATCGGTTCACCACCGACGATCGAAAAGCCGCCATTCTCAAGCGCCAGTATCGCGCCACCTCCAATGACTGATGCCGCTGCTGCACTGATGACCACGAGCGTATTCGCACCGAGACAAATCGCAATTCCCACACCAAGCCCTGGAATCAACAATAATTTACCGACGGCACCAATTTCCGTCAGCCACGTAAACCCGACCATCTGCCCAATTGTCTGTAACAATAAACCCATGCCAAGCGTTACTAAAACCGCATTCGCAATCCCCATCGACGCCTTATAAGAGCGGTCTACAATATAATCCTTCATGCCTTATCCCCTTTTCTCGTTTAATCCTTTCCATCTTATCGAGAATACAGGGTAAAAGCAAAAAAAGTTTTACTTACTAAACAAAAACAGATTTAAAATGCTTGAAACAACACAAAAGTAGCTATTACGAACAAAATAAAGAAATCTTGTTTAATATCTTGTTTAGCCAATTAAATTTTCATTTCATGCCAAAAGTCACTTAATCTTTCTTACATTTTTCTGTATAATAGATAACATATCCTCTACATAGAAAGGAGTTTTTTTATGAAACTTATCGGATTGATCTTGCTTATTTTAGGCATTGTTGGTGTTGGTGTATCGTTTAGTATCGTTGGGATCATCGGCTTTATCGTTTGCCTTGTATCTATTGTTCTCTTCATATTGGGCATCCTATTCATGATCCGTTCCAAGAGAAAAAATAATCGTTCTTACTCATATAGATAGTTCATCACATCACCAAATTTTATTTATCGCGGAGGATTACCATGACTAATACGCGTTTTATCGCTTGGGAAAATCAGTATCTTGAGGATGCGATCCAGTTATATATCGATGTTTTCACCGATGAACCCTGGAATGATATATTAACCTATGAAGAAATAAAGCTATATTTTGATCGCTTGCTAGCTATGAACACGTTTGAGGGCTATCTCGCACTCCATGATACTGGCACGGTTATCGCTGCCTCACTTGGCTTCATTCGTCCTTGGTTTCGCGGTGTACAGTACCATTTAGATTCCTTTTATATTGCTAGTGCCTTTCAAAGTAAAGGGATTGGTGGCGCCTTTTTGGATTTTGTCAAAAATGATTTGGCGCAAAAGGATATTCCAAATATCGTACTTGATACCGAGATAGGTTATCCATCCGACCATTTTTATCGCAAGCATGGATTCAGTAGTAATCCAGATTCCGTCACTATGTATGGAAGTACGAATCGACAAAAATAACGGTTCTATAATAAATGTTGGGGTAGAAAATAATCTACCTCCGCATTTTTTTGTTCTCATTTCAAGACAAAAAAATACACAGTAATATCAAAATCCTTTAAGATAAAAGTGACGAAACCCAATCCAAAGGAGCGATATTACCATGCCAGACCATTTTATCATACAACTCATCGGTTTAGAAAATAAAAACATCCAACTTCTTGATTATTCGATTGAAAATCATATCTGCCACATTCATATCCAACTAAAACGAAAAAAACATGCCTGCCCCTCTTGTAAAACACGGACAGATCGCATTAAAGACTATCGTACGCACACTTTCCAACATCTAAAAGTCGCAGAAAAACGTGTCTATGTGCACTATCGAAAACGCAGATATGCTTGTTCCTGCGGAAAATCATTTGATGAAAAAAATCAAGGACTTGTGGCACGCTATCAGCGTTTTTCGACATCTTGGCATCAAGCAGCCCTTTTCCATAGTATCTCTGCCCCCTCCTTTACCTATACTGCCAGAACGTTTGGAACCACCGCACCTAAAATTATGCGCCTATTCGACGCGCGTACAGAAGCCTTTTCCACGCCTCCCGTCGCTCTTCCTAAAGTCATCGCTATCGATGAGTTCAAAGGGAGATACCGACAAAGGCAAATTCCAACTCATTATCGCTGACCCCATGACTCGTCGCCCCATTGATATCTTAGAAAACCGTCGCGCCAAAACCATTCAACGTTATTTAAGAGAACGCGGGCATCAGGTAGAGATGGTTATCATGGATTTGAGCTCGACCTTCAAAAACGCTGTGCAACAAGCTCTTGACAAACCAGTTATTATTGCCGATTCTTTCCACTTCTCTCGCTACATCTATTGGGCGCTGAATAAAGTCCGCGTTCGTGTCCAACAGCGTTTTTCAGAAAAAGATCGAAAACACGGGAAACGGATACAAAAACTCCTTTTCAAGCGATCTCATAAGCTGGATACAGCGCAAAAAAGCATCATTCGCCGTTACTTAAGCTTGCACCCTGATCTACAAACCGCCTACACCATCAAGGAAGCCTATCAGGCTTGGTTTGATGCCAATAAAGCACAAGAACGCCGCGACGTTCGTCAATCCTTACACGATTTCTATCAACTCGTACAAGACAAACAGCTTCCAGAATTCATAAAAGCTATCGGTACTTTCCGACGCTGGGAAACAGAAATCATCAATGCCTTCATTTACCCACATCTGTCCAATGGTTTCGTAGAAGGAATTAACAACCGAACCAAGGTCATCAAGCGTACTTCTTATGGCTATCAAAACTTTTCACGGTTCCGCGCCAAAATACTTGCCCAGCACTTTATCAAAAATTTTGACATTTCTGTAGGCTAAAAAGAGGTACAAGCCACTATTTCCCTAGCTTGTACCTCGATATTTCACCCCAACAATTGACAAAGAGCCAAAATAACAACTGTATATCTGAAAAAGAAAAACCGAAAGATTGTATAAAAATCTTCCGGTTTTTCTTATGTTTAAATCCCTTTTTATCGTGCCGTTACTTTTTCAACATTTATCAATCGATCTAAATGTTCCACTGCCATGCTCGTTCCAAGTGCTACGGACTCGAACGGCGCTGGCGCCATATGAACAGGTACCATAATTTGACTGTGTATCCAATCTGCAAGGCCTTCTAGTAGTGCACCACCACCAGTAAGTGTGACACCACTTGCACGGATGTTTCCGCTTAGTTCTGGTGGACTCGTTTCTAGTGTCGATTGTATCACACTCAAAATTCGTTTCAAGAATTCATCAATTTCTGCTTGAAATTCAGTCGCCGGGACTTTAATTGTAATCGGAAAACCAGTCACCAAATCGCGTCCTTCAATTTCAATTACAGTGCTGTCAATAGACGTATCACAATGAAGTTGCCATTTCACTTGTTCCGCTGTTTCTAAACCAATCAGAACGTTATACTTATTTCGTATAAGTTGCGCGATATCTCGATCGAGTTCATGACCTGATTTGCGTAGCGTTGCACTCGTAACGATGCCACCATAGGAAACCAGCGATGTTGTAATTTTGCCTGCACCGATGTCTACAATCACGTTTGCAATAGGTTTCTCAAACGGCAGTCCCGCGCCCATCGTTGCTGCGAGCGATCCTTCTATAAAATAAAGCGACTTAACTCCCAGTGAAAACAAGATGTCTCCAATCGCTTGACGTTCAATATTAGTAGCTCCAGGAAGTAACGCGACAATCAAATCCATCTGTTTAAAACGCTTCCCAGTGACCGCACTCACACGACCTTCAACTTTCTTCATTAATCGCAATGTCATCTCAAAATCGACGATAATACCGCCTTGTAGGGGGCTAATAACCGCGATCGAACCCGGTGTCTTCTCTGCCAGCTCTTTCGCTTCATGACCAATTTCTAGAACTTTATTTTTTTTCGTATCATATGCTAAAACTGTTGGCTCATGAAAAATCATTTTTTCCAAGTCTGAGTAGATACTAATATTAGCCGTGCCAATATCAATACCAATTGTTACTTTCCCCATATTCCTTTTCCCACTTTCCTAAATGTTGATTTTCAGATTCGCCTCATCGTTTATAGCTATCCTCTTCTAGTATATCAGGTCTAAAAAATATAATCCATGACGAAACCGTGAACAATCCAAAATAATTGTAAGAATGCATGACAAAAAGTACCCATTGAAGTCAGGTACTCTTCGCTGGATACTTTGTAGCATTTTTTACTAGCTTTGCTTTTACAATCTCATCTATGTTGACATCCATTGCTACCGCCATCTGGGTTGCATAGATAAAAACATCTGCCAACTCCTCTAAAATTTCCGCCTTATTCTCTGACAACGCCTCATTATCTGTCTTCCATTGGAAACATTCGAGTAACTCACTTGCCTCTAGTGTGAGGGACAACGCCAAGTCTTTTGGCATCTTATATTGCTCTTCCCAACCGCGTTCAGCTAAGAATTCATGTACTATTTGTTTCAATTGCTCCATTTTTGCACCCCTACTTCTTTTAGAAAGTAGTGTATCATATAATACAACATCAAGCCAATTTTAAATAAGAATCCTTCACTTTCTCAAAAAGCTTAGAATAACTCTCGATTCCCGTCACATCAGCGATTGCTTTCTCAAGACCAACAGCGGCAACAAGGGCTTGCAATTCCACCGCTTCCGCATCATCTGGATCATTGAATCGCAAGGCAGCAGCAATCGCGTCCGCTAGCGCTTTCGGTGTTTCGTTAAAAGCCTCGACAAATTGACGTGCTGGTTGTACGAAACGATCATTTGGACCAAGTTTGCGCATTGGCGAACGGCCGACACGTGATACATAATCTGAAATGTGCGGATTTTTGAATCTTTCGATAATTTTGTCAATATAAGCTTGATGTTCTTCATGTCCAAAGTCAAATTTCTTTTCTAACAGCGCTCCCGTTTCTTCAAGCGCACTACGAACAGCGAACAAAACTTTGTCATTATGAATTGCGGCTTCAATAGAATCAATATTTTTCATGTGACCGATGTACGCCGTCACCGCATGCCCCGTATTCACTGTGAACAATTTCCGCTCAATATATGGTGTCAAATCATCCACATACGTAATCCCAGGAATCGCTGGCACTGCGCCCTTAATCGCACTCTTTTCCACAACCCACTCATAAAACGGCTCTACCAACACAGTCAACGGATCATCATGCGTTTGGTTCGGAACAATTCTGTCCACCGCAGCATTTGGGAAGGACACGAACTGATCAGCGTACTTCTTCTCGTCTTCCGATAATTCCGCATACACGTTGTCCTGCAACGATTCCGAAGCACCGATCATATTTTCACACGCCATCACAATCAATGGTTTTTCAATCACCGTTCTCGCTCTGATCGCCGCCACCAATGTTTTCGCAATAAACGGTAAAATGGTAGGCCCAACCGCAGTCGTCACCAGCTCCGTTTCTAGAATTGCCGCGATCACCTGCTCCGGATTTTTCTGGCTATTAATTGCACTCACATCCGTGATCAAATCCACCTGCTTCGAATCATCCGCCAAAATCACATTGTATTCTTTTTTCTCATTCAAAGCATTTACAACCGTCTCGTTCACATCCACAAAAGTGACATGATAATTCGCCTCATGAAGTAGCTGTCCAATAAAACCGCGTCCAATATTACCCGCACCAAAATGTACTGCGATCATGCGCTTTCGCTCCCTTCAAAGAAATCAATAATCGCTTGTTTCGATTCAGCCGCAACGATCTGCGCCACGTTCTCTTCCTCCGAGCAAACAATCGCAATACTGCTAAGTAAATCCATATGCTCACCGTCCGCACCAGCAATTCCGATCAAAACTTTCACTTCATTCCCATCAAACGACACGCCATCCGGAACTTGCAAAATAACGATCCCCGAATTCTTAATCATATCCCGCGAATCATCCGTACCATGCGGAATCGCGACCATATTCCCGATAAACGTTGACGTCATCGCGTCCCGCTCCTTCATTTTCTCAATATAAGGCGCATCCACGTATCCTTGCTCCACCAATAATTGTCCCGCGGCTGTAATCGCCTCTTCCTTCGTGCTAAACGCCTGTTTCAACGCAATATCTTGACTATTAAGTGCTACCATCCCTATTTCCTCCTCATATCATATAAAAATTGATTTAATTTACCAATCACAAATGTCGTGATTTCCGCGCCATTCCCTGATTCAAGCAAGCGCGTCGTTCCCTCATTTTCAATCGCCATCGCACTAATAAAACTCATCACTTCGAGTCCCTGCGGCGCCAATTTTTCCGGTGCTAGCAAAACAAGTAATGTTGTCGCCGCCACGTTTCCCCCACCCATCGCTGGTACATCGACCGCATCTTGCAATGAGAAAATCTGAAAAACGGGCTGGTGTACAAACTCATTTCGGACATGAAACAACGCGAGCTTCGTCTCGGGAATTCCAAAACCACTCCATTTTTCCCGTTCCAAGAGCGATTTCAACAGAATTTCCACCTGAATATCCCGCTCCTGCTCAAACATCGCCATACAAACCGCACGCAATGTATCTTCCAAATTATGTTGCGTCTCCTCCATTTTCGCGACCTGAAACCCTTTTAAAATCGCTAAAACCGTGTTCGAATACTCCTGCTGTCCTTCCAAATGATGCACCGCCTCAAGCAACGTCATCTGCTCCTCTTGTTCCTGCGGCGCCTTTTGCGGTACAAACATCTCCTTTTGTTTCAGAAAAACCTCAATCTGCGAAATTTCCCGATCCGTCAACATCGGACTCACCAGAAAATACTCAAAATCAACTTTTCCCAAATCAATCGTTGACACAATCACATCGAAATGTCGCGTATTCCGATGATTCAAAACCTCAAATAGCGATACATTGTGCAAATCCTTGAGCTGAGGTAACGCCTGTTTCAGACGTGTTGCAAGCATTTTCGACGTTCCAATCCCACTCGAACAAACAACAAGGCCCGAGAACACACGACTCTCATTTTTCTGTAATAACGCTGCTCCGAAATGCAAGACCAAATAGCCAATCTCCTCATCAGGAACTTCCCGCTGTTGATAAATTTCGGAAAAGGCCACGCGCACAATCTGGAACAACGACGGATAATCATGTTTAATCGTTTTAATCAACGGATTGTGAATACGCATATTCTGATCTAATCTGCGTAACGCCGGTCGTAAATGCGCGGTTAGGCCGCTTAGTAACGCCGCTTCCTGAAAAGAACTGCCTAGCTCCAATTCCACTTTTGAAATCAACCGTTTGGCAATCGTCACCGCCTGCACATTCTCATTTCCCGAAAACACGCCCGTCTCATCCTGCGCTTTTGCCCCACGAATATGCATCGTCACGTATAGCGCCTCACCCTCCGGTACCACAAACGGTTCCATATCCAAGCACGCAGCTAACAATTCTTTTGCCACAGTAAATTCTGGAAAATTCCGAAAATATTCTTGGTCCGGTTTCATATCCTGCAAATAGTTTCCACTAATCATTCGTTCCACTGAAATCGAGATATGCACGACGAGCGTCAAATAAGCATCATCCGTCATCTCGTACGCCAAATCCTTGCGCCACGCCCGTACATTCTCCTCCACTTTCTGAATCAGCACATTATCAATCACATGAAGTAATCGCTCATCCGCCAGCATCTCAATTTCTTCTTGCTTTTGCTGCTGAAATAGTTGGAATAGCGAGTCCTTTGATCCCGTCGTCGCGATCAAATCACTTAATAAAGCTCGTTTCGTGGCCTCTTCCGCGATCAATTTCACACCATATCCACGTTTGCGCTCAATCTGAGCTCGCCCAATTAGTTCATCCTCAAGCTTCGTTAAATCACTGCTGACCGTCGATATCGTCACATTGAGGTCATTTGCCAGCGCGATTAATTTCACCGGTTCATTTTCCTTCAATAACGTTTTTAAAATAAACTGCTGCCGCTCCATCGGTGTGAATTCATTGTAAGATAAGTCGAGCAATTGCCATTTAAAAGCTTGGCGGCTAGACTCCGATCCAAACACAGACAGCTTGGCATCCTTTCGTTCCAAAGCCAACTGATACGATCCTAGCACCGCCTCTACTTCCTTCAAATCACGCCTGATCGTACGCTCACTCACATCCATATATTCCGCCAAATCCGCCGTTGCTACAGGTTCATGGCTCATTAAAAGCTGCTCTAAAATAAGTCTCGTCCTTGCCGAAATATACATCTAAAATTCCCCCAGTTATTTCTGGTCAGCCAAATTCTCCACTAGCTCATCATATTTATGGCTATTCAAGAAATTGTCGACCGAAATATGATAGGCCTTTGGTAGTTTTTCCGTCGCACGAGCCGTCAAATCCTGATGCGTCACGACAATATCAGCGTCCGGAGGCAACTGCGCAATTGCAAAGTTCACAACCTCAATATCGAGTCCCGCCTTCTTCACCTTGTTCCGCAATACCGAAGCACCCATCGCACTTGATCCCATTCCCGCATCACATGCAAAAATAATTTTTCTCGTCCCAACTGGAATCCCATCCGCTGCAAGTTCCGCATCCGTCGTCCCAACAACCGCGCTAGCTACCATCGCCTTCTTACCTTTCATTGTAGCCATTTTTTGCTCCGCTGTCGCGAGTTCTGCATCATCACTTGCTTTCGAGGTTTTCAATACTACAGCCGAAACTGCAAATGACGCAATCGCTGCAAACAAGACCCCACAAATAATACCAAGATAATCACCACGCGGCGTCAAAGCAAGTATCGCAAAAATACTACCTGGAGAAGCCGTCGCAACAAGTCCTACATTAAATAAGTTAAACGTGATAATACCCGTCATACCACCAGCAATCGCACCAATAATAAGCGCCGGTTTCATCAATACATACGGGAAGTAGATCTCATGAATCCCGCCTAAGAATTGAATAATAATCGCACCAGGAGCCGTCTGTTTCGCCGTCCCGCTACCAAAAATCGTATACGCTAGCAAAATACCAAGACCAGGTCCCGGATTTGCTTCCACTAAGAAAAGAATCGATTTCCCAGTGCTAACTGCCTGATCTATCCCCAGCGGCGCCAGAACCCCCTGATTAATCGCGTTATTCAAGAACAACACTTTACCAGGCTCGACTAACAAGCTAACTAGCGGCAACAAATGATTATCAATTAAGAACTGGACACCCGAAGCCATCGCCGTATTCACAGCCTGAAGCGCAGGTCCAATCGTTTTCAAAGATACAATCGCCAAAATTCCTGCTAAAATCCCTGCTGAGAAATTGTTCACCAACATTTCAAAACCAGCGCGAATTTTTCCTTCTATCATTTTATCGAATTTCTTAATTAACCAAGCAGCGAGTGGACCTAAAATCATCGCACCCAAGAACATCGGCATCGACGTCCCTACTACTGCCCCCATCGTAACTGCCGCACCAACGACACCACCACGCGTATCATAAACCAATTTACCACCCGTATACCCAATCAAAAGCGGCAATAAATATTTAATCATCGGATCGACTAATTTCGCGATCTCTTCATTCGGCCACCAGCCAGTCGGAATAAACAGGGCCGTGATCAATCCCCATGCAATAAACGCCCCAATATTAGGCATAATCATACCACTTAAAAAACTCCCAAAATGCTGTACCTTCACGCGAAAACCTGACTTCGCTTGTTGTTGTTCCATTTCTATATCCCCCTCAGTTTTTTTACTGATTTATAAATCCCTCTAAGTTCTGCTTCAAAGCATTTGCCTCGCCAGCTCCACTAATAGAAGTGCGCCCTTCCAAATCTTAGTTTCACACATTGGCTTAGCTCTTATATACATTGTATGACAGCGGTACCAAGTTAGCAATACAATCAAAATTGGAATTTGTCCTCAGGAGGTGGACAAGATTGGAGAAGGACAAAAGTACGCAAAAAAGACACCCCTATCAACATGGAGTGCCCATTCTAATCCTCTATTATGCTTCCTGTGCTACAACCGCTTCCTCAATATGCTCTGGCGGAATAAATCCATTCAACCGCGAAACCTCTTCGCCGCCTTTATAAAGCACCAATGTAGGTGTTTGACGGATATTGCGATTGAAAAAGAAATCTTCCCCTACTTCTTCCAATTTCACTTTCAATACCTTCACCTTATCTGCCATCGATGAATTCTTAAACTCTTGAAACGAGAGATCTAACATCTTACAGTTTGGGCAGTTGTCTTTCCAGTAATCCACGTAAACTAACTCTCCTGCAGCAACATGTTGATCAAATTCTTCCATTGTTTTAATTTCGATACTTGTCATTTTACTACCCCTTCTCTCATGGACAATACTTCCGCGACCCAATTTCGGATCGCTTCGTGGTCCCTTTCATTATTCGGCATTTGCTCGATTTTTAACCTCGGATAATCCGATTCAAAATACGTAGCCATCCGATCGACTGCCCCGCAAAAATAAGCCATGCTCCATTGTGTTTCACCCGTCCCAAAAATCGCGACGTGCGGCGGTTTCATTCCCAATTCTGCGATAAAATCCTTCATATCTGGCGGTGTCCTACCTAAATCAGCTGTCCAAGCCCCTAAAATGAACAAATCGTAGTCCGTCTCGAGTGGATACTGCGCGTCAGGATGGACACGAAACGAAGTCACATCATGCCCTGACTTCTTGAATTCCGCTTCCACTTCCTCTGCCACCATTTTCGTATTACCACTCAGAGAATCATACGCCAAGAGGATTCTCATAGATCGTCAAAACCGTTGTCGACATTTGTTTTTTTGTAACTACTATTGCGCATTTCGAAAAAGTCCGTTTTCGTTTCCGTAAAGTTATCTGCATATGCCTTAATCCACGACATCTTGTTCTCGCTGTGACCCGGATAAAGTTCTGGAATCCCAAGCATACCAAGCATCTTATTGGCACGGTATTTCACGTAGTCCACCATTTCCGATACATCAATACCTTCAATCCCGTCCAATACTTCCTCCGACCAAATCGTTTCAAGTTCCACAGCATGGCGGAAAGCCTCATGTGTATATTCCACAAGCTCATCTGTTTGCAATTCTGGATTTTCACCAAGAATCGCGCGAATAACTTCTGAGATAAACTTAGAATGTGCCAATTCATCACGATTGATAAAGCTAATAATTTTCCCAGTTCCCGTCATTTTATTTTGACGAACTAAGTTATAAAAATAAGCAAAACCACTATAAAAATTAATACCTTCTAAAATAGAAGACTGAATCAACGCTTTAACTAAATTTTCGCCTGTTTTGTTTGTCATAAAATCATCATACGACTCCATGATTGGCTCGTTACGCTTCACAATCGTCGGATGCGTCCGCGCCAATTCAAAAATACGTTTCTGCTCTTGCAAATTCGTAATTGAAGCAAGCACGTAAGAATAACTCTCATTATGAATCACTTCTTGCTGACCAATAATCGCGGTATTCGCGTGCACCGCTGGATCTGTAATATATTCCGCAACATTATAAATAAACCTTGTCTGCGGAGAATCCAATGTCGCCAGCAAACCAATAATCGCATCAAAAGCATACTTCTCTTCTTCTGAAAGTAGCGGATATTGCTTCGCGTCACTCTTCATATCGACCTCATCGGGAATCCAATAATTCGTCGATAATTCTTTATACGCGCGGTAAAACGATGGATACGGGATATCATTCCAATTCAAAATCCCACTCGTGTCACCATTTATAATTGCAGTTGAGCGATTCGGGCTCAACGGTTCCAAAATTTTAATACGGTGCAATTCTTGCTTTTGATCCGTCATATAATAACCTCCTCTAAAATATGTAAAACACGAGCAAAGACAATCGCTTTGCTCGTTTCATTATTTAATTTATCAGCTTGAACACCATTCGCACTCTTCAACATCGATATCGTTTGAGCGGACGTAGTAAGTCGTTTTCAAGCCTTCACTCCAAGCTAGCATGTGAAGTTCTAACAATTTACTTGCTTTAATCCCACTCGGCACATAAAAGTTGAAGCTTTGCGATTGATCGACATGGCGTTGACGGCGACCGTTTTGGCGGACACTTGCGAATTGGTCCACTTGGTACGCGCCTTTGCCGTAGTACGGATACGTTTTAAGCGAAAGATCCGGCGCAATCACTGGACGGCGATAATCTTTCTTCTCTTCGTAATAAAACGGACTGAAAATTGGATCGATCGATGCCGTTGATCCTGCGATTTGCGCTGTACTCATGTTTGGAGCAACTGCTAACAAGTACGCGTTACGGATACCATTTTTAGCAACATCTGTCGCAAGCTCTTGCCATGCGTCTGACTGATACCCACGACGCTCGAAGTATTCACCAGTATTCCAATCACTACCTTTAAAGACAGAGTACGTGCCTTTTTCTTTTGCTAGAGCTGCACTCGCTTTAATAGTTAGGAAATTGATTTGCTCATATAGTTCATCGGCATACACTTCTGCTTCTTCGCTATCCCAAGCAATATTTTTAAGGGCTAGCAAGTGATGCCAACCGAAAGTTCCTAGACCGATCGAGCGGTATTTCTTATTCGTAATCGTTGCTTGCGGTACTGGTAGTTCATTCAAGTCGATAACGTTATCCAACATACGAACTTCAATCGCGATCAAGCGTTCCAATGTTTCTGGATCTTCTGCGAGTACAGCACGACCTAGATTCACAGATGATAAGTTACAAACAACGAAATCGCCAGCTTGTTTTGTAATCACAATTTGATCACCACTAATGATTTCTTGAATCATACGTGTAGGACTCATATTTTGCATAATTTCGGTACATAGATTACTAGAGTAAACCATGCCCGCGTGTTTGTTAGGATTCATCCGGTTGACTTCATCACGATAGAACATGAACGGATTACCCGTTTCCAGTTGACTCACCATGATGCGTTTCATAATATCAATCGCCTTCACGATCTTTCTGCTCACCGTTTCGTCCATCACTAACTCTTCATATTTCTCGCGGAACGAGCCATCACCTTTTTGCTCATCATAGAAGTCTTGTAGGTACCAGCCTTTTTTCTCCTTGACTTCATGTGGATCAAATAAATACCAATCTCCACGACGCTCGACAGCTTCCATAAATAAATCTGGCATACAAACTGCTGTAAACACGTCATGTGCGCGTAAACGTTGGTCTCCGTTATTTAAACGAAGATCAAGGAACGCTTCAATATCTTTATGGAAAACGTCCAAGTAAACCGCAATCGCGCCTTTACGTTGACCTAATTGATCGACACTAACCGCCGTGTTATTCAGTTGCTTAATCCATGGAACAACGCCACCACTAGCACCACGTACGCCACGAATCGCCGAACCTGACGAACGAACATAACCAAGATAAGCTCCAACGCCGCCGCCATGTTTACTTACACGCGCCACATCTGTATTGCTATCGTAAATGCCTTGCAAACTATCATCCACTGTATCAATGAAGCAACTCGACAATTGCCCGCCGACTTTACCAGCATTAGCAAGTGTCGGTGTCGCTACTGTCATATACAAATTGCTAAGCGCCCAATAAGCTTCACGAACAAGTTCCATCCGTTTTGCTTTTGGCTCATCTTGCATTAAATAAAGGGCAATCGTCAACCAGCGTTCTTGCGGTAATTCATATACATTACGCGCTTGATCTGTCGCCAAGTAACGCGTTGCAAGTAAATACAAACCGTTATATGTGAAAAGTTTATCCTTCTCTGGATCAATCATTTTGCCAGCTTCGATTAACTCATCCTTCGAGTAGTTCTTTAAAATACTACCAGAATAAATGCCACGCTCGCCAAGACTTTCCTGTAAACCAACATATGAACCGTATTTATCATCGTCATTGTAAAAGCGATTTTTACTTGCTTTCTTATATAACTTGTTCAAATAAAGTCTTCCTGCGAACAATTCCCATGCTGGAAGATGAATATCTGTACGTGCTTCCGCTTCACGAATCAAGTAATCCACTAACTCATCCGCTGCGTAATCACCTTTTTTCTCGATAAAAGTAAATACTTTACGCTTGTAATCTTCCATCTCAAGTGCTGGAAATTCTGCATGAATCGTATCTAGATATCTGTTTAGCCGTTCCTTGTCGAAAGGTAGTTTGCGATTCCCTCCGTCTTTCACTATGTAAGTTGTCATTTGTAGTCCCCATTTCTTTCCAATATTTCGCGTTATACGTGGTTCATTCATCCATCGAAACAAGCCTCTTTCGAGCAAAAAAATTAACTTTCGCAAAAGTCAGAGCCTTTGTAAAAGTTAAAATAGCAATTCATGTTTTAACGGCTATCGATACTATATATAGTACCTTGTTTCGAATGTGAAATCAAGATATTGTGCTTTTGATAATTAGTCATAACCTTCGTCAGTCGTTTGATTTCACGGGTTTTGCCCCATAAAAATAATTTTTAGGGGTAAATTTCTTGTGAAACGTTACGCAAAGATGAGCCTTAATAACCACTAGAAGTTGTGCTTGACCCCCACAGAAAAACTACATTTAGTATTAGGTTTTTTATGACTTTTTCAATTTCACAAACTCTGCATTTTTTAGTCTATTCATGATTCATTACTAATTTTAGATTCTCGTGCTTTTTTACGCGCTCGAAATCCTACAATCATAATGAGTAGACCAAATACAAAACCTGCCATCATAATCGATGTACTAACCATATGAAGGACGTATAGAATGGCCGGGATCACGAAAATAAGCTGTCCAAAATAAATAAAGTACGTATATTTCCTCATTTTAAGTTCCCTCCCAGTGTTAAATGCTCCCATCATAGTACCACTTGAACTTGGTTAATGCACGCGTTAAATATGTACAAACAAAATATGCTGAGTATTCATAGGTAGAAACATGATCTCAGCATATTCTATTGAAATTTATACTGCCTTACTAAAAATATGTTTGCGTCGTGCGTAAATAACGATCGACAAGGCCACTATCGCTTCTGAAACTGGAATCGATGCCCAAACACCTTCCGCTCCGAAAAATGGCGGTAAGATGATCAGGAAGGCCACCATGAACAGCATTTCGCGCGCAACAGTAATCCAAATCGCCATCCCAACACGGCCAGTCGTTTGGAAATACGTCATCATGACAAAGTTGAAGCCCATGAATAAATATCCGGCAAAGAAGATACGCACGGCTGTCGTCGCTAAATTAACGATATCCGCATCAAAAGTTCCAAACATCGCTACGATATGCCCTGCTCCGAAGAATCCACCAACGAAAAACACAAGTCCTGTGCCAATCGCCGTGATAATCGCAAGTCGAATCGTCGCTTGTTCTCGGTCCTGTAGTTTGGCCCCGCGGTAGTAACTAATGAGCGGTTGAATTGCCGAGCTCATTCCGAGGAACAACATCAAAATAACGCTATGCGTGTAGTTCAATACGGAGAATGCTGCAACCCCAGCTGTTCCTGCCACTGCGGCGATCGCGATATTATAACCCATCGTAAACACGGACAGACCGAATTCTGATAAGAAACTTGGTAGTCCAATCGAGAATGTTTGTCCCACTGCTTTTTTCGTAAAGCGGAATTTCACGAATTTTAAACGAGAGGTCTTCTTGAAAAAGTGCGTGGATAATACGCCGATTCCGACAACAACCGCAATAATCGTCGCCGCTGCTGAGCCACTTACACCCCAATTGAGGATGAATAAGAAGCAATAGTTCAAAATGATGTTCACGACTGCTGTCACAATCAATGCGACCATCGCCAAATTCGGATCGCCATCATTACGCACAAAAATACTCAAAATATTCTCGATCGTAAAGGCAAAACCGAACATCAATAAAATCGTCATATAATCCATCACATACGGCAACGTCTCTGGATTCGCACCCAACACGTTCGCAAGTGGTACCCGAAACACAAATGCAATGGCCGCAAGCGTAATCGTAATCACAAACACCATTATAATAGAACGAGTAAAAATCCGTTGCGCCGCTGGAACGTCCTTCTCACCTAGCGCAAATGAAAACTGCGTTGCCCCACCAATCCCGATCCAAAGCGAAATCGCCGTGAAAATCGAGAAAACTGGTACCGCAATATTAATCCCAGCAAGTGCCACCCCGCCAAGTCTATGTCCCACAAAAATCCCATCCATCACGATGTTCACTGACATCAGCAACATCCCAACAAGCGAAGGAATTAAATATCGTAAAAACACCTTTAAAACGGAATCTGTTTCCATTCTTGTATCCATTTCTTTCATACGTTTCACTTCCTAACCTAACGTTAATTAGTTTCCTATACCATTTAATCACATTTTCAAAAAAAATGCAACATGACAGGGAACATTGCAAAATTGTAAGGTTCGGAGCTCATTTTGTTAGTTAAGAAGCAGGAACCAAATCTTTTTGCACGGTATACTTAGGTTATCAAGTCAAAGGAGCTGACAACTTATGAAAAAATTAATGATTGCCCTTATAATTCTCGTTATTATCATTGGTGGTGGAATACTTGCCATGCGTTTTATAAACTTCAATCGAATTGGCGCGGATACATACTATGTGAAAATAACGACAGATGGTCAAGCAAAAAGTGGTCACGCAAGCGATGGTACTGCCTATACCGATTACAATTACGACCTACCAGGCTATAACGAAGATGGTAAAGAAAAGAAAATCGAGTTTACCGCCCAGAAGAATTTACGAAAAGGCGCTTATCTTGAAGTATTCGTGAAAGAAGATAAAGGTGTTACATCTTATGAAGAAGTCAAAGCCGCAGACGTTCCAAAGAAAGCCGCTGAAAAATTAAACTAATTTATTTTAAGAAAGGTTGAGGGAAATGAAAAACAAAAAAGGATTGTTATTAACGTTAGCAGGATTACTCATAGCGCTTTGCGTTGTGTTTGAATATGGCATGCCATCAGATACTGCTTCTAAAGCCTACTTTGTAGATGTAAATACGAACGGTGAACAGGTACAGAAAAACCAATTTTCAGGCTATAAATACTCATTAAAAGGCTATAAAAAAGACGGCAGTTCGGAAAACATCACATTTTACTCACCTGACAAACTTGCGAAAAATAAGAAATTCAAGATTCATGTCACAAATAATCAGTTTGTAGCGAACTATAAACAAGTAAAGAAAATGCCGTCAACGATTCAATTCTATGCGGAAAAATAAAAACTGGTGTTACACATTGGAGATATCCCTTGATGTAACACCAGTTTTATTTATTCTGCTTTAAGCCCCGTAGGTATTACGTTAAATACAGATGTTGTTTGCATTGTATAACGAAAATCCGATGAGCTATCCACAACAAATAGACGCCCATTTTCTCTATGCATAATCGCCAAAGTATAACCATCTAATATCGTCACATCCACCACCTCAGCTTTTCCAACCTCATTACCGATAAATGATTTGGCATAGACAACTTGATCATTAGTATTGCGCACTTCTATACTTGCATACGCATCACTGAAATACGAATGTGGACGTATCGCGCGCGTCTCAATATGCAAGTTATTAGTGGCTTTATCTAGTACCATCGTTGCAAACTGATAATCACTCAACCCTTTGAATGTAACGTTTAATTTCTGGCTGTAGATCATTGCTTTGTCAAATCTACTTAATACCGGAATATCTTTTTCAGTAACTAATTTCAAGCCATTATCCAGTACTCGATAGATTTGTGCTTGCCCAACTGGTAGAACAATCGCGCCCGTATTTAAAGCCAAGCGTTCCTGACCTTCTTGATGCGTAACTTTTACATAAAAACCTGTATTCAACAATGCAGTTACTTCCTTGTCATTGTATTGTTCAGAGCCGTTATAGTTCTTCATATAAACCATGTTACCTTTTTCGTCATATATCGTTATCGTTGCATAGTCGCTTACAAAATCAACATTCGGTTTCCCAGCTTTTGTAGCTACCTGAATGGATTTGTTCGCTAAATCTAGTTTCACATTGGTAAATACTTGATTCGCTCCTCCAGTGAAGTTGAATGTAAACATCTTGCCAGCTATAATACTACCATCCGCTGTCGGAACATCATCCATTGCAACTTTTACTAAACCATTGGCGGTTACAAGAAAGGCATTTTGCACAGGTAAACGATCCATTTGTTGTTCGTTTTCCACCGAATATTTCAGTCTGCTTGGTGCCTCTGCATGCTTGATAAGAATATAATCTCCAACTTTCAGATTAGCCTTACTGGTCACAGCACCAACATTTACATTTCCGATAATACTATGATTGTAAATCTCAATACCATCCTTATCCCTTACTTGAAGCGTTACATACGGATTTTCAGAACCAAAATAAGCATGCGGCTTACCACTAAGCTGACTGAGTTCAAGCTCCTCTTTTTGGAGATTCACTGTTATATTCGCAAAATTCCAGTTTCCTAATCCCAACATCTCAAAAGAAAAATTTTGACCTTCCAATAGATTCGGATCTGGAACAGGTACACTCACTACCTTCACTAAACCATCTGCTGTTACTCTATACGTATTGGTTTCACTTGCCGCATAAATTTGTTTCGTATCTTTATTCATAATCGTAAGGTAGTGCTCATACTCTTGATGTGTCAGCGTAATATAATAACCTTCCGCTATTGATACATCTTTGGAAATAGTTCGATTGTCTCCATTCAGAGCTTGTGAATATAGTTGCTTTCCAGCCCTATTGTAGATTTTAACACTTGCATAATCGTCCTTAAAATCCCAATAAGCTTCTTGATCTAATTGTTTCACGGTTACTACATTTTTTGGTATATCGACGGTTACATTAGCCAAATTCAAATAACTAGGTCCGAAAATATCAAAAGTAAAGATAGAACCATCCATCTCATTCGCATCTATTCCTGGAATCGCGGATACATCAACTTTTTTCAGCCCATCCTTGGTTACTACGTAAGTGACCTGTTTACTAGCTGGATAACGTTCGTCTGTTTCTTCATTAGTAATTATTAATCGACTTGCTGCTTCTTGATGCATAACCGTAATAAAGTAACCAGTTTTGATACTAACATCCGTTTTCCTTTCTGGTATCGAAGTATTTCCAAGATAATCTGTTGCTAATACTTCTTTTCCTCTTTGATTGTAAATTTTAATGAAAGCATAACTATCTGGAAAATAATTGTGTGGTTTACCCGCAACATTAGCGGCTGTTGCTGTTTCATTGTCTAAGTCTAGCACAAGAGATGCAAAATTCCTGTCTCCTAGACCTTTCATCTGGAATTTTATTTTTTCACCAGTGATTATATCCTCAGCTAGATTATTTTCTGCAATCAGATCTTTGTATCGTTGTTCTAGCGCTGTTCTATCTGGAGTATCAAGATAACTTAACATCTTTTTAAGTCTCGTGATAGAATTAGCGTTCGCTTCTTTACTAACAATAGGATTCTTCTCGATTTGGTTAGCAAATGCAATCAGTTTCTCCTTGTATTCAGCCAATGCGTCTTTTGCATCTACACCCATAGCTAGATTTGTTAAACCATATTTCGTCACTTCGAATGTTTGGTTTACATCCTTATTTGTCATGGCCTTAGAATTTCCTGTCATTGAAAAACGGCTTGGTTCAGCCAATCTAAGCTTAATAAGATAGCCCGTTTTAATATTCGCTGTAAAAACTCCTACTGGCGATCCACTCCCAGTCATCACTTGCTTAAATATGGAATTTCCTTTTTCATCTAAAATTTCAACACTTGCATACTCAGAACTACCAAAATAGACATGAGGTGAGCTCAGTATCGAATTCAGTTCAAATGTACCTGCTTCTGTATCAATGTTTGCGGTAGCATAAGTATAACTTAGTCCCGTAAACTGCATTTTTTGTATGGAAACGGCAGATGATTTCAGTACTTTCATGTTGATGGTTTGGTCATTCTTTCCATCAGAAACGGGTAAATAATTGGTACTTGGCTCATATAATTCACTTTGACCTGTAGGGATATTTAGCGAATAAATGCCCACAGGAAGGTTTTTCACTACTATTGTTGGTGTACTTATTTTCAATTCCCTAATCACTGCATTACCGTCTTTTATTTGTAATCCTTTCCCTTTAATTTGATTAAAATCATCCATATTAAATGTAATAGTTGCATTCGCTTTCATGTTGAACGTCTGCAATTGGGTATTATCAACCAAACCCCATTTAGTGTCTAATTCTATTTTTTTGCGGGCCTCTTTTAAATTCGTACCAGATAATAATGCCGCTAAAGGATATACGGCCTTGTTCCCAGAATACAAGTTTGCTTCTTTTTGCTCTCGTGACATTGGCCCATGTATAAGCTCCGAGTAGGCCGCGAAATCATAATGACTCGCTTCACCATAGTATTTATTCAAAAGATCGAATAAATAACTAGATTGTGGTGTACCTTCATTTTTAGCCGTACGGTAGGATTGATTAAAGTGTGTAAAAGCATCGTCTCCAGCTTTATCTTTCATCATTACAAGCGCATAAAGTTTTTCTTTTAAGCTCCAATCAGAAACAGCTCGCTTCTCTTCATATACTAACCGATTGAATGCATCTTCCATTTTTCGAACATCCGTACTATAGAGCCAACCATCATAGTATTTTGCTCCTAACATTTTCTTTTGCATTGAGTCTGCATAGAGGTTATTCCACACCTCGGAAGTCGAAAACGAGCTATCACTCATAAAAGCTCCTTGATAACCGTGTCCAATTTCATGCAGTCCTCCCCACGTTGGTTGTAACCAAAAACCAGCAACAGACCCAGCAGTTTGCGCTGTGTATGAACCGCCGTAGTAAGCCGCTCCAACCCCATGCTTATCCGCTTTTGCAAAATAGCGGTTAGGAATATTTTTGTCCGTCGCTTTGTCTGGTGTAAAAGATAATCCTTCTAGTTTATTGTATGTTTCAAACATTGTATCGTAGTAGGCCAGTAGCTTATCGATAGATTTAAAATCAGACATTTTCTTCAAATAAGCCTGGTCTAGAATGGGTACTAATATTTGAATATAATCATTACCAACAAGTGCAAATGACGCCTTTGAACTTTCCCACTTCGCGAAAAATGCTTGCTCATCATCTTTCGGTTTAAAGCTAGGCAGTTCTTTCGCTGATTCACTCACTCTATATTCAATTACTGGTTTTTCGGCTGTAAAATTCGTTTTTACGAAAGGAACGGAAGGGACACTTGCAGTCAACGTTACCCAATTATCCCCCACACTAACAGAGGTTTCCGTATTTCTATCGTCATTTAATAATTCGACCGTTATGTTTCCTTTATAATCAGGATTCGTTTGTCTGACTTCTATAAATCCATCTTTAGGAAGTACCACACCTAAATCTTGGCGGTCATGACCTGTCCCTTTTGATAATCCTTGATTGGACATCCATATGGGATTTTCTAGCGTATTCAATATTTTTTTATTTACCTCAACAGCACTTACTTTTGTTCCTGTTTGCATCATAGCTATCGCAATAATGAACAAACAAAGCATTCCATACAAAAACAGCTTCCCTTTTAGTTTCATCTCATGTCTACTCCTCTTTCATAATTAGTACATCTTATTTTCAGTTGTACTAGTTAGTCAAAGATAGCATTTTTTTACACAGATAAACAATACGTATTTCCCACATTATTCTCTATATCAGAAGCTTAATGTGAACATTTTATGACAATTCATCTGTATTAAATATTTCCTTCAACACTTGCTTTATTTCTAAAAGATCTGTTTCATTTAATCTCGCAAAAGTTAATCGCAATGCCGATTCCTTCACACCAAATAGAAAAGCTGGCATAACTAATAATTTATGCTCTAGAAAGACATCGAAACTCCGACTCGTCCAAGTCTGATTAGGGGGCAAATAACACCATAAATGAAATCCACCATTTGGAATACTATACTCTAATTCTTCTGGTAAACAAGTAATCAGTAAATCACGTTTTATCTGAAGGGCTTCCCGTAACCACGTAATGTGCTGGTTGAAATCTGAATCATTCAACACATGATTCGCGAGTACTTGCGGGAAAATACTGAGACCAAAATCCATTTCTTGACGTGCTTCAGCGAGCCTCGTCACGACCGCTGCAGGGCCTAAAAGCCAACCAATACGCGTGGTCGAACCCATCACTTTTGATAACGAACCGATATAGAGGACATTATCAGGGTCTAATTTTTTTAAGGGCGGAGGCATTGGTTGTTCTGTGAAAGCTAGCATGCTGTATGGGTCATCCTCAACGATTGGTACTTGGATTTTAGCGCATAGCTTGACAAGTGCTTCGCGACGTTTGGTCCCCATTGTTAAACTAGTCGGATTTTGAAAAGTTGGATTTACAAAGACCATTTTGATCCGATGTTTGCGGTAAAGTTGTTCCAGTTCATCCAATTTCACACCATTTTCATCCATAGGCAGCGCATAAATACGTAAGCCTGCTGATTGGAATATCGAGAGTGCATAAAAATAAGATGGAGATTCTATCGCGATCGCATCTCCACTCGTTAATAAACATTGCGTAATTAAAAACAAAGCCTGCTGCGCACCGGATGTGATAAAAATTTGATTTAGATTTATTTGGACATCACGATCTCGATCAATCATAGTGCGAATCGTTTCTTTTAGGGGGCGATATCCAGCCATATCTTCACTATCTTCTTCTGCTAAAAAAGTTTGCCAAGATAGGGCTGGAGTAGAGATTTTGGGCATCATATTTAATGGAAGTTCCCCCGACGCAAGATCAATAACTTTTTCTGAAGATTCATTTAACAGTTGCTTCATCTTGTCCATATAAGGCGTTGTTTGTAAAAAAGAACCTTGCGAAACGTAGTGACGCCAGTTTGTTTTTTGCCCAGTGAAGACACCCCATTTATCTTCGCTAATCCAGGTTCCGCTTCCTTGTTTTCGCGTAAGGATTCCTCGTGCACTTAATTCATCGAGGGCTTTAACAAGCGTAGAACGATTGACCGTCAGCATGGCAGCCAACTCCCGCTCAGCTGGAAGTTTATCGCCTGGTAGTAATTGGCCAGCCTCAATATAATCTTCAATAAGTGTGATGATTTGTTGGTAAATTGGAAATGACTCTGTTTTGATAATTTTCCACATAGTTTGATTCTCCTTTATTGAAACTCTGTTGAATTATGTTGTGGTTATTATGAGGCATCATTCGCCGATTTAGAACCTCAATATGCAGTGGAATGTAATGAAACTGCCATCCTTTTGGCCAACTCCTCGAAAACTTCACGCCCTCCATAAAAAGCAAGAGCGGCTTTTTACTGCGGCCACTCCAGTTTTTTTCGGAGCTAAACGGGCCGTTTCAGCTTTTCTAAATTGGACCACTAATCCCTCCACCAATTGGCTGTTTCTTTCATTTTGGTTTTAGCTTACCATATAGAGGTACAGGTTTCCAAGGCAGAGGTTCTACATATATAAAGGAGGAATGGATCAAATGGAAAAGCAAACTGGTAGTGAATTGGTAAAAAGAGGTATGGCGCAGATGCAAAAGGGTGGCGTTATCATGGACGTTATTAACGCGGAGCAAGCGAAAATTGCGGAGGACGCGGGTGCTGTTGCCGTTATGGCGCTAGAACGCGTGCCTTCTGATATTCGTGCCGCGGGTGGGGTTGCTCGTATGGCCGATCCGCGTATTATCGAGGAAGTGATGAACGCGGTTTCGATTCCAGTTATGGCGAAAGCTCGTATTGGTCATATTTCTGAAGCGCGCGTGTTGGAAGCGATGGGCGTTGATTATATCGATGAAAGTGAAGTTTTGACTCCTGCTGATGATGAATTTCACCTTCTAAAAAGCGATTTTACCGTGCCATTCGTATGTGGGTGTCGTGATCTTGGCGAAGCGCTCCGTCGTATCGGTGAAGGTGCTTCGATGCTTCGTACAAAAGGTGAGCCCGGAACTGGAAATATCGTGGAAGCCGTTCGCCACATGCGCAAAGTCAATAGCCAAATTCGCAAAGTCAGCGTGATGAGCGATGATGAGCTGATGACCGAGGCCAAACTTTTAGGCGCTCCTTATGAACTTTTAAAAGAAATTAAAACACTTGGCAAATTACCAGTCGTGAATTTCGCTGCTGGTGGTGTGGCGACTCCTGCTGATGCGGCCTTGATGATGGAACTTGGCGCGGATGGCGTTTTCGTTGGATCTGGTATTTTCAAATCGGATAATCCAGCTAAATTTGCAAATGCAATCGTGCAAGCGACAACTTATTATACAGACTACGAGCTGATTGGCAAACTTTCCAAAGAACTTGGCGCACCAATGAAGGGAATCGAGATTTCTCGTTTGAACCCAGAAGATCGTATGCAAGATCGAGGCTGGTAAGATGAAAAAAATTGGTGTTTTGGCGCTACAAGGTGCTGTATCGGAACATTTGGACGCGATTTCACGGACTGGCGCTCTTGCTGTTACCGTGAAGCATCCCGATCAGTTGGCCGATCTCGACGGACTTATTTTGCCCGGTGGCGAAAGCACGACCATGCGCCGCCTTATGAAGAAATACGATTTATTCGAAACGATTCAAATTTTCGCGAAGTCGGGAAAAGGCATTTTCGGAACATGCGCAGGTTTGATTTTGACGGCACACGAAATAGACGGTAGCGATGATGAAACACTGAATCTAATCGATACCGTTGTGATGCGAAATGGTTTTGGTCGGCAAAAAGATAGTTTTGAAGCAGCGATTGAGATAAAAGGATTGGTAGGCGAACCGTTTCCCGCGGTTTTCATCCGAGCGCCTTACATTGCTTCTGTTGGAGAACAGGTCAATGTCCTCGCAACGATTGATAACAAATGTATCGCCGCACAACAAGGAAAAATTCTTGTCACCGCGTTTCATCCTGAATTAACAGGAGATACACGCTTGATGGAACTTTTCCTTGCGTCGCTGTAAACTGAAAAATACCGATTGCGCAAATAAGTCGCAATCGGTATTTTTATATGGAATTATTCTGCTATAGCTTGTGCCGCAGTGATTAGCGTCAAATTGTAAACATCTTTCGTATTACAGCCACGAGAAAGATCGTTCACTGGTGCGTTCAAGCCTTGTAAAATCGGCCCAACCGCTTCAAAATTACCGAGGCGTTGCGCAATTTTGTAACCAATGTTCCCGGCTTCTAGACTTGGGAAAATAAACACATTCGCGTCACCCTTAAGAACGGAGTCAGGTGCTTTGCTCGCTGCAACAGATGGGACAAACGCCGCATCGAATTGGAACTCACCATCAAGCACTAAATCAGGTGCTTTTTCTTTTGCAATCGCGGTTGCTTCGGCCACTTTCTCTGTTTCTTCCGATTTAGCCGAACCTTTTGTCGAGAAGCTAAGCATAGCAACACGTGGATCGATTCCGAATACCGAAGCCGTTTCTGCGCTGACAATCGCGTTTTCTGCCAAATCTTGCGCAACTGGTGCAATATTAATCGCTACGTCACTGAAGACATATTTTTCGTCGCCGCGAACCATAATCATCGCGCCTGCTACTTTTGAAATGCCAGGTTTTGTTTTGATAATTTGCAGCGCTGGGCGAACCGTATCCGCTGTAGAATGCGCCGCACCACTTACAAGGCCGTCCGCTTTCCCAGTGTAAACCAACATCGTGCCGAAATAGTTCGGATCAACAAGGATTTTACGCGCGTCCTCTTCTGTTGCCTTGCCTTTACGACGTTCCACAAATGCCGCAACCAACTCATCAAAAAGTGGATCTGTCGCTGGCTCATGAATCGCGATACCATCCAAAGATACATTCAATTCCTTCGCTGTTGCCGCGATCGCCGCCTTATCCCCTAGCAAAATTGGTGTTACAATCCCATCTTTCAAAAGTTCTGCGGCCGCACCAACAATACGCGCATCTTCGCCTTCTGGTAATACAATACGTAACCCTTTTCCAGTCACTTGCGCTTTTAACGTTGTAAATAAATCACTCATAATTTCCTTTTCCTCCAATTAAATAATAATATGATATCTCTATTCTACTATGAATCCGAACACTTTGACAGCAATACAAACCGACTAGCACAGTTTGAAATAAGCGAGCTTTGTATCAATACAGGAATGAACAGTCATTCAAAATACTTTATCAAACTGTAATTATTGATTAACCCATATGACTAGTACAGTTTATTTTTCAAATGTCGTTAATGCGGCTAACTCGTCTTTCGTTAACGGCCGATATTCCCCGAGTCCAAGCGTTTCATCTAAATGCAAAGTCCCCATCCGCAAACGTTTCAAATAAACGACCTGCTTATCGACCGCCTCAAACATCCGCTTCACTTGGTGGAACTTCCCTTCTTGGATCGTTACTTCCACATCAGAAAACCCATTTTCGATCTGCAAAATGACCAATTCAGCCGATTTACACGTATAATTATCCGAAATCGTAACGCCATCTCTAAAAATCGCGATATCCGCTTCCGTTACAACACCTTCTATTTTCGCAAAATACGTTTTATCCACATGCTTTTTAGGAGATAATAAATTATGCGCCAAAACCCCGTTATTCGAAATAAGCAACAATCCTTCTGTATCTTTATCCAAACGACCAACCGGGAAAAGTTTCTTCAATTGGTCTCGCTCGTCTAGTATATCAATGACTGTCTGATCCCAATTGTCCTCCGTCGCACTAACAACGCCTGGTGGTTTATTCATCATCAAGTATGTAAATTCCTCGTAAACGACCGCTTCTCCGTAAACTTCCACTGAATCTTGCGCAGCATCCACTTGAAATTTCGCCTCTTTTTGCCGCACATCATTCACCGTAACCGCGCCATTTTTCAGAAGTTGCTTGACTTCTGTCCTGCTTCCAAAACCACTATTGGCGAGCAATTTATCTAATCTCATTCCTTCCAACGCCTCCATACCCGATTTTTGCATTTCTTCTATATAACTCATTCTAACGTTTATTTTGAATCCTGACAATTGCGCTCGTTGTGATTTCACTTTTCAGACGCGCTTTTATATGCTAAAATAAAAGTAATTGATAATGATAATCATTATACATACGATCGGAGGCGCCAGTCAAAATGAAACAACTTAATGAAGTCGCTATTGGGGAACACGTTACGATTACGCAATTAAACATCACAAATCCTAAGCTTGAAAAACGGCTTTTATCGCTTGGTTGTAAAATCGGTTGTGAAGTTTGTATCAAACAAAAGGGTTTATTTGGTGGGCCTTGCACATTCGAGACGAAGGGGCAGTATATCAGTATTCGAAACTGCGATGCGTGCGCCATCTTGGTCGAAATGCCATGACAACAATTTGTTTACTTGGAAATCCGAACACGGGGAAAACCTCACTTTTTAACGCGCTTACTGGTTCTTATGAAACGGTTGGCAATTGGAGTGGCGTGACGGTGGAAAAGAAACTTGGGATGCTACGTCAAAAAGCAGGGAAAATTATTGATTTACCGGGCATCTATGATTTAAGTCCGCTTTCACGTGACGAGACGATTGTCACCCGTTTTTTGCTAGAGGAGCGCTTTGATTCTATTTTAAATATTGTCGACGCATCGCAATTGGAGCGTAATTTGCATCTGACCGTACAATTACTTGAACACGGCGCGCCAGTTGTTATGGGATTGAATATGGTGGATGTCGCTGCTAATCGCGGTATTCGCATTCAAATTCCTGCCATCGCGCGCAAATTGCATATTCCGATTTTGCCTGTTGTCGCTAGAACTGGAAAAGGTACCGATGAAATTCTAGCCGCCATTACTGAAAAAAGTCCAGCGCCTGCACGTGGTCTTATTTTACCTTATGGAGACATGGTAGATAAAGCGATTTCCGAGTTGAAACCGCTCCTTGAATCGCATGTAAAACCAAAACAACAGCGCTGGTTTAGCGTCCAGTTTTTCAGTGGGAATGAGGCGATGAATGATTTCTTGGCGAACCACAATTTGCTCAAAGATGCACTCCTGATTCGGAATCGTTTGCAAGAAAAGCTAGGAACACCGCTAGAACAGTATTTCTATCAGATTCGTGAAGCCTTTATTGCCGATATTTGTCTCGAAACCGTCGAACATACGAAAAAACATAATATCCCACTTTCCGATAAGCTTGACCGTCTGTTTACGCATCCATGGCTTGGTATTCCGCTATTTCTGCTCGTGATGTATCTGATTTTCCAGATTACATTTACGTGGATTGGCGTCCCACTTTCTGATTTGCTCGATAGCTTTTTCGGCGGTACTTTATCCGATTGGGTTACTTCTGGTCTAACGTTTATCGGAGCCTCCCAGTTCATTATTGACCTCGTCGTTAGCGGTATTATTGCGGGTGTTGGCGGCGTGCTCGTCTTTATTCCGCAGATTTTGGTCCTGTTTTTCTTTATTTCATTGCTGGAAGACTCCGGCTACATGGCGCGGATTGCGGTCGTTATGGACCGGGTTATGGAGTTTTTCGGCTTAAATGGTAAGGCGTTCATACCGATGATCATCGGCTTCGGCTGTAACGTTCCCGGAATCATGGCCGCGCGATCCATCGAAGAATCCAAAGAGCGAACCTTGACCATCCTTGTGACGCCGTTCATGTCCTGTTCCGCGCGGCTTCCCGTTTACGCGCTTTTCGCCGGTGTATTTTTCGCCCAAAATCAAGCGCTCGTCGTTCTCTCCTTTTATGTAATTGGCATCGCGCTCGCCCTACTTGTTACAAAAATTCTATCCGTGACGCTGCTCAAAAAAGATAATTCAGTATTCGTCATCGAGCTTCCACCTTACCGCGCCCCATCTTTTCGAACATTATGGCGCAGCACCTGGGAAAAAGGACGCGGATTTTTACGAAAAGCAGGGACCTTCATATTCGCAGGTTCCGTTATTATTTGGCTATTAAATTACACTGGCCCCACCGGATTCAACGTCCCAATGGGAGATAGTTTTCTCGCTATGATCGGTGGTTTTATCGCTCCAATTCTAGCACCACTCGGATTCGGAACGTGGCAAGCCGGCGCGACACTCATCCCCGGTTTTCTAGCAAAAGAAGTCGTGATTTCCACTATGTCGATTATTTACGCAACAAAAGAAAGCACGCTCGCATCCGTCGTTGGCGCGCATTATACACCACTATCCGCCTACTGCTTCATGCTTTTCATTCTATTATATATTCCCTGTTTGGCAACAGTCGCAGCGATTCGTAAAGAGATCGTCTCCTTCAAATGGACAGCTTTTGCAGTAATTTACCCACTCGTAACAGCTTACATTCTCACGCTTTTAGTGTACCAAATCGGAAGCTTATTCTTATAAAGGAGGCTGTGAAAAATGGTATCCCTACTCGTAAATATAGTAATTGGCAGCCTCATA
This sequence comes from Listeria weihenstephanensis, assembly GCF_003534205.1. Taxonomy (NCBI): domain Bacteria; kingdom Bacillati; phylum Bacillota; class Bacilli; order Caryophanales; family Listeriaceae; genus Paenilisteria; species Paenilisteria weihenstephanensis. The sequence continues at coordinate 917,294 of NZ_CP011102.1, read as the reverse complement.
TTTGGCTACACAGTCTATGCACTTGTCCGCCACATCCAAAAAAGTAAACAAGGAAAATGCGGCGGTTGCGATTTAGAAAAATCCTGTGACAGTGAAAATTCAGCGCCATTCTAATACCTAAAAAGTCCGCCTAATTTTTTAGGTGGACTTTCGTTATGTATACGGTCTATATTTTTTGCGAAGTATCACTTGCTCATCCTTCCGTGCTTCCAGATCATCTTTAAAGAACAAACTAACTTGCCCCTTCTCCACGCGTTCTATTTTTCCACGTTTCACCAGCGATGATAAGGCTTGTTTCGAAATCCCTAAGAAGGCAGCTGCTTCCTCTGTTGTAAAGAAATATTTTTCTAAAAGTCCGATTGCTCTCTTTTTTTCCACATTGCCACCTACTTTCCATTCCCTATTTTACTGGATATCAGAACTCTTTTTCAACCCATAACCTAAAAATACTTTCATCTAATTCTAAAAAAGGCTATACTTAGTTTGTTAGTGTACTCGAAATGGAGGTTTTCTGTGTGAATCCAATCATAAATCATTTGCAAAATCATCGTTCTTTTCGTAAATATAAAACGGATAAAACGATTCCAAAGGCACAATTAGATAGTATTATTCGTTCTGCTCAAAGTGCGCCGTCCTGGATTAACGGCCAGCAATATTCGATTATCGCTATCCAAAATCCTGAGCGCAAACAGAAAATCGCGGAACTCTGTGGCAATCAACCGTACATAGCGGAGTGCTCCGTATTTCTTGTTTTTGTGGCTGATTTTTATCGGACGCATTTGGCGAGTGAGCAGCACCAAGGTTCGCATTCTGCTGTGGAAAATGTGGACGCTTTACTTGTTGGGGCAACGGATGTTGGACTAGCTTGTGAAAATGCGATTATCGCAGCGGAATCCTTTGATTTAGGTGTTGTTTGTATCGGCGGAATTCGTCGAAATATGGCAGAAGTTATTGATTTTTTGAAACTGCCTAAACATGTTTTCCCGGTTGTCGGGCTGTGCGTTGGTTATCCTGACGTGGAGATGCCGATTAAACCGCGTTTTCCTAAGGAAGCTATCTACTTTGAGGAAACGTACCAAACGGACGTTGCAGACTTAATGTCGGCCTATGACGAAACGATTATTCCTTTTTCAGCACGTGAAGGTGGCATTTCGTGGACGAAGCGTGTTTCTGCATTTTATGATAAAGATTATTATCCTTCGATCGCAGAAACATTGAAGCAACAGGGTTTTTTGATGAAAGATATATAAAATTAGGAGGCTATTATGATGACAAAAGCTTTATTTTTAGATTCAGTTTTTCAAGATCGTATTTGGGGAGGCACGAAATTACGTGACTTCTTTGGCTATGCTATTCCGACGGAGACAACTGGCGAACATTGGTCGATTTCGGCGCATCCGCACGGCCCTTCTACTGTGAAAAATGGTGAGTTTGCTGGGAAAACGTTGATTGAATTATGGGCGGAGCAGCCCGCTTTATTCGGTAACCCGAAAGAATCTGTATTCCCGTTGTTAACTAAGATTTTGGATGCGAACACGGATTTATCGGTGCAAGTTCACCCGAATGATGCTTATGCGAAAGAACATGAAAACGGCGAGCTTGGCAAGACGGAATGTTGGTATATTATTGATTGCGAGCCCGGCGCTGAACTTGTTTATGGCCATAACGCGACATCGAAACAAGAATTGATTGACTGGACGCGTGACGGTAAATGGAGCGAGTTGCTTCGTAAAGTAGCGATTAAACCAGGTGACTTTTTCTATGTTCCGAGCGGTACGATTCACGCGCTTTGTACGGGGACGCTTGTTCTTGAGACGCAGCAAAGCTCTGATACAACTTATCGCGTGTATGATTACGATCGCGTCGATGATCATGGCAATAAACGCGAACTTCATTTGGAAAAAGCAATTGACGTGACTACTGTCCCGCATCACGATGCCGTTTTAGACATCAAAACAAAAACGACTGGTGCTTTGACAGAAACTACTTTTGTAGATAGTGAATTTTTCGCGGTCTATAAATGGGATATCGATGGAAAAGCTGATTTTGAGGCAACAGCGTCCTATACACTCGTCAGCGTACTTGCTGGATCCGCGACGCTAACGATTGATGGCGAATCAACACCGATCAAAAAAGCCGATCATTTCATCCTACCGAACACATGCAAAAATTGGACAATCGATGGCAACGTTAGCTGCATTGTTTCGACGCCGCCAAAATAAATTTCGCGTAGAACCCTTCCCTTTTTTAAGCGGAGGGTTTTTCACAAACATAGAGTGAGACAGTGTTCTCTTATTTGTGTTACAATTTAAGCAGTACATAAGGAAGGAAGTGCGTTACTATGAACGAAGCAGTTAAAACGTTAGACGGTTGGTTTTCGATCCATGATTTCAGAACGATTGACTGGCCAGCTCTCAGAGAAGTTTCCCCTGTCGATCGCGATTCTATGCTCAATGAATTACAAAACTTCTTGGGCGACATGAACATCACGAAAAAAATGGGTGAAGGCGAACACACGATTTACTCGATTATCGGTCAAAAAGCTGATTTACTTTTTTTCACGCTTAGACCAACGCTTGAAGGTTTGAATGAAGTTGAGAATCAATTGAACAAACTGCGTATTGCGGATTATTTATTGCCAGCGTACTCGTATATTTCTGTGGTGGAGTTAAGTAACTACTTGGCAAATCACTTATCAAAAGGTGAAGATCCATATGAAAATAAACACGTGCGTGAGCGTTTATATCCCGAATTACCAGCACGCAAGCATATTTGTTTTTATCCGATGACGAAACGACGCAACCTTTCTGATAACTGGTACATGTTGCCGATGGAAGAACGCCAAGCGATGATTCGCGATCATGGTGCGATTGGTCGTACGTACGCTGGGAAGATTAAGCAGATCATTGGTGGATCTATTGGTCTGGATGATTTTGAGTGGGGCGTGACACTATTTGCGGATGATGCGCTTGATTTCAAACGAATTGTGACAGAGATGCGCTTTGATGAGTCTAGCGCTCGCTTTGCAGAGTTTGGTTCCTTCTTGATTGGGAATTACATTGCTTCAGAGAATTTGAGTGAATTTTTTAGGATTTGAATGGATTAAAAAAATAGATTTGACACCTAGCTCCAGATGGGGCTGGGGATTTTTGTTGTGGGTTTTATGAGGCATCCCCTGCCGATTTAGACCCTCAATATGCATGAGAGCAAAGCGGGCATGTAATCCATCAGTGGCTCTTATACGCCAAACCCAGAACTACTAGTATGCAAATAAGGAGCAGCTAACCTTGAGAGCCTCAATATGCATGAGAACAAAGTGAGCATGTAATCCATCAGTGGCTCTTATACACAACACCCAGAACTACTACCATGCGAATAAAGAACAGCTAATCCATCAAGGGCTCTTACCCGTCGAGTCTGGAATTAGCGCTTTGTTTTTATTGAAGTGTTGCATTTAGAGAAACTGTGGTCTCGAATTCGTGTGTTTGTTCATGCTCGGCGCCGTTGGATCTAGCTTCAACGGCCAACTCCTCGAAAACTTCACGCCCTCCATAAAAAGCAAGAGCGACTTTTTACTGCGGCCGCTCCAGTTTTTGTCGCAGCTGTACGGGCCGTTTCAGCTTTTCGGGTGATCTAGCTTCAACGGCCAACTCCTCGAAAACTTCACGCCCTCCATAAAAAGCAAGAGCGACTTTTTACTGCGGCCGCTCCAGTTTTTGTCGCAGCTGTACGGGCCGTTTCAGCTTTTCGGGTGATCTAGCTTCAACGGCCAGCCTCTCGGAATTTTCGGTACCTCCGCAAAAACCAAAAAAGGGTTTTCACTACGCCCCCTAACAAATTCTGTCGAGGCTATACGGGCTGTTTACGCTTTTCAAGTTACAAAATTGTAAGTCTTCCTCCTCATAATGTCATCTAATTCAATGGAACGCCTCCTCTTTTATCGTTAAACTAAGGTTATAGTTATTTATTTAGGAGGAGTTTATATGGAAATAGTTCTACAAGCAAAGAATGTTCGCAAGGTTTATGGTATTAAAGGCAATGTCTATACGGCCTTGGATAATATTAGTTTGGAAATTGCAAAAGGGGATTTCGTCGGTATCATGGGGCCAAGTGGTGCTGGTAAATCGACACTTCTCAATGTTTTTTCAACAATCGACAAACCAACATCTGGTGAGATTCAAATTTCTGGGCAGGAGCTTGAAACGATGAATGAGCAGCAAATGTCTTCATTCCGCCGTGATCAGCTAGGTTTTATTTTTCAAGATTATAATTTACTGGATACGCTTAGTGTTCGTGAAAATATCATTTTGCCGCTTGCTCTTGCGAAACGTCCTGTGAAAGAGATGGAAGCGAGTCTTGAAAAAGTCGCGGATACGTTTGGTATTCGTGAAATTCTAGATAAATATCCAAATGAGATTTCTGGTGGGCAAAAGCAAAGAACAGCTGCAAGTCGTGCGATTATCGCTAGCCCAAGCTTGATTTTTGCGGATGAGCCAACTGGTGCACTTGATTCTAAATCAGCGACGGACTTGCTTGAGAGTTTGAAAGGCCTCAATGAACAAGAACATTCGACGATTATGATGGTAACTCACGATGCTTATGCCGCGAGCTTTTGTAAACGGATTTTATTTATTAAAGATGGTGCTATTTATACAGAAATTTATCGTGGTACAAAGACTCGTAAGGAATTCTTCCAAAAAATTCTCGATGTGTTGGCGCAGCTAGGAGGGGACATGAATGACGTTATTTGATCTAGCAAAAAAGAATATAAAACATAATTTTATTCATTATTTTCTCTACTTCGCTTCGATGATTTTCTCGATCATGATCTACTATACATTCGTTTCGTTAGCTCAAGACCCTGCTGTTGTCGCACGTATCGATAAGAGCGCCAAGCTTTCTACTGTTTTTGATGCCTCGTCGATTGTACTTATTATTTTCGTTGCGATCTTCATTTTGTACTCTAATCATTTTTTCACCCGTAAACGCAAAAAAGAAATTGGTATATACTCCCTACTCGGCCTTCGTAAAAAAGAAATCGGCAAGATGCTCTTTTATGAAAATTTCTTAATGGGGATCGGTGCGCTAGTTATTGGAATTGGTCTAGGAACGCTACTATCCAAATTCTTTGTCATGGTGCTACTCCGAGTAATGAATTTTGGTGGTGTCAGTAATTTCGTCTTTTCACTAGATGCCGTGATTAATACGGTCATTATTTTTGTGATTATTACGCTGATCACCTCGTTTACTGGCTACCGAATTATTTATCGCACGACACTGCTCGACCTTTTTCATTCAGAAAGTAAACGTGAGAAAACGCCGAAAAGTAACCCCGTTCTAGCGATTCTTTCTATCTTACTAATTGCATTTGGCTACTTTATCGCGCTACAACCAGTCAATGCAATTTCCATATGGGGTAGAATTGGATTCGGCCCTGGTGCATTGGTTATCTTAGTATCCGTTATACTAGGAACAGTGCTTTTACTCAGCAATTTCTTACCATTCTTGCTTAATCAGATTCGCAAAAATAAACGAATTTTCTATAAGGGCACGAATATTATTAGTAATTCTCAGCTTGCTTTTCGGATTGCTTCTAACGCCAGAACGCTTGCTGTTATTGCGATTTTGAGTGCTACAACGCTTACCGCAATTGGCGCGATCGGCAGCCTTTATTACAATGTTAATAAGGATGCCAATGCAAGTTATCCCGCCACTTTTGAATATACTGTCGTTGATAATGCGAGCAATCAAAAAGCGCTAGGACTTGCTGAAAAGAACACCAAAACACCGATGACCGGTCACCTGGAGACTACTGTAAATCATGTGAAAGCAACGAGTGATCGCGAAATGCCGGTGGAATATAGTCCAGAAGAAGGCTTTTCCGTGATTGGTCAAACCGCTTATAACAAGCTTTTAAAACTAGAAGACAACACAGATAGCGAAAAAGCAGATTTAAACGATGATGAAGCGATTTTGATCGCGCCAGCATCACTTTACTCTGAAGAAACTGCCAAAACGTTAAAAAATCAAAACTTCACTTTGCAAAATAGTACGAAACAAAAAGTGACCGTGAAAGATGCACTGAAACAATCCCCTTTTAGCAGTATTTTTGGTTTGATTATCGTTTCTGATGATGTCGCTAACACAATTTCTAGTCAAAAAGCACGCACAATCCAATCGATTATGGTAGATAATCCAAAAGACGCCGTCGCACTAGGCGAACAAATGGCGAAAGTGCTGCCTGAGGATGCTGGATTTGTTAGTTTCCCTCAAGGCTATGAAGCAGGAATGAGCACGATTGGTGTCCTACTTTTCATCGGTATGTTCATCGGTCTCGTATTCCTTGCAGCAACGGGAAGTATCATTTACTTCAAACAGCTAACCGAAGCCTATAATGACGTCGCAACTTATGATATCTTGAAAAAAATCGGTTTAGATCGCAAAGAAATTCGCAAAACGATTGCAAAACAAGTACTGGTGATTTTCCTCGTACCGCTCGTTCTTGGTATTGCGCATAGTTCGGTGGCACTTATTGCCCTATCAGGAATGCTGCAAATGGATCTAACTTTACCGGTTCTTCTAAGTACTGGCCTCTACACCTTGATGTTTGCAATTTACTATATATTGACTGTGAATACCTATACGAATATCGTGATGGGGAAAGAGAAACAATAAATAAGAAGTATGGCGCACCTATTATGTTGAATGGTGCGCCATACTTCTTCCTTGTATTTTCAAGCATTTACGCTAGAATAGACTTATAGCTTTAAAATCGACTGGAGGAATCAAGTATGGAAACAATATCAGACTTTTTAGTAAAAATAGACAATCCTGAACATCGCGCGCAACTGGAAGATGTTTTTAATTGGATAAAAGAAGAATTCCCCAACTTAAATTCAAAAATTGCATGGAATCAACCCATGTTTACCGACCATGATACGTTTATTATTGGATTCAGCGTTGCTAAGAACAACTTTGCCGTATCTCCTGAAGCAGTTGTTATCACTCGTTTCTCAGAAGCCATCAAGGCAGCTGGCTACACAAACACTGCGAATTTAATCCGCTTCCCGTGGGATAAACCGGTGAATTATGATTTGCTGAAAGATCTAATCGAGTTCAACATATCAGATAAAGCCGATTGCGAAACATTTTGGCGGAAATAAGAATATATGTGTTAAAACGTCCTCTTTTTAGCGGGCGTTTTTTGTATTTGAAAACAAAAAAATATCGCTAGACCGGCAATGTCAGCAGGTTTAACGATTAAAAGGGAGTTTATGTTAAGAAAGCACGATGTTAGGATTACAGTAGCGATGAACAAGTTTTAATAGAATGATTTATGTTTCCGATTTGCAAATCAGTGCTGCCATTCCAATTGTTTCACCTGATTTACTTATTAAGTTCCAAATCATCCCGTTCTTTATTTCAAATAACATCCCTTGTTTATCTACCCTTGTGCCATGATAACCCATTAATATTCCTTGCGTAGTAACTTTTTCTAGCAAACATTCCCGATCTCTTTGCATCTGAGGTGGTGCACTTTTTCTTGAAGGGGTCGATAAAAATTCTTCTAAACTATAGCCAAAAATAATTTGTGCTTGTTTATTTGCATAGATGAAAAGTGGCTCTTCATTATTATTTTGAACCAACAAACCATATGGTGATTGCTCATCTAGCCAACGTAGACGCTCTTCTTCCATGATAGAAGGTGTGGGTAATTTTTTGCTTGTCCAATGTTCATAAGATTGCTCAATTAAACGAAGCATTTGATATCGTTCGTCTTCATACATATAAGATTAACCTCCATTCTATAAATTACGAACTCGTGGATTTTGCCCAAGGATTTGTTCTGGATCTACGGGAATACTCACAATAATTGATTGTAATTTATTTTTTTCGATTTCCCGCAAAATGTCATCAAAATTGGATAAATCGGATAATACTGAATAACTTAACCAGCCAGATGCCTCCGCTATTTTACAGTAATCCGTCTTATTTAGCTTATCATGGAATCTCTCAGAATCAACTGTTGGGAGAATTATCGGTAGGCCTTGAGCGACAATAGAGTACGTATGATTATCTAGCAGAAATAAAACAATCCCTAAATCTTTGGCTTCACTTAAACTCCCCCCATACAATCTGAAGCAACCATCTCCGCTAAAAAGATAGACGCGTTTATCTGGTGAAGCTAACTTTGCACCTATCGCAACCCCGTAAGCACCGCCCATAGCAGAACCCCTGTAAAAAGAAAAATAGGTTATCGCATCATTAGGCCGTTGCGTTACATATTGATAATCTTTGTAAGCAAGGCAAACATCACTTATAACCACACTGTTGGGTTGCCACCACTTATATAATCGCGCATAGACTTTTGCCATGTCGGCATATTCTTTTTGAGGTGGTAAAATTTCTCGCTTATTTAAATCGGCAGTGGCAACTTGACAAGGTTTTGTGGCGAATGATTTTTGTTGAGTTTCATTGATAATTTTCTGCAATACCTCATTCATAGGGGCATTAAGTTGATGCACACGATGCTGCGCACTATGATGAAGATTTCCTCTTATTTGTCCATAAGCATTTTCAGTATTTGTTAAAAAGAAGACATCTCCAGCGGATATTTTTTTTAGATCCGTCGTATATTCATCAGGCGTTACTCCGACACAAAGTACCACATCCTCTTCATTTATAGAGTCCCAAATATCCAGAGCCTTATCATTTCCTCCAAAAGAAATATACCCATAAGCATAAGGATTACTAGATTCAATACAGTTTCCACCATTTATACTCCATACCACAGCCGCTTTCAACTCGCGACAAACAGCTGTTGTCAGTTTTCTCATAGAAGAATCATGCATACCTTCTTCCCCCACTAGTAAAAGCACCTGCTTGTCCTGCACGCTTTCCCGAAATAGGCGGATAAATGACGTTATCTCGGAATTTTTATTGATTGGTTTATTATTTGAAATTACTGGAAACTCAGTGACTGGCAGTGACATCATTTCATTGTCTAATAAAAAAATAACTGGCTTTCGCGATAGCAATGCTTGATGTGCACGTTCTAATTGTTTGGCGAACGTAAATGGATTATCTAGAAGGAATACATGTTGAGGGAATTCAGCCAATAGCTGTTGAACAATATTACTACCATAAATCGAAGAATCTTGTAACGAAGCATCTTCCACATGCCGTGCAGTCGAAATGGGGAAAATATAAACAGAGGGGATATCGTGAAGCTTAGCATCGCTGAGTCCACAAGATAATAGTTTAGTTGCAGCACCCGTCGTGGCTATCGCTGCTGAAATTTTTCCAGTGGAAACATAATATCCTAATGGAGTAAAGCCAGCAGGATACTCGCTAATCGTAAATAAAGAGGGGCTTTTCTGCTCAGACGTATATGGCGCAAGATATTTTAAGTAATGAATCACACCTCCACCTGTAACTCCAGTATACAAAGTAATCTCCATTGAAGTTAAATAATCTGCAAGTACTTTAAATCCATTTTCCTTAATAATACTCATCATTTTAATTCCTTTCTGTCTATAAAATTTAACTTAAAATGCATACAGAGAATTATGTACCAAATTAAAACTTGAGATCTATACAAAAGCGTAGCTATTTAAACAAAAATTTCTAAGTCATAGCTTTTTATTCAATACAAATAGGACTACTCACTATTGAGATATTTCTTTTTTATTGTTCCTCGTTAATTTTTTCTTTTCATATGAAAAAAATGTTTTATTTTCCACTTTAGTTAGTAGCCCTTGCTTTGGTATAAACATAGGATAAGAGTTCTGATTAAAAGTTGAAAACAAAAAAATATCGCTAGACCAGCAATGTCAGCAGGTTTAGCGATTAAAAGGGAGTTTAAGGTAAGAAAGATTCTTAATTACTAAAAAGGGAGAAAAAGTAATTAAGATATCGTTGCTTACATGTATAATACCCCGCTATTTTGGAAATGAATCCTTTTCTTTCACTTTCTTTTGTTAAAGTTTGGTAACAAAAATTACCACGATTCGAGTGGAACTTCGAAATCCCTTCTTATACCACACTTTTTATATTACAGAGTGGGTTTATCCTTTGCTACAGCGATAATAAAACAAATCCATCCTGCGATAAATGCAACGCCTCCAAGTGGTGTTACAGCGCCGAGTACGGATACTTTTGTAATACTGAGCACGTATAAACTTCCTGAAAACAACACGATTCCCGTTGCAAATAAATATCCTGCTGTTCTAAGTAAGCCCCGATCCATTTTTCCGAGTAATAAACCTACGACTAGAATAGCTGTTGCGTGGAACATTTGGTATTGTACACCGGTTTCAAAGGTTGTATGGTAGCTGCCGAGTGTTTCTTTCAAAGCATGCGCCCCAAAAGCGCCAATTCCCACGGCTAAACCTGCAAATATTGCACCTAAAATTAACATTTTTCGCATTTCTTGAAAAACCCCCTAAAAGTCTAACAATGAATCGCCATTCGATCCATCTTCTATTTCTACTTTTTCAGCACCGAGCGTCACTGGTTTGGCGACTGGCAATTCGCCTGTCATCGCTTGGTACTCCATGCTTGAGCTGAAACTTGCTGTTTGTTTTACTTCTACTTCTTGAGTGCGCATAACTTCTATTAATACTGCTAATCCGTGCAAATGTAATTGTTTCGCTTGTTCTGATGATGCTGTTTTGGCCAGATTTAATTCTCGTTCCATTTTTGCAAAAAGGGCTTGGTCAGACACTGTCATCTTGCGTTGCCCTCCTGTTTGTCTAATTGACGAATAACACGCGCTGGATTTCCTGCTACAACGGCATTGGCTGGTACATCTTTGGTTACGACCGAACCTGAACCAATGACCGCATTATCACCAATATTAATTCCAGGATTAATGACACTGCGACCGCCAACCCAGACGTTATTGCCGATCGTCACGGCTTTAGCGAGTTCAAGCCCACTATTTCGTTCGTCCGCGTCGAGTGGATGATATGCTGTATACACATGTACACCTGGTGCGAACATGCAGTTATTCCCGATCTTGATTGGTGCGCAATCAAGGAACACGCAATCGAAATTCGCATAAAAATAATCGCCGACTTCAATGTTATAACCGTAATCACAACGCACATTCGGCTCCATATAAACGTCTTTACCCGCCATACCTAACAATTCACGAATGGGTTTCTCGCGTTCATCCTTATCACTCACAACACCGTTTATCGCTGCACATAAATGCCGCGCTCGTTCTCGGTCTGCTACAAGTTCCGCGTCCCCCGCTCGGTATAATTCGCCACTAATCATCTTTTCACGTTCTGTCATCATGATTTTTGCCACCTTCCTTTTTAGCTACTCCTTCCATTATACCGTTTTTCCAACTAAAAACACACATTAAAAAGCCCAATTCGAAATTACTTCCAAATTGAGCGAGTTTCTTCTTATTTCTCCGTCGTAGCAGGAATCCATTGAAATACCTTTTTAAACGATCCTGTAAGCAACGTTACGATTGCGAGTACCAATAATACGAATTCTGGCTCATATCCACCGAGGAATCCGCTCGAGAATTTCACGGTCACGATGGCCACGCCTAACACACCGATAAATAGTGCCGAAACATATGGCACCAATACACCAAAAACAAGCGCCAATCCGCCAACTAGTTCAATCAATGCCACCACGTACGCCATGAAGCTTGGAATCCCTAAGCTATCAAAAAACTGGACCGTCCCGCCAATTCCATTTGTGAATTTTTGCAATCCGTGCAGGAACATGATGCCCCCTAGCAAAACCCGAACAATCAAAATACCGTATTTATTCATTATTTATTATCTCCTTTGTCTGTGTAGTAAGCTTAGTATGCCGCAAAAATATATCTTACCAATTAACTAGGTATTAAAATTTTATTAAATTCGAGCCTTACCTAACCCATTTCCCAATTTTACTTACTGCAATTTTGCTCGAAAAATGATATCCTAGTGGTGTAGGAACGAAAATGGGAGGATTATAATCTATGATAAAAGTAATTGCTTCAGATATGGACGGCACCTTGCTTAACTCAAAAATCCAAGTGGACGAAGACGGGGTAAAAGCGATTGAACTGGCTCGGGCGAAAGGGATTCACTTTGTCCTATGTACTGGTCGGATGTACGATGACGCGACGCAACTCATCAACCATGCTAATCTTTATGCACCAGCAATCTGCATGAACGGCGCTGAAATCCGCGACGAACATGGCAAAATTCTTAAACAAATCCCAATTGACAAACCATCTGCGCGAAAGACGTACCAAGTTTTGAAAGATTTGGGTATGTACTGTGAGTTTTTCACCGATATTGGTCCAATTTCACCGAATAAAGATAAAGGTATTGAACTAATGAAGGAAATTCAACACAAGGTTCATCCTGAATTAAGCAAAGAAGAGGTTCACCGCTACGTCGAGGAACGCTTTGAAAGTAAAGATGTTCACGTAATCGATGACCCAGAACGTCTTTTCCAAAATGACGAAATTACGATTTTGAAGTTCATCGCTTTTTCTTCGGATCAAGTCGTGCTCAAAAAGGCGAAAGATACGCTTGAAGCAGAGGGAAACTTAGCGGTCAGCTCTTCTTTTTCTGATAATATCGAAATAACGCATATCGATGCTCAAAAAGGTCTTTCTTTACAATATTATGTGGAACAAATGGGCGTGACGATGGATGAAACCTTTGCGATTGGTGATAACTTCAATGATGTCTCGATGCTAAAAATGGCTGGATATAGCGTTGCAATGGGCAATGCAGAACCCGCTGTTAAAAAGCTAGCGAAATATGAAACAGATTCCAATGACGAGCATGGCGTTGCAACTGCGATCCACAAGATGCTTGAATCAAATCATTAATTTTACTGGGAGGAAATTAGTATGACTATCAAAAAAACATTAACCATTGCAGGCTCCGATTCAAGTGGCGGCGCTGGACTCCAAGCTGATTTAAAAACATTTGAAGAATACGGTACATTCGGATTTTCGGCGATTACAACCATCGTAACCATGGACCCTGATAACAACTGGAGCCACGGGGTGACACCACTTGACGCTGATCTTTTGCGCGCCCAATTAAAAACAATTTTGTCTGGTGGTCCGGTTGACGCAATGAAAACTGGTATGCTAGGCTCGGTTGAGATCATTGAAGCAACACGCGACGCCATCGATGAGTATAAATTACAAAACGTCGTGATCGATCCCGTGATGGTTTGTAAAGGCGAAGATGAGCTGATCCAACCTGAAAATGCTGAAGCAATTCGCGACCTTTTACTACCTCGCGCGCTAATCACAACGCCGAACCTTTTCGAAGCTGGCCAACTGTCTGGTCTCGGTAAACTTTCGACGCTTGACGACATGAAAGCAGCTGCCGAAAAAATCGTGGCACTCGGCGTGAAGTATGTCGTTATCAAAGGCGGAAAAGCACTAAAAAGTGATAAAGCGATCGATCTATTATACGATGGAACAACATTCACCGTTCTTGAAACACCCAAAATCGATACCAACTTCAATCACGGCGCAGGCTGTACTTTTGCAGCAGCGATCACAGCTGGACTTGCAAAAGGCTTAAGCGTCGAAGAATCCGTGCATAAAGCGAAAGATTTTGTTACAGCTGCAATCAAAGGTGGCTTCGCACTAAATCAATTCATCGGTCCAGTATGGCACGGTGCTTACAATAACGCAGAAAACAGATAATTTTAAAGCCAGTCTACTCAAGTAAAGTCGGAGCAAGTCTACTCGGAAATACGAGTTGGCATTCTCCGGCTTATTTTTGAGTAATTATTCATTTCGCACCAATTCACATACTTCTCATGTTATAATATATAAGACACTTATTTTAGGGGGATTTAAATTTATGACACAAAAAAAAGATGCGCTCAACAAACCGACATCTGAAAAAAATTATTTCTGGCCCATCATGATTTTATCATTCGTAGCGGTAGTGGTCATTTTACTACTGTTCTTCTCGCCTATCGGTTACCAAGGAAAAGTACACTATGATTTAACTATTTTCCCACGATTAAATGCGATTTTTAATAGTTTTACCTTTGTATTTCTATTGATTGCGCTCTGGGCCATTATTGTGAAAAAGAATATCAAGATGCATAAAGGATTCATTTTAGCTGCTTTTACATCCACGTTATTCTTCTTAGTCGGCTATTTGACATTCCATTACATGTCTGCTGAAACATCTACTTTTGGTGGTGAAGGAATCGTTCGTCCTATCTACTTCTTTATTCTAATCACACATAGTTTCCTTGCTGCAATCGTCGTTCCTCTAGCGCTATTTTCACTCGTGTGGGGTTGGACAAATCAAATCAGCAAGCATAAAAAAATCGTTCGTTGGACTATGCCAATCTGGTTGTATGTCAGTTTAACAGGCGTCATCGTTTACTTGTTTATGGCACCATACTATTGATTTTCGCCACATTCATGTAACATTGCTTTGCTATAGTAGTTGTAGGAGTGTTTTGCTGTTAGTTTCAATCTATCAAATGAGGTGAAGGATATGGCAACACGCCAGGATCGTAATCAACCAACTAAGAAAAAAATGCGAAAAGGCAGAACTATTTTCACAGTTATTCTAGTCATCATATTAGCGATTGCAGGATTCGGTTTTTATCAATATAAATCGAGCTTGAACGCGGCTGAAGCAGATAATAACATGAAAGATTTTGAATTCAATGGTCAAAAAGCAGAAGACGTGAATGATCTCAATGTACTTTTGATAGGGAGTGACTCGCGCGGTAAAGACCAAGGTCGCTCCGATTCTTTGCTTATCGCACACTATGACACAAAGTCAAAAAGTCCGAAATTGGTCTCGATTATGCGAGATACATATGTCGATATTCCAGGGCATGGCTTGAATAAGATCAATGCCGCTTATTCATTCGGTGGTCCAGAGTTAGTTCGCCAGACAATCAAAGAGAATTTTGGCATAAATATTGAGTATTATGTTGTTGCGAATTTTGAAGGATTTCCGAAGATTGTCGATACACTTGCGCCCAATGGTATTGAAATTGACGCAGAGAAAGATATGTCAAAAAACATCGATGCAAATATCAAAGCTGGTAAACAAACGATGGATGGTGAGACGTTACTGCAATATGCGCGTTTCCGTCATGATGCTGAAAGTGATTTTGGCCGGGTTCGTCGTCAACAGCAAGTCATTAGCGCCTTGAAAGATAAGGCTCAAAGTATTGGGACTGTTACGAAGTTGCCAAGTCTGATTGGTACAATGGAAGGCTACACAAATACAAACCTTTCTACTGGCATGATGATTTCTATTGGGAAAGACTTTATTTTAGGGAATGCGAAGGATATGCAAGATTTCCGTCTTCCTGTTGATGGAACGTATACGAATGTCCGTAACTCGCATGGTTCTGTTCTAGATATTGATGTCGCGGCAAACGCCAAAGCATTACAAGATTTCTTGAAAGACTGATAGCTTATGAAACTGAGATCAAACTCAAAATAAAGCAAAATCGCCCCATTTCGGGTAGGACGAAAGATTCTGCTTTATACAAATCGAGCGAAAGCGTTTGTATTCAGAGAGTTTGGTGGAAGCCGGAGAGCTGCGTGTACGACTGTACATGATGACTGAAAACAGGGAGAGGGTAGTTTCCTCGACCATGTAAGAAGTTATGCGAAGCGCAGCGTAGAAGAACCGCAAAGATGTAACGCATCCTTGTTCTAAGTCTCCTACAGGAACGCCTATTCGCGATGCTCGCTCATAGGCATATTGGGGCTGTAACTCACTCTGTTTCGTACAGCCCCAACAATGCGAGCGCTTTTCGCCGATTTATCTGGGTTATGCCCCCAGACCCTTTTTTTTGACTATGTTTACGAAGACGCTTATACTATTAGTCAAAGAAGGGCAGTGATTTTATGACAAAAAATAAATTTGGACAAGTTCCACTATCAATTCTAGACCTAGCAACGATTCGTGAAGGTTTTAATGAAGCCGATGCTTTTGAAAATAGTAAGAATTTAATTCAGTTTGCTGAGAAAACTGGTTTTCACCGCTATTGGGTAGCTGAACATCATGGCATCGCTGGTGTTGCAAGTTCTGCGACAGCGGTCTTAATCGGATATCTCGCTGGACACACGAAGACGATTCGCGTTGGTTCTGGTGGTGTGATGTTGCCGAATCATTCTCCACTCATCATCGCTGAGCAGTTTGGAACGCTTGAAACAATGTATCCAAATCGTATTGATCTTGGACTCGGACGCGCACCTGGTACTGATTTCAAAACAGCTCGTGCGCTGCGTCGTGATTTACATGAAACCGTTGAGGCTTTTCCTAATTCTGTTGTTGAGCTGAGCAAGTATTTTTCAGACGGTGGTAATAATGGTATCATCGCAATTCCTGGTCGCGGCCTTCATGTCCCGCTATATTTGCTTGGTTCCAGCACATACAGCGCCAAACTTGCGGCTAAACTAGGCCTTCCATTCGCTTTTGCAAGCCATTTTGCGCCAGATGAACTCGGAAATGCACTAGAACTTTACCGCAGCCGTTTTGAGCCGTCAGATGTGTTAGCAGAGCCTTACGCGATGGCTACCGTCAACACAATTATTGCAGACACGGACGAAGAAGCCAATTTACTCGCAACTTCTGGCTACCTCTCATTCTTGAACTTAACACGAGGTGCGCCAACGCCACTTCCAAAACCAGTGACGAATATGGATGATATCTGGTCTGACTACGAGAAAAATGCACTTAAACACCAAATGAAATACTCTTTTATCGGCGATCAGCAAAAAGTAACCGCTGATTTGAAGGAATTTATGGATGTAAACGCACCAGATGAGCTTATCGTTGCATCTAACATTTATGACCCTCTTCTACGACAAAAAAGCTATCAAGCGCTAGCCGATGTTTGGTTTTAATTAATGTTACTGCTTGACGGTCTACTTTATCTTGTATTCGATGTCATTGGCGAAGCTATTATGAGCTTATTTGATAGAAAAAAATCGGGCGGCAAGCGAAGAACAACGAAGAAAAGAAGTAAGCGAGCGCGCCGTCGTGAAGCAACTATAAAACATCCACGCAAATCAAAGAAGTTTAGATGATCAGACATCTAAACTTCTTTGATTTGCTGGTATACTATACGTTTTTTCGATTCCTGATTCCGTTACAACAACACCATGTAATTCTCCGCCAAATACAGCGCCACCGTCAATATCAACTATCGAACGATCTGGCGAATACCAAATAGCACTTGATCCATCCGCATTCAAGCTTGATGTCGGAGTATGCCCGATAATAAACGTCTTACCCGTGTTGTTCACCCCTTCTTGAAACGGCTCGCGAATCCAGACCATATCATGTGGCTTCGTCTTTTTCCAGTCTGACAGCGTCAAATCAACACCCGCATGCACAAAAACAAAATGGTGCCATTCATGGTAATAAGGCCGTTCACGAATAAATGCGAGTTCAGCTGCCGCCTCTATCTCCACACGTCGTACCAACTCATCTGGCGTCATTTTTGCCGAGGTTTTATTTGTAATAAGGCTCTCAATCGTCTCCATTCCACCTTGACTAATGTAATACATCATCTTTTCACAAGGATCTCGAAGCCAATCTAATAGCATATTTTCATGATTCCCGCGTAAAAAAATCGCCTGATATTGTTTCTCTAATGCCATCGCTTTACGAATCACAGCCCGCGGATCAGGTCCTCTATCAATCAAATCACCAATCACCAAAAGTTGCTGCTTCTCAGGGTCCCATTTCTTTAGCAACTCTTCCATAAGATCCATTTCCCCGTGCACATCGCCAATCGCAAAAATTTCATCCATCTTAAATCACCTCATATGTAATACCTTTCACGAAACTGCGACGTAATACCGACAGTCTCGCAAAAAAGGCTGGCTTTGGCATATATAAAGCCGTTTATAGTTTATTTAACTTCTTTTCGACTGATTTTATTTCTTTATTTAGCGCACTCATTCTAAGTTCGGTAGCAGAAATCGTGCCGTTCACCAAGTTGGCATCATTGAATTGATCTGTCTCACCAAGCAACTCTTGATGTTGGCGACGCAATTCAACCAAGCGTTCTTCTAAATCTTGTTTTTCATTGATCATCATTTTCACTCCTAACATTCATGCTTTTTATTACCTTATACCTTATTCCCCTTTACTTGAAAAGTCAATCATTTTCATTGAATTCTTGGTTTTGGGTATCATTATGACGTATTGTATGGTATTTTTAAGTATATATCTATTTTTAGAAGGGAGTTTAAATTTTTATGATGAGCATTTCAGAAGTTAGAAAGATGACAAAACAAGCCTTAAAGGGAAACTGGGGGTTAGCAATCGGGGGTATGGCGCTTGCCTATGTGATTCTTGGAGCTGTATCGATGATCAATTTTATTCCTGTACTCGGAACGATCGCGTATTATATATTTGCGGGACCGTTTATGATCGGAGCCATGTGGTTCTTCCTTGCGATTAGCCGCCAAGAAAAGCCAGACATCGGTTATTTATTTAGTGGTTTTAAAACGTTTGGCCGTAACTTACTTGCTGCGGTACTAGTTTTTATTTTCACCTTTTTATGGAGCTTACTATTCCTTATTCCTGGTATTATTAAATCATTCTCTTATTCACAAACATTCATGATTTTACGTGATGATCCGAATATTTCACCGCTTGATGCGATTACAGAGAGTCGTCACCGCATGAATGGTCACAAGGGGCGCTTGTTCGGCCTTATCTTGTCTTATGCTTGGGTCTTTTTTATCCCCGTTATCGTTATGATGGTACTTGGAATCGTAGCAATGGCTTCAACAGCAATGTTCGACTATAGTACTTCTTCTTATTCCTATGAGTATTATTCTAGCATGCCTGATATGAGTCCTGTATTCGCGATGATATTTGTTCTCGGCTACTTTTTAATGGCAGCTGTACTGTTCGGTCTAGCGATCTGGATTTATCCACAAATCCTCGTTGCAATGGCAGTTTTCTACGATGATTTATATGCGAGCACTGGTACATTTAATGAAGCACCTGCTACAGACGACCTTGAACCAACGCCTTACACGCCTGATGAAGGGCCAAGCTACACGATTCCACCCGTAGAACCAACACCGCCAGAAGAGCCGGAAGCACCTCAATTTGAAAATAAAACTTGGGGTTCTGAATCGATGGTAGAGCCTGAAAAAGAAACGCCAACTCCAGAACAACCAACAGAAAACAGCGACACGATTAGTGAAGCGGTTCGCCCATCTCAACCAGAAGAATCCACGGATCAACAAAATAATGACGAACAAAAATAAAATCATGCTCGGCGATTTAGATCTAACTGTGAGAGAAGCCACTATTTCCGACGCGGCTTCTCTAGAACAGCTCATGATCGATACCGCATCCTGGCTAAAAAGTCGTGGTTCCTCCCAGTGGTCTGATATTCTAGAAGGAACGGACGTCCACGGGCTTAACGACCGCGTTCGAGATGGTGAAGTATTTTTAGTACTCGATGCCAAAACAATCGCCGCTGCATTTATTCTGAGAAAAACCGCGAGTGACTGGGATCAAAAGCTTTGGGGTGAACGTTCGGAAATAGCTGCACGTTACTTACACCGTCTTATGATTGCACGACCTTACGCTGGCCAAAACCTCAGCAAAAAAATATTGGACTGGGCGCACTCAGAAACAGCAAAAACAGATGCTATGCCCTTACGCCTTGACTGTATTGCAGATAACCTGAAATTAAACGCACTATATCAAGATGCCGGTTTTCATAAAATCGGTATCGTTGATGGATTCTGTATTTATGAAAAGTAGACAAAAACCGCTAGGAATAATGATTCCTAGCGGTTTTTGTCTACTACTATCTAAACGCACTAATAATAAAATCCGCGAATAATGCTTGAATGCGTTCATTCGCTAAATCAAATTCTTTTTGTTCAAAAGCATCCGCAATCGCCGTAAATTTCTTGACCGTCAAATCACGTTTATCCTCAGAACCTTGTTTTACAACCGTCTCCATCGAAAAGTTATTAATCGTGAAAAAGATACGTTTTACATTCTCGTAATAATATGGATTAGGGTCTTGCTTCAAAATTCGGAAGAAAAATTGGTGTTGATTAAAAATATAATCTTCCATATTTTGTAGATAAGACGAGCGATCCATTGAGGAAATATAATTTCGCAATGCATCCACATCCATAAGAACATCATTTTTCTTCATTTTTTGAATCGTGGCATCCATAAATACTTCAATGACATCAAGAAGTTGTGCATACTTAGCAGAATCAATCATAGCATCTCGAACAACAACACCACTATATGTACGATAATCTAATATCCCTTCTGAAACCAACGCTGTAATGGCTTTGCGAATCGGCGAACGACTAACTTCAAGTTCTTTTGACAAACGCTCCTCTGTTAAATGCTCATTTGGCTTCAACTCACCTGTCTTAATTTTCTCAATAATACTGAAATAAACCATTCTATCTAGCGTCTTATACTCTCGTTTACTCTTCACTTCGCTTGACACCCCTATCTTAATTACGAACATTGTAGCACATGTCACTAAAAAAAAAAAGTAATTTACAAAACCATACAAAAAAATCCAACCTATATTCCTCTAACGAAACGTTTTAATGATAAAATAATTAACTAATTCCCTCACAAGTTGCTCAATCTCATCAAACCGTTTCACGCCCAATAACTCGTTCACTCGAGTAAACTGCTCCATCAAATACGTCCCATTATTAAAAGGAATCAAGATAATTTCTTTCGGAGCCTTAGTCAAAAAATCAATGCTCATCTTTCTAACCACATTCTCCGCATAACCATTTCCCATATACGTAACAAAATCAAAAATAATTTGCCAACCTTCTTCTACGAATCCTGTGTTATTCCCCGATTTCAAGCGATCTTCCATCACTGTTAGACGTTTGTTAAATGGCTGTGGCTCGAAATAAATACCCTTATTCTCCATTTTCCGCATCGTATTAATCACAAGGACTTCTAGCATCTCAAGCATTTCGATAAACTTGCCTACCGTGACCTTACTCTCAGACACAAAAGCTCCTCGATTACTTTCAATCGTTAAGAATCCTTCCGTTTCAAGCATCACCAAAGCACGACGCACCGGCGTTCTACTAATACCAAGTTCCTTCGCAATCATATTTTCTGGTACACGATCACCAGTGCGCAATTGTCCATTTAAAATCTTTTCCTTCATCATTTCATAAGCTTTTTTCTCATAATTTTGTTTATCCATGTCGAATCGTTCCTCTCGAAGTTCCATTTTAGAAGTATTTTTTGCGCCAGAATATAATCGTTGTCACAATGGTAATGAAAAGCGTTCCCACCATAATCAACCCAAAGGCATATTCCTGATCTGAAAATGGTAACTTGACATTCATCCCATAAATACTCGCCACAATGGTTGGCAGCGATAAAATAATCGTAAACGATGTCAAAAATTTCATCACGCGATTTAAATTATTAGAAATGACAGATGAAAAAGTATCTGACATGCCACCAACAATTTGCGTATATGTTTCTGTCATCGCAATCGCTTGTTTATTTTCAATCACAACATCCTGCAGTAACTCTCGATTCTCCTCTTTATCTGTATAGTGCGCAGCCACCAGCATCTTATCTAAAATCGCTTTGTTCGATTGAAGAGCTGTCGCAAAAAACACTAAACTCCGTTGAATTGCCATGAAAGCATACAATTCTTCATTTTTCATTGCTTCACGAATATTTTTCTCCAACTTATGCATATGTTCAATCAAACCATTTAAATATTTTAAAAAGTAATAAGATACAGCATATAAAATTTGTAAAACAAACTGGATGTGATTTGCCGTGTCATACTGTTCCATTCGCCGATCAATAATATCCTCAAGGACTGGTAATTGTTTCAGGACAACGGTTAACATCACTTCTTTGGTCGTAATAATGCCAATCGGTATCGTCCTAAATTCCAAGAATCCCATCTCATCTTTCGCCTCAACCGGACAATCAACAATGACGAGGGAATGCTTGAAATTCTCTTCCACATGCTTGAGCTCAATTCGCGAACGTTCTTGCTCATCCAATGGATCTAAAATATGATCTTTTGGTATTTCCAATTTCTTAGATAAGTAATCAATCTCATCAGGACTCGGTGCAACCGCGCTAACCCAACAGCCTACCTCATACGCGTCAATTTTCTGGATTTCGCCATTTTCCTTTGTCTTATAGTATTCAATCATCTTCGTTTCTCCCCCAACCAGTAACGACTTCAAACTTAACTTTACAATACATTTCATTTGTGTTACAATTATTATTATTAATACTAAATTTGTAATAAAAGAGGTGAGCGTCATGGAGTCGATGCAAATGATATTGATTGGTTTTTGTTTCGCTATCTTTTTCTTCGCGCTATCTTTTCTCATTAGTAAACTCGGCAAACTCCCTATTTACTGGGTATCGCTTTGTGCCAACACAGGCTTCTTCCTGGCCTTCCTACTGGTTCAACGCGCCTTCCCTGCTGAAGCACAAGTTGCACTATTTTATTTAAACCTAGGCATTCTAACATTCGTACTCATTCAAGCAGCTCTAGGACTCGCACATTGGCTACTAAAGAAAACGACATCGCGACAAAAGAACTGGAAACACTCCTAAATCAATTATAGCAAAATTTTGTATATAAAGAAAAGCTGAGCACATCAAACCATGCTCAGCTTTTTTATTACATATAATAGTTTGTTGCAATAACCTCGATCGTAATCCCATTTGGGTCCTCTAAAATGATCGTTTTCTCTCCATTTTCCTGAAATGCAATTGATTTCTTAGTCAAATCCTCTTTAAGCTGTTCAATTGATTCCGTTTCTATCGTGAAAAATGATAGGCCTATTTCAGTCGCCTCAAGCTTCGGCAACTCCCGTCCTGCCCAGATATTTGTACCGATATGATGATGGTAATCTCCCGCTGCAAAAAATAGCGCCGATGGAATTTCTGTCGTTATTTTAAACCCTAGGATACCTTGATAGAAATCGCGCGTAGCTTCGAGATCGCTAACCTGTAAATGGATATGCCCGATTTTTGTTTCCTCAGGTGCTTTATACCAGTCAAGTTCAGCGCCTTCCATCAATAAGCCATCACCATCTACACCGTTTGTCGCCATTGGTAGATTCCCATCAGCATCGCGTTGCCACTCACTTTCTGGGCGATCAGCATAGACTTCGATACCATTACCATCTGGATCACGGAAATAAAATGCCTCACTATAAATATGGTCTCCCGCGCCGTCAAGCGGATACTGGCTCTCTAGCATATGATGCAAAAAGCTACCTAATGAAGCTCTGCTCGGTAACAAGAACGCAGTATGATATAATCCCGTTTTCGCTTGCTTTGGAACTGTCGCATGAGGTACCTTCACGATTTCTAGCAGCTCTTTTGTGCCAACACCGAGTACAGCAGTGTCCGCATTATTTGCTAGTACCTCGAGTCCGATAATTTCCTTATAGAAGGCCGCCAACCTATCTTTATCCTTCGTTTTTAAAACTACTTTACCAATCTCTGTATGACCATTCACAAAAATCATTCCCTTCGCATGTTGTAACTATTACCATTACAACATATTTAACGTGAAAAGTCCATTTCATTGCTTACAATTAGTAAGTACTATTTTTTCAGATCTCGCGCCTTTAATTTACGATACAAAATAGAGCGGTGGACACCTAGCTTTTCAGCAGCTTGTGTGATATTCCCATTTTTTTCTGCTATTACCTTCTTGATACAATGTATCTCTACTTCTGATAAATACGTTTTTAAGTCAACAAAATCATCTATATGCTCCTCATAATAGGCATCAAGCGTAGAAGTCGATTTTTGGTGTACAGATAGCTTTTCCAAATTAATTCTCCTCCTTACATTGCTCATCTTTGCACATATTATAACACAAATAATCTCGAAGAAAAATAAGTAATATCCCTTTTTTATTCACTTAGAACTACCTTTTATTAAAAAATAGATTCTTAGATTCATAAATGTTAGATTAGCATTCTGATTTAAAACAATGCAAAAAAGTCATATATTGATTAAAAAGCATAAATAAGATTCATTTTTATTGTCTTGGATGCATATTTTCTCTTATTCTATTTCTCTCAAGTACTATTCTACCAAAAAACAGTAAAACAAAGTAGTGTTATAATTAGATTAAAGAAAGAGGTGATCTTCACAGTGACAGAAAAGATCCAGAGTTTGCAAGATACGTATATAGAGCAAATTGGCAATGGCGCATTTGATTATGATCATTTTTTAGAATTCCTACTTTCCAATCGGGTTCCCTACAAAAAAAAGATACTGAATAGGAATATCTGTATTTCTACCGAAAATAAACCTTTTAAATCGATTTATTTTATTGATAGTGGTGTAGTCTCCTGTAAAAAGGAAGGTAACATTATTGGCTTTCTCGGTGGAAAACATATTATAGGACTTTCTAACCCTTACACAAAAGATAATGCTTTTTATACGACTAAGACAGTCCAAAGTACGTGTGTCTACGAATTCGATCGTGCTAAGATGCTGGCTATGTTGCTAAGCTATCAATTTGGCTGGCTATTTCTATACGCTAATAATCACGATAAGGAAGTAATGCTTGTCGACAAAACACAGTTATTAAAAGAACCGGCAGAATATCGCTTCGTTACATTGCTAAAAGAAATCGCACGTCTTTTTGGCAAGCTACGCAATGAGACGATTTATATTCCAGCATATTTTTCTAAAACCATGCTTGCTAGTTACGCCAACTTGAGCACAAGATCTATTAACACCTTATGCAACGATTTAGTTCAAAAGGGAGTGCTTGTTTTTGAAGAGGAATCACCCGCTCTAGCATAATAGATTGGGGCGAACTTTTATGTTAATGAAAATTGACATAGAAATTTGCCCCATACTCATGTTTGGAGATACATATATTTACTTAAATTGAAAAAAGCAGTTTTTAAGGCTATAATAGAACTTGGCAAGAAAATACTAGAAAATTTATAGGCTAAAGAATCGAAACTTTAGGAACAAATCGTTACAATCAAACATTGTCGCAGGATGTATGCTAATCCCCCAACATAATTTTTTGTAACCTCTTACACTAATGGAACATAGGAGGACTTACTTATGGCAACAGGAACGGACGAATGGATACGGTTAGATGATGCACCTTTAAATAAATTCCATATTAAAATGGCTGGTTTAACATTTGGTGCTCACTTTACAGATGGTTATATTATAGGCGTCATTGGCTTTGCTTTGACACTTATTCAACCTGAAATGGGACTCACGCCTCTTTGGGTTGGCTTGATCGGTAGCTCAGCGTTAGTTGGCTTATTTATAGGTAGTTTGATTTTGGGTTGGATTTCAGATTATATTGGTCGACAGAAGATCTTCGTAACCAGTTTTATTATAATTACGCTTGGATCGGCTTTACAATTTTTTGCAGATACGCCACTGGAATTATTTCTTTGCCGTGTTTTGCTTGGTATTGGGCTGGGCGGTGACTATAGTGTTGGTCATACGATGTTAGCCGAATTCGCACCGAGGAAGCATCGCGGGGGTTTGCTAGGATCATTTAGCGTTATTTGGACAATTGGTTATGTGGCCGCTAGTTTCGTTGGTTTCTTCATGCAATCAATGGGACCTGATGCTTGGCGGATTATGTTGGCCTCCTCTGCTTTACCCGCGTTTTTAATTTTAATTTTACGAATTGGAACGCCGGAATCGCCGCGCTGGTTAATAAGTAAAGGTCGCTCAGAAGAAGCACTTGCAATTGTGCAAAAACATGTTGGCTCGAACGTGATTTTAGATGATGAAATGGAAGTAGACTCTCACAAAAAGCGTAGTATTACGGCGTTATTTAGTAAGGATATGCGTAAACGGACAGCTTTTAATAGCCTATTCTTTGTCTGTCTTGTCATTCCTTATTTCGCGATTTACACGTTTCTCCCCTCTATTCTGAATTTGATGGGGCTTAGTGAAAACTTCGGAACAGATTTATTATTGAATATTATTTTGATCGTTGGCGCTGTGCTTGGTATTTGGTTTACGATGAAGTTCTCCCGGCGTGGTTTCTTGATTTACTCGTTTATTTTTCTGAGCGTGATGTTAGTGCTTCTCAGTATTTTGCCAACGAGTGCAAGTTTCTTAATGATTCTTGTATTTGCTAGTTTTACACTGATTATGTCGGCGGTTAGTAATTTGGTTGGTGTTTTTCCTGCGGAGAGTTTCCCAACGGAGATTCGTTCGCTTGGCGTTGGTTTTGCTACATCGATGAGCCGGCTTGGTTCTGCGATTGGCACGTTCTTACTACCTATTTCCACAGCGATTTTCGGAATTCAATTTTCAACTATGGGGCTAGCGATTGTCCTTGTTATCGGAACGATTGTGTCGATTGCATGGGCACCAGAGACGAAGAATTTGACGCTTTCTGATGCGGCAAAACAAGATAAAAGAACAGTTAAAGTAGCGCTGAAAGAAGAAAAATAATGACATAAAAAGACGATGCGGCAATTTTGAGCGCATCGTCCTTTTTGTTGTTATGAAGTTATTTCAATTTGGTTACCTTCGCTATCTAAGATAACACTCTCATAGTAGCCATCGCCTGTTGTTCTTGGGCCACTTTCAAGCGTGTAGCCATCGTTTTGAAGCTGTTTCGTTAAAGTATCCACATGCTCCTTACTTCCAACTGAAAAAGCAATATGGGCCCAGCCTAGTAATGGAGCAGTTTTCTTGTCTGTTATATCCTTGCGCGTCATAACTTCCAGCCTTGCACCACTCGGATAAGTTATGAAGTACGAAGAAAAGCCTTTTAGCTCATTTGTATACTTCTCGTTAGCCACCCCATCAAAATAGCTAGTATAAAACTGTTTTGCTTTTTCAATATCGGCCACCCAAATTGCTACGTGTTCAATCTTCATTTTATCGCTCCCTTTTTAGGTTCTTTTTTCGTGAATTCGAAATTTTTCATCCATGGTTTTCCTTTTTTCAGCGCCCAATAACCGATGAGGACAAAGACTAGTGAACCGAGTACATCTACGATAATGTCTCCCATCGTGTCTGCCAATGCTGCACGACCAACTAGTGGTGTTCCGTTAGAAAGATCGTAACGCTGCATATTTAAGTTCATCAAGCCATCAAATGTATACTCATAAATCTCCCAAAATGCGCCCAGTGTAACCGCGAAACAAAAAGCGAAAACAGCTAGAAATCCTGGTTTCATCTTCATTACCACATGCTTATCATTGTTGAGCAGATTAACAAATGAGAAGCCAATTGCTCCAAGCATCGCCCCACTAAACGTATGCAAAATTTTATCCCAATGTGGCACGATCGAGTAGAATTTCTGTACCGTTCCAAGATAAATGGAAGCATATAAAAAGACTAAAAATAAAATATAGACCAGTCCTGGAATTTCAAATTTGAAGCGGTGCGCAATGATCGTTGGTAAAAGTAAAATAATCACGCCTAAAACACATTCAAAAAGCAAGAAAATATAATCGCTGCGCAATGTTACTTTCGGTTGTCCTGGCGTTTGTTCCACCGGGGCGAGGAAGATTTCAACTGTAATAAAGATCATCGAAATTCCCATTGAGACGAAAATAAAAATAGCAATCCATTGTGCGATGCTAAGTCCCTTTAATTTTTTCACCATTGTTTTCATCCCCATTCTAATAAAATTTTTTATTGTTCTAATTAGCTCTTTTCATTATAGCAGAGTTTGGGAGATTACTCCTATTTTAACGCTGGATAGAGACGCCAATATCCGCTACATAAACAGCCGTTCCTGATATCTCCACGGCATCTTTTTGCACGTGAACTCCGACTCTACCATCACGACCTACTTCAAATCCCTGCTCAATCACAATATGTAGCTCTTCTTGCGGATTTGCTACTACATTTGCCGCATAATAAGCCCCCATCACACCAGATGCCGTCCCAGTCACAGCATCCTCCACAGTTCCAGAATACGGAGATGAGAAATGTCTCGCGTGCATTGTTGCCTTAGGATCTATTGTTTCCATGCAAAAAGGATGAATCGATACACGTGGCATTTGTTCAAGCACATCTGGAAATTGACTCGTAGCTGGCTTCATTCTTGAAAAAGCAGCCAACGTTTTAATTGGGATTAGAAGTGTCCATGTTCCAGTACTTCCATACATAATCGGCCATTTTGTCTCGATATCCTGCTCCACTAAGCCAATCACTTGTGCTAATCTTGAAACAGATCCTGTGAATGCTTCAAATTTTGGTGCCGCTTGTTGCATCGTAATATTTAGATGCCTACTGGCTAACTGTTCCAGCTTCACATCCAAAATCCCTGCTTTAGTCTCTACCCTTATTTTGTCTTTTCCAGTCAAAAAGCCTTGATCATTTAAAGCATGAATCGCCGCCATCGTTCCGTGACCACACAAATTCATTTCGTGTCCAGGCGTAAAATAGCGCAATCTGATATCGGCAACATCAGATTTCATCGTAAATGCTGTTTCATTGAAACCAATTGCCCTCGCAATTTCTTGCATTTCTTCTGTTGATAACTTGTCACTTTCTAGCATAACTCCCGCTGGATTTCCCATATGTGGCACATCACTAAAAGCGTCATAATGGTGAACTTGCATCCTCATCGCACTCCTTTTCTTTAAATTATATCATTATTTCCCGGGAAATAATGATCGCTTGTCAAATTAGTGTCACATAGCCACGAGATATCTCATTTTGAAGTGCTAGATAAAGATCGACTTGTTCAAAAAATGGAATTGGCTCTACTTTGTGAGTTATCGCTAATTTTTCTAATAAAGACTTCCAATCTGGCAAAAATACAGTCATCTCAGCGGATAATTCAGATTAAATATTAGTATTAAAAAAGCTAGGGAAATTTCCCTAGCTTTTTTGCGATTTATGTTTGGATTACTTATCCATTTCTTCTTGCAACTCTCTTTGTCTTTCTTTGAACATATCGATTGTTTGTTGGAGTCTTTGTTGCTGTTCTTCCGTCTGTGCTCGCATGCGATCGATAATTATTTGAAATGCTTCTGAGCACTCCGCCCAAACTGTGTCTTTCTCGCCATCTTTCAATGCATCCCGTGATTGCATATCAATAGCACCATCCTTTGTTTTCATTTTTTTATATCTTTATCGTGCTTTTTAATTATAACAAATAATGTATGAATTAGCCAACGAAAAAATTAAATAGTGATGTTCCCCTTTCTTCTTCGCAAAAAAACTGCAAGCCCCAGAAGAAACCTACAGTTTCGTGATTTATTTTCCTTGCTTCATTTTGTTCAAATATGTTTCATACAGTAGATACGCTACCAATGCAAATACCACTGGACCAGCGATCATCCAAATTGTACTGCTATAATCGCCAGTGAGTGATGGATTAATGATTGTGAAAATATTAGCGAAACCTACTACAATCAATACGATTGCCGTCCCAAGATACGTTTGCCATTTCTTTTTATAAATCACAAATTCGCGATTCAAGCCTTCTTTCGCTTTAAAGAATGGGAAGGCAAATGCTAGAAATAGGTACGGCAGTGTCATCGATACATTCGCCATCAATGTTAGTTTATTGTAGAACGCTGAAGCATTGTCACCACCAAAGGATGCGAGTAGAATGATAACTGTAACAGCTAAACATTGCATCCACATCGCAAATTCTGGCATTTTTGCTTTGTTCATCTGTGTCATTTTTTTCGGCCAAATTTGTGGCGGTGTTCCTTGAATCAATGTTTTAAGAGGTGAATAAATCAATGTGAAGAAGGCACCTGTATATGCTAGGAACATTGACAAACCAGTAATCCGGGCAAACCAAGTTCCGATTGACATTGCTGTATCAACGCTCAGGTGAAATGCATTTCCAAGCTCGAAACCGAGATTATACATCAAGACATACGTGATATTTCCAAGGTTCGTCGTTTTGCCACTCAGCACTTGCATCCAATTGGCACTTACGCCCCACAAGAAAATTCCAAGCGCGTAGCCGACAGAGATAATAATCGCCGAGATGATAACACCTTTAGGAAAATTTTTCTCAGGATTCTTCGTCTGGTCGACAAGTCCGCCAACAGCCTCAATTCCGCCGTATGCAAAAATTGCGAATACCACGAAGGAAAGGGTTGCAAGTGGTGTCACGTAAGATGGATTGGGAGACTCGACAAAAGATGACCATCCTGTGATTGGTTGTGCGAACTCTCCACCGTTTAAAATAATGATCAGCACACTTACGAGCAGTAATACTAAGTTAAGTCCAGTAACCGCTATTCCCCCGATCGCCGTTACTTTCGAGATTTGCTTTAAACCGCGCGATGCAAAATAAGTAATCACGATCATCCAAACAATCGCTAAAATTCCAACTGTTTGTGTAGGTGATAATGAAAATAAACGCCATTCTTGTGTTTTATCTGCGCCAAAAATGAAGGTGGATAGTGGAATCCACACTTTAGAGGAAGTACTTACCATCCAAATAACGTACGATGCAAACCACATAAATGTTCCAATGAAAGCAAATCGCGGACCAACGCTATCGCTCATCCACGAATATATTCCACCCTCCTCTTTTTTATATGTGGAACCGTATTCGGCCATCATTAATGCGTAAGGGATAAAGAAGCAAATCGCCGAGAAGATATACCACGGAATCGCCCCGTACCCCATGAGATAGAACGCGGACGGACTGTTTGCAAAACCAAATACGGATGTGAAAATCATCAGTATGAGTCCTATCAATGTTAATTTTTTCACTTGTGTTGTCATTATGTATCCTCCAGCTTTTTATTTTTCTATATTTCTCATAATAAGCATGCTTGCTAGTAATAAAAACTACATCTATCTGATAATTGCAGTTTAATAAACTGATTTTTATTCATTCAATGCAAGTAAAAGTTTACTAGTAGGCAAAAGCATTATACCACACAACAAGGTTAACAGTCATCCATTTATTAGCCTATTTTGTTGGAGGTATTATACAATATCCGTTATTATCTCTTTATTTTTATTCAAAGCCAATAAAAAAGTTGCCGACCGATCTAGTTTTCACTGCATACGGTCGACAACTTCGCTTTATAATATTGGTGATAACAAGCTTGCTAGTGTTTCCTTCATTCTTTGCGTTCTTGATTTTGCTTTCATGTCCGCTTCTGTAAATAGGTGGCTTTCTAAGAAATCGGCATTGAAATCTCGTTCTAATTGCACAACTGCATCGCTGCGATTATATAGAAATACCATTAGTTCGTGATTGAGGCGGAAACTACGGATATCAAAATTCGCGGTTCCGACGGCTGCTCGCTCTCCGTCTACCAGCATCACTTTTGCATGGATGAATGAATCGTCACGGTAGGAATACATTTTTGCACCAGCGTCAATCATCGTTTGGATATAGGCATTGCTTCCGTGGAAGGAAACGCCGCGGTCACCTTTACCTGGAACAATGACACGGACATCTATGCCACTCATTGATACGCGACGGATAACGGCAAGGGATTCTTCATCAGGGACAAAGTAGGGACTCGCAATCCAGACCGATTTCTTCGCTGAATCCATGAGATCAAGCATCGAATCACGAACCCACTTCTCTTTATCATAGGGGCCACCATACACGATTTGCACCCAATCATCGGCGTCATCAACTGGCTTGGCGCTTAGATAACGTGCAATCCCCGCTTCACTAATGAACTCGTCGGATGCACCAGCTCGATTTTCCATGTAAACCCAATCGAAAAGGAAGGACTCTTGCAACTCAAGCACACCAGTTCCTTCGATTTTCATGTGTGTATCGCGCCACACCTCGAAATCTGGCGTATTGCTACGATATTCTTCCCCTACATTAAGTCCTCCGGTAAAACCAATTTTGCTATCAATAATGATCATTTTGCGGTGATTTCGGAGGTTGGCTGTGCGCGCAATCCAGATGGAACGAACGGGATCATAAGCGTAAACTGTGGCACCGGCTTGTTTTAAAGGCTCTAAAAATGCCTCTTTCAGGTGCGCTGAGCCCATGCCATCATACATAAAACGAACGGTGACTCCAGCCTTCGCTTTTTCAATCAAAATATCGCGAATTTCAGTAGATATCTCGTCTTGGCGATAAATGTAATATTGAATGTGAATGTGATCTGTAGCTGTTCGCAATGCTGCTAAAATGGCGGGAAATGTTTCTGATCCATTGGTTAAGACGGTTACTTTATTACCGTTTATCGGCCGAATATCGGTTAATGCATACAAACTTTTTGATAGTTCTGGTAGTTCTTTCTCGGATTGTTGGATAGGCAAATTATGTATTGCCTCGATTAATTTTTCTTTTTCGTGCACCTGGTTCGTCGTAAAAATCCGATTTTGTGGGTTTCTGCCAAAGAATAAATATAAAATGACGCCGAAAACTGGCAGGACAAAAACCGCGGCCAACCATGCGATTTTTGATGTAGTATTACGCTGATCCCAGAGAAGTAGACGAACTGCAATAACGACTGCCATGAATTCCCCTATAATGGCTGAGTAGGTAAGAATCGCACCTGACCACGTGTAAAGGAAAAAGCCAACTAGAGCAAACACGACCAACATAACGATAAATTGAATTAATTTCTGCATATGATAGCTCCCTTTTCTTATTTCTGTCCTAATTATACATGGAAATGGGGGTTTTGTCCTCTTCTATCCCAAGTGTCGCTACATTCTGTAGTATGAGCATCGTTTACTAGTATCTCCAAATTTTAAACTTGCCAGCATCGTGTAGATCTTTTACGATAACCGTGATAATTGGCGCGAGAATCAGGCCAACAATACCAAATAGCTGTAAGCCAATGTAGAGTGTGAATAAGGCTACAACTGGATTAAGACCTAATTTTGTACCGAGGATTTTCGGCTCGATGATATTTCGGATCACGGTAATTACAGCGTAGAGAATAAGGAGTTCGATCGCAAAACTCATGTTTCCGTTGATAAGCACGATTAGAATCCATGGAATCATGATCCCGCCTGTTCCAAATACGGGGATCATATCGAATACAGAAATGCCGAGTGCAATCCAAATCGCATTAGGGACACCAAGGATCGTGAGGCCGATAAAGAACTCCACACAGGTTATCCCCGCGATAATAAGATAGGCTTTCAAGTATTCGACAGTCGTTGTTTTAAAGTGTTTATGCACATTTTGAACGGTTTCATTCACGTTATCTGGCAGTTGTTTTCGGATAAATGCGCCGACTTTATCAAAATCCCAAACGATAAAGAAGGAGAACAACATGCTGAATGAAAAGAAGATGAAAATACTTGGTAGAGATAGTGTCACAGAGCCAATCCAACTAGCAATACTGCCTGATAGCGACAAAGCAAAACTACCAATTTTGGCAATGACGGCGTTGAAAACATCGTAATACTGTCCGATGAGATCTGGCGCAATGTTATCGATCCAGTCAGCGCCCCAATCTTCTATTTTTTGCAATGCTGGTAACACATCATTTTGGTAATGACCTGGAATACTGCCAATCGAGCTGCTGAGCAATTTGAAAAGCTCCAGTAGACCGAGAATGAGCAGTGCACTTAGAACTGCGTAAAAAATCAGCATGACAGCTAAACCCCAAATATTGCGGCCACCCCATTTTATTTTACGCGCTAAGAGCCTTGAAAGTGGCATACACATCCAAGCTAGGCCAAAGCCAATTAGAAATGGATAGGTGAGCGGAAGTACATATTTTAAAAATAGAAAGATAATAGCGATAATACTTGCAATATATAAAAATCGGATCAAAAAACGCTTTTCTCGTTCTAAGCCCTTTTTCTCTGGTATTTCTTGTTTTTTCTCCATATGCTGTAGCCCCCGATTAAATTTAGCGCGTCAAGAAATACATTGGTATGCTTTTCTTGACGCGCTTATATACCTATTTTAGAAGAAATCTTTCATCATTGCTTTGATTTCACCAACTGATTTGTCCATATCGCCCTGTTCTTTTTCATTCAGCGGCATTTCAATGATGAACTTAATTCCTTCGCGGTTGATGACAGCTGTAGAGCCAATGTATACATCTTTATGACCATATTGCCCATCTAGATAAACGGAAAGAGGTAAAATCGCATTTTCATCGTCAAAAATGGCTTTCGTAATGCGGGCGAGAGAAATCGCGATTCCGTAATATGTCGAACCTTTGTGCTCGATGATTTCGTAAGCGGCGTCCCGTACTTTGTGGAATAGCTCGTCCAAAACCGCATCGGTGATTTCTGGATGGTCTCGCCTCCATTCTTTGATCTGCAAACCGCCGATATTGGCATGCGACCAAACTGGGAATTGACTGTCGCCGTGTTCGCCAAGCGTGTAGGCTTGCACATCACGAGCGTCGACGCCAACAAGTTCGGCGAGGGCTTGCTGGAAACGGGCGCTATCAAGCGATGTTCCGGAACCAATAACGCGATGTTTTGGTAAGCCAGAATATTTCCAAACGGCGTATGTCAAAACGTCTACTGGATTTGTCGCAACTAGGAATAGACCGTCAAAACCACTTGCCATCACGCTATCCACAATTGCTTTCGTTATTTTCAAGTTTTTGCCGATGAGGTCGAGTCGTGTTTCGCCTGGCGCTTGGGCCGCACCTGCTGTAATGACAACTAGGTCTGCATCGGAACAGTCATCGTAGCTTGCGACATAGATTTTTTTGGGAGACGTATATGCCAAACCATGAGATAAATCAAGCGCGTCACCTGTTTTTTTGCCTACGTTTAAGTCGATAATACCAATTTCACGAGCAATATTTTGAGAAGTTAACGCGAAAGCATAGCTCGCACCTACATCTCCGGCACCTACTAAAATAACTTTTTGATTGTCTTTACGCATATTTTTCGTCTCCTTTTTGTTTTCTATTTTTTATAGCTTTTTGAACTTCTACAAAGATTAATGGGAAAATAGATAAGCCAAATGCGAGTAACCAGTGCGTCAGGCTAAGTGGCACGAGATAGAACATGTTCGCAACTGGCGGAATAATAACCATCAGCAAAATGATAACCATCGATAGCATCGCACTAAAGAATAGCGGCTTGTTAGATAAAAAACCAATTTTGAAAATCGATTCGTCGCTCCGAACGTTAAAAATATGTGATACGGAGGACCATGCCAAAATGACGAACGCCATTGTCATTCCAACTTCATCACTTGCACTCACGCTTTGGTTGATATCGACAAATTTCCCAATATAAAAACCAACTAACGTCACAATGGTAAACACGACAGCCTGTGTTGCCACTTTTGCACCCAGTCCGTTCGCAAAAATACCACTGTTTTTCTTCATCGGCGGGCGATCCATCACATTGGCATCGGCTTTTTCACGGCTTAAGCAAAAACCAGGAATCCCATCGGCGACCACGTTAATTAGAAGCAACTGAACCGCTACAACTGGCGCGCCCCAACCGAGTGTAATCGCAATGAACATAATGAAAATCTGCGAGAAGTTCGTGCTAAGCAAAAAATAAATCGTTTTGCGAATATTCTCATACGCCGTTCTACCTTCTGAGACTGCGTCAACAATTGTCGCAAAATTATCATCCGTAATAACCATATCGGCAGCATTTTTCGATACATCCGTACCTGTAATTCCCATTGCAGCGCCGACATCAGCAGCTTTTAGAGCTGGCGCATCGTTGACACCATCTCCGGTCATCGTCACGACTTCCCCATTTTTCTGCCAGGCTTGGACGATTCGAATTTTATCCTCAGGGCTCACACGTGCATATACTGCATAATCGCGAACCGTGCGTTCTAGTTCCTCCTGCGACATGTCGGCAAGTTCCGCGCCGGTAATTGATTTGTCGCCGTCTTCCAAAATTCCGATTTCTTTGGCGATCGCAGAAGCTGTCACAATGTGGTCGCCCGTAATCATGACTGTCTTTATTCCCGCTTTCTTTGCCTCCGAAACCGCGCGCTTACTCTCAGGTCGTGGTGGATCAATCATCCCAACCATCCCCGCAAAAGTTAAATCATGCTCCAGCGCCTCTGCCGTCAAATCCTCTGGCATCTCAGTGTAGCGTTTATATGCAACCGAAATCACGCGTAACGCTTTCTCAGCAAAACGATCATGAATATCGCGAGCTTGCTCTAATAATTCATCCGTAAAAGTAACGGGGATCCGATCAAATGCACCTTTTGTAATCGCTAGGAATCCGCCGTCTACTTCATGAATCGTCGTCATCAGCTTCCGTCCCGAATCAAACGGCAATTCAAATACCCGTGGAGATTTCTGCTCCAATTCCTTTTTTGTTAGGCCTTTTTCATTTAGCAACCTAATAATAGAAGATTCCGTCGGGTCCCCAATAATGTTCTCCACGCCGTCCGTCACTTCTATCGTCGCGTTATTCGACAAACTCAGCATTTCCAGCAAGTCATTTTCCTGCTCATGGAACGTTTCTTCCACCGCACTTGGCGTCATACCCACCGACCAAATCTGCTGAATTCGCATCTTGTTCTGCGTCAATGTTCCCGTCTTATCCGAACAAATCACCGACGTGTTCCCAATCGTTTCCACAGCAGGAATTCGTCTAATAATCGTGTTTTTCTTCACCATATTCTGCACGCCATAAGCAAGCGTAATCGTCACAATGACAGGAAGCGTCTCTGGAACCGCCGCAACCGCAAGCGATACCGCAATCATTAGCATCTCAATCATCGTTTCCCCGTGCCATAATCCGATACCGAACACAAGCACACCAGCGACAAGCGCCACAATACTCAAGCGTTTCGCAAGTTCCTTCAAGCGTTTTTGCAGAGGCGTCTCGGTTTTCTTCGTCGCGTTAATCAGGCTCGCAATTTTCCCCATTTCCGTATGCATTCCCGTTTCCACAACGACGGCCCGCGCACGACCTCCCGTCACCAAACATCCCGAAAATAGCATGTTAAAGCGATCCCCGAGTGGCGACTTCTCGCTCACAATCGCATTCGCATCCTTCTCCACCGGCAAACTTTCACCAGTCAGCGCCGACTCCTCGACCTGTAAACTGCTACTATCAATAATACGCGCATCCGCTGGAATCATGTCCCCCGCACCAAGTTCAATAATATCGCCAGGCACCAATTCCGTCGCGTCAATTTCCTGCTTCACACCATCCCGAATAACCAGCGTCATGTGCGCATTCATATTCTGAAGCGCCTCAAGCGCCCGCTCCGCATTATTCTCCTGGTAAATTCCCAGCACCATATTCAGCACCACGATTGCCAAAATAACGATGACTTTCGGATAGCCATAACCCGTCGTAACCGCCAAATATAGCGAAATCGCCGCGGCCACAAGTAAGATAATCGTCGTAATCTCCAGCAAATGATGTCCAATTTTGGCAAGTAGCGTCTCCTTCTGCCCTTCCTCGAATTTATTCGGTCCAACTTCCGCCTTTTTCGTCGACGCAGCCGCACCTGTTAACCCCTTATCAGCATTCGTATTTAACGCTGTAAAAATGGCTTGTATTTCTTTTTCCATCCATTTCATAATGATTACCTCCACACTCTGTTTCCGAATTCGTGATTCTACCTTTAGAATAATTGCGCTATTAAAGTAATCTTACAATTCGCGTCTTGGTGATCTATGTAATAATCATGCAGCTACCCTTTCTATTCCCGAAAAAAAAGGCTACAACACCTCTAATAAATATTCCTGACCAAAAATAGCATCATTCCAAGATTTATGAGTTGTTCTAGCCTTATTATGTTGTTTACAATGATGCTACTCAGAACTTTTATGTGTGATCAACGACTAATTGTAAATAGCGCGAAAAATGCAACCGTAAATAGAACTTTACAATCCCCTTTGCCATCCTCACCATTACTTTCATCTTATAATACCATAAAAAAGTGCCGAGTCACACCGCATATATTTCTTTTTTATACCAAAAAATTGTGCTTTAGGTACTCATACATAACAATTCCTATCTTAAACACAGCGAAAAATGCCAGAATCTAGTTCCCTAACGATCCATTATAATTCTGCTTTAATACTCGAAACGCGACCTGAAATAACCGGCAAATTTCCGTTTTTAGTGCGAATCGCATCGATTAGCTCTTTTTCCTGATCAACATTTTTTAGTTTAATATAATACCGTAACTCCATCAAACTCCCCATATTGGTCGTCCGTACTTGATCAAGCGAAATCTCATATCCATAACTTTGCAATAAATCGTCAAAAAGATTCGCGTAATCAATATCCTCAGGAATCGAAATACGCAGACTTCGCTCAGCCACCTTACTCTTTGATCCGAATTTAGTTCGCGTCAGAATGATCAAAACAAGCGCCACAAATGCGGAGAAAATGAGCGCGTACATCAGATAACCCATCCCTGTCGCCAGCCCAATTCCCATCGACCAAAAAATACTACTAATTTCGCGCGCGCCACCTGCCACAGAACGGAAACGAATCAAACTGAACGCTCCCAAAACAGCGATACCCGTACCAACATTTCCATTTACCAGCATGATAACCGACTGCACCAAAATTGGCAAAATCGTCAACGTCACGATGAAACTTTGCGAATACGTGTTGCGGTACATATGAACACAAGCAACCAGTATCCCTAAGAGAACCGAAGCCCCGCTATACATCACTATTTGCCACACATCTAAATCGGCCATCGAACTTTTCACTACATTATCTAACATTATAAAACTCCCACTTTCTGATTTAATAAATATCTTCTATATACTTGTTCATACTTGGAAAATTTGGATGGATAGAGGTCTAAGTCAGAGAGTATTCTCACAAACCATAAAGGATAGGCGTGCAATGATTTCACTTCCATTAATACAGCTATTTCTGGTGCCACAAGTTCCCCATCATGTCCATTTGCCAACTTTAGATCGTCATTGCGCCACCTTATTTTCGCATCAAATGTTACTCTAAACTGATCTTCTTTGTAGGCGCTAAAAGCCCTTCTATCATAGGAAATGATAACTTTAGGCGCAATCGTTTCTTTTTTCTTTAACCAAAAAATCTCGTTGCTGATTTGTTGATTTAATCTGTCTTCAAATTGTTCCTCTTGCTCACTTTGCATATACGCATCTACTTGACTCAGACGCATTGAAATTCTTCGTTTATACACAATCCCCTTTAGTTTTTTCTTGATTTCTAAATAGACCATCTGTTCAATGCTTGGAACCCCGTACGTACGAACTCTGAACTTCTCCTTAAACGTTGGTTTTTCGCTCGATCGTTTGATTAAATCGTAATTGCTTGTATCATAATAAAGCGAACAAATCGTGTGCAAACCATACTTATCTTCCTTCATATGTTCCGAAATTCTTTCCAAAAGCAAGTTGTATTTTTCCTCAGTTAAGATATACTTCTTTTCTCTCCGCTCAAAAATTTGCATAATGACTCCCTTTCCTTCAATATTCTCAATACACAATTTTATATCCCGTTTTATGTTACATGATCTACACTAGATCATTCGTTTATACATGACGAGAAGCGCACCGTAAAAAATACGCTACGCCTCAGATAATGTATTTTAACACCTGTTTATTAATGTAACGATCCCGATATTTCAAAGCCGACCATTTCTTTTAATGTATATATATCCAATATTTTAATTGGTTTTGGCGTCAGCTGCACGAGACCTTCTTCTTCAAACTTAGACAAGATCGTCGTCGCGTACTCACGTGTAATCTGGCAATAACTAGCCAAGTGATGCTGACAAATTTCTTTTGGTAAATGCCCATCTATTTTTCCTAATTTTTTAGACTCTAAATGTAACAAGGATGCGGCAACTTTTGCTTTTGCTGGCAATAGATTAAACTTCCCGTAATAATTCACAGACTGTGTTAGATTCTCGATGATTTTAAGTAAAATCGATGTTCCCCAACCAGACTCATCAATCACATTCAAAACGAAGTATGGATCGATGAAGTAGGCGGTTGTCTCCGAAATTGTTTCTAGTTCAAATTGATTTCTTCCCTTTGATAGCAATGATGCAAACCCGATAAATTCTCCATCCCCTGAAAATGAAATTGTCGTTTCCTTCGTATTATGGCTCGCTACAATTTTGGTCAACCCTTTTTCTATATAAATGAAAGAATGATTATCTGTCACAGACGCGTCTATCACAGTTTTGGCTGGTAATACTTTCTTTGTTGCATATTTATCGAATGACTTATTAGAAAATAATAGTATCTCCAGAAAATTTTCATCGATTTCAACTCCAAATGTTTGTAGCATAATGATGCCTCCTTTTATTTTTAACCCTTTTTACGCTTGTTGTTGTAACATTGCTTCTCGTAATGCCACTAATCCTTCTTTCAAACTAACCTGATTGGTCCATCCCGTCAGCTCTTTTGCGCGGTCATTGGCAAGTACAGAACGTTTCACATCACCAGCGCGTGGTCCTTCAATTGTAATCGCGATATCTTTTTCGAATACATCTAAAATTGTATTGTAAATATCTAAAATTGCGATTTCATCTCCCGTTCCGATATTAATCACCGTGTTAACTGCCTTCTCCGATACTAAACGATTCGCCTCAACCACATCTCCAACGTAAACATAATCACGTGTACAGCCTTTTGGCATATCGGGATACGTCATTAATACAGAAGGTTTATTGGCTAAAATGTTCGTTACAAAAATCGGCACAACCCCACACTCACCGTCTGGTATTTGACGAGGTCCAAAAACATTCGCATAGCGCAAAACGGTGTAGTCAAAGCCATATGTGTTCGCATAGATGTCTAAATATTTTTCGCCGGCATATTTGGTGATGGCGTAAGGGGAAATAAGTTGAGGGGTATCGCTTTCTTTTGATTTTTCTGTGCCTTCAATAACTTTGCTTAAGGCACCACCAGAAGAAACGTAAATAAATTTTTCGATTGGGAATTTTTGAACGCATTGTAGTAGTATGAGTAGTCCGCCGAGGTTAATATCTAGATCATACATCGGGTCTTCTATCGAGCTGACTACCGATTTTTGCGCGGCGTGATGATTGATAATAGTAGGTCGAAACGATTGGAAGATGGCAAGCATTTTTGTAGTATCGTTAATATCCGCTTCCACAAAAGTAAAACGATCGTCTGCAAGTAAGTGGCAAATGTTGTCGACTTTTCCAGATGACAGATTATCAACGCAAAGTACCTCGTAGTCTTCTTTCAGATACATTTCGCAAACGTGAGAACCGATAAAACCTGCGCCACCTGTTACTAAAACTTTATTTTTCATTATTGTTTCCTCCTTCATTATATTTATAAATTTGATCACTGATGTTCACCCTTTAAAGAATACTCGCGAGTAATTCCTGCAATTTTGTGAGGAATGTTGTGGATTCCATTAATAAGGCACTGAATATGGTGAACAGCCAGAGAATACTTAAGTAAACGAGTGTTGTTTTACGCATGCCTCCGTTTATCTGTTTTGGATCAAAAGCATGTGCTTGATCTAGCTGCTCTGTATTCGTTTGACGTTTTTTCAGATTTTGCTGGTACGCGGTTTTCTCTTCTTTTGATAATTTATTAAAACGGTGAACAAATTTGCTGTATTCGAGTCCTACTTCATCGGCAGGACCATCTAGCCTCAATTCCCCGTAGTGAATCCAAATAATGCGATGACACATTGTTTTGACTTGGGAAAGCGAGTGGCTGACAAAGAAAATCGTTTTTCCAGCTGCTTGAAATTCGGCGATTTTATCGGTACATTTCTTATAAAAAGTGGTATCGCCGACGGACAAAGCTTCGTCAATAATGAGGATGTCTGGATCGATCTGGACGGCAATTGCAAAGCCGAGACGCGCCTTCATCCCGCTAGAATAACGTTTGATTGGTTGCTCGATAAAGTCCTGTAAGTCCGCAAAATCGGTAATAGCGGGGATCATCTCGGCAATTTGTTGATTGGAGTAGCCGAGCATGAGGCACTTCATTCGAATGTTTTCCATGCCAGAAAGCGTTGGTTTGAGTCCTGCTCCAATCGCTAGCAAAGATACTTCGCCGCCCGTGTGCACTTTCCCGTGGGATGGTTGGATAATACCTGCTAATATATTGGATAACGTCGATTTGCCGGAGCCGTTTAGCCCAATGAGACCGACCGTTTCTCCGCGCCCAACTTCAAAGGAAACGTCTCGTAAAGCAAGAAACGCTGGCTTCTCGCGATTTGGTTTTAATAGACCACGGAGCTGTTTTGCAGGGCTTGTGATCATGCTATATTGTTTGGATACGTGCGAGACGGACACCATGCTTTCTGTCATCTTTGTTCTTCCTCTCTATAAATAATCCATGAAGCGGTCTTTAAAGCGCAGATGTAATACCGATCCGACGCCGAGCACGAGTAGTGTCATTCCCCAGAAATAGGCGGTCCACCAAGGTTCCTGGAAAAACCACTGTCGTGAGAAAAAGCTATCGCGAAACCCTTCGATAATGTACACGATCGGATTGAGTTTTAAAATTTTAGTCATGAGGGAATCTGGATGCGCGGTGACATCCATGACGGCGCCCGATACGAAAAACAGGAGACGCATCACGGAGCCAATCATAAGTTGATAATCCCGAAACAGAATCGTAATCGTTGCATTTAGAAGGGACACGGCATAGAGGAACAAGCACATACACACGAAGTAATAGAAAAACTGTGTCCAATAAATCGTCGGGTAAATGTGATTGAGGAACAAGAAGCCGAGCAGGATGATGAGCATTGTCACGTAACTATATAGGGATTTAAAAATCGTAATCGATGGTAAAATGCTCATTGGGAATTTCACGCGCGATACCAAACTCAAATTGCTGTAAATCGAATTGGCACCAGAAATGATGATAGCGCTGATGAAAAACCAAGGTATCACACCAGCGAGCATCCACACAATGTAAGGAACCCCTTCTGCCATTGATCCCGCGCCGTTCATCCGAATGCCAAACACGAAATAGAAAATGAGCACTTGGAGCGTTGGACTAAGCACTTCCCACACCATCCCCAAATAGTGACTCTGATACGCGGCTCGCTGATCGTACCTGGCAATCCGCGTAATTTTATGAAAATGCTGCACCTGTTCTTTTAGAATTTGGACCGTTTCTCTCAATGCTTGTTCACTTCTTCCTATTTTTGAATCATTTTAGAAATTGTTTCGAACAGAAATGGCGCGTAATACTGTCCGGTTTGATTATGATCACTGTAATCTTGTAAGTCTAGATCATACGCGACGCCTTTTTTATCAAGTTTTTGTAGGAGTGGTTGTAGATGTTGTTTGTAGTGATAGTCGCCTTTTCCAATGTGGAAAATAAAGTCTGGGAACGCT
This sequence comes from Listeria weihenstephanensis, assembly GCF_003534205.1. NCBI lineage: Bacteria > Bacillati > Bacillota > Bacilli > Caryophanales > Listeriaceae > Paenilisteria > Paenilisteria weihenstephanensis. The sequence goes on along the minus strand of NZ_CP011102.1, from coordinate 874,076 downwards.
GTATTGGTGTCGACTAGATTCATGATTAATTCATCATAATATTTAGCGCCAGCTTCCTTATCTTCCCCGAGCATATTATTCAAACCTTTACGCACAACTGGAGCATTTGTAGCACGCTGTTTTAAAAACTTAGCAATAAAAACTTGCGGTGCTCCGACAATTGCGGTCCCAAAGTGATATTTCATCGCGTAATATAGCGAAGCAGCACCGCCTTTGCTTGAGCCTGAAGCAATAATGTTTCGCGATGAAATGCCAAGTTCATTCGCTTTTGTCATGATCAGCGCGATCACCGAACGTTCATAATCTGAGCGACAATCGTGACCCATGTAGTAGCAGAACTGACCTTTGTATTCGTCTAAAATAAAGAGTTTGTTCACGTCACACGGCCATAATGTTCGGAAATGGTTATAAACAGGAGGTCCGCCACGGAATTCATTCGAGTGCAAGCCTGAGAAAGAAATTACTAGTTTATCGGAAGGTTTCTTTGCTGGCTGGAATAGGAATTTAACGGGATTGTCATTGTAGTAGATTTCTTCTTTTTCAAGCGTTGTTGTCACCGTTTTTTTATTTGCTACATCCACATTTAGCATATTTGTAAGTTTGTTGATAATCACGGTATCATCTTTTTTCAAGAACAGACGGAATTTATAGGCGCCACTTCGGATTGGTTTGTAGTTGATCGTGATCTGCTCTTTCCCAACCTCTTGGTACCACTGACGTTCCACCAGCTCGTCATTATAATAAAGATAGTAAGCATAGCTGTAGTAAGCATCCAACATGTAAAGTGCTTTGAAATGAACCGTTAGCATCCCATTCGTATAGGCCATTTCTGACGTATCCATTTTTTCAATGATTAAATCGGTAGTCATAATTTCTCTCCTCGTATCCTCGACTTAACCCACAAAAGTTGCAGTAATTAAGTCCTCGATTTCGTGACAAATTTTAGCTTTATTAAAATATTTATAGGCATAATCTTTATAACTTTGCTGATCGGCTTCGTTTAATTCGTTGTTCGCGATAAATGATGCGATCGCTGCTGGTGTTTCAAAAATCGAATCTTCGGGGTACACCGTTTCGACGCCAGGCCAATTAAGTAAGCATGGTGTCGATCCTGCCGCCATTCCTTCCATCAAAACAGTGTGGAAACTTTCCGATTCACTCGTAGATAGCAAGTAACCGATTTTTTGGAGCCATTCATGTACGTCGTTACCGTGCTTATCGAACACCACGTTGTCTTTCCACTTAGCGCTATTAATTCTGGCAAACACTGCATCGTAATACTCCCGTTCCGCCGTGCGCCCCATCAGCCACGCCACATCTTTTGGCAATTGACCTTTGATAAAAAGTTTGTAACGCTTGTCGGACTCCCAAAGTTGTTCAAAAATATCGAGCGCTTTATCAAGACCTTTAATTTTTGGAATCACGCCGCAAATCCCGATGTTAAAATCAATATTTGCTTTCTTCGGACGATCCAATTTTTCAGTGTCAATCGTGTTGGCAATAAGAACCATCTTGTGACGTGGAATCTGGCAAATCCGGCTCATTTCTTCCATGATAAACGGACAAACCGCGATGATATGATCGATGGCATCCAAGTTATAGTTGAAAGGATGCGGTGTTCGTTTTTCCTGTGCGTGGACGCGAACGATAAGCTTTTGATCCGGTTTCTTATGTTGCGAATACCAAACCGCGTTACCAAGCCCCCACTCGCAGTAGATCATATCCGCCCAGTCGAGCAGTTCCTGACTTTTCGCGAGATCATGCTCCGTGTGATTCGACCAGCGATCAATTTTGACGTTAATGCCTGGCTGATTTTCCAGATAATCGATAATATCGGTCATAAATTTCAGATCGTGACTGGCAAAAAGTAAGTTCAGCGGTTCTTTGTTGTAAGTCCATAACACGTTTTTCAGTCGGTCATACGAAGCTTCCAGCGTAAAATTCTGACTCGCTTCGTACATCGCTTTGGCTGCACGTTTATAGACCGCAGAATTCGATAACACCAGCTCCGTTTTCGCTAAAAATTCAGCCTCCGTATCGACAAACAGTTCGTAATCCGCGCCGAGCAATTGTTCATGCATTTTGGTACGTCTTAGTAGAACGGGCTTGCCAAGTCGTGCGTATTCTAGCAATTTGGTCGATAATTCCACCGAAGCATCATTATCAATCAACTCACTACGCCAGCTAATACCAATGTCTGATGCAGCAATATAGCTTTGCGACTCGGCACGCGATACCGCACCAACCCAATCGATATTTTCCGTCGCTTGAAACGCCTGTTTAACCTTGCCATTGCGTGCACGCAGGTCTCCTTGGAACTTATCGCCCACGATGCAAAAACGAATGTCCGTATCTTCAAGCTTCCTCGCCGCACGAATAATCTCTTCGGTATACCATTCCGCCGCAAATTTCCCACTATAAATCAGTTGGTTATTGCGATTACGGTAATCTGGAACGATCGGTTGTGCGGGAATCATCGGTGACAAGATCGCCACTTTTTCTCCGTCGACATCCATCAATTCACTGAAAATGGCTTTGGTAGCTTCCGTTTGTAAAAACATATTTGGAAAACAATCGTAGACTTGGCGTAAATCCGTGCGTTCTTCCGTTGAAATCGACTTAGGATCATGATTAAAATCGGTAATGTACGGCATCGTTTTTTTCATTAAATCTGGATGCTTCATCATCTCCTTCACCAAGGCAAATCCGCGAATAATAATCAAATGATAGTCATTTTTCTTATTCAAAACTTCCATTCGTTCTAGCGCCTCGGCAACGTTAATCCGATTCCCATTCGTGTAGGACATCCCTTGAAACGTCTCAAACGGATCAAGCAATTGCACATTACTAAAATTCGAAATACCACCCGTTAAAAGTGTATTCTGCTCCTTCGCTTTCAAAAGAACGTCGGTTTTTACATTATTATTTATCGCCAGCATGGAAGCCATCGAAGTCAACCATACAGCGGAACCATCCATAATATTGAGATCCATGTCACCATAGACTAATATTTTTAAGTGTCTCAAAAGTCATCGCTCCTATATTTCTACTTTATTGATGAGGTCTTGCGGGGCATTCGCGCCATTTTCAACAAAATTAAATTTATCAGCGCTGAAAAGTTTCACACCTTGGCGGAAATACGTGCCCAGCGTTTCATCCTTCTCCATATTCACGAGCAAATCTTGGACAGAACCCATAAATGAAATCCCCGTCTTGAGTAACGCTTTGTGGTATGTGATCTCATCTGTAAACTCGTAATCCTTTTCTTTTCCATCTTCTCGCAAATTGTTCTGATCTAACTGGAAGTAATTCTTCTTCCCAATGACATCTGCATCCGTATACTCTGTTGCTAAAAATAAATCCGCGACGTAATGCTCACCATAGAAATTTTTCCCGCTCATATAACTCACATATTCCGTCGTCACAATATCTTGTAACTTCTGATAATGACTCAGATAGGTCATTGTATAGATGCTTACATTTTCTGTATTGTATTGATTCATCAGATCCGTCACACCGTCAAACATCGTCGTGAACAAGATCAGTTTTTTATTGGCGTAGTTCTGACGATCAAAATTCGCCGTCACAGCCTCGATATCTTCCTTCGAATGTACCACCGATATTATCGTCACCATTTTTGGCTCGACCTCCAAATGTATGCCCATATTTGTAAGCATCATCCGCAATCGATGTTTATATGTGTGATTATGATACACTTCACGAATACCTTCGAGTGATTTTTGCTGGTACAGCGCTTCGTCTGTCGTAATCTCTTCAATCTTTTCTTCCAAGCCTTCTTTTGTTTCGGCAATCAGTACGAGGTCACCAAACATGCGCTTGATTCCTTTCGAGTAACTGCTAATAATCGGGGTTCCACATGCCAAACCTTCGAACACACGGCGAGAAAACATCGTCGGTGATTCTTTAATACTGTTAATGTTCAGCATATATTTATAACCTTTGTAGGCAATGTTCATATCATTGTAGGAAAGACTGCCAATCACACTCGGTAAAAACCGTTCTGGAAATTGGAAATCTGGGGAATGCCGCTCAAAATTACGATCATAAATCGCAAGACCGTGCGCTTGTGTTACATCTAAAATTTGATCCATATCACGACGCCGATCTTCATGTCGATTCGCGTAATACGAACCCGCAAAACACATTTTATCGATCCGCTTCGAATATAGTTTAATCGGATTGTGCATCTCTGGTTGAATCGCAAAACTCTGTGCATACACACGATCATGACCTGCAGCTTTCTTATACTTTGGAATCATATCCGCATCCGTCGTATAAATATGATCGAATAATTTCGCCGTATCGATGAATTTATCGTAATGAATCGGATCCTCTTTATTCCAGAAAATCGTCGGTACATCGTTCTGCTTACACCATTCAAGAAGCCCGAGTAAAGCGCTCCGATCCTGATTCGCGTAACGACCAATCTTATACTCCCACGCCTTATGATTCCCGTGCCAAGCCGATTCCACCATCAAAATATGCGGTCGTTCGCGCTCTAGAACTTCCTCCCAATCATCCGGCGTGAACGTAATCAAGTTCACTTCCTTGTCGTAACAAGTCCGCGTAAACTCATCAAAAATGCAGGCTACACGCAAATCCGTCGTTTTCGTAATATCTTTCAAGCCAGTACGCGCCTCAAGTGCCGCACTACCTTGTCTTACTGCCTTCGCTTCATCAAAAGTCCGGCTAAAATCACAACCAGTAATCATTACGACGCTCTTGCTTGGAATTCGCAAAGCAATACGTAAACGCGTGGTTTCTTGACTCACCTTCATCCGATTTTTCTTATTTGGATCGAATAACGTCGATTTCAGTTTTTTATTGTTGCCATATTCTATAATCGCGATCTTACAAGCTTGCGTGCTAGACACATCCATCGCCATATTAAACTCAAAAGTCTCTCCCGGCACCGTTTCAATAATATGCATCGGGTACCGACTGAATAAAAGATTCGTCTCCAAGTACGAAAAGTAAATGTAAATATCGCTATTATTCGTTGCCATGACAGCCTCACCCTGTTGCGTGAAGACAAGATCATCATTGGAACTATGCCATTTATCTGCATTCGTAAAGTCTTTTGCCGCAATCACTTCTGGCTGAATATTGCTTAAAATTCTCTTTTGTAAATACTCAATTTCATGATATAAATTCTCAATCTTTTTCACTAGTCATTCCTCAATCTTCGGCTTTTTTTTAGTTTCCAATACTTACGCATCATCTTGATCACTTTCGTATCGTTCAGGCGCGTGTATTTTTCCGTCATAGTTGCTAATTTTCTCGTTAGGACTGTATTTTCTTTTTTCAAGTTGTTAATTTCTTTGACTTGTTGTGTATGGCGTTTTTTCATTGTTAAAAGAACCGGTTTCTCGTCTTCTAGTAACGTAAAAATGCGTTTATTTAGGTCGTAGTTGACTGCTCGTTCCGCATTCAAAGCATCCGACATATGTTGAACCAACTGTTTTGCTTCGCTTGTTTCCTTTGCTGATTGCGCGCTTTTTTGTTGATGTTCTTTTACTACCTTCGCTTGTTTTTGCGCGATAGCCTTATATTTTGCTTCTAAAACAACGTGTTTCTCATCTTGTTCCGCTTGGATAATCGCTAACTTTCCTTCGTATTCCTGCTTCAATCCATCGATTTGGCGCTTATACGTGTCCAACCGTTCTAATATCTTCATCTCAAGTTGATGCTCATCTTCCTCAGGTTCAGGCGCCACTTCTTGAAAAGTATAAAGCGCGTTCGTCCCACTTTCCTGGAAGACACGATATTTTTTCGCTTCTAACAAACGCCCGACTTCTTCAAAATTCAAAGCTTCCGTATCGAGCCAGAGCATTGTTTGCGAGTCATCTAAACGATCCGCCAAACTCTCGATAAGACCTGCTTCAAGCGCCTGTTTTCCAAGATGTATTAGTTGCGGCGCCTCCGGTTGAATCGTTACGGCCTTCCCATTTTCCATTCGGTGAAAACGGCGCTTTTTCCAATCCGGCTTCAAACATTCGATCGCGACTACCTTATTTCGTTTCGCATCATTTCTTACCTCTTTATACGTCACATGATTCTTCTCAAAAAGATAAACTTTGCTCGCATGATAATACTTCGAAAAATAAATCGCATGGCTCACAAATTGGCTATCCATCACATAAATGACCGCGTTCTCTGGAATAAATGCCGCAAATGCTTCTAGAACATCTTTTTGATAGTAGTCGCCGGTCCGCGTCATTTCTGCTGCCATTAGGTCCTTATTTTTATTCAATTTCACATTATCGCTTAGTTTCAAAAGGGCTCTATTCTTCGTCATATCCATCCTCTAATTCTTTGTAGATTTCTAGAAAAATTGCTTTTTCAAGGTCCCAATTATACACTTCACGTGCTTGGAAACAGTTTGCGCTCATCTTGTCCCGAAGCGCTGGATCAGCAAGCAATGTATTTACACCCACTGCGATCGATGTTGGGTCATGTGAATCGACAATAATCCCAATCCCTTCGCCACGCACGATTTTTCGTATCTCTGGAAAATTACTGCCGATCACTGGCACACCGCTCATCACGTACTCAAACAATTTGTTCGACGAGGCGGAATAGTGATTAAAACAAACATTATTTAAAATTTGAAATCCTAGATAGGCATTTTTCGTATAGCCCAATAATTCCTGTAATGGCACTTTCGGCAAAAACTTCACTTTCTGCTCCATTTTCAGGTCTCTTACTTGTTCTTGGAGCTCCGCTTTAATCCGTCCGTCTCCGATAATCACGACCACACCTCGATCAAAAAGCTTCACCGCTGCGATCAGTTTATCCAGCCCCCGCCCAATTTGCACCCCACCTTGATAGAGGAGAATTGGTTCGGACTCAGGAATATCTAGTAAGCCGTGCAAATCAACGCCTGGGCTTTTTTCCGGGTACACTTTATTCGGGTAGTTATGCACCACCTTCGGATAAAAGTGATACCGTTTTTCAATATAGGCTGCTCGCGTATCATTTTCATGGATACAAACATCGGTAGCATGAAGCAAGAACTTCTCGCTAATCCCGTATATCGGGCTGTTGTATCCCGTTCTACTCGTTTGTACTTCATGCGAATCATAGACGAGTTTTTTACGCCTGAACACCTTGGCACAAAAAGTAGCTTGCGGTAACGTGTTCAAATCGTTAGCGTGATAGATGTCATAGCGTTTGGAGAGCCCTTTGTATACCATTCTTGTAAAAATAAGACTACGCCCAACGAGCACTTGCATCTTTTTGAGGGAAAAGAGAGCTAAAATCACACTAACAATTAAGGTTTGTAGAGGGAAAAACAGGAGGAGTAGTAAAAAGACACAGCTTATTAATACAAGGCTTATTTTGCTTCGCTTGATGTACTTCATGCCGTTTATAAGCGGTTGTAAGAAGTCTGGATAACCTGTTTTTACGCGATGAACCGTGAAGTTTTTAGCGGGGGATTCTTGGTAAGGAAGATCTGGTTGCTTGGAATCGTGAATCGCGATTAAGTCAACATGATAGCCCGCTTCTTGTAGCGCTAGACATTCACGCATGACTCGCGCATCATTTGTAAAGTAGTTCCAGACGAACATTGCAATTTTTTTTGACATGCCTACTACCTCACCCAAACTCGGATATCAATTTCTCAATCCGTTTAAAATTTTCTTGCCAGTTATAATTAGCTTTTGCATACTGTAGGCCATTTTTTCTAAGCCTACCGCGCAATTCATGATCTTTAATTAAGTGACTCAAACCACGATACATCGCGTCTTCTTCGTCACGACCGTAGATAAAACCGGTATTTGACGCGTAAATAATATCTTTACAATAGCCTGAGACCATACCAATAATCGGTAAACCAATGCCCATATAGTCCACAATTTTTCCTGGAATCACTGTTTCAAAAACGGGATGTGGTACCAAACTTACAAAGGCAACATCGGCTTGAGCTAGTTCCATCAACACATTGCATCTCGTATCTGGAGGGCTTACCATGATGTTTACAAGCTCGCGTTCTTTCACGGTGTCAATCAATTTTTGATAGTTTGCTCCGTAACCAATCATTTTGAATTGGACAGCAGCATTATCTTTAAAATAATCGGCCATTCGGATAAAGCTAGCTAATTCTTGTGCTAGCCCGATATTTCCCGTGTAGATTACTGTGATTGGCTCATTCATGATCGGTCGTTTCTTACTTCCAAGCTCTAATTCCTCTGGCGTTAACGCATTAGGAACAAAGGTTATTTTATTTTGATCGATACCTTGGTCTGTGATGTAAGTGGCGAACCGTTCACTATTAACGATAATCTCGTCCGCCCGCTTATAAATTCGTTTTTCTAATCTATACGCGATCCATAGTACAATTCGTGAATTAAATTTTCCTACCCCTTTTAGTGATTCTGGCCATAAGTCGCGAATGTCGACAATCAGTTTTGCTTTTAGCTTTCGTTTCGCTACTAACCCTGCAAGCGCAATAGAAATAGGTGGACTCGATACGTAAACAACATCAAAAGATTCTTTTGTCCTTAAAATTTTCAAAATAAAGCGGCACAATGTTTCTAAATAGAGAAGAAAGCGAAAGATCATTTTTGTTTCGTATTTGCTCGTCCTTGTTTTCACGCGAACGATTTTTTCTTCATTCAACGCTGCGTCCCAAAACTTTTCCTGCTCGTAAATATCGCGGTTCGGGTATTGTGGCTCCGTCGTATAAAGCGTTGTGTCATATTTTTGCCCAAGTAACCTGAATAGTTGCTTCATCCGATTCGCGGCACTTCCGATTTCAGGATAGAAATTTTGAGATATTAAAAGTATCTTTTTCATTCATCATCCACATTTCTATTTTTGATCACAAGCTGATTCGCTTAAACAGTTACGCCAATTTCTTCTAGTTCCCCGATTTTTGATAGCGTTCCGAGATTGAAATATTTATCGATGTCTGCACATTGTGTTGCGATATTTTTAGCGTCTAGAATGGCTACTTCACGCATGTTCGTCAAACTTTGCGGCGTGATATCGCGGAATTCTGAATGGTCCACTAACACTAAGACAAGATCAGCGCCTTTCGTTGCAACGCCCATATCATTTTCTACAAAACTAGCATCGACATGTGGATCGTAAGCCACGACGTCAAATTGCCCCATTGCTTCTAGTTCATGATAGATTTCTAAGGCTGGACTTTCGCGAATGTCATCGATGTCCCCTTTATATGTGAGTCCGAAAACTGCAATCTTTCTGCCTTGTAATTTGTTCATCAAGGCTACGGTGTTTTCTACAATGAAGTTTGGCATCGTTGAATTAATGTGACGCGAGCGCTGGATTAAATGTGATTCTGTCGGTGCTGCTGCTGCGATGAAGTAAGGATCTACAGCGAGACAGTGTCCGCCAACGCCTGGCCCTGGTTGGTGCAAGTTCACGCGTGGATGTTTGTTCGCCATGCTAATAACGTCTAGTGCATTAATGCCAAGTTCGGCTGAAATGTGTACGAGTTCGTTTGCGAGTGCGATATTCACGTCGCGATACGTATTTTCCATTAGTTTGGACATTTCAGCAGTAGATGCCGCGGATTCAATCAATTCACCTTTAACAAAGACGCTGTAGATTTTCTTTCCTGCTTCGGTACACGCTGGTGTTACACCACCAATGATACGGTTATTGTAGATTAATTCATGAATAATTTGGCCCGGTAGAACGCGTTCTGGGCAGTGGACCAAGAAGACGTCTTCTCCTACGATTAAGCCTGTACTTTCAACCAGTGGTAAAATGTGATCTTCGGTGGAGCGGGGAGCGATAGTGGATTCAATAATGATGGTATTTCCTTTTTGAAGGACGGGTAAGATGTTTGTTACTGCGGATAAAACGTAGCTGAGATCACATGATTTGAGTGCATCATTTTTGTTTGGTGTAGGAACAGATACGATGAATGCATCTGCTGGCTCTACAACCAAACCTGCCTTAAATTTATTATTTTGGATAGCTCTATCTAATTCTGCTTGCAATCCTGGTTCTTCAATATGAATCTTTCCAGTATTTAGTTCTTTGATTACTTTCTCGTTCACATCAATTCCTAGTACATCTTGATCGTGATTCGCGAACATGATTGCGGTTGGCAGTCCAATATATCCTAATCCCATAACAACTAATTTCAATTTATGACAACCCTTTCTGGTTTGGTTTTTAATTTCTTATTTGGCTTCTGGAATAGTGATAGACCAGCTTGCTTGTTCTTTGCCCATTGGTGCGTATACAAGTGTGCCTTTTTTAACGCTAGTTGGTAATTCGAAAAATGCTTTTCCTTCTAGTTTTTCGTTTGGCTTGAACTCATCACCAAAGTTATTTCCTTGTGGGAAAACTTCATACGTTTTGTCGCCGGATTTAATTTTGAAGTCGCCTGCGCCAACGCCTACTGTTGTGTTGTCGTTATTTAAGAATGACATGGCGATGCTGACCATATTTTTATCTTTTTTAGTGCTTTCTGTTGTCTTGATTTCACCGATTTTCATGTCGATGTTATTGACTGTTTTAGTTTTGAACTCTTGTTTTGCGGTTTCTGTTGTTTTGGTTTCTTTTTTATCACTGTTGTCCGCTGTATTGCCACATGCACCCACGAAAACTAACGTTAAGGCTGTGATTCCTGCGATTAAAACTTTTTTCATCTGTTTAGTACACCTCATTCATTTTTATAATGAAGGGGAATATTGCTATCCCCCTATCATCTCTTTATTGCACGTATTATTTAGATACGTTTACTATTTGTTCTGTTACTTTGTTACCTAGTGCATCTTTACCGATCACTTTAACAACGTCTGCTTCGTCTGTAATTTTTCCTGCGATGTAATAGCTAAATTCGCCGTTTGCTGCTGGGATTGTAGAAAGTTCAGTTCCGTTAACTTCAACGCTAACTTTTGTTACATCGCCAGTTACTGTACCTGTTAAGCGTGCGGAACCAATTTTGTAATCTTCAACTGTTACTGTTCCAACATTGCTTTTTAGAGATACTGGTTTCTTGTCTAGTTGAACGCCTGCTGCATTGTAAACTACTACGTTTACTACGTCTGTGTCTGATGTGATTGCTGCCGCTGCGTAATAACTGATCACGCCACCTGTTGCTGGAATTTTACCTTTTAATACGCCATTTACTTCTAGTTCAACACGAGCTACGTCGCCTGTGAATGTACCAGTTACATAACGATCTGTTCCAACTTTAAATGATGCGGGTGTTACAGTACCTTTAGATACAACAACTGTTTTACTAACTTTTACTGTTGCTGTGCTTAATACGGAGCCTGCTGCGTCATAAGCAACAACTTCTACTACGTCTGTATCTGATTTGATAACAGTAGAGTTAGCATAGTATTGGAATGCTCCTGCTGTTGCTGGGATGCTACCTTTTATTTCGCCGTTAACTTTAAGAGCGATTTTAGTTACATCACCTGTTAGCGTTCCTGTTACATAAGAATCTTTTCCAATGACATAATCGTTGGCAACGACTGTACCGTCAGTTGTTGTGATTGCTACTGTTTTTGTGCTTACTGCAACGCCTGCAGAGTTATAACCAACTACTTTAACTTCATCTGTAGAGTTTAAGATTGCTGCACTTGCGTAGTATTGGTATGTGCTACCTGATACGCCGATACGTTGTAAGGCAACACCGTTAACTTGTAGTTCTACTCTAACTATGTCACCTGTTAATGTTCCTGTTACATAACGATCTTTACCAAATTTGAAGTTGTTTGCTGTAATTGATCCTGTTAGACCGTTATCTGTTGTAATTGTTACTGTTTTAGAATCTAGTACTTTTCCTGCTGTGTCGTACGCTGTTACTACTACAACGTCCGTTAGATTTTTGATGCTCGTTCTAGCATAGTATTGGTATGTGCTACCAGACACGTTGATTTTTGTTAATTCTGTTCCGTTAACAGTAAGGCTAACACGTGCTACATCACCTGTTAGGGCACCTTTTACATAACCGTCATCTCCAAGATAGAACTTGTCAGCTGTGATTGTTCCTTTTGTTGCTGCTGGTGCTTTTACGTTTACTTTTGTTCTTTGTAATTCTTTACCTGCTGCGTCATAACCAATGATGTAAACTTCGTCTGTTGCTTTTGTAATGTTCTTGCTAGCGTAGTATTGGTATGTGCTACCTGATACGTTGATTGTTGTTAATGCTGTACCGTTTACTTCTAGCGCTGCTCTTGTTACGTCTCCAGTTAGATTACCTTTAACATAGTTATCTGTACCAACTGTGAAGTCGTTTGCTGTGATTGTTCCTGCTGTTGCTGCAATTACGTTTACTTTTGTTCTTTGTAGTTCTTTGCCAGCTGCGTCATAACCAATGATGTAAACTTCGTCTGTTGCTTTTGTAATGTTGTTTTTAGCGTAGTATTGGTATGAACTACCTGATACGTTGATTGTTGTTAATTTAGTTCCGTTAACTTCTAATGCCGCTCTTGTTACGTCGCCTGTTAGGGCACCTTTAACGTAGTTGTCAGGTCCGATTGCGAAGTCAGTTGCTGTGATTGTTCCTGTTGTTGCTTTTGCGTTCACTTTTACTTCTGTTCTTTGTAGTTCTTTACCTTTTTCGTCAAGTGCTACGATGTATACTTTTTTAGCTGGGTCTAGGATGTTTGTTTTTGCGTAGTATTGGTAGCTTAGGCCTGTTACGTTGATCGTTGCGAATTTAACGCCGTCAACTTCTAGGTATGCTTTGGCAACATCGCCTGTTAAAGCACCTTTAACGTAGTTATCTGTACCAATTGTAAATTCGTTTGCTGAGATTGTTCCTGATGTTGCTGCGATAACTTTGATTGTGATTTGTTTTTCGACAGTGTTTTTGTCTGAGTCAGTTACTGTGTAAACAACTGTATATGTGCCGACTTTGCTCATGTCAACGTTGCTACTCTTAACGGTAACTTTAGATGATAGATCGCCATCTTCTTTATCTTTTGCAGTTACGTCTGCTAATACGTCAAATGTATCTCCAACGCGGAATGTTTGATCGTCAGCTGTGATAACTGGTTTTTCGTTTGATGCTACGACAACAATTCCTGGATTACTATCAAGATCATTGTCACCTTTTTGAGTTACTGTAAGCTCAGCGCCTTCTTTTTGGGCTGGAATTGTTACAGAGAAGTCACCTTTATCGTCTGTTTTACCAGGGATTTTAGTGCCATCTGGAAGTGTTACTGTAACGTCTTTGTTTGGCTCACCTTTACCTGTAATCACTGTGTCGCCCTCTTTAACAGAGTTAACATCTGGAGTTCCTGGTACAGATAGATCTTGTTGTACTTTTGTTGTTACGTTTGCACTGTCATTAACACCGTTTGTTTGGTATGAAACAACAGATTGATCTTTCGCAAGTGTTACGCCTGTTGGAACATCTACTGTCCATGTTCCGTCTGGTTTAACTGTAGCTTTTACAGTTGTTCCGTTAGGGAATGTAACTATAACGTCGTTCCCTGGAGTTCCTGTACCTGTTACAGTTTTTGCACCAACGTAGATTGGTTTAACTGTTGGACGATCAATTGCAGTTGATCCTTCTGTTGAAAGACGCGTGTAATCGAATAGGTTGAATCCGTCCATTCCTGTTACTGGACCACCGTAGTAGTTTGTTGTTACTGTGCCATTTTTAGGAGCTAGTGTTACACGGCCAGCTTCAATGTCAGTCCATGAAGTATTGGATGCTTTAGACCAGTCAGTTCCGTGGTTCCATGCCATCAATGTTGCGACGTTGTTGATTTCTACACGTGATTGGTTCGCAACTACTGAGTTTCCGTAACCTTTAACGATATGACCAGTTTTCTTCGTTGCATCGTTGTTATTTTGACGGAAATCTATATATTTAGGGCTGTTAAGAACTAATTTAGAGTTTACGCCACCGCTTAGGTCAAATACAGATGTTGTTGTTGCTGATGAAAGTGTTTCTACGTAAGCCATTGTACCTTTGTTAAATGTTACAACACCGTTTGCTTTCACTGCTGGGTTCGTTGTTCTTGAACCAGCGCGGATGTTAGCTTTTGAGTCGTTTGCAAAAGTCACGGAACCGGAAGTGTAGATACCGTATCCTGCTGCTGCAATTTTAACTGTTGATCCTGTTCCTACGTTAAGTGCTGCTGCTGCGCCACCTTCTTGTTGTATTGCATTTGTTGCTGAAAGGTCGAAGCTTGAGTTCGCACCAATTTTAAGTGTTGAACCGTAGAATGTATGGATTCCTTCGTTGTTTAATGATTTAATAACTACTGTATTGTTATCGCCGAATACCGTATCTTTGTAAGTGTAGATACCATCGTGATTTGCTGATGTAAGGTTCATTGTGATGTTTTTACCTGTTGTTAAACCTTGACCATTTGTGTTTGTAGTTTCAAGCGAGTTTTCGTAAGATTTGATGTCAACAGTAGAGTTGTCACCGAAAATGATGCCACCTGCATTGATACCTTTACCGCTTGAAGATGAGATTGTATTTTTTGTGTTCATACCGAAGTCTACGCGTGAATTTCCTGCTGCATAAATCGCTCCAAGTTTTGCTTTTACAGTAACTTCTGTGTCATCGCCAAAGCTGATTGGGCCACCAGAGTAAATACCGTAGTCAATGGCAGAGTCGATATCAACTTTTACGCGTTCTGCTACTGGTTTTGGTTGATTAGATAATGTACCAAAAGTAATTTTTGCTGCTCCTGCTGAGTAAATAGCTTTATATTGTGTTCTTAATTTTAGAGATGAACCGTCACCGAATGTGATTGTTGCATTTCCGTAAAAACCGTAGCCGTTATCACTTACGATATCAACATTTGCATTTTTACCAACAACGATTGATGCTCCTGTGTTGTATGCGTAAACGGCTGTACCTGTACCTGTAGCTTTAAGTTTTACGTCATCGCCAATTGTGATGTTTCCAGATACGTAGATACCGTTACCAACATCACCTGATGCAAGTGTTAAGTCAGCGCCATTTTTAACGACTAATGTTGCTGCTCTTAAAGTACCGTATTTTGATGCTGATTTAATAACTGCATTTTCACCGACAACAAGGGCACTATTTGAAACATCAAATGCGTAACCTTTGCTTGAACTCATGTTGATATAAGCGTTATCTCCAATGCTTACAGCGCCTGATGAACGAACTTTAACCGCTGTGTTTAGAGCAGATAATTCTTCAATACGAGCGTTGTCTTCAATAACTAATTCGTCAACGTCCATACCAGCTTGGTCTAGGCTGACGATTTTATTGTTTGTTCCACCGATAGATAGGGAAAGTTTACCGTATCCACCCATGATCATTCCTTGTACTTGTACGTTGTTCGTGATGTTTACTGTTGGTGCTGCAGCTGAGTTATAACCTGTGAAAACACCTTTTGTTCCGATGTTTGTGATGCTTAAATCTTGTACATCAACGATAGATGTAGAACGCATAATCATTTGGTAATTACCTGCTATGATTGCTTGTCCGTTACCTTCGATGCGGATATTACTGTTGATAGAAACGTTACTTGTGAAACTGAAGTTACCAGTGATTTCGATAACGTTAATCGTTGTAGATTCTGCTGCTGCTTTAAACTCAGCAAACGTTGAAACTTGAGCGCGTTTTTCTGTTACGCCGTTATCTAAAGCTAATGCTCTAGATGCAATCTCGATTTTACTTGCTGCTTGATCTGCTGTTGGTAATGTTGGTGTTGTTACTTCTTGGCCAGTTGCTTCTGCCGCTGATGATCCTGTTGGCAATACTGTCAATACTTGGCTTGCAATAACTGTCGCTACAAGTAGTGATTTAGCAGCCTTCTTGACTGACTTCATAGATAGTACGTTGATTGGTCCCTTTTGTTCGAATTTCATTTTTATTTTTCTCCTTCTTCCTTATACTGTTTATTTGTCTGTTTGCTTTCCTACATGAGACGATCTGCCTTCACATAATAAACACCCCCTAAGTTGTCACAGAAACTGTATCTTTATCGATATTATTTAAAAATACCGAATCCTCCGAGTAGCGGTTTAATTATTGAGTTGGAATACGTCCCTGCTTTTTCCAAAGTAACATTATATTACTTCTCTCTTGCTGTTTGGATTATATCACAACATTTCGGGGTCACTTTGCGATGTTTTTCTTTGTAAATCGCTCGTTTCTTCTAAAAAGAAATGTAGTTGGGCGATATATCCATTTCAAAATGTTAACTACTTTACTTTAATGTCGCTTGGGTGAAACCTTTGTTAAATCGAGTAAAATTAAAGTTTGATTGTTTTTAAAATTCAGATTTATATTTATGAAAGCTTAGAACTAGTTTATTTATTCTTTAAATATTGTCCAATATTGCTTCTGTAGAACGTTTTTTCTACTTGATGTACTTTATTCAACTAGCATTATTTTCTTGTCCCTGTTTGGTTATTCTTCTGTTTCTATTTCGTTTTAACTCTTTTTTAGCCTAAAATGAAATCTTATTTTTTGGTAACAAATTTCACTTATTTATGACTACTTTTACTCGATTCCCTCTAAATTTACTGATTTGTTACCTTTGGATGTAACTTATCTTGCTTACTTTTTGAAATGCCAGCATCCGAAACATTTCATTCTAGATGTTTCTGCTACCTTCTTTTAGCCTCACCTCCTTATTGTTGTTAAAGATGATTAAACGTTATTTATATAGTTGGAATTTAGTTTTGAAGATGGCTTTCGTAGCTTCATTGGGGGGATTTAAGAATGCGGCAGAAAAACGATTTTCGTGGTTGTTTCTTTGTTCATCGCTTTCTCGGTGCCTCTTACAGTTATAATAATACTATAAAAAACAATAAATTAAGCGTATTATCAAAAACTTCTTGGCGGCGGAATTTTTTGATTTCATTTGCTAAAAACATGACAAATGTGGATTATGGTGCTATATTGAGCATGAAGAATAACCATGCATTAGGAGCGTGTTTGATATGAAAAACTTGGTCATAGCTTCAGAATATCGAAAATTAAGGCTACTACATATGCTATATACAGCGGAACGGAACTATTCTAAAAAAGAACTTGCGAATAAGCTGCATTGTTCTATTAAGACACTCGACACGGATATTAATGCTTTGCAAGAACTCTTTGATCCTGCCATTGCTTATGTTCATGAGGATGAATATCATGTGTTACTGGATGTCGGTGAACAGATTAATTTCTCCTATCTGTATGCGATGACGGTGAGCAATTCTTATATGTATCTGATTTCTAAAGATATTTTTTCAGGAAAACAGCAAAACTTGAACGATTGGGCGGAAGAGAATTTCAGCAGTCTGCCAACCACGTATCGCCGGCTTCGTCAAATTGACACGTATTTGGCCGAGAGTCGGCTTGTACTAGAGACGACACCGCTTGATATTAAAGGAACAGAGATACGGTTACGTTTTTACTACTTCCAGATTTATAGTCGCTCTTATCCTTATACCAAATGGCCGTTTCCTGAAATACCTTACGCGCAGGTGAACGCTTTTATCGAGACTGTGGAGAGCTGTTTTGGCATTTACTTTTCGTTGTCTGCTCGTATTAATTACGCGATTGCGATTGCCATTTGTTTAAGTCGGTTTAAGCAGGGCTATGCCTTTTCGATGTCTGAATCAGATATGGAATCATGGAAAAGCATTGCCGAAGCGCAGCGTGAGTTTCATCCGATTGATTATACGGTATTGGAGGATATTATTGGTTCAGAGCTACCTATACACGAGCGTTATGTCAACGTTTTGATGTGTTTTTGGACAAAATTTTCCTATGTAGATGAGGGACAGGCAAATGTGCGTGTGAAATATAGTAAACGAATTAATCCTAGTAAATATCAGCTTGCGGAGGATTTGATGAAGCTGCTCTCAGAATACCAGATTCATAATAGCCAACAGATTTTGGCAGAAACGATTGATTTCCTGACGCGCTTCTTATTTATCGACAAAATGAACATTTTACCAGCGATTCCGTATACGCATGTTGCGCCAGATAAAAATGAACTTAGCCAGCAAATCCGACAGATCTTAAATTCGTATGAAACTAATCCGAATCATGCTTATATCCGCTCGAATAAAGCGATGATGATTCATTATTTGACCGATTTTTACAATGTTATTATTCAGCAAGAACAGAAATATCAGATACTTCATGTGAAAATTGTTTCTGAAAACGGCTATTTCTGGGAGGAATTTTTACGGACGGAATTACGGAGGAGGTATTCAGAAGAGCAGATTATTATTTGTGACGAGTTGCATTCCCACGAGCATATGCAGCATATTGACCTGATTATTAGTGACTTCCCATTCTATGAGGAAACTGGGATTGACGCGGACCTTCTTGTTTGGAACATGCCGCCTGCAAAAAAAGATTTTGAACAACTAGACCAGCTTTTAACGAACCGAAGTTAAAGCATAAAAACAGGCACGAAACCCGTCATGATTGGGCTTTCGTACCTGTTTTTGCAAACTATTATGCTGGTGTATCAGTTAGTTCCCAAGTTAATGTTGCTTCATATTTACCTGGCGTCTTCGCTGTTTTACCTGGTACGCTTAGTTTGATACTTTCAGCACCTTCTGTTGCATCCGCGCCAAACATCTCAACCCATGTTCCCATACCTTGTTCTTCGTCTGCACTCATTACATCCGATGACGTTCCGGCTGGATCAAGCGTGAAATCGCCTGCTGTTGGTGCGTCACTTTCTGCTGCTGAGGCTAATGATGGATTTTCAAAACTTAGGACTGCTCCTGTTAATTCAGATCCACCATTTACGAATTGACCATCTTGTTTAACCGTTAAGTGCCAACCTGCGTTAGAGCCACGGTTATCTGTGATTTGGATGTAGTTAGGGATATCTTTGATTGTTTCTGATGCGCCAACTTTAATTTGGTCAAGTTGAGCTTTGTAGACTTCATTGTTACCGGAGATTTCTTGCTCACCGAAGTGAATATTGGAGATATAATCGATACTTAGAGGACCTGCTGTACCTGCGGGGTGATCTGGATCTACTGGAACGACCGGATCTGGATTGCCTGGATTAGTTGGATCAACCGGCGTTGTGATAGATGTATTCGGCGTGAATGTCACATCTGATTTAGAACCCAATGTTCCACCATCTGCTGCGAATGCCTTTGTTCCTGTTCCTGCGATTGTTGCCACTGCTACCATACCTACGATTGCGAATTTCGTCAATTTCATACTGTTAATTCCTTCTTTCTTTGGGTTTGTGTTTTGCTTACAAACTAAGAATACTACGAAAAAGAAGGAAAACAGTGATATTGTCAAAAATTTTCGAAACTCGGAAAAAAGTGAAAAAATAGGGGGCATAATGGCTCAAATACGCGTTAACTTTTCGTGACACCGATTAAAATACCACCAATCACAACCAAAATCACGCCGCCGATCACAAAAAGTATCTCTTTTCTTGTTTTTCGCTCTTTTAATAGAAGAATCGCGCCGAGTGTGGAAATCACGACTCCAAGTTGTGACAGTGAAAAGCCCGTCGCGACACCGACAACGCTATTTGCATAGAGCATTGCGACATTTCCCGTTGCCCAGATCATACCAGGAATCGCGAGCCACGCCGTTTTTTTAATGAAGCGACTTTCCTTATCATCTTTACTTCGCGCCGTCATAATCAGCGCTGCAATCACCATTCCAATAGCTTGTGGCAAAATAGCGTCAAAACCATTGATTGCGAATCCTTGAATAATTACGACATAACTAATATATCCCGCCGAAGAAATAGCCAAAGCGAGCAACCCACGATTCAGCATTGTTTGTCCTGCTTCCTCTTTTTCCGCGTAAGAAGTCATGAAAATACCTACTATAATGAGTGTGAGCGCCAAAAATCCAAATACGATCCGAAACGTTGTGTCCCATTCATGGAATAACAAAACACCACATAGCGTCGTCCCAACAAGTTGCATTCCTGTTGAAATTGGCATCGCTTTCGAAACACCGATCAGCTTGAACGACTTCAATTGGAACATCTGCCCGACGCTCCACAAACACCCCGTGATAAAGCTAATAATCACCGTTTCCACTGTATAAACTGGATCTGTAAAAAGAAAGGCAATACACGCAAAAATAAGCGCCCCAAACGTAATCCCCATCGTTTGTTGGCGCGTCGTTCCGCCAATTTTAGTAATGATGAGTGGCATGAAACCCCATAATAAAGCGGGAAAAAGTGCAATCAAAATGTTCATATCTCTTGTTTCCTCCTGTCGTTTTCGCTCGTATCTTCCACACTTACACTAAATCTATGTAAAAAGTAGTCTCCTTAAATGGATTATGGCATAATTCACATCCCGTGTCGATACCGTATGAAGCTACCTTATTATACTAGATGAAAGCCGTTTCATAGCAAGCTTTATTTTGTTCACAAAAAGTACAATTTTACGCGATTTCGCACCATTTCCATGTTATCATTTCTGAAATACAAGTGATACCAAAGCTTAGAGCCCCCAATAATTCGCTACTATCCTGTTCTTTTATTTACACTTCTTAAAAAAACTAAAATATCGTTACAGTTTCTCCTTGCTTCTTAAATCCATTTGTATTAGAATATATGTTCGTGCTGGTTTTCAACACATAAAAAAGGAGGCTTATAATGAAAGTTTTATTTCAACATTTAAAGAAATACAAGCTTCAAACAACGCTTTCCACACTGTTTGTCGTCGTCATGGTTATCTCACAATTATGGCAGCCGAAATTATTACAACAAGTACTGGAAGCAATTATTAAAGACGATATGGATGACATTACAAGAATTGGTATTTTACTTATTGCTATTGCCATTGTCGGACTTATCGCAGGTATTCTAAACACCATCCTCTCCGCGAAAGTGGCACAAGGTGTAGGAGCCGACATTCGTGAAACTAGTTTCCGCAAAATTCAAACATTCTCATTCAGCAATATCGAGAGACTTTCTACAGGAAACCTAGTTGTCCGTCAAACAAATGATATTACGCAAGTTCAAAACTTAGTGATGATGTCCTTACAATCTATCACTCGAATTCCGATTATGTTTATTGGTAGTTTTATTTTAGCGATGTATACCCTGCCTGAACTTTGGTGGATTATTATCGTACTTGTCGTGCTTGTTCTCCTCATTGTTTTCTTGATTTTTGGAAGAATGGGTAAACATTTCGGCAAAATCCAAGGCTTTATTGATCGTGTCAATGCGATTGCAAAAGAAAACTTGGCTGGTATGCGCGTTGTAAAATCGTTCGTACAAGAAGACAATGAATTAGAACGCTTCACAAAAACAAGTGATAAATTAACGCATCACACAATCGTAGTTGGACAACTTTTCTCCATTATGATCCCAGCTTTTATGCTCGTTTCAAATATGGCCGTTGTCGCAGCGATTTATTTTGCTGGTGATTTAGTCAAAGATGATCCTGCAGTTATTGGCGCGATTGCGTCCTTTATGAACTATTTAATGCAAATTATGATGGCGATTATTATCGGTGGTATGATGATGATGATGGCTTCACGTGCGATGATCTCGCTCAAACGTATTGGCGAAGTGCTTGAAACAGAACCTGATATCACATACGACGAAAACGCGCCAAAACAAGATTTAGTTGGTAGTGTTGAGTTTCGCGATGTAAGCTTCCAATATGAAGGCGATGAAACAAAAGCGCTGAAGCATATTTCGTTTGAAGCAAAACCTGGTGAAATGGTCGGTATCGTTGGTGCGACAGGCTCTGGTAAATCGACACTTGCCCAGCTGATTCCACGACTTTACGACCCAACAGAAGGTGAAGTTTTAATCGGCGGTGTTGACTTGAAAAAAGTGAACAAGCAGACGATTCGCGATACCGTTTCTCTCGTATTGCAACGCGCGATTCTTTTCTCAGGTACGATTTCTGAGAATTTGCGTCACGGTAAGAAAGATGCAACACCAGACGATATGGAAAAAGCAACACGCATCGCACAGGCGAAAGAATTTATCGAACGTCATGCGGATGTGTACGAAGCTCCAATCGTGGAACGTGGCAATAACTTCTCTGGTGGGCAAAAACAACGTCTATCGATCTCACGCGGTATTATTGGTGATCCAAAAGTTCTGATTCTCGATGATTCTACCAGTGCGCTCGATGCTCGTAGTGAAAAGCTTGTCAAAGAAGCTCTAAACAAAGAACTAAGTCATACAACAACTTTCATTATCGCGCAAAAAATCTCTTCTGTTATTCAAGCCGATAAGATTCTTGTTTTAGATGCTGGCGAACTCGTTGGCGTTGGCTCGCATAAAGAATTGCTTGAAACAAGTGCTACGTACAGAGAAATCTATGACACACAAAAGGGAAAGGAGGTTGACGCGTAATGAGTGAATTTAAACGTATCTGCCGCTTTTTCTGGCACTATTTAAAAGCATACAAGTTGCAACTAAGCGTGATTATTATCGCGATTATCGGTGCTACTTATTTACAAGTCAAGGCTCCTGAATATATCGGTAAAGCGATTCAAGAACTGGCGACTTATGCACAGCGCTACTTTACAACAGGTGTTGACGATAAAACTGATTTCGTCCATATTATTTGGATGTTAGTCCTGTTTTACGTCCTACTTGCAGGCGCAACCTTCATTCAAACGATTCTGATGGCTGGTGTTTCTGGTCGTGCGACGAATCGAATGCGTATTGGCTTGTTCCGCAAAATGGAGAAACTATCGATTCGTTTCTTCGATAGTCATAAAGATGGCGAAATGCTCAGCCGTTTCACCAGTGACCTTGATAACATTTCCAACACGCTGAACCAAGCGTTAGTACAAGTTTTATCCAACGTTGCCCTTATGATCGGTGTTATCATCATGATGTACAACCAAAATGTGAAATTGGCAACTGTAACCCTTATTTTAGCACCAGTTGCGATCATTATTGCCGCTTTGATTATTCGTAAAGCGCGTAAATATGTGGATCTGCAACAAGATCGTCTCGGTGAACTGAATGGTTACATCGATGAGAAGATCTCTGGTCAAAAAATTATTATCACGAACGGCCTGGAAGAAGAAACAGTTGAAGGCTTCGTGAAACATAACAATATCGTTAAAGATGCCACATTTAAAGGCCAAGTATACTCTGGTTTACTTTTCCCGATGATGCAAGGTATTTCGTTAATTAATACCGCTGTCGTTATTTTCTTCGGTGGTTACCTCGCGCTTGACGGTAGTATCGAACGCGCCGCAGCTCTTGGTTTGATCGTTATGTTCGTGCAGTATTCGCAACAATTCTACATGCCACTTACACAAATTTCATCCCAGTACAGCATGTTGCAATTAGCGATTACTGGTGCTCGCCGTGTTAGTGAAATTTTTGACGAAGAGGAAGAAGTCGAACGCAAAGACTTGAAAACCATTGATGGCGTTCATAAAAGCGTGAAACTCCAAAATGTCGACTTCGCTTACGTTCCTGAAAAACCAGTCCTCAAAAATGTCTCGATTGACGTTGAAAAAGGTAAGATGGTAGCCCTTGTCGGCCCAACTGGTTCTGGTAAAACGACCGTCATGAACTTGCTGAACCGTTTCTATAATGTAGATAACGGCGCGATTCTTTTCGATGATGTCGATATTCGCGACATTAAGCTGGCATCATTACGGAAGCAAGTCGGGATCGTTTTACAAGATTCAGTCTTGTTCTCTGGTACAATCCGCGACAACATTGTCTTCGGTAAACCCGAAGCAACAGACGATGAGGTTACCAATGCCGCAAAACAAGCGAACATTCACGACTTCATTATGGGTCTTGAAAATGGCTATTCCACTAAAATTACCGATGAAAATAATATTTTCAGTGTTGGTCAAAAACAATTAATTAGTATCGCGCGGACGATTATTACGAACCCATCGCTACTTATTCTCGATGAGGCAACAAGTAATGTCGATACCGTAACTGAGAGCCGCATCCAAAAAGCAATGGATAACGTAATCTCTGGCCGTACTAGTTTTGTTATTGCTCACCGTTTGAAAACAATTCTTGACGCCGACCATATCGTCGTGCTACATCAAGGTGAAGTTATCGAACAAGGCACACATGAATCACTTCTAAAAGAAGATGGTTTCTACGCCGAGCTTTATAACAACCAGTTTGTGATGGAATAAAAAATTAAGGAGCGATAGATCTCAGAGAATTGAGATCTATCGCTCCTTTTTTGCGTTAAAAGAAAAGTTTACTTGCGGCAATAGACAAGCCTAGTAGCGCTACTGAACCTATAGTCGCTGCCAGAAAAACACGCCCGCCGCGACGGATAATCACATCAAAATTAACGCTCATACCAAGTCCGGCCATCGCCATACCTAAGCAAAGATACGCAAGTGACACAAGTCCATTGAGGAGACTTGCAGGCATCGCGATAAACGTTCCGATCGCACTCGTTAACAAGAAACCACCCATGAACCATGGAATCGGTAATTTCGCTTTTTCATCCGATGTTCCACGTGCTTTGCGTTGTGCGATGATTCCTACGATCAAAGCCACCGGTGCAAGTAGCAAGACCCGCGATAATTTCATGATAATCGAAGCGTCCAGCGCCTGCGTTCCACCAGCACCACCAGCAGCAACCGCGTGTGCAATCTCATGTAGCGACGAACCCGTCATGACACCAAATTGCGTCGGCGTCATCCCAAGCATCGGTTTTAAAGCTACCTCGATTAACGTAAACACAGTTCCCAAAATCGCCACAACCGCTACCGCGAGTACAGCGTCATCATTCTTCGCCTTCAACTGCGGTGACACACCCATCACAGCCGCTGCGCCACAAATCCCGCAACCACAAGCCGCCAACATTCCTAATGTACTCTCCACTTTCAGCCATTTACATAGAAAATATACCGTCACAATCGTGAACGCAACCACTACAATCGCCAGCACAATCGTCTTCATCCCCGAATCCGCAAGCGCCTCCAGATTCAAACGAAATCCCAGTAAAATAATCCCCAATCTTAAAAATTTATTCGAGATAAAACTCGTTCCCGGCTGCGCACTAACAACAAGCGACCGACTAAGTTGCACGAGCATTCCCAAAATCAAGGCAATAACCAGCGCCCCTACGAGCTGTAATCCAGGCAATAACGCCAAATATTTCCCGGCTAGCGAGCAAGCTAGCGTCACCACAATACCAATCCAAAATCCTTTTTCTCTCCATTTCATTCCACATTCATCTCCTAAATTCCGTTCTAATATAGTATACTTAAACTAACATCACTTTATGTAAAGGAGGCTCGCCCGTCATGTTCCAATGGCTCCAAACCTTCATGGCCGTTTTTGAAGCGCAGAATTTCACCAAAGCCGCTGAAAATTTATTCATCTCCCAACCGACCGTTTCCCTACATATTCAAAAACTAGAAGAACTCACTGGCTCCGAACTATTCATCCGCAATGGTCGCAATCATGCCGTACCAACAGAAAGTGCTGAATTATTATATTTACGCGCAAAACAGCTCGATTCACTATGGGAAAATAGCCTCAGCGAAATCAAACAACTACAAGGCAATACGCGCATCAGCTATCATATTGGAGCTTCTCAAACCATCGGCGTTTACATGCTTCCCCAGGTGCTGCCACAGCTACAAGAAGCCTTTCCAAATTATGATTTTGTCATCCATATCGCGAATTCTACTGTTATTTTTAAGAAAGTCGACATGCATGAATATAACGTCGGCCTTGTTGAATCGCCAATGATCGCGCCAACAATTGAACGCGCTATCTTTGCCTACGATTCCTTAGTTCTAGCAGGCAATCAAAACAGCGATCTCTGGCTTTTACGTGAATCAGGATCAGGAATTCGTGCTTATACAGATCAATTTTTCCAGCAAGAGAACATCATTCCTAAGCAAAAAATTGAAATTGCGAGCAACGAAGCGATCTTAAATATGTTACAACAAGGTATCGGCAAAACGCTTTTATCCGACCTTAGTATTCGCGATCTCACAAGCACGGCGCCACCTGAGGCCATTACGCGAGCCCTCTTTCAAATCCATCACGCCGAATTCCCGCAAGATGACTTTCAAATGGCCCTGTACAAGCTGCTACTAGAGACGTTTCAGTAATCTATACTCTTAGAATACAGGGAATTACACGATAAGTAAAATAGATATTTTAAATACTTTTCATCAGAAATATTAATATTGAAAAGGAGATGCCAACTATGCATAAACAAAAATTTTGGAAAATCATTCATACCTGCGTCAAGCGTTCCAAAGGTGATATTGAATTGTATGAAGAACAATTGGAGAAACAATTAAATAAGCTAACCATCGATAATCTCATCAAGTGGCAGTTGATTTTTGATGAATATCACGAGCTTTCTAAATCAGAACGGCTTTGGGCAGCGGCATATTTACTAAATGATGGCGCAAGTGATGACGGTTTTGATTACTTCCGCGCTTGGCTGATTTCACATGGAGAAGACATCTTCTTGAAGGTCGTTGCCGATCCCGACATGCTTGGTACTCTTATAAGCGCAGATATCGAGACTCTAGATGAAGATTTCTTAGGCGAATTTGAAGAGATTATGTATGTAGCGAGTTACGTTTACGCTGAAAAAACAGGAGACGATGATGATGAACAGTTCTTTAATGCCTGCGAGCAGTTCGCCCTCACCGATCATGAAAAAAAGGAAATTTCGCAGGATGTGAAACTTCCGGAAGCCCTAGATTGGGATGAAGATTCCAATTTAGCGTTGATTTTTCCACAAATCGCTGCACTGAAAGGTGAAGACGCATGACGATAACACTTGAGCCTATTTTAAAAAGTGAAGAACCTGTCCTGCAGAATTTGATCCAGTTTTATAATTACGAATTCAGTATGTATGTGCCGACAATTCGGGTGAAACCAGACGGCCTTTTTAAACCGATGGACCTTACAAACTATTGGAGCGAGCCTGCTTATCATCCCTTTTTTATTAAAGTTGATGATGAAATCGCGGGTTTTGCTTTAATAAAAAGTACCGCTGAATGTAGTCATGTGGAGCAGTTTTTCACGTTGAAATACGTCGCTAATAGAGGCATTGGTAAGGCTGCTGCAAAACAAATATTCGATCTGTTCCCTGGAAAATGGCGCGTTTTACAAATTAAAAACAATTATCCGGCTCAAGCTTTTTGGCGAAAAGTAATCTCAGAATACACGAATGATCATTATGTCGAAAAATATGATGCCGAAGATGATCGAAGTTCTGTCCAAGAGTTTCACACAAACAATCACAACTAAAAAAGGCATTCCTAGAGTTAAAATCAACTTTAGGAATGCCTCTTTTTATTCAATAATAAGCGCTTCGATCGTATCTAAAACAGCTTCCGAGTCATTGGAACCTATGATAGTGCTCGCGACCGTTTTAATTTTTTCTTGTGCATTTTCCATAGCAAAACTGTGCTTTGTGCGCTCGAGCATTTCTAAATCATTACCACTATCGCCAAAAGTAGCAATTTCATCATCCGCTATGCCCCATTTATCAGCTAGGAGCCTCAAACCATGGTACTTGTGAATGCCTGGAATAATTAAATCAATATCTTCGTGCCCACTGGAAACTGGTGTAAGTATATCACCAAGAGAACGCTGTAAACTAGCTAATTTTTCGGTAGCATCGTCCATGGTGTATGAAAGTGCAAATTTGAAAATCGCATCATTCTCTTGCGTAACTTCATGCAAATTGGTGAGCTTTTTTAATTTTGGATAATAAAAGTGAGCGTTTTTGAACGCCTCATCTGATATCTTTTCTGAAATATAAGCACTATTTTTCCCACATACGATTAAATTAGTAGGTTCCAATTTTTCTACTTCCGTTAATGTTTTTTGTATCGTCGCATCGTCTAATTCAGCATTATAAAACGGCGTATCTCCCATCACAATATTCGCGCCATTTTCAGCGACGAACGTTATATCCTGATATGTATCTGGGAAAAAAGAACGCAACTGAAAATATTGATTCCCGCTGGCCACTACAAATCGGATGCCCTTCTCTTGGAGTTGTACAAAAAGATCATTAAACCTCGCTACATTATATGTTTTATCGCTACTCAAAAATGTTCCATCCATATCTACCGCTATCATTTTAATCGCCATCTTTTTACCACCTCTCCATGAAAGTATAGCGGATGAAATGCATTTCATGTCAAGCGAAAATTTTATCCTATCAGCGCTTTTACCGCCATCACAATCATGTAAAGGCTAAGAGCAATCAAGAATAGCGCAAAATAGCGTTTTATGTTGTTATCAGAAATTTTGAGCATGATCTTCACACCCACTTTTGTCATCGGAACCGAAAGAATCGAAATCAGCAACACGGTTGGAAGGTGAATAAACCCCAATGAATATGGCGGCAAATCAGGGTACGTCAGACCGCTAACGGTAAAACCAACAGCAGCAAAAATAGTTAAGAAAACACCACAAAAAGCGGCCGTTCCAATTGCTTTTTTGATATTCAAACCAGTTTTATTAAAGAACGGGACAATTAAGCCCGCACCAGATACTCCGCCCAAAGTTGCAATCACGCCAATTCCAATTGCAGCAAGCGAATTCTTAGTTTTAGGATACGTCATCACGTCCGCTATTTCAGTCACGGTTCGCTTACTCTGAATCAGCATTTTCACGCCAAAATAAACTAAAAATAAGGAGAAGAAGAGCTTCAGAAAATTTTGATCCATGGAAGTTACTATCTGGCTCGTAATAAGGACTGTTAACAGTAGCGCTGGAAGAAATAACTTCACCCGAGTAAAATCGATATTTTGGCTGCGGTATTGATTATAAGCCGTGGCAGAAGTACTGATAATCATCGTCGCAAATGACGTCCCCATAGCCATAAACATTAGTTCTGATTTTGGTACACCGACGAAAGGTAGCAAGACCAGCAAGACCGGAACAATAATCCCACCTCCCCCAAGACCAAACATGCCAGAAACCAAGCCAACAAATACGCCCAAAATTAATATCCCTATAACATAAGTTGTCATCGTCATAACCCCATTTTCATTGATAAATTCCGTTTAGGCATGATTGTCAATTAAATCCGTAGCATGTTTTAAGAATCCGCCGATACTTTCTAATTGATCAGGAGATAGTTCGTTTATGTAATCTAAAAGTGCCTGATCATGTTTTTGATGATATTCTTCGTGGAGCTGGTAAGCTTGCCTGCCAGAATCGCTCAGAAAAAGATGGAATTTCTTTTTATCCTCCTCATCAGAACCTCTAACGATGAATCCCCTTTTTTGTAAAATCCCCACAGTCCGATGAACAACCGCCCGCGTGATACCCAATTTACGCGCGAGTTCAGAACAGTATATCCCTGGAAATTCCCCGATCATTTTGATCATATGGATTTCCCCACGATAAAAAGTCATTTCAGGACTGCCAAAATCGAGAATATTTGTCTTGCTATTCGCTATTTTTTCAGTTAGCGATACAAATGATGTTAGGATGTCATTTTGTGATGTGGTCATGCGTGCTTGCCTCCTTGGTAAAATGTTGTTTTGATATTGTCATCGTAGCATACAATATTTTTGTATGTCAAGCTGACAAAAAAACACTTAAATTATCCAAACGAAAAAAACACCATAAACCGTATCATATCAACAGTTTACAGTGTCTTCATTTCCTAAAAACGGAGAAACGGGGATTCTGATGGTTGGATGAAATGCACTCGTGGTGCTGATTTCAACGCTTATAATGTTGGCTGCGTGGCAATTTTGTGGCAAATATTTTTAAGAAGATGTCGAAGATTTTATTCGTCATCTTCTTTGTTGTGCGAGATTCTAATACTCTTCTGTTTAAAGGGCTCTAGATTTTTTACATAGCTCATCGTTTCAATTTGAGGTTTTAGACCTCTTCTATTTTGAGGTACTCTAAATCCGGAAGATGTGGAAAAAACCATATTGGAACGTTTTAGACCTCTTCTATTTTGAGGTACTCTAAATCCTGATTTAAGAAATCAAAAGGAAATTGATAGTTTTAGACCTCTTCTATTTTGAGGTACTCTAAATCAAATGATCTGATTGAGTGGATGGAGAGTGAGTTTTAGACCTCTTCTATTTTGAGGCACTCTAAATCTTTGGGTGCCGATACGGATATAAACAAGATGTTTTAGACCTCTTCTATTTTGAGGTACTCTAAATCGAAAAAGGTGAGTTAGCAAGCCTTGGAACAGTTTTAGACCTCTTCTATTTTGAGGTACTCTAAATCATGACTGGGCTCAATAGTATCAGTATCTCTGTTTTAGACCTCTTCTTTTTTGAGCTACTCTAAATCACTTGTAGACCGTCTCACTCGATTATTCTAGTTTTAGCCCTCTTTTGTTCTGAGGTACTCTAAATCATATTTTTTGTAACGGCTTGCAATCATTTGTTTTAGTCCTCTTCTGTTTTGAGGTATTTTTTAATAGCAAAATGAAATTGCATTCTCCCATCCAATTTCATTTTGAAATTAACTGCAACATTCTATATCAAATTTCTAATAGTCTCTTTACTATACCACAATACTCTTCTGAAACTTGATTTGTTTCTATATAACCATTATCGATTTTTTTCTCACCTAGATGTCTCAATTTTTTTGGCTCTAAGCTTTTTATCACCAACCTATGTTTATTTTCTTTCAAGTTAGCAAATACGACGCTCATACCATGTCTATCTAAAATATCGATTAATGACTTGGAAACGGCATTCTTTAATTTACGATCATACTTAAAAATTTCTCTCAACCTCTCAGATAAATACAGCAACGTGCACTCAGATTTGAGTGATAAATAATTTAAATGCGCTATATGATTCCTTGCATTTTTCTCAGAAACAAACAGTCCTTCTTTTTTCAAGAATGTATCCAGCTTTTTAATACTTTTTAGTCTATTATCGCCCCAATATTCCACTCTCTCAGTTATTCCTGAATGCTTAAAATATTGATTCGCCATACATTGAAAGTCTCTATCAGCTATTGCTACATAGCCAACATATCTTCCCAGAATTTCAATTAGCAAATGGTGCAGCTCATTAACGTATACAAGCGTAGTTTTATTTTTATGCCAATTGTAAGCATCAATAGCGTCACAACACTCTTTATACTCTTTAAAAAATGCATTATTTTGCGGTTTTTTGGGATTTTTTTCCCATTCATTATGCAATTCTTTTCTTCGCTCAATAGTCTCTTCAATGGTTTCTTTTTGCCGCTCCCACTCAGTTATGTTGCATTTCGACACTTTAAACTCAGGACTAGCATCAAAAAGCCGTTGAATCACTGTTTCAGTACCATACTTCCTCGCTTGCTCTACACCACGAAAAAGAATCGGTGTTTTGCCATCACTTTGTCGGTACGGTTCCCGCTGATACAATTCCTCTCCAACATAGCCCTTCATAATTTTCTCGTATTCCCGTTCTGAGCTAAAAAATTGCTTCCAATCATTCTCTCGTGAATCCACTCCAAGCAATGCTAAACCAATGATTTCTTGTTCTCCAGTTAAATGACCGTCATACTTAATCATTTCGTTTCTTAGCTCGCTTAAATGCCTAGCATCCAGCATTTTGCAGAATGTCCAAAATGCAATATAGTCATCTTTATTTTTCAAAAATGATGGCTCTACTTTAATATCAAAGCTCATTTCCTCAATTTCACTTTGTTCTAGCCCCTGATTTCTTGGATTTTTAATAAATTTTAAATCAGCAGATCTCATATGACTATCAAATCCCTTAATAAAAACCTGGCTAATAAATTTTTCAAAATGATTCGGTGTATCCTCAGTTGAATCCTCATGTATCGCTATTTGACCTTGGACATAGCCCATATAGTCTCTAGGCATCTCACCTTCTTCAACTTCTCTAATGTTAATAAAAGCTTTTGCATCCTGCTGTCTATTTTTATTTAATCGCAATACAAAATTGGCAGCATCTCGGAAAGCATTATTATCAGCTGTAAACCATGGCATAAATTGTTGATAATAAACTAGCTTCGTCAGGAAATAGCGTGCACGAAAATCTTCTTCTCCATATTCCAAAATATCAAAAGTAGTCAAACCTAAATCATAATATCTATTTTTAGAAGTTTGGTAGTCGTGCCCTTTTGCGTAGACACGTTTAAAGCTTGGGACAAACGGCGCATTAGTAGTCAACAACGAAAACCCTTGCTTCATTTCCCAGATAGACTGCAATTTATCATGACTGTAGAACCTTATTATCCCACTACTTTTAAGTTTTTCTTCGATGAAGTCTGGAATTTTGGCGATATCTTTATCCATCAATTTTTGCATATCAGAATCCGTATATTTCATATTGTTAGGTTCAAATTCAAAGCCTTTTATTTTAAGTATGCTTTTCCAAGAATGCTTTTTGCAATGGTAAACCTCATTTCTAATTTGCTGAATAGAGCCCCTAATCGCCCAGATAGCTTCATCAAAATTCACATTTTGAATCTCATCCGAGAAAAAAGGAATCATTTTTTTCACAACATCAGACTGCGTAGTACTGTTTGGCAAATTCTTTTTAAAATCGCCCTTACCTAAAATATCCTTTTCACATTCAGGGTTTAAAATCATCTTCAAATTATTGGATGCGAAGGCGCAAGCATTAATAAATTTGAAGCTAAATGCCTCACCAGATCTAATATCCTGCAAGTCTTTTGTTTTAGGATCTGTTAGCTCATATGCCTCCATTTTTCCTTGTTCCAGTACATAATGATATACAGCATTTTTAAATTGCTGCTCCACTGTAGACTCAATTAATTCCTTTTTCAAAAAGTCCGCTCGCGCATGTTTACTTCTATTCGGTGCACGTTTGATTGGGAAATATCGCTGTATATACTTCTTCACTTCTATACCATATTGATTTAACTCTGGATCTTCTTTCAATTCATCCAAAATATTTCGCTGATGTTGTTGCAAGCACGCTTTAATTTTATAGTTTGCACTTTTATCCTCGTTCAAATCTACTACTTTAAACGACTCCGCTAAGTCTGCCAGTTTATATTTTTTCGCCACAAGATCGAGTCCCAGCGGTTCTCCATTCAAAAAGGCTGTGACATATTTTTGCAATACTAATTTCCTTGGCGAATCAGGGGACTGTATTTTGTTTTGCTCAATGGATTTCTGTATGGTTGTCTGCTTATAGTGAATGTATGATTCTGCCCAATCCGTATAGGGTTTCAATTTTTCAAAAAAAATGCCCCAATCTGGCTTAATTTCATCTAAATCTCGAATCGCTGGTACCGCTATATCTGTAAGGCAAAATTGAACATGTTCGGCACCTTTGCTAGGCGGATAAGAAATCATGTTTTGGAACTTCGGTTTAAATAGTTTAGTTAAAGATTCCGTATTTAGACTCTTTAAATTATGTAACTTTTGGCTTGGCACTTCTTGATGTAACAGCGCCAACATTAATTCTGTTATTTCTTTATTAATCGCTTTATTAATTGCCTGCTTACGCCTATTTTTTTCTTTTTCATCAGGTTTTCTCACAGTTTTATTGAGGATACTCTTATAAAACGATTCTTTTTTCTTATCAAATATAATTTCTGTTGTCTTATTTCCATCGATACCTTCATAAACCAGTTGACCTTCCTTACTTGTCCTCTCCATTACGATAGTTCTTCCATCTACTCTCATCTTTGTGATTTTCATCTGTCTACTCAGCTCCATTTGGTTTTATAGTCATGTACCTAATGCTTCATTATTGCTGAAACTTTAATTGGTTTCTTCATGCGTGTATGAAATTTCTATTATTTATCAATATATTCATTATACAAGAAGGCACGTTGCAAGACAACATTCGCTGACAGTTCATCTACAATACTAAGAATTGAATAAAGCCATAAAAACCAATAATCCAGTTCTTTGGATCACAGTTTTTATGGCTTTATTTCGAATACTTATCCACAAAAGAGGTTTTAGTCCTCTTTTGTTTTGAGGTACTCTAAATCGGATTTAACGTACTTCACAAGTACAGAGTTGTTTTAGTCCTCTTTTGTTTTGAGGTACTCTAAATCAAAATGGACGAGATTATTGTCGGAGAGTGCGTTTTAGTCCTCTTCTGTTTTGAGGTACTCTAAATCTATGAAAATAATGTAACACCAATCGTTTGGGTTTTAGTCCTCTTCTGTTTTGAGGTAATATATCCGCCTATTCGCTTGCAACAACATAACTATACCAGATTATTAATGAATCTGCAGCTTGACAGATTAGCAAAACATAATTATTTTTTCATAAATTAAGAGACAGCTCAGCAGCCATCTCTTAAATTCAACCAATTATCTTCTGCTAACAAAATACCTTCCTTCTTGAAACTCTTCATAATAATTCAATACCTGTACCTCAAGTTTTTGTAAGTCAGCAACTGGGTTTTTAAGCAGATTTTCAGTTAACTGCTGCCAATGAAATTTTTACAATTACCGATATTAATAAATAGCAAAATTAAAAATCTAAGTTCAGAGAAAATGTTGCTAGTTCTGATTTCAATTAGATTTTTGTGTTGAATTATATCATAGGAATCTCAATATCATTTCCCTCTATACCATCCAAGAAAAAACCGGGTATGTTTGGATTCGATTTTTTCAATTTAAATAGTTGTACCTTAGTCAACTCTGGATAATATGAAATACTGCTGCGCTTGAAAACATCCATCTCAAGTTTGGAATAAACCTCCGTTATAAATTTACTCCATTCATCCAGTCCCGATTGTTCAACACTTTCTTTATCTACTAGTAATCTAATACCGTCAGACAAATAGAACATCATTAAACCCGTTGACATGTCACAGTTATTATTAGTAATTATCGCCCTAGGTATACTAAATCCGTTATCCCAATTATAATTTGCCGCAAGTACATAAAGCATTTCTGAATCTCCAATGCTCGCCACTTGTTTTGTGGCTTCATTCAAATCCTCAGAATACAGAATTGCCTCTATACAACTAATTTTTTCACTGTCGAGTCCTCCGTGCATAATATCTCCTCCATAAACCTTCATTAATGAGATTCTATACTTATTATCTCCCTTATATCATCAATTTCGAGCGCCTCTGCAATCCTTTCAATATGTCGCAATGAAATTCTCTCATGCTTATTATTTGATAGCTTATTAATAATCGAAGGCTCAATATCAGATAACCGTGCAAGTTCTCGTAAAGATATATTTCTGCTCTCCACCAGATTCTTCAAGTTAATAATTACATATCTACTCAACATGCTCATCCCTTTCTGTTGTTTATAAGAACATCATATAGTATAATGTGTAATCATATGGTGTCGCTAAAGACATCGGAAAGGAGTTATTGATGAAAAATTTAGATATTGATTTTCAAGAATTTGTTCTTACCCGAATTGAAACCCTTATGGAAAGCCCTTCAACTGATAAAAAATTAGCGGAATTTAATTCTAATTGCACTTCCTTATTAAATGAATTATTTTTACAATTAGACGAAGATGACCAAGCGCTAGATCTTTTAAATCGTTATGAAAAAACCATCCTTAACTATGAACAACTTCTTACTCAACACATTTATAAGCTAGGATTTAATGATGCTAAAACTCTGTTATTCCAAAACCATATTGTATAAACACCAAATAAGACATTGAACCCAAACACAGTTCAATGTCTTATCTAATCATTAATCTTATTTAATTCTTTTTAAACCAACTACATCATCTGTTCAATTTACTAAGCAGCATGCAGCACGCTCCTCCGCCATTATTTTCAATTAATAAAGCTTAGTATTTTGTTGGAAGTTTAACACCCCACATATTTTCCTCGTTGCTTACTATGTCTTTTGTAGGTAATGGTAATACGACTGAACCTTTTTCTATGCGCATTTTATACTCCACTCACTTTTTCTTGCTTGCATCTTTTTTATACTTCTCAATTAACTTGCAACCACTTACATCCTTAATGTTAGGCAGGATACCTAGTTTTTCATACTTCCAAATTTTAACCCGCTCAATATAATCATAGCCATCCTTCTCCAAGTCATCGTAGCTGTATTGAATATTGAACTTGCCCTCAGAATCCAGACTTAGATTTAAACTTTTCCATGGTTCTTGTTTATTATCAATAAATTCATTCCATAAATCTCTTAATAATCCATTTAAATTGCTCAGTCCATTTTGAACTTCATCCATATCAATGTGCTCCATATCTTCAATATCCAAACTATAGATGGGATCTTTGCCTTCAACCAGATAATAATAAAAGAAAGTTGCTCCTCTGTATTGATCCATTTCAGAGTAAAGTAAGAACCGGCTCCAGTCCTCTGGAATAACATTATTCACTTGATTAGCTATTTCTTGATACAATGCTTCCATACTCATTTAATACCCTCTCTACTGTAACTAGCTTTCTAAATTTATCATTCTATAGAACTATTTTTCTGGTTTTAGTCCAGAGATAAAAGTGCTAAACGGAGTTGCCAACTTATAAACATTCTCCTCATCACTAGACCCTTCTAATTCTTGCCCATTATCCCAAAAATATATTCCTTCTTGATCCCCTTCACATATTAGAATAAATAATCCAGAGCCATATTCTGTCCCTATGATTAATGCTGACTCCATCAATTCATCACCGTACTCTTTATACCAGCTTTCTAAATCAAAATTATCATTTTCGTTAACTCCCAATAACGCGCCTAAAACAATCTCTTCGCCATTAGATGGGATTATCATAGACAAATAATTTTCTGCTGGAACCCCACCATTTTTATTCACCAAAAATTGTTTATAGTCTTCTGGAAATTTTAGTTGCATCTCTTTTTCTAACCTAATAATCTCTTGCATTGACAATGTGCCAAAACCTTTAATTTTATGCATATCCGTTGCTCCTTAGCGGCAAACGATTTTTAATACTATTTCCCCTTGCTAGATTTCTTTTTATAGTTTTCAATTAGTTCTATACCACTTATATCAGTCGGTTTGGGTAACATGTTTAATTTCTCATATTCCCAAATAGCTATGCGATCAACATAATCATAGCCATCTTTCTCTAAATCTTCATAGCTGTATTGGATGTTAAATTTGCCCTTTGAATTTAAAGTGAAGTTTAGACTTTTCCATGTTTCTTGTTTGTTTACAATAAATTCATTCCAAAGTTTTCTTAATAGATCACTTAAATTGCTCAAACCGTTATCTACCCCTTCTACGTCTACACCCTCTATATCCTCAATATCCAAGCTATATATCGGTGTACTATTTAGTAAAAGAAAGTTGCGTCACTGTGTTCTTCCACCTCTGAATATAATAGAACCTCACTCCATTGCTCTGGAATTATCATATTGAGTTCTGTCGCTATTTCCTGATAAAGTGAATTAACATTTTCATTACTCATTTATTTTTGTTCGCAATATAAGCCTCTACCATACTCAATTCATCATCCCGCCCAGCTTTAGGCAAGATACCTAGATGCTCATATTTCCAAACGATAACTCTCTCAAAATGATCATATTTACCCGCATCCAAATCCGTATAATCATAATCGATAGTGAAATCGCCTTCTGCATCTACCTCAAATGTTAAATTAGTCCATGGCTCATGTTCATTTCTTATAAACTCTTCCCACAAATCTCTCAATAAATTACTCAATTGGCTTAAATTATCTTGTGTTATATCTTCATCCACACCATCTATGTCTTCAATGTCCAGACTATAGATTGGTTCCTTACTATTTTTAGGATAATAGTAAAACATTGTTGAATCGCTATATTTATCCACCTCGGAATAAAGCTTAAATTTATCCCATGCTTCTGGTATTGTCTCTATGACCTGTGTTGCGATCTTTTGATATAATTCGTCTAGTATTTTAGTCTCCATTTTATTTGCTTCCATACTCATTTAATAGCCTCCTTGATACTTTTTCTCCATCTATTGAATAATTGATATTAAACGCTACTGGTCGTTTGGATGTACCAAGATACTCAGGTCTAATATCGACAATTACTTCTTTACCTTGCGATAACGCAGCTGCCCATTTATTTTCGATTTGCTTATATGCACTAACGTTTACATTTCCGTTCATGGCAACAATATTATCAATAAGTGGCGACCCATTAAATCTAGTCGCTATTAAATGTCCACCATGATCTCCTTGTGTACTAGGAGCTATAATACGATCTTCTCCACCCGCCTTAAGTTGATGAGTGGTATTCCTTGTACCGTTCACAGCTGTCAGTTTACCTTTAGCTTGTTTAACTCTGCTAAGCTCATCTGTCTTATACATATATCCTTTACTATCGTACTTAACATTTGGCTTTAATTCAAATTCACTCAAAAAATGGCTATTATCATTAAGAACAATTCTACTAGATGTCCCTTTAAGCTTCACATTACTATATATTTTACTGACATTGCTTTTAGGCACCTTAATCCCTTTTGATTTCATAGCTACTCCGCCTAATAGAACAAAAGAGACAATAGAAATACTCTGCATTTTAGTTAAAGGTACATCGGGATTAAGTGTATTGATACCCTTCATTGCATCTAGCATATAATCCGTCATGAAATCGCCAGTTTCTTCGGATGTCACTTTAATTGTACCATCTTTTAAACCATCATTATAGGCAATGCTTGCTTCTGCGGTTTCGCGATTCGTGATGCCCTTTTTGCTTAAGATCCAATAGCTACCTTCCAGCGTCTTCGTGTAATCATCGAAATTATACGTTTTCTTCGGCTTCTTCTCTGGTACTAGATGGTTCAGCCAGCCCAATTGCATTTTACTGGAATCGTAGGTGTGTGTTGTCGCATTGAATGCTTTTCTGGCTAGGATTTCATTCACGCCCGTCTTCACCTGATACATCCGCGATAAAACATCGTGCATCACGTTCGTATGACTATGCTCAAAATCCAGATACCGTTCTAAAATCTTGATCTCCTCTTTGATTTGCATCATCGACGTTTCCAGTCCCAGCTTCATGCCTATCTGTTGCCCAAGGTTCAAGTTGCCCGTCATCGAATCCATCGCGTGCGTGAAGTCATCCAACAAATTCTCTGACCGCCTGATTTCCGCAT
Source organism: Listeria weihenstephanensis (assembly GCF_003534205.1). Taxonomy (NCBI): domain Bacteria; kingdom Bacillati; phylum Bacillota; class Bacilli; order Caryophanales; family Listeriaceae; genus Paenilisteria; species Paenilisteria weihenstephanensis. The sequence goes on along the minus strand of NZ_CP011102.1, from coordinate 835,167 downwards.
ACAGCGCATCTAATTTATCCGAATCCAATCGCGAGTCAAACGCATCATCCACCTGCGCTTCAAAGTCCTGCACATACTTCTTCAAAATCCGATCCGCTTCACTCAAACACTCGATGGTCGTGTCTACGATGGGATAGTGCACCGTTTCATAATAGCTTTTCGCGCTATCGACAAATTCGCCTTTAATCTCACCATCCGCCACTAACTTCGCGACGGCTTTCCGGTAATCCCGCAACGCATCTCGTAATCGTTTACTTTCTCTTAAAAACTGTTCCACAAAATAACGTACTTCCCCAATCTCAATCCGTGGCATGCGCATCAGCCTCCTTCGATGCAAATTTAGCTCGCTGGTGAGCGCGATGCGATTCCTGTATCGCATCATCCACGGCGTACATCTGTTTTTTCCGCTTCTGCCATTCTTCCGTCATCGTTTCTTCCACGAGTCCTAATCGCTGTCGTGACCGATTCCCCTGCCACGCATCCTGAAAAGTATGTAACACATTCCATCCTTTCATTATTTTTTCTTAAAAAGCTTCCTCTCATTTTTCTAGCACCTTTATTATACAATTTCTAGCATAGACCGGCAAACTCAATTTACCGGAGCCGCTTCTAATTCGGTAATAAAGTTCCTCCAAGAATGATCAATATCATCGGCTAATTGTTGTTTCTTACTTAATGACAGAATTGCAATCGCATTGTCTATCAAGATTTGCGCCTCTTCTATTTCACCATGAGCATGCTTCACTTTTGCTATTTCTGCATTGGCAAACGACATGGTGACTAAATTATCGGCTGCATATGACAAATCTCTGGCTTTTTCGACAAGCGGTAACGCCGTAGCATACAATCTCTTGGAAATACGATAGCCACCAGCATTCAGCAAGAAAGCGATTCGCGTGCCTTGTATATTCTCATACGAATTATATTTTTCGAATTCTTTGTCGATTCGTTGCACAATTTCCAGTGCGCGTTTTTCTGGGAAAATGTAAAACAGTTTGGACATGACGTAAATCTGTTCATACGTCCATATTTTTTGTTCTTCGATACGATCATAAATAGCAAACGATTTCGGAGAGTCAATTTCATACGTATCCGACTCGCTTATCTCAATGTAACTATCTAAGATGACTTTTAAATCTTGTATGAACATGTCGCGCGGGTTATTCTCTACGTATTGTTCTATACGGTGTTTCAATTCGACATTCTCTTTGGCATACAAACTATGTCGCATGGCACGTACATCTTTGAACAGTGTGGTACGCTCATCATAAGCATAGCCATTTAATATGAACATAAATTCGTCTAAACTCACATGCAATTCGCTGATGATATCCAGAAACGTATTCACGCGCGGTACCGTGTTATTCACTTCAATATTGCCGATTGTACTTTGCTTGATGTTTTTAAAAGCGCGTTGACTCATGTTTAAATTCTTTCGCAGGTAAGCGAGCGTACTTCCAATGGGTTTCATATATTCTGCTCCTTCGATTGTATTTTGGGTCAAATGAAAAATGGAACTATTTGTGTGATATACTAAGATTTAACAAGTAAAAGAGTGAGGTGAATCTACATTGAAAAAAGTACTTGCTTCTATGTTAACGGTTACTTTTCTACTAGCTACAGTCAGTCTAGTAGTGGCGGAGTCTCCAATCGCCCAAACAATGATTAATATTCATACAGGATGAATGTAAAAAAGCCGAAGCCTATTCTTTCCAATCCCGACGATTGTGTAACGAAAGATAGACCTCGAACATATACTTAGTCTACCATATATTATGAAAAAGTAAAAAAGAAAATGAGTGATGAATGAGCATCATATTATCGTAGGAGTGAGGCTGAGATGGAATTAAAACACGGGTTACTATTAGAACATGCGAAAAAAAATAAAACGCATTACAAAAAGATAATAGAGATAATTGATCAGGATAGAAATAGCAAAGATGAATTGATGGCAGCAGGATACACAGAAGATGAAGCATTCAAAACATTGTTTATACTTAACGGTGCATTTTTATCAACACTAGCTTGCAAATAATCATCGTCCCATTGCCGCCTTTCTTGGGCGGTTTTCTATTTATCCTTTTTTTGATTTTCAACCGTTTTTATCAAATGTCTGATGGATTCCGCAAAGTCACTATTTTGCTCCATGTAATCAATAATATCCTGTATTTCAGAGGAATGACCATTTTCTGGAATTGGATTATCTGATCTGCCGAGTAGGTAATCCACAGAAACGTCAAGATAATCCGCAACCGCGCGAAGCTTATCACTAGTGGGAGCATTGGTTTTCCAAGCGTAGATTGAATTTTCTCCTATATTTACACTGCGAGCTAAGTCTTGAAGCGACATGCCTCTCGCTTTGCAGAGCTTTTTTATGCGTTCAAAGGTTATCATTTTACCCTCCCTAATTTCATTTTTATTAAATGCAATGATAAAGTGTATCCATAAACTAATTTATCCGCTTACAATGACTGTAACAAATGTTATGTTTCGTACTTACAAGTTATGGATTCATTTTATCAAATTTAATAAATCAAGTCAATATTAGAGAGAAAAAACCAAAATAATGAATGATGTATCGTTATAAACTATAGAAAGAGGTGATCACCCTTGATTCCAAAAACATTCGAACAAGACTTTGAAAACTTTTGCTCCATGCGATTACAGGCTATGTTTGAAGATGAAGTCAACCACAAAACATACCAAGAAAAAAGTGCTGCCTTTTATCAAGTACGCGACCAAATGGAAGAACAATTGTTTCCCGCAGTCCTCCCCTTTCTTGATGAACTAGAGAAATTCCAAGTGGAAGCCTTTGCGTATATTTATTCGGTAGCCTTTAGAGAAGGCTTACAGTTTTCACAAAATAAATAACAAACTTCCATTTATTCTTTCGTAATAAATCATATTCAAGGCATTAAAAAAAGCTCCTATCCTCGTTTTTTAAGGATACAAGCTTTTTGGTTTCATAATTTTATAACTTGTTGTTAGTGCTTAGAATTGGGGAACTTAGCCCTCTAAATTCCGTCGGTCTTAAGTAAGTTTTGGTATTCGAATAACGGTAAACATACAGCCACATAATAGATGAATTAGAGCAAAAAGAATCCCGTCAAGTAGGTGATATTATGAGCGATGTATGAGCAAATATTGCTTAATTTCTTGTAAAAAGGCTTATTTCTATGTTTTTCTTTCATTTTCCCTCAAACAAAAAAACACCATAAATCGCATCATATCAACGATTTACAGTATCTTCTCTTTTTCCTTCATTTCCTATAAACGGAGAAACGGGGATTCGAACCCCGGCGCGGCCTGAACCGCCTAACAGATTTCGAGTCTGTCCCCTTCAGCCGGACTTGGGTATTTCCCCAGATTGCATGATATGTATCATGACCACAAACTATATTTTAATGTATTTTTTTCTAAAAAGCTAGTGTTTTCTTCTATTAAATCTCATGTTGTGATTATTTACTCCAATACGCAAAAAAACCACAAGAGTCTGGCCTAATCTCCTGTGGTTCTCCATCTCAAAATGCGTCGTAAAAATCGCTACGCACGTGTGGTATCACTTTTTCCCATGCGGCAATTGTTGCTTCGCTCGCCGTGGCCTTATCATAATACACCAAGTCAGCGGGTCTCACAAAGCCCATCAACATCTGGCCAAGCCCTTGAATCGTGATCGCGAACACTTCTTCCTCTGTACTTTCTACTCGTTTCACAAAGTTACCACGGACTTCAAAAATGCCTTCGTTCCAAGGGGCTGTCTCGTCCTCCACTTTCAAATATAACGCTGCGTCAAATCGTTCCGCGAAACGATATTTAATCAAAAACGGTTCAACATCGACAATTCGCATCATAAAATCAAGAATTTCGCGCTTTTTGAAATTAGGCGACGGGAAAGCGAGCGCAACATCGCGTAATGAACCGACGTTCTTCGCAATCACGCGATCTACCATCATGCTATGCGTTCCAATAAATCGCCATAACCCTTTTTCCGCTTCGTAATTAAGTGCGATCATCTCGTGAACCTTCAATACCTCGTGATCCATCGTGAATAACATATACCCCATCGTGACCCCATTTTCATCACAATACATCGCAATTTCCTTTGTATATCCACGGCGGGCCATTCGCAACCACCACGCATCATCGCGCATCATCATGCCACTTTTTCGCGTTAAGGCGAATCGATTATACATCTCGCGAATCACCGCAATCCCCGTGCCATCCTCACTACTAAGTCGCATCACACGACCAGGGACAGTTCCCATATCCGGCAAATCATGCGACTCGATTTCCAGCTCCACTTTTTCCGTAAACAGCTCATAGCCGAACTTGCGGTAAAAAGGGATTGAGAACGGGCTTAAATAAGAAACCAGCTGCCCAGCCTCACGCATTTTCACAAGCGATTCTACCATTAATTGACGAACCAAGCCTCCGTTTCGATACTCTGGATAACTCGCCACATAAGCAAGCCCACCCATCGCAAAACGTTCACCCAAGATCGACACGCTCAGCGGATATGTTAATACTTGCGCCAGTAAATGCTCGCCATAAAACAAACCAAGACGCCTCGCATTTTCTGCCCAATAATTAAAATCATCTTCTCCACCAGAAGCTGGAAGTCTAAATGCATAGTCGCGTAAATCCTTTATTTTTCCAATCTCAGAATCCTTAATTTCCCTCAATTCCATGACAGCACCCCATTTCTCCTTTATTTTAGCACAAACTGCGTCAATATGTGCAGGTAAACGCTTTCACTTACTTTTTACAACAAACTAATTTTTTGTAAGCATATTACTTGAAGTGTAAAGAGAGATAGGATAGAATGTGAAAGTAATCAAAACATATTGGAGGAATTTATAAAATGGCTAATGTATTATTTATCAAAGCAAATGGTTTACCAGCGGAACGTTCCGTGAGTGTGAAATTATACGAAGAATTCTTAAAAAACTATACGGCAAGCAACGCAGGGGATACAATCACTGAACTTGATTTGTTCCAAGCAGACCTTCCTTATTATGACGCAACGATGATGAGCGGCCTTTACAAAGAGTCGATTGGCGAAACATTAACGCAGGACGAAGCTCGCCTAGCAAAAGTTGCAAACAGCTACCTAGAACAATTTTTAGCAGCTGACAAAGTTGTGATGGCATTCCCATTGTGGAACTTCAGCATCCCAGCACAATTCCTAACTTACCTATTCTACTTAAACCAAGCTGGTAAAACATTCAAATACACAGCAGAAGGCCCAGTTGGTCTTGTAACAGATAAAGAAGTCGTACTACTAAACGCACGTGGTGGCGTATACACAGACGGCCCAATGCAAAGCTGGGAAATGTCCCTTAACTACGTGAAAAACGTATTAGCACACTTCGGTATCACAAACCCTGAAACTGTAGTTGTAGAAGGTCACAACGCAGCACCAGATCAAGCACAAGATTTAATCGCAGCAGGCGTTAAAGAAGCCGGCGAATTAGCAACTAAGTTTTAATACGAAGTGCAGAACACGCCCGTTAGCTTCGACAGAAATTGCTAGAGGGCGCAGGAAAAGTCCTCTTTGACTTTTGCGGAGGCCACGAAATTTCCGAGAAGCTGGCGTGTGGAGCCGGATCAATCGAAGTGCAGAACACGCCCGTTAGCTTCGACAGAAATTGCTAGAGGGCGCAGGAAAAGTCCTCTTTGACTTTTGCGGAGGCCACGAAATTTCCGAGAAGCTGGCGTGTGGAGCTAGATTAATCGAAGTGCGGAACACGCCCTTAGCTACACAGAACGCTAAACGAAATAAGTCTCACTACTTCTCAAAAAAGTAGTGAGACTTATTTTTTTGCTTACTCTACTAACAATATTTCCTCTACCTATTATGCTTAAGAATTCCACTTTTCCCGTAAAGGACGTACAGCCCCACCTTAGGAAAGCTCATATTCAAGTCCTGAAATATAACATTACGAAATTGTTTCGTCACATTTTTTAATTCTACTAAATGCACATTATTTCTCCCCTACTGTGTATAAATTATGCGTTGCGAAGAAGGTAACTTTCTTCCCGTCCACTTGATAACCTAGATAATCTGCTTTATTCAATAATGTTTCATTTGTAGTCATGTCCTCTACTGTGAACCTCCCAGTTGACATAACTTGTAGAATATAATTATCGGCTATAACTGTAGCATACGCCACCGATCCATCTAAGTCTTTCAACTTATCCAGACCACTGTACAACTGGTTTCCCTTCACATAAACAACATCCCGTTTATAGGTACTCAGAGAACTTTCCTTAACATCTTTGCTAATAAGAGTAAATTGTGATAAATACTCGTTTGTTTCATAAAGATTTTCCCCTCCATTTTCGGCAATCAGCGCATATATTTCACCGGTATTTGAAGAAATACCCTCAAAAATATTCTTTGCCTGATCATTGATTACGATATTTTTTTTGTTTGCAGTACCATTAGAATCGACTTCAAGAATTCCTAATAATGAATTTTCTTTCTTAGAGTAATCAATAATGGCAAACAAGTATTTGTTATTACTGATGGCAAAAGGGAAAAGTGCTTCTGTTTTACTTTCTAGTTTGTAGATGGATTTATAATTGCCCTTGTTCTGCACAAATACTTCAAACTCATTCGACGTAGAGTTTCCAGATGTTATGTATTTGGAGGAATTAGGAAATACATACTGAAATTGATTATCACGGGTGTCCCAATCCCCTAATGACATCTTAGTTTTCATGTCAAATTTCACAAGCTTTGCCCCGTCATACACTAGATTTGTAGCTTCACTAGTATTTAAATCAATACCTTGCTCCTCTAGTTCGTTTGAAGAACATCCCGATGCAAATAGTAGCAAAAACATCATTAAAATAACTTTTAATAGTTTCATAATTTACTCCTTTTTCAATGTATAGCCCCTATGTTGGTTTTTTATCCATTTAAGTATTATTTAGTCATCTATACACGAATATATTACTATATAATCCCCTGTTAATCAATCTTCATTTTCCAATCTTTAGTTGTATTATGTATCTTTTTATACAGTTCGACTACTTCCCTGAAATAATTTCATACTATTTCCACATTCCTCCCCACACCTAACGCAAAATAGGTTATACTAGAAGTAAGCAATCTATTATCAAGAGGATGGTGAGCATAATGTCGCGAGAATATACCGAAGATGATCTTGTATACGGCGAATCTTGGGGACTTGTACATCGTGGTTTCTTAGCGGACAGCGAGATTGAACGAATGAAAGCGCTACGAGATAAAGTGATGGACAAGCATGGAACAGCTGGGACAACTTTGAAACCGATTGGCAGAGTTATCATTGATGGTGAATGGTATGACGCTAGGTTAAAAGACGGCTATTTAGATATAGGAACTCCTATCGTTGTTGTCGGCATTGATATTGGCTATGTATTAGTAAACGAAGACCTAAAAAGAGAGGAAGATAATTCATGATTGGACCAATTATTATCGCAGTTTTAGTACTTGTAGTTTTGATTATATTTTTCACACTAGTACCAGTAGGCCTATGGATCAGCGCCATTTCCGCGCAAGTTCGCGTAGGATTGGGAACACTTGTCGGCATGCGTTTGCGCCGGGTAACTCCTTCCCGCGTTGTCAAACCACTAATTAAAGCTGTAAAAGCCGGGCTTGACCTAGAAGTAAACCAACTGGAAAGCCATTACTTAGCTGGTGGGGACGTCGATAAAACCGTCGATGCTCTAATTGCCGCGCACCGTGCCAATATTCAACTTGATTTTAGCCGTGCCGCAGCGATTGACCTTGCAGGACGTGACGTTTTAGAAGCCGTTCAAACTTCCGTTACACCAAAAGTTATCCGCACACCTGAATTTACTGGTGTTGCTCAAAACGGTGTTGAAGTAAAAGTTATCACACAAATTACCGTGCAATCCAATATCGACCGTATCGTCGGTGGTGCCGGTGAAGATACCGTTATCGCGCGTGTCGGTGAAGCCGTAGTCTCAACTGTCGGTGAAACTCGCGAGCATACCGATGTACTCGAAAATCCAAACAGCATCTCGAAAAAAGTACAAGAACAAGGTCTTGGCGATGGCACAGCCTACACGATTCTATCGATTGATATTGCCGAAATGCGTATTGGCGATAACATCAAAGCCAAACTAGACATCGAAAAAGCCAACGCGGACATGGAAGTTGCACAAGCCGCAGCATCCAAACGTAAAGCAGAAGCGATCGCACTAGAACAAGAAAACCGTGCAGTCGTAGTTGCCGCCGAAGCCGAAGTTCCAAGAGCCCTTGCAAAAGCACTTGAAAAAGGTAACCTTGGCGCAATGGATATTTACCGTATGGATAATGTTCAAGCGGATACGACAATGAGGGAAGCTATTGCTAAAGAAGACAAATAAGTTTAGTGGGCATTGTCGTTATTAGGGATTAGATATTCACTTTGTTCATATCTATATTGATGCTGTAACTCATCTTATTCGAACAGCCTCAACAATGCGGGAAGCAATAGCGAAGGAAGACAAATAAGTTTCGTGAGCATTGTCGTTGTTAAGGATTAGATATTCACTTTGTTCACATCTATATTGATGCTGTAACTCATCTTATTCGAACAGCCTCAACAATGCGCGAGGCTATTGCGAAAGAGGACAAATAAGTTTCGTGAGCATTGTCGTTGTTAAGGATTAGATATTCACCTTGTTCACATCTATATTGATGCTATAACTCATCTTATTCGAACAGCCTCAACAATGCGCGAGGCTATTGCGAAAGAAGACAAATAAGTTTGGTGAGCATTGTCGTTGTTAAGGATTAGATATTCACTTTGTTCACATCTATGTTGATGCTGTAACTCATTTTATTCGAACAGCCTCAACAATGCGAGAAGCTATTGCGAAAGAGGACAAATAAGTTTAGCGGGCATTGTCGTTGTTTAGCGGGTAGGATGTTCACTTTGTTCACATCCATATTGATGCTGTAACTCATTTTATTCGAACAATTCCCACCGTAGTTCAGAAAGAAGGTGTAACGAAAATGGATAGTATTTTTGATAATATTGGTGATTGGTTTGGTACCGCCGTCGTTATCATTGGGATTCTTTTCGGGCTCATCAGCTATTTCAAGAAAGCCGAAACCGAGCAGGAGGAAGAGGAGAGATCCAACCTTCCAAAAGTCCCAAAGCAACGTTCTCAAACCCGCTCCAGCACTAAAACAACACCTGCTAAAAAACCGCAACCATCGGGATACAAAGATACTGTAATTAAAGATGCAATCACAAATGCCGATACAAATGTGACGCGCATGCACCATCACCATACCGTTACGAAAAAACGTGTTCGTGGTAAGATGCAAGACGCTATCATCATGAAAGAAATTTTAGATAAACCCGTTTCACTAAGACAGGAGAAATAAGGTCGAGCCAGTAAGTGTTGCGTCTTCTCGCGCATTTACTGGTTTTTTCGATTTCATTTTCATGCAAGTAATAAATTCAACAAAAAGGCACATAATAGTTCCGTTCCGCCTATTTATATTGTATAGTAATTTATGAACGGCTTATCCAAACTGTATCTAAGTTTAGCCTAAATCATTCTAGGGAATTGTTATTTACTTAAGTTTCAAGATAAGGAGGGTTTCACATGGCCAATAAAAAAATATCCGTCAAAGCTATTATCGGGATTATCATTGCTATTCTATTTATTATTTTCGCCTTTGCCAACTGGGATAGCGTTCGTGTTAGCATCGTATTTATGCACTTCAATGCACCACTTGTTTTCATCATCCTCGGCTCCGCTATTATGGGTTCATTAATCACGCTAGCCTTTAAAAAGTTCAGGAAAAATAAATAAAGTAGCACCATGGGGGTATGGAAAACATGAAACTTCGATTACAACTAGTTCTAACTTTATACGGAATTATTCTAGGCACGCTCGTAGCCGTTATCGCCTTCTTATTCCTCCGATTGGTAAATTTCCTCATCTATCTTGTCTGGGATGCAGGAGCTTCGTTATTCGGTGATCCCGTATTTTGGCCAATCTTGATATGTACATTAGGCGGCGTATTTGTCGGTCTATCACGAAAACACATTGGGCCATACCCGCGTGAAATGGATGAAGTCATGGGCGAATTTCATGCAAATGGTCGCGTTTCCTATCAAGGAAAACTCTGGCGAAACCTTGTAGCCGCTCTGATCGTACTAATGTTTGGCGCAAGTCTTGGTCCAGAGGCCGCTTTAGTCAGTATCTGCGCAGGTCTTGTAACATGGGTCGGCGATAAACTCCATTTTACATACCAACAGCGCGACGCACTCATCGAATTCGGAATCGGCGCATTGCTATCTATCATCTTTGCCTCGCCATTATTCGGAATTGCTTCTACACAAGAAGGAGAAGCTAACAACATAAGTAAAAAGTTACATATCCAAAAAATAATTATTTACTTCTTCTCCGTTTCTGCAGGCTTTCTGGTTTTCTACTACCTACTGCAACTTAATGACGGCCCAAGCCCATTTGCAAATCTAGGCTCTGCTACCATCTCTTGGCCAGAATTGCTCTTACTAATTCCACTCTTACTCGCAGGCAAATATTTTGGTAAAGTATATGGCCTTTTCGAAACTGGCATTACCTTTGCAACTCGGAAAATTCAATCCAAACCCATTATGCTTGCCGTAAGTGGTGGCTTGATTTTAGGTGTTTTCGCTTTCTTCCTGCCTAACATGCTCTACTCCGGTGAACACGGTGTCGGTGAAATCGCGAAAGAATACGATTCAATGTCTATCTATCTTTTACTCGCCATTGGTTTTGCCAAGTTATTCGTAACAAGAATATGCCTCGGCACAGGTTGGCGCGGTGGTCACATTTTCCCAATCATTTTTGCCAGTATTGCCGTAGGTTTTGCCTTGACGAAAATACTTCCCGCTGACCCAATATTCATCGTCGCCATTTTTGCAACAGCCTCTTGCGCTGTGATTCTGAAGAAACCGCTAGCCGCTGCTTTTTTACTAGCCTTATTTTTCCCGTTCCAATTATGGCTATTTATCGTAGTTGCAGCGTACCTGGCCGTTTATAAACCTAAACGCGTGTCAGCATCATAAATATCATTCAAGGAGGAGATTCAGTTGGGATTCTTAGACAAAATTATGGGAAATGCATCTACAACAGACTTAGAGGAAGTTCAAAAGGAGCTAGTGGATGTCCTTATTCCCGATGAAGAAATTATTGCGGGCTACAAAATCATCCGCAACTCCCTAGCCTTCACAAATAAACGCCTGATCTTAGTTGATAAGCAAGGCGTGACGGGGAAAAAAACCGAATATAAAACCATTCCTTATAAAAGTATCAGCCGATTCAGCGTCGAAACAACCGGCCATTTTGATTTAGATGTGGAATTGAAAATCTGGATTTCTAGTGAGTCAGACCCTTCCACAAGCATCAATTTTTCAAAAGGTGCACCTGTCGTGGAAATACAAAAAATCTTAGCACAGGCTATTCTCTCATAAAGAAAACAAGCGCAGTATGGAGTCTAGGGTTATAATCCCAAGCTCTATACCGCGCTTTTGTATGCTTATTTTTGGTTTTCAAAATCGTGATGTCCGAAATGGTCTACGTCGCGCATAGCACCAAAATCGGGATATTCACCACGAGAAAATCTTGGGTCGCAATGATGGCCTCTGTGACCATGGCCGCCTGGGTGTGGTCTTCCACCGCCAAAGCCTGGGAAGCCGCCTCTACCTTGCATCCGTGGATCTTCGAAAGCTTCATCGCCGGCAATATCGCCTAACTCTTTCTCAAGTTCATCTGTGATTCGGTGCATATAATCGTGCAAATTAGCCTTTTCTTCATCCTTTAGCACGTCGAAAATCTTGTTATAGTCGGTTTGGTTATCTTTACTTTGCTCCGCTGCCTCGGCACCAGCTTCGGTCAATTTCACATTCATCACACGGCGGTCTGCTTCTGATGGTTCGCGCGTAATGTATTCGCTTTTTTCCAGCTTCGTCAATAACTCGCCTAATGATTGGTTACGCATATCAAGCAAATATGCCAATTCTTTCTGTGTAATCTCTGGTTTCATTTTCAAAATGGATAGCACGCGTCCTTGACCTCGATATGGGTTGCCGAATGGTCCTGCACTTCGTAAATTGTGGATTTGGTAATGGTGCAGCATCCGGTTAAATTGAATAAATTGTTTCATCAAATTGTTTTCTGTTTCGCTCATTTGTAATTCCTCCATTTGATTGTTTTTTCGTCATTAGACATAATTAAAAGGTACCTTTGTTTTATATTATAAAGGCACCTTACTAATTTGTCAAGCTGATTTAATTCGTTACTTTAATGAGCACGGTATCCTTTTTAGAGCCGTCTAATGTTCGTGCTGTGATTGTAGCTGTACCAACCGCTTTCCCGGTTATCTTACCTTTTGCATCTACTGTCGCAATTTTTGCATTCGAGGTTGTCCACGCGATTCCTTTATTCGATGCGTTGGTTGGTGCGATGGTTGCGCTCATCTGGAAAGAGGCATTCTTTTTGATGTAAACACCGCTACGATTAAGTGCGATCGCTGTCACTGGATACGCTGGGCCAATCGTGACGGACATCGCAGTTCCTGACTTGGAATTGACTTTGAATGAGAAATTTGGATAAACGCCATTACTGAGGCGGTTCGACGGTTTTGTGCGATTATTCAAATAGATCTGTTGCGCTTTTCCTCGAGATCCCGTGCCAACGTAGTAAAGAGCGTCGGACATTGCGGTATTGCCACTATTTAGTTGCGAGTAGCCTATGATTCCCTGATTCGCTTCAATCAGCGTGACAAGTTGTTTGCCGATCGTTTGATTGCTACCATAATTCGTATTCACATGATAAATCGCGATGCCTCCTTTAAAAACTTTTCCAATAAGCGCGCGATCAAAACCGGTAAACTGCCGATTTTCGATTAAAAAGTACTCTTTTGCGGAGCTCGTATTCACACGTAAAATTGTTGTTCCTGCGTAAACGTTTTGAACGGAAGACGTTGTTGTGCCTACAACTCGAGGTGTCACAGCGCCAATTTTGACTTTGGAATAAGCATCTAAAAGCACTGGTGTCTGTCCTGGATAGCTATCGCCAGGCTGCGTTCCCCAAGCGCCTTTTGCCATCAAACTGTAAACGCCAAGCCCACTTCCTGTGCCGTTCGTGTTATAAAGATCCAGCAAGCCTAAATCGTGTCCAAGCTCATGCGTGATCACACCAATCGTTGCCATATGCGTACCGTGCATCTCGCCAAATTGTGTGTACGTGAAAAACGTTTTGCCGTCCAATTTGGGCGTAACATTTGTATTCATTCCCCACATATGCCCCCAAACTGAAATCGGAGTGTTTGTATACGCCCGTTCCTGCCCAGCCACAATCGTCATTACATGTAGCTCTCTCGCATCGATACGTCCATTTTTATTCGCATCATATTGCGCAAAATTAACAAAACCATTCGCTGCGATTAAAGCGTCCCGAACAATATATTGATTGCGCGTATCGATTGCAGCGCCAGTCCTAGGATGGTTACGATTCAACGTCACCCGGACCACGCCATTATTCGCCGTACCAGACGTTTCATTCGCTGGAACGAGATTAATTTTGGCATTCGTCGCTTGTGTGTAATAAAGTCGTACTGATTTACTCGTCGTACTAAAAACCTTCTGATTCCAACTTGCTTCGCTTTGCTTGATTGCCGCGTCTTTGAAACTCACTAAAATAACTAAAACACGGTTCGTTGTTGGCATAGCGCTAACTTTTGGAATCGCCGTCGTTGGTGCCTGCGCTGGTAGAGATGATGCGCTCGGATATTTACTTACCGTAACGGGGGTCGTTTTTAGATGGGTTGCCTCTAAGGAATCTGCGGAACTTGCTTGTGCTATCGTTGCGGTACATATCGATAGAACCATCATGACTATCAGCGCCATCCATTTCAGAATAGGCCGCATGATTTGTTCCTCCTTTAATTTCGGCAAAATTCACCGCTTCTTGATTGGTAATTAATACCCGAATTTAAAAAAGGTTAAACGATGCGCACTAGTGAACACAAGAAAAGGACCTCCACGTTTCAATCATTGGATGTCCTTACCCTTTAATTATTTCCCTATTTCAACTGCTTTGCGATTAACGACAGTATAGATGTGATCAACAGCAATGAGTTCGACTTTATCCGTATTCTTCTTAATCTTTGTTTGGCAGTCTGTAAAAAGATATGTATTCCCTGTTAATGTTGCCTGCGCCACGATATTACCATTAACAGATAGACGAATCCGGCTACAATCTTTCCCAAAAGTTCCTGTTAACTCCGATGCCCCAAATCTATAGGCTTTGTTTGTCAATGTGTAATCTATTATTTTAATCGCCAATCGATTGACTATTTTATTTTGCTGATCTAATGCTACGACTTCTACTTTATCAGTGACTTTAACTATTGTCTTTTGAACATCCAGCCAACTGTAAATCCCATTTTTAGTAGAGGCGAAGGAGCTGCTTTTTCCGTTAATCCACAACTGCACACGAAAAATATCGCTACCGTATGTTCCTTTTAGCATTGTACTACCCAGCATGTACGTTGAATTTGTTAAACGTTGATCATATATCACTACGCGGATTCGATTAACTTCACTGTAGTTCGTATCAACAGCAACAAGAATAGCTGCTACATTTGCATTTTTAAGTAGATTTGTAGCATTGGAAATAGTGAACTGACCTGCTGCTTTTGTTGCTTGAGCTACTGTTTTTCCATCGACAACAAGCCGTACTTCATGAATATCTGTTCCATAACTACCTGTTAATTGCTCATCATCTAGTTTGTATGGATTCACAGTTAGTGTGAAATTGGCTTTCTGTTGAATACTCACCTTGATTCGTTGCACCTCTGTATAATTGGAATCGACACCTATTAGTTCCACTATATCCAAGGCGTTTTGGATATAGTTAGCCGCTTTTGTAATCGTATACTTACCATTAGATGTCGCCGCTTGCACCACGACTTTTCCATTGACCCACAGACGGATTCGGTTTATATCTCGGCCAAATAATCCAGTTAGTATATCCTCCCCAAACGTGTATGTATCTGCATCTAGTCCATAATCAGAGACATATTCCAAAACGTTCACGCCAATCGCTCGAACTTCTTTTCCGTCTTCATCCATAGCTATTATTGTCACTTCATCCGTTATTTTGGTGATGTAACCTGATATATTAGTAAAACGATACACACCGGAATTTCCACCTGTTATCGTCTGTTTTCGCATGCCATTGACTTGCAAAATCAAAGAATGTACACTCGCGCCATACGTTCCCGTCAATTCTTCCTCTTTGCGCGTATAGTCATTTGCAGTGATACTAAAATCCAGCACACGTACAGGAAGCGTTTGAACCGGCGTATAAAATTTATTGATCGCTACTATTTTCATCGAATCATCTTGACTCCTGACTAAACTATTGACGTTTACAAATTGAAAAGTTTGTCCCTCCATATTTAGCTTAGCCTGTTGCTTCACTTGCTCATTCACAAATAAACGCACCTGAAATATATCATGACCATATATCCCCATCAAGCTATCGTCTTCTAGTATATAATCCTGAATAGCTAGTGTATAATTGATGCCTCTACTAAGGCTTACCGTGATTCGCCCGTGCTCCATATATTTCTCATCTACCGCAATGATTTCCACTGCATCCGTAATATTCTTGATAAAACTAGCCACATTTTGAAACGTAAAGCGACTTGTCTCCCAATCCATCGTAGCCTGCTGCTTCACCGCACCATTAATCCATAACCGAACATAGGCTGTATCTTTCCCGAAACTCCCCGTCATCATCTCATTACCAAGCGTATACGCGTCCACCGATAAACGATAATCCAATACAGACACTGTAATACGCGCCAATTCCTGCCCATCCTTATCAAAACCGCACACTTCAAGTTCTGAACCCGCCACATCTGGCACACTACTCATATCGAAATAAAAAGAGCCCGTTTGCTCTGATATTGCATTTTTTATAACCTCTCTTCCATTTATCCATAACGCCAATCGCGAAAATGATTTCCCATACGTCCCCTGTATTTTCTCCTCACCAGCGAAGTAAGCATCAGTAGAAAGCGCATACATAACTGAAGTAAATTCAATCGTTTTCCGTTCCATAATCTCACCTAAATGATCTAAACCAACCACTTCATAATTAGCCTGCTGATCCTGTAGATATATTTTGGCATTCTGAACCCTGTACATCCCGTCCTCTACTAATGCCTGCATGTGAAATACCCCGTTCTTAAAAATCTGAACTTGCTGAACTGGCCCATAATAATGTCCCATATAAATAGAATCCTTCTTGTCATCAAAAGGCAATGATTCTACCCACGTTGTTTCCAATACATTGATTCGTCCCTCAACCGAAATAGTTGGCTCGGTTATATCCGTACTATATTTCTTCACAAAATTTTGAATCAAAGCTAGCTTTTGAAGAATTGTAACTGGTTCTTGTGGCCCCGTAACCGCGACAAGTTTAGTGATTGGCGTCCATTCAGAATCTGCTGGATCTAACGGCTCATATAAAATCGTATTATCTTTTAGCACAACTTTATCCGAGGACGTCCTTACTTCACAAAACTTAGGGGATCGATATGGATTTGTCAAATCAGATCGCTGTTCGATTGTACCTTTTATGTGGAACTCGTTATTTGTTATCGAAATACCGATACCATTGGTTTCTTGGATATAAAAGAGACGGATAGGATAACCTAGTTGACCCGATGCTTTCCACGTTTTATTATTGCGAACGATGATATTAGTAGGCGTCGTAACTTCTTCCCCACCAAGAACATTATCAAATATACGCTCTGCTACGAACAGAAAACCGAAGATGTCGCGGCTATTCATATCGACAGTGTTATCCTCGATGATTACATCTTTTGCGCCACTGAGACGAAATGCTTGGTAATATGACATTGGGCTTGTTGGTAGTGGTTTTATGTTACTTGGCTTTTCATCTGCATTTTCCAGCTGCGTTATCACGGATTCGATTAAAGGATTGCATGGATTAGGAGCGTCTGGGGCAGTATCGACAATAACAGAATTTCCGATGATTTGAATTTGCTGATTGTGAGGACCGTAACTATCGATTCCAGCATCAAACATTTTAGCCGGTACAGTAGCCGTTCCCCAAACATAATGCCGTACACCAAAACGTTGCATCCAGTTTGTGACCCTATTTCCGCGAATAATACAATCCGTATTTCCTCGGTAAAGCTGAATGCCTGAGCGACCGCTATCATTGACACAATTATTTTCGATGATAACTTTAGTAGAATACTCCACGCCAATCCCAGTACCTAATCCTGAACCTTCTACTAGACAATCTTTCACAAGTAAGTTAGTAATTCCACCAAGATTCATCGCTACATGTCCACGCTGCTCTGCCTTCACATGAACGTTAGAAATTGTGATGTTGCTTATTCCGCCATATTTATCATAATTCCCTTCATAAGGTCGGTTGACACGTATAAGGCTTTTTCCTTCTGAGGGATCACTTTTTTTTAAATGGTCCACTTTTGGTACAAGAGGCCCATATTGCACTACTAAATCCTTAATAGTTACATTCGTTAAAAAACTGGCTAAATAATTTTTTTGTAGCTGCTCAAAATTAAGATCATTTAGTTTGGGCTTCGCGTCCAATTTAGAGGAAATTCCTTGTGTTTGGTTTATAAAAGTTAAGCTTGTTAGATGAACAGGCTCACCATTATGATCTACTCCTATCTCTCCTTGTATGATGATATTCGAGACCAACTCTATTTCTGCATCAAAAAAATATTCACCTGCTGGAAGATACAAAATGACATCTTCTTCTGATGCTTTAACCCATGCACAGATTTTTCCCCAGTTTAATCTATTACTATTTGCCATAGATTTACCAGTTCTAATTATTTCCTTTATTTCATTTGATTCTGTTACTACTATTCTCTTTACCATTTTTCTTCGCCTCTTTCTCTTTTTTTATAGCATCCCAAAGTCTAGCTAAATAGTAATCAGACTTTGGAAAGATATACATTATTATTTTCTCAAACGTTGAATTCCTAAAAAGACTGCGCTACTGCCTAATAAAATCAACCAAAGAGATGAAATGCTTGTATCTCCAGTCTTAGGTAGTTGTTCTTCTGTTGCTGATCCCTTAAGTGTAGACTCTTCACCGCGTAAATCATCTATTATGAATGAAGTTACCGTGGTACTATTTATAATGCTAGACTCTGGCTGTGATGTTCCCACGGCTTGTACCTTCACTGGTTTTATCACACTCGTATTGGTACTTGGCGGTTCTTCCAGTGTTGGCTGCTCCGGTTTTTCTTCCACCGGGTTTGGATTAACAGGGGCTGGCGGATTTTTTTTCCACTGTGCTACAAGCCATATCTCCGTCGCAGGCATAGTCATTGTGTTAAAATCCCATAGAACTTGTTCTTCGCCAGTTTCTCGCATCCACCCTGTGAATGTATAACCTTCTCTTATCGGATCTTCGGGAGGAACAAGCAACTCCCCAAATCCAACCTGCTGACTAGTTGGACCTACTAAATCGCCACCATTGCCGATTAAATGATATGCATAATTCTGCTTTTCCCATTGAGCATATAATATAGTATCATTCGCTAATCGCAGCACGTCATTTGCTAAATAGTCTTGTCCTGAACCATCTTTTTCCGTATTCCATCCAATAAATTTATAGCCCTCACGTGTTGGAGTTACACTCGTTATACGTACGCCCTCCGATACATCAAAGCTTTGTTTCTCTGGCAACAGGTTATCCGCACCATTACCGTCATAGTCTAACTCGAAGGAACGTAATTGCCATTTCGCTTGCAAAAGTATGTTCTCATCTGGCATCACATCTTGTTCAAAACCCCAAGGTGTTAACTGACCATCTATATCCCGATACCAGCCAAGAAATTCATATCCTGCTCTACTCGGACTTGCAATCTCTGTCACGCGCTCCCCAGGTAAAACTGATTTTATAATAGGTGCTTGTTGTTCCCCATCGTTTTTGTAAAATCGAACTGAGCGTTCCTTAACAACTTCATAAGGTATGGTAACTTCGCCAGACATTCCTGGACTAGAAAATTCATAGAATACTTCCCCTTCTCCTACTAAACCCTTCCATCGAATTACTCCTTCTTCCGCATCATAGCTACCACCATTATCGGGAGTAATTTTTTCTGGCCTATTACCTTTAATATCCCGTATCTGATCTGGAACAACCAAATCTTCACCTGCAACTACTTTTTGAGTAGGTAAAGTTACATATTGCATATCTGCCCCAAACTCATCTAGTTTTAATTTACCTAAACTACTGAAATCAGCAATTTTATTGTTATAAATTCTTAACAAAGACAGCTTCTCCAACCCTTGCAATGGTGTCACGTCTTTTATCTTGTTGGACGTCAAATCCAGATATTTTGTATTTACTAAATCGCGTAATGGAGTCACATCTTCTATCTGGTTGACTGACAAATCCAAAATGTACAAATTTTTCATTCCTTGCAACATACCAATATCTTGAATAACATTATCGCTCATGTCCAAACTATACAGGTTTAACTGGCTAAATCCTTCAGGTAACTCCTTCACAGACTGTCTATAAATTGTTAATCTCCGCAATTCGCTCAAATTTTGAAGTGGTGTTAAATCCGATACTAAGCCATGCTCATCCCTATAATTACGGGTCTCATAAATACCCAATGTATTCAGCGTGGTTATATTAGCTAACGGTGTAATGTCCTCTACTAATGTATCTTCTAAATAAAGCGTTGTTAAATTAGGCAAATTAGCCAATGGACTAATATCCTCCAATGCTCTACAGCTCAATTCAAGGTATTCCAGGTTTTTTGCTTTAGCTAATGGCGTCAGATCTTGCAATGTAGAATTATAGTGTACATAGAGACGCGTCAAATTAGTCAAATGTTCTATCCCT
Organism: Listeria weihenstephanensis; assembly: GCF_003534205.1. NCBI lineage: Bacteria > Bacillati > Bacillota > Bacilli > Caryophanales > Listeriaceae > Paenilisteria > Paenilisteria weihenstephanensis. The sequence continues at coordinate 815,223 of NZ_CP011102.1, read as the reverse complement.
TTAAATGAGGTGACACCACTAAGTCCAAAGCCTTCTCCAACAGGCAGCTCGGTCACTCTAGCCAGTTCAGCTTGTGTAATAGTATCTGTTCTATTCTTCCCAAATACGTGAGCCACAGAACTAGATAAATCTCTATCCTCAAACCACTCTTCAAAGGTTTTTGCTTCATTTGTTGCTTTGACCGCTATTTTCTCACTAACATCCTGGATTGGTTCCTTCTCTTGCGCATATACCGAACTATTCACCAAAAGACTTCCGCTGAGCAACATCAATATAGTGCCAATTCGTACTGCTTTCATTCGCTTCATTTTGTATTGTTTCCTCCATTTCCACACTTTATAATCCAAAATTAACATATTCACAACTTATTCCGCCATTCTCAACTTGCCAAAAGTGCCTCTATTATGCAACACTTCACAAAAACTACACATGTAGAGTCGAAAAACAAGAGAAAATGTATTTATTTTGGAATTAGATCCCATGATTCGATATACGCCCAAAATAAAAAGCCCTCCAAATTTGGAAGGCCTGACTTGCTTAATATCTACTCAATTCCGTCCGTGGCGATTGAATAATTACCGGTTTCTTCTTCGGATCGAGCCATTTCAGAATTTTAACGACGTTCGCTTGGCTTGTTCCTGTGCAACCCATCGTGTAACTGCTAGATACGTGGAAAAAGATTGCCGAGCCCCAGCCTGGTTTTCTCAGTGGATTATAGTTAATCGCGAACGCATAATTATACGCTGGCTGATACAATTTTTCTGCAGATTTCCAGCGATTATTGACCGGAAGTACCTGCCACGAATTGTAAAGCTTCGACTTGCTATCATCCACCCAAACATCGCGCGTACTCGTTTTGCGGTAAGGCATCTTCGTCCCCGGATTAGCATAGCGACCGAACGCCGTACCTAGCGTGAACTTCCCACGCGGACTTTGAACGACCGTTTCCCTCATCGTCGTCGCAAAACCATCCCGGCCGATAAATCCGTACATCAACGCCTTACGCTGCCAAACGCCCTTACTATCTCGCTCAAATGTCTGAATCGTTGCCTTGTTTGACTTGTAACCCGGCGTCGTCACCAAAATCAGCTGCTTATTTGCCCCAACTGTTTTAAAACGCTGCGCATCGTTCGTCGCCGCATCTGCCTTGCCTCCAACTGCAAAAACAATTCCGAAAGCTAGAAAAACAACAGCTATACTCCAACATACTTTTTTCACAACAAAATCCCCCCTACTTATCTTTATAAGGTTCCACTTTTTCAGATGTTTAAACATGACGCAGAGAAAAACAGCATGATCATTGCAAAAAAAGATATCCATGATGCTCCCGTTATTTTTAACGATTATGCCTTATTTATAAAGTAGGGACGTAAAAATAATTCTGTGGTAAAATGAATGTGATAGAACTCAAGGAAATGCTTACAATAGTTTTAAACCAACTATTTTCTGAAAAGCTAGCCTCGCACAAATGGAACACTAAAAAAGTTAAGAACGAGCGAAACTTCTCGCAAACCGACTTTAACAAAGCAAAGCCCAACTACCATCAAAATCTAAAGATAAAGCACTGCATGAAAGACTATAGAAAGCATCCGCAAAAAATGGATGCGCTCTATAGTCTTTTTACTTTGATTGAAGCTCTGTCAAAACCAGCCCCACTTCTTCCTCGACTGTCATATCCCCAGTAATTCGTAACACAGGGCATTCCAACCTTTGAAACCAAGTCTCATGCAATTTCTTGCTCCGAACATCTACATCCCCGTCCTCATACCGCGACGCCCACGCAACAAATTCCAGATGCTCCTGATACCTACTTCCTCCTGGCAAAATCGCCTCGCCATACCGCACCCGTTCCCGTCTGACCAAGCGTTCCAATCGCACATCCCGCGGCACCTCTAAAAATACGACTATATCAAAAAGCGGTTCCAGCGGCGTTCCCCAATTAGAAAGCGCTCCCGACAACACCCAATCCTCACGCGTCATAAAATCCCGCCGCATCATCTCAAGTCGCGTCTCAATCGCCCGTTTGACAGAAAACTTCTCCTCCCAATAATAATCATCCGTATCAAAAAAAACCACCCCAAGCCTATCAGCCAGCGCCTTACCAAGCGTTGACGTCCCAGCCCCCGACGCCCCCATCACATGAATCCTCACAACGATCACTCCTCATAAAAGTAACTTCCCAACTATGTTACCACAAAAAAGCACCACCAAACAAAATACAGCGTGACGACAAACACTCATTTTCGTCGTTAAAAGCTCCGTTCCAGTGCTCACGTACTCTAGTACGCTCCGCCCTGGTACTCGCTTTTGCCTTGAAACTAAGTATTTGTCGTCACGCTGAAGTTTGGAGATACATCATGTAACGCGGTTTTTCCTGATTCTAAAAATTTTTATTCTCTAATCTCTTCGCCCAAGCGTTGCAGTCACCGCCACACCTCAGGCGGACGACAAATGCTTAGATGCTAGGCAAAGCCGAGCAACGGAGCGGAATGTACGACTGTACCTGAGCACCGTAGCACAGTTTTTTTAAGGATGGCAAGCTCACTCTGTTCCCTTGCATATTGGAGTTTGTAACTCGTTTTACTTCGAACAACCCCAACAATAAGCGTTTGTCGTTCGCCTGAGAGAACTTAGACGGCTTGATCGTCTGAAAATTGACTATTATAAAGATCCGCATAGAAACCATTTTTATCAAGTAATTCCTGATGTGTTCCTTGCTCGATAACATTCCCGTGATTCATAACTAGGATCAAATCAGCGTCACGAATTGTGGATAGACGATGGGCAATTACAAAACTAGTACGCCCTTCCATCAAGTTCCCCATCGCAAGTTGAATGTTCAGTTCTGTCCGTGTATCGACGCTTGATGTTGCTTCATCAAGAATTAGAATACTTGGATCAGAAAGCAGTGCACGAGCAATTGTTAGTAATTGTTTTTGTCCTTGTGAAATATTCGAACCTTCTTCGTTCAAAATAGTGTCATATCCTTCTGGTAAACGTCTGATGAAATCGTCGGCATATGCTGCTCTTGCCGCTTCAACTACTTCTTCAATCGTTGCATCATCGCGTCCGTAAGCAATATTTTCCGCAATGGTACCGTTAAATAACCACGTATCTTGAAGTACCATTCCGAATTTATCCCGAACATCATTTTTCGTCATGTCACGCGTATCGACACCGCCAAGACGAATACCACCGCCATCAACATCGTAAAAACGCATAAGCAAGTTGATAATCGTTGTTTTACCTGCCCCAGTAGGACCAACAATCGCAACCATTTGTCCTTCTTTGACATCAATATTAAGATCATGCATCAGTGGTTTATCTGGTGTATAACCAAATTTCACGTGATCAAAGACAATACGATCTTCTTCTCCCGCGTGATGTTCCACAGTTGCTGGAATAATGTCTTCTTCTTCTTTTTCATCCAATACTTCAAAAATACGTTCAGCCGAAGCCATTGTAGATTGGATAACGTTCGAGATATTAGCCACACTTGAAATTGGTTGTGAAAATAGTTGTACGTATTGTGTAAACGCTTGGATATCACCGACTTGAAGCGAACCATTTGTTACAAAAATACCACCACCAACACAGACCGCCACATAACCAAGGTTACCAACAAATTGCATTAACGGCATCATGATACCAGAGATAAATTGCGCTTTTTTAGCAGCAACATAATAATCATTGTTTACAACATCGAACGTTGCTAATGTCTTTTTCTCTTGTCCAAACGCCTTGACTACCGTATGACCACCGAACGTTTCTTCCACGTGATCATTTAGCACACCAAGATTTTTTTGTTGCGCGCCGAAATATTTTTGCGAACGACTAGCTACAATCGCTACAAGTAGAATACTAAGTGGCACTGTTGCAACAACAATCAGCGTCATCTGCCAACTAATTGTTAACATCATAATCAAGACACCGATAATTTGTACAATCGCCGTAATCGCCTGAGTCAACGCCTGTTGCAGCGTATTTGCGATATTATCCATGTCATTGACAGAACGGCTTAAAATATCACCATTCGAACGCGTATCGTAGTAACGAAGCGGTAAACGTCCCAATTTCTCTTTCAACTCTTTACGCATATCATAAACCGTACGTTGCGCCACACTCGACATAACATACTGTTGCAAGAAACTAAATAGCGAGCTACCTAGATACAGCATCAAAACAATAAACAGGATATCGAAAATTTTATCATAATTAATCCCAGCTGGCGTCATCACACCTGTAAAAATTTCAGTGGTCGCCTTACCGAGTTCTTTCGGGCTAAAAATATTGAAAATCGTAGACAATATCGCGAGAATCAGCACTGCAATAAGCGAGATAGCGCGCGGTTTCATATATCCTAATAAGCGGAACAAGGACTTCTTAAAATCCTTAGGCTTAGCGGTTGGCATGACTACTCTTCCAGCTCCGCCTGGTCCACCTGATCCTGGTCCTGGACTCATGCTATCTCCTCCTCTGACAATTGTGATCTCATGATTTCTTGATAAATCGTGTTCGTTTCTTTCAATTCTTCATGCGTACCAATTCCGGCAATTTTACCTTCATTGACAACGATGATTTGATCTGAATCCATTACGGATGTAATACGTTGCGCTACAATAATGGTAACAGATTCGCGCGTTTCAGGTTTTAAAGCTGCACGCAATAACGAATCGGTTTTAAAATCAAGCGCTGAAAAACTATCATCAAAGATATAAATTTGCGGTTTACGAATCAAAGCACGCGCGATCGCCAAACGTTGCTTTTGACCACCGGAGAAGTTATTTCCGCCTTGTTCGACACGACTTTTTAGGCCATCCGACAATTTCGAAACAAAATCTTCTGATTGCGCTGTACGCAGACCCGCCCAAATTTCTTCTTCGGTCGCGTTTTCGTTTCCGTAACGCATATTTTCCTCAATGTCGCCCGTAAATAACATCGCTTTTTGAGGCACAAGACCGATTTTCATACGTAGTTCTTCTTGTGTCATTTCTTTCACGTCCACGCCATTAACACGAACCGCGCCTTCAGCCACATCGTAAAAACGTGGAATCATATTGATCATCGTGGACTTCCCAGCCCCCGTACTACCAATAATCGCGATTGTCTCCCCAGCCTTGGCTTTAAAAGAAATATCCTCAATAACAGCTTTTTCAGCACCTTCATAGCGGAAAGTGACATGATCAAATTCCAATGAAACTGGAGATATTGCTGTTTTAGGATCATTCGGATCATGAATTTCAGTGTCCATTTCCAACACTTCATTGATACGTTCTGCCGATGCTGCTGCACGTGGAATCATAATAAATACAGCGGAAACCATCATAAACGCGATCATAATTTGTGTTGCATATTGGATAAAGGCCATCAAATCACCGACTTGCATGCTACCATCACCGACAAATTTCGCACCAATCCAAATAATAGCAATTGTTGTCAAATTCATGATCAACATCATCATTGGACTCATAAGCGATAGCAATCTGTTAACGCCGACCGCAGTTTTCGCGTAGTCCTCATTGGCTCCGTCAAATTTCTTCAACTCGTCATCGCCACGATTAAACGCGCGAATAACACGAATCCCCGTCAAACCTTCACGGATAACTTGGTTCAGTTTATCCATCTTCTTTTGAAGAGATTTAAACATCGGCATCGCTTTTCCACCGATAAGTACTACCAAAATCAATAAAATTGGCAATACGACTACAAAAATAAGGGACAGTTTCGCGTCCTTACCGACAGCCATGAAGACGCCACCGATTAACATAATTGGCGCCATCACCATCATTCGTAGCATCATGTACAGTACATTTTGAATTTGCACAACATCATTGGTTGAGCGCGTAATAAGAGACGCCGTTCCGATTTTGTCAAATTCTTGTAACGAGTAATTTTCTACCCGACCAAAAATTTTATCACGCAAGTCGCGTCCAAATCCCATCGAAATCTTGGATGCGTAATACACGATGACAACCGAAAGACCTCCAGATAGGGCAGAAATGAGTAACATCTCTAGTCCTACTTTCCATATGTAGGCCGTGTCGCCCTTTGCAACTCCTTTGTCAATAATGTCTGCCATTAGTGTTGGCAAATAGAGCTGGCCGATAACTTGTACAAAAGTCATAACTAAAACTAGCACTATTCCCCACTTATAGGCGCCCATTCGCTTCATTAATTTCATCATAGCGTTGCTTATACCTCCTCGTTCTCAGCTTTTGTGTTGAGATACTCTGTTAGCTTATCAAGTAGTGAAATTAATCTCTCCATTTCTTCTTTACCCAAAAAAGAGGTCATATCCTCAAAATTCTTGTGAAAAGTTGAAATAATTTCTTCTACTACTGATTCTCCCTCTTTTGTAAGCCGAATATACGCGGCTCTTTTGTCCACTGGATCTTGGCTGCGAATGATCAATTTTTTCTCTTCTAAGGCGTTGATTTGCTGTGTTACGCTTGGTTTAGATACCTTTAGAATCGCTGTCACATCTGCTACTTTCATACCCAGCTTGTCTTGTTTATGTTGTAAACCGTGATGTAGCATAAATAGGAATCGTGTTTCAGAACGTTTTAAACCAGGAACCTTAAAATTTTGCAATTCAGCTCGTTTAAAATTCATGAACGCTTTGACAACGGATTGGCCTAAATCTTCCCCCGAATTTTGCACTTCCTTGCCTCCTTTTATTTAGTTTACTTAACTAAGTATATTACTAAGTTCTGGAATGTCAAGCGAGAACAAAAAAAGCCTCCAGCAAGGTTGCTAGAAGCCATTTTTTGATTCGTTTAATAGGCGGTCCATCCAGCATCAGCGGTGATTACAGTACCATTGACAAAGCTCGAATCATCGGATGCTAAGAATAAGGCAACTTTTGCAATTTCCGAGGCATCTCCAGCCCGTGGGTTCGTCCCCATACCAATCATCGCCCGTTCTTGACCAAATGCATCTGGCGCGTAAATCGTTGTTCCGATATTCGTGTTTACAGCCCCTGGAGCAATCGCGTTACAACGAATATTCTTCGTCGCATACTGAAAGCCAACATTTTTTGTAAAGCCAACAACGGCATGTTTCGAAGCTGTGTAAGCCGCGCCAGCACGTGAGCCAAACAACCCACCAGCTGATGCGATATTCACAATAACACCACTTTCTTTTTCTTCAAAGATACTCAGTGCTTTTCTCGTCGTCCGCATCACACCAGTTATATTAATCGCAAAAACGCGATCCCACAAGTCGTCTGTGATGTCACCCGCAGGAACAAAATTATCCATGATTCCCGCATTATTTACAAGTATATCGAGCGTGCCGTAGACTTCGACCGCCTTGTCAATCATCGCCCGTATATCGTCTTCCTTCATTACATTGGCAACTACTGCCAAAGCTTCCCCATTTATCGCTTTGATTTCATTTACCGTTTCTTCCGCCGCCTCGAGTTGAATATCCGCAACGACAACTTTAGCGCCTTCTTTCGCGTAGAGTAAAGCAATTTGGCGTCCCATTCCTGATGCTGCGCCAGTGACAACAGCAACTTTTCCAGCTAATTTTCCCATGATTTTTTCCTCCTCAAATTTAATTGCGCAAGAGTATAACCTCTATATCCTAAGTATAGCCCCTTCACACTCGTCATTTCAATAGTTAATGAAAGCGCTTTTAGTTGCTTAAGCATCACTTTTGCGGTATATGTATACTAAGTTAAAAAAAGGACGTGAAAAAATGATGGAAAATCAAAAACCAGATCGGCGTATTAAAAAAACAAAGGCTGCCTTTTCGCATGCGCTTCTCACACTTCTAGACGAAAAAGACTTCAAAAAAATCACCGTCACCGATATCGTGACGCGCGCAGACGTAAATAGAGGCACTTTTTATAAACACTATCAAGCAAAAGAAGATCTGCTGGATGAAATAATCTCGGATGTCCTCGCTGATCTTGAAATCGCATACCAAGACCCTTATTTGAAAACAGAGCATTTTTCTGTGGAAACGTTGACGCCTACGATGGTTAAAATTTTCGATCATGTATATGCGTACCCCTTATTTTATAAGCAAGCGATCAACGAAAAATTGCGTATCGGCTTTCAAAATCAGCTATGCGATGTGATCAAGCGTATTGCCTTGCGCGATTTAGTTTTTGACGGTGGCAATGCTGATCCAGAGCTTTTTGCCAGCTACCAGTCGCATGCCATTTTTGGATTGATTGTATATTGGGTGCAACACGATTTTGCCGATTCCCCCGCCTATATGTCCGAACAGCTTCTCTATATTTTACGTGCTGATACCTCGATTCCTAAATGATTTGTTACAGTTCATTGTCATTTGCCGATTAGTCTATACTTTAGCCTCCACCTGCCTTATAATAGGGATATTGTATTTATAAAGTAAGAGACGAAAGGAGCCGGATTCTATGGACAAAGGTCAGACAGCGACAAAATTAAGTTTATTCTCACTCGCTTGGCCCATTTTTATCGAGCAATTTTTGCGTGTCATGATAAGCTATGTCACCGTTTTTATGCTAGGACATTATTCCGATGATGCGGTTGCTGCGACCGGTGTGGCCAATCAGATTCTCGTTCTTTCCGTTATTATGTTTGCCTTCATTAGTGTCGGCGTTCAGATTCTAGTCGCACAAATGATCGGTGCTAGAAAACATAAACTCATTGAACAGGTCATTACAAATGGCATCGTATTTTCCGTCGTTATCGGCGCGATTGTCAGCCTCATTTTCATTTTCCTATCGACTCAATTCTTAACCTGGATGGGTCTTGATGCACATTTAGTGGAAGTTGGCGCTCCATTTTTAGAAATTATCGGTGGCGCATCGATATTGACCGCAATTCCCTATGCCATTATGCCAATTTTGCGGACACACGGTCATGTTCGCCAAGCTATGTATATCCCCGTTTTAGCCGGTATCATCACGGTTATTGGGAATTATCTCGTTTTGTACGGCCCCCTTGCCTTCTTAGATTTAGGCGTAACAGGCGTCGCATTAGCTACCGTTTTTGGTAACACAATCGCCATTTTCCTATCTGTCTGGTTACTCCATCGCCACGTTGATTACCGCTTCAAATGGAAGAAGTTCAAAGATTTATCACGCCGAACGATGTATTCCATTTTGCGATTAGGTTTGCCTTCTGCAGGTGAAAATATGTCATATGCAGGCTCCCAACTCATTGTTACCGCAATCATAGCCTTGATGGGAACCGACGCCCTCACCACAAAAGTGTATGCTTCAACGGTTAGCCAATTCGTCGCGCTATTTGCGATAGCGATTGGACAAGCCTCACAAATTATTATCGGACGAGCAGTTGGTGCAAAAGAAGTCGATAAAGCCTATAAGCAAGGTTTGCGCAGCTGGAAAATCGGCCTCGTGATCGCTGTCTTTGTCAGTATTTTAATCTATGTATTTTCCGAACCAATCATGCATTTATTCACGTCCAACGAAGAAATTATCGCGATGACCAAACAGCTATTCTTCCTTTCCATCTTCCTTGAAATCGCGCGCTCTACAAATATTATCATTATTAGCAGTCTTAACTCGACAGGAGATGTACGCTTCCCGTTCATTGTCGGAATCATCGTCATGTGGATCGTCAGTTTGCCGTTCTCCTATGTTCTCGGAATCACCGCAGGAATGGGACTTGTCGGCGTCTGGGTGGCTTACATCATTGACGAAGGACTACGTGGTTGCTTGATGGCTTATAGATGGCGCTCGAAAGTCTGGTCGCTCAAATCCGTTCTTTAAACTCGTTCTCGTGCTTACAAAAATGTAATACTCAGCGTGTAATTTGTCACCTAATTCAATGGTTGTGAGGCCCTCACCTATCGTATAATAAGGATATCAAGTTACGAAAGGATGTCTCACATTATGAGCGATCAAAAAATATTAAACGCACTCAGCTATTTCAGTCTATTTTTTGCACCATTTATCGTACCTATCGCCATCTGGATTTTCAGTGGCACAGAGAATACGAAACATCACGCAAAAGTAGCTTTGTTCACACATATATTACCAACAATTGGAGGTATCATTACAGCACTCAGCATCGGAGTCGTTGGGTTTAGCACGAATAGCGCTAATGCTACAGGATTTATCGGCCTCGGTTTAATCGTCGCTGTTGGTATTATGACAGTGATTCTCGCAATATTCAACATCATTCGCGGTATCCAAGCCTTGATGGCAAAAGAAGATAATCCACTTTTTAACTCTATCGATTAATTATTATAAAAGCTAGCTGGCAACATGATTCCGGCTAGCTTTTGTGATATAATAATGGGATGAAATGGGGGAATGCATCATGCGTTTTATCTTTGCCTACTTAACCGTATTTATTTTAGGTATTTTTTCCGTGATTGGGATGGAAGCCATTATGTATGGTGAAATAACATATCAACTGGTGTTCGCTGCAATTCTCTTTGCCGCGCCACTTATACTTGTTGGAACTACTGTTGCTGAAATGTTTTACGGCTTTAGTCAAAAAGCTACAGCAAAACGTTTCATCATTTGGGGCTTTTTGTTTGGCGTGATTGCAACTGTTATTATCACGAGTATTCTACAGCTCATCAGCGCCCTTATGGTCATCTTGACTTCACTTCTCGGCGGTGTTATGTGCGCGATTCTAGCATGGATTTTCTTCGCGATTCGTGGCGGTCAAAAAGCTAGCGGAAAAGCAGCTACAAATTCAAAAAGCAGTACTTGATTTTTCGTCAAGTACTGCTTTTTTGTCACTATTAAACTTCTTCCTCGACATGCTGAATCAACTGCAAACGAACCGTCTCTAGCTTATGTCCATAAAAGTCTTCCTCAAACTTGTCCCATTCAACAAACCCTCGCGCCTTATAAAAAGCAATCGCATTTGTATTTTCTAATTCCACATTCACAAATAACGGTAATGGCAAGCCGAATAATTTGATGCCCTCATCCAACAATTTCGTACCGTAGCCTTTATTTTTCACACCTGGCAACAAATAAAAAGCTGCCAGTTCGCTTTTACCTTTTTCGAGCTCGATAAAACTAGCAAAACCGATCACATCTTCGTCCTGCTCTAACACCGCAAAAGGCGTTGCTGCAACACGCGTTTTTAATGTTTCCAAATTATAAAACATGTCTAAAAATCGATCCTGCACCGCGCGTGGAATAATTTCCTCATACGTATCATGCCAAGATTTTACCGCGATATCTTGAATGGCTTCGATATCCTCAAACGTACCTTTTCGAATTTGAACTGTCATCTGTGATTTCCCCTTTCATCCTTAAAGATGTAGCGTTATCACTTAATATACCCTCTCAAAAAAATTTTAGTCACGCCAAAACTCGTAATGCCAATTCTTCATTTTCCAACTCAAACTGCTCTAAATACCGCGACATCAGCCCACAAAATTCTATTTCCATCTCACCTTCATACAAAAAATCACACGGTTGTAAAAAATTTTGCGAACGACTTCCTACAACGGAAATCCCGCCTAATTCTAAAATATGTCCCACAAATTGCGAACAGAAGAACTCATTTTTTGCCGATAAATCTAGGTGTAACATCAACCCCAAAATGCCCCAAAAATTATAGCGATAATTATCCGAAGTTAACTGGAACCAGTCCAATTCTTTTTGAATCCGTCGATATTGTAGCTTCGATATCTCATAACTAAGAATCGCTGTCGTCGCGTTTTCCAATACACCGCTACGTACATCTTCCACCACAAATCCCCCATTCAGCGGATTTCGTTTCCCGAGACGACCAAAACTATACACTTCCGTCAAATCTTCTGTCAAACTAATCGATACATGATTAAACGGTTTTCGCGTGTATTTTTGAATCATTCGCCCAGGTATCGTTGCTGTTTTCGTTAATATCACATACACTTTCATGACAACATCCTCCATAAATTAAAGAAGTGAGCGTGAGCCCACCTCCAAATTACTGCTCTACTTTAATATTTCCAGATCCTGTACGTACCTTAATGACTTGGTTTCCGCTTGTTTTGATGTTAGGTGATTTAATATCGCCAGAATTGCTTCGTAGGTCTAAGAAACCGTTGAACGCCCCTGGAATCTCGATATTTACATCTCCTGAATCCGCGTCTACCGTCACGTCTTTCGTCACATCATGAAACGATAGATCAACTTCACCCGATCCACTCGTAACACTCGTCGCATTATCCAATCCAGACAACTCCACATCGCCAGAATTATTGTCGACTTTCACCGTGCCACTCACTTCTTCCCCGTCAATACTCCCCGAACCATTTGTCAGCGTCGTTGTTTTCGCCGTAATTTGGTTCACTTCGATATCACCAGAACTCGAGGTTGCACGAAGCGTGTCGCCAGTCATTCCCTGTACAGAATTTTCACCAGAACCATTGATAACTTCCAGATTCGACGTCACATTTTTCAAATCGATATCACCAGAACTATTTTTAACAGTTGTTGTATCCGCCGCTAGATTCGTCGCTTCAATTTCGCCAGAACCACTCTCAAGCGTAATCGATTTCGCCGTCGCATCACGCACGACCAAGTCACTCGAACTCATATCGCTCGCCAGCTGCCCCAATTTCGCGCCTTTTGCCACGTGAATCGTCACCGTCTGCTCGCCATAAATTTGAAACTCTAAAAACTGGAACCATTCCTGCTCATTTTCCACGTTAATAGTCAAACTATCCTGATTGGCCTTCACGCTCTTATCCAAGCGATTAATCACCTCTTGCGACAAATGCCCGCTCATCGTAACGTAATTTTTTCCAGTCGTACTTTCCGCCACATTCACGCGCAAATCCTGATCACCCATCAATTTAATCACCGAAATGTCACCGTCCGCCAGCTGCCACTCCCGGTGGTAAGCCTCGCCACGATCCACATTATTATTATCAAAAGTCAGTCCAAAACCAATACCACCAACGACTAGAAGAGCCGCGCCGATAATTAGCAATTTTAATTTATTTTTAAACATGTTTGCTCTCTCCCTTCATCAAATGAATATTGAATTTCGTATAACCCACTGTAGCTATGATCATCGCTTTCGTCATCCAAATTGTAACGACGAAGAAAATGAAGCCCAGTCCAACAATACCAATCGTTCCAAATAATTTATACCATTCAAACGCTTGATTCAACACCGCGTCTAAAATAAAGCCAAACGGAGTTAAGAAAAAGCCCACAGTCGATCCGATGAAACCCGCGACCACACCCCAAAAAGATAGAAGCAAGGAGTAAACGACCAAATTCGGAATCAACATTGCTAAAAATACGCCGACTTTGAAGCCTGCCCCACGTTTTTTAGGCTGACTCGGTCTAGGCACATAATACGAATCCTCTGGTAATGACTCACCACGCTCCGCCAAAATATCACGCGCAATTTCATCTGGAGTTCCAAGATCAAACACAATCTCCTGCTCCGATTTCCCACTCGTTTCACCTGCTGCAAAATGCTCCATATAATCCGCTAATATCTCTTTTCTTTCCTCAGGATCCAGTCCCGCCAATTTTAGCGCCAGCTCATTTAGAAATTCTGTTTTATCCAATTTGCTCTCCCCCTTCTACAAATAATCGATTCACATTCGCTACAAAATCTTTCCATTCAAACATTAATTCCGTCATATACATCTCACCCTTAACCGTTAGTTGATAATATTTCCGCGATGGGCCTTCTGTCGACTCCTTCAAATACGTGTCGCAATAACCCTCTTTCACCAAACGCCGCAATACCGGATAAATCGCACCCTCCGCAACCTCCACATATTGTGAAACATGTTGCGCCAGCTCATAGCCATATTGATCCTTCTTATGAATAAGGAAAAGGCAGCATAACTCAAGGACACCTTTTTTAAATTGAACATTCACTTCCATGCCAAACCCTCCATTTCTTATTATCAAAATTTCAGTACTGAACATTAATCACTACCTGTTATAAATAACTATAACACGCACTACTAATTAATGCAAGGTAGTGTCGCAAAAAAAATAGTATTGCCAATTTTCGAATCTAATGTTAACCTAATATCATATAAAGTTAACAAAGGAGAATTTATGAGAAATAAAAAATTGAAACAACTTATTATTAATGCCCTTTTTGCCGTCATCATTGCGATCCTAGCACAAATTGTAATCCCACTTGGCCCGATTCCATTCACAGGTCAAACGTTTGCCGTCGGACTTGCCGCAACCATATTAGGCGCGCGCAATTCTACGATTTCCGTCGCCGTTTACCTCGTATTAGGTGCCATTGGCGTACCCGTTTTCGCTGGTATGACTGCTGGACTCGGTATTATATTCGGTCCAACTGGCGGTTTTTTAATTGGATTTCTATTTAGCGCCTACATCACTGGTTTCCTCATTGAAAAAACAAATTTCAGCTTGGCCTACGCCATTTTTGCTAATATTATCGGTGCCTTCGTAACACTCCTTTTTGGCGCTCTTTGGCTAAAATTCAGCGGCGATCTTCCATGGGGAACTGCTTTTACAGTTGGCGTTATACCATTCATCATCCCTGGAATCCTAAAAGCAATACTTGCCGCCATCATTGGGATAAGCATTCGTAAGCGTTTAGTTACTGCAAAGCTACTCTAAATTTTCTTGGCGTCAAGGGAAAACGTTATACAAACCCTGTCCCCTTCGATATAATATAGTTGAAACTCACTGAGAAAAGGGGCCAAACTATGACTTTATATGATTACAATAATTTGAAAAAAAATTTCGATACCGACAAATTGCTTGCCACTTTGATGGATTCAATCGAAGGACCACCGCCTTACAAGGAACTAACTTACCGGCGCAACGAGACCATTATGGAAGAAGGCTCTGCAAACCATTATTTCTACGTGGTAAAAAAAGGGATGGTTGCGATGTCAAAAGGAACAGTAAAAGATGATTCTATTCTCACTTTCTGCGGTCCCGATGATATTTTAGGATTTTTGAGCGTCCTTGAAAATGCGATATCTCCCGTTGCCTACACAGCTGTCAGCGAAGTCACACTACTACAATTCGAGCGCCAATACGTCATTGATAAAATCACTTTCAGCCAAGAAAGTTTTTGGTACGCTTATTTCTTCTACTTAAACTTTACCCATCCGATTCTAGTACGTGAATCCTTATCTAATCTACCGTCCGACAAAAAAGTTTTAGCAGGCTTGGTTATCGTTGCAGAACGCTTCGGTCGCGCTGAACCAGATGGCTCCTACTTAATCCCATATTACTTTACACAAAAAGTCATTGGCAAGTACTTAAACTTGGCGCGTGCTTATGTCGCAACAAATCTACGTAAATTAGAACAAGACGGCTACATTTCCCTTTCACCAAAACCTTGGAAAATTCACAACATGGCCGCAGTTAAAGAAATGTTAGACATGAAATATACCGATCTATATTCCGTAACAAAATAACGACTTAATCGATGCCTCCGTTTTATGGGTGTCGGTTATTTTAATTTCACATGATTTAACAACAATACATTTTAAGTTGACTTACTAATGAAAACTAGAATAGCTTCTCTCGTGTTTCAAAACTGGAAATACACCACATCAAACGTAACGATTCTATATAACTATGAATATTAGGGAATTGTGACAAAATTATGTCGGAATACGCTTTCTTTTGTCAATCGTTACAAATTTATAGTGACGATTAGACTGAAATTTAGTATACTGGTTTTATTACATGAAAAGGGAGAGAAATTAATGTCTAACAAAACAACAAAACTTGCTTGCGGATTACTTGCTTGCAGCCTAACATTTTCACTAGCAGCACCAGTATTCGCGGAGGAAGTAGCACAAACACCAGCTACATATACGGATGAGGTAACACCAGAAACGAAGGATGTTACAACTACTGTCGAAACAACTGTACCTACAGCTAAAGTTGCTGCTGATACAGTTATCTCAAAATCAGACGTGTCTTTCGTCAAAGATG
This sequence comes from Listeria weihenstephanensis, assembly GCF_003534205.1. Taxonomy (NCBI): domain Bacteria; kingdom Bacillati; phylum Bacillota; class Bacilli; order Caryophanales; family Listeriaceae; genus Paenilisteria; species Paenilisteria weihenstephanensis. Next base: position 799,340 of record NZ_CP011102.1, on the reverse strand, counting down.
CAGCCACTGCACCTGCTGATTTTGTAACAATTACAGATGCAAATGCTAAACCAGTTCTTTCTTATAAAGCTGGAACAGAAGCAACTACTGTTAAAGCAGGAACATTCTCAACAACAGTCATAGCAACTTTTGATGACGCTACAACACAAGAAGTCGTTGCAAGCTATACAGTAACAGAGCCAGTAAAAACTCCTGTAAAAGCAGCAGCTCTCGCAACAGCGAAATCAAATGTAACAACTGAAATCAACGTAGCAGCTAAAGATCCAAGCAAGTTCGTAACAGCATCAGCTGGTGTTACACTATCCTTTGTTAAAGCCCCTGTTGTGAATCGCTTAGGAGCTCAAACAGTAACGGTTGCAGCTACAGATGGTACGACAACTGAAAATATTTCAGCTACTTATACAGTTGTTGATACTACGAAGCCAGTTATCGAAGCTATTGAAGATGATTTTTATGTAGGTATTGATGAAGATTGGACTGCTGATGAACTGGTTGACGCTACTGACAACTCAGGTTTCGTTAAAGTTTACTTTGAAAATGGTAAAGAATTCTTAGATACATCAAAAGAAGGCAATTTTACAACGGTTATAGTTGCTGAGGATGCTAGCGGTAACACTTCAAGCATCACTCTTTCTTATGAAGTACTTGGCGATGATGTTTATTTCTTTGATGCACCTGTTGTGAATGTCTCTAAATCAACAAAACTCGATATTTATGGAAAAGCGGAGCCATTAACAACTGTTATGATTTTTGACGAAGATGGAAATATTATTGGAGAAGATCAAGCAAATGATGAGGGCGATTTCCATATTAGATTTGATAAAGCTGACGCACTAGTAAACGGTCAAACGATTTATTTATGGAGTGTAGACATGGAGACTGGTGAATACAGTGATGTTTCTGAGTTCACATATGTAGGGGAAGAACTTAAAGTTGAACCAGCGGATACTAATACCAAACCAGCTGTTGTGCAAGCTGTGAAAAAAGCTACTGTAAAAGCAGCTACACCAGCAAAAACTACAAATCTTAAAGCACTACCAAAAACAGGAGACTCTAGTTCTGCTGGCTTGGTATTCGCAGGATTACTCGTTTCAGGAATTGCAGCAGCTCTTCTTAGAAAACGTGGATAATTAAATGTAAAAAAGATGAGGGCGATTTTCGTCTCTCATCTTTTTTTACTTAATATCTGTAACAGAAAAACAATACTCTCAATCATTGATGCAATATCATAATTTCACTATTTCCCAATGGATAATTGAGCAGGAAGAACCCTACCACCCTACGTACCTTCAGTATACGAGCCTTCTAAGCCATTAAAAACGAAGATGTCAAAGGCAGAAAAACAGGACTTACCAGAAATGAGAGCCCTGTAATTTAGTATTGATTATCTTACACGAACATCTATTGAATCATTTTTTTTGACTTTTACATAGTAATTAGTTACAGCTTTTTGACCCGTCCAAGTGTTCATGACTGTTTTAGTTTGTTTGACTTCATACACTTTATAACGTGATCGAGATTCTGCTATATAGGAAACATTCGCTTTACATTCCCAGTCGTTCTTAAAAGATGTTGTTTTGGAAGATGTTAAACTGAAACCAAGAACACTTTCAACTTTCTTAACGCCTACTTTAATTGAACCGCTATAGGATGTAGACACTTTTGTACTGAAATCAACATACATTTTCCCTTTAGTTGGTGAAGCTTTTCGCACGCCTACTGTTTTCCAAGGACCATATTCCATACCCTTGTATGTTTTTTTAGTTTGCCACATAACCGCGGCGCCAAAAGTTGTAATTTCTCCTTCGGTACCTTCATTATCAAGTACTGCGTCATCGCTCACACCCTCAACTTGTGCGTCTGGAAAAATCGCTTCTTCTCCAACCGTAGTAATTTGACTGTTGTAATAATCTTTTACGAGGTTAGTAACTTTATCTTTAGTTTCTTGTGAAACTTCCGCGTTTGCTGTTAGCGGTGTTAGGATCGCCCCCGATAGTGTTAATGTAGCCACCAATAAACTTGCCCTAACCTTTTTAAATGTTCTTTTCGCTTTCATTTTTAAAAACCCCCAGTGATTTCTATATATTTCTTGTTACAATCTTCATAATATCATGTTATAGTAAAGATTACTAGATAAAGGGGGAAATTAGATGTATAAAATTTTCAGTTTCGTTACTTTTACACTTGGATTGGCGGGAATATTCTTGTTGCAAGTATTGGACATGGCATTTAAGAATTACACGCAGGGATTACTTCATTACGATTCAGAGAATTACAGCAATATCAACTATTTTGGTGCTCCGTTGGTAATACCAGTAATTTTCATAGTTATGTCAGTTATTTTTGCTTTTCTTGCTTTCTTTGAAAGCCGTAAATAACCTACAACCATAAAAAAACTCTGTCTGAAGACAGGTTTTTTTTATGGTTGTAGGTATAATGCACAGGTACCTTAAAAATCTATATGGTTTGAAATCATTGAGTTCGGGCATAGAAAAGGACATGCCAAAACACGCCTCACTTTTACATAAGCGTAGAAATGTCACTAGCGAGTGATTTATCTATTTTAAGATGTTACACAATCATATACTTTCCTTGGATTTTTGTCGTAATGTTACCAACACGGTTCCAAGAATTGTTGTTGAAAGTGCTACTAGGGCTAGAACCAGGATCTTCGAGTAAAGCTGATTTAATTAAATCCTTATTACGGGATATTCGGGCATATTGGACCTCGATTTTTTTAGCAATCTCATCCGTCTTCATACAGCCTTCTATGCAGTTTCTGTTCGTCAGCTCGATATTTTCTCACTAGTTTCCTTAAGATTCCACCTCACGATGGACACCCTTGCCTTGAGCTAACAGTTCCTACCGCCAAGCCTGTAGTGGACTTTCACCACCTAGTATTTGCGCATGCTGGGCGCACCAAAAAGGACAAGCATCCCAGATTACTGGATTACTTGTCCTTTTCAAGTTCATTCTATTATTTCAATTTGCCAACAAAGAAGAACGTTGCGATACAGTTGATACCTTGGACGATGAAGAATGTACCAACGATAATCACGATACCGATTGCGCCAACGATTGGATTGAATAAAGAGATAAAACCAAGAACAATTCCTAGAATACCTAATGTTAAAATCCAGCCCCAACCTTGAACGTTTTCATTTTTAGCAGCGAAGGCTCCGATTGTACGCATGATTCCTGCAAAAAGAACCCACATACCGAAGACAAGTACTAATGTTACTGTTCCTTCCAATTGGTCAGCTAGTAGCAAGATTCCTAGTAATACAGACAAGATTCCTTCTGCTAGGATCCAACCAGAAACTTTTTGGCCACTGCGATGGGAGAAATATTGAATGATTTGGAATACCCCAACGATTAACATTAGGATTCCGATGAATAGAGTGAATGATAGTAAAGAAATACCTGGGTGGAAAACAAACCAGATTCCTAAACATATCATTGCGATACCGGCGATTAACACCAATATACGTGCGAATGTTTTCATGATATGTAACACTTCCTTTTTTATGATTAGAATTTTTAGGCTCTATCAGCTATTTTACCCTTTATTTCTTGATTGAAACACTTTTATTTTCGTATATTATTTTATGAATTTCGCCTTTAGTCACATTTAGGCAAACAACTTGTATATGTAAGCGTTATTTAATGCTTGTTTAGTGTTTTATCGGATGAAATTTAGTTACAATGTACTCAAAAAATACATATTTTAAATTAAGCTTTATTCTTTTGAAAAATCTGTCTACTTCTCTTGACAAAGGTATCTAAATAATTGTATGATAGAACCAATTTAATACGCTTCTTATCAAGAAAGGTGGAGGGACTGGCCCTGCGAAACCTTAGCAACCGGATATTTTGATCACGGTGCTAATTCCAGCAATTTTTTTGCAAAGATAAGTTACTGACTACGAAATCGTTGTTCGTTCAACCTTTCCTAAGTAACGCTTATCATCTGCGTGCTATGGAGGGGTTTTTGTTTTTTCTTGATAAGTTGACGTTTTTGAGAGGGGTAGAGGAATGATGGGAAAAGATTATCGTTTTGAAACTATACAAGTACATGGAGGGCATACGCCAGATTCCGCGACAAACGCTCGTGCTGTGCCAATTTACCAGACTACTTCTTACACGTTTAATGATACGGATCACGCGGCGGCGCTGTTTGGTTTGCAAGAAGCTGGGAATATTTATACGCGTATTACGAATCCTACGACGGCGGTTTTTGAGGAACGATTGGCGCTTTTGGAAGGCGGCGTTGGGGCTGTTGCGACGGCTTCTGGGATGGCTGCGATTACATATGCGATTTTGAATATTGCGAGTAGTGGCGATCATATTGTTTCGGCGAGCACGCTTTATGGTGGGACTTACACGCTATTCTCCCATACGCTGAAGGATTTTGGGATCGATGTGACGTTTGTTGACCCAGATGATGCGGAGAACTTCGCTGCGGCTGTTACGGAACGCACGAAAGCGATTTTCATTGAGTCAATTGGGAATCCTGATATTAATCTTATCGATATTCGCAAGGTGGCAGATGTGGCGCACGAACATGGTATCCCGCTGATTGTGGATAATACATTCGCGACGGCTTACTTGAATCGTCCGTTTGATTTTGGCGCTGATATTGTCGTTTACTCGGCTACGAAATTTATCGGTGGACACGGCGTAGCAATAGGTGGTGCCGTGATTGACGCTGGTACTTTTGACTGGAAAAATGGCAAGTTCCCAAAATTGGTTGATCCTGATCCGAGCTATCATGGCCTTTCTTATGCGAATGATGTCGGTGCTGCGGCTTATATTACAAAATTACGCGTGACGCTGCTTCGTGATACAGGTGCTGCGATCTCCCCTTTCAACTCGTTCTTGCTAATTCTCGGTTTGGAGACATTGTCGCTACGTCTCGATAAACATGTGGCTAACGCTCAAAAAGTGGCGGAATACTTGGAATCACATGAAAAAATAGCTTGGGTAAACTATCCTGGTCTCGCATCGAATAAATATTATGATTTGGCGCAAATTTATTTTCCAAAGGGACCTAGCGCTATTTTCTCGTTTGGCGTGAAGGATGGCTACGAGGCTGGCAAAAAAGTCATCGAGTCTGTGGAACTATTTTCGCATTTGGCAAATGTCGGTGATGCGAAATCGCTCATTATCCACCCCGCTTCAACGACACATCAGCAGTTGAACGCTGCGGAACAAAAGGAAGCTGGTGTGAAACCCGAGACAATTCGCGTTTCGATTGGGATTGAGAATAGCGAGGATATTATCATGGATTTGGCGCAAGCTTTGGACAAAATTTAAAACTATCAGATGAAGAAAAGGTGATGTGGGATGGGAACACTTAGACAGATAGAACTTTTTAATGACACGCCTTTTGTGTTGGAAAATGGGGAAACGATTGGCCCGATTGAGGTTGGTTTTGAGACGTATGGCGAGCTTTCTTTGGCGAAGGATAACTGTATTTTGTTGGAGCACGCATTGACTGGGACGGCGCACGCGGCGAAGCATTTTGACGAGGATGTCGCTGGTTGGTGGGATGATTTTATTGGAGCGGGAAAAACGATTGATCCGGCTGATTATTTCATTGTTTGTACGAATGTTTTTGGTGGTTGTAGTGGAACAACTGGGCCTTCTTCGGTAGATCCGCGGACGGGGGCAGAATATCGGTTGCATTTTCCTGGGTTTACGATTAAGGATATTATTAAGGTGCAAAAGGCGTTGCTGGATGCGCTCGGTGTTAAGCATGTGGTTTCAGTGATTGGCGGTTCGATGGGTGGCATGCAGGCGACGCAATGGGCGATTGATTACCCGGAAATAACGGGGAGCGTGATAAATTTAGCGTCTCCTCTTGCGGCGAGTCCTGAGGCGATTGGGTATAACCTGATTATGCGGATGGCGATTTTGAATGATCCTGATTTTAATGGTGGGGATTATATTGGGCAGCCTGAGGGTGGGCTTGCGACAGCGCGGATGGTTGGAATGATGACGTATCGCACGAGTGAGCTATTTTCGAAACGGTTTGAACGATTTACGGTTGCTGATTCTTCTCCGGGTGCTTTTTCGAAGGAGCATTTCCAAGTTGAGTCGTATCTGCAATACCAAGGGGATTCGTTTGTGGAACGGTTTGATGCGAATAGCTATCTGTATTTGACAAAAGCGATTGATTTATTTGATGTGACGGTGGTTGGCGCTGATGACAAGCCGCTTTTTACTGGGATTCGGATTCCATATTTGCTGGTTGGTGTGACAAGTGATCAGCTGTTTCGGATTCATGATTTGCGTCGGGATTATGAACTTTTGAAGGAATGGGATGTCCCGGTGACGTATTATGAGGTGGATTCGGATTATGGGCATGATGCTTTTTTAGTTGAAGTTGAGAAGTTTCATCCGCTGATTAGTACTTTTTTGACGCAGCATTCGCGAATTGAATCGAAAAAATAAGTGCGCCGTGGCGCACTTATTTTTTTATAACCGGTATCCAAACTTCGCATTCATAATCATCCGCTCTATTATCGCCTGGGCCATAAACCTCGATCTCAGGCCCTGGACCATGTTCATAGCCACTCGCTGGCAACCATTCCGCATAAATCTTCTGCCACGTTTGTTGAATCGCGTCTGGCAACGCACCTACCGATGGAAACACTGCCCACTGCAAACTCGGAATTTCCCATTTTCCCATGTCAACAGGCGCTTCCCCGTCGCAATCCACCGCTATCCAATAATCCATTTCCTGTTTCGGTGCTTGTTCCTCAGAAACGCTACAAATCCCCATATAACGCGGAACTTCACCGTTCACCAAACCTGCTAAACGCTCCATTGTCCCGTCTGACCACACTTCTTCCCAAAATTTCGGAATCTCGACTAAATTCTGCCCTGCCTGGAATGAAAAGACTTTTTTGACAGCAATGATCTGAAATCCTTCTTGTTCAACGATTTTATAGTCCATATTTCTACCCCTTTTCAAGATTAGTCTTCCAAATTTTAAAAATGACTCACCTCTAGTATACCTCTTTTATTGGCAGATTTCTTTTCAAAACGTGTATCACAGAACATAAAAAAAGCGCGGTTTAGGAATATTTCTCCTAGACCGCGCAATTTTTTAGTCTTTATAAATTGATTTCGTTTTGTTGAGCCATGCATAGCCAAGTCCGATAACGAGGCCACCACCGATGTAGTTTCCGATAAAGGCCAAGGAAAGATTCGTTGTTACGCTACTCCATGTCATCGCGTCTAAGTGACCGCCTGAGGCAAAGAATGCCAGTGAGAATGACGAGAAGTTAGCGATAACGTGCTCGAAGCCTAGGAAAGCAAAAATGAAAATAATGAAAATCATTGCAATAACTTTTCCTGCATCGTCTTTCATCCGCATCGTACAAATAACCGCCGTATTCACGACAATATTTGCAAAAATCGCTTCAATAAAAATCTGTAATGGTTCTTTTTCCAATTTTCCTGTCACTGCTGTGAACAAGAAGTGATCGGCTGGCAATGCATGGAAAGCTGATGTGAGTGACATCAAATAACCTGCTAGAATACCACCGATTAAATTACAAAATACACAAAGTAATAAAATTCCTAAAGCTTTACCAGGTTTAATAATTTTTTGGTAGACACCTGTTGTCATATACATCATGTTACTCGTACCAAGCTCGGCGTTCATATAAATAATCATGACAAGTGACCAGCTGAACATGAAAGCATAAACGATTTTACCAAGTCCGTGCGCAAAATGATCCACCTTGTCGCCAATCATAACCGCCACGGCTGTTCCTAATGTTAAAAATAAACAAGCTAACATGGCACGGAAAATGTATCGAACAACACTATTGTTTACTAGATCGATCTTCTTACGCGTACTATAATCGATTTTTTGCATCAATGTACTGTTTTCTGAATCCAAATTCTTCATCTCCATTAATCAGTTTTCATAACTCCACAACTTTACTATTGTAGCATGAATTTTATCGATTGAAAATAACCATTTTACCTTTAATGAAAGAAATTTTCGTTATTTTCATGTTTTTTCTGAAATGTGATGGGAAACAATTCTGCTTTCTTGAATATAAACTACAATTCCCAAGATTATGAACGGCTAAACATGAAAAAAATATCGCAGGAAATCTTAGGCTGATTTCCTGCGATATTTTCAAGCGTTCACCGTACTTTTTTCTGGCAAAATTCGTGTTCCTGCGCGACCAGCAAGTGCTTCTACCGCAGCGTCTAGTGAACAAATGATAGCTTCTTTTCCAGATTCGGCAAAAGCAATCGCTGCTTCCATTTTGGGACCCATACTGCCGTCTGCGAAATGGCCTTCTGTCATATATTGCTTCGCTTCCTTGACTGGAACGCCTTCTAGTTTTTGTTGATTTGGTTCGCCGAAATGTAAGTACACGTTTGTCACGTCGGTTAGAATCATGAAAACATCAGCTTCGACTTGTTCGGATAGGCGTAACGCGGAACGGTCTTTATCGATGACTGCTTCGACGCCTTTTAGATCGCCTTCTTCGTTTTGTACGACGGGGATGCCGCCTCCGCCTGTCGAAATAACGACGGTATCTGTGGCTACGAGTTGCTTAATCGCTTCGACGCCGTGGATTTTTTGTGGTTGTGGAGATGGAACAACGCGGCGGTATCCTCGACCTGCGTCTTCTGCCATTTCCCAGCCTTTTTCCGCAGCCAGTTCGACGGCTTCTTCGCGTGTATAGAAAACACCGATTGGTTTTGTCGGGCTTTGGAACGCGGGGTCGCTAGCGCTAACTTCCGTTTGTGTTAAAAGCGTGATGACGTTTGTTGGTAGTTTTTTTCGTGCCAGTTCGTTTTTTAGTGATTGTTCCATCATGTAGCCGATAAAACCTTGTGATTCTGCGCTACACGCGTCGATTGGAAGCGCTGGAACGTATGCTTTGGCTTCTTCATTTTGGCGTAAAATATTGCCGACTTGCGGGCCGTTTCCATGTGTCACGATGACTTTGTGCCCTGCTTCTGTGATTTCTGCGATTTTGGCGCAGCTGTCTTCCACGTTTTTTAATTGGTTTTCAAATGTTGCTTCTTGGTTCGGTTGCAAGATTGCATTGCCGCCAAGCGCGATAACTACGCGTTTTCCCATTGAAAATTCCTCCTTTATTGCGAGTGCGACACCTGCTATCGTGTCTATTCCCGACGTATGTCCATTTTGATAAACTCGTTCGACGATGTCCTTCGTTTCTGCGCCTGTCTGGAACGCTTCGTAAAGGGCAAGTAATGTGTCGCTAAATTGGTCTTGTAATGCGTATTTTAAGTAGGTTTGGCTGATATCTGTGGTCAATAACTCGGTCTGGATTAACTTGGAAAGAACTTCTTTAAACGTTGTGCTTTCCTGTCCTACGAGCAAAATGCCGAGCAGGATATCGTCTCCGGATGGCGTCAAGCCGTTGCCGCGACCGATGAAATAACGCAAAGTTTGTTCGATAAATGCCGAATCCGTGCTATTTATTGCTTTCGCGAGATTTCTAGCTTCGGCTTGTGTTAGCCATTCTTGGATGGAAACACCGAGCCCCGTCTGCCTCTCGCTTTGGACTATACGGATCAAAAAGGTTGGGTTCAGCCGGATTTCTGTTTTTTCACGTTTGCTGGTGTATTGGGTGGCACCAGTGAGCGTGAGTTGGAATTGTTGATGAAAAAGGATGCCGCCTTCGTATCGAAAGGTTTGATTGACTTGGATTGTAGCGATAAGCTTGGTCACATCACCCATTGTTAGCTGAATCGCAAATGGTAATTGGCCGTTTTTAGCGGTACCAATGAAAATACGTTCGTCTTTGTTTTCCAAGTTGAAACCGTTTGTGAAAACACTGTGAACGCGCCATGTTTCACGCTTAACTAGCAAATTCGCGACATTTTGAGCCATACGCTGTGCTTCGATAATCAGCATCCTTTTTCACCTCCTATTTATACGGTTAAGCCTAATTTTTCTGCATAGGCTGTGATTGCTTTTTCAAAACAGGCAACTGGTGGATTTACGGTTCCAGCGCCGATTTGGCCGATTCCTGCTTTTTTATGGGCGATTCCGGTGTTGATGACTGGTGTAATGCCGGTTTCGACCACTTTACGCGCGTCAATGCCGAGACAAATTCCTTGGAAATCCCATGTTGGAACGGTGAAATTCGGATTTTGGTCGATCACGATTTCAAGCATTTCATTACTTGTTTTCAGCGCGTCGCCAAATCCGCCTGTACCGACAAAACGAGTCACGGCTGGTGCTGCGATCATTGCCATGCCGCCAACGCCAAACGTTTCTGTAATCGCGCTGTCCCCGATATCTGGGTTTGCGTCTTCGCCGGAATAGCCTGTGAAATAAAGGCCTTGTGGTGTGTTGACGGGAGCTGTAAACCACTCGTCTCCCATGCCGCTGATGCGAATTCCGAAGTTTTCGCCGTTACGACACATCGCAGTTACAATCGTACCTTCTTCAATCATCCGCGCGCCGTCCATCACGGCTTTTGCGGAAGCCATCATGATATTTAGGAAGAATTGGTCTGTGTCTGCGAGGAACTTGATGACTTCTTGACGTTCTTTTTCGTCGATATCTAGGCTCACGATAATCGGGCTCACTTCTTTTAAAAATACGAGGGAAGCCGCGATATTACGTTGGTGGAACTCGTCTCCCATCGCGATTGCTTTTGCAACGATAACGTTTAAATTCATACCTTCATCGAGCGTTTGAAGCGCTTTGCTAAGCACTGGGCCAAGTACGTCACGCATCCAACGCAAGCGATTCACAACTTCTTCGGAATAGGCGCCAAAACGTAGCACCGCTCCAATGCCTTCATTCATCGTACAGTAAGCGCGATTGCCATCTGTGCGATTTTCAACAACAACAACAGGCATATTCGCCGATGTAATACCGCCCATTGGTCCAACTGCGTCCACATGATGGCACGGAATAAACGTCACATCTCCGCGGTCAAGCATCGCACGCGCGTCGTCTTCATTATCCGCCCATTCTTCAAATAATGCGGCGCCAACACAAGAACCTTGCATCGGGCTCGTCATATTTTCCCATTTGATTGGAGGGCCCGCGTGAAGTAGTACCTTTCCTTCATTTAATTCAGCGATCACAGATTTAGCAGGAACTACATCCAGTAAAAATGGTGCCGAAGCGACAATTTTGTCCGCCACTGCGCGGTTTGCCTCATCGATTGTCTGGTAGTTTGTCATTATTTTTTCCTCCTTCAAAAATTTATTTCACATCCGCCGTTTCAGCGCGATAACTATTTAGGAATTGTAGTACTTTTTGTAGCTCAGGATTTCCACCAGCCACTGGGCGCCAGTCAAATTGCACGACACGTCCGCCAGTTTCGGTAATCGCTTCCGCAAAACTTTTCAGTCCAATGTTGATGACACGTGGTTGTTTTGCCAACAAGTCTAACATCGCGTCTGATGCTTCTAAAATTGGCGCTGCTTCGCCTGACTCGACTTCACGAATCGCTTTATCAGCCTCTTCCACCGTACGACCAACGAGCGCGAGTCCCGTTCTAACCGCTTCATTGTTGCTGTCTTTCACGATGACACCAGCAGTTTCCAACGTTTGGCGCTGTTCATTGTAGTCTTGCGGATCTTGAAGCGTTCCACAAACCGTTCCAATAACAGCCAATTCGCGTCCGGCCGCTTTTGCTTTGGCGATCACGTCTTTGATTGCTGGCGCAAGTTGCCCAGCCATGTCTTCATGTGAGCCGTAACCAAGTACTACGTCAAGCAAAATAACCGCTGTTTCCGGATCATTCGCCGCATCTTCAATGAACGCAATCCGTTTTTCAGGGTCGATCATTGGATGAGGTTTTCCTTGCGTGTAAATATCATCGCCGAGATCGATAACCTCGTGACCTTCTGTTTTCAAAATATAGCCGTCTTGCTTAATCAGGCCTTCTTTTAACTGTAAGGCGTCCGCGATAAGCATAGCTGCCTCAGATGCTAAAGTCCCGCCAGAGTAGTAGCCTTTGATGTGTTTTTGCTCTGGAGTTAGGCCGATTTCAGGTTTCACGATTTGCGTTTCCACAGCTTTCACCGCTTCTCCTTTTGCAAGTGCGATCGCAATGCGCGCCGTTTCTTCGAGCGTGTAAGCATGATATAAATTCGCCTCATGATATGTCGGTTTTTCACCTAAAAAGATCGTCACGGCTGGTTTCGTAATCGTGCGTAATAATGCCAAAACTTTATCGCGAATCGCTTTTGCAGGTGGCTTCGAAATCACGACAATCACGTCTGTGTCTGCTTGCTTTTCAAGTGCTGCGATCGCATCCAACATCGTGATTCCACCAACTGTTTCAGATAAGTCACGCCCACCCGTTCCAATCGCATTCGTTACGCCGCCGCCAAGACGGTCAATAATCGTTGAAACTTCTTGAATTCCCGTTCCAGATGCGCCGACAATGCCGATGTTTCCAGGCTTCACGACGTTTGTAAATGCCATCGGAACGCCATTCACAATTCCTGTCCCGCAATCCGGCCCCATCACAAGAAGTCCCTTGTCATGCGCTTTTTGCTTCAAGCGTAGCTCTTCTTCAATCGGCATATTATCGCTAAAAATAAACGCGTGCAAACCTTCATCCAATGCCCGATCCGCTTCCGCCGCCGCGTATGTACCTGGAATCGAAATCAAGGCCATGTTCGCATCCGAATCTAATTTCATCGCCTTGTCCCACGTCCGCGCCGTTTCCGTCGTGTTGCTGCTTTCCTTTGTCGCTTGACTTGCTAAAAATGCATCCACTTCCGCCAAAATTTCATCAATTTTAGAAGCATCTTCCGTGTCCACAACAATCGCCATATCATTCGCCGACGCCGCTTCCAATTCTTCCGTACGCAAGCCCGATGTTCCGAAAATATCTTTATTCGCAGGCGTTCCCATCATGATCGATACCCGGTTTACCCCATCAATCGTTGAAACCTTATTCGTAAGTAGCATCAAAACAACCGAATCTTGATACGCATTTTCCTTAATAATCGTGTGTAACATCGTGCTCACCTCTCCTTATTCCGCAAATTTATTTTTTCCATCATAATTATCAAAATGAATCGCATCTGAAATCAAATAGTCATAAATATCATCCACAATCTCGATTCCCTGTTCCTCGTAAGCCTTCTCACGCAACCGTCCACGCTCCCCAGGATAATACACCCGATCCACGCCCGGCGCAGGTTTTACAGCCGATACCTCATCCAAAACTTCCGACATGTTCGCCTTAAACGCCTCGATATCCGTGAAGAACGCCGGATTAATCACGATATGCAGTTGCCCCAAATCGCGCCCCTTCGAAAGGTCTGCGTACATCGAGCTCACATGCTTCCCGAATGGCAATCCCAGCAAAATTCCCGACAACACGTCCACCATCATCATCAAGCCGTATCCTTTTGGCCCAGCGATTGGCAATAATGCGTTGACCTTCGCCGGATCCGTCGTCGGCGCCCCGTCCGCGTCTACCGCCCAAGTCGGCGGAATCGATTCCCCACGCGATCTCGCATGAAGCACCTTGCCCCAAGCTTGAACCGTCGTCGCCATATCAAACGTCAACATTCGGCCATCATCAGTCGGCGCTGCAAACGCAATCGGGTTCGTCCCGAAATAATCTTCCGCACCACCAAATGGCACCACCATCGGGTCCGACTGGCAAACAGAAAGCGCCACAAAATCACAACTCGCCGCTTGTTCCACAAAATAAGCCAAGGCGCCACTATGCGACATGTTTTTCACGCCCACAACCGCGACACCATTTTTGCCAGCAATCCGGATCGCCTCTTCCATCGCCCGTTTCGCCGCCACGTGTCCAGAACCATTATCCCCGTGGAAAATCCCACTCGTTGGTCCCGTCTGCTCAAACCGGAAATCCGGTCGATTCGTAATGCCACCTTTGGCAATACGCTCCGAATAATACTCGACACGAACCGCACCATGCGAATGAATCCCACGCGCATCCGCAAACGCCAATACATCAGCAACAATATCGGCATGTTCTTCCGTCAAACCAGCCCGCTCGATTTTTGTTTGAATCAGCTGATGCAAATCTTCCTTTGAAACTCGCATTCTGTCTACCTCCTTCTAGTCTTGCTCCGCGAATAACCCCGCGTGATCGTACTGATCATAATGAACCGTATCGCTAATCAAATAATCATACACATCTTTCACAATCGGAATTCCTGCCTCCGCATAATCCGTCTCGACAATTTCCGCTAATTCGCCTGGATACAACACTTGACTGAATCCTGGCGCCGCTTTCGTCGCATGCAATTCATCGACCATTTGCGCAATATTGTGCTTGAACTCTTTTAAAGACGTGAAGAAAGCCGGGTTAATCACGATATGCAATTGTCCCAAATTACGCCCTTTCGTCAAATCCGTATACATCGATGACACGTGTTTTCCGAATGGCAATCCTAGTAAAATTCCCGATAAAATATCGACCATCATCATCAGGCCGTATCCTTTTGGCCCAGCAACCGGCAGTAGCGCATTCACTTTATTCGGATCCGTCGTCGGCTCACCGTTAGCATCGACCGCCCATGTTGGTGGAATATCCGCACCTTTAGAACGGGCATCTAAAATTTTCCCCCACGCTTGAACTGTCGTCGCCATATCAAAAATAATCGGCTCTCCGTCCATACGCGGCGCTGCAAACGCGATTGGATTTGTTCCAAAATAAGGATCAGCCCCACCAAATGGCACCACCATCGGATCCGACTGACAAACAGAAATCGCAACCATATCCTTATCCGCCGCCTGTTTCACAAAGTAAGCGAGCGCGCCACTGTGTCCCATTTCATGCACGCCGACAATTCCGACGCCCGTTTCCTGCGCTAAGTGAATCGCCTCATCCATTGCCAAACGCGATGCGACATGCCCCACGCCATTATCCGCTTCAAAAACTCCCGAGCTCGGTCCGGTTTTATTAAATCGAAAATTCGGTGCAAGCGTCGTTCCACCTTTAGCAATTCGTTCTGCATAATAATCCACGCGGACCGCACCATGTGAGTGAATTCCACGCGCATCAGCAAAAGCGAGCGATTCCGCCACACCATCCGCATGTTCTTCGGAAAGTCCCGCCGCTTCTAATTTTTTTTGAATTAAATCATGTAAATCATGTTTCCTTACTCGAATCATTTGTGGTTCTTTCACACCAATTCCCTACTTTCTTATAATTGTGGATCGCGATTACAGTCTTTCGAATACAAATAACTGAATGCTTCGCCGCGTCCTACCGCATACGTCGCTTGTGGCACATACGCACCCATGAATAAATAATCACCTTTTTTAACTGGCACCCATTCGTTGTCCAAATTATAAACACCTTCGCCAGACAACATATACGCGCCATGCTCTTGATAATGCGTTTCAATATAACCGTGACACGCACCAGGCTCAAAGCTCAAAATGTGGAAATTCATATCAAAACCCAGATCCGCAGGCAATAAGTTTTGTAAAATCACATCTTCCATGCCTTCATACGCGATTTTCTCCAGATTCGCCACATTTTCCACGATCACATGCGCCTCGTAACCAGCAACCACCTCATATTTCTTCTTATAAAGGAAAGCTTCACTATTTACGCCACCATTATCATTTTCAAATTTCAAAATCACACCTGCTGGGCAATAAATGTAGCCACCAGCCTCAAGGGTATGTTTCGCGTCATCCGCCCAAACCGTTATTCTCCCCTCTAAACAATAGAAGAAAGTCTCCACGCCAGGTGCGCCAAAACCAGTCTTATTTTGGCCGCCATCCAGCAACGTGATAATATAATCAACGAAAGAAGCACCCAATTTCGGCGTTGCTAAAATCGACAATTCGCAGTTCTCAAAACCCGGAATCGAATTATTCACCAAACCATTCGGCGGAATAATCGCGTAGTTGCCACGCTTTATCACCGATCTCGAAGCGAGAATATCACTCACATAACCCGTATTCTTATTTCTGTAACCCATCTTAAAAACCTCTCTTTTCCAAATTATAATTGGAATCAGCGCTCGAAAACACTGATTCCATCATTCTTTAAGCTATTTTCTTGCTCTTAATATTCGCAATCAAGAATACAATTGCTCCAATAACGAGAATAATCGCCGAAATATAGAAGCCCATTACTTTTGATCCCGTCGAGTCGGAGATAACGCCTGTCAAAAATGGTGCGATAACGGATGAACTCATTCCGAAAAAGTTGAACACGCCAAATGATGTTCCGTAGCCTTTTTTCGGTGCGCTATCTGCCACGTAAGAGATCAGAATTGGTTCTACCGCCAGTTTTCCTAGCAATCCATATAAAACCAGACCAACAAGCAAGATGCCCGAAGTCGGTGCAAGCACTGTAAGCATTAACATTAACGCTGCTGCAACCGTCAAACTAACGATGAATCGAACTTTTTTCGTGCTGAATTTATCCGACATTCTACTGAAAAACAATGCCCCTGGAATCGCGGAAAAGGCTACAAGTGCGGCTGAAAATCCAATCGCAACGCCCTGGAATCCACGTTCTTGTTGTAAGAAAGATGGCAACCATGTCACGACCATATAATACCCGTAACACGTTGCGAAATAAAGGATGTACGACGCGATCATCCGACCTGTAAACAAGTTTTTGATCGGCGCTTTTCCCTTTGGTGCCGCCTTCGCTTTTGCTACCGCAGAACGATCCACTTTTGGCGAACTCTTAATCACACTTGCAAAAACAAAGATCATCACAACAATCAAACCAGCGATAATGAAAAGCATGATTTGCCAGTTCATTCCGACCGATTTCACGAGCAGACTAGAAGCAATTAGCCCAATACCCATACCAAGCGCGGAACCACTATTGATAATCGCCGTTGAAAGTCCACGTTTTTCAGCTGGAATATTCTCAGATGACAGCGAGTAAGCCGCACCATAGTAAGATCCACAACCAAGACCTGCAAGCAAGCTACCAAGATAAATCATTTCCAAGTTTTGCGCTGTACCAATCACAAGTGCTGCGATGGCGAATAGCGAGAAACCAGGAATCAGAACAACTTTCTTCCCAAATTTATCGACTAAAATCCCCGCTGGAATCTGCATCCCCGTGTAAGCAAAAAAGTAAAAACTAGCGATCAAGCCCATCTGTGCATCCGAATGCTGACCAATCGTTTGTTGAATTTCTGGAAAAATCGGAGTTAAAACACTGCGATAAATCCAAATAACAACCCAACCTAAACATAAAATAATAATAATCTGCTGCCAATACTGGAGCCCCTTTTTCATTGTTGCTGTTTCATTTTCCATTTTTTGATTCACTCCCTATTTATATGCTAATTCGTATAATGCCTCAGTCAATGCTTTCACACCTTCAACCAAGTCTTCTGTTTTTGTATCCTCTGCTGGATTGTGGCTGATACCGCCGATACTTGGCACGAAGAACATCGCCGTCGGTACACGCGGTGCGAAAATCTGAGAATCATGACCCGCGCCACTATGCATCACACGATAATTCAAACCTTCTTTTTTACAAACGCCTTCTAGAACCGAAACAATATGTGGATCCATCGGTACTGGCGCTTCGTCCATCCATAAATCAATGGAGATATCGATGCCCATTTCTGCACAAATTGTTTTCATATCTTGCTCAATTTCTGCCGTGAAGCTGTGCAATTCTGCCTCATCCGTATGACGGCAATCCATCGTGAATAGCGTCTCACCTGGAACCACATTCACCGTATTTGGCTTCGGCTCTACTTTTCCGAAAGTAAGCACAAGGGGGTCGCCAATTTTTTTCGCTTTATCAATGGATTGCGTCACGATTTTACTAAACGCATAAACCGTGTCTTTCCGATAGCTCATCGGCGTTGTCCCTGCGTGATTTGATTCGCCATTTAGCACAATCGTGTAGCGTCGTTGACCAGCGATACTGTTCACCACCGCAACCGCCTTGCCCTCGTTTTCCAATACTTTACCTTGCTCGATATGAATCTCAACGAACGCCTTAATGTCATCACGCAGCGGCTTCGTTTCATCGCGGAAATCAAAACCAGCGCCACGCATTGCATCCACGAATTTCACACCTTCAAAATCCGCAACATCCGCCATCTCATCCTTATTCGCAAGTCCAAAGAAGTTCTTGCTTCCCCAGAAAACATATGGAAAGCGACTTCCTTCTTCTTCCGCCATCGAAATAACTTCCAAATTCCGAAGCGGCTGACCATGCTTCTCCTTCAAATATTTTATCGCTAAATACGCTGCCAGAACGCCGAACTGACCGTCCAGTTTCCCGCCGTTAACCACTGTATCAATATGAGAACCAGACATAATCGTCTCATCCTTATATGTAGAACCTTCCACACGACCAAAAAGATTGCCGATATCATCAAAATACGTCGTGAATCCCGCATCATCCATTTTCTTCTTCACGCCTTGTTGCGCTTCCACCCAATAATCCGAGTAGAGCAAACGCGTCGTGCCACCAGTAGGATCCGCACCAATTCCCGAAAGCCATGCTACATTCTCAGCTACATCTTGAAAAATTTTGTCCATCGTTAAAAGTCCACCTTTCGTCTTGTTCCTCTGAATTTCATTTCTATACTCTTCGCTACTATTAAAGTGTAAGCGTTTTAAGTTATGAAAGCATCGTTTAAAAGCGATAAAAACCTTGTACACCTTTTGTTCATTGTGGCTAATTGACGCCCCGAAATTGTTACTAATGATTATAATGATTCATAAATTGTATCGTAACAAAGCCCAGAGTACCAGTATTTCATGCGTGATTTACCGATGACCAACCTACTATTTCTTCGCGCACATCTTTTCATTGTGATTTCACCGCTACTATGTTACGATTTCTCCATCAATACATAAGGAGATGAATCCACTTGCAAACTATCACTTTTGCCCATAAAAACGGCTTAGATCTCAAAGGCGATTTCTACCGAAGCACGCGCCCTGACGCATCTAAAACCATTATTTATTTTCATGGTGGCGGCTTGATTTGGGGCCTGCGTAACGACTTGCCCGAGGTCTATCGCGATCTTTTTCTGGAGGCTGGCTATCATTTTTTCGCCGTTGATTATCGGCTTGCACCTGAAACAAAGCTCTCAGCGATTTACGAAGATGTACAGGATGCGATTTCTTGGTTTGAAGCAAACGCCCGCGCTGAGTTCGGTGTTCCTAGTGCCTTTATCCTGTTCGGCCGTTCCGCTGGCGCCTATCTAGCGCTCCAAGCCGCTGCTGACGCGACACTTCCAAGCGCCGCCGCTGTTTTATCCTTCTACGGCTATGCTTCCATCACTGGCTCCTGGTACCAAAACCCGAGCCCGCATTATGCAAAACTACCAACGATTCCCGAGGATTTTAAAGAAGCTCTGACTGGCAACTCAGAACTTACCGAAGGCTTCATCGAAAAACGCTATGCTCTCTATATTTACTGCCGTCAAACTGGGAAGTGGCTTAATGAGATATTCGGTCCACACACAGACACCGATTTAGACCCATTCTCCCTTGAAGATATGCGTGATTTCAGCTTCTTACCACCCATATTCATCGCGCATAGCACTACAGACAACGACGTCCCATACAGCGAAGCAGAAAAAATCGCCCAGACTACTTTTCAAAATAAACTTTTCACCGTTCAAAACTTGGAACATGATTTCGATAAAAATACAGACGACGGCATGCCAGCTTACAAACAAGCCATTAGTTTCTTACGTGAATTAGAAGATGAATAAAAGCCACTTTACATGATGCTCCCGCTATGCCTCAGTGTCTGTCGCCATGCTAAAAAGCACTATAAGCCATTGATAGAGAATGGTTTATAGTGCTTTTTATACGGATATTATACGCGCATGGCTACTCATTTCTTTTTCTTCTTCTTCCTCGTAAATATCGACTTAAACGAGTGCTTCATAACGTCCATAAAGCTGATAGAGCTAACCATATTAGCTGGATCTACATAAACCCTAACCGCTCGGAGTACTTCTTTTGGTCTTTTTGAGGCAAAAGTAAAGGTACCATTACGCTTCGTTTTAATCGCATAACGCGGAATCCACTTACCTTTTAGCATCACAGAAACGATGACTTGATCGACTTCTTCCCACGGAATTTGGATAAATTTACGGGCATCGCGCGAGTTATAAAATTCAAACCCCTTATCGCCAATCATTATTTCGCCGTAATCTGTAAGCCCTGTAAAAGCAGTCGCATCTATTTTCATGTCTACCTTTGTGTTTAGTGATTGAACAACCAACTACATTCGCTCCATTTCTTTTTCACCTATTTTATTTCATTATACGTTTTTTTGACCAATATACCAATAAAAAGAGGCTAGCAAAATTGCACCAGCCTCTTTTTTATCGGCTTATATTTTTACAGAAGTCCGATTAGGTGACCAACTACACCAACTACGAATAGTCCTAGAATGATGATGATTGGACTGATTTTTTTCTTAAGCAACCACATACAGAAGAATGTAAGTAGCAATGCTGCAAGTCCTGGAATTAAGTTGTCCAAGTTTTGTTGTAAAGTCGTTACTTTTATTTCAGAAAGTGCTAAACCTGCATTTTGTTGTTCTAGTGCTGTTTTGATACCTTCAGCGCCTTTTGGAAGTTTGTCCCAATCGATATAGGCACCTTCATCTAATTTAACCTTGGATATTATAGGCGCAAACTGAATGGATACCCACCTCTGAACCAAGGCGGCGAGTACGAACATCCCGAGTATGGAGGCACCTTTTGTAATGTCTTGCAAGATACCACCAGAAAGATCGTCTGTAATTTTAGAACCGGCTTTGTAGCCAAATTCTTGTGTATACCACATGAAGCCCCAACGAATAATGTTCCAAGCTACGAAGAAAATGATTGGGCCAAGGATATTCCCGCTGATTGCAAGAGAAGCTCCTAGTGCACCTAGCATTGGACGAATTGTGAACCAGAATACCGGGTCACCGATACCAGCTAAAGGTCCCATCATACCAACCTTAACCCCTTGGATTGCTACGTCATCAACTGGCGCACCATTTGCACGTTCTTCTTCCAGTGCAAGTGTTACTCCAAGAATTGGTGATGCTACATATGGATGTGTATTAAAGAATTCCAAGTGACGTTTCATCGCCGCTGAACGGTCTTCTTTTGATTTATATAATTTTTTAATTGCTGGAATCATTGAGAAAGCCCAGCCGCCATTTTGCATACGTTCATAGTTCCAAGAACCTTGAATGAACGTTGAGCGCCATGCAACGCTTAGACGATCTTTTTTCGTTAATACGATTTTTTCTGCTTCTGCCATTCTTTTCTCCTCCTTTTTTTCAGTTTAATAGTCGTTTAGGATGTCGCCAAGCGGATCTTTAGAGTTACCTCCGCCACCACCGTTTGAATTACCGCCACCCATTTTAGAAAGGTTAAGGTAAATAAGTGCTAACGCGACACCTAGAGCCCCTAGTGCAATAAGTGTTAATTGTGAAATTGCTGCTACGACAAAACCGATGATGAAAAATGGCCATACTTCTTTTGTTGCCATCATGTTGATAACGAGTGCATAACCTACTGCTACTACCATTCCCCCACCAATAGCCATACCGTCAGTCAACCAAGCTGGCATTGATTCTAAGAAAGATTGAACTGTTTGTGCTGGAATAAATAAAAGTGCTGCTGCTGGAATCGCGATACGAAGACCTTGCATACAGATTGCACCAATATGCAACCACTCAAGTTCTCTGAAGCTTCCCTTGGCTGCCGCTCTATCCATTAAATGCACGATTGGAACTGCCAATGTACGAACGATCATTGTTAAGAAAAGTCCTGCTACTGCAAGTGGAATTGCAATGGCAATCGCAGACGGAATACCCGCAACGCCTTGTCCACCTAATACTAAAATAATTGCTGATGCGATAGATGCAAGTGCTGCATCTGGTGCTACGGCTGCTCCAATATTCGCCCAACCAAGTGCGATCATTTGAAGTGTTCCGCCAAGGATAATACATGCTGTTAAGTTACCTGTTACTAGACCGATTAATGTACATGCTACTAGCGGCTGATGGAATTGAAATTCATCTAGAATTCCTTCAATACCAGCTAGAAAGGCAATAAGTATTACTAAAATAATTGCTATTACAGACATAATAAACCTCCCATTTTAATTTTATTTCTGTGCACTTAACTCCGATTTTGCTTTTTTAAGAATCTCATCCATGTTCGCGCTTGAATCATTTGGAACTTTACGAACGTCAAATTTGATACCTTTTGCTTTTAATTCTTCAAATGCTTTTACGTCATCTGGACCCATTGCAAGTACTTTACTTACAACTGCTTTACCGACTGAGTGAGCCATGGAACCGACATTCACTTGTTCGATATCAACGCCGCCTTCTACAGCACGGAGAACATCTTGTGGGTTTTCGAATAATAGAAGCGCTTTTGTATTTCCAAAACGAGTGTCTTTTGAAATCTCAATCATTTTCTCGACTGGAATAACATTGGCTTTAACGCCTGGTGGTGCTGCTTGTTCGATTAATTTTTTGCGAAGATCATCTTTGGAGACCGCGTCAGAAACAACGATAATCCGACTTGGATTAGTTGATTTTGTCCATGCCGTTGCTACTTGACCGTGTAATAAACGAGAATCTACACGTACTAAAACAAATTTGATTTTGCCGTCACCAACAACTGTGTTTGGAGCAAGTGTTTCTTGTGACGTAGCTTGTTCTGCCACTACTTCTTGTGGTTGCAATTCTTCTGGTTTAGCGCGGACGCCCTCTTTCGCAGGTCCCATAATGCTTGCTGCAATTTCATGTGCAGAATTCATTGTAAAACGTGATGAGAACGCTTCAATCAACATTGGCAAATTTAGTCCAGCTACGATCGCCCACTTATCTTTGTGGTCTTCGAATAAACCGTTTGCTTGGTTGAATGGTGTTCCTCCCCATAGATCGACCAAGAATAGTACTTCATCTTGGTTATCAAATGACGCAATAGCTTCTTGCATTTTCGCCTTCACATCATCAGGGCCTTCGCTTGGCATCAGAGTGATTGCTTTTACGTTTTCTTGTTCACCGAATATCATTGTTCCGGATTGCAAGATACCTTCAGCAAATTCACCATGTGTTGCGAGGATAATTCCTACCATCTGTTTCCCTCCTACATAATTAAATTTAACTCCACTTAGTAATATAGCAATTTCCGTGCCAACTTTAGTGTATCAATCTAAAAACGCCTATTTACCAACGTTAAAAACAATCACACCAATACAGATACTCTTAGTGTATTACCTTTTGATACGGCCTATTTTCACACCTCGACTTAGTGTATTGTCGTAATCCAATATTGTATTCATCCACAAAAAAGTACTACAAACCCGCTTGAACAGCCGTTTGCAGTACTTCTTTTGTGTTATTTAATTAATAATACGGGACACTCGGCGTGCTCTATCACTTTTTTTGCTACGCTTCCGATCGTCACTTTTTGAACGAGCGATAAATCGTGATGTCCCATAATCAACATGTCAATCTCAGAATCCGCCGCATATTTTGTCACTTCTTTTGCTGGGAAACCATTTAGAATAACTGTTCCATATACCAAATCTGCTTCGTTTAGCACCGAACCTTTTTCAGCAAGCATTTTCTGTGCATCTGTCGCTAAATTTTCTTCCACATTAACGCCAACCTCAATGTCCTCGGCAATTGCTTTGGCATTGATCACATGTATGAGCGTGATTTCCGGTGGCTCTGCGAGTGCTTGACATAGTTCCAATGTTTTTCTCAAGATTTTTTTTGATAGTTGATCGTCTGCAATTAATACGGCTAATTTCATGCTAATACCTCCATTTAATCAAGTGCTGTCAATGCTTTTCTTCCTACGAGCAAAATCATAATTCCGATAAGTACTGCTAATCCTGCTACATAAAACGTCACATGTGGGTTGAACCAAACGGCCAAACTACCAGCAAGCCAAGGCGCGATGGCACCACCTGTGAAGCGGATGAAACTGTATGCTGATGAGGCTGTCGCGCGTTCTACTGGTGAAACGACCATCACCGCCGATGTGATTAGCGTGTTATTGATCCCTTGGAAAAAGCCTGCTATCACGATGCAAACCGATATGATCGTACTGTGATTTGCGCCAATGCCCATAATGATCAACACAATCGCGAAAAACGCCAAAGCTCCCATCATTACAAGTTTCGTACCCCACATTTCTTCCAATCGCGGCGCTACAAAAACAGACGAAATCGCAAGCATTAAGCCCCAACCGAAGAACACGAGTCCGACTTGAATCGCGCTATATCCTACCATTAAGAATGGCGAATATGCGAGTAATGTGAAAAATCCGAAGTTGTAAAAAAGTGCTGTTAAACCTGTGACAAGTAACCCTTTATGACGGAGGGCTGTCAATGAACCCCAGAATTTCGATTTCACTTTTGGTTTGGGAATTGGATCTAGCAACATGATGATCGCTACAAATCCAACTGCCATTAAAACTGCTACCCCGAAAAATGGCGCGCGCCAAGTGATGCTACCAAGAACTCCGCCAACAAGTGGTCCGACTGACATTCCAAGTCCCATTGCTGCTTCGTACATGATAATCGCTTTTTCCGTTGCGCCAGAACTAACAGCGATAATTGTTGCCAGTGCTGTTGAAATAAAGAGCGCGTTTCCTAGCCCCCAGCCTGCCCGCAAGCCAACTAATTGTCCAACAGATTGTGATAGTCCGCCGAGTGATGCAAAAATAATAATAATAATAAGTCCGATGAGCAATGTCATTTTGGCTCCGATTCGACTAGATATAAAGCCTGTAAATAGCATCACAACCCCCGTTACTAACATATAACTCGTAAATAATAATGATGTTTGCGCTGGTGTTGCATGCAGTTGTTCCGAAATTGATTTTAATATCGGATCTACTAAACCAATGCCCATAAAAGCGACAACACATGAAAAAGCTACTGCTAAAGCCGATTTTGGCTGATGCAGCAAACTTTTTAAAACGCCTTCTTCTTTATTTTCTAGTACTTTTCCTTCTACCACGTCTACCACTCCTGTTTGTTTATTACCTTATTTTGATTATACTCCTGACATAGCTTTTATGTCAATATTGACATGTTTGTTTTTACATGTATTTTTAAATAGGATATGGTATACTAAACGAATAAAAGTTGCGTTGGAGGGGTTCAAATTGAATACACTGAGTTATGTTTTGCTATGTATGCTCGCTAGAAAATCCTGTACAGGCTACGAATTAAAACAATATATGGAACTATTTTGGCAAGCGCATCACAGTCAAATCTATACGGTTCTAGGTAAAATGGAGGCAGAAGGCTACGTACAGTTCGAGGCAGATCCAGATACGACGAAAAAAATCTATTCGCTTACCGATAAAGGTGTGCAAGCCGTGAGCGACTGGGTTTTGGAAGATACACCCGAGCCGATTAGTCGCGATGAGTTCCTCGCTAAGATCTACGTGATCGCTTTGATGGATAAAAACACTGTTGTGCAGCTTTTTAACGATCGCCGCAGACATTATAAAAAAAGAGCCACGATTAACAAACCGAAACTTGCAGAACTAGAAATTTTGCAGAAAGACCCGACTCGAAAAGAAGAATGGCGCAATTCATTTGGACGCTATTTGATCGTGAAGCGTCGCGATGACCTTTGCACGCAAGAGCTTGAATGGTGCGATTGGGCTGAGGATTTGTATCATAGTTCGTTTGATAAGATATGAAAAAAAGCGTTGAAAAGACAGTTTGTATGTCTTTTCAACGCTTTTTCTAGTGCTTTTCTAGTTTTCTATCAACCACTGCAATCAAGACGGCCAGTTCACTCCTAAATCATTGAAGATAATGGACCTCACTTCTCGGAATAACTCTAATCCAATCACGAAAATTATGAATGCCATTAAATATCGGAGCCCTCTTCTCCATTCCTTCTTTTCAAAAGTATAGAATGCCAAAGATGCAGCTGCTATCGTACAGATAATATAGAAAATGAGTTTCAAAGTAACCGTGTTACACTCACTCCTCGATTTTATTGCTGATTTTTACACCCGCAGATTCTAATTGCAAAACAATATTTTCGACTGTTTCTCCGAATGGAATTTCGAACCGATAATACTTACCGTTTGCCATATACACGCGAATCACCCGATTGTGATTAGACCAGAACTGATTCCAAATATTTTTCGTCCGTAGCTCTATTTTGACTATTTCTTTTAACTCTAATTTAAAATTCGCGGGTTTCTGTAATAGCGTCATGAATGCCTTCTTACGGGCCAAATCGTCACATTCCTCCACGCGCCTTGCCTGTTTCTTCTTTGCTAGTTGATACGGAAAATAAAACAATAAGCTTCCTATGCTATTAGCCCCGACACTCGCATCAAAAGCTTGCCGATTATAAAAAATCCCCACCGACTTGAATAAAATACAACCTCCTGCTGTCCGCGTAAACTCGCATATACCGATCAAATAAAACTGCTTTCTTCTTTACTATGTGAAAAAACATATTATTCTCCTCTAAATAACCGCTGTATTGGACATTGCCTTAATTTCATTTCATCATTTACTTTTCGATATAAATCCTGCCTCACTTGTTGACTCCGATTTCGAATTTCTTCTTTTTTCGAGTAACTAAACCATGCCATTCCAATAAAAATAATAGCTATAAAAATCAGGCCCGCTGCAATAATTTTTCTCACGACAAGAAGCTCCCTTATCTTTTTTACATTTAGCGTATCATAAAAATAGCGTCAAAAACCAAATTTGTCGTGAACGTAGTGATTTTGATCTTGAACGCGTCGTCAAAATACAAAATTCCGATTTTTACATTTCAAAACTCATTTCCCAATAAAAAGAGAATCCGATCTTTCAAGGATTCTCTTTTTTTAAATTATGCGTTTAATTTGGAATGTCTTCTTCCATAAACGAAATAAACGACCAATCCAATCACGAACCAGATTGCAAATGAGATCCATGTAATTGCGGAAAGATTCAAGATCAAGTAGACACACAATAGGAATGACAATGCTGGCACATAAGGATATAGCGGTGTTTTAAATCCAGCTGTCGGTAAATCCTTATTTTTACGTAAGAAGAAAATTCCTAGAGATACCATCGAAAATGCGAACAATGTTCCGATATTAATCAATTCGGCCAATTGCGCTAGTGGTACAATACCTGAAACTAGACCCATCGATATCGCGAAAATTAACGTGTTTCGAACTGGTGTATTGCGTTTTCCTAATTTAGAGAAACTTTTCGGTAGCAAACCATCACGACCCATAGCGAACAGCAAACGTGTTCCACCGTAAGACATAACGAGAATTACCGTCGTCATCCCAACAATCGCGCCGAGTGAAAGTAATCCTGCAAACCAATTTTGTCCGATTGCTTGGAGTGCAAAGGCAACAGGTGCGCTAACTCCTTCTAGATCACCATAAGGCACAATCCCTGTCAAAACACCGGATAGCAAGATGTATAAAAGCGTACAAATAGCTAGCGATGAAATGATACCGATTGGCATGTTACGCTGTGGATTTTTTACTTCTTCCGATGCCGTTGAAACCGCGTCAAAACCGATATAAGCGAAGAATACCATCGACGCCCCCGTAATAACACCGCTAAATCCAAACGGCAAGAACGGCGTCCAGTTATCTGGTTTTACATAGAAAACACCGACAACGATGAATAAAACAACGACCGCTACTTTCAAAAGTACCATAATATTATTCACACGCGTTGACTCTTTAATCCCTAAACTTAGTAAAATACCAATAATAATAATGATTGAAAAAGCTAAAACGTCGAAATAAGTGCCTTTTTCAGGGTTATAAGAGCCTGATATTGCATCTGGAATATGGAGACTAAAACCTGCCAGAAGACTTTTTACGTAGGATGCCCAACCACTTGCTACTGCAGCAACAGCCAGCCCATACTCAAGCAATAATGACCACCCTAGTATCCATGCAATTCCTTCACCGAACACGTGGTAACTATATGTATACGCACTACCCGCAATCGGCAGTTTAGAAGCGAATTCTGAATAACAAAGTGCCGCCAAACAGCAAGCCAACCCTGCAATAATAAATGAAATAATGATTCCTGGTCCCGCATACATAGAGGCAATTTCTCCTGGTAAAATAAAAATACCTGCCCCAACTACAGCTCCGACGCCAAGCATCGTTAAATCAAAAGCACCCAACGTCTTATTCAAATGCTGCGACCCGCTAGTTTCTAAATGAAATTTCTTTTTTCTGAAAAATGAATTATTGTTTCCCATCAAACTCCTCCGATCTGTATATGAAGTTTAGCATAATTTTCGGACTACTTCAACCACCTGCGGGAAATTTACCCAACTAATTCTTGCAGTGCCCTGTCAAATGCCTCACGCCCAGCGACTGTTTCTTCTAGATCCCTATGTTTCTTTAATATCTCAACCGTTTGCTCCAAAATGAGTAGGTCTTGAAGCGCCATATTCAATTTTCTAAATAATAGCCCTACTCCCATCATACTAATTCCCCAAACAATATTCAATATCAACTTTCACTCTATTCCAAAAAGTTTTCCATTTATACGATAGGGTAAAAAAAGAATGTAGTTAATTTCACTAAGGAGGAAGATAAATCATGTCAAAAATGAAAGCAAGTACAGCGCTCGTTAACGTCTTAAAAAATTGGGACATCGATCATGTCTACGGGATCCCAGGTGATTCTATCGATACTGTGGTTGACGCGCTCCGCAAAGAACAGGATACTATCAAATTCATTCACGTCCGCCACGAGGAAGTCGCAACACTTGCGGCCTCGTCATATACGAAACTCACTGGCAAAATCGGCGTTGCTTTAGCCATCGGTGGCCCCGGCGCAATTCATATGCTAAACGGCATGTACGACGCCAAAATGGATAACGTTCCCATGCTCGTTCTAGCAGGCCAAGTTCCAACCAGCGTCGCCAACACAAAATATTTCCAAGAAGTCGACTTACCAACCTTATTTACCGATGTCGCCGTTTTCAATAAACAAATCGAAGACGCCGAAACATTGCCAGACATCGTGGACGTAGCCATTCGCACTGCTTACGAGAAAAAAGGAGTCGCTGTTTTAACGATTCCAAATGATATCCTGCTCACAGAAATCAACCATACCGTAGCTGCCAAACAAGAAGTTTTCCAACAAGTTAAGCCTGAAATCTCTACAGAAAGCATCGCCCAAGCGGCCGAACTTATCAAATCCGCCAAAAACCCTGTGATCCTAGCTGGCGTCGGAACCAAACATGCCAAAGAAGCGCTCGTCCAATTTTCCGAACATACGAAAACACCCGTCATCATCTCCTTACCAGCCAAAGGAATCATGCCAGATGACCATCCGAACTTCCTAGGAAACCTTGGTAAAATCGGCACGAAACCTGCCTATGAAGCGATGCAAGACGCGGATCTATTACTTATGATTGGCAATGATTACCCCTATACAGACTACCTACCACAAGAAAGCGTGAAAAGTATCCAAATCGATATTGACCCAGCAAAAATTGGCCACCGCTTCCCAGCAACTGTCGGTATTGTAGGAGATGCGAAAGAAGCGCTAACCGCTCTAATCGAAGCAACTGATTACATAGCGACGCGCGCCTTTCTGGAAGCCAGTCAAGAAAACATGGCCAACTGGTGGAAATGGCTTCGCGAAGACGAGGCGAAAACAACGACTCCGATCGCGCCAGAAGCCGTCATGGCACAGGTCCAAAAAATCGCCGACAAAGACACTATCTTCTCCATCGATGTTGGAACTTCTACCGTTTGGAGCACCCGCTATTTACACCTCGGTCATCACAATGATTTCTTGATTTCCGCATGGCTTGGAACAATGGGCTGCGCGCTTCCCGGAGCGATTGCTGCCAAACAAGCCTTCCCAGATCGCCAAGTTATCGCCATTACAGGGGACGGCGGATTCTCGATGGTTATGCAAGATTTCGTCACAGCAGTAGGCTATAAGATGCCGATGATCGTCATTGTTCTCAATAATAAAGAACTTTCTTTCATTAAGTATGAACAACAATCCGCCGGCGAGCTAAATTACGCGATTGACCTTCCGGATATCAACTACGCTCAGTTCGCTGAAAGCTGTGGCGGTCTAGGTTTTCGCGTAGAAACATTCGACGAGCTCGAATCAGCCTTCAAAGCCGCGCGCAATGCTTCCCTTCCAGTGATTATCGATATCGCGGTAGACAGCAACGCCGCGCCACTCCCAGGGAAAATCGTGATGGACGAAGCGCTTGGCTATACAAAATTTGAAATCCGTTCCATCACAGAAGACCATCGCTTTAGCAAAATGCCACCCCTAAAAACAATTATTCGCCGTTTCTTTTAACACAAAAAATACGATGCTAGCGCCGTTCATGCCTAGCATCGTATTTTTATTTTAAGAATAGAAGGCGACGGTTTAAATACGTAGCGCCTATCAAACTTATCCCACACAGCATCTTGATACTCGATTTCATACCATTGCATCATCCAAAGCCTCCTAGTCAAGCGAACCAGCTAGTTACAATCACACTTGCTGCAATCAAAATCACCGCGCTAGCAAAAAGACTGCCGAAAATATAATGTTTCGCTTTCAAATTAGACAGCGAGACAAATAAGAAACAAACACCAAGTACGATTTGAATCCAAACTGGAAATGCCAACCCAGCTTTCGTCTGCACCATATAGTAAATAATATTAACCAAAATCACCGCATAGATCACACCTACAACACCAACTATCATTTTTCCAGCACTCATTTTTAACTCCCCCGACATAAAAAGCCATTTACCTCACAGTATACATGAGATAAATGGCTTTTCCAATCTATTATTTCGTTAGTGGTCCCCAATTGTTCGTTGTAAAAGCACGTACAGTCAGTTTGGCATTCGCGTTCAGTATTGTTCCTGCTTCGTATTTCGTAGCAGTACTTGAAACAACGCCGTTCGCGCCCATTGGGTCGCTGCCGTCTGTTGTGTAGTAAACGTCGGTTCCAGCGTTAGGATTTTCTAACACCACACCCGCACCGTTTGCCACGACTTTCACACCTTGCAACGTATGCGCCATGCCATATTTCGCCCACATTTCGAGCGAATATTTCACGCGATCTGCGGTTTGGTTTTGCACTTTGACTTGCACATTCAGCCAATCTTTATACATCGTACTTCTCGCGCCCATGTATGCTGCATCCAGTTTGTAGGCCCCGTCGATTTCTTTCTGGTTATCCGCGATGAGTTGCTTCACATTTGCCACCGACAATGGGGCTCCTGCTGCACCTGCGAAATCACCACTTGCTGGACCAATTTGTGCTAAAACTTGATCCTTCACGAGCGTTTTGAATTCCAAATTTCCAGCGGTTGCTGTTTGGCTATCACCAGAGAAATTCCCGAAGAAATCACCAGCGCCGCGTCTTGATGTCGCATCGATCCACTTAAAGCGATACGTTCCACCGCCACCCGCCAGCGCGGAATAACTTGTTCCAGTACCACCATTATTGTAGAAAGCACCATCCGTATCATTGACGTTGAATTTCATTTTAACGCCAGTTCCATTCAAAATATCATTCGAAACGACGGCATCTACTTCGCGCTCCGTATCCACGAACATGAATAGAATCTGCATTTTTATCATGTCTTCCACATCAACATAATTCTTAAATTCCTGGAAGTTTTTCGCTGCAGCAACAGCTTTTACTTTTGTCAAAATTGCCGTATTTCCATCGCCAGCCTCGACAATTCCCGGTACAAAATAGCCATCTTGGAAGCGAATTTTCGTATAATCATCATCGCTACCGCCGAAGTATTCTTCAAACATATTTTGACCGAAATCTTCACGCATCGTTTTCACACCCATATATTTTCCGTTGTAGAAATAATGCACGTATCTTGCGTGTAGTGAAATCTTATTCATTTGTTGCGCTAGCGTGTTGGTTACTTTTTCGTCGTAACGGTTGTAACCAAGATTGTAGATGTCATTTTGTGGGCCGTCTTGACCTTCTTTTAGTTCCAGTTTGCTAAATTTACCTACAACTGGGAATGCTTCGCCTTGTGTTGCATCAAAGAAGTTGTATTTTGCTTTTTTCGCACCGTAATCACGATTGAATTTCACCGCGACACCTGAATTGTATTGCCCAGAGCTGACTTGTCCGAATTTTTTCGCGCCTGCATAACTGACGTAATTCGTTCCGCCTTTATTCATGTGCGTGTCTAAATACTCGAATGTGCCTGGTACGTAAGTCGTTGCGTTCAGACTCGTCGCGCTTCCTGTCTCGGAAACAATCGGGAAATCGTCAATGCCTTGCGCGTATTCATCACTTGTTATCGTGTTTTTATACTGCCATTGATATCCGGATGTCACTTCATTTTTGTAGTTGTCACGCAGAACGTAGGTGCTTGAAATAACGCCTGTATTGCCGTCCGCATCATATGCGTACACTTTGACGACGGATGTTTTACTAATCGTGATAGGTCCTGTGTAGACCGTTCCTTTTGTCGCGCTCGGATCTGTGATGCCGTCGAGCGTATATTTGATGGTTGTTCCAGCCTTTGAAGACAAGCTCAATTCAAAACCGGTATCGTAAACGCCTCGTTCTTTGCTAAATTGTACGGTATAATTTTCTTGTCCATCGTTGTTCGTTTTCGCGAATGTTTCAGAACTAAATACCGTCAAATTCTTACTCGCATCTGGCTTGCGTCCGAATGTTTGGTTGTACGCTTGTTTCGTATACTTGATCGAGTCCACCGTTTTCATCGTTGTACCGACTTTTGCGGATAAAATCACATCACCACTGCCGCCGATTTCAAAACTCAGATGGTTATTTCCAAGCTCGGTCGCCTTATCAGAATACAGAATCCGGTAGCCTTTTGCAGGAATCAGGAAGTTGGAGAATTCGAATTTGTCGAGCGTCTTCGTTTTGTCCGTCAAGTACATTCCTTTATCTAAAATAACTGGTACATCATTGTCGTTATAAAGCTCAATCCATGCTGCTTTTGAGCTCGCGGTGCCTTCTGATGATAACTCGTTGATATAGACGTTTTTAATTTTGTCTGGTGTAGTCAGTGCGCCAGCGATTCCTGGGCCTTTCCCATTGTTTTTATATGTCACAACTAGCCTCGCTGCTTGGGCATTGCCGCCTTGATAAACGCTACCGATATAATTATCGCCATCTATGCGAAACGCCATCGCTTGGCCATCTTTCCAGCCTGCTAAACGATTTTCGTCGATGATGTCTTTCAAGTTTGCGGTACGGACAATCTGGTTGCTCGCCGTGAATGCTGGTTGACTATATTTCACTGCCAAATTGCTATATTCACGCGCGGTGATGTTTCCTGCTACCGCTTTGTACGTTTCAGGATTGCCAAGTTCAGAACGGATCTCCATGTTAGAACTCACTTTTGCCGCATTGGTGTTGTAAGTCGTGAATTCCATGTAAGCATCTTCAATCTCGGCTGTTTCTGGAATGGCAACATTGGTGAATCGCAAAGCTGTCGTTTCTTTGTACGCCGGAGTTAGGTTCGTTGAGTAGTACCCGCCGATTTCTAACGCAGAGCCCAAATCGATTGCTTTTGCTGTGCCGTATTCTTCTGCATCATCGGAAGTAGTCGCGACTTTACCGGTGAAATCGCCATAGCCTGAGTAATATTCGACGACTAATTTCGGCGCCATTGCAGCGTTTGATTCATAAGCACGTGCGAGATAAGATCCTGTTTTATCCCCGTCTATTTTGAAAACGAGATTCGTCACGGCGGGATTGCCAGCACGCATTTCTTCCATGACTGGCGCTAAATCTGCTGTGTTTACGAGGTCGTTCACGGCTACCTTGGCAGGAGTCGTTGTTTTTACGGTATTCATTGTCAGTGGACGATTGGTGAAAGTTGTTACTGCTGGGCTGAATGCACTGCCATTTCCAACTTCTCCAGAAATCGTCAAATTCGTCGGTAGGCTAGATGCATCGCGCGTTGTGAATGTGATATACGCTTTGCTGATAACCGCGTCGGCTGGAAGAACTACATCCGTAAAACGCACAAAAGTTGATTGTGGTACTGCGCCAACGAGACCGTGCAAATCGAGGCCTGTGCTCGTTAAATTGACGGCTGTCGCGCTTACTTCTGCATCATCCGTGCCAGTTTTGACGCTGAATTCTTTTTTAGCCAGTGGTACGTTTTCCGCATCTTCACGAATCGAATAGACGTACGTTTGGACGCCGCTATTTTGTTTCGCATTGTACGCATAGGCCTTTACCGTCATTGTTTTATCAATCGATATTGGACCAGTGTATAGAATACCGTTCGTTTCACTAGGCGCCGTGCCATCTAGTGTATATTTAATCGTGTTGACGCTATCCGATGTCAGCGTTAGATCAAAGCCAGTTTTGTACATGCCTGGTTTTTGATTCAGCGCAATAGCCACAAGTGGTTTCGCGTCGTTATTCGTGCTTTCATATGTGCCTGGTTTATAGGAAACAACATTCGAATCCCCGTCGTTGAAACGTCCCATTGTTTCGCCAAACGCCATCTTCTTCACGTCGAACGTATCTATTTTGTGGAAGCTATCGTCATATTTTGTTGCTAAATAAAGCGTTGTGTCGCGATCCCCCAAGGTGAAGTTCGCCGATGCATTATTCGTCGTCCCGTCCGCTTTCACAATTCGGTACCCTTTTGCAGGTATATAGAGGTTTTTCAGCTCTGATTTTCCTAAAGCACTCGCTTCATCGGAGATAAAAACATCTTTTTCAAAAAAGACAGGCGAGTCGTTGTTATTAAAAATCTCAACCCATCCGTCTTTCTGAGCGTCCGTACCCATGCTTGCTACTTCGTTGATATAAATATTTTTGAGTTTGGCTGGGTCTTTTTCGACATCGTCACCAACTGCGCCATTTTCACTATAGCTGTATTTGATGACTAATTTCGGTTGGTAGGCAGCGGCTGAACCACCTTGATAAACGCTACCAATATAGTTGTCGCCGTCGACTTTAAACGCCAAAGAATTCCCATTTTGCCAGCCCATCAAGCGCGTTTCATCGATAATACTCTTGAGGTTCGGCGTTCGGATGACTTGTCTCGCTGTTGTGAAGGAAGCTTGTTCATATTTCACGCTAGAACCGGTGTAGTTACGGCCACTAATGTTCCCTGCTGCACTCGTGTAGGCCGCTGGATTGCCCAGTTCTGATGAAATAGACATATTGGAAACACGATTTGCCACTGTAGCATAAGTCGTGAATTCTAGATAAGCATCTTCAATTTTCGCATTTTCTGGCAATGCCACATTGGCAAATCGAAAACCGGAAATTTCTTTATACGCTGGCGTTAGTGTTGCTGAATAATAGCCGCCTATTTCCATCCCCGAGTTCAAATCCATCGTTTTATTGACGCCATACTCCTCTGCGTCATCTGATGTACTCGCGATATTCGCTTTGTATTCGCCTGATGCTGATGTATATTCAAGCACCAATTTTGGGGCCATTGCTACGTTTGATTCATAAGAACGCATCACGAATGAGCCAATTCCGCTACCCGTTACTTTAAATACGTAGTCTTTGATGTCCGATGTATTCGCGCGCATTTCGTTTACAATAGAAGAAACATCACTCGTATTAAAAACCGTGTTGACTGCGACAACCGGCGTATTCATTTTCACTGCTGCCTCTGTAAATTGGCGGCTTGTAAAAGAGGTAACTGTACTTGCAAAAGCCGCCTGCGTGCCAAGTTCTCCGGTTATATTAATTGTCGTAGCATTCGCTGCTGATGATGCGTCGCGCGCTGTGAATGAAATATACGCATTGGAAATCTTCGCGTCACTTGGTAAAACAACATCTGCGAACCGTAAGTAAGTGGTCTGTGTTGCTCCTGCTAAACCGTGTAAATCAAGCCCTGTGCTCGTTAGATTTACCGCCGTACTCGTAACTTCTGCATCATCTGTTCCCTTTTGTATTGGATATTCTGTTTTATGACTAAACTTTTTTTCGCTTGCCTGCTCCGTTTTCACAGTTGCCCCAGTGTCCGCCGATGTCGCGATATTCTCAATCGAACTCGGTACTATCAAGGCAACAATCATAGCCGCTGATAAAATTTTCAAGCCAAACTTTTCTCTCTTTTTCATGATTAAATTCATAACTATTTATACATCGATTTTCATGTAAAATAGTCATATCCTCCTTTTCTATTGTGATGTATCACACATTCTGTAGCATCAGTGTTGCATCATTATGCTGTGGTAGACTTTTCTCTCTCGCCTATCTACCCTTAATGAAGAAATCCCTACTGTTGTTACTCCTGCCCTAAAGCTTTATATCCCCCGCCTCTCTATACATTACTTAATTTAGGTTTTCATTATTACATTTAATTCTGTTCCTACTTATATCTTATCGCCGTTCTAGTGGACATGTCATTAAATTACCAGCTAATGTTTCTATATAAATAGGGGACGTTCACATCTCAGACAATATTCTTTTCATGACAAAATCATTTATTTTTATACGAATT
The DNA here is from genome assembly GCF_003534205.1 of Listeria weihenstephanensis. NCBI lineage: Bacteria > Bacillati > Bacillota > Bacilli > Caryophanales > Listeriaceae > Paenilisteria > Paenilisteria weihenstephanensis. The sequence goes on along the minus strand of NZ_CP011102.1, from coordinate 762,895 downwards.
TATGTATTTTTATTCATCTGATCACAAAAAAAAAGACCAGCTCTAGGGGGGAGCTGGTCAAAAAAGGAGTTTAAGGATTCGCAGTTAGAAAAAGGGGGGTAAAACTAACTGTGTTCCTTGTTTACATTCCCTATATTACAGGCATTCGATGAGATTCCCTTGTGTTCTTTATGAGAATTTCATTTGATTTATTTTTTCGTTGTTTCTTCGGGTACATAATCGCTCTCTGGTTGTTCCCCGTACAGCCCAGAAACGCGTTTAAACCACACGAACATATGCGTCACAATAACTTTAAGCACCGCATAACCTGGTACCGCGAAAATAACGCCTAATACACCGAACAGTTTTCCAGATACAAGAATCACAAATAAAATGGTGATTGGATGCACTTTGAGCGTTTTACCCATGACTTGTGGCGAGATGAATTTACCTTCAAGTAGTTGTACGACAACCCAAACGATAATTAACTTGATCAATAACCACGGCGACGTCACAATCGCAATGATAATCGCTGGTGTAATCGCAATCGCTGGCCCTAAGTACGGTACAATACTCGTACATGCCGCAATAATCGCAAGCGTCAACGCGTATGGTAAACCGATGATGAGGTAGCCGATAAATAGCAATATCCCGATACAGAAACTAACGATGATTTGACCGCGAATATACGAACTAATTTGGCCGTTTGATTCATGCAAAACCTGACGTGTATGCGCACGCGAGTTTACCGGTAGCATTCTCAAAAGATAGTCTGGAAGCTTCTTGCCATCTTTTAAAAGATAGAATAAAACGAGTGGCATTGTCACAATAGCAAGCACGACTTCTGTGACCGTTCCGAGGACATTCCCAATGCTATCCACAGCGCTACTAACAAACGTACCGCCTTTTTCAGAAATAGCTTTCGTAATATCACTGAAATTATTTTGAACCTTATCTTTTACTTGATCAAACAGCGGTGACTCGGAGAACTCATTAAATTTCCCAACGATTTTATCCCAGTAAGACGGGAAAGTTTTCACCAAGCTCACAATTTGCTCTTTGACAGCTGGTACAATAAAACTAAAGACGAGTACGAGCAGACCTGTGATAATAACATATAGCAAAGCGATGGACCAGCCACGTTTCCAGCCTTTTTTCTCAAGCCAATCAATGAGAGGATTGAATAAATAGTATGCAATACCGGCTAGTATGATTGGTGCCGCGACCGTGGCAATAATGACCATGATCGGATCAAATATAAATGATATCTTTGTTAAAACATAAATGTCTAGCGCTACTAATAGGAAAATTAGCAATCCCAGCACAAATTTATTGTCGATAAAAAGCTTCTTGAACTTAGACAGCGATTCTTTCATTTACTCTACCCTCTTTCCTTTTTATTTTTCTCTTTGTTCATTTTACAAGAATTCCCCGTTAAATTCACGTAATTTCCTTTCTAACCGAGAACGAGCCCCTCTGGATCGAGTTCTAATAAAGCATGCGCAAAATAGAAATGATAGCGGTCTTGGAAGTTTGTAAATAATTCCGCGCCTTCTTTTTGATACATCACGAGCGGATCTTGTTGCCCGTATGCACGTAAATGAATCCCTTCTCGGAGCTGCACCATTTGATCCAAGTGCATCACCCACATTTGGTCAAGCAGATTTAAATAGACTTCCTTCTCGATTTGATAGATCGTTTCAGACGGGAACTTCGCTCGCTGTTTCCGATGCCAAAAAATAAGTGCTTCGACAGCGTCTTCCTGTGACATCAACGTTACTTGGTCAAAAGAATGCGGGAATTTCGTGCCACCAAGCAATTCCCCCATTTTAGCGTAACGCAGATCTAAATCTGGCTCGCGCTCCGAAAATACATCCTCCGCCACATCCCGCAAAATTCGTTCAGAAAAAGCACCCAGCTTACCTTCACCTAAAAGCCGATCACGCTCTTCATACACTTTTTTACGTTGAATATCAATGACCTCATCATACGCGAGCAGATCTTTCCGGATATCGTAGTTCGAACCTTCCAAGCGTTTTTGCGCCTCCAGAATCATCTGGTGTACTTTTCGCGAATGCACAGGCCTATCATCAAAATTGTATTTCCGCTTCATCCGACGAATGTACTTTTCCCAGCGTTTATTATCGAAATGATCCACAAGTTCATCTTCTAGCGACAAAATAAATTTACTAAAACCGGGATCTCCACGACGCCCAGAACGTCCCATTAGCTGTAAATCAATCCGTCTACTTTCATGGCGCTCTGTTCCAATAACGGCAAGGCCACCGAGTTTATACACACCTTTGTCGAGCTTAATATCCGTGCCTCGTCCCGCCATATTCGTTGCAAGTGTCACCATGCCTTTTTTACCGGCACGGGCAATGATTTCTGCCTCTTGTTCATGATTTTTCGCGTTTAGCACTTGGTGGGGAATTCCCGCTTTCGTAAGCAGTTCGCTGACCCACTCATTACTCTTAATCGAGGATGTCCCAATCAAAATTGGCTGACCTCGTTCATAACGCCACGAAACTTCATAAACAATCGCCGCGCCTTTTTGCTCCTTCGTGTAAAAAACCTCATCTTCATTATCTACCCTATTTACCCGCAAATGAGTCGGAATAACAACAACATCCATATTATAAATATGTCGGAATTCCTCTTCCTCAGTCTTCGCTGTCCCCGTCATACCTGAGATTTTCTTATACATCCGGAAATAATTTTGCACTGTAATCGTCGCTAGCGTCCGCGATTCCTCACGCACCTCAACGCCCTCTTTCGCCTCAATCGCTTGATGCAAACCGTCATTAAAACGTCGTCCCGGCAGCGCTCGCCCTGTATGTGGATCAATAATTAATACTTCCTCATCTAGAACCACATAATCCTTATCTTTATGCATCAAAAAATGAGCACGCATGAGCAGCATCGTGATTCGGTGTAACGGCTGATTTTCCTCCGCGTATAGCGAATCAATTTCCCAATAGCGCTCGGCCTTCTCGATTCCAGCATCATGCAGCCAGACAAATTTCTTTTTCTCATCGACTTCGTAATCATCCGTCAGCATCGTCCGAACAAGTTTATCCGCGACATTATATAGCTCCAAATTCTCCTCTTTGATGTCCGAAATCAAAAGCGGCGTCCGTGCTTCATCAATCAAAATTGAATCCGCCTCATCAATCAGCACAAAATCAAGCCCCGTTTGGACCTTATCCTCTGTTTTCCGCACCATATTATCACGCAAATAATCAAAACCGAACTCCGACGCCGTGCCATAAATAACGTCCGCCTTATAAATCGCCTGTTTTTGTTCCTTATCAAGCCCAGAAATATTTAATCCCACAGATAAACCGAGATATTCCAGCACGCGCCCAATTTCCTCACGGTCACGCTTGGCGAGATATTCATTCGCCGTTACAAGATGCACCTTATTCCCACGCAAAACCTCAATATACATCACAAACAGCGAAACGAGCGTCTTCCCTTCTCCCGTTTTCATTTCCGCAATTTTGCCATCACCAAGTACGAATGCCCCAATTAGCTGCACCATCACAGCCTCGAGCCCCATAACGCGTCTAGCTGCCTCTCTTACCAACGTGAAAATATAAATACGATCGCGTTCCGTAATCTCTCGCTCTCTAAACTTTTTCATCCAAAATTGCGTCTGCTCACACAATGCCGATTGGTCCATCAATCTATATAAATCCTCTCGCTTCACTACTTCACGAGCTAAATTTCGGTATGCTTTTACTATTTTTCTATCATCATAACTTTGTGCCATTTCTGAAGCCTCCTAATTATCTTCTATTATAACCTAGAAACCATTGCAAAACCAAAGAAACTATGATCTTTTTAGGATTTTTACAATAAGCTACATAAACCTACCGAAACCTAATATTACAATTAGATTAAATTTATCTATTGCCGTTTTCCAACAGGTTTCCTAGGGCGCAAGTCTGATATGCCTATTATATACATTGCTACAATCACGATCCCCATGTTAATGCGCTCTATCACGATTCGAAACAAACGTTCTTGTTTTGCTTCTTTACAGAAATATTACAGAAACCACCGCGTGTTCACAGTTTTAGCGCCCATCATTCCTTCACGATTTGTAATTTAATTTAATTCCCCGTAGAATGGGTATTACATGAGTATGTATAAAAAAGAAAACCTAGCATTAAAAGTAAGAGAGGAGTTTTATAAATATGAAAAAGGCGGCAATCGCAACGGCAACTGCAGGAATCGCAGTAACAGCCTTCGCAGCACCAACTATTGCATCAGCTAACACGGTCATCGTACAAGCAGGCGACACATTATGGGGAATCGCTCAAAAAGCAGGTACTGACGTCGATACTATAAAAAAAGCGAATAAATTAACTTCAGATACCATTTTTCCAGGTCAAAAATTAGAGGTTTCTAAAGAAGCCGAAGCTGTAACAAAATCAGTCAATGCGACTTGGCTAAACGTTCGTCAAGGTCCAAGCGCTGATAACACGATTCTTACTTCTATTAAAGGTGGCACACAAGTCACAGTGGAATCTACAGAAGCAAATGGCTGGAACAAAGTCACACTTGCAGACGGAAAAACAGGTTTTGTTAATGGCAAATACCTATCCGACGCATCTGCACCTGTCGTTGAAACAGCTCCAAGCGCACCTGTCGCCCAAGAAGAAGTAACCGAACAAAAAACAGAAACAGAAGTTGCGCCAAAAGCTGAGGCAGAAGTAGCCAAACCAGCTGCTGAGCAAGAAGTAGCAGCAGACGCAACAACACATAAAGTAAAAAGCGGCGACACACTTTGGGCACTATCAACCAAATATGGCGTATCCGTTCAAAACTTGATCGCATGGAATAATCTATCCTCTTCCTCTATTTACGTTGGTCAAACACTTGCAGTAAACCAAAGCGAAGCACAAGCTCCCGCAGCCGTTGAAAAAGAAGTAACTGCTCCAGTTGTGAAAGAAGAAGCAGCTGAAACCGTTACAGAAACTGCACCAACACAAGAAAAAGAAGCTTTACAAGAAGAAGTGAAGGAAGAAACTCCAGCTCCAGTTGCACCACCAAAAGTGGAACAAAACGAAGCTCCAGTCGTTCAAGTAGATACAAATGCATCTACATACACGGTACAATCTGGTGACTCGCTTTCCAAAATCGCAACACTTTTCAGTACGAGCGTTGCAAACCTACAAGCAATCAACAGTCTAGATAACGATACAATCGTTGTCGGCGACGTTTTAAAAGTGAAAGGTTCCGCACCAGTGAAAGAAACCGTGAACAAACCGGACACTGAAAAACCAACAACACCTACCGTATCAAAACCTGACACAAACACATCAACAAACGTCAATAAACCAAGTAAACCTGTTGTGAACACTTCTAATACATCCAGCTACACAGTCCAAAGTGGCGATTCATACTATACAATCGCACAAAAATTTGGTACGACAGTAAGTAACTTAAAAGCATTAAACAATGCCTCAAGTGATAGCTTACAAGTTGGCGATGTTTTGAAAGTAAAAGGAACAGCTTCCACTTCCAACAATAATTCAAACGTAAGTAAACCATCAAATAACAATAACAGCAGTTCGAATAACAATTCCAACAGTGGTAACGATAGCTCATCATCAGCTACAGCAAGTTTCAGCTCGCTAATGAATGAAGCACAAAAACACCTTGGAAAACCTTATTCATGGGGTGGTAACGGACCTTCAACATTCGATTGCTCCGGTTACACAAAATATGTATTTGCAAAAGCAGGTATTTCGATTCCACGTACATCGGGATCACAATACGCAGCTTCTACAAAAATCAGCGCGAGCCAAGCACAACCTGGCGACCTAGTATTCTTTGATTATGGTAGCGGCATTGCACACGTTGGTATTTACATTGGTGGCGGTCAAATGATCGACGCACAAGACAACGGTGTTAAAATCGATAACATTTCATCTGGTTACTGGGCGAAATATCTTGTTGGATACGGTCGCGTAGCTAATTTCTAAAAATATATTCAAAAAAGCAACAAGCCAGACGCTTGTTGCTTTTTTCTCATTCAAATCCCAACTTTGAAATCCATTCTCACGATTTCTCGATACGACGAATCAATACCGATTAATTCATACTTGCTCCCATCATTTTTCACGATATTATTTAGCCCTTTTAATATATATGTTTTCGTGGCTGTATCCATATCAGATTGCTTAACGACGACATTATCCTTTAACAAACGCACGCGCCAAATTGGTTCTTCATATGTCCCCTTGTGTTCAGAATTGCCAATTGTATATGGCTCTGGCGTCAATTTTACATGCAAAGCTTTAACTTTCAAATCGATGCGTACGACTTCTTTGTAGCCCGCGTCTAGCCCTACTACTTCATACTTACTGCCATCGTCCAACACAATATTATCTATTCCTTTTAGCTTATACGTCCTTGCCGCAGTGTCAAGATCCGCCTGTTTCACCAATTTGCCGTCTTTAAATAACCGTACAACTTGAATGTTCTCCTGATACGCGCCGCCAAGCTCCCTTTCCCCAACGGTATATTCCGGTACATCTAGAATCGATTGGATGACTAGCGGAAAGCGCACAACCTGTTTGTAATTATTGTCTACTCCAAGTATTTCATATTTACTGCCATCTTCCCGAATCAGACTTTTCATATCTTTGAACTGGTATGCTGACCCATCCGAATCCGCCTGTTTCAACACCAATCCATCTTTCAAAATTCTCACCTTCGCAACTGTCCCGCCATACGTCCCCTTGTAGTCATTCGTACCAACAATATATGGCGGCGCCTCAAGTGCCAATCGAACCTCCAGCGGTATCCGCAAAACTTCCTTATATGCTAGATCGACACCGGCAAGCTCGTATTTGCTCTCATCTTTTTGTACCAATCCATCGAGCCCTTTAAATGTGTAGGTTTTCGTCTTAGTATCTGTTTCTGCCTGCTTGATTACAAGGCCATTCTTTATTAAACGAACCTTCCAAACTGGATCCAAATACTGCCCTACATGCATATTTGTGTGCGTGAAAAGTGGCTGATCTTGCAAATAATGTGTAAAATCAATAGCTCCAACGTTGCCACGCACGGTTTTTATTGGCTCCCCATTCACCGAATTTAGCGTCGCGACTAACTCATGTAGCTTCACTTTTTCCCCGTCGTATTCATTATCACTCACCGAAACAAAATAGTCATGACGCGCAGTCATATTGATCTTGTTCCCGATAAGATGCAGTTTTTTAGTAGCCGAACTAACCGTAAAAAAGGCAAAGTAACCGTTATCCACAAGTTTTCCCTCTACCGTAAAATCATTATTTATAAATGTGATCCCATCTTCCTTCTGATTCTCCGCCGTCTCTCCATCAAAAATACGAACCGGATAGCGAATGTTCCCCTCGGCCTTAAATGAATTCTGATCCACGATAATATTGCTCGGTTTCGTCCTAGTTGCAGCCTTCTCACGACTATTAATATACACCAACGTGAATATATCGCGCCCCTTTAGATCGACCTCGTTACCAGTCGCTATTACATCTTTCACACCGCACAAACGTATGCCTGTAAAGAAAATAACGTGTTCTTTATAAATTTCCTCCCCATATTCCGCTAAAATTTTCGTGTTATTCGGATTGTAACTGTTCACCCTGCCAGCCGTTAAAATGTTCCCCTTGATGATCAAATTCTCATTTTGCGGCCCGTAACTATCAATCCCCGCATCATTCATCACATCTACAACTTTACCGGCTTCATATTTCGTTTTAAAATGTTCATAACCATAGCGCTGCATCCAATTCGTAATCCGATTCTTCTCAATAATAATCGGTTCCGTAGCGCTCCCGTTATATTTATACATTTGAATCCCCGATCTCCCTAGATCTGAAATATCGTTATCATCAATCCGAACATTCTTGCAAAATTCCAGAGTTATCCCATTTTGCAAGCCTGAATTTTGGATGGTATTTTTGCTAATCGTCACATTCAAAACTCGCCCTAAATAAATCGCTGAACTCCCCTTCTTTTTCCCATCGATTATGCAGTTTTGAATTATCACATTATCCATCACTTGATAATCATTGTAGTTCAGCTCCTCGTAAGGCGTCCCAAAACTAATGAGACTCGAGTTCTTTTCATCCGGCGCACTATCGTCATAACTTATTTTCAGATTCTCCAAACCAATGGAATGCGCTTTCGTCTCTCCTGCTGGAAAACGAATCGTAATTCCCGCGACAACTTTTGTAAACACGAGTGAGGAATCCCCTGCTCTCTCCCCAACAATCGTCACATTTGATGGAATCGCTAGTGTCTGACTAAAATAGAAAGCCCCTTTTGGAACATAGATCGTGGTGTGTTCTGCGCTATCCAGTTTGCGCATCAAATCATTCCAGTTATAAGCATTTTGATCCGCTGCGCCTTTTTTGTTAGCGGTTACATATTCACTAACATCAATCTTATTCGTTTCTGCCTGAACTCCCTGATGACCGACCATACAAAAAACAACAATAAGCAACATAAACAGCAACTTCTTCAACTAAAACATCCTCCCTTTTCAGATATGATAAGAGCCCTCCGCTAAATCATGTTCTCCCTTGCATATAGCTCTTTTCAGTAAAATCATACCATATTACGCTAATTCAAAAGTTAAATATTTCCGTTTTCCGCCTCCAAATTATGAACTTTTTGTCACAATTTCGTTTCTGTTTTTTATGATAGTGAAGTATTAAAATAGTCGGCGGAATTTTTATATTTACGTACTCATCACGCTTTTAAGGGAAATTATGAAGAAACAAAATAAAAAGCCCCGAAAATTAATTCGAAGACTTCTTAAGTTGCATACTTTAATCAGATATTTAATTAAAATTGATACTCAAATTTTTCATAATCATAAAAAATGATTACATTAACTTTATTATCAAAAATCCCAAATACTAGCTTTTGATTTGTTTTAGAATCTTGAAACTCTATCACATTTCCATAGCGTTCAGTAGATTTTTTTCTATAATTTTTCCCGTAGGCCTTTTCTACTTCTTTCAATGAGCTACCCAATGTTATATTTTTTTTCGTCGTTAGTTTTTGGTCTGGTACCTCATTTCTTAGTTCAATACAGACTATCTTCTTATTTTTAGTAGTAACAATAAAACTATCTTCATCATTATAATAATAAATATTGTTGTTCTTCCCATGAGAGATAGCAAATTCAGGATAATAATGCCTGATGTGTTCTTCATCCATTCCAATTGTGAGCTTTCCAATACCGTCTTCTTTTAGTGATGTATCTTTTATTGGTCCATTATTTTTAAACCATATAAAACCTACAGCTAACAACACTACCAAAATAATTATTGAAATTATTAATATCCATTTCTTATTCAAATAATATTCACCTCTTCACTCAATTAATGTGCATGGAATTTTTTACTATGACCAATTAATCCACTACATTTGCCTCTTTTAGCAGTTGGGTCCCAAGCGCAATAACGATACTTAGCAGGTCCATAATCCTTCAAGCATTGTACGTGCCATACAAGTGCTTGATCGCAATCACTCCATAAAAAGTTCCTTGAAGCCATCACAGGATTTGCAGTTTTAGAGTAATAAGTATTATTTCCCCACGGTCCATTATAGCGATTACAAGTTACTGTATCCCCTTTTTTAGATGCCATTAGTAGAACTTCAAAATGATGGCTATCTTGTTTTCCAAGTGGACTAACAACAAATTTATTGGTTGTCAGTGTATTCTCCGTATTTAATTTCTGACCATTCATTTCATCCATTCTGTCAATCATGGTATCTAAATTAATTTCTTCCAAAAGTACTACCTCTTTTTGCTCACCTGGTTTTACACTAATTTGTTTTGGCTCGTCATTTTTTTCAGCTGTTATACTTACTGGATTGGTGTCATAATTATCTGACGAAACCTCTACCTTACTGGATCCATCTCGTACACTTATCTTTGTCGAAACTTCTCCATCTTCATCAGTTACGTAGTCTATTCCGTTTATATTTACTGTCTCATCCTCATATAATACATCTTTAAACATGTAATTAAGTTCTTTATTCCATTCCCATCCTGCTTTTAAATATAGGTTAATTAAATCAGCAGGAGCATTTTCTGGCATAGAATATTCTAACCGTTTTACATTTTTAATTGTTAAATTATCGGTAGGTAAGCTGACGCTTTCTTTTTTTTCTGTTTCTGATTTGTTGCTCATTTCTTCGTGATTATGCATCTCATCAGCAAACACATTTATTGATCCAAGTGCCACGCTACCAAGTAAAAACATAGCCATGCATAAACTAATTCTAATCATTTTCATTGATATCTCTCCCTATTTGTGTAGTAAATCACATTATAACATAATAAAAATGAAATTTGTACGATTTGTCGTGAACGTCGCTTTTTCGTTCGTAAACGCCAATTCGGCCTCATTTTTAGTTATCAATTATAACTTTATATAAAAAGCACAGTCGCGAGGCTTTTCCTATATTCAATACGGGTATTTTGATTCACAAAAATCTTGTTAGGGTCTTTGATATTAATTCACTCTTGCAATTGTTTGACTTTCGTTCCATATCGTACAATAATCACGCTTAAATTATCGCTAATTTTTACGCGATAATAATGATATACCAGTGTCGACACCGCACATTTCAGAAAATATATGATATAGTGGAGGTACTACTTTACAAATGAGGATGAAAATTATGAATGAAATAACCATTAAAATAAAGAAGAAATCAGCTCATGAATACATAAAAGGCTACCCGCTTATTACAAAAGAAGCCGTAGTGAACTTTCCCGATATGGAAGAAGGCACGATTTTACGCCTAACGGATGAGTCAAATCGCTTCCTCGCAAAAGGCTATCACGGTAATCAGAATAAAGGCATCGGCTGGATACTTACGTCGGATGATTCGCAACCGCTTGACCAAGCTTTTTTTGTTGCGCTGTTTAAAGAAGCGTTCGCGAAACGGCAAGCCTTTTTTAACGATGATGCGACAACGGCTTTCCGTATTTTCAACGGGGAAGGTGATGGCTTAGGCGGCTTGACGATCGATTATTACGACGGCTTCATTGTTTTGCAATGGTACAGCCACGGGATTTATAAGTGGAAATCGGTGTTGCTTGCCGCGATCAAAAACGCCATCGACACGCGCGGCATCTATGAAAAGCGCCGGTTTGATGCGAAAGGCCAATACTTGGAAAGCGATGATTTTCTAGAAGGCGAAACGGCTCCGGAACCGCTTATTGTGAAGGAAAATGGCATTAATTACGCCGTTTATTTGAACGATGGCGCGATGACTGGTATTTTCCTCGATCAACGTGACGTTCGCAAAACGATTTGTGATGATTATGCTGCGGGACGTACCGTTTTGAATACATTTTCTTACACTGGCGCCTTCTCCGTTGCTGCAGCATTCGGCGGGGCTTCTCATACGACCAATGTCGACGTAGCTAACCGCAGCATTCCAAAGACGCGCGAACAGTTCCTTGTGAACGAGCTCGATCCATCGGCGCACACGATTATGGCTGAAGACGTTTTCCAATACTTCAAATACGCCAACCGCAAAAATCTATCGTTTGACCTCGTTGTGCTTGATCCGCCGAGTTTTGCGCGCACGAAAAAAACAACATTCAGCGTCGCCAAGGATTATGGAAAGCTGCTTGAAGAAAGTATTGCGATTACAAACGAGAACGGCATTATTGTAGCATCAACGAACTACGCGGGTTACGGGATGGATAAATTTAAGAAAGTCGTACAAGATGCCTTCGCAAGTCAAGGTCGGCAATATCGCATTGTTGAGCAATTTACATTACCCGCAGATTTCGTGACTCGGGATAGTTTTAAAGAAGGCAATTATTTAAAAGTGTTGTTTTTGGAAGTCAAATAGACGAAATAACACCCAGCTCAGACGGCTTATTATGCCTGAGCTGGGTGTTTGCTATCTCAATATCTTATCCATCGCTTTTCCTTTTGCCAATTCATCCACTAATTTATCCATGTAACGAATCTGCTGCATCAGCGGGTCTTCAATATCCTCCACTCGATATCCGCAAATCACGCCTTTAATCAGTGCAGCATTCGGATTCATCTCCGGCGCTTGCTCGAAAAATGTTTCAAAATCCACTTCCTCATCCACCGCTTGTTTCAGAGACGCCTCATCGTACCCCGTTAACCAAAAAATGACCTCATCAACTTCTGCCTTTGTCCGGCCCTTTTTCTCAACCTTCGTTATGTACAGCGGGTACACGCTTGCAAATGACATAGTAAAAATTCTTGGTTTCTTCATTTTGTCTCTCCTCCAATGTCCATTCTTCACTCCTAGTTTACGCAAGCAATCCCATTTTTTCAATTATTAATACTCCAAACAAAAAAAGAAGCAGCCATATTCAAGCGGCCACTCCCTCCTCGTCCTATTTTAAAAGGCCGAATTTAATCATGCTAGCCATCGAGGCAAGAATCGCTTCCTCATTATTTGAAATCGGCTCCCATCCCAATATTTCTTTCGCCTTTTTATTGCTCACATCCCGCCCTATCTTTAAAAGTAGCGCGCCTTCTTTGGCTTCCTTGTTGAATAAAGAACCCAGATTCACCACCCAATTAGGCAGTATTTTTGTAGGAACATTTTTTGCAATCTCTGGGTTTGTCTTTTTCAAAAGTGCCGCCATTTCTGACATCGTGATTTGGCCGTCAGCGGTTGCGATAAAACGCTCGCCATTCGCAGCTGGAGTTATCATTGCGCGGATATGCAAATCAACGACGTCTCTCACATCCACCACATTTAGAGGGATATTAGGTATAGATTTCATCGATCCGTCGAGCAGATGTTCCAACAGCATGAAACTTCCTGAAATATGCGAGCTTAACGTTGGTCCTAAAATTGCAACTGGATTCACCGTCGCAAACTCGAGTTGACCGCCTTGTGTCTTTATGAAATCCCATGCAGCTTTTTCAGCGAGTAATTTTGATTTTTCGTAGACGGATAGACCCTTTTCATCGACGTTTGTCCAATCTTCTTCCGTTGTCGTCACGTTCGGATTGTGATTACTAAACCCAACTGCACCGAAATTGGAAGTCATGACAACACGCTTCACATTGGCATTCTTGGCCGCTTTTAACACGCGAATAATACCATCCACAGCTGGGCGTATCATCTCCTCCTCATTTTTGGGAATCGTGAAAAAGACTGGTGAGGCAACGCTTAACACATAGTCGCAATCGTTCATTGCTTCATCCCAATTATCATCTTTTGACAAATCTGCCTCCACAAAACTGAGCCGATCAAACTCGGTAATCCCGTTAGCTTTCAGAACATCGATCACCTTATCTTTACTCTTCATCGAACGAAGGGTCGTTTTCACATGATAGCCCTTCTGTAATAATTGAAAAATCATTTGCGTACCTAAAAATCCCGTTCCACCTGTTACTAATACATTTTTCTCCATATCTCTTGCCTCCAGTTATAACTTGCTAATAAAGCCGTTATGATTTATATTTATCATAGAACCTAGAGTTATGTCTAGGTCAAGCGTTTTAATAATTTTTTTAAGGAGATAGAGACATGACGTATTCTATTAAAGAAGTTTCAGAGTTGTTCGGACTATCAATATATACGATTCGCTTTTACGATAAACAAGGCCTACTGCCATTTGTCGCGAAAAATGAATCCGGTCACAGAGAATTTACCGTATCGGATTTATCTTTTATACAAACGATTTGTTGTTTAAAAAATACTGGGATGCAAATTAAAGATATCCGGAAGTACATCGATTTTTGTATGGAAGGTACAAGTACGATTGATTCGCGGAAAACATTGCTTTCGGAGCATCGCGAGCAAATTATGGAGCAAATAGTAACGCTGAACGAGAATTTAAAAGAGATCGACGCTAAGCTTGATGTTTATAGTTCGCCTGACGCGGTCGAAATTATTAGCGCGCAGAGGAAGTTTGTCAATGATGAAAAACGCGAGCTTAAATTGGCTAGTCCTTTTGCTGGTGATTCTCGCTGATAAAAACACTTGACATGTGCACACATATGCGTATAATATATTTACAAGAGGTGATGACATGAAAGGGAAATATGATCCAGAGAAATGTCGCGAATTAATCCAGGAAAACATTGATATCGAATTTTTTAGAGCAATCTGTGAACCTGTACGCAGTGAGTTGTTGATTTTCTTAGCAAGCTCAGGCGAACTAACTATCGGAGAAATCGCTGAAAACTTTCCTCAAAATCGTTCAGTAATCTCCCGTCACTTGGACTACATGAATCGTTTCGGTGCCGTCGAACGTAGAAAAGTCGGTCGCGAAGTGTTTTACAAAGTCGATAAAAAAGCAATTGTTGGTAATTTTGAAACAGCGGCAACAAACATGAAGACGCTCTTAAATATGTAAGTAGAGTGTTTTTATTTTAAATAAAGCATGCATTAATACGCTTATATGCATATTATAAAAGGAAGAAGGAATGAACATGAAAGAAAGTAAAAAATGGTGGGTTTTAGGGACAGTAAGTTTGGCGGTTTTCATGGCGATGCTTGATATCACCATTGTAAATGTTGCCTTACCCGAGATTCAACAAAGTTTTGCCGGAAGTTTTTCTAGCCTGCAGTGGGTTTTAAATGCCTACACTTTAGTTTACGCGGTTATGTTGCTGCCAGTATCTAAATTAGGAGATCGCTTCAGTCGAAAGATTGTCTTTTTATCGGGGCTACTAGTATTCATTATCGGATCACTCGCTAGCGGGATGGCGACCAGTGATTTATGGCTCAATATCTTCCGCGGATTGCAAGGCGTCGGTGGTGCAGCGATGATGTCCTTATCTCTTTCTATCGTTACCTCTGCATTCCCTGAAAAACAGCGCGGCTTGGCCTTGGGGATTTGGAGTAGCGCTGTAGGTTTGGCGGTTTCGATTGGCCCTCTGCTTGGCGGAATTCTCGTAGATAGCCTCGGATGGCGCTCCATTTTTCTGATTAATATTCCAGTCGGGATTATAGCTATCCTATTCGGAATGATTTTTATAACCGATACTACTAAGAAACAGCGCGAGTCTTTTGATTTTCTAGGCCTTATTTTTAGTACGATAATGATTTTCAGCGCAGTTTTTGCCTTGATCCAAAAGCAGACACATAGCGATTACACGTGGACAAATTGGCGGATTATCGCGTTGTTTGCCCTAGCAGTCGTTTCCCTGGGGTTATTCATTATTGCGGAACGTAAAGTCAAAGTACCGATGATTGATTTAAGCATCTTCAAATCGAGATCATTCATCGGCGCGAATATTGCAGCATTTACATTAGGCGCTGGGCTTTATGGTGGATTTACCTACTTATCTATTTTGATGCAAAACTACATGGGTTACTCGGCGTTTGAAACCGGATTAAAGCTCTTGCTCATCAGCGTTTTCACCTTAATTTTAGGTCCCTTCACATGGGTAATCACCAATAGAATCGGAAATCGCTGGTTGATCACGATCGCCTTGTTTATAGGTATGGTTGGTATTTTGATCATTAACTACCTGTTAAAAGTACCTTTCGAATGGAGCTATTTATTCCCTGGTTTCATCTTGCTCGGCATAAGTAATGCTTTGGTTAATCCGCCAATTTCAAATGTAGCCATGAGTTCCGTAGCTGAAAAACATATCGGAATGGCATCAGGAATTTTGAATGTATCACGGCAAGTTGGTATTTCTTTTGGCGTGGTGATGCTCGGAATAAGTGTTACGAATGGCTATTTCGACAGTCTAACTAGTAGCTTGAAAAATATGACGGAAGTACCCGCTGCTATGAAAACACAATTGGTTGAAATTCTGCATAAGGCAGGCCCGTTCGCTGGGCAACAGATTTTCGATAGTAAACAAGCAGAAGCGTATCAACAACTGCCAATATTCGATCAAATTAAAAACATCGTGTTCCAAGCTTTCAATGAAGGGATGAATCACGCTAATATACTGATTGCAGTCCTTCTCGGCATCGGAGCTTTGGCCAGCTTACTTTTGATTCGCGATAAACAAAAAGCATAATAAAAAGCGCTATAACCTCATTGACAGACAATGAATTATAGCGCTTTTTGAGCCTATTTTGTATATTTATCAAGAAAATCCGTTGCTGCTTGATAACTAATTTGCGAGCCGATACTACCGCCAGATAGATCAAAGAAGTGATCGTTGAACGGGATCGCGACAAATTCATTTGGAACGTTATTTTTATTCAGTAATTTTTCAAAGGCTACTTGACCGCTATATGGGAGAAGATGATCGTTTTTCCCGACCATGATAAGCGTTGGTGGCGTAGTATCCGTGATGTGTTTACCGACATCGATCGCCGCGTAGGCTTCTGGTTTTTCAGTAGGTGAGCCGCCGGTATAAGATCCGAGGAATTCCTCACCGTTCATGCCAAAGAAATTCGTGCCCTCATACCAAATATTTGTCATATTCTGCGCTGGATATACTGCTACGACTGCCTTGGGTTTATAAACTTCACCAGAAATATAAGGTTTTAGCGTGCCATCATTCAGACCATACCCAACTTGTAGCGCCAAACTTCCACCAGCCGAACCGCCTGCCACGAGCAATTTATCCATATCCACGTTGTATTTATCCGCATGGTTCCCAATCCAAGTTATTGCCGTCGCCACATCAGGTGCCGCCTTGTCCCACGTTGGATAATCTTCCTTAGCCAAACGATAATCTACATCAAAAACGACGTATCCTCTATCAAGATAAAACTGCGTCCATGAAGGAGATTGATTACGAGTTCCTGCAACAAAACCCCCGCCATGAATCAAAACGATAGGTGTGAGATTGTTCGTTTTTCCGTTTTTGGGAATAGAAATATCCATATATAAATCCGTATCATCTGCCGTAGCATATTTTACAGACTTAGTTAAATCAGGTCCTCCCATATCGGGCATTGAAAAAAGGTTTTCCGTCCATGAGATTTTTGCGTTATATTGGTTCGCAACTTGCACCATTTGCACGATTGGAATCGAGAACCCAATGATGAAAACTGTCGTAAATATGACCGAAACCATGCCGATTCGTTTGAGCCCCATTCGGAACATACATATCGCTAAAATTCCAAGTACAATACTTAAAATAACTAAGTGTAGCGAAAATAATGACATCACAATTGTACCAATTTCACCGACAAAAGATACATCAGGGAAATACACTCCCACTAATACGATTAGCAAAAATACCATTAGAAAAATCGATATCCCTGATAATAATCTTGTCTTCCAATTGCGTGTAGCCTTATTTTTTCCGTTCTTTTCATTATCCATTTTTTTCGTTGTCTTATTCATTTCCATCCTTCTTTCTGTAGACTTTTTCTGTCCTCCTACGTATAATAACTTTATATGGTAGCTACAACAAGAATCAAAAAGAGCCGAAAATCAAGTTAGTCTACACATCTAAGGAGAGTGTCGCCGAATGTCAGAAAGAAAAGAAGATTTGCGTTCATTAAGAACCAAAACCCACCTATCAAATGCACTGTTAGAACTGATTAATGAGCATGTTTATACCTTTGAAGCGATAACAATTAATATGATTTGCGATAAAGCGATGGTCCATAGAACGACATTTTATAAACATTTTGAGGATAAGTATCACCTTTTGACATATTGCGTGGATAAGATGCAGGCAGGCTTTGATCGCTTTACGCCGAGAGAAAGATTGTGCCAGCCATTCATGTGCATGTTCGAAGCTTGGGATCGGCAGCTGGTATTAACAATATTTGAGTGTTTTCACGCCAGCGAACAGTTTCGAAATGACTTTGGGAAGCAGATGAATAACTTGATGCTTGCTGATTTGAGTGAGTTATTGAAAGATGGGGAGAATACGGATGTTCCGAAAGAAATCATCGCTGAGATTTTCGGCCACGCGATTTCCGGTTTGGTTTTGTGGTGGGTGAGTAAAGAGCAGACTACGCCGGCTGAGGAGATGGATGGGTATTTTCAAGCGTTGGTTAATACGAGGATTTTTGATTGATATGTGTATTAGATTGTTCGAGAATTTTAGAATACCACTGCCATTTGGATTGGTAGTGGCGTTTTTTGTGTTGCATCATTTTAATTGGATAAAAACTGTTCGTACAGAAATTTTGTAACTGTCCTGTCCCAATTTACATTACTTAGATAAAAAACCATCGGCAACATTCACGAAAATAAAGACTTGCTGGAATTTACATTTCACATTACTTAAATAAAACCGAAAAGATCAGTTTCGCATAGTTATTGAAATCAACATTTACATTTCACATTGCTTAGATAAAAATGCTTGGCTACCTAAGAATGCGGTGTTTGTGTACCAATTTACATTTCACATTACTTAGATAAAAACAATGTTTGTCGTGGTTGCTATTTTTCCGTTAATAGCATTTACATTTCACATTACTTAGATAAAAACGACAATGGACAATGTGGCCTATATGCTCAATACGAATTTACATTTCACATTACTTAGATAAAAACTCGATAAACTCAACGTTGCGCTCGGCGGCAGTATAATTTACATTTCACATTACTTAGATAAAAACCTTATTCCATCCCGATACAGATTCAGAATATCCTGAATTTACATTTCACATTACTTAGATAAAAACATAGATTTCTAGCATATCTTCGTTTTGGGTTGTTATTTACATTTCACATTACTTAGATAAAAACTGGTAAGTCAGGTATATACGCCCTCGAATATGATTATTTACATTTCACATTACTTAGATAAAAACAAAAACTAGCGAATGGAAATTACACCTTGAAAGAATATTTACATTTCACATTACTTAGATAAAAACTGTGGATCTGAAGCCAAGTGAGATTGATTTTAAAATATTTACATTTCACATTACTTAGATAAAAACCGCATATTCACCATAACGATATGTATTCGGGGTCCAGATTTACATTTCACATTACTTAGATAAAAACGGCGATGATGGAAAACCAATGTCACCCCCATCAACATTTACATTTCACATTACTTAGATAAAAACAACAAAGCGAGTCTATGAAAAAGGGGATTTGCTGGTATTTACATTTCACATTACTTAGATAAAAACCCGTCCTATTTCGTCCCTACTCCCATCATACCTCAACACCCCAAATCTGTCGACCTCCAACAAAAATTGTTTTTTCTCTACCTTTCCAGCTTCCCCTACACCATCAAAAACCCGAAATCCCTTCCAGCGCAATCGTTTATTGAAATCTGTCGATCCCCCATAGTTTTTACGCTACTGGAGGTCGACAGATTTTTCATCTATCAGAAGAAATTGGATGTTTTCTCATCGGGAACTCCCCAAAACTCCTTCTCTAGCCACCTTTCCTGCCGACTTGAGAACACAATAATCGAGTCTTCCTCATCACGAATATATTTATCCAGCTCCATCCGTAATTTCACTAATAACGGTGGTGTAATTTCTCCTTCAAAAACGGATTTTTGAACATGCGTTAAATATTTTTTACAGATTTTAAAGATATTTCGCGATACTTTTGCGCCGCCATTATCCTGTGCAATATCGTAAATCAAGATTATATACATTTTTTATTCACCACCAAATTTTAAATCCTTCGTACTCTTTATCGTTCATTAAATGCTTGATTAATTTATAACATTCTAACCTCATCAAATGGCGATAGGAGACGCTTCGACCTAAATCACGATGTTTAACCGTCTCTTTCATCCGCAAATCGTACGCCTGCAATATTTTCTGCCGTGCTTCTTTTTTCATATAGCAGAAATTAGCTTCACGCTCAAAATCTTTTTCCGTAATTATGTTCTTATTTAACATACTAAAAATCAATCGATCTGCAATAAGTGGCTTAAAAACTTCAGCAATATCAAGGCATAGTGAGAAACGTCGCTCGCCAGCACTGTGCAAATAACTAATAGCGGGATTTAGTTGCGTTTTATAAATCTCCGTCAAACAGCTAGAATACACCAAAGAATTCACATAAGAAATCAGCGTATTAATCATATTATCTGGCGGACGCTTCACCCTCTTTTCAAAATCAATTTCTTGGTTAATAATCGCTTGCCATGCCTGGTAATACACCTTACGAATATTCCCCTCAATCCCCATCAGCTCTTGAATATCTGCCGTTTTTGCTATCTTTTTACGGAGCGATTTAATCTCACTCATCGCCTCATCTACATCTTTTTCACGTTGTCGATAATACCTCAAATTCCGCAAAATATTAAAAGAAGCGCTCTCTACAAATTGAACTGCAATATCGTGCCGGCGCTTTTCATCTGCATAATGCGTCACTTGCGCAACAAGAAGTTCCCCAGAAACATTGGACTCACGCGGATAGTAACTACCACTATAAAATCCATAATAATTAAAAATATGCACTGGAATGCCCAGCTGACCGATGTAATTCAAACATTTCGTATTCAAACTCACCTCGCCAAAAAGGAAAATTTCACGTGTCATCTCGACTTTCAAATCTTTAAATTTACCATCAGGCGCTGTTAACCTCACCACATTATCCTTGCGTTTCAACTCTCCATTTGAAAATAAATAATAGCTCTCCATGTAAGTCCTCCTCAAATAAAGCAATACTCAAAATAGGCACATTTTTTACAAATTGGTTTTTCTTCAAGCTTCGGTGGTTTATCTTGTACACAGATATTCTCAATATCCGCCATAATCTCGATCAGCCTTTGTGAATCCTCATTTGATAATTCCACCTCTTCACGACGTCGCAACTTCGGATAATCAATCACGCCATTCTCAATCGCAATCCCTTTTTCCCGCAAAAAATAAATATAATACTTCAATTGCCAAATTCCAGCTTCCTCGATAGAACGGCTTTTCTTCACCTCGTGAAGCACTTTCCAATCCCGAATAAAGTCAATATTGACCGTCTCATCGATCATTACCTGCCCCGAATCCCGATTGTAGCTTGATTCATCCAACAATTTTCCTAGTTGCACATTCTCATCCAAATGCTCCATCCGAATCGCTTTACTGAAAAACCATAGTTTCCGCTTACACACAAAATAATAATAGACATGGGTCCCGCTAATTCGCATCCTGCTTCCCTCCTCTAGAAAAACAGATTTTCCTTCTCCTTGTCTTTCGGCGTTAGACCAATTCCCTCGTCGTAGTCACAATCAAAGATAATTACTTTTTCATAATCATTAATCTTAATGAACTCCGCACTTCCTTTTTCATAAATATAGCCTGGGACATCAAGCATATACGCCGAAAGCATCGTCCGCGCTTTCATTTTAGCTTTGCGTTCTATTCCTTTTGTTTTGATAATTTCTATATGTCCAGCGATTTCTTCCTTATTTTCCGCGTGAATAGGTTTTGGAATCGCAGCCACAGAATTAATATTTCGGAATCGTTTTCGAACTTCATTTTTGTCTAGTTCATACGTGTCAAAAGATTTCACATATTGGATCATACCTGTCACTTCTTCATAATAATGACTACCCTTTAATGCTTCTGTCGAATACACTTGGTTAATCATCGTTAATTTTTCGCTCTCAGAAACCGGACCGTGACAGCTTTGCAACATCATTTTTGAGTTTTCATGAATCTGTTTATCAATAAATCCACGCGGCTCCACACCTGAACATTCCTCATCAAAAACATACACATTCGTCGCCACATCTAGCTTGCGATTTCGATAACAACGCCCCATCCTTTGAAAAAGACCGTTCAAATCGGAAAGTTCCGTAAACAAGATGTCAAAATCAATATCTAAAGAAGCCTCGACAACCTGCGTCGCCACCCAAATACAAGGTCGCTTACTATCTTTATGACCGTCCGCTAGAATGGCATCCTCTTTTGCCGAACGATCGCGCTTGATGAACTGGCTATGAAGTAGATGGACTTCTGCCGCGTCATACATATCCACCAATTCCTTATACAATTCTTTGGCCACGCGAACCGTATTACAAATGATCAAAATCCGATTATCCTCATAAAATTCTTGAATAAATTTGCTATTTATCGGCTCATGAACAACCTCAATACTATGACGAATTCGATCTGATATAAAATCTTCCTCCGCTCGTGTAAAAATAACATCATTTTCCGCCAGTAAATCAGGGATAATTCCAGGTAATGTCGCCGTTAAAATCGTGAACTTCCCACCAACTTTTTGAATATAGGAAAGCCCGACAATGAGATATGCCAATAAATCCGGTGAATACATCTGAACCTCATCGATAATAACTTTAGAATAGGATAGCGTAGCCAGTTTCGGCTCAAATCCAGCATACCGGAACACAAAATCAAACAACTGATCCAGCGTGCAAACCGTTATTGGCAGCGACATTTGACGCGTTTTCGTGTAATAATCCTCAATATCCATATCAAAATCGGATTCATGCGTTAAATACTGTCCATACGTCTCCGAATGCAACAAGCCAACGCGATCTGTTTGCGATTCCTTGATAATTCCTGTTTCGCTATCAATCAAACGGCTATAAATCGCATTAATCGCGGTTCGTAATGGTAATGTGAAGAATCCTTTATGATTGCCCAACCAAAGCAACCCCGCTTCTGTTTTCCCCATCCCAGTTTCCGCGACAACAATCACATTTTCATCTTGATGGGCCTGCATATATTTTTGTAAAGGCTTCCAATCTGCATCAGGATTTTTCGCACGGAACGCCGTCATCTGTTCTGCCATCGCCGTTTCTAGGAAATCATTCGGTTTCTCCACATCGATGTCTGCACTTGCCGCGAAATCAATACGGTTTAGGAGACCTTTTAATAGGACGTAATGTATAAAAATTTCCATACTTTGATCTGTTTTCCCTTCAAATATTTGTGCTGTTACCTGATAGTATTTGGCTGGAAAATGACTGCGATACGCTCGGTATTCACCTAATTTATCATATGTAAAACCCTGCCACTCCTGTTCTAACTTTTTCATCTCCAAAGACCATTCGTCCTCTGTGAATCCAATTTTTCGTTCGTGATGTCGCGCAATAGCTTGAAAAAGTACCTGGATCTCTTCCTTTGTGTAACCTTCCTCTTTTAGTTTTTTATATGGAACAAACGCGACAGAAAGATAGTTATGAGGTATCTCTTTTTTATTACGCTTACCGCCAGACACCTTTTCTTGGAAGTAAAGATTCATTTTTCCAAGATCATGAATCAGACACGCAAGCTTTAAAAAGTGCCAGTTTACAGGTATTTCAGGATAATATTTTTGCAATAAATCATAATTTCTCAGTAAATTGTCCGTATGTTCTTGAATGGTTTCTTCTGGTTTCGATTTCGCTAAATAATGATTCATCAGAACCTCCAAAAAGAGAGAGCGTGAACCCTCTCCAATTTTTATTTGATATCTAAAAATACTAGTTTTTCATCCTCATCAACAAAGAACTTGTCTTCCTCTGATATGATGATAGACGTTGTGTAGAAAACATCTTTTTTCAACCAATTACGAAACATTTTCGGTGCTTTCGCAGTTCCTCGATTGATGAGCTCATACGTATCTGTCAGCAAATAACGCGTTCCTAACATATCGTTTCGCCCAACATTACTTTGCGCATGTGGTCGGAAATACACCTCTTCATTTTCTATGAGCGATATTGGGACGTAGGCGCCATAATTCTGATCCAATTTCAGGTCTTCCTCTGCGGTTATCTTTTCTACCGACACCACCTTCACCTCTTCAATCGTCGCAATATCCTCACGCCGGCCAAGCGATGGGTATTCCACAGGTGTTTGAAACGCCTCCGCAATGGTTTCCACCAAGTCCTGATCTTCCGGAATTACATGCAAAAGTAGCTCCACATCCACGAGCAATTCCGCCGTCGCAATCCCACGTCCAACGCCATAATCGCCGACTTTCAGCTGGTGTCGTTTATCATCATAGGTCATTCCATTTTTGAACTCATAGCGCGTATAAAGATCATTCACCTTAGAAAAATACTTTCCTTGAATACTGATTTCCATCGGGTGATAGCTCGTAAATCCGCACATCGTATGCACCATTCCAATCACCGTTGAATAAGGTGGCAAGGGATATGTTTCCTTCAACTGAAAGCTCGTCGGTTTCTTATAATTCACTAAATCCTGCCATAATTTAATCCTAATTGCTTTCATAATATGCATCAATCTTTTCTTTAAGATCATTGAAAAATGCTGGAACGGATTCGGCATTTAATTGTTGTTCAATTTCAGAAGTGTTATCAAACTGATTTTTAATAACGCCACATTTCGTATTTTCTTTGATACCACTGTAATCGAGTACGCCAAGAATATTATCCACAAGCACCTTATTATCCTTAATATCTACGACGTTTTGGAATACCGGATTTTTCACATCGTAGACACCACCAATAACAAACAGTGGCTTCAAGTCCTCACGACGCCCACGAATATCGCGATATAGGAACGAAATCGTATCCATTAACTTCTGCACGCGACGACTTTTTTCTTTATTATCAATCTGAATTTGCCCATCAATTCCGATTTGGTCCAGATCAATCGTCACCGTGTAGCGGTAGTACGAACGATGAATCTCCGCCTGCGCAATATTCATGTTTTCGCCAACCTTATCCGCTTGACCTTTATTTGTTAAAAAGTCCAGATCCGCTTTAAAAGTTTCTAATGAAATCGCGTTGGAAAGTCGGACCTTAGCAGAACGTTTTTGCCCTTGCGTCCCTTTCTCCGTTTTTAAATAGCCGAAGAAGTCTAGCTCTGGAAAATCTGTGATTGTCGCTTCACTCAAGAACTGAATAACCTTCTTGTCACCGCTTCCTTCCGCTTTAACCGGTGCTTCCTTCTCACCAATTTGCTCCATCATATTATAACGAATTGCTTGGCGAGAAATATATGTATACTGATCGCCATTGTTGCGAGATATCTTTTTCAGTGCCGAAATATTTCCCAAGCTTTCCCCGTAGTTCGCGCTTTCTGCTTGAAAAATGATTGTCATTGCGAGTCCCTTACTTTTCATTGTCATTTCCTCCATCTTTATCTTTGTCTTCTTGCTCTATAGCACCATTGACGCCGACCATAAACGCATAGCCAACCGTTTTAAACGTCTCATCGCTTGTAAAAGACTCCAAGAAAAAATCAGGAACCGTCTTTCCTAAATACGAGTAACTGTTTAAAATAATGTCCATAAACGCATCACGATTATTTGTTTTTAGCGCATTCAAAACTTTGTAGTTAAAACCGCTGCGCTTGTGATCTGGATACGCCTTTTTAAATTCATTTCCGCACTTATTAATATGCCAAATTCGACCTTTCGAAATCTCAGTCATCGCCTCTATCTCCTTTAGAAAATTCGTATTTATCTCGAGTAAACTGCCGATATGCCCCATGTGATAATAAGTATTGCTCGCATTCGTCACTTTCAAATACATCGCTTTGTGAATAAACGTGAACAGGTTTTCATTATTCATCAAACGTCGAACTGTTTCTTGATAAAAGTTAACATTTACATTGCCTTCTTTAAACCCGCATCGTTGTAGTGCTGTTAATGCGTTTTTTGACTCTCGGAAAATGTTTAGCGCTCGTTTCGACAAGATGTTAAAGCGGTACGTCTCGTTTTCATAACGGACAACTTGAATATCTGCCAATTCATAATGCCGCTTGTCCTCGACTTGATTCGTGATGGCTTCGACCAAGGCACGATATGGGCTGGTATGTGTCAAGGTTTGCGCTGGATCATGCAAAATTGCGGATCGTATTTTTTCGTTGACGGCATGCAGTGTATCGATACTAACGGAATCATTGATGAAAATCCCGTTGTTATGAACGTAGGTGAATCCAGCTGGGACGCATGAATAGATAAATTTGCAGACAGCACAGACCGCGATATCATTATTAAAATCCCAAACATGTGAGGTTTTCCGCGCTGTGTCAAAACCAGTTTCATTCATAAAACTGAGATCAAGCTTCAAATTTTTGATTGGTTGGTTGCATGTGAAACAGGTGAATTTCGCTTTTTCTAGATTGGTTTCTAGATGTTCTTTGACTGGATCGATAAAATTAGTCCGATAATCCACATACGTATCTTTCTCTTTGGTCTGCGGATTCAGGAATGAAACCCCATTCCAGGCATTTTTGATCACCGTGTAGATCACATTTTTAGCGGCTAAATATCTTTCACCTTTTTCACTATTACAAAATGCGATTATTTGATCTAACTTCAGATACACTTGCTTCACTTCTTGGATAATATCTGCACGTTTTTCATCAAATGTTTCCTTCTTTTTTAAGGCTCCAACTTTAGCAAGATTTTTACCCCATTCAACAGGATCTGCCGTAGCATCAATAAGGGGATAAACGCTTACATAGCTGGCACTTTTCAGATAATACTTCGCTACATTCGCGATATAGTTATTGAGCTCCTCCAAGGCCTTCTCATCAAAACTCGCAAAATCATCTTTTCGATAGCGATCCATTTCTTTTTTAAACGATACGATCTTATACCAAGATAACGTCTTTTCGTACTCCTCGATAAAATACGCAAAGTACTTATCTTCAAAACTATCCAACAAATCCGCGTCAAAAAAGACACTTTGCCCTTCCATTCTGACGTTTTCTTTGCCAACGATATTTATAAAGCCAACAAGACCTGCATTGAAAAGCCAATCGCTCGCTCGACATTCTATTTCTCTCATTTTTTCACCTCCCTAAGCTTGTTCTAACATCCCGAAGCCTGTTCCCGTAAGAGAGCCGAGCCCCTCATTCAAAACGTGCTCCAACAAATATTTCGGCGCCTCAATTTCAATCAAACCAAGAGAACATACAATCGAAATATCATAATGTAACGCAACTGTTTTCTTCATACTCACGGGTGTAATCTTCATAGCTGCAATATCTTGCCCAACAAAATCACCGTACTTATCTTGTAATTTAATGAGCAAGTTACGTTTTAATAACGGCACAAATTGTTCATCTTCAAACATGTAAAACCAATCTTTTTGGGTATCACGATTATGATCTCGACAAACAATTGGAGACAACACTTTAAAAACGATAGAATTCGATGCAATCGGTTTCATTTTCACGATATTTACGGAAATAATTCTCAAATCACACGTATCAGAAATCCGTGTTGCCTTTCCTCTAAGATTCGTAAACGCATTATAAAACATAATCGCCTGTTCTGCATTTCCAGTTGAAAAATTAATTATCAACCGTTTACTTGTCACTGTAATTTCATTTTTCCCAAAAACACCATTCTCAAAATAAACCGAAAATGTGAAATCCTTCTGGGTGTTAGTGCCGTACAACTCTTCAAAAACCTCTGGATATGATTGTTTCAATCCAGTTTTAAAAATCATCAAAATTTTTCGTCTAAAATTCAGCGGAAATTTCTCATCACTTAATTCACAAACTATTTTTAACCTCAAGTAATCACCTCTTTTGCTAGTATTATTGCATTTACCAATTCCCTGGCGCATACAAGTAATATTTTACTATAGTTCCCTGTAAAATAGAAGCATATTTTCAATTATATTTTACCCTAACAAAAAAGACACCCAACATCAGGTGCCCTTCATCTCTATCTACTTACTTCAAAATAATCTTCCCAGCCACGTTCTTCTTCTCAATCAACTGATGCGCACCAATCACGCCTCGTAGATCAAATGTCAGAACTTCAGCTGTCTTCAACTGCAACTTATTCGCACGATACAGATCCGCCAAATAACCCAGCGCTTCTTTATCCTTCATCTCTTTCGTACGCTTCATCCGGATCGCTTTCACTTGCTTCTCTTCCGCATTCTCAGGGAGAGCTGTCAGCGAGATATAACGTCCGCCTTTTTTCACATAATGTAGTCCTTCTTCAGCGCCTTTTCCTCCAAAACTTGCATCAATCACAACGTCGCCTTTATCTTTTAAAATCTCAGCTAAATTGCCACGATCATACGACATCACGCGGTCAACGCCGAGTGCGCTCAAATAATCTGCATTCTTGCTGTTGCCAATTCCGATCACGCGGATGCCTTTTTCTTTCGCAAGTTGAACGATGATCGCACCAACTGCTCCTGACGCGCCCTGAATGACCAGGTTTTCGCCTTTTTTAACGTTTGCGATTTGAAGTGCATAGTAAGCCGTAATTCCTGCTGATGCTAGTCCTGCGGCTTCCTCCACACCCATTTCTTTTGGTTTTTTGACAACGTTATAACTCGGTGTTGCTACATATTCTGCGTAGCCGCCAATAGCTGGATGCGCGATGACAATATCACCGATCGCATAATTCTTCACTTTTGACCCTACTTCCACGATTTTGCCGACAATATCGCTTCCTGGAACGATCGGGAATTCGAGTGGGCGTATTTTTTGCATCGTACCTGCGCGTAATAAGGCGTCGTAAGGATTGATTCCTACGGCTTGAACCTTGATTAACACACCTTTTTCGCTTGCTTTTGGTTTTGGTAACTCTAATTCTTCAAATACTTCTGGCTCGCCAAATTTTGTAAAACCTAATGCTTTCATCCTGTAAAACCTCCATGTTTGTTTAACTATTTTCTTTTTTCGCCGCTGGATTATCAACTTCGACTCTCGTAAACCAATCTAAAACAATCTCTGCTTCCTCTGCCGTAACATTATGCACCACATCAAAAGTCTGATATGTCACATCATTCGTCAAGCTTTCAAAGTATTTTACCGTCCGCTCGCCTTCCGTGACTGGGAACACAGGATCTTTGGTGCCATGTCCTATAAAAATACGTTTTGACTTCAATAGTAAATTTTTCGGTCCCTCTTCTAAAAAGGAAGGTAATTTTGTGCTTAGGAAAACACCACCGTGATACATACCACCGTTTTTTGCAAACTCCGTCATGGCAACAATTCCGCCTTGATCAAAGCCAAACAGATACATTTTTTTGCGGTCAATCGATGGGTACTGTTTCAAAATAGTCTCCACAAATTCGTGAACGTTGTTTGCTGCATATGAAATCGTCTTTTCACTAGGTTCACCGTCTAACACCGGTTTATAGTAGGAATACCCTGGGCCTTGTTGCACGCTACCTCGAATGCTGACAATGACAAAACGATCCATTATCGACTCTAATATCCCCGGCATATCTAGTTCGTCCGCTCCAATTCCGTGAAGTGTAAAGATAGTTGGAAACGTATCCTCTACCTTCCGATCAATTGGTTCATAAATATCATATGCAAACATAAACAATTCCCCCGTTACTTCGCTAATTCAGCGATTTTTTTAAACTCTTCCTCCGTGAGCGTAATACCTTTGCCCATTTTCTCATTACCCGGTGACCAATCCCGAATATCATATTTGGGCGCGCGGCCGTTCCAACTAATTAGATTGACCTCTCTCCGCCATCCCTTCGAATTCTCCGACAACACACCAATATGCTCCACAATTTCATACTCAATACTGCTCATCTGCAAAAACTCCTTTTGTCTGGCTTTTAATTTAGCAAAAAACATTTTTATTGGCAAAACTTCTTTTTCGTCATTATTCCGTCAGCCTCATACCTTCTATACTACCAGATGTTTACCCTGAAATCGCCTGATGGAATCCCAAATTTAAAAAATCTTTTTATTTTGACTAGAAAAAAAGCGATTGTTGCGGTAGGATGGGAAGAGAGATTAGTAAGAATGGAGGTCATGTCAATGGAAGAGACATCTCAAGATTTGTTACTGGATACATGCTTACTAGCGGGAAAAGTAATGATGGAAAGTGGTGCGGAAATGTACCGAGTGGAGGATACAATGAGCCGTATCGCCGAAGCTGCTACTGAAAAAAAAGGAATCAGCTTTGTGACACCCACAGGAATTTTCATGACAATACAAGGCAGCTCAAGTGTTAAAATGGAGCAGATTCCGACACGTACCATCAACTTAGAGAAAGTATCGAAGGTCAATGATTTATCACGAGAATTCACGACAAAGCAAATATCTTTAGGACAATTCTACACACGATTACGATCCTTGGATAACGAAGTCAAGTTTTATCCAATTTGGTTACAGATAGTTGCCGCAGCAGTTGTTAGTGGCACGCTGATGATGATTTTCGGCGGTGTTTGGAAAGATTTAATCGCAACATGTATCATTGGCGCGATCGGATTTGTAATTTTTTATTACGGTACAGAGTTTTTCAAAGTGAAATTTTTAGCGGAATTTTTAGCCGCATTTACAGTTGGTTTATTATCAGTTATCGCGATCTCGATCGGCTGGGGAGTGAGTCTAGACAAGATGATCATCGGCGGCGTGATGCCATTAGTACCAGGCGTTCCAATCACCAACGCCGTGCGTGATTTGCTCGCAGGACACCTGCTGTCAGGAATGGCCCGCGGAACAGAAGCGTTGATAACAGCAGGGACGATTGGAATTGGGATAGCGGTTGTGTTTAGGTTTTTTAGCTAGAAAAGCGGAAACGGCCCGTTAGCCTCGACAGAATTTGTTAGGGGGCGCAGTGAAAACCCTCTTTTGGTTTTTGCGGAGGCACCGAAAATTCCGAGAGGCTGGCTGTTGGAGCTAGATCACACGAAAAGCGGAAACGGCCCGTTAGATCCGACAAAATTTGTTAGGTGGCGCAGATAAATCCCTCTTTTGGATTTTTCGGAGGCACCGAAAATTTCGAGGATCTGGCCGTTGAAGCTGGATCACCTGAAAAGCGGAAACGGCCCGTTAGATCCGACAAAATTTGTTAGGGGGCGCAGATAAATCCCTCTTTTGGGTTTTTCGGAGGCACCGAAAATTTCGAGGAGTTGGCTGTTGAAGCTAGATCCGAAGGCGTCGAGCATCAACAAACGCCTAAATTCGAGACCACACCATCCCTAAATTCCAAAACTTCAACAAAAACACGGTGCTACTTCTAAACTTAGCGGGAACCACACTGACGGTCCGATATCTGCTCAGCGCTCATTCTAAGTTCAACGCTTAAGAGCCACTTATGGATTACATGCTCGTTTCACTCTCATGCATATTGAGGCTCTAAATCGGCAAGGGATGCCTCATAAGACCCACAACAAAAGGAGGTCAAAAAAATGTTCTTAACTGTACTCATGCAAATATCTTTCAGCTTCCTAGCCACGCTCGCATTTGCCATCATTACAAACGTCCCACGCCGCTCACTCATCGAATGTGGTCTAACGGGAACTTTCGGCTGGATGACGTACTGGATTCTATCGCAACTAGACGCAGGTACAACTATGAGTACGCTCGCAGGCGCGTTTGTCGTCGCCATCGCAAGTTTCTTCTTTGCTAAATCAAAACGTTTGCCTGTCACCATCTTCAACGTCCCTGGCATCGTACCTCTAGTTCCTGGTGGACTCGCCTATCAAGCTGTTCGAAATTTTGTGCTTGGCGATTATCTTGAAGCTATTTCATTCTCCGTTCGTGTTGCCCTTGTTGCTGGTGCCATCGCTGCTGGCCTCGTACTTTCTGAAGTTTTAAATCACAGTATTCGACGTTTTCGGGAACATAAAGAAAATATTTGAGTCTAAATCATTGACTTACTTTTTGTAAGTTGTTAATATTAAGTTATTAACTTAATGAAATGAGGAATATAACAATGAAAGTAGCCATTCTAGTAGGTAGTTTAAGAAAAAATTCGTTTAACAAAACATTAGCAGAATTTATTCAAAAACGTTACGCAGACAAGCTGGACAGTGAAATTTTAGATCTTAATTTACCACTTTATAACGAAGATTTAGAGTCCGATTTACCAGCGGATGTTGTCGCTTTTAAAGAAAAAGTTCGCAACGCTGATGCGGTTCTTTTCGTAACACCTGAGTATAATCACTCGATTTCTGGTGTACTAAAAAACGGAATTGACTGGGCTAGTCGCATTACACCTGATTTAACCGAAAAACCAGGTTTTATCGTCGGCGCTTCCATGGGTGGCCTTGGAACGGTTCGAGCTCAAATGCATCTTCGCCAAATTTTAGATACGATGGGTATGCGAATTTTGCCTGCTAATGAGGTGTTCATCGGCGCTGCTCATACCAAATTTGATGAAAACGGCGCGCTAATTGATGAAGGCACTGTTGCTTTTATTGATTCCGTTGTTCATAATTTTGTTGAATTTTATGATCGCAATAAATAATTTCTTTTTGAGAGCAGGATTATTCTTGCTCTTTTTTTGTGGAAAATAGGTGGTTCGCCCCCTTGCGGTGATACGTGTATACTTATTTAAGAAGAGGTGATGACAATGATGTACGCATTGAAAAGGTCCACTAGAAAATCTGGCCATAGTGTTATTACAACATTGCCGCCAGATGTTATGTCGAAGCTAGAACTCGTTTCTGGTGATAATGTTGAGTTTGTAATCAAAGATAATGTTGTAGAATTAAGAAAAGCCGCTGAGAAAAAAGAAGCTGTCTCCCCCGATTTCCTAAAAATGGCCGAAGAGGTTTTGGACGAATATGACCAAGCTTTTCGCGGATTAGTTGATCGATGACGCTTCATTATCTCACGGAACCCGAGGTCATTATGTTGAACGGTTTGCTGATTAAGAAATATAGCCCACACGAAGAACTGAAGCTGCTCGTTCAGCTCCGACAAAAACTGGAGCGGCCGCAGGAAAAATCATCTCTTGATTTTTATGGAGGGCGTGAAGTTTTCGAGGAGTTAGCAGGTGAAGTTAGCCCGCTAAACATGTGTATACAGGAGCCGAAACAGATTGTTTTCGAGCGTGAACTTTATCCAACACTGCATGATAAAGCTGGGATTCTCTATAAAAACTTAATCATCAAACATTGTTTCGCGAATGCAAATAAGCGGACAGCGCTTGCTTCTCTAGGTTTATTCTTAAAATATAATGGTTCGCAATTAATGGCTTCAAATCAGGATGCAGAAGATTTCACTGTTGCCATCGCACTTGATAGTGACATGGAACTCGCTACCATTTCTAATTGGATCGAAAAAAATTCGGCGATGCCTCGTTAAAAGGTATCGCCGAATTTTTATACGAATGAGTTCACCCGATTATTTTTCGTAAATTTATAACTCGCGATACAGAAGAATAGCAAAGCATATCCTAATATAATCGCGATGTTCAAGCTGATCGATGCTAAACCTCCATTTTGTTGTAGGGTCGTGATCGCGTTCATCACCCAATATTGTGGCAAGAATTCCGCCACTTTTTGCATGAATGCTGGCATGATTTCGACCGGGATGAGTGCGCCCGAAAGTAAGCTCGTTAGTGTGAATAGGATCATTTGTAGCCCGCTGACGCTCTTTCTACTCGTCGCTGTGAATCCTAGCGCTAGTGAAAGTAGTACCGCCATCACCGAGAATACGAATAAAATGCCAAATAGTGCGAGGTAGGATACGCCTGGATCAATACCGAACACAAATCGCATTGCCGTTAAACAAATGACGACTTCTGTGACAACCACTGCCAGTGAAAATAACGCGTTACCAAAGAGATAGGCTTTACTGCTGAGCGGTGTTGACATCAAGCGATAAAACGTACCATCTTCCTTCTCCTGCAAAATAAGTTCGCCGAGATTTCCCGCTGCATAAAGTAACATCATACATAGAAAACCAAGAATTTGCGTCGACATCATCAGTACAACATCTTGCTGATTACTCGACGTTTTTTGTGTCACACTAATCTTGGAATGATCAAAGGTGCTGGCATACTTCGTAAAATCTTGCCCACCTTTTTCACTCGCCTGGATCATCGACATGATATTTGTGAGCGAAGCGTTAACCGTCGCTTTCACCGTTTTATTCACCGTATCGCCCTGCATCGACTTCACCGTAATATGTTGCGGGTCAAGTGCCGCGATACTTTTTTCCGAACCTTTTTCAAAAATAACAAGCGCATCCAGTTGCCCACCTGTCAGTTTCTTATCTCCTGCCGCCTTTGAAACTGACTGCACACTATCGCTGTCCGCTTTCATCCACGTCACCATTTGGCTCGTGTAAACGCCTGGATCCTCATTTACCAAACCAATTTTAAGCATAGTCGTGCCCGATTGCGCGCCATACGAAACGAAGTAAATCAAAATACTCAAAATGGGCAAGCCTATAATCATCAACAATTTGCCCTTACTCTGCGTAATACTTTTGAAATTATGCCTAAAAATCCATCCAATTTGCTGCATCTTAATACACTTCCTTTCGTCTGATCCAGAAGCTCATCGCAACGACAAGAACTACTGTTATCAATAAGTTTACCGCTATTGGAAAAGCTGCCGCGGCTAAATCATGATTGTATAAAACATCTCTAACGCCGACACGAACCCAGCCAATTGGTGAAAGCTTAGACATCAGCCCGTCACCAGTTGGGAAATACGCCCCACCGAGAAAGGCGAATACTTGAATCAGTAACATCGCAGCACCATTCGCCGCCGGATTCCCGTTACTAAACACATCAACCGCCATACCAAGCGCCACCGATAAAAATAATAAACTGAAATAAATCACAAAAATCACGAGGCTATACATGCCCCAATTGACCCCGAAAAAGACATCCGAAATCACCATCAGTAAAATTAACGACATCGTCTGCATAAAAATAGCACCGAGAAAATTCCCCATAATCGCTGTCGATTTCCTAATTGGTGCAATGAACAGCCGAACATCCGTATGACGCACCTTTTCCTCACGAAATACATTAATACCACTACTAATTCCAAACATCATCACCATCGCAATCATCGCAATCGCATAATATTCAAAAGCGGTAATATTGCTTCCAGAAGCCAATTTCTCTATTTGAATCGCGGAATCTGATGCTTTCGGAGGAGCTTGCAAAACACCGATCTGCGTCGGATCCACTTTCACAATCGTACTCGCCAATCGATATTGTGATGTAAAACCATCCAAATAGCCATTTAGCACACTCATCTCAATCTGACTCGGCGCATTCGTCGTCACCGTCAAATCATCCGTCACTGCCACAAATCCAACAGCATCCCCATCAGACACTGCCTTTTTTCCAGCCTTTGCGCTATCTGCTTCCTTAAATGTTACTTGCTTCCCGCTCGCTTCTGCCGCAAAATCACGAAACGCCTTCCCAACATCGCTATCCTTTTGAATCGTATATTCCACCGTCATTTTATCCAGCTTCAAATCACTGCTAAAGCTATCTTGCAACACGCTTCCCAGCACCAAAATCAGCGCTATTGGAAAAATTAACATATAGAGAAAATAGCCCTTATCACGCAGCGTGAGCTTGATTGCCTTGAACATTATATGAAAAATCATCATCGTCGCTCAAATCCTCTCTAATCCCTTAATTTTCGGCCCGTCAAATTCAAAAAGACCGTTTCCAAATTCAATGTTTGCTGATTCATCTCGATCACTTCAACAGATTGTCGAATAAGCGACTCCAGCACCGTGTTCAAATTGTTAACCTCACTGTTAGAAGTCATTTTAAGCGTATTGCTTTCCATTACTTCCACCAACTGAACTCCCGAAATTGCACGCAATGCATCCAAATTAATTTTATGCACATCATCCACCACGATTCGCATCTCTTTCATATCCGAAACAAGGCTCACCAACTGCTCTTTCGTGCCCTCCGCAATCACTTTTCCATGATCAATGATCGAGATATAATCACACAATTCCTCGACCTCTTCCATGTAATGACTCGTATAAATAATCGTACAACCAGACGCATTCAACTTCTTAATCGACTTCAAAATATAATTCCGAGACTGCGGATCGATGCCCACAGTCGGCTCATCCATAATAATAAGCGCTGGTTTATGCGCAATCGCACACGCAATATTAAGGCGCCGCTTCATTCCACCCGAAAAAGTCCCCGGCTTATCCTTCCCTTTATCCGCCAAACCAACAAATTCCAAAGCCGTTTCCGCCGCCGCATCGAGTTTCTTCCCACGAAGCCCATAAAGTCCCGCAAAAAAACGTACATTCTCAAACGCCGATAAATCATTATAAAGCGCAATATCCTGTGGTACCAAGCCAATCCGCTGCTTAATCTCCAAACTATGCTGCTCCTGTTCCTCACCAAACAAACGAATTTGCCCGCTATCCTTCTTCAAAAGTCCACATAAAACACTAATCGTTGTACTTTTTCCGGCACCATTTGGCCCCAATAAACCGAAAATCTGCCCCTCTTCAATCGTCAAATCTAGATTATCCACCGCGATATTTTTTTCAAATTTTTTCGTTAGCTGCTCAATTTCTACGATTTTCATGACTCTCCCTCATTTCCGTTTTGATCTTATTACTAGTATAGAAAAAAACGCGAGCCATTGTTCCCAGCCCGCGCTTCATCATTTTTTATTTAGAAACAGGTACGACCGCACCCTTCCACTCTTTTGTAATAAAGTCTTGAATTTCTTTTGATTGTAGCACTTTCACGAGTTCTTTAATGTCTTTATTATCTTTATTTTTCTCATCAACCGCGATAACATTCACGTATGGAGAATCTGTTTTCTCAATTGCAATCGCGTCGTTCTTAGGATTCATGCCTTGATCTACTACGAAATTCGAGTTGATCGCAACAACGTCGCCTTCTTCATTATTGTAAGCCGTCATCAAATAGCCAGCATCGACATCATATTTGAATTTGATATTTTTCGGATTTTCCGTGATATCATCAAACGTCACATCTTGACGCTTCACGCCGTCTTTCAATTTAATCACACCAGCATCAGCTAAAATACCCAATACACGCGGCCAATCCGACTTACTGTTCGACATAATCACTTCCGCATTTTTCGGTAGATCGTCAAGTGATTTATATTTCTTAGAATAAATGCCCATTGGCTCGATATGAATACCGCCCATATTTACAAATTTATAGCCTTTTTCCTTCATTTCAAGCTCCATGTAAGGAATCGTTTGGAAATAGTTCGCATCTAGATCGCCTTCATCAAGCGCCACATTTGGCATTACATAATCTGTATATTTCTTAATATCTAAGTTAATGCCCTTTTTCGCTAAAATTGGCTTTGCTTTCTCTAAAATAACGGCGTGTGGAGAATTGGAAGCACCAATAACTAGCGTCGTTCCTTTGTCACTACTTGCATCATCTTTGGAACCCCCGCCACAAGCTGCTAAAACTAATACTAACGTAAGTGTAAATAATCCTAATAAAACTTTTTTCATACTCCAACATCTCCCTTTTCCTTATCGTTTGTCGACCCATTTGGTCAAGATGTCTCCAATAAACTGGAAAACAAATACTATAATTAAAATAATAATAGTCGCTACCAATGTAACTGCTGGCTGATTTCTTTGGAAACCTTCTAAGTAAGCCGCGTTTCCAAGTCCGCCTGCCCCAATAACACCCGCCATCGCCGTGAAGCCGACAAGTGAAATCGCCGTTACTGTAATTCCTGAAATAATCGCTGGTAAAGCCTCAGGTATAAGTACTTTTCCAATGATCGTGAAGAGATTAGCTCCCATCGCTTTCGCCGCTTCGATCACGCCTTTATCGACTTCGCGGAATGCAATCTCCACCATACGCGCGTAAAATGGTGCTGCCGAGATAATCAACGCTGGTAAAGCAGCTTTTGGCCCAATAATCGTTCCAACAAGCGTTTTTGTCACCGGTAAAAGTAACACAATCAAGATGATAAACGGAATCGATCGGAAAATATTCACTAAAATCGCCGTCACCCAGTAAGCAACTCGCGACCCGCTGTCCTTTTTGCGGTTGGTTAAAAATAAGATCAGCCCTAAAGCTAGCCCTAAGAAAAATACCGCGAACAAAGAGACAATCGTCATGTATAGCGTTTCTTCCGTCGCTGTTTTCATCATATCCCAATCTACATTTGCAAAATATCCTGTAGAATCACTCATCCTTCAATCACTTCCGTTTCTATCTCAAGCTCGCGTAACCGTGTGATTGTCGCATCTACTTGTTCCTCGGCACCTTGAATTTGAATATATAACGTACCGTAAGCACCATTTTGCGTTTGTGTTAAATTACCGTGCAAAATATTTAGCAACACTTTGTTATCTTGCGCTACTTGGGAAATGATCGGCTGCGTCGCTTGGCCTCCAACGAAAAGCAGTTTCACAAGCTTGCCTTCCGAGTAGTTTTCCAGCAACATGTGAATCAATTCTTCCGTCTCATCTGATTCCGTCACTTGTCGCACAAAACGTTTCGTCACGCTTTCTTGCGGATGTTGGAAAACGTCTATCACATCGCCTAGTTCCACGACGCGCCCCGCTTCCATCACTGCCACACGATTACAAATTTTGCGGATCACGTGCATTTCATGTGTGATCACGATAATCGTTAAGTTTAAACGGCGGTTAATATCCAGCAACAAATCAAGCACTTCATCCGTTGTTTGCGGATCGAGCGCTGATGTCGCCTCATCACAAAGCAGTAACTTCGGGTTGTTCGCAAGTGCCCGCGCAATCCCGACACGCTGCTTCTGACCACCGCTTAATTCCGATGGATACGCGTCCTCTTTACCTTCAAGCCCCACAAGTCTGATCAACTCATTCACTCGAAAACGGCGCTTCTCACCTCGAACTCCCGCAATTTCTAGCGGAAAAGCAATATTATCAAACACCGTACGCGACCAAAGCAAGTTAAAATGTTGAAAAATCATCCCGATTTGCTGGCGCGCCTTGCGTAACTGTCCACCGCGAATTTGTGAAATAAATAAATCATCCACTTCGACCGTGCCTTCCGTCGGCAATTCCAATCCATTAAACATCCGAATCAGCGTACTTTTCCCAGCACCTGAATAACCAACCACACCGAAAATTTCACCATCCGTAATATCTAAATTGACGTCGTCCACTGCTCTGATATTATTTTTACGAGCCTTGTAATCCTTCGCAACATTCTTAAGCCTTATCAAAGTAACTCCACCCCTACTCTCTTTCTTAAACAAAAAACCTCTCCCGCCAAATATGAGCGGAAAAGGTGTAATTACATGCATAATTTACGCTTTTCTCTCATCTTTCAAAGCTCTAGGCTCTGTATGATTTAGCACCTTGCAATGGAAAAAATTCCACTTAGGTTGCCGGGTTTCTACGGGCATATCCCTCCACCACTCTTGATAAGATTCTTTTTTAGGGCGCAATATATGACGCGCCTTGTTTTTATTAATATTACATGGTTTTAGTCGGATTTGTCAAGATACAGTGGTCATTTTATTTTGAAAAGCCATAGTCCATCATTGTTTCCGTCGCTTTGATACGATCCTCGTCCGTCTTACTTCCTAATGTTATCGAAATAATGCGATCCTCATTTTGAACTGCCGTTGCAATCATACAGTAGCCCGCTTGATCCGTATACCCCGTTTTAAAGCCATCCATTCCCTGAACGCCACCATCTTGCAGCACCTGATTTGTCGTATGTATCGTATCATCGCTTTGCGTGACATACTTCGTTCGCGACGTAATATCAAGTATTTCTGGATAATCGCTAATCAATTTTTTCGTCAAAATCATTAAATCACTTGCTGTCGACATCGATTCCTTGCCATCCACGTCTAAACCGCTAGCACTGCTGAAATTCGTCTTCTTCGACATCCCGATTTCCCGCGCCTTTTGCATCATCTTCTCTGTAAAATGTTCCCCATCCAAATGCGCGCCTAAACTCTGCGCCCCGTCATTCGCTGACATAATCATCATCGCAGCAAACAGATCCTGTACGCTATAATATTTCTTCCCACTGAGCGCATATAGACTCACCGCCCGCGGATCATCCAAGCGCTCCAGGGACACCATATCATCCCAAGAAATCGTTTTATTATGTATCGCCTCGAGCATCAAATATGCCGTCATCAACTTCGTCAAACTTGCGATTGGCACCGCCTGATCAGCCTTTTCTTCTAAAATCACCTTATCCGATTTCAAACTCACAACCAGCGCGTTATTCGCATCAACTTGAGGCGTAGCTCGAATGTCTCTTCCCATAAAAACAAAAAATAAAATAGCAATACTCGTCAAACCCGCAATAATTAAAATAACTGTCTGTTTTTTCATCATTTCCCCTCCTGATTACATCTTAACTAAAAATGCTAAATCAGGAGGTAAGAAATCATAAAGAAAAACTAAAGATTGCTCAGCGGTAATTCCACGGTAAATGTGGTCTTACCTTTTTTGCTCGCAGCGAAGACATTACCGCCGTGACGTTCCACGATCGATTTCGCAATAGCAAGACCCAGACCAGTTCCCGTCGTCGTTCGGTTCTTATCTACTTTATAAAAACGATCAAACAATTGCGGTAGCTCACTTGCGGGAATTTCGGCGCCATAGTTAGACACTTCAATGATCGCCATCCCAGCTTCTTTTTTAGCGCTGATTTCAATTTTTTTACCACTTGCACCGTAACGAAGCGCATTTGAAAACAGGTTCTCAAAAAGACGCATAATCTGCATCCCATCGCCCATCACCTTCAAGTTTTCGACCGTATACTTCTCTACGATTTGGATATCTTTCTCGGCAGCCGAACGCTCATATTCCGAAACAAGCTGGCGCAATAATTCCACCATATCAAGCGTATCCTCTTTGATCTGGAACTCCGCGCTCTCAAGCCTCGTGTAATCAAACAAATCATCAATCAACTTATGCAACCGGCGCGCCTTGCCATACACCAGCTCCGTATAATGTCGCAACTCCACTTCATCGCGATACCGATCCTCATGAATATAGCTCAAATACCCTAGAATCGATGTCAACGGCGTGCGTAAATCGTGCGAAACATTCGTAATCAAATCATTTTTAGCCTGTTGCGCCTCTTGTTCCTGCTCAATAAGTTCCGCTTGATGCGCCCGCATTTTCTCGATGCTCTCCTCCAACTGCACAATCTCTGGAATCAAACTTTCCTGCTCCATCGGCTGATCTTCCGCAATCGCCACATTAATTTGCCGCAACTGTTTCCTTAATAATCTTTGCTTATACAACCAATAAAAGAAAATAAAAAACACTAACGCCACAGCAAAAATCCCCAAGTATTTCAGCATAATCAGCCACGGGGAATTCAGTAACTTATCATATCGACCATAGCCAAACAAGTCAATAAATCGCGTTGTTGTGCCTGTTAAAACAACAGAATCATTCTTCACAGAAACGAGCCACAAACCAATACTGCGCAGGGCAATAAAGCTCGCCGCCCATGATAAAAGCGCAAAAATGATGATTTGTAGCGGATGCATCTGCTGCCAAATTCGCCATAATAACTGCTTAAACTTCAATTTTATAACCTACTCCCCAAATGGTTTTGATCACATTTTCTCCGTCCATCGCGTCTTTTAACTTATCTCGCAAATTACTAATATGCACCATCACCGTTTTACTCGCGCCTAGCGCTTTTTCCTGCCAAATTCGTTCGAAAATCAGCTCCGAACTAAAAACACGACCCGGCTCATTCGCAAGTAAAAATAAAATATCAAATTCAGACGTCGTTAAACGCAATTCCTTTTCGTTGACCATCACCGTATGCAGGTCACGATCAATCACAATCGGTCCTAAAACAAGCTGATTACCAGGAAGTTCACTACTTCGCTCCTGTTTCATCATCTGCACACGTCTTAAAATTGCCTTCACGCGAACAGAAAGCTCCAATGGATTGAACGGCTTCACCATATAATCATCCGCGCCCGTCAAAAGCCCCATGATCTTATCGTTATCCTCCGCCTTCGCACTAAGCATCAGAATCGGCGTCGTAATACCTTCTTGACGCATCAATCGGCACACTTCCAAACCATCCATTTTCGGCATCATAATATCTAAAACAACCAAATCAAGCGGCTCTTTCTGCACAATATCCCACACCTCGGCACCATCATACGCATTCAAAATCGTGTACCCTTCATTTTGGAGATATAATTTCACTAAATCCACAATTTCCTTATCATCATCTGCAATCAAAATGGACGTCATCGTTTTTGCCACCTCACTTTTATGTCACTTGTATCCATTGTATCATAAGAATCTCACCAATACTTGAGAAAACC
This sequence comes from Listeria weihenstephanensis, assembly GCF_003534205.1. Taxonomy (NCBI): domain Bacteria; kingdom Bacillati; phylum Bacillota; class Bacilli; order Caryophanales; family Listeriaceae; genus Paenilisteria; species Paenilisteria weihenstephanensis. The sequence goes on along the minus strand of NZ_CP011102.1, from coordinate 721,106 downwards.
TATCCCTACTATTTCGTCAAAATTCGCTCTTCCTCAGGCTCCAAATGAATCAAAACCTGCGCCTTCGCATAGAAATCATAAATCTCTTTTTCGATGATATCACAAAGATAATGCGCCTGTTCGATCGTCTGATTATTCGCAACTACCAAGTGAAAATCGATATATTCCTGCGCACCAGCACGACGCGAACGAAAATCATGAAACTCGATAAAATCCGCCTGATGCGTCATAATAATCCGCTTAATCTCCTCTTCCTCACTCGGCGACAAACGCTTATCCATAAGTGGCGGAAATGACTCCTTCAACAACTTCCAAGCCTCAAACATAATATAAAACGCCGTCACAATCGCAATCACCGGATCAAGCCATAACCACCCCGTCAAATGAACAAGCAGCAAACTAAACGCAATCCCAAGCGATGTGAACACATCCGTATATAAATGCAGCGCGTTCGACTTCATCGCCACCGAGTTTTCCCGATCCGCCGCTTTCTTAATCACTCTCGAAACGACAATATTCACCGCAGCACCAAAAAGCATCACCGCAATCCCAAGCGCTGGAAAACGAATCTCATGCGGATTGAAAAACTTGTTCATCGACTCATAAATAATCCAAATCCCAGCCACAAAAATAAGCAGCGTTTCAATCGTCCCAGCGATGTTCTCTGCTTTCCCATGCCCATATGGATGATCATCATCAGCCGGCCGATTCGAAATCCGAATCGAGAAGAATGTAATCACCGACGCAAACAAATCCATCGACGAATGCACTGCCTCCGAAATAACAGCCACCGACCCCGTCAAAAATCCCACAATAAATTTTAAAATAACGATAACGAAATTACTGATTACCGAAAGAATGGTCAAATTAGAATTACTCATTATATACCCCCGTTAATATAAATAAACATCAGCGTATTCAAAAAGATACGCTGAAAAAGCACTCCTAGTATAGTACCATAACGCTTTCGTGTGGGTCTATAGCAATCTTTTTTGGACTGCTCATTTCTATATCAGTTGCGAAACTTTTTTGCACAAAGGAAACAATCATAGTTCTAAAAAACCCCTATTTCTCACTAACCTTATTAGGTAAACTTTTACTGTCGTGTAAGAAATATTATCATGAATAAGTTGCGATGTGATTGTTTCGTAATCGTTTTTATAAAAATCCAGTTCTAGCAATGATAAGAACTCTTGCTGACGTGGATACTCTATAGACGCCGATGGATTCTGCTCTAAATCAGCGGCTAGTTCCGTTCGCACATCTAAAAAAAGCGAGCGCATAGCCTCACTTTTCAAATCGATATTTTGCGTAATTTTGTATAAATCATATAAATGCCTTGAAAAACCCGCGTGACTACCTTTAATATAGTGATCCATTACCGCAAATAGCTTATCAATGCACGTTCGCTCGATAGATTGCACATTCATTGAAAACGGTGTTAACTCAGAAAATAAATCTGCTAAATCCAATCGACCTATCCCCTCTACATACTCAAATATATAATTAGAAATTCTTTTTTCCACAACAGGGTAAGCCACATAATGTGCAAATGTCTCAATTAAAAGATGTTCCTTCAACATATTATTCGGGCGCAAATTCTCAAAATGTACCTCATAACAATTAAAACGTCTCCGCGACATAATTCGATCTGCATTCGCAAGCTTTAATTCAAGCTTCTCTACCGTCCCCACAATACATTCCTTACTACGCTTCAACTCTGTATTCTTAGGCCGAACCATAAAAGTAAGATCAATATCCTCTGAAAATCGATCAATCACCTGATAGGCTTTAGATAAAGATGTTCCACCCTTAAAAACTAGATTCGGCAAACTTTGGCTTAACTCCCTCAATATCATAGAAACGTAATAGTCTTTTTCAATAATAGATTCTGATAAAGATGTCGCAGCACTCGTCGCGATGATGAGTTGTTCAAATGTCTCTTTGTCCTTGTATAAGCGCATGATATAACCCCGTTTCAATTAATTCTTTTGATGTTTTGCTGGGATATTTTGAGATAATTTCAATAACTTGCTCCGCTGATAAAGAGATATCGCCCAAATACGAAATAAGCTTACGCGTCATGACCTCCTTTGACACCTCATTATATGCAATTTTATCTGTTAATAAATCAAGTACTTGCAGAATTTTATAATTTTCAAATGTAATCGGAACGCGTGACTTCTTTAACGTCAGCTCCGTATTTTTCACAATCACCGTTCTTTTCTTACTCGCATTATTCTCGGTTACAATTTCAAGTACCATCGGAACCTGCGTTGTTAACTGCAATTGATTCGCCAGTGCAAGTCCTGCTAAATAGCCATAGCGCTTCCTCTTATCCTGAATATATTTCCTTTCAATCACGACCTGCTCACTAATTTGCGTGTTCTGCTGCAACACTTCATTCCACTTCGGAAAATAATACACGCCCTCAGAAAAACGCACCATTTCCTTCTTCTCTACTAATCGATTCATATTTCTGCGCAAACTGTCCAGCTTCAAGCCAAAACTCCGCTCACTAATATTTGTCGTCACGATTGGCTCATTATACCCATATTCATCCAACAAAATTTCTCTCATCGCCATAGCCTTCCACCTCCATTTGCACTATCCACTCAAGTATACAATATTTCTCCCTAAAAGTAAAAAATCGAGACAAAAAAAGAACTGCAGCCAGCTCTAAAACAGTAGAAAAAACGCCTTCCATGATAATCCGCCAAACCTCAGCGGGTCGACAAATGCTCAGATCCTAGGCAAAGCCGAGCACTGGAGCGGAGCATACTGAGGTATGTTGACTGAAAACAGAGAGGGAGTCTCATCCCCGACCATGTGAGAAGTTATGCGAAACGCAGTGTAGAAGAGCACCGGCGCACAGGCTTTAACGTGAAGGAATACAGGCTCACTTTGTTCTCCTGCATATTGGGGTTGTAACTCATTTCATTCGAACAATCCCAACAATGAGCGTTTGTCGACCCGCTCTGAACTGTAGAAAAAACGCCTTCCATGATAATCCGCCAAACCTCAGCGGGTCGACAAATGCTCAGATCCTAGGCAAAGCCGAGCACTGGAGCGGAGCATACTTGGGTATGTGAGCACCGGCGCGCAGGCTTTAACGACGGAGATGAGCGTTTGTCGACCCGCTGAGATTCTCATTCCTTCAAAAAATCATAGACCTCAATCATATTCCCAAGTCGATAACTCGTCGCGACCTTCAGACCTGCCTCAAATCGAAGCAACACCGGTACATTCGTAATTGCCCATTTCTCCGCCAGCTCAGGAACATAATTCAAATCCATTTTACCAATCGTAAGCTCAGGGAATGCCTCGCTCGCCACATCAATCAATTTCATCGCTTGCTGGCATCCCAGACACATCGGCGTGAAAAAATAGATCGCAAAATCCTCTTGTTCCGCGATTTGCGCCATCAAATCCTGCTTATTCCAAACCTCTACCAAATCAAATCCCTCACTTCTATTCAAAGAAGAAAACCCCGTCGCCAAAACGCGAAAGGGTCCTCTATGTATCCTTATTAATCTAATGTTTTTTCATAATCCTCTGCAGAAAGTAAAGCTGCAACTTGAGCCGCGTCTGTATCTTCTACTTTTAGTAACCACCCAGCGTCATATGGTGCCGAGTTAAGTAGTTCTGGCGCATCCTCTAGTTCCGTGTTAACCGCAACCACTTTACCCGTGATTGGCGCGTAAAAATCAGATACCGTTTTAACAGATTCAATGCTTCCAATCGAATCGCCTTGTGTAATCGTGTCGCCAACTTCTGGTAACTCCACAAAAACGATATCTCCTAATTGATCTTGCGCAAAATCAGTAATCCCGATAACGAAGCTTCCCGCGTCATCTTTCACCCATTCGTGCTCTTCTGAATAACGTAAATCCTTTGGTAAACTCATTTTAAAAAATCCCCCTTCAAGTCAGTATTTACTTCCAGTTTTCTACAAATTCACTTTCTTTGAAGCCAAGTGTCACTTTTTTACCGTCTGTAACGATTGGTCTCTTTATTAGTTTACCATCTGTTGCGAGTAATGTAAACGCTTCATCCTCCGTCATTTGGTCAACTTTATCTTTTAAGCCCATTTCGCGATATTTAATGCCACTCGTATTAAAGAAACGGCGAATTCCTAGGTCACTGTTTGCAAACAATTTTTCTAGTTCTTCTTTCTTTGGTGGTGTTTCAATCATGTCTATTTGATTATAAGCCACTTCATTCTCATCTAGCCAGTGTTTTGCTTTCTTGCATGTCGAGCATTTCGGATACCAGTAAAAAGTTATCATATTGGTTTTTCCCCTCCCAAAATTATCGTGCTACCTCTATCATAATAGATTTCGAATGTAATCACAAATAGTTCCCTAGAAAAAAGTGAAAAAAACTACCTTGCCCAGAAAATCCAGACAAGGTAGTTGCATTTATTCGGCAAGTTTTTCTTCCTTCACCGTAAACATCGATTTCTGGTAATTGTACCTGATTCCCAGAACCAGTCCAATCGCCATCATATTCCCCAGGAGCGCACTTCCTCCATAACTTATAAATGGCAATGGAATACCCGTGATTGGAAGCAGTCCGATGTTCATTCCCACATTCTCAAAAACGTGGAACATAATCATCATAACAACACCTGTACAAATGTAAGAATAGAATGGAATACCAATATCAAGCGCGACACGAATAATTTGATAGATTAATAAGAAATAAATCGCCAATAAAATACTCGCACCAATAAATCCAAAATCGCCACCAATAACGGTGAAGATAAAGTCATTATGATTCTCAGGTATCGCGATCGCATTGTAACCCGCGCCATTCCCGCTAATTTGCCCAGAGCCAATCGCTGTCATCGCACGAAGCACTTGATAGCCCCCGCCTTGAGGGTCCAATTCAGGATTAATCCACGTATGAATCCGCTCAAATTGATACGATTTAAAACCTAGTTTAACTAGCCAACTCTCATGATAAAGCACTAAATATAGAAGTGCCGCTCCAACTCCGATAATCGATCCGTAAATTGGAACAATCAGCTTCCACGTAATTCCTGAAACCAAAATCATCCCAGACATGATAGCAATGAAGACCAATCCAGTTCCCAAATCGGGCTGTAGCATGATTAAACCAATTGGAATAATGGTGATGACGCCCATTTTGACGAGCAATAGAAAATCATATTTCACTGTGTGCATCGAATATTTCCGATTATGATCCCAGATTACTTTTGAAAGCACAATGATTAAAATAACTTTCACGACTTCCGATGGTTGAAGGCTTCCTAAAAACGGAATGATGATCCAACTTTTCGCGCCGTTTACTTCCTTCCCAAAAAACAATACAAAAACCAACATCAAGAGGCCCACACCATAAAAATAGTACGCCCATTTGGTTAATCGTTCATAATCTAATTGCATAATAACGAAAATAGCAAAGCCACTAACAACAAACCAAACAGCTTGCTTCATGACAAAGTTTGCATTGTACTGCTCGTTTGTTAATTGTGCGCTGTAGATCGAGATCATACTTATCAAACACAACAACATTAAGGATAATACAATACCATAATCAATTCTCGCGGATATTTTATTTTGCGAATTCATTCATAACGCTCCTTACTGGATGGAATAACTTATTTTTTCCAAACCTCTGTTACTTTTCCATACAGTTCTAAAAATTTATAAATCCATTGCTTTTGGCGCATTGTAACGTGCAGATAATACAAGGCCAATCGCCATTAAACTCCCCAACATGGCACTACCGCCATAACTAATAAATAATAGCGGAATCCCCGTAATCGGCAACATACCGATCGTCATGCCAATATTTTGTAACACATGAAAGAAAATCATGGCTACGACGCCTGTACAAATATAGGAATAAAAAGGTATTCCCACATCCAAAGCGACACGAATAATTTGGTAAACTAATAAGAAGTATAACACAATTAAGACGCATGCACCAACAAAGCCGAAGTCGCCGCCGATAATTGTGAAAATAAAATCATTATGGTTCTCCGGTATTTCAATCGCTTCATATCCAATACCACTTCCTCGTAATTCCCCAGAACCAACCGCCCGCATCGACTTCAAAAGTTGCATCCCTGTATCTAGCGGATCTTTTTCGGGCTCCAACCAAGATGTAATCCGGTTAAACTGATATTTCTTAAATCCAAGCGACGTCAGGGTACTTGGACTTTTTAGCACGAGCAGAATTAAAGTCGTTCCAATCGCTGCAATACCTCCAAAAATGGGCAGTAGCAAGCGCCACGTAATGCCGGATATAAACATCATTCCCACCATAATCGAGATAAGTACGAGCGAAGTTCCCAAGTCCGATTGTAGCATAATCAGCGTGATCGGAGCTAAGGTCATGAGACTGATTTTTATAAAAAGGTGAAAATCGCTTTTTAGTGTGCGGATGGATGTTTTCTTCGTGTGATCCCAGATAAGCTTCGCAAGCGCGACAATCAGGAAACTCTTCATCAATTCGGAAGGTTGGATGTTGATAGCCTCCGTCCCGACCCAGCTCTGCGCCCCTTTTCGCTCGATACCGATGACAGGCGCAAAAACGAGCAGCAATAAAAAAAGCCCGCCGCCATAAAGATAGTATGCCATTTGTTGCAGTCTGTCATAGTCGAAATATTTCACGATAATTATGATAATAATGGTTCCCGCGACAAGCCAAATAAGCTGCCTAACAAGGAAATCCGTTGCGTATTGATTGTTCGTTAAGCTTGCGATGTAGATTGCTGCGATGCCAATAAGACACAGGCACATAACCAATAAAATGATGGAATAATCTATTTTGGTGCTACTTTCTCTACTCTTATTCATGTGCAGCCTCCTGTGCCTTACTCTGTCTAAATCAACCCTTTTATTATATAAAATTTCAAGCGAGATAGGAAGCTTTTTCATCAAATTCTAATGTGCCCAAAAACGGCTCTAGAGAACAAAACAAGGTGCTGTCTTGGTTTTCTAGAACCGTGCATATGAATCTTTAAATTATCTTTAACTTTATGAATGAAATTTCGTTGAGGCGATTGGCAAAACACGCAATCCTCTCTCCGTTGGATGGATCTCTGCTTCAATTTTGAAAATATCACGCAAAAGCGGTTTCGTGAAAACTTCTTCTGGTGTACCAGTCTTTTGAATTGCGCCTTCTTCACACACGATAACATGATCACTATAGCCCGCTGCTTGGTTTAAATCATGCAACACGAGAATGATCGACATGTTAAAATCGCGATTTAGCTGCTTCAAAAGATCGAGTAATTCGAGTTGATGCGAAATATCGAGGTACGTTGTGGGCTCGTCAAGAAGTAAAATTGGTGTTTTTTGAGCCAGAGCCATTGCCAGCCATGCCCGTTGTTTTTCACCACCAGAAAGCGTGTGTAGCGGCCTATAAGCCAGTTCTTCTAAGTTACAAACCGTCATCGCCCAATCTACCGCGAGTTCATCTTCTTTCTCCATCGTGCCTAGCCAAGAACGGTAAGGCATGCGACCATAACTAATGAGATCTCGAACAACCACATCGATGAGTCCATCTGGTGACTGCGATAACATCGTCATTTCGCGTGCTAACTTTTTGGAACTAATTGTGTCAATATCCGTACCATTCAACATAATTTTGCCTTCATTTGGCGCCAACAAACGCATGATGAGCCGTAAGATTGTCGATTTTCCCGAGCCATTTGGTCCGATAATCGTCGTAATTTTGCCTTCTGGAATATCGAGTTCGAGATTTTTCATTTCAAAAGAACGTTTTCGAGTGAAAGTCACGTTTTTTAAAGAGGTAATCGCGGTCATGAGGCTACCCTCCCTCGTTGTAATAGGAATAGGAAGAACGGTGCGCCAATCATTGCGAGTAGGATTCCAACTGGCAATTCGATCGAGCCGAACCAGCTGCGCGCGGCCGTGTCTGCGAATCCGACGAGTAGGGCGCCACCGATCGCTGACATTGGTAATAAGTAGCGGTAATCATTGCCGATCACGAGTCTGAAAATGTGCGGAACAACGAGGCCTACGAAGCCTATTAAGCCAGCAACACTGACTGCGACGCCGCTTAGGAATGCCGCTAACATAATGATGAAAAAGCGATGTTTCTCAACGGAATATCCGAGTAATTTCGCCGCATCATCGCCAAGCAATAAGACATTCGACGAACGAATCGCAAAAATGCTGAACAATAAACCGACGATCATGTACGGTAAAATAAGATTGAGATGGTACCAACTTTTCCCGGATAATGTTCCAGTCATCCATGAAATAATACTCTGCACGCGATTGCTGTAAAGCACCATGATTCCTGATGTCATCGCACCAATAAAAGCATTAATCGCAACACCTGATAAAATCACGCGCAATGGTGCTACGCCTTTGTCCCACGCTACCGCATAAATAAGTAGCGCTGTTCCGAACGCCCCGAGAAATGCCCCGAGTGGTACAAATTGGCTCAAGGACGGTAGTACGATCGTCAAAATAATCGCGACAAGTCCACCACCAGCCGAAACGCCGATTACGCCAGGATCAGCAAGCGGATTTCGCATCACGCCTTGAAGCAAACAACCTGCAATCGCAAGTGCCGCGCCGACTAGAAACGCGATAAACATTCGCGGTAAACGGAGATTCCAGATTAATTGTGTGGAAAGGTCATCCCCGTGCCCCATTAGCGTTTGCCAAACTTCCGAATAACTAACTTTCACAGATCCCGTTGTCAAGCCGTAAAAGAAGACAATGACAAGCAAAAGAATCGTGACGATAAATGTGATAATTCTTCTTTTTTTGCGTGGATCGTGCATTATTTACTAACCTGATTCAGTTCATTCGCCATATAATCCAGCGCTTTTGTAATGCGGATACCAGGGTTGGTCCCGAAAAGATCTGCGGGAAGCACGACGATGTTATTGTTTTTAACAGCCGTTGTGGAATTCCACGCATCATTTTGCTTCATTTCTTTTTGGAACGCGATCTCGGTTTCCTTTTCGTCACCACCATGGATCATCAAAAAGATAACCTCTGGATCTGATTCAACGATTTTTTCAATATTCAGCGATGCATATTGTGGGAAATTTTCGACCCCTTTAAAATCCTTAGCAACATTGACTCCACCCGCTTTTTCGAGGATATCCCCACTGAGCGAATTCGGTAATGCCGCGTAATTACTACCTGGTGCGCCTAGTATGAGTAGCGCGCGAACTGCCTTTCCTTTTTGTTCTTGCTTTATTTCAGCGACTTTCGTATCGATTTCTTGTTGTAATTTTGTCGCATCTTTTCCAAGTAATTGTCCTAAAATGGCTTCCTGCTTCTTAATCTCCGCAATCGAATTGGCGCCAGTCAAAACGACCTGCGCACCGATGCCCTCAAGCGCTGGCACATCTTTCAAATTCTGCTCGGAGCTTGCGATAATCACATCCGGAGTAAGCGATGCAATTTTTTCTAAATTCAAATCATGCGTATTGCCGACTTCTGTAGCTTTTAGCGCGGCACTTGGCTCAACACCACTTGCATCCATCGTTTGGCGACCGACAACAGAACCGCCGAGCGCATAAACAATCCCTAAATCAGAATTGGTAAGCGTAATAATCCGTTCTGGCTTTTTGGCAAAATCGACCGTTCGACCAGCCATATCAGTAATCGTTAAAACAGCAGCTTCCTTGGATACCTTCTCCTTGCTAGTTGTTTCACTAGTGTTCCCAGAAGAATTCACATCTTTCGGACCGCATGCCGCTAAAACAAGAAGTAGTGAAATAATGCTTATAAACAGAAACTTTTTCATGCCTGCCTCCTTTTTCATGCTTCTCTTCTATTGTACTAAAAATCAGTAGCAATGTCTCGGCTTTTATTAGTAATACAAATAATGCGGCATATCCACACCTTTATAATACTTCACATACCGCTTATGTCGCGTCATACCAATACGTTCCGCCACTTTTTGAGAAGCCACATTCGTATCCCTGATCGTACACGTCACCGTCTTTGCCCCGAGCGTTTCCAGCGCATATTGCTTACATCCAAGCGCCGCCTCCGTTGCAAACCCCTGATGCCAGAATTTACGCTTCAGCAAATAACCGATTTCTAGCACTTCCTCGTCCTCCACACGTTGATACGTCAAGCCAACTTGCCCAACAAAATCGCCCGTACTTTTTTGAATAATCGCCCACAATCCAAAACCCCAGCGTTCATAATTATCCAACTGTTTCGCAAGCCAGCGCTGCACTTCCTCGTCCGTAAAAGCACCCTCATAAGCCGTCATCGTTACCTCATCTTGCAATATCTCACATAAATCCGGAATATCATGTTGATCCAATTCGCGGAAAATTAAGCGTTCGGTTTCTATCATTCGAAAATCCCCCTAGAAAAAATTAAAAGAGCCTCCGCATCAAAGTTTGGAAGCTCTCTTCATTATATCGTTTTTCTAACCTACTTACTAGTGAAAATAACAATCGCGTCACGTAAAAAAGCTGCGGAACCTGGTTGTTTTTTATCATAATAGGCCGTGAAACGCTCATCGTCGACATACATCTGAGCAAGACCCGCGTGCGCCTCTTTGCTATAGCTATCCCAATACGCCGTTAGCCATTCTTTGTGCATCGCAGCAACACGTTGCGCAAGTTCGCCTGCAGGATCATTCGTTTCATACGCAGCTTGCAGATTCACTAAAATATCCTCACCAAGCTTGTTCACACGACCCATCTCAGATTCACTCATGCCTTTTACTTTTGCATTGGCCTTCTCAATCGTCTCATCGCCATATTTCCCGCGAATTTCCGTGGCATACTTCGCTTCATTATCATCAATCATTTTTTGCTTGAAACCTTCAAATTTTTCTTTATCCGTCATCGTAATTCCCCTTTCTGAATACGCGATCGATTTCTCCACATTGCGAATCAGTTCGTCTAGTTGTTTTCGTTTATCAAGTAGCTCGTTACGATGTTTTTTTAGCGCTGCGGCCTCGTCAAAATCAGGTTCTTCTAGTATCGCCTTGATTTTTTCTAAAGGCACGTTCATCTCGCGGTAAAACAGGATCTGTTGCAATCGGTCCACTTCTATTTGCCCGTAAATGCGATATCCCGATGTATTAATTCTCGCCGGCTTGAGAATCCCAATTTCATCATAATAACGCAATGTCCTCGTACTTACTCCTGCAAGCTGTCCTAACTTTTGAACCGTATATTCCATCGTCGTTCGCCTCCTTGATGACTCTACTTTACACCTTGACGTAACGTGAATGTCAACAGCTTTCTCAAAAAAATTCTACCAATCAAAAACCCACGCATACGTTATCGATAAAACTTCACGAGGCACACCTTTGAAAAGCGCTCCAGTCTGCGTTTTAGCAGGTAACCCTGTCGCATCGATATTTTGACGTGAAGCTAGCATCAGTGCGCGATACAGATGATAATCACTCGTCACGATGACCGTTTTTCCAAGCGCAAATTTCGCGTTACTATTCGCTAAATTTTCCTCGGTACGCATTGATTTATCCTCCATTTCAATCCGCGAAGCTGCAATGCCGTGCGCTACTAAGTATTCTTTCATCACACTTGCCTCCGACGCCGATTCATCCTCACCTTGACCACCCGACACGACCACTTTCGCCGATTCGTGCTTCTCAATAAACGGAATCGCCGCGTCCAATCGTTCCCGCAAAACAGGCATTGGCCGGGCCGGATTGTCGACTACTTTTGAACCTAAAATAAGAATCGTATCCGGGTTTGACGCTGGTTCTGCCCGCACCCCACTGTACATAAAGCCGAGCACGATGCCGACATACACCACGCCAATTCCCACTAATGCCAAAATCACTTTTTTCCACAAATTCATCCCGGTCCACTCATTTCTGTTCTATTATATGTTTATGCGAACTTGAAAAAATACGGATCATCACGTACCCAATCATAATTCCAGATACATTCAAAAAGACGTCTCCCGTATCAAAATACCCTACATGTAGCGCATATTGCAACCCTTCCACGATAAAAATCATAATTCCCGCTGAAGACAACGCCATCAGGGGTGATAATTTCTTCATCAAGAAACCAATCGGTACAAAAGCAAGCACATTTCCAATCGTAATCACTCGCAAGTTCCCCGAAATAAACGTATCCACAAAACCAAACGTATCCGTTGAAAATCCTTGCGCACCAGACGCTTTTCCAAAAAGAAGCCCAATCATAACACCAAAATAAATCACATATATCAAAACGAGCAGCGACTTATTAATTTTCCAATTGACGAGCTGCACAGCGCTTAAATAAAGCATTAACGCCGTCACACCCACCGTTATATATCCCATGTGATCCACCACTTCCATCACATCTCTCAAATAAAATTGCAACCATCCTTGAAACCAAATGTAGTACATCATGACCGCCGCACAAAGGGATAGCACTGGCAAAACCGTCCAAATCGTTAACTTTTTCATCCTATCTCCTCCTCGTCTTTCTTTCTAGTTCCTAGCATACCATCCAACAATCAAGGCTTACTAAAAATTTTTTAAAGAAATGTTAAGGTTTTGGCAGCGTAAAAAAGAAGCTTAGAGCAACACACGCCCCTAAACTTCCTTAAAATCAATATCAATCCGCTTACTTTTTGATTGACTTGACACTTCTTATTTTAAATATTAAACACCTGTTTTAGCAATAAGATATTTACTACTTTTAATAGTTTTACCTGTATTCGCATTTTTAACAATTACAAGTCTATATCCAGCATATGTCTGCGTCCTATGTTTAGAATCAGCCAAATAGACATGAGTACCAACTTGAACAGGAAACTGCGCTCCTACTTTTCCAGATATCAACTGAGTAATGGCACCACCGCCACCCAAAATACTAATAGCAGTAGCCACGTTTGGTAACCCTCCATATCCAGTTGCCAATCCTGCAACAACAGCTCCTATAGCATTGACAGCTTGTTCCCTATTTTGATATACAATCGCCTTTTTAGTTAGCTTAGAACTATATAAATAATGACCAGCACTCGCAGTCGGCGCTGTAACTCCAGAATTATCCACTGGAACATTCGATCTAACCATAATAGAAACCGCTTCACCATCTATCCGATTTGAATCTCCTGCTGGTAATTCATTTGCACTAACGAAAGTAGGTGAAACTGTACTTAAAAACAAACTTCCTGCCATAAATATAGAAATAATCTCTCTCTTTTTCAAAAAAAACCGACCTTATAATTATTTATGATACAATAACATTATACCGTAATCTTTAAAATAAGGGGATAAATTACATGCGTTTTCCATTAATTATACACTCATTCGGAAGTATTATATTTTTTTCATTTTTCATCTATATGACATTTACAAAAGCAGATAAAAGCCTCATCATCTTGTCATTAGGAGCTATGATATATTTCATACTGATGACAGTAATCAGCTACCGAAATTACAAGAAACAAAAGGAAATAACCGACTGAAACTGATAAATATAAAAAGAGCGTACTTATGCTCTGCTTGACAACTAGCGCTTCTAGGACTCCTATTTGGAGGAAACGAAGTGCTTTTTTATTTGGAGCTCTATCACATTAAAGTATGCTTGCTGCTTTTACAAATTCGTTCCATGATCCAAATCGAATATTTTTAACGATGTGATGCTAGGTTTTGAATCAATCTTCGACAAAGTCCTCATGTACTTCTATGAGTATCCGTATATGTATAAGCGGCGCCAACTAAAATGAACCTCTTTATGAATCTAACATAAGTCCATTTTGTTAGATTCGATTTTTTATTTTCAATCTCCCACAATGCCATTATGTGATACTCACTTTTACCTATCCAAAACATATTTCCTTATTGGCCCATCACTACATTTTATCATTATTGGATATAGTCGGATATGAAATTGTTGAATAGGAGTCTTTAATATTGAATACTATCAACTGTTTCACGAGTGCCTTAATCCTTGGAATGCCTTCCACATAGCGAATGACAAGCGCTTTAAAAGTCGCTTCATAGTTAAGGCTAATAGGTCTTCTCTTACGAGTAGCTTTATCAAATAAACGCACGACTTTTACGAGTACGATGGGGAGGTTCCTCTTTTTTTGTTGCTTTAAATCTCTTGAGCCGCAAGGCTTAGGCGTTATGAAATTAGTTCAAGCACAAAAACAGACCAAGAAATCGAAAACTCCTGGCCGATGAAGTGAGCCTATACATCTTGATATTTAGACACATAGAAAATGCCTTTCATCATAATCGATGAAAAGCATTTTCTTGATTTTGTATATTTTTTACAGACAAATCGATTATAAACTGCTGAATATTTACCACTCTTCATTCTAAACTCCAATTTTGCTAAGTAACTAAGTCCAGATATCCCTATACTAAGCTTTTGCATGGCAACAGCTGCCAAAGATCCCGTTTCATTTTTTCTATAAATGCCTCGGTAGTCCACACCGGTCACAGCACCTAGATAATACCAATTATATGCTTTCGTGATGGAGCTATAACCCATTAATGGAAAGTTAATCTGAACATAAAATCTTGATGTTCCCCAAACTGTTGTATGAGAAACTTTGATAGTCCTAAACTGTTGTGTTCCACTTTCCCATGTAGTGGATAGACGTGGCGCAATTGTAGGTACTTCCTCTAACGAAAGTTCGTAAAACGAACCATCTTCAAATTCTTCATAAATTCTTCCTTCTGTATCACTAGCGCTTATTTCTCCATCGCTGCTCTCAATTGCTTCATCTGCTTCTGATACTTCACCAGAAACAACTTTATCCGCTAGTTCATCTACTTTTTGTTCGTCTACTCCATTCGAAATAAGCGTTTCTATTATATCTTGTCTTTCTTCTTGTTCACTAGCCTGTGCAGGTGAACTAATAAAGAGTCCAGAAATTCCTATAATTGTTGCAAAACCTAAAACTAGACTGCCTTTTTTCATCATTTTCATCATTTTATTCCCCCATCTTGTTGTTTTTATTTTGTTTCTATAATATGATAATAGTATAAAAATAAAGAAAGTAGGGATAACATGTCAACTGGTGATGTTTTTTTCACAATAATCAGACTTTTATTATTTGTTGGAATCGGAATCATGATTTTTTGTTTAAGCAAAATTTATAAAAAACTGAAGTAACACATTATCTTTATAACTCAATTTTCAAACTAATCATACTATACATTAAAACTATGTTTTGACAAGAGTTAGAAAGTACTGCTTTAATTATGACAAACTCCACAATATACCTAACAAATAATAGGTGAATACAGAAAATGCTTATTTTCGAATATTATGATAAGCATTTTCTGATTTATGCGCTTTATCATGTGCGGAGAAATGCGTCGCATCTATCGCTAATTGCTCTGAAAATAAGCCATTTATGGCATCGATTTGTTCCAGTAACACATGATTTACTGTTTGAAGGACATCTACATGTTGCGATAACACATGTGTGAAACGAGAAAAAGAAGCTTCTGATGGTACACGCTCCGAGTATAGAAATCCAAGATTCATCTTAAACATAAGATCTTCATTTAAACGCTTTACAAGTGCTTTGATTGTTGGAATGCCTTCTACATAACGAATCACAAGCGCTTTGAACGTCGCTTCATAGTTGAGGCTCAAGGGTCTTCCCATGCGAGTAGGTTTATCAAATAACCGTACGATCTTTACGAGCGGTAATGGGGAGAAAATTTCACTGTATCGTTTCATTGGTTCTAGTGTTAATAAAGTTTCCATGTCAAATAACGTTGGTTGGTGTATAATAGCCATGAGGGATCACTCCTTTTTGATTTTGTTTGGCTCGCACCTAACATTATATCAAAAATGGGGAGGTTCCTCTTTTTTATTGCTTTAAATCTCTTGAGCCGCAAGGCTTAGGAGTTATGAAATTAGTTCAGCTAGTAAAATTGTAATCTTAATCATCTACATCACTGCTTTCCTATGGAAACTATTACTGCCCATCTTTTGGAGATCATTTACTTGCCTCCTACACTAAAATGGGCACCAATACAGAAACAACAAACACCCCGAAATTTCCTCAAAATCAATAACAATCCCAGTTATATAACACATTCGAGAAATCTTTACGCTTCAAATCTTCTCGGTTAATAAAGAAATTCCCGACACCCATATCGCCCCACATAATACCTTCTTCTGAATCCAACTGAAATAACAACGTGTCGTGATGTGACTTCTCATCACCAAGCCGTGGATCTTGTTGCGTGAAAAACGGATAACCGCCAAGCTGACTACTGCTACAATCCAATTCAAATAGTGCATCCATCTTTCCTTCATCCTCACCAGTCCACGCATCAAGCACATCATAAAACTCACCGCCATATGCCTGCTCAAAATCATAACTTTCTTTCAAAGCCACTTGCTTCACGACTTCCCCACGCAAACGAAATTGACCATCCACAATCGGATAAAACTCCTCATTCACCGACTCAAACCATTTATCCTGCTCCTCAGCAGAATAACTAGCCTCATCCACCTTTTCGAAATACAAAACGCGGAAACCATTCGGACTCGTCTGATCATCAAAATCAAGCCCAGTCAAATCATCAAAATAATCAATATAAAACGCTAACAATCCCGTTTTCGGAAAATCTCCCAAATGAGGCATCTCTGAAAAATTAATCTGAGCCAATAAACTAAGCGGCCCGCCATCTTTATTCCGCGGATATTCCATAGACTTCGGCACGTAGCCACGTCCACCGGCCTTACTAACCGTCAAATCTAACTTCCCATCCTCTTCACAAAACAACAAAATACGTTCTTTTTCCGTCGCAAGAATCTGATTTACAATTTCCGGTTGCACCAATTTTTCAAGTTTTTCTTTTAACATGGAAAAGCCTCCCTATTCCTAAATGATAGTTTCATCATAACACATCCTAAAAAACTTTCAATCTAGACTTTTATTGCTGCTATAAATGTGCTAGAATACCCAAAAAGGAGTGAAGAAAAATGGAAAGCTACACCTACTTACTCGCAGAAAATCAAATCATCAAAACCGAGCGGCTCATCTTGCGTCCAATCACGTTTGCTGATGCAAAAGCGATGTTCGATTATGCTTCTGATGAAGAAACCACGCGCTTTGTTTTCGATACACACCAAACCATCGATACGACCCGTCAGAGCATCGCCGAATTTTTCATTGCCGCTCCGATTGGGAAATATGGGATTGAAATCGCTGAAACGAGCGCGTTTATTGGCACCATCGATATTCGCGTGGATCAGCTGAACAAAAGTGGCTTCCTTGGCTACGCGCTGAATAAAAGTTACTGGGGCAACGGTTACATGACCGAAGCAGGTTTTGCGATGCTTGATCTTGCTTTTAAAATCCTCGAGCTAGAACGCGTTACCAGTTTGCACGACGTTCGCAATCCCGCGTCTGGAAATGTGATGAAACGCTTAGGCATGACATACGAAGGCACGCTACGCAAAAATCGCTTTGTCAAAAAAGAATTCGTAGACGATGCCCATTATTCCATTTTAAAAGAAGAATACCAACATTAAAAAAGCGCAGCGACCTCGTTTTCACACGAAATCGCTGCGCTTTTTGATACTCCGCTAAACCTCAGCGTGCCGACAAATGCTTAGATCCTAGGAAAAGTCGAGCACCGGAGCACAGACTTTAACGACGGAGATGCGTATTTGTCGGCACGCTGATCTTTATTTCAAGCTATCGCCAACCTCTTTTACCATCTCAGAAACAGACTCAAGTCCACCGCCAGATAGGTACCAATACTCGGGATTCAAATAAACAATATGGCCGTCTTTATAAGCATTTGTCTTCTTCACCAAGTCGTTCTCCACGACAGATTTAGCAGATGATTCCCCGCCAATTGCCGCGCCACGATCAACGACATACAAGTAATCAGGGTTCTTCTCGGCAATATACTCCGAAGAAATACTTTGACCATGTGTCGACGCTTCAATATTAGGGTCAGCTGGCGTCACACCAAGTACGTCATGAATTAATCCAAAACGTGAACCAGGGCCGTACGCGCTCATTTTTCCGTCATTTGCAAGGATGATCAAGCCAGTTTTCCCAGCAGGAACGCTTGCTTTTACGTCCGTAACTTGTTTGTCAATTGCGTCCAACTGCTTCTTCGCCTCGTCTTCTTTCCCAAAAAGGCTAGCGACTGTATTCACGTTCGTCTGAAATGACTGCATGTAATCCTTCGCATCCACACCTTGGTAAATCGTCGGTGCTATATCAGAAAATTTATCATAAGAATCGGATTGGCGACCAGAAATAATGTTTAAATCTGGTGCCGCTTCGTTTATTTTTTCAAAATCAGGTTCTTTTAAACCGCCAAGATCCGCGTATTTATCATCAGCAAAAGCATCCAAGTATTTCGGTAAAGATTGTTTTGGAAGTCCTGCAACATTTTTAGTCAAACCAAGTGCTTGCAACGTATCTAACGTCCCGAAGTCAAAAACAACTACTTTTTCAGGATTTTGCTTTACTTTCGTTTCTCCAAGTTCGTGCTTCACCGTCAACGCATCCACCGTTTTTTCCTCGTCCGCTTTCGTCTTCTCATCCGCGCCACAAGCAACTGCAAATACTGCCAAAAGCATCAACATTGCAACCATTAGTAATTTCTTCATCTACTTTAACCACCCTTATTTATCTATTTTTGAAGCTATCGTTCTCTTTCACATCAACCGTTTCGCGCCCTCACCTCCTTTATTTAAAATACACACCTATGCGATCATTATTAATCAGCGAAATCGGAATATGCATATCAAAAACTTGCTCTAAAACCTCTTCCTTAATCATATCCGCTGTACTACCGTGCGCAACGACCGCGCCATCCTTAAGCGCCACAATCGAATCCGAATAACACGACGCAAAATTAATATCATGCAAAACGAGCAATACCGTCTTGCCCAGCTCATCCACCAAACGCCGCAACAACTGCATAATTTGCACCGAATGCTTCATATCCAAATTATTCAGCGGCTCATCCAGCAACACATAATCCGTATTCTGCGCAATAATCATCGCAATATAAGCTCGCTGCTGCTGACCACCACTCAGTTCATCCAAATACCGCGGCGCCAACTCCTGCAACTCCATGTACGCAAGCGCCATCTCGATAAACGCCTCATCTTCCTTTTGCAGTCGCCCTTTCGAATGCGGAAAACGTCCAAATGCCACCAAATCCCGCACGGTCAAACGCATCGTCACATGATTACTCTGCTTCAAAATCGACAAACGTTTCGCCAAATCATCCGACTTCCAATCACCAAGCGCAACGTCATCGATCAAAATTTCACCACTATCCGCTTTCATCAAACGCGCAATAATGGAAAGCAGCGTACTTTTCCCAGCACCATTCGCGCCAATAAAGGACACAATCTGCTTTTTAGGAATCACCAAATCAACATCACGAAGCACCGATTTTGCGCCATAATTTTTTTGTAAATTTCGTACCTCAATCATAATTTGGCTCCTTTCAAAAGCAAATACAAGAAATAAACGCCACCGCATAAATTAATAATCACACTAATCGGCGTATCAAAATGGAAAATCCGCTCCGCTAACAATTGCCCACCAACAAGCGCGATCAAACTAATCAGACTCGCTCCAATCAGCAGTTCTACATGCCGATGCGTCTTTAAAAACTGATACGCCACATTCGCTACAATCAAGCCAAGAAACGTGATCGGTCCAACAAGCGCCGTCGCCACAGAAACGAGCACCACAATAATAAGCAACAGTTGCATCACAATTTTATTATAAGGAACACCCAAATTCACCGCATGATCTTTCCCCAAAGCCAACACATCCAAATACTTCACAAATTTCATTAAATACAACATCGCCACCGCAAAAACAACAATTGCCACCACTAAAATAGAAGAATTGACGTTATTAAAACTAGCAAACATCTTATCCTGCACAATCTGGAATTCATTCGGGTCAATCAACATTTCCATAAACGATGAAATACTCGAGAAAAACGTGCCACAAACAATTCCGACCAGAAGCAGAAAATAAATATTGCGTCCGTTCCCCTTAAACATCAATCGATACAAAAGAACCGAAAAGCCCATCATCAAAATGACCGATAAAAAGAAGTTCCACTGACCGCTCCCAGCTCGCATCAATGCCTGCGAACCGAAGATGAAAACAAGAGACGTTTGCAGTAACATATATAGCGAATCCAGCCCCATAATCGACGGCGTCAATATTTTATTTTGCGTGATCGTCTGAAATACTACCGTTGAAATCGCAATCGCAACACCTGTAAACACGATCGCGATCAACCTCGTCGACCTCAATTCCAGCGCAAAAGCAGGACTTCCACCCATGAATAAAAACAAATAACAAGCCATCAAAACAACAACAATACCCGCTAAAATCCAATTTTTACGCATAGGCTTTTCTCCTCATCAGCAGATAAATAAAAATCGCGCTGCCAATAATGCCGACCATCAAACTAATCGAAATTTCATACGGATAAATTATCACGCGGCCAAGCACATCACAAAACAGCAAGAACGTCGCGCCGAAAACTGCCGTATCAAATAACGTTTTCTTAATATTATCCCCGCGATAAATCGACACAATGTTCGGTACAATTAAACCAAGAAAAGGGATCATTCCGACTGTAAGCACAACCGATGCTGTAATAAAAGCCACAATCACCAGGCCAATACGCATGATCGCCTTATAAGAAAGCCCTAAATTCCGCGAAAACGTCTCGCCCATACCAGCCACCGTAAACTGATTCGCGTATACATAAGCAATGATAATCAACGGCACCGCGATATATAACAGCTCATAACGCCCTTTTAACACCATCGAAAAATCACCCTGTAACCACGAAGAAATATTTTGTATCAAGTCAAACTTGTATGCAAAAAATGTCGTAATGGAACTAAGTATCCCACCAAACATCAAGCCAACAAGTGGAATAAATATCGTATCCTTAAATGGAATTCGTTCCAATATTTGCATGAAAATAAACGTTCCCAATAGCGCAAATAAGAATGCCACGCCCATTTTAACGAGTGGACTTGCCGTTGTAAAAATAAGTAATGATACCAAAATTCCGAGTCTAGCCGCATCCATCGTCCCAGCCGTTGTCGGTGAAACGAATTTATTCTGTGTTAAACTTTGCATAATCATCCCACAAATACTGATTCCAGCACCTGCCAGAATAATGCTAATCAATCTAGGAATCCGACTTATCCAAATAATATCCCACTGTTCTTGCGTCAAAGAAAAAATATGTAGGATCGAAATCTTATGTACCCCGACAAAAACCGAAAGCACCGCCAGAATGATAAAAACAACAATAAGTATCGCTCTCTTCAAACAATCACCCGCCTTTTATAAATGAGAATGATTTTCATTATCGTTTATAAAACCTATTCTAATAGATACACTTCCGCTTGTCAATAGCATGTTTTAATTTGAGCAATGGCCATAACCAAGAATATTTCACCTCATTAACTAGTGTTTTAATTTACTTTTTTGGGGAAAGGACAAGAAAGGAGGTTTTTAAAAATGACCAATTCAAAAAATAGTCAGACCTCACAAGCGATCAAAACACCGAAAATCAGTGACGCTCTTCCACATGACAAAGAGAAAAAGCCGTTCGCCGAAAAAACACACGGGAAACCACACCAACAAGTGCAAGAATCGCATCAACAGTTCCATCGTAAAATTCCAAAATAAAACAACAATCTCCAAAGGTTGCGTACATACCTTTGGAGATTTTTTATGAGTCTTCTATTTTGCTGTAGCCTTCGTGCTCTTTTTTCTCTTTCTCGTTCTGTAGTAGTTGAAACAAAACACCATCAACATTCCCGCTACCACGGAGCCAAGAATCACGATAATAAGTGGCCACTTCACAGTCCAGAACATTAATTGAACATCAATCGTTCCCATATTTGTCGTTCCAAAAATAACAATCAAAATAGCAATGATAATACCAACAATAACCTGCCATTGTACCTTCATCTGTCTCACTCCCTTCATTGTAAGTATCTTCGCCTTAAGTATACTCATTTTCACCTATACTTACAATGAAAGTCATGCGATTATTTGACTATTTCACTAGAAAAAAAGTGTTCACAAACTTGGGAGATTCGCTCTAAATCGACGTTTCCTCCTGAAATGATGCAGACCACATTTTTTCCTTTCACATAATCTGTTATTTTATCCGAAACAAGTGCCGCCGTACTTAGCGCTCCAGCACCTTCAACTACGGCTTTACCGCGCTGCAATAAGTCCTTCATCGCTTGTTCGAGTTCCGTTTCTGAAACCGTGATAATCTCGTCGACAAGTTCCTTCACAATCGAAAACGTGATATCTCCTGGTACTTTGACCGCGCAACCATCTGCCATTGTTGGTGCCTCATAATGCGGCGTAATTTCTCCAGCATCAAAAGAGGATTTCATGCCGTGTACGTTCTCCGCCTGAACCCCAATGACGCGGATGTTCGGATTAAATGATTTCAGTGCAATCGCGATACCAGATATCAAGCCACCACCACCAATTGGCACGATGACAGTATCCACATCCCACATGCTATCCAAAATCTCTAACCCAATCGTTCCTTGCCCAGCAATAACCGCTGGATCATCATACGGATGCAAAAAAGTTCGACCTGTTTTTTCGGCAATTTCGATACACTTTTCTTTGGCTTCATCAAATGTTTGACCGTATAAAACAACATCTGATCCATAGCCTCTTGTCGCGTCAATTT
Organism: Listeria weihenstephanensis; assembly: GCF_003534205.1. Classification (NCBI taxonomy): domain Bacteria; kingdom Bacillati; phylum Bacillota; class Bacilli; order Caryophanales; family Listeriaceae; genus Paenilisteria; species Paenilisteria weihenstephanensis. The sequence goes on along the minus strand of NZ_CP011102.1, from coordinate 698,420 downwards.
TAGCCTGTGGAGCGGTTTCTGGCATCACAATTTTGCTGTTAATTCCGAGTAATTTAGACGATAAAGCAACACCTTGCGCGTGATTTCCAGCCGAACACGCGATAACGCCATGTTCTTTCTCCGTTGTTGTTAACGCAGCAATTTTGTTATAAGCACCGCGAAATTTGAAAGAACCAGTTAATTGCATGTTTTCTAACTTCAAGTAAACATTTGCTTCTGTCACACTAGTTAAGTAGAATGATTTTACAAGCGGTGTTTTGCGGGCATTGTCGTGGAGGACTTCTTTGGCTTTGTTAATATCCCAAACGCTGACATATTCATCCGTTTTCATCATTGGAGTACCTCACTGTGTTCCATTCCTAGCGTGTCGGCAAGACTTTTTGACATGATTTTGCTTTGATAGATGTTAAGTCCACTTGCTAAAGACTGGTCATCTTGTAACGCTTGATCAAGGCCCTTATCCGCAATCGCGAGTAAATAATCGATATTTCCAGTCGCCAGCGCCATCGTAGAAGTTCTCGGCGTTGCACCCGGCATATTTGGAACCGCATAATGAATCACACCGTGCTTAATAAAAATCGGATCATCATGCGTCGTATAATGCTCAATCGTTTCCACCGTTCCGCCTTGATCGATCGCGATATCTACAATAACACTACCTTGTTTCATCGTTTTGACCATATATTCCTTCACGATTTTCGGTGGCTTCGCTCCAGGTATTAAAATCGTCGAGATAAAGACATCCGCTTTTTTGATTTCTTGCTCAAGATTTTCCGTAGTCGATGGCAAAATTGTCACCCCTTTGCCTGCGTAATGCTCCGTTAAATACTCGATGCGCGCCGGATTAAGCTCTAAAATGGTTGCACTACAGCCAATCCCAATCGCCATATCACACGCATTGATCGCCGCGTTTCCACCACCAAGAATAACAACTTGCCCAGCAGGAATATTTTCAATCCCGGATAACAAAATTCCTTCGCCTTGATGTTGTTTTTCCAGATAATAAGCACCCATGAAAATAGCTCGGCGTCCTGCAATCGCGCTCATCGGTTTTAACAACGGAAGCGCGCCATCCTTTTCAATCGTTTCACCGCCAATGGCTGTAGCTCCTGCTTTCAAAAGTGCTTCCACACAAGGTTTCGAAGCGGCTAAATGAAGGAATCCCCAAATGATTTGTCCTTTTTTGAAAAATGGATATTCCGATGCTTGCGGCTCTTTCACCTTAACGACCATGTCCGCCATCCATGCCTCTGCTTGATCCCCAAGCGTTGCGCCAGCGTCCACATACTCTTGATTCGTATATCCAGAACCAATTCCTGCATCTCGTTCTACTATAAGAACATTGCCTTGATCCACTAATCTTTTCACGTTTTCTGGCGTCATTCCTACTCGTGCCTCACCGGCCTTGATTTCTTTTACGATACTAATTTTCATCCTGAACACGTCCTTCTTTAGATTCTCTTTGCGAGTACAGAATAGCACCCTAAAGGAAACGCTGTCAAATTGAGTTTGATAATAATTTCACAAATGATTTAGGATCCAAAACCCAGGAAAGCATTGCGCGCCAACGACTGCAAACACTAAAGAAAGCACTCATTTTGTGGCTTGATATAACTTTGTCCAACTTTTCATTTTCAAATCTGGACAAATTAGCTATTTGTTTGTATTGCTTATATGCAAGCGGAGTCATAGTATAAGGGTGTACGGTGAATCTTTAAGCAGCGAAGGAAAATGAAACGCAGTCACAGCTTTCATGGAGGAAATTTCTGCGAAAGGAAGAAACATAATGTACTTATCTGCACGTTCACGAATCATTCTAGAGAAAATCTTATCAGTACCCGGCGACATTTCGATTTCGCAACTCGCATCGTACCTTGATGTCAGCGAACGAACGGTACGCCGTGATTTAAAAGAAGTCGGTGAAACATTGCAAGACTTCAAACTCACCTTGGTCAAACATGGTAGCCGGCTTACCGTAACTGGAACGAGCGCCCATCGCGACCGCATTCAAAAAAATATATTGGAGCTCGTTAACAACGAATTTACACCATTTGAAAGGCAGCAAATCATCTTGCGTGTCCTTTTAAACGAATCCGAACCAGTAAAATTGATTGCACTTGCTAACGAGTTATCCGTCACCGTTGCTACTGTAAGCAGTGATTTGACGAGACTTGAAGAAGACTGGAATGGCAAAATCCACATTAAAAGAAAGCGCGGTATCGGCGTCGAACTTGAAGCCTCTATCCTTGAAAAACGCGAATTACTCTGGGAATTACTTCTAATGACAGTTCCAAAAATCAAGCTTTACCAGATGTTCAGCGATATCCTAGATGAAAAAAGTGGCCCGATAGATGAACGGATTACAGACTTCATTGATATCTCCCTTTTACAAATGTGCGACCCGATTATTAGTAAATGGATGAAAAAGCTCTCCTATGAGATTAGCAACGATTCCTACATAAACTTGCTCATTTACCTCATGATTACGATTCAGCAAATTCCAAAGGGGAAAATCATCGCAAAAAGTGACGGCAACCATGTGTTCCTTCAAGAATACCCTGAATTCGATATCGCCGAACGTATTTTGCGCGACTGTTTGCCAGATATGACCGAGATTCCAGAAAGTGAAATCGCAGAGCTGACCATGCTCGTACTCGAATCAGAAATCCGTAAAGGACAAGATGTTTTCTACCGTAACGAGAAGGTTCAGGCTATCCGAATTGCGAAGAAACTCATCTCTCGCGTCGCCAAAGAAATCGATACACCTTTATCTCAAATCAATGTTTTAAAAGGACTCACCGAACATATCCAGTATTCCATCATTCGATTGAAGAAAAACATGCCGATGAGCAATCCCCTGCTTGAAATGATCAAAGCGGAGTTCCCAGATCTCTTTCAAATCGTTCATACAGCAGCGTGCGATGTCTATCCTTTTAAACAAATACCAGAAGAGGAAACCGGTTTTATCGTCCTTCATTTCGAAGCAGCGATTATCCATTCCGAAAACATGAGACCGTACAGCGCGCTAATCGTGACCTCGCGCAGCAGTGGCATCAATACTTGGCTACAGGCAAGATTTCGGAAGCGCTTACCTAAATTAAAAAAGATGAAATTTATCACACCGATCGACCTTATGAAGGAAAGCAATCTAGAAAAATACGATATGATTCTATCCACCTCACATTTAGAGAATTTCACACAGGATTATCAATTTATCAGTATTTTTTTCACAGACAATGAAATCAACGCTATCAATAAAAAGCTCGAAAAAATCGCGAATCGGAAGCAAAATGATACTTTCCCAATGGATGTCGTCGCAACAAACGATTTTGAGACAGCTTTATCGAGTTTAACCGCGATGCAAACCTATTATAATTTAATTATTGCACTCATCCAAAAAACATATTTCACAACGAGTAGCGTGATGACTCGGAATTTAGAAGATAATCTACGCGGCTTTAGCCATGAAATCGCTCAAAAAAACGACCTCACCGCGGACAAACTTTATCACGAACTAAATCAACACGAAAACCAGGGTAAAGTCTTGGCCTGCGGAACAAATACGGCCATGTTTCTCATCAATACCGACGTCAAAACCGCGTCTATTCATGTCTTCAACTCGAAGCATAACCTAGAAATGCACATCGCATTAGAAGGTAAGACCAACATCACAAACATTCTCGTATTCTTGCTTCCAAGCACATTAACCAGCGAAGAAATCGAGATATTCACGTATTTGATCACGATGCTCACCGAAGACGAAATCGCAACTTCCATGATTGAATCGGGCAACCCAGAAAAAATTAAAAATCTGATCCTCTCCATACTTCAAGAATTTTTAGAGCAGAAAAATATCAACCACATGGTGACAGATCGCTCGCTTGGTTTCTAATCTCATTTTGTCATTACCGCGCCTGACCTTAGCCAACCCCATCCGGTTCAAGGTCGCGCGTGATAATATATAAAAATTTTTTAGGAGGAATCTCTAACATGACAAACAAAGTTTTAAACGACTTTCTAGAACCACAACTACAAGCTTTACGAGATCAAGGACTTTATAACACAATCGATACTGTGGAAGGTCCAAACGGCGCAAAAATCAAAGTAAACGGCGCTGAACTCATCAACCTCTCTTCCAATAACTACCTAGGCTTCTCCAACGATGACCGTCTGAAAAAGAAATGCATCGAAGCAACCGAGCAATACGGCGTTGGTGCTGGTGCAGTTCGTACAATTAACGGCACAATGACGATTCATAACGAACTCGAAACACGCCTAGCTGAATTCAAACATACCGAAGCTGCGATCGCGTTCCAATCAGGTTTCAACTGTAACATGGGCGCTATTTCCGCAGTCATGACGAAAAAAGACGCGATCATTTCCGACGAACTAAATCACGCCTCTATCATTGACGGATGCCGTTTATCAGGTGCCAAAGTATTGCGTGCCAAGCATCAAGATATGGATGATCTTCGCCGCGTTGCCAAAGAAGCGACCGAAAGCGGATTATACGAAAAAATTATGTATATCACAGATGGCGTTTTTTCTATGGATGGTGATGTTGCCAAAATCCCTGAAATCGTTGCTATCGCTGAAGAATTCGGCTTAATTACTTATGTAGATGATGCACATGGCTCAGGCGTTATGGGTGAAGGTGCAGGAACCGTCAAACATTTCGGCATGTCAGACAAAATCGACTTCCAAATGGGCACACTATCCAAAGCAATCGGCGTTGTCGGTGGTTACGTTGCCGGATCACAACAACTTATCGACTGGCTCAAAGTACGCGCTAGACCGTTCCTATTCTCCACATCCCTAACACCAGGAACCGCAGCCGCATGTATAGAAGCCATCGACATCATGGAAAGCGATCCATCACGAATGGAAACACTATGGGAAAACGGCACTTACCTTAAAGCTGGATTATCCAAACTTGGCTTTGATATCGGGCATTCCGAAACCCCAATCACACCTTGCATCATTGGCGATGAAAACCTAACGCAACGTTTCTCCCGTCGCTTACTAGAAGAAGGAGTATACGCCAAATCAATCGTCTTCCCTACCGTTCCAAAAGGTACTGGACGCGTTCGTAACATGCCAACAGCAGCACATACAAAAGAAATGCTCGACGAAGTACTCGCTGTCTACGAAAAAGTCGGCAAGGAATTGCAAGTCATTTAATTTAGAATAAGCATTATATTCAGTAATTAAGCTAGAAGAAAGAAGCTGCGATCACATTCGTCTCAATGTTCACCCAGCAAATCTCTCTATCTAACACCAAACTTAATTATACCATGAATGCAACGCAATATAAAAAAATAGAATTTCTAATCCAATGGAGGTTTTTAAAATGAAAAAAGTACTTATAACAGGTTGTCTCGGTCAAATTGGTTCTGAATTAACGATGCGCCTTCGCGAAGAAAACGGCACGGACAGTGTCATTGCAACAGACATTCGCCGTATCGCTGGCAACGAAGTCATTGAAAGCGGTCCCTTCGAAATTTTAGATGTAACCGATAAAGATAAGATGATGGATATCGCACGCGAATACGAAGTCGACACCATTATCCATTTAGCAGCTTTACTTTCTGCTGTAGCCGAAGAAAAACCACAACTTGCTTGGAGCCTCAACATGGGCGGCTTAGTCAATGCCCTCGAGGTCGCACGCGAACTTAACTTGAAATTCTTCACACCAAGCTCTATCGGCTCATTTGGACCAGGTACACCAGCTGAGAACACGCCACAAGACACCTTGCAACGACCAACCACCATGTACGGCGTTACCAAAGTCAGCGGCGAGCTCTTATGCGACTACTACTTCCAAAAATTTGGCGTAGATACACGCGGCGTCCGTTTCCCAGGCTTGATTTCCTATAAAACATTACCAGGTGGCGGTACAACCGATTATGCCGTAGATATTTATTACGAAGCACTTAAAAATAAAAGCTACACCTCGTTCATCGATAAAGGAACACGCATGGATATGATGTATATGCCTGATGCGATCGATGCCATCATCAAATTGATGAAAGCGGATCCAAGCCGTTTAGTACATCGCAACGCCTTTAATATTACCGCGATGAGCTTCGAGCCAGAAGAAATTGCAGCTTCCATTCGTAAATTTATTCCTGAATTTGAAATGAAATATGATGTTGATCCAGTTCGTCAAACCATTGCCGATTCATGGCCAGATTCGCTTGATACCACGTGTGCTAGAAACGAATGGGATTTTGATCCGCAATACGACCTAGACCGTATGACAAAAGATATGCTGGAAAAGCTGACAAAAAAGCTGGAAAATGATACAGTAGTAAGGCATTAATAATTTTTTTAAGGGACTAAAAACAACTGTCAACGTGGCTTGGCCTCATTTTCTGCGCTAAGCCTCCTAGACAAGTGAGGGGAAACATATGGAAAATCAGAAACTAAAAAAAGATATTGGCTTTTTTACTGCACTAACCATTGTTATGGGGACCGTTATTGGCTCCGGCGTATTTTTCAAGCCTGAAGCTGTCTACTCTGCAACAGGAACCGCTGGACTTGGCTTACTGGCCTGGATTCTTGGGGGCGTTATCACTATTTGTGGAGGACTTACCGCGGCCGAACTTTCCGCAGCCATTCCGCAAACTGGTGGAATGATGATGTATCTTCAAAAAACGTACGGCAAATTAACGGCATACTTACTTGGCTGGGCACAAACCGTGATCTATTTCCCAGCAAACATCGCGGCTTTATCCATCATTTTTGCAACACAAGTCGCTAACCTTTTCGGAACTGGCGATCAAATCATCGTTCCAGTCGCTATTGCAGCCGCAGCTTTTATCATGCTTATGAACTTTATTAGTGCGAAAGTTGCAGGATCATTCCAAGCAGTGACCACGATCTGTAAACTAGTACCACTTATTTTAATCATTATTTTTGGACTTTTTCATCAAGGAGACGTTGCGTTCCGATTATTCCCAATGAGCGTAGCAGATCACCCATTTTTAACTAGTTTAGGTTCAGGCCTTGTTGCAACAATGTTTGCATATGATGGCTGGATCCACGTTGGTAACATTGCCGGCGAAATGAAAAACCCGAAAAAAGATCTTCCAAAAGCAATCGTATTCGGACTAACAGGCGTTATGGTCGTTTACCTACTTATCAATATTGCTTACTTATTAGTTATGCCTGCTACAGCGCTCGCTTCTACAGCAACGCCAGCATCTGATGTTGCTAATATCATTTTTGGCTCTATCGGTGGTAAACTAATCACTATCGGAATTTTAGTCTCCGTATTTGGCACAATTAACGGCTATACGATGACAGGGATTCGAATTCCTTACGCTATGGCCTTAGATAACCAACTACCATTCAGTAACTGGTTCAAAAAACTTGGCGCAAAGAGTAGTGTTCCTTACAACGGCGGAATTGTAATCTTGCTTATTTCAATCATCATGATATTCACCGGTCAATTCAATCAATTAACCGATATGCTTATCTTCGTGATTTGGATTTTCTACACACTTACATTCATTGCCGTCTTTGTCTTACGGAAACGAGAACCAGAGCTCGTCCGACCATACAAAGTCCCACTATATCCTGTGATACCAATCATTGCGATCCTAGGTGGTGCCTTCATCGTCTTCAATACCTTGTTCACCCAACCGATGAATGCCGGTATCGGACTCGTTCTAACTGCAATTGGTCTGCCAATCTACCTTTATAAAAAGAAAAAAGGACATTTTTCTGAATAACAGCTATAAAAGCATTGGAAACTGGTGTAAAAACCAATTCCCAATGCTTTTTTGTATTGTATAATAACGTCAAAAACGTCAAATTCCATTTTTCCATAAAATCCAAATTTGATAAATCATGCTATACTAAAAAAGTCGCCATCCCACTTTTTTCGCGTGTACCCAACGTGAAGGAGGTGCGAACATGACACGCTATAAACGATACAAGAAAAGACGACAAGAGCGAGATCAGTTTTTCATGAGGGACTTGATAACCCCTCTAGTTATTGGAATTGTATTAGCTCTTGTCAATTGGTTATTAGAAAGATTTTAGGCGACAAGAAAGCCCACAAGGTGATAAGGCTTGTGGGCTTTTTATTAACACGCTATAAACTTCTACCACAAGTATAACACCCTGCGAACAATATCACAACTTTTTATTGCTCCTTACAATTGAACAATGGATAAAATTGATCCGAAAATATCCTGATGTTTTTTTCATCACTATGACGTTCTATCCTTTTCCCAGAAACAGAAAACTCCCCTTAAAACGTTTTTATCAAGGCTTTAAGGGGAGTTTCTAGTTAAACAATATTCTTCTTTAAACTTCCAAAAATGGAGACGGTGGGAGTCGAACCCACGTCCAGAAATAACGGCACTTAGACTTCTACGAGCGTAGTCGTCGTATTAGAGTTTCGCATATACATCAGCCCGACAACAGGCTTCCATACAGCTAGTCTGATTGGTCTCTTTTTCGCAGCCCCAGACGGAGACTTAGAATCGTATCCCACTTAATTTGAGACCCTTACCGTAGCACATGGGCGATGCACGGAGGATCAGCTATCGACTGTTTTTACGCAGCGAAAGCTAGGTTGTTGTTAGTTTTGCCAGTTATTATTGGCTTTGACGTTTGTAACGAGGCCGATCCCCCCGACTCGCAATCCAAGCTCGAACTATCCCTGTCGAATCCGTAACGTCCCCGTGATAATAGAGCTTACTCCTAGTATATTGGCGACAACCGCTCGCTGAATACAAACGCTTTCGCTCAATTTGTTTAAAGCATAATCTTCGTTCTACCCAAAAGATAGGTTCCGTGATTCTGCATAATTTAGAGTTAAGATCAGTGTACCACGAGAAAAATGTTTCTTTTTCAAAACACCAAACGTGACAGTAACTAGTATTATACACGATTGGCCTACGAATGGCAAGTTAAAGCCAATTGCGCGTTGTTTGATTTTTTACAGCGATTACTCTTCACCTTGTACATTAAATGCATCCAATAATTCCATATAGCGCTCTTCGTCATCGATACTCTGGCCCCATCCATCGCCATACATGTAAATCAATAAGTCGTTATCGAACTGGGCAATGCCTGTTACTTCTCCGCCACCATCCAGCATCTGAATATAGTGATAATCTCCATCATTCATATAAACAAAATCAACACTCGAAACAAAACGCTCCTTCACATTCGTATTCTCAACTATTGCAAAAAATGCATCTTGGAATTCACTATCTAAAAATGTCTCTACCAGCGATCTCTGCGTCTCAACATTTTCATTTGCGACACCACTTTGAATCAATTTAAGATGTGCTTTATCTAGTATTCCATTCCCCGTATCAAACTCCTCATCAAATAAGCCTATTATAGCTTGGTAATCTGACTTCCCAACTTCGGTATCATCCCATCCAGCACCATAAATTTTTTGCAACATGTAATCTTGAAACGCTGCGATAAACAACAACTTGTCCTCGTCATCCACAACCTTAATATATTGACGCTCACCATCATCAAAAAAATCAGATGTTATACCAGCTCGGAATTGCTCCTTCAAATCGGAGTCCTCCATTAATTCTACAAACTCCTCTTGAAAAAAAGGATCAACTAATGCATCATCTGGTTCATACATATCCTCGGAAACGCTATCTTGAACTGCGGTAAAATTAGAAATCTCCTCAGAACCATCCCCAAACTCTTCATAAGAATCATCAGAATCACTGAAAAATTCATCATTACTAGAGTCATTTGCCATATTCCAGAATCCTATAAACCCTAAGATCACAAACGGAATGATGATAATTTTTGGGCTTATTTTTTTATTAGTTGCTTGTACCTTTGATAGCGGTTTATTTACCTCTTGATTCCGCACTTCCACTATCGGTTCAGCCTTCTCCACCTTAACTTTTGCGGGTTCATCTTTTATTATTACTGGCTTATCAATAACTTGGGCTGGTTTTGGTTTTGCAATAACCGCTGCTCCGAGCTGGCGCCTCGCCACGATTATGCTGCTCAAAACTAATGAGGCGAGCAACATGATAAAAACAATTACAATCGTAACCTTAGCCACATCATTACTAATTAAAAACAGCGGCAAACACACGATTATCATCCCAATAACAAAGCTCGTATTCATTTTAGCCGTTGTCATTCGCCCACGAAATAGCATTGCAAAAAATAGTCCGATTCGCCGAACTAACGCCACGAGCCAATTTCGAGTCGGATAAGCTTGCCGTACTAACCTCTGTGCCTCAGAATCATTTGGCGCCAATGCTAAAGCTTGCTCCGACAAATCACGAGCTACTTTAAAATCGCCCACTTCATAACTCAATTGCGCCAATCTACGAACATTCTCCACGTGGTTTGGATCAAGTCCCAGCGCTCGTTTCAAATACTCCCGCGCCACTTTTTTCTGACCGAGTTTATCCATCACGACAGCATATTTTCCAACATACTCCGCATCTCGCGAACCTAAAACGGCCGCTTTTTCAAAATAAATTGCCGCTTCTTTCAAACTCTGTTTCTCAAGCAATAGCCCCATCCGATACGGATAAAAAGCCTCACGCGTCGCATAACGCATCCCTTGTTCAATATAATATTTCTCCTTCGCATCATCGCGCCCAGCCCAAATCAGCACACCTAAATGTATCGCTTCCTCACAACGTGGATCCCATCGCAACGTCTCCTCAAGATATCCATTTGCCACATCCAGATCACGATCACCAAAAAAAGCCACATACGTCCAGCACAAATATCCCATAAACCCTCGTGGTTGCGCTTCCACATAACTCGTCGCCAATTCCCGAGCCGCCGCAATCTCCCCACTATCAACAAGCTTCATCAACGCTTCAAACTTCATAATTCTAGTTGAAATCATTTTCACACGCTCCCTAAAAAAATCTGCTAAAAAAGCCAAACAAATATGCATTCTCCTACATACTTATTTGGCTTCAAATCTTATCGCTGTCTTTCTTTAAACGCCCGCTCCACATCACGTTTCGCTTCTTTACTCTTCAAATCTTGACGCTTATCGTATTTCTTCTTACCCTTTGCCACACCAATCAGCACTTTTGCATAGCCATCCTTGATATACATTTTCAGCGGAATAATCGAGTACCCCGCCTCTTTTGTCTCACCGATCAACTTGCTAATCTGCTTCTTGTGCAGCAATAACTTACGCGTCCGCAGCGGATCATGATTATAGCGATTTCCCTGCTCATACGGACTAATATGCATATTATGCAGAAAAATTTCGCCACGATCGATTCGCGCATAGGCATCCTTCAAATTCACGCGCGCATTACGAACCGACTTGATCTCCGTTCCCTGAAGCACAATCCCAGCTTCAAAAGTCTCTTCAATCGCATAATCATGACGCGCCTTCTTATTTTGCGCTAGTAAACGTCCATCACCTTTAGGCATATTACATCTTCCCTTCTAACGGCGTGGTTTCTTCGGCTTCGTGCCCTTTGCCACACCTTGGTAAAATGGTTTTTTCTTTTTCTTCTTCGGTTGTCCAGCGTCCCCACCATCTTGCTTGCCTTTCTTACGCGAGGTATCGTTGTCCTTCCGTTTCTTATCGCCACTCGGGCGGTTTTTATTTTTCTTAAACGATTTCGAGATTTCCACCGTTTTCTTACTCCGCTTAAAGCCAGGCGTTTCCTTACCAAGACTACGAAGCGCAAAATCGATTTCGCGGTGATCCACGTCCACCTTCGTTACCTCAACCTCGACCTCGTCACCAATGCGGTAAACCCGACCAGTACGCTCACCAATCATAGCAAGCTGGTTTTGATGGAATTGGTAATAATCATCCTTCATCGTACTCACATGAACAAGGCCCTCAATCGTATTTGGCAACTCAATAAACAGGCCGAAATTCGTCACCGAACTAATAATCCCTTTAAAAATTTCACCAACATGATCCACCATATATTCCGTTTTCTTCAGCTCATCCGTTTCACGTTCCGCATCAACAGCACGACGTTCCATTTTAGACGTATGCTCTGCGATCTCAGGAAGGCGTTCAGCCCATTTCGCCATCGTTGCGTCATCAATATCACCATGGATCAAATACTCGCGAATTAAGCGGTGTACGATCAAATCCGGATACCTGCGAATCGGCGATGTGAAATGCGTATAGTATTCCGTTGACAAACCGAAATGTCCTAAGTTTGCCGTATCATATTTCGCCTGTTGCATCGAACGAAGCATGATTGTCGAAACTACCATCTCTTCTGGTTTCCCCTTAACCTCTTCCAAAACTTGCTGCAAAGCCCGCGGATGAACATCATTCGCCGTCCCCTTCACAACCAAACCAAAGTTCGTAATAAACTCGAAGAAACGCTGCAACTTCTCTTCCTTAGGATTTTCATGGATACGATAAATAAACGGTACTTGCATCCAGAAAAAATGCTCCGCGATACATTCATTGGCCGCCAACATGAACTCCTCAATTAGGCGCTCACCAGCCGAACGTTCCCGCGTCACAACTCCCGTCGGACGCCCCTCTTCATCCACAACAACACGCGCTTCCTTAAAGTCGAAATCAATCGCTCCACGCGCATCCCGTTTCTTATTCAAAACCTTCGATAAAGCATACATATCCTCAAGCATTGGCACGATTTCCGCATATTTCACACGCAAATCCGCATCCTCCGCCACTAAAATATCATTGACATCCGTATAGGTCATCCGCTCCGTCGTATTAATCACACTTTCAAAAATCTCATGCGAAACAACCGTTCCAGCGTCGTCAATCTCCATCTCACAAGACATCGTAAACCGATCCACATGTGGATTCAACGAACAAATCCCGTTCGACAAACGGTGTGGAATCATCGGAATAACCCGGTCCACCAAGTATACACTCGTACCACGCTCCGCCGCCTCACGATCAAGCGCCGAACCCTCCGTCACATACGAACTTACATCCGCAATATGCACGCCAAGTTTATGATTGCCATTCGGAAGTTGCGACACTGTTACAGCATCATCCAAATCTTTCGCATCCGCGCCATCAATCGTAATAATAACCTGATCACGTAAATCACGACGCGCCCCAATCTCGCTCTCCGCGATTTCAGCAGGAACTTTATTAGCCTCCTCCATCACATCATCCGGAAACGCAATTGGAATTCCGTGCTTATGAATAATCGACAAAATATCGACACCTGGATCATTCCGATGCCCAATAATCATTTTGACAATCCCACGCGCACGATTACGCCCCTCAGGGTATTCCGTCAATTCCACGATAACCTTATGACCATCCACAGGTTTCAGACCACTTGCAAGATCAATTTCCACCTGTCCAAAAGTCCTTTTATCATCCGGAATCACAATCGGATCGCCCATCAAATCTTCCATATACGTCCCAACAACTTGCGACGTTTTCCGCTCCACAATTTTATGAATCATACCCTCCGCTAAATTATCACCCTTAATCTTCGTGATATTAGCAAAAACAATATCCCCATTCATCGCGTTATTCACTTGCGTTGGCGGGATAAAAATATCATCCAGCTCTTGATCCTCAGGAAGCACAAATCCAAAGCCCTTCTCATGCGCCCGGAAAGTCCCCTTCACAAAATCAAGCTCCTCTGGGAACGCATAGCGATTCTTTTTCGTGCGAATCACATCTCCGCGATCTTCCATTGCCACAAGCGACTTCACCATCGCCTTAAAATCATCCGCATCTTGCAAACCCATCTCCGCCTCTAAATCATCCAGCGAAAACGTCTTTTTCGGCGATTCCTTCATAAACTCTAAAATCTTATCTTCAATTTTCTTCATTGTTTCCCTCCTCTCTCTTCGTAAAACTTAAACATGCCAATCAAGCGTATCTAAAAAGGCCAAAATATCATCTTGCAACTGCGCCTTTTCCTTGTCAATCGTAATAACATGCCCAGAATTCTCGTACCATTTCAGTTCCTTTTGATCTGACTCTACCTTATTATAAATCAATTCCGCCCCATTTACATCTACCATCTGATCTTTTTTTCCTTGAACAACCATAATTGGCGCATAAATCATATCAACTTGCGGAATAACATCCTGAATCTCATCCTTCAATTTCGCAATCGTATCCATCGGCGCGTCCTTATACGCCAACATCTCCGCATCAATCTCGCCCGGCGTCTTACCCTCATACTTCTTATAATTACGCACATAATCCAAAAACCCCTGAATAATCGGCGACGAACTATCCATCCGCGTCGGCGTACTCATCGCCACAATCCCTTTTAACGGCCGATTATACCCCAACTTCAGCGAGAAAAGTCCACCAAGCGAAAGCCCAGCCACCGCAATCTCCTCGTAACCAAGCGATTTCAAGCGATCATACGCCGCGAGCACATCCTGCCACCAATCATCCGGCCCCGTCGTCAAAAGAACATCAGGCGATACCCCATGACCACGATACTGCGGTGCATAACACGTATAATTATTATCCTGCAAAAACCGCCCCAACATCCGGACATCCGCTGAACTCCCCGTAAAACCATGCAATAAAAGTACCGCACGCTTCCCCGTCTCAAATAAAAATGGTTCTGGCGCCTTCATCTTCATATCAAAAAAACTCCTTCATTCTAAAAATATCATTACTCCCAGTGTACCGTCTCCACACACAAAATTCAAAAAGAAGGTGCTGGGGGGAATCAAGTTTAAGATGTCCCAAAAGACGTTCCAACGATAAGTTTGCATTCAATGACCGCGAAAGTGTCTCTTTATGTAGAATCTGCATGTTGCTCTACACAAATCAAATGCAATCGTTTGGTGTCTAAGGATCTGTATCTATAGTTCCGTCATGTTCTGCGGACACTAATGATCGAATGCTCTCTCCGCTCGCACTCATATTTGGGCGCTAACTCGCATTCGTTCGAAGCGCCCAAACAAAAAAATCCACCCAAAAATTTCCGGGTGGAGTCATCGCTTTTGAAATTACAAGAAAAATCCTAAAGCAATCAATATTGCAAAGAAGATTACCGCTAAAACGATCGTTGTACGATGTAATATACGCTCAAGTCCTCTTGCTTTTTGTTTACCAAATAGTTCTTCCGCTCCACCAGAGATAGCTCCGGATAACCCGTTACTCTTACCTGGTTGAAGAACAACTACGATTATTAACAATACCGATACAATAACAAGTAAAATTGTTAAGGCTGTATTCATGCACTTTCCTCCTAAAACCGTCCTCTTTTTGACTACCTTTTATGATAGCATATTTTGCATAGAAGGTAAAGCCTAAAAAAGAGGATTCACCAACAAAAACGGTAAATCCTCTCATTATTTACTTATCCTCTTTCGGTTGAAGCTGGCTCATGATTCCAAGTCGATTATATGCATTAATCGTCGCAATCAGCAAGTACAACTCACCAATTTGTTTCTCATCATAATGTTTCTCGAGTTCCGAATACACCGCATCAGAAACCCCGTGCTGATGAATAAACGTCACTTCCTCCACTAGCTCCAAGACAACACGTTCCTGATCACTATAAAACGGCGCCTCACGCCACGCATTTACACCCACAACACGTTGGATCGACTCTCCGTTCTCCAATGCCTCTTTCGTATGCATATCAATACAAAACGCACAATGGTTCAAGCTAGACGCATAAATTTTAATCAATTCTTGTAATTTCTTTGGAATACTGCTCTCCCGACCTAACGTATCCAACTTACCTAACGTTGCATAAGCCTCCGAGTTTTCCTTCATCAAATTAAAACGGTTCTATAATAAATGTTGGGGTAGAAAATAATCTACCTCAGCATTTTTTTGTTCTCATTTCAAGACAAAAAAATACACAGTAATATCAAAATCCTTTAAGATAAAAGTGACGAAACCCAATCCAAAGGAGCGATATTACCATGCCAGACCATTTTATCATACAACTCATCGGTTTAGAAAATAAAAACATCCAACTTCTTGATTATTCGATTGAAAATCATATCTGCCACATTCATATCCAACTAAAACGAAAAAAACATGCCTGCCCCTCTTGTAAAACACGGACAGATCGCATTAAAGACTATCGTACGCACACTTTCCAACATCTAAAAGTCGCAGAAAAACGTGTCTATGTGCACTATCGAAAACGCAGATATGCTTGTTCCTGCGGAAAATCATTTGATGAAAAAAATCAAGGACTTGTGGCACGCTATCAGCGTTTTTCAACGCTTTGGCACCAAGCGGCCCTTTTTCATAGTATTTCCGCTCCGTCCTTTACTTATACTGCTAAAACATTTGGGACCACCGCACCTAAAATTATGCGTCTATTCGACGCGCGTACAGAAGCCTTTTCCACGCCTCCCGTCTCTCTTCCTAAGGTCATCGCTATCGATGAGTTCAAGGGAGATACCGACAAAGGCAAATTTCAACTCATTATCGCTGATCCCATGACTCGTCGCCCCATTGATATCTTAGAAAACCGTCGCGCCAAAACCATTCAACGTTATTTAAGAGAACGCGGGCAGCAGGTAGAGATGGTTATCATGGATTTGAGTTCGACCTTCAAAAACGCCGTGCAACAAGCCCTTGACAAACCAGTTATTATTGCCGATTCTTTCCACTTCTCTCGCTACATCTATTGGGCGCTGAATAAAGTCCGCGTTCGTGTCCAACAACGTTTTTCAGAAAAAGATCGAAAACACGGGAAACGGATACAAAAACTCCTTTTCAAGCGATCTCATAAGCTGGACACAGCGCAAAAAAGCATCATTCGCCGTTACTTAAGCTTGCACCCTGATCTACAAACCGCCTACACCATCAAGGAAGCCTATCAGGCTTGGTTTGATGCCAATAAAGCACAAGAACGCCACGACGTTCGTCAATCCTTACACGATTTCTATCAACTCGTACAAGACAAACAGCTTCCAGAATTCATAAAAGCTATCGGTACTTTCCGACGCTGGGAAACAGAAATCATCAATGCCTTCATTTACCCACATCTGTCCAATGGTTTCGTAGAAGGAATTAACAACCGAACCAAAGTTATCAAGCGCACTTCTTATGGCTATCAAAACTTTTCACGATTCCGTGCCAAAATACTTGCCCAGCATTTTATCAAAGATTTTGACATTTCTGTAGGTTAAAAAGAGGTACAAGCCATTGTTTCTCTAGCTTGTACTTCGATATTTCACCCCAACAATTGACAAAGAGCCATTAAAACGTGCACTCATTTTACATTCCCCTCTCATCTGTCCATCCTATTTAAAAAAGAAGGAACACCCAGCTTTAAGGTATCCCTTCCATATCTTACATTACTTCTTGTTCTAGCCACATTAAATCGTCTAGGAAGTAAACTAAATCTTCGCCTAAAATATCCTTCTCACAGTCCGTTGTAATATCATGACCAGATCCAGCATAGAAACAAAGTTGCTTATCATCCGAGTGAATATTTTTGAAAATATAGTTCGCGTCATCAGCTGAGATTTCTTCATCCTGACAACCTTGTCCAATCATCGTCGGCACTTCAATTCGCTCGATATCGCTCGCCACTGCTTTATAAAACGCAGAACGCGCGTCTGTCATTGTTTTTATCTCAGGCGCATAATTAGCAAGCATGACTTCTGCTTCCGCGTCTGCAATTCCTTCTCTACTCATACTCTTTAATAGATACTTCTCCACTGGAATATATCGCATTTTACGGTTCACGTTCGCACATAATGGAGCGATTGCTTTCGGATTAAATGTTTCCGCCATTTTCAGAGCAAAAACACCACCCATTGCAGCGCCTACTATTGCTATTTCGTGATATCCTTGGTCCTGTAAATGCTTGTAACCCGCCTTCGCATCCTCATACCACATTTCAGGTGTGGTTTTTAAGAAGATTGCTGGTTCCTCGCCATGACCGCGATAATTCGGTGCATATACCGTATAACCATTCTCCGCTAGATATT
Organism: Listeria weihenstephanensis; assembly: GCF_003534205.1. Taxonomy (NCBI): domain Bacteria; kingdom Bacillati; phylum Bacillota; class Bacilli; order Caryophanales; family Listeriaceae; genus Paenilisteria; species Paenilisteria weihenstephanensis. The sequence continues at coordinate 680,528 of NZ_CP011102.1, read as the reverse complement.
CACCTAATTCTCTAACATCCTCTGTCGTTCCCGCAAATCCATGCAGTAATAGAACAGCCCGATTGCCTGCTTTTATAAGAAAGCTACGATCCGTACTCATGATTAATTGCACTCCTCCATCTTCCTTAACTTGCCCTCATTGTACGCCATATTGACGCCAATTGCCAGTTTTTGATTCGGATCCTGAAAACCCTTGCTACCAAAGGATTCAGCACCGTTCACAATCTCTATTTTTGGGGTAAGTAATTTATACAATAGACATATGATAACGCCAAACGGAGGAACTGTCAATCTAATTCTCACATAATAAACAGAAAAACATTATTTAGCTACTTTGTCCCTAGATTTACGTCACATCTTCGTCAAAAAAGGAAACAATAACCTGATGCAACTCACGCGTTTTTTGGCGAATCAAAAAATGCGTCCCATGATGAATAACAGTCATCTTACCGTGCTGAACCAAATTCACCATATTCCTAGTATCAGTCCTTGAAATCACATCGTATTCACCAATAATCGCCAACATCGGCGCTGAAATCCTCGCCAAATCTCTTTCTTTAATATGCGGATGAAAAATCATCAATCCCATCTGCGCCTTAACACGCCTAAAAAAGAAGCTGAACGGCGTCAGAAGAATCGAAAATAAATAACCAACGAAAGTAAAAATATTCGCCCACCATTTAATCTGGCTCGTATCATAATTCGTTCCAATCACAACCATCTGCACCTGCCTTTTGGGCTGATACATCGCCATTTCCAACGCAATAATCCCACCATCACTATACCCGATAACGCGATACCTATCTATTTTCAAAAAATCTAATAAGCATAAAATATCCAGCGCCATGACCTGAAAATCAAGCGGCCTGAAACCTAATTCCGACTTCCCATGACCACGCGAATCTACCGCAATCACTTGATACTCTTTTCGAAAGACGTCAATTTGTCTCTTCATCGCACCATGATTCTGCCCATTCCCGTGCAACAAAACAAGCGGCTCGCCTCTACCATAAATATGATAAGAAAGTTCAATTCCGTTCACATGTGCTTTCATCGTGATCACCTGGCCTTTTGCATAAGCTAAAGTATATCGGCGACAAGCGCTCGATTTGTGTCGTCGTATCTTACTTCTTAATTAATCATACCTCAATATCTTTTAGTAAAATTATTATAGCAGAAAATAGCTACTTTGGCTTTTAGATTACATTGGCAACGGGATAATATAGATATTGCTATAAAACTTAAAGTCTTTCCTCCATACCTTGCAAAAATAAAAAGTGTGCTTCTCATAAGAAAGAAACACACTTCTAAGCCCTAAAAGTACTATTTATTATTGTGATGTGACAAACCAAAAAAATTAATTTGTATAGCTTTCATTAATTGCATTTACGATATATCATTTATTCTGGCCTGCCGTATCTTTCTGCACTTGACTTAACAGCTCCTTCACAAGTTACAACTCTAAGGAATGCAGTAAAACCAGAAAAATTTATTATCAGGAGTCACTACAATTAACCGTGCATAGTATGTTTGATCTTTATCCTTGATTATGGGAAACCCTTTAGCTGAGTAGACTACAGATTTATCCGGTATTGTTGGGCTTTGAAAATCTGACATCATTGGCGCATATCTCCAAATCCCTTGAATGTTTCCAATTTGTTCGTTAATATCTTGCTTTGTTGGTTTTTTTAGAGTTTCCAAATCTTTTCCACCTATAGTTAGGTAAAATTGGTCGTACAGTCTAAATTCAGAATTATTTGGTGAAAAATTATTTCTATTTATAACTAAAAATATAACTAGACTGAGGAGTAGCACTGATACTATAATTATTATTTTTTTTTTCAAGTGTCACGCCTCCTGTTCAAGGGTATTTAATATAAATTTCAGAATTTCTCGTACTCTTATATGTTTTATATTCCGTACGATATAGAATTCCGCTACCACTATAATATTTAATGGTGTAGTTATTTTGGTACACATCTCCCTTTACAGCAGGTCTACTGTATCTTTTAAGATCAGCTTTAAGAAAACCTCCACTGCCAGCTGAAGCAGCAGCCACAGTAAAAGAAAGTGGACCAAATCCTAATGTTAAACTAGCACTACCTGACCTTTTTTTTGTAGCTGAGAAAAAATATCCATCATAATGCTTTTTCTCAGGAAAGTCTGGATGATAGTTTAGAAATACCATACTCTTTAATTTCTTTGATGAGGTATTTGTACTTGTTGTCCAACCACTTGCGCTTTTTAATAACGGACGATCTGTCTTTATTTCCGTCACAGGTAATTTCACTTCAACGCCAAGAGGCGAGTTCTCCATTATTTCATAAGCTTCCTCGCTAAATTCATTCTTTTTATCTACATTGGATCCTTCACTTATTTCAGCTACAATCTCAACATCTGAATAAATTTCTTTACCTTCAGTTCCATCAATTGATTCTACTCCTGCTGCATCTGCCATCATAGGGTAAAATAGTGTTGTTCCAATTACCCCTATCGAAATCGCTGATATAATTTTTTGGAAACTCATTTCCGATCTCCCCATTTCTATTTTGTATTCTATCTATCATTATGTTACAATAAACACACAAAAAATGCAAGCGTTACCAAAATGATGTAGGAGTTGATTTAAATGGCACCAAAAACATGGAAAATTGTCCAAATATCCGTTTATAGTGTAGCTTCATTAATTTTTATTTATGGAATTTTTAGTACAGGTAGTTGGATATATATTTTATTTTTATTAGCAATGGTCTTTTTACTAGTAAAAACTCTATTTATAAATGTTAACAGGTCTGCTCATATAAAAAATCATAAGTAACATCATAGTTAATTCATCAAATTTTCCAACCTGACATCCGCTTATAAACACCTATTAGTAAATACAGGAAACCCCCAGAATTTTTTTCTGGGGGTTTCCTGTATTATAGCGATTATTTTTTCAAGTTGTAGAAAGTATCTTCGCCGTGATATTGTGCCAAGTTACCTAGGTTATCTTCAATACGTAACAATTGGTTGTATTTAGCAACACGGTCTGTACGAGTTGGAGCACCTGTTTTGATTTGTCCAGCGTTTGTTGCAACAGCGATGTCAGCGATTGTGCTGTCTTCTGTTTCACCAGAACGATGGGAAACTACTGCTGTGTAACCAGCGCGTTTAGCCATTTCGATAGCGTCTAATGTTTCAGTAAGCGTACCGATTTGGTTAACTTTGATAAGGATTGAGTTAGCGATGCCATTGTCAATTCCTTCTTTCAATTTCTTCGTGTTTGTAACGAACAAGTCATCACCAACTAATTGTACGCGATCGCCAAGGCGTTCAGTCAATAGTTTGTGACCTTTCCAGTCGTTTTCGTCTAAGCCATCTTCAATAGAGATGATTGGGTATTTGTTAACTAACTCTTCGTACCAAGCAACCATTTCTTCAGAAGTACGGGTTACGCCTTCACCTTTAAGTTCATAGTTACCAGTTTCGCGGTTGTAGAACTCAGAAGATGCTGCATCCATAGCCAATTTAACTTGCTCGCCTGGAGTGTAACCAGCTTTTTTGATTGCTTCGATGATTGTTTCTAATGCTTCTTCATTAGATTTAAGGTCAGGAGCGAATCCACCTTCATCACCAACACCAGTGTTAAGGCCTTTACCTTTAAGAACTGATTTCAGGTTGTGCAAGATTTCAGTACCCATACGTAATGCTTCAGAGAATGTTTTAGCTCCAACAGGCATAACCATGAATTCTTGAATGTCTACGTTATTGTCAGCATGTTCGCCGCCATTAACGATGTTCATCATTGGAACTGGTAATACTTTCGCGTTTACTCCACCAATGTATTCGTATAACTCAAGGCCTAATTCTTCCGCTGCTGCACGAGCTGCTGCTAAAGAAACACCTAGAATTGCGTTAGCGCCTAATTTACCTTTGTTTTCAGTACCGTCAAGCTCGATCATTGCTTGGTCTAAACCGATTTGGTCTGTTACGTCAAAACCGATAATTTTGTCTGCAATAATGTCATTTACGTTTTCAACAGCTTTCAAAACACCTTTACCCATGTAACGGCTTGAATCGTTGTCGCGTAATTCTACTGCTTCATATTCACCAGTAGATGCGCCACTTGGAACTAATGCGCGACCGAATGCGCCAGTTTCTGTGTAAACTTCTACCTCGATAGTTGGGTTACCACGGGAATCAAGAACTTCGCGTGCGTATACTTCAGTAATAATAGACATAATTTATACTCTCCTCTAAAATTGAATTTTGTAAGGAAGTGACCGAATTACCGGTTGCTTACCTTCTTATTTTAGCCTTGTTTCGCGGAAAACGCAAAGCAGACCTATTTATTTTTGAATTAAACTTCCACCTGTCATTTCGGCAGGTTTTTTCACGCCTAAAAGATCAAGCATCGTTGGGGCTACATCGGCTAAGCGACCGCCTTCACGCAGGGTTGCACCAGCTTTTGTCACGATTACAGGAACCGGAACTGTCGTATGCGCTGTATGTGGTTTGCCTTCTGGTGTTGTCATCGTTTCAGAATTACCGTGATCGGCGAAAATAATCGCAGAACCGCCTTTTTCCAAAATAGCATCGACAACGCGTCCAAGGTTCTCATCCACTGCTTCAATCGCTTTAATCGTTGGTTCAACCATGCCTGAGTGACCTACCATATCTGGATTCGCAAAGTTTAAGATAATCGCATCATGTTTATCATTCTCGATATCTGCTACCAGTGCGTCCGTTACTTCATAAGCGCTCATTTCAGGTTTCAAATCGTACGTTTCCACTTTCGGCGAATCAATCAGAATCCGGCTCTCACCAGGGAATTCTTCGTTACGCCCACCGTTCATGAAGAAAGTTACGTGAGGATATTTCTCAGTTTCAGCAATACGCAATTGCGACAAGCCTTCATTAGATAAAACTTCCCCGATCACATTCGTCATTGGCATCGGAGCAAAAGCAACTTCCGCTACAATACTCGGATTATAAAGTGTCATCGTTACAAATTTGATGTTTTTCGGATGTTTGTCGCCACGCTCAAAATGTTCCCATTCTGTATCCGTGAACGCATTCGAAAGTTGGATCGCGCGGTCAGGACGGAAGTTGAAGAAAATAACAGCGTCATTATCTTTCACAGTTGCGACTGGTTTGCCATCTTTCGCTACAACAGCAGGAACAACGAATTCGTCATTTTTGCCGTCCGCGTAAGAAGCTTCAACCAATTTCACTGGATCTTCAAATTGCGCGCCTTCACCTTTAACAATCGTGTTATAGGCTTTTTCGACACGTTCCCAGCGCTTATCACGATCCATCGCGTAGAAGCGTCCAGAAACCGTTGCAATTTCGCCATAGTTAAGATCAGCAATGGCTTTTTGCAATGTTTCTAAATATCCTACTGCGGATTGTGGTGCCACGTCGCGTCCATCAAGGAAAGCATGGATATAGACGTTTTTCACGCCTTCTTTCTTCGCCGTTTCAAGCAAAGCTACTAAATGGTTGATGTGACTGTGCACGCCGCCATCTGATAGCAAGCCGAACAAGTGAAGATCGGAATTATTCGTTTTTGTGTGCGTGAAAGCATTGTTTAACGCTTCATTTTTTGCGAATTCGCCTTCTTCAATGGCTTTGTCAATACGCGTCAAACTTTGGTAAACAATACGTCCAGCACCGATATTTGTATGTCCGACTTCTGAGTTACCCATTTGGCCTTCTGGAAGACCGACATCAAGGCCGGCTGCTTTCAGTTGTCCGTGTGGATACGTTTCCCAGTAGCGGTCAAAGTTAGGTTTATTAGCTAAGGCAACAGCATTCCCAACTGTTTCGTTACGTAAACCGAAACCATCAAGAATGATGATAGCTACAGGTGATTTTGCCATTTATTTCACTGCCTCCAATAAAGCTAAGAATGATGCTGGCTCAAGACTCGCGCCACCAACTAAAGCTCCATCAATGTCGGATTGTGCCATATATTCGGCAATATTTTCAGGTTTTACACTACCGCCGTATTGAATACGAACAGCGTCTGCCGCTTCTTTAGAAACAACTTCTGCAACAGTTTGACGAACAACAGCACATGTGTCGTTAGCATCTTTACTTGTTGAAGATTTACCAGTTCCGATTGCCCAGATTGGCTCATAAGCAATAATAGATTTAGCAACTTGTTCTTCCGTCAAGCCTTTAAGCGCTGCACGGATTTGTCCACTAACCCATTCATTCGTTTGGCCAGCTTCGCGTTGTTCCAATGTTTCACCACAGCAGATGATTGGAGTCATGCCGTGTTTGAAGATTGCGTGTGCTTTCTTGTTGATATCTTCGTCTGTTTCGTGGAAATACTCACGACGCTCAGAATGTCCGATAACAACGTAAGAAACGCCAAGATCAGCGACTGCAAACGGGCTGATTTCGCCTGTGAAAGCACCTTCGTCTTCAAAATAAGTATTTTGAGCTGCGATTCTAAGATCAGTTCCCTCAGTCAAGCCAACTAATTCTTTTAAAAATAAAGCTGGTGCTGCGATTACGGAATCCACAACATCTTTACTTGGAACTTTATTCTTAACGTCCTCAGCAAATTGTCCAGCTTTAGCAGCCGTTTTGTTCATTTTCCAGTTTCCTGCAATGATAGGTTTACGCATAGAAAATACCACCCTTCCTCTTCAGCGCGCCGACAAACGCTCATCTTTGTCGTTAAACCTTCCGTTCCGATGCTCTTCTACACAAAAGAGTTACGCATAACTTCTCACATGGTCGAGGATACTACTCTCTCCCTGTTTTCAGTCACCATACCCAAGTATGCTCCGCTTCGGTACTCAGCTTTGCCTAAAATCTAAGCATTTGTCGACACGCTGAGGCTCGCAGGTTCTATCGTGACCTGCGAAATACGAGAGGTTAACAGTTTCAATTCTTATTTATCGCTAATAGATTCGACGCCTGGTAGTTTTTTGCCTTCTAGGTATTCTAGAGAAGCTCCGCCACCAGTTGAAATGTGTGTGAATTTGTCAGCGTAACCTAGGTCCATCGCTGCAGCTGCACTATCGCCACCGCCGATGATTGTAGTTGCGCCTTCAAGATTCGCGATTGCTTCACAAACGCCGATTGTTCCTTTAGCAAAGTTGCTCATTTCGAATACGCCCATAGGACCGTTCCAAACAACCGTTTTCGCGCCTTGCAATTCTTTTGTGAAAAGTTCCACTGTCGCAGGACCGATATCCAAACCTTCTTCGTCAGCCGGGATGTGGTTCGAGTCAACCGTGTGGAATGGTGCGTCGTTGCTGAATTCATGAGAAACAACATTGTCGATTGGAAGTACTAATTTGTCGCCTGCTTTTTCAAGTAAGCTCTTCGCAAGATCGATTTTGTCTTTTTCTAAAAGAGAAATGCCGACTTCTTTACCTTGTGCTTTGAAGAATGTGTATGCCATTCCGCCACCGATAAGTAATTTGTCTGCTTTTTCGATTAAGTTCTCGATAACGCCGATTTTGTCGGAAACTTTCGCGCCACCAAGGATTGCAACAAGCGGACGTGATGGGTTATCCACAACGCCACCGATGAATTTGATTTCTTTTTCCATTAGGAAGCCTGCCGCTGAATCTAGGTTAGAAGCGATTCCAACGTTAGAAGCATGTGCACGGTGAGCTGTACCAAATGCGTCATTTACAAAAACATCACCTAGAGAAGCCCAATACTTGCCTAGCTCTGGATCATTTTTGCTTTCTTTTTTACCGTCAACATCTTCAAAACGCGTATTTTCGAAAAGAATAACGTCGCCGTCTTTCATTTCGTTAATTGCACCTTCAAGCTCTGGGCCACGAGTTACAGGTACGAATTTCACTTCTTTACCTAATAATTCGCTCAAACGTTCAGCAACAGGGCGAAGTGATTTGTCCGCTTTGTCTTCTTCTGTCTTCACTTTACCTAAGTGAGAGAAAAGAATTGCTTTACCGTTTTGCTCAAGGATATATTGAATCGTTGGAAGTGCCGCTACGATACGATTATCATTGGTAATTTTACCGTCTTTCATTGGAACGTTAAAATCAACACGTACTAGAACTTTTTTGTCGTTTAAGTCTAAATCGGTCACAACTTTTTTAGCCATAATTCTTTTCCTCCATACTTTTCAAATAAAAAGCGGAAACAAAAGACCTGTTCCCGCTTATTTGTTTATTATTTAGTTCTTAGCAATCTTATTTAGCAATTTTAGCGAAATATTCAAGTGTACGAACTAATTGTGCAGTGTAAGACATTTCGTTGTCATACCAAGCAACAGTTTTCACTAATTGTTTGCCGCCAACTGAAAGGACTTTAGTTTGAGTTTCATCGAATAAAGAACCGTAAGTGATTCCTTGGATATCAGAAGAAACGATTGGATCATTAGTGTAACCGAATGTGTCTGCATCACTTGCAGCTTCCATTGCAGCGTTCACTTCTTCAACAGTAACGTCTTTCTTAAGAACAGTTACTAATTCAGTCAATGAACCAGTTGCAACTGGAACACGTTGAGCAGCACCGTCTAATTTACCAACAAGTGATGGTAATACAAGACCGATTGCTTTAGCAGCACCAGTCGTGTTAGGAGTGATGTTTTCTGCTGCAGCGCGCGCACGACGGAAGTCTCCACCTGGGTGAGGACCATCAAGCGTCATTTGGTCGCCTGTGTAAGCGTGAATTGTAGTCATAAGACCTTGTTCAATACCAAATTTGTCTTCTAATACTTTAGCCATTGGAGCAAGACAGTTAGTAGTACATGAAGCACCAGAGATAACTGTTTCAGTTCCGTCTAAAGTATCGTGGTTTACGTTATAAACGATTGTTTTCATGTCGCCAGATGCAGGAGCTGAGATAACAACTTTTTTAGCACCAGCTTTGATGTGTAGTTCTGCTTTTTCTTTCGCAGTGAAGAAACCAGTACACTCAAGAACGATATCTACACCTAGTTCGCCCCATGGTAATTCCTCAGGGTTACGGTTAGCTAAAACTTTAACTTCTTTGCCGTTCACGTTGAAATAACCATCATGTACTTCAACATCGCCATCGAAACGACCTTGAGTAGTATCATATTTCAACAGGTGAGCTAACATTTTAGCGTCTGTTAAGTCATTGATTGCAACAACTTCAATACCTTCCACATTTTGAATACGACGGAATGCTAGACGTCCGATACGTCCAAAACCATTAATACCAACTTTAACTGTCATAAGTCAATTTCCTCCTTGAAAATAATGAAATTTTTTATTTCAAAAGGGTGTTTTCCCCTTTTAAAAGCATGTTTGCGGCTCCTTCGTCTGTTACTAAAATCGTATTTGACGGAGCGGTTTTCATATACGACTTGATTGCTTTGGCCTTTGAAGTGCCTCCTGCGAGTGCGATAATGTTCGGTATCTGAGGTAGGTCTTCAAATTGTAAACCAAATGTTGGAACCTTGTACACGACTTCTCCTTCTTCATTGAAGTAGTAGCCAAATGCTTCACCAACCGCTTTCCTATCGGTAATTTTCTGCATTGCTTCGGCATTCGTGTGTCTCCGCGCAGCCATTGTTTTCGCATCTCCAATACCATGTAAAATAGCATTTGCAGATTGTACGAGTCGCAGTCCTTCTTGAATTGCGGGCTCTTTTAACAATGATTGATACGCTTCCTCGCCAAGTTGTTCCGGCACGTAAAACATGCGGTGCTTACTATTCGTTTTCGTTGCCATCCTATCGCAAATTGTGTTCGCCTGGTTATTTAGTTCCTCACCAAGCCCACCACGTCCTGGGACAAAAAGTAATTCGCGCCCATTTGCAAAATCTGGTGTCATCATTTCGGCTAGCGTTGCCATCGTAGAACCGCCCATTACAGCGATAATATTCTTATTCTCCGTTAACGATATATCGAGTTGCTCGAGCGCCACACGTCCCATTTCTTCCAGAACCCACGGCGTTACATCGCTGTCACCTTGAACAACAAAACAAGCTTTGATCCTTAATTTCTCGCGCAGTCGATCTTCCATTGTATGTATCCCAGTTAATTGATTCATAACTGATTCTAGTTCGCGAAACACAATCAGACCATCCTTCGTCACTGTCATCCCAGCAGGAGCAATGCCAATCAATCCCTGTGCTTTTAAAAATTCTACTTCACCGCGTAGTACCCGCTCACTCATACCCAGCATTTGGGCAAGTGTCCGTCTACCAACCGGTTCCGCAAAATAAATCGAACGCAAGATTTGATAGCGCTTCTGCATGACAAGAAGCATGTCGGGTAACAATTTCTTTTGAATGTTAATGATATCTGACATTTCAAAGTCTCCTAACCTTCTTGGACTCTTCTTGACCCGCTTAGTCATAAGATGTCCCGATAAAACTAAAAAAACAAGAGAACGAAGTCTTTGCTAGTAAACTTATTATGACTGCTATCCCTGTGAAACACACTACCAACTGTATTTCCGATACTAGTCATCTTCATCGTTTCTAAACTAACCCATCTCTTTTCGTAAAATCGCATGCTGTAAAACAAGTTGTTATTTCATTACCCTACAACAGCTATTCTACCAGTGATTGGGTCATAATTCAAGTCTTAAGGTATAAATTAAAGAAATATTCACAGACACTTAACACTCTGTTCCTACTATATTATATACAACACTCTATACTTTCCACGAAACACTTATGTTAAAACATGAGCATTTCAAACAGATCTAAAGTCTTGTGTTCTTTATATCCCGACCGTAGCGCTGCGTCGTGGAGGGTCGACAATTGATTGGCTGCTAGGCAAAGGCGCGTACCGAAGCGGAATGTACGAGACCTGTACAAGAGGCATCAGAACACGGCCTTTAACGACGCAGATGATCATTTCTCGTTCCTCTAAGCGAACCGTTTGCGTTTGGAGGAGGATAGAATTTGCAACTCCCCACGATATTTTGCAATCGCACGTCGCGACACCTGAATACCTTTATCATCCAGCATCTCGACAATTTTTTGGTCAGATAATGGTTTCAACTTATTCTCATCATTCACAAGCTGCTGGATCAGCTTCTTGATACTCTGGCTCGAAACATCACCAGCATCCGATTCCTCGCTTGCTTTTTTCGCAAGGCTCGATGAAAAGAAGAACTTCAATTCATACACGCCTTGTGCAGTTTCCATGTATTTGCCATTCACAGCCCTGCTCACCGTAGATTCGTGTACCTCGATTTCCTCCGCGATTTCCTTCAACGTCAACGGTTGCAAATGCGTACCCTCATGCAAGAAGAAATCTCGCTGATGCCGCACAATCGCCTCACCAACACGGCCAATCGTACTTTCCCGTTGCTCCAAGCCCTTTTTCAACCAGTCAAATTCGCCAGCCTTCTCTTTCAAAAATGCCGCCACATCTTTTTCCTGCGTCGCCTGCATCATTTGAAAATAGCCCTCTTGGAATTTCATTCGCGGTAAAAATTGTTTCGCCACTGAGACCTGTAATTCATCACCGACCTGCTGCACCACCAAATCTGGCACGACATACTGCACCCGATCCGACTCAAATTCCGCACCCGGTTTTGGCTTTAACGTCACAATAAAATCAGAAATCGCTTGAATATCCACCATCCCGATTCCCATGCCATCCGCAATTTTCTTCCAACGCTTATTCGCAAAGTCCTCAAAATAATCACGAATCAGCGCGTAGGCATGGTCCAGTGCATCTTCATGCCGCTCAATCTGCAGCAAAATACACTCTTTCGCATCGCGCGCGCCCACCCCAGCTGGCTCAAAGCCTTGAAGCGTCTCTAACATCTCCAAAACGTCGCCCTCAGAAATAAGTAACGCTGACGCTACAACATCCACATCCGTCTGCAAATAACCATTCTTATCCAAACTTTCAATTAAAAACAACAACGCTAACTTCTGCTGGCTCGTCATATCTAGAAACTGCATCTGTTCCTTCAGCGTATCTGCGAGCGTCATCGTTGTATCAGCAATCTGCTCCAGCCAATCCGTATCGTCTGACCCTGCGAGATTATTTTTTTTGCGAATCGTGCTCGTGTAATCCGGAGCCATTTCTCTGCCTGGAACTACCTCAATTAAAGGGTTCTCAAGCGCCTTATCTTCCAGAAAAGCCGTCAAATCTTCCATATTAAACTGCAACATCGCGATCGATTGCGACAACTGTTGTGTCATCATTAGCTTCATCGATTGTGCCTGCTGCTGCTTTTGGACAAAATTAGACTCTAGTCTCATGAGATAACTCCTCCTATTTCGTACTCGTCTCCTCTATTATAACACGCAAAAACCACCTCGATAAGACCTAATTAAAAACACCTCCCAATTTTTCTGGGAAGTGTCTGTGTCTTATCTCGGTATATGATTCATAAAATTATCGTAGCAAAAGCCTTTGACTTCCTGATCTGTGAAGTGTTTTCTAAGCTCCGTTATGAAGTCTGGGTATTTCGAACAATCTTCCAAACCTTCTATATGATACGGAATTCCATCAAAATCAGAACCAAAACCAATATTTTTAGCACCACCAAGATCACAAATATGCTTAATATGCGCAATTAGATCATCCATATATACCGTGTCCGCCGTTTCCTTCACGAATAACGGATAGAAAACAACATGAATCATCGCATCTTTTTCAAGCAACGCCTTAATCTGCTCATCCGATAAATTTCGAGGGTGAGGACAAATCGCTTTTGCGTTAGAATGGCTTGCAATCGGGTAATCTGCGAGCTCCATCACATCCCAGAAAGCCTTCTCGCTTAAATGAGAAACATCAGTAAACACTTTCCGGTCATTTAATTTCGCCACAATCGCTTTACCGAAATCCGTCAAACCAGCACCGCGCGATTCCTCAATACCATCGGCTGCTAAATTCGCATTATTCCAAGTTAACCCTACAGACAACACGCCATAATCCAGCATCTGATCCAATTTACGCAAATCCGCGCCAATTGGTTCCACACTCTCAAGCGTAAGGAATGCCCCAATCTTCTCTTCGGGCACACGATCCACATCCGACCATTGTCTAAGCGGCTTAATAACCCCATTCCGATGCAAAACATGTTGCCTATAAATGTTCACCTGCTCCAGTGCTTTTTTCCACTTTTGTTCGACAGGCGTTGTTGGGTCCAGAAAAATCGCAAAAGCCTGCATTTTGATACCGCCTGCAATCATCTTTTCAAAGTTGACGTCCAGTTGCTCTGAATCCTGGAACATCACTTTCCCAACACCCGCCTGCAGTTTATAAAGCGCATCACAATGCATATCCACGATGTTCATCATTACACCCACCCCCATTTGATATCTCTATTATATACTTTTTGAGGTGGGAAACAAGACTTATTTATTTATATATTTTAACTATCACAAAACTGCTTTCATCCATTATCACTAAAAAACTTCCAATGCTACAAAGTCTATACTTTATAACATCGGAAGTTTTCACCTATTATCTTTCTTTGTTGTGTCCTTTACCTGGCCAGAATGCCCATTTGCCGAAAAGCATTGTAATTGCGGGCACTAAGAACGGGCGAACAATGAACGTGTCCAGTAGTACGCCGATTGCTGTGATTAGGCCGAATTGGACGAGTAGTTGAATCGGAAGGGTTGTTAAAACAGCGAATGTCCCTGCCAAAATTAAACCTGCCGATGTAATCACGCCACCCGTTTGTCCTACGCCTTCTGCAATCGCCTCGTGTAGTGGCAATTCCCGGCTCTTTTTCCAGATGCTTGAGATCATGAATATATTGTAATCCTCACCGAGCGCCACGATAAAGACGAACGCATAAATCGGTATCAGCCCTGCAATCGCCTCAACTCCCATGACGTAATGGATAATCAGCCAACCAAGACCTAGTGCACTGAAGAAGGAAAGCAATACCGTCGCTACTAAGTAAACCATCGCTGTTACCGAACGCAAGTAAACGAGTAGTAGCAATGCGATCAGGCCTATAACGAGCGGAATAATCAACTCTTCATCTTGCTTAGTCACAGCCCGCGAATCATATTGTGTCGCCGTTTGACCAGCGATCCAGACGTTATCTTTTGAAAGCCCTGCGTCACTAAGTGTCGTTTCTGCCGTATCCCGAATATCTGGAACGCGGTCCATCGCCGCATTGCTGTAAGGGTTATCGGCAAGCTCAATCGTAAACATCGTATAGTCAGGATTTTTCGCACTCGGAATGCCTACAGAAACACTCGCAACACCGTCCGTTTCCTGTAAATTAGTACGTAAATCCGTTTTTTCACCATCCGTTTTCACGATCAAGTTCATCGGAGCTAGCTTGCCCGCACCGAAATGATCGCTAATTAAAGTGAAGCCCTCACGCGATGGCATGTCTTTAGGAAACGTCGAAAGCGTGTCATACGTGTACTTGACCTGCGTTGCAAAAAGAGCGCATCCACCAAGAATCAAGAGTGTAATCACGAAAGTTTTGATCGGGTGATGTGCTGAAATTTCACCAACACGGTGCCAAAAACGGTTTTCCCGATGTACTTTCACAGGTTTGCCTTTTTTCGCAGCATGTTCCTTCGCCATTTCCTCTGTGCGCGGTACGAATGGCCAGAATGAAACCCGACCAAAAATGCCGAGTAGCGCGGGAACTAGCGTCAAGGAGGAGATCATCATAATCAAAATCGATAAACTAAACGGTACCGCAAAATTATGAATCGAGCCGTATTTGGCAACGAGCAAAATAAGTAACGCCGCCATGACCGTGAAACCGCTAAGCGCAATCGCCCCCGCCGTGTTACTAAAAGCTTTTTTGAATGCCGTGTAGCGATTCGTATCATGATGAAGCTGACTGCGGAACCTAGCGATCAGGAACAAACAATAATCCGTCCCAGCCCCAAATAACAGCACCGTCATGATCGAAAGCCCTTGCGACCCGTACGTAATAATGCCCTCCTTACCGAGCAACGCAATAATCGGCGTCACCGCTAAGTAAGCAAAGCCAACCGCGATCAGCGGAATAAACGCCAAAATCGGCGATCGATAAATCACGAGTAGGAATATCAAAACAAGCATGACCGTCCCAATCAGAAGCGACACATCCGCGTCACTAAACAGCTCCGTCGCATCCACGCTAATCCCCGCAGGTCCTGTCGTGCGCGCCGTCAACGTGTCCTTGCTGCTCACTTTCTGATCAAACGGCTTATCCGCAAAAATTCCGTTCGCCGTTTTTTCCAACTCCTCAAAACTCGTTTTCAGTTCATCCGAAGTCGCCGCCGAATCCATTAAAACCGTCTGAATAAACGTCGTGCCATCCTTTGAAACCTGCTGCTTTACAACAGGTAACGGCATTTTATCATAAGGAACCACCGTTTTCTGATGGTCCACGGGGTTTTGCTGTAACTCCTTAGAAAATTTCTGAATCTGCGCTAAATCCATATTCGTTAGCCCAGTGCTCCGGTACCACGTAATGAGCGCTGGCGTGCCTTCCCCACTCGGAAACTGCTGATCCATCACTTTTTGCGCAACAACAGAAGGTTCCGAAGCCGCTAAATCAGGCGCCGCGTCATCTTTATAATCCGCCGATTTCGGCAAAAACACCTGCAACGCAATGACGATCAAAATCCAAACGGCCAGCGTTATCCAGCGTCCCCGCTTACCCCCAACCGCGTTCGCAATTTTACCAAAAATATTATGACTCATCTCATCTTCCCCCTTATTTTTCACTTATCAGTCGATCAATATTTTCGTTTATCGGTCGATAAATATTTATTTATAAAAAAAGAGACACTCTAATTATACCTCTTTTTTACAAATTCCAAACATCATAAAATCAATCAATTCATCCAAGCGGTCCGACATCGAACCTTGGCGAAACGGGCTATCACTCGCAAAAATCGGACTAATCGTCGACAAACAATAACGCGCCGCCGTCTCACTCGTCACTCCATCACGCAACATCCCTTGATCCGAAATCGTCTTAAAAACCCGATTAAAAGGCTCTAAATAAGTCGTTTGCCAAAGCTGAAACATCAAAAACTGATTTTCCTTGCTCAACTCGTTCAATATATCATGAATCATCATTAAAATATTCGTCGGATGGTTCTCGATCAGCATCATTAACATCGCTTTCAACTGAACTTGTGGCGTACTATTCGCCTTTTCAATCGGAATCATATCCGCCTGAATCTCAATCGTCAACTGCCTGACAACCTCAACATAAAGCGTTTCTTTATCCTTAAAATGATGGTAAATCCCTGGCTGCGTCATTTGGCACCGCGCCGCAATATCACGCGTTGAAACCGACCTGTAGCCCTTCTCCATGAATAGATCACGAGCAGTAGCTAAAATCTTATTTCGAGTAAAAATCAATTCCTCCGCACGCGTCCTCTTCGTCATTGCAACTCGCCTCCATCGCTCATTACTCATCATTTTATCACGACTTAGCCTATCAGTAAACCTCTATTCACAGCTCTTCCCTCAATGCCAAAACCGACTGCTCCTTACGCTTCGCCTCAAACATAATATCCGCATCACGCCCAGCAAGCAACCCGATCAACCGATCAAAATCCTCCTTATGAATCAAATCATGATGCGACCGATCCGTACTTCCCGTTTTCCCAGAACTAATATGCATTTTTGGCGTCGTTTCCCACGTTTTAAAGACATCCGACACAATTTGCGCCACATCCGCATTTTCCTCATGATTACAAATATGATGATGGATATCAAAACAAACCGTGGCACCCGTTGCCCGAGCGATTCCTAAAACATCATTCGCCGTATACGTCTTATCATCATTTTCCAACCGCAATAAGCGCTTAATATCCTCTGATAAGCCGTTATATTTCCGAATAAAGCGCTCACTTGCCGTTTTCTTATCCCCATAAGCACCACCAATATGCAAAATCATATCCGTACCCCCGACCAAATCCAGCAACTGCTGATGATACGTAAGCTCCGCAATCGCCTTCTCCACAACATCCGCGCGCGGCGAATTAATAATCGTGTACTGCCCAGGATGCATCGACAACCGCATATCATGAAGCTCCCGCAACCGACCAATCTCAGCCGTCAACGCCAGAATATCCGCATCACGCTGCCAATCCCACGTCATAATCGGATGCGACGCAAAAGGAATAAGATCACTCGACATCCGGAAAAAGAAAATCCCATGCTCGATATTCCACTCCAAAACCCGGATAACCTCCGCCAAATTATGTACCGCAATCTCCTTCACCTTGCCCAGCCCCTGCTCCTCGACCGTCCGCAATCTACAAGTCCTGAACTTCGAAGGCATCGACATATTAATACACGCATATCCTAATTTCATGCTCCCACCTCTTTCGCAATCCATCATAGCAAAAAAGCAACGATTATTCTTGTAAAAAGCTTTTTCATCAATCTCTGCTCAACGTTAACTCCTCAGAAAATTCCTTCTTACCGATTTCGCCAAAAATGACTATCTTTATTTTAGTATCTCCCTCTACATCTTGCTGAAATTCTGCAAAAGGTAATCCATCATAATATTTACGGTTTATTTCCGATGAGTCAATTTTCTCCCCATTGAAAAAAGTCTCAATCCGATCGATATATATCCTTTTCTTCTCACTTGAATCCCCAAACCAATTTACTGTACCTGAATACATATCGTTAGCCGAGTTTCTTGATATACCAAACTTGGCGCTCCACTCCTTACTATGCCCATCCCATTTATAATTAGAACTTCCAAAACTTAATTTGTACACAAAATACCCACCTACACAAATAAATAAAATTATGATGACTACCCAGATTCTCTTATTCATATGTCCACCACCTCCCGTCAAATTAAGATTACAGCAAAAGCAATAAAAATGCGAGCGTTTTCAAATCATTTAAAGTAAGCAATATTAGCCACAAAAAAACTGCCTGAAACAACGGCTTCTGAAAACCTTTTACAATTCCCAAAACGTTGACACCAAGCAGTTTCAATTTTAACTAATAGTATTTAATACAACAGCGTTAAGCCAATATCTGTTTTAGAAAAACCCGAGTAAAACCTCCACCTAATGTATAAAACCCGCCAAAACACTCGTAACCACCACCGACAAAATAGTCACCGTCGAAAAACCAGCAACAATCATTTTCGGTAATATCTCGCCTTCAATCGCCGCGATTTCATCCTTGTTTTCACCAGCACTTTTCGCGGCCTCCTGACTCAAAATCATCGTTCCAGGAAAACCATAGAGCGTTGTTAACCCAATCGCCATCGACATCGCCATACTATACCCAAGAAGTTTTCCCAAAACAGCTGAAAAAACGACACTTCCTGTAACCCCAATGGCAAACGCGATACAAAGAGGCCCAATCAGCGCAATTAAATCGTCCACAGAAGACGTAGCGAGCGGCCCAAAAATAATGAGCAGAATCCCAATCATCATCAGCCCATACGCATCAATACCAGTCAAAATGTTCGGTTTCAGAATACCAAATGCACGAAGTAAGATACCGAGCAACAACGCCACAACAAATTGGTTCAGAATCCCATTCGTAATATCAGCAATAAACCCAGCCAACATGACCACCGCACCGACTACAAACAAAGTCCCCGCCGTCGTTTGAAACGCTTGCGGCAAGATCGTTCCCGGTTCCTTACTCGTCTCTTTTTCGACCGGCGCCTTCACTTTCAACTTGCCCGACCGATATTCTCCCCGCAGACGATGCGCCTCTTTCCGCAAAATAACCGACGTCAGCGGATACCCAATCAAGCCCTGAAAAGCCGAAATCAAAACAGCAAAAACAGCAACCAACACCAATCCAGATGCCAGAGCCGCTTCTTGAATAATGATAACTGCAACCGTCGTACCACTAATCGCCCCGATTGCCGAAATGATGAAGTTTTGATCCAAAAATAAAGAACCAATCGTAAAAAGAAAAACAATAATGCCGAGTATAGCCGAAACACCGATAAGAACCGTTCTCCACTGCTTTTTCAGTTCATCAATACTAATCATCGTCCCTATGTGAACAATCAGCATGCCAATAACCGTCTGACCCAGCGCCAGTAAAGACGAACTAGTCAACAAATCTTCGGGAAATAGATTCGTTTTAAACCCGACAATAAAAATAATCGCCGCCACAAGTAAAGAAGAAATAAGCGACTTCGTTTTCTTAGCCACAAAATCACCAATAGTCCAAATAAGCATGATAATCGTAAAAGCTGTCACCGGATTCATATAAATCCCCCATCTCATTAAATTATTCCACCCGACATATTATCCCGCGTAATATCCTCGTGTTCCTGCCCGTTTTTATTATGTTCATTATCAAACAAATTAGTGGGAATGTTCTGAAATTTAAAGATATCCATAATTGCTGTCACGTGAATTGTAGCATAAAATATAGTAATTTATCAAATGTAAATCACGGTGAATTGGGCATAAAAACAACCGCATGAATGAACCAGTATTGAAATTTCCTACAATTCACAATAGGTTACTATCATGCGGTTCTGAATCTGAGTAACGATATCTTTCGAATTTTTTAATGTTTATATCCACCAGTATCTCGAAGTTATCGCCACAGAAAAATTAGAGCACCTATCTTTTCTCAAATTAGTATGAGACTTCGGCTATACATTGTTCTTCTTATGCTATTCAACATTTAAATGATTAATTTTATTTAACTAACAAGGAGGCTTCCTACAATATACTGTCCTAATTGTGGTACAAAATTATCTGGTGAGAAGTTCTGCCCTAGCTGTGGGACTAATATAGTTTATCCCGCTAGCACTCAAAGTAAACTTGAAGGTTTCGGAAAAGATTTACAAGGTATTGGCTGCGGTTGTATGAGCTTAATATTTTTGATAATCTTAATGGTCTTTCTTTTCAACGCATGTACTTCATAACTAAATAAACCCCAGCAAGCCCACCGCCAAATGTGCTTCTGCGGCCCTTTAACCGAACGTGTGCACTGTTTTAAGGATATTAAAAAACCGCCATGATTGACGGTTAAAACTTTATGTATCCAATAGGATATCTTCAATTTCAGAAAGAGGTATTGCCATGAACAAATCACCATCTTGATTTCTAGACGTAGGTGTTTCAAACCCCATCTTTTTATAGAAATTAACGGCTTTCGCTTTGGCGTCTACAGTCATGACATTAACACCAATAAAACGTGAAATCTCGACCCATACCATTTTAAATACTTGCTTCATAAGCGCGGTTCCGATGCCTTGATTTTGGTAGTCTTTATGGATAGCGAAGTATGAAAGATGAACGCAAGGATAGATAGTAACATGCTTCCCTTTACGATGTTTCTCTTTTTTGAAAAATTTTTTTATCTCCGTTTGGGAAGCTGACAAAGTAAAAAAGCCAACTATCATGTGCTCGGATTTCAGTACCCATGTCCGCCCACAGTCGGCTTTATCATAATTCATTGCCTCATCTTTTAAAAAATCATTTAGTAATTCATTATCACAATCAAATTGATCTAATTCTCTTTTTATATTAACGTAATTGCTCAATGGTTGGATATAAGTTTCCTGTCCCGATGTCATCCCTACACTCCTTAGAACTTAACTTTGATATCAATAGCGTTTTTCATACGCTCTCTTGTTTCTTTAATCTGTTGCGCTCTTTGCGGAGTTTTTCTTCCAGACAAAACTTTTTCAGCTCTTTTATATTCTGTATCGTTCAAACTAAAACTTTTAGATTTAGGTGTTAAAATAGCCAAATTAATCAACTCCTTGTTATTTACTATAGATAATTATAGTATACCCTACCATTGGCAGAGTGTAAACGATAAATTACTTGCATTTCATTTAAAAAAGTTAAAAGCTTGCATTCCATTTACAAAAAAACATATTTAAAGGAGCGTAAAAACATGAAAATAACCAAAAAAACTAATGGCGATTACACTATTCGTCTACGTATAAAAGTAAATGGCGAATGGAAAGAAAAACGATTAACCGATTCTGATAAAGACAATTTAATTTATCGCGCATCAAAATTAAAAAAGAAACGAAACAAGAAGATTTTTCAGCAAAGAAATGGAAAATTGGTGAATTCTATGAACTTTATATGAGTACCTACAAAGATAACAAAGTTAGTCGTTCTACAGAGATCTTATATGAATTAGCTTATGAACAATTTATTGATTTTTTTGGCGATATCCTACTTGATTCCATTGATGCAGTCAAATACCAACGCTTCATCAATTACCTAGGAGAGGATTACGCCCTAGCCACTGTGGACACTAGACACCGTGAAATTAGAGCTATTTACAATAAAGCAGTAGAATTAGGATACGCACGAAAAAAAACACGAAAGGGACTGTAATGAGCGGAGAAGATGTTGCTAAAAATAAAAAAAGTTCATGGAAACGGATAAAGTAGAACTATTAGTTCAAGAACTACAAAAAAAGAACTCCACTTCTCGTGGAGTAATACTGTTAGCTATTAGAACCGGAATGAGATTCGAAGAAATAATAGCACTGACTAATACGGATATTAATTTCAAGAATCAAACGATCGCTGTTACAAAAGCTTGGGATTATAAATTTACGCATAATTTCATTGATACAAAGACAAAGAAATCTCGTACAATTTTCATGGATACATTGACAAGTAAGATGGTTAAAGAATATATAATGTGGCATAGTGAAAACGTCGATAACTCTAACAATACATTCGGTTTGTTGTTCAATAGAACTGGAACACATCGCCCAATATCTAACACTGGCGTGAATAAGGAATTAAAGAAGCTATGCAAGATTATTGAAAGCGACGAATTAACACTTCATAAACTACGACATACGCACACGGGCCTGTGTGTTGAAGCTGGAATGGATATTATTTATGTTGCAGATAGGTTAGGGCATGAAGACATTAATACAACATTGAAATATTACAGCCATTTAAGCGAAAGTTTAAAAAACAACAACAAAACGAAGCTTGATTCATTCTTCGCTGCTAAAAGCTAACATCTTGCCACAAATAACGCCACAAATGCCACAAATTTTTAGATATTATAGGACACTATAGGGTACAAAAAGAAAGTTTCGTTAATCCCAAAACCGCTCGTACAAAGCGATTTATAGCCATTTTCATTGCATTTCCGAAATTACTTCAAGTGCCCTCGATAGGAATCGAACCTATATTTCGAGCTTCGGAGGCTCACGTGCTATCCGTTGCACCACGAGGACGAATTTTTACTACACTCACAATCAATAATTATATCGGAAAACTCCCAATTATACAAGCTTTATCTTACATGAATATTTCATTCGAGCCTTTCGTTTGACCTAGTTTGACCAATCGTGTAATATAGAAGCATCAAGTAAGAAATAAAAGGCAAGAAAGTCGTGCTTTTTAATTGAAATATACTTAAAACAGGAGGCGTTTTATTATGAATTTAATTCCAACAGTAATCGAGCAAACTAGCCGTGGGGAACGCGCGTATGACATCTATTCCCGTTTACTTAAAGATCGGATTATTATGCTAGGGAGCGCGATTGATGATAACGTAGCGAACTCGATCGTTTCACAATTACTATTCCTCGATGCGCAAGACCCTGAGAAAGATATTTTCCTTTACATCAACTCTCCAGGCGGAAGTATTTCTGCTGGGATGGCGATTTACGACACAATGAACTTCGTGAAAGCGGACGTTCAAACAATTGCGATGGGTATGGCGGCTTCAATGGGATCATTCCTACTTACAGCTGGCGCGGACGGCAAACGTTTCGCACTTCCAAATGCTGAAATTATGATTCACCAACCACTCGGCGGCGCACAAGGTCAAGCAACTGAGATCGAAATCGCAGCTCGTCACATTCTAAAAATCAAAGAACGCATGAACACAATCATGGCAGAGCGCACAGGTCAACCAATCGAAGTTATTTCACGCGACACAGATCGCGACAACTTCATGACTGCAAGCGAAGCCAAAGAATACGGCCTAATCGATGATATCGTTGTAAACAAAGCCGGATTAAAATAAACACAAAGAAATCCCGTATTAGCTCTCAACATAACGAGTTAATACGGGATTTTTCTATGTACGTTTTTTTATGAACTCACGCAACTCTTTTCCCAAACGAGTAGCAAGCGTGCAAATCTCTCCATTTACAACCGTAATCGTGCCTTTCGAATAATTGATCGATTCAATTTTATCCGTATTCAAAATAAACGACCGATGCGTCCTGAAAAACCGCTCGTCTAATTTCTCGTCTAAGCCCTTCATTCTTCCATAAAATTCAATTTGGCGATCCTTTGCATGCAAAATAATCCGCCGTGCCTTCGCCGAAGTTTCCAAAAATAGGATATCATCATAGAGCTCATGAATAACCTTCTCTTCTAGTTTCATCGTGAAGTATTTCCCAACATCCTTACGTTCCCTGCCAACCCGTTCTTCCACGCTTTTCATACAATCAAAAATCCGATTCCGCACGTTCTCGAAATCGTCCTTAATAATATAGTCCATGGCTTCCACTTTGTAAGTAAAAGTCAAATAACTCAGTTCCGCGTGCGTTGTGATGAAAACGATAAACCCTCTAGGATCATATTCTCGAATCTTCTGCGCCAAAGCCAAACCATCTAGCCTCGGATGCTTCAAGTCTACATCTAAAAAGTAAAGAGCCATACCTTCGCCACTAAATTGGACGTAAGATAAAAGTTCTTCAGGATCACCTGTGGATAAAGCAAGTTCCATATCAAAATTCTCAATCATAATGTAATTTTCGACATATTTGACAATCTGATTTCGTTGATTACTCTCGTCTTCACAGATAAAGACCTCTATCATCTCCTCACCCTCTCCAAGTTAGCCTATTTCCAATTCCTGTACAAAGCCTTGCTGCGTTATCTTCGTCTCTAGAGATACATTCGGATATTTCTTTAACGTTTTCTTCAAAGTCGACAACCCAATTCCGCGATTCTCACCCTTCGTTGAAAAACCTTCCTCAAAAAACTGATGCACAGCTGGCGCATCGTCTGGTAAACTATTAGCAAAAATGAGTACAATCGCTTCTTTTTTCTGAATAATTGCAACGCGTATCGTTGGATCATCCGTATCAACAACAGCCTCAATCGCGTTATCGAGCAAAATCCCCACCGCACGACATAAATCAATACTGTCCATGTTAACATTCTTAATCATTTTGAAAATTTCTACTTGCGCATCCACACCCAA
This sequence comes from Listeria weihenstephanensis, assembly GCF_003534205.1. Classification (NCBI taxonomy): domain Bacteria; kingdom Bacillati; phylum Bacillota; class Bacilli; order Caryophanales; family Listeriaceae; genus Paenilisteria; species Paenilisteria weihenstephanensis. Next base: position 656,461 of record NZ_CP011102.1, on the reverse strand, counting down.
CTCCTGAGCACGAATCATCTTCGTTGCAAACAATCCCTTCAATTCAACAACTTCTAGATTATGTAACGTCGCAAGCTTCGAAATGTTCACTTCCATATCCGAATTCATCGGTATAACCTTCGTCCTAAAATAAACACTCAACCCGTCCATATCCTCATCCGTGATGAAACCATTGATTCCCGAAAGCATATTCACATAATCATGCCTGAAAACCCGCATATCTTTTTGAAGGGCTTCGAGTGCACCAACATATTCGCGAAGTTGTTTCATTTGGAGCGCTTGAGCTTCGACTTTGGCGTTTTTGACAGCTCCTTGAATCACAATAAATAACACCACAAGCATTATCAAGGTATATATTATAAATACTATCGCATTTGCTCTCAAACTTTGTTGAGAAAATCCTGTTTTTTCGCTTTGCCAAATAAAGAAGTAAAACACACCAATTGTTACAGAACTGATTATTAAAATTAATAAAAGAAATTTCCCTTGAAAAATAACTCTTTTATTTATTCTACCTAGAATAATATCCATAATTTTAAAGATAGTACTAGCATAAATTAAGAGCAACACCCCATAAAGTAGCAGCTGATCTTTGTAAGTAGCACCTAATGTTTGGCCTGCTAATGCATCAGAAATCACTAAAATAATAAATGTCCCTGTTGTTGCAATTAATGACAACTTTATGCTCTTAGTTTTGAGAAAAAGAGCAATCCCAGATACAAGTATCATAAACGGGACAGAGAAGTACATAAAGTTGATAAAAACAAAATAAGCTCCTATAGATAGTCCAATGGTAAGTAGCGTAGTCAATTTCCATGAAAATCTGACACGCCCCAGTACTTGAACTCCTATAATTAAACAAAATACTTGTATAGCATTAAGTAAAAATGATATCATATGCCCTCCCATAAAATGAAATAGAGTACTCAAACTAAATTATAGTCTAAAATACTCTATTTTACAAATGCAATAAGTCTATTTAGTTATTTTTTCCTAATAACTGCTTAGGTATCTCAGGCTCATATAAGTGAAGTACACACGATTTATTAACAGATTTTTCCGCAAATTTAACTATTTTATCTTCTGCAAAAATAGCCATCCGTTTTTTCATACTTATAGAACCAAATTTATTCTTTTTCATAGTTATTATATCTCCTTCTTAGTAATTTATAACTCCATGGATGAATCATGATTGTCTGAATCAACGCTCCATATAATAAACAAATTTTCACCTCTGTCCACGGTAGCAATAAAACAAATATTATAACAATCATTGTGTTGAATATAGATTTAACCCTCAATTTGTGTCTTTTTTGTGCGTTAAAAAGCGGCATATTCTCTGTATCGGAAGGAGAATATAACGAAATATTCAGTAAAATAAATGCACTACTAAAAATAATAAGTGAATTAGACAAGACAACACCCTGAAATACATATGGAATTACAGCAAATACTATCAGGCTCATGAAAGTGCATCCCACACTTGTCCTAGCATGTAATCCAAAAGAATGTCTTCTAACAAAGAGATAAGCCATATGAACTAATAACGATTCAAAAAAAACTCCTAGAATTATCGCTAACAAGTATACGGTAATCCCCTTCGTCACGTTCACTAAAAATATTTCTACGCCATATTTTACAATGGCAAACCTATCTTCATCAACTTCCCTGTCGCGGAAAATCGTTCTGGTAATCTTTGCTGCCATATTGGGGACGGTCAAACTAAACATTCCAATTCGCCTCCCTATTCACCGAGTGCTAATTCCCAGACAGAAACTAGCGATATTTCACTAGCTCTGTCCGAATTAACAAACTCTGCAATTTCTACCCTATCATGTGGTATTTCATTCTCATTCAATGTTTTCTCTATGTTACGTGTTACCATTCCGTCTTGAGAAAGAAGATGGCTCTTCCCTCTCAACGACTTGCTGTAAAGTGCCTCATCCCGATAAACAATCATGTACAGCTTGTCGCGATTAAGTCCTACCATAAATCGGTTATCACTGATCCCAACATGGCCTGTGATAGTATCCAAAAAATATATGTAACCACGGTATGTAATTAGCATCTTATATTTTGGATAATTTCCTGCTACTGGAAATTGATCTAAAATGTAGTCTTTTCTATTTATATATTCACGATCAAGCTTTGAAAATACTGCTAACATAAGACAGTCCCACTTCGAATCCTCACTACTACGGTCTACTAAATTAATTTTAGCCAAGACTGGACTAAAAAATTGTAAATCATGCACGATTTCCTTTTGGAAAAATAAGCAAGGTTGTGTGCTAGCCATTTTTGCTTGAACAATCGGTTTCATCATGCCCTGATCTACTCCTTTCAGCATCGAATAATGTGATTCAAACGGCTCATCTCGGTAAGCCTTATTTCCATAAACCTATTATACGATAGAAACACTGCTTTTTTCTGATTTGGTCGTGAATGTCGGTTTTTCGTTCGTAAACGCAAAAAAGGGGGTGTTTTTGCGTTACATATATAACTTTTATTGGTTTTAGGTATAATAAAGAAGGATAGAAAACTAGAACTCCTTCCAAATTTCTATCCCTAATTTTCTTTTTTTAAGCCTTTTATTTTTCTGGTTGAAACCATACATTTCTCACCGTTGATCATGTGGACTAAATTTTTATTTGTATCCACTTCTAAAATATGATCTTTATTGACTAGAAATGCGCGATGTGTTCTGTAAAATCGATCATCTAGTTTGGATTCCATATCTTTTAGTTTGCCGTAAAATTCAATTTGGCGATTTCGCCCATGCAGAATAACCTTATGGGCACGCGGAGATGTTTCTATAACTAATTTTTCTTTACAGATTTTCTGATAACAATCGTGAGAATAGCTATGACAATAACAAACACAGCAACCATTGTTATTGGTATATATTGACCCATTAATTCATAACCTCCTGTTTAAACTCTTCTATCGTCAACCACAAAATTGATTCCATTCATTTGGCTACTAGTCCAATATATTCTTTCTGCCTCATAGCTAGTAACCAAAAAACTCTGAAACAGAATTATTATTTTTAGTTGAATGCTGAGCGCACTTCCTATCAGCATTAATTAACGCGCTTTCATTTTATCATCTTTTGTGATATGGTACACTGAATGGCCTTGAAACACTAAACTCATCGTTTTGGCTAAGGAGGAACTAACTATGAAAAAAATCGTAATAGCAAGCAGCCTATTATTACTCTTTGTATCTGGATGCTCAATGAATGGCGCTAATAAAACTGTGGAAGGAAACAATAAGAGCCCCCAACAGGCTCAAACAACAAAGATTGACGAAAAAGTTACGGACGACAGATCAATCATTTCATTCCACGGAAAATACTCTTCCCTTGCATCTGATCTGGATGAATTAGAAAATACCTCACCAATTGTTGTTGAAGTCATTAAAAATGATGAAGAACAGACCGTAAAAAAAGAAAGTGACAAAAATACATTACCTACTGAATTTTATACGCTCAGTGGTGTTACTATAACCGACATACAAAAGGATGAGAGTAGTACTCTAAAAGAAGGCGACAAAATTAAAGTTCTAGAGGATGTAGCTACAAATGTTCCCATTGAGGGAAAAGCCAGAACTTTGACTGTGGATAATTACAAAAAAATGGAGACAGGAAAAGCTTACTACCTCTACCTTAGGGACAGTACTTCGGGAGATAACTATGTTTTAACTAATGCCTTTTTGAGCAAGTACCCGACAAAGGAAGAACCAAAAAGTAAACTGTTCTTAGCCGAGAATAATTTGACTGAAAACATAGAAGAAACCGATCATCAAGATTTGTATGAGGACTTGTACACAGAAATTTTGCATGGTAATGAATAGGCTTTTATTCTTCTTGTTGAAACCGTGCATTTTCACCATAGAAAATACGGATTTATATACATACTTCTACGCGAACATTTTACAGCGATTTTTAAAGAGATTTAGGAATATTTAATTGTTCGCCATTAGTCAAGTTAATAATTCCTTTACTCGCATCTACTGACTTAATGTAATCCTGATTTACGATTACAGAACGGCTTATCTTAATAAAATGATCATTCAATTGTGGCTCTATCTCCTTTAATCTACCGTAGAATTCAATATGCCTATTCCTACTAGATAGCAGTAAACGACGAGGTTCAAGTGCTGCTGTAATGTATAAAATATCTTTTAAAGCTTCATAGCGAAATTTAGAACCATCCGCTATTGCTAGGTATTTTTTTACTTTTTTGCTTTTTTGAAAGCATTCAATAAGCCATGAAGCAATTTTTCTATAGTCGTATTTCATAATGTAATTCGTTACTTTCCCTCTCAAGGCCTCTAATTCTAAGGGAGACGCTGTATACATGATAAAGCCTCTGGGGTAGTCCATTTTGATAGCATTAGCTAATTCTAAAAAGTGCTTATATGTGGAGTCTAAAATACATATTCCAGGCCGATTCTTTTTCCGAACAGTCTCCAGTAAGTCGACGGGGTCTCCTGTTGCCAATACCACCCGCATTTCTAATTGTTCTGTTTCAATAAAATTTTCAATATACGCGACCATATTATTTCGTAGCTCAGTATCTTGTTCGTGGATATAGATAGGAATCTTTGCTTGAGGCTCTTCACGTAATAAAATCATGTCTTTAGCTCCCTTTATCTATTTTATACATATTAAGCAGGCAAAAAACAAGCATCCCAATCAATCTGGAATGCGTGTCTTCTCTATCTCGTTACCAACCACCACGCGAATACTGCTCAGGCGGAGTCACTTCTCCACGAACATCCTTCGCAGCTGTTCTAGCCCAATACGGGTCACGCAACAACTCGCGTCCTAAGAAAATCAGATCTGCGCGTTCGTTTTGCAAAATTTCTTCTGCTTGAACGCCTGTCGTAATTAGACCTACTGCGCCTGTTGCGATTCCTGCGCCAGTGCGGATTTTTTCAGCGAATGGAACTTGATATCCTGGAAATACTTTTGGAACAGTGTTTACTAGCGCGCCACTGCTGACATCTAGTAAATTCGCGCCGTCTGCTTTCATCCATTTGGCGAATGGGATATAATCATCTACAGTCAAGCCGCCATGTGCATAATCTGTTGCCGAAATACGAACGAAAAGAGGACCGTCCCATACTTCGCGGACTGCTTTAATCACGTCGCCCAATACGCGGTAACGGTTCCCTGCTGGGCCGCCGTATTCATCGTCGCGCAAGTTCGAGATTGGCGATAAAAACTCATGCAATAAATAGCCGTGTGCCGCGTGAATTTCGATAACGTCAAAACCTGCTTCTTTTGCACGGAATGCTGCCTTTTTAAAATCAGCAACAACTTCTTCTATTTCAGCCGCCGTTAGTTCGTGCGGTTTTTTGCTTTCATCATCAAATGCTACAGCGCTTGGTGCAACTGGATCTACGTCTAAAACTGCTTTTCGACCTGCGTGTGCCAATTGAATTCCGATAGCTGCTTCGTGGTAATGAACGCCATCCACAATTCGTTTTAACGCTGGAATTTGTTCGTCATTCCATAATCCTAGATCGCCGTGGGAAATCCGGCCGACCGCTTGAACCGCAGTTGCTTCTAGTACGATGAGGCCAACTTGACCTGCTGCACGGGAAACGTAATGTGCGAAATGGAAATCATTTGCCACTCCATCGTCTGTTTCAACGGAATACATACACATTGGGGACATCGCAAGGCGGTTTTTCAGAGTAAGATTTTTAATTTTATACGTAGAAAACAATTTTGACATGGTTTGATCGCATCCTTTTCGTTTTTCTTTTTTTATTTAGATGGTACTCTCAAGCCGAGCTGTGATGGAGATTCGCCGCTTCGCAATTGGTCCGCGATTTGGTCGAGTTTCCGCAGTCGGTGGTTGATACCAGACTTACTAATTGGGCCGCTGGATAGCATTTCGCCAAGTTCTTGTAGCGTGACATCTTCGTGTGTCATACGTAATTCAGCGATCTCGCGCAATTTCCCTGGGAGTGCTTCCAAGCCAACTGCCGCCGAGATAAACTTGATATTGTCGATTTGGCGCACTGCCGCGTTGATCGTTTTATTCAAATTCGCAGTCTCGCAATTCACGAGCCGATTGACCGAATTCCGCATATCGCGCATGATCCGCACATCTTCAAAATGAAGTAACGCACCTGTTGCGCCAATAATATTTAGGAATTCTGTAATTTTCTCAGCTTCCTTCAAATACGTGATGTAGCCGTTTCTGCGTTCCAGCGTCCGCGCATTGAGTTTGAAGCTATTCATCAATTGGCAAATCGCCTCATTATGCTCGTCATATACCGAATTAATCTCCAAATGATACGAAGATGTTTCTGGATTATTAACCGAACCGCTCGCTAGAAAAGCCCCACGAAGGTAGGCTCGGCGTGCATTCTTTGTTTTGATTAACGCCGGATTAATCGCATTTTGAAAAACGCCATCATTTAGAATCGCTAAGTCAGCCAGGATCTCTTTCGTCTTGGCTTTCAATCGTACAATATAGACGTTATTTTTCTTTAATTTCATTTTTTTGCGTACAAGTAACTCGATCGGCACTTGATATAATTCTTTTAAAAGACGGTACATTCGGCGCGCAATCGCTGCATTTTCGGTCTGAACATCCACAACCATCATCTGGTTAGAGAAAGAGACAGCGCCGTTCATGCGGATAAAAGCTGACAGTTCTACTTTTGCGTCCGTTTTTGTAATGTCTAAATTGGTTAATTCTTTCTTTGTTTCCGAGGCAAAGGACATAGACCCTCATTCCTTTTCTTTCAAATTCATCAGAATCTGTAATAATGTATTCGTCACTTTATCCGCAGCGTGCCTTACTAATCCGCCTTCTGTCGTGAGCAAATCGCCTGCAATGACGTTAATATTCAGCGCATGATCCTTCTCAAAATTCTGCTCGACTTGCATAACATCATCAGGGAACATCAAATGTCGCGGCACTTCCGCCGTATTAATCATCATCGCGTCGATAATCGGCCGCCCCACATGGTTCAAAATAACCTGCGCATGATCTGCATCCGTGAAGAAATCCGTTTCCCCGACCTGCGTCAAAATGTTGCAGATATACACCTTGTAAGCCTTACTTTCAAAAATCGCATCCTGCAAATCCTGCACCAGCAAACTCGGCAAAATACTCGTGTACAGACTTCCCGGCCCAAGCACAATCAAATCCGCATCATGAATCGCCTCAATCGCGGCCGGCAAAGCCTTCACATCATCCGGCGTAATAAACACGCGGTCAATCGGCTGGCCCTGCATTGGAATCACCGACTCCCCTTGCACAAGCGAACCATCCTCCATAATCGCATTCAAAATTAGCGGCCGATCCGTTGCTGGAATCACTTTCCCCCGAATCCGCATCGCCTTGCTAAGCACTTCAATTGCCTCCACGTAACTATCATTCAACTGCGATAACGCCGTCAAAATCAGATTTCCAATCACGTGTCCCGACAAATCACCCTCCACTTTAAAACGATATTGCATCAAAGCTTCCATCCGCGGATCCGTATTCGACAGCGCCACCATCACGTTCCGAATATCACCAGGCGGCAATACATCCATTTGCTCGCGAATCTTGCCCGAACTCCCGCCATCATCAGCAACCGTGACAATCGCAGTCAAATCAATAGGTTGTTTTTTCAAGCCTCGCAGTATGACCGGCAAACCTGTCCCGCCGCCAATCACGACCACTTTCGGCTTTTCCGTCGCAGTCATCTCAGTTTCCCTTTCTACGTTTCATATCCCGATGCGAAATTTGTGTTTCATATTTCGTTTTCAAATTATTACCAACGTACTCAGAAAGCGCCACAGACCGGTGTTGCCCGCCCGTACAGCCAATCGCAATGACAAGTTGCGTCTTCCCTTCACGCTTATAATACGGCAATGTAAACAAGACCATATCCATCAATTTATTCAAGAAAGTCTCCGTCTCCGGCCATTTCATCACATAATTATACACATCTTTATCCAGTCCAGTCAGCGGACGCATCTTATCAATATAATGCGGATTCGGCAAGAAACGCACATCAAACACTAAGTCCGCATCAATCGGCAAACCATATTTAAACCCAAACGACATCACCTGCACGTTAAAAACTTCCCGATCACTCGTCTGAAACTCATTATTCATCCGTTCCCGAAGCTCACGCGGCGCCAATGTCGACGTATTAATCACGAGTTGCGAACGCCCCTTCAAGTCCTCCAACAACTCTCGCTCCTGCTTAATGCCCTCCAAAACAGAACCATTCGGCTCAAGCGGGTGATGACGTCTCGTCTCCTTATAACGCGATACCAAAACCTGATCATCCGCATCTAAAAACAGCATTTTCGTCGTAATAAATGACGTATTATCTAACTCATCCAACGCCGGCTGAATCGAATCGAAAAATTCACGTCCACGCAAATCCATTACAAGCGCAATTTTATTCATTTTTCCAGATTCCTTCATCAATTCCCAGAACTTCGGCAATAGACTCGGTGGTAAATTATCCACACAAAAATATCCTAAATCCTCTAAAGATTGCATTGCGACAGTCTTTCCTGCCCCACTCATCCCCGTAATAATAACTAATTGCAAATGATTCGTCGCCATCACTAGCCCAACCTTTCCTATCTCAAAAAAGTAGTCCCATTATGCAAATTGACGCTACTTTCTTCTATACTAATACACAAACCCATTCTAACATATTCAAACCCAAAAACCTAACAAAGTAAATCAGCCGGGCGTTTCATTTCCCTTTTCTAAATGGTCACAAAATATACACAACCTCTTTCCATTTTGCGGAAGTACTGTGTTTTTTAGTCGGTTCGACCATGATATTATATAGAAGTGGTAAGGGCACAGCACATTAAACAGACGGGAATCACCACAGGACGCAATAAGCAGAATAGATTGAAGGAGGAAATAAGCAATAAGCTCGTAACTATCTTTCACTTACATGCCAGTCACAAAAAGATTAAAAATTCAAAAAAAATTTTATGGAGGAATTAATAAACAATGAATAAGAATATCAAAAAAGTCGCAACAGTAATCCTAGCAACAAACGTATTAGCAAGCACGGTGTTAACAACTTTACCAATCGGGACACATGCAGCAGAAACACCAGTAAGTGTCGCAAGCCCAATCGTAAACCCCATTGATGCAACCTCTACTCAAATTACAGGTAAGGCAGACCCTAACGCAACATCTATCAAGGTAGAGTTGCATAATTTAAATCAATCCGTATACGCAACTTATGAATATACAAACATCAATGCCGATGGTACATTCAGTATCTCAACTCATAATTTAAACTTAGTAGCAGGTAAATCTGTTTTTATTAGTCAAATCGTAAATGGTGTTGAGAGTCCTGTTACAAAAACCGCAGTTAGGTATCCAAAACTACAGATTAATGAGACCACAGTAACTACCTCTACTAAGAGTATTACAGTAAATAACCCTTCTCTTTATATTGTAGAAACATTAAGAATTTTTGATGCTGATGGAAAACTAATATTTGGTATAAATCAGATACCAATGACTGAGGAAGCATTAACATTCAATCTAGATTTATCAAGTTATGCACCTGGCAGTTATATTGAGTTTGCGCAAGGCTATGTTGGAACGCGTCCTGAATATGAGAGTCTAAGTATTCCCACGAAAATAATGATTTATGATGGTTCTCTAGACAAGTCTAAATCTCTAGTAGACGCTTTATTCATCGATAACGATACAACAAAAGATATCAAACCAGCTACAACCCAAGCGGATATTGATGCGGCCCAAGAAGCACTTAATTTAGTTGTTAGCACAATCGACAAAACAGCAATGCAAACAGCGATCGATAAAGCAAATCAAGGCCTTGCAAACCTAGAATTAAAACAAGCCGCACAAACATCAGTCAACTCTCTATTCATCGATGGCGATACTTCAAGAGGAATCAAATCTGACCTCACACAAGCCAATATCGACGCAGCAAAAGTAAAAGTAGCTGCACTGGTGAATGGTGCAGACAAAGATGCCCTCCAAGCAAATATTGCACTCGCACAAAAATCACTTACAGAACAAATACCAAAAGTAGCTGCTGAATCTATTAAAGAGTTTTCTGTTTCTAGCGATGGCAAAGTTACTTTGAATTTAGATAAACAACAATCATCGAATTTCAGATATTTATTAATAGATGATTATGAAGCAACTGGTTTTGCGCGACTTATTGCTGATGTCAGAAATAATAAAGATTCTCTTGATCGCTACACATCGATAGTTGATGAAGATGGCCTTATAAAAATAAGCACTCCTGCAATGATTGCTCCATCACATCGTGTCTCGGTTCAAGTTTTTAGTAATGGTAATCTAGTATTTCAAAAAGAGATTACCTTCAAAACAGATGCACAGCTAGTTACTGAAGCGCAAACCGCAGTAAGTAATCTATTCGTTGATGGCGATACTTCAAAAGGAATCAAATCTGACCTGACACAAGCCAACATCGACGCAGCACAAGCAAAAGTAGATGCCATTACAAAGGCTACTGACAAGACAGCAGTCCAAGCAGAATTAGACAAAGCTATCACAGCATTTAACTATATCGCACCAACAACAATCGACACACTATCAAGCAATTCTACAAAAGTTACCGGTAAAGGCGAACCAAACGCACCAGTAATCATCAAAAATGGCACAACAACAATTGGTACTGGTACAGTCAAAGCAGACGGTACTTTTGAAGTAGCTATCGCAAAACAAGCAGCAAATGCAACAATTACCGCTACAGTTACAAAAGCATCCAACAACAAAACAGCAACAGCCTCAACAAAAGTAACACAAGCTTTCGACTACTCTCTAACAACAAACCCATTCAAAATGGGCGACACAAAAGTAACTGGAACAGTCGGCAAAAACGTTTCTAAAGTTCGCCTATGGGTCAACGGTGTTGTAGCAGTTCAAGGCGTAATCAATGCTGACGGCACATACGAATTCCCAACAGCAGCAAACTTCATTAAACTCGTTGGCGACAAAGTTGAAGTTGTAGCAGTAGACTCGAAGTTTGTAGAAGTAAACCGTCAAGACGTAGCCGTTTCAGGAACATCTACTTTTGACAATGCATTGACAGTCGATAAATTAAACCTAGGTGACAAAAACATTACTGGTAAAGCTGGTAAAGATGTTTCTAAAGTCCGCCTATGGGTTAATGATAAAGTCGTAACACAAGCAACGATGAATGCTGATGGCTCATATACGTTCCCTAATGCAGATAAATTCATTACAAGCCCTCTTGATAAAGTAGAAGTTGTCGCAGTAGACAGCCAATATAAAGAAATCAACCGCAAAACAGTGAGCGTTCCTGGTTCTGATTCTTATGGCAACACATTTACAGCTGACACATACTTTATCGGTCAAAACACACTTAGCGGTTCATACGGTGAAGGCACTTCAAAAGTTCGCCTATGGGTTAACGGTGTTGTAGTGAAACAAGCAGATTTAGATATTGCAAACGGCACATACACGCTAAAAGGTATCTTCGGACTAATTAAAAACAAAACAGACAAAGCCGAAGTCGTATTCGTAGATGCACAATACAAAGAAATCAAACGCATTGATGTTACAGTAAAATAAACACTAACACACTTAAAACCATCGCTCTGCATCAATCGGAGCGATGGTTTTTCTTACATATTATAATCCTGCTTGCTCCCGTCGCCTTTTTGCAGCCGCATTCACCTGCTCATCCGCATGATAACTTGAGCGTACCATCGGACCAGACTCACAATGAATAAAGCCTTTTTTCCGAGCTATCCGTTTCAATTCCCTGAACTCACGTGGGTCATAGTAACGCTCCACTGGATAATGTTTTTTAGAGGGTTGCAAATACTGTCCAATCGTCAAAATTTCAACACCATGCGCCAATAAATCATCCATCGTTTCCAAAATTTCCTCGCGCGTCTCACCAAGCCCAACCATAATACTCGATTTCGTCGGCAATTCTGGCTCCATATCCCGAACACGTTGCAATAACTCAAGTGACCGATCATATGTCGCACGATGCCGAACTTGCGGCGTCAACCGTCTCACCGTCTCAATATTATGATTAAAAATATCTGGTTTCGCATCAAGCAACGTTTTCAAACTTTCATAATCACCCTTCATATCCGATGGCAAAACTTCAACCGTCGTGTGCGGCATCCGATACCGAATCGCGTTCACCGTATTCGCAAAAACCTCCGAACCACCATCCGCCAAATCATCCCTCGCAACCGCTGTAATCACAACGTGTCGAAGTCCCATCGCGGCAACCGAATCCGCCACACGCTTAGGCTCGCCCAAATCCAAATTCGTCGGAGCCCCCGTCGTCACCGCGCAAAATCGACAAGCTCGCGTACAAATATCACCAAGTATCATGAATGTCGCTGTTTTGCGCTCACCAAAACATTCTTGGATATTCGGACATTTAGCTTCCTCACAAACCGTATGCAAATGATTCTCACGCAGATTGCTCTTCACCGCTTTGAAACTCTCACTATTACTAATCTTAATTTTCAACCAATCCGGTTTCCGCACATGTTCCTTCTTCTTTTCCAATCACAAAATCCCCCTTCTACCGCGAAAATAAATAGCTTTCCCGTCTGAATTTCTGCTCAGCAAGCGTGTGAATCTCATCCCACTGCGCATCCGTCAATGTTAACGTTTCAAAACTCACTTCAAAAACTTCCGCAAACCCTCGCTGGAACGCCTCTTTCATCTCCTCTATCGGAATCTCTCTACCAATCAAATCAAAAATTCCCGCCGCTTTCCCGCCGAAAGCCCGCAGCATCCGTTCCTTTACTCGGTCGTTCTCAAAAACAAACAGATCAAATAATTCAACAGCATTCATATGTAGCGGTATCGAACCATGCTGCAACAAAATCCCGTCGTGCCTCGCCTGCGCACTACCAATCACTTTTCTTCCATTTAGCGTGATTTCATACCAAGATGGCTCTTCAAAACAAATCGCCGTCCCACTAGCCTGCTTTTTCTCATCCGGCATGGCAAAACTCGCATCAATATCCAACTTTTCCAATCCCAACAGAAGCGCCTCCGAAATTAGTTTATGAGCCTCTTTAATCGTTTTTGGCACACCTTGATGCTCCTCCGAAATAACAAAACTATACGTCAACTCATCATCATGAAGCACCGCCTGACCTCCAGTTGGGCGCCGTACTAACCGAAAACCATGGCTCGCTACTGCCTCCCGATCAATCTTCCCCTCCGTACGTTGAAAATAACCCACCGAAAGCCCCGCTGGCGTCCACCCATAAAATCGCAAAACCGGCGGAATCAAACCCGCACGATGCCAGTCCATTAACTTCTCGTCCACCGCCATATTCACTGCAGGATCTAATTTCGACTGATCAAGCAACATCCATTTCTCCGTCATCACCAAGCCTCCTTTAAAAAGCGCATACTACTTGAATTTTATCTTGTAACCTTTATACTAAGAAAGAATCCGCTATCTTTCAAATGACTATTCGCATAAATTGAACTATTGAGGTGATCAAAAATGACAAAAGAACTTGGAAAAACAATCAAAAATCTACGAACGGATCTAGAACTGACTCAAAAACAACTCGCTGAAGGTATTTGTTCCCAAAGCTTACTTAGCCGTGTCGAACAAGGACTAGAAATACCCAGTGTCCTCATCATCCATAATATCTGTCAAAAACTTGGCATTACCGTCGACGCCCTTTTATCCACATCGGAGCTTGATTCTCCATTTATCCAATTAAAAAAAGAGCTACAAGAGCTCTTTTTCAGTCATGATTTTGAGACGCTTTACGCCAGTTTACATAAAAAAACACTCGCCTTATTTGAAACACATTCCCATGCGACACACTATTACTTTTTTCTTGGCGTTTGTGAACTTCAATATAAAATGGCACCCAAAAATTCGATTCAAGCTTTCGAACAAGCTCTTGCGCTTAATAATCGTCACGCCACCACGCACGAAGCCTTAATAAGCAGCTATTTAGCGCTCGCTTATTTAGACGATAATAACGAAATCTATGCCTTGAAATATCTGAATCAATGTCTCCTTTACTTACATAAACAAAAAGAACCTTCTGAATTTATGCCTACGATCTATTTGAATATCGCACGCCTTTATGCCAACCAATCCGAATATCTAAACGCGATCGAATATATTCACCTCGGCATTGCCTGCTGCCAAAAACAAAAAACGACCTTCCAATTAAGCCATTTATTTTTCGAGCTTGGCGTTCTCTTTATCCAAACCGATCGAAAACAGAACGGCATTCGAAAGATCAAATTTAGCATAGAATTATCCTCCTATTTAGACGAACAATTCATTACCGCCCAGCTCGCAAAACGCAGGAAAGGTTTGTATTAAAATATGCGAATAATCATATTGACTCTACACCAATTTTAAGGCAATCATTTTCTAGTGGACATCCCTGACATATCGGCGTTTTCAAGCAATGATTTTTGCAGTGCATCACAATCAATGCGTGAAACTCCTGCAAGACTTGGAGCTCATTTGGCATATGCGCCTCTAGCATCTGCCGAAAATCATCATATTTCTTAGGCACCTCATATCCAACACGCCCGAAAACGCGCCTTGTATAAGCATCAATGACCAATATCGGTTTATCAAACGCATACGCCAACATACAATCTGCTGTCTCCGGACCGATACCATTGATAGCAAGTAACTCCGCACGTAGCCGCTCCATTGGTTGCTTTTTCACCTCATCCACATTGAAATCATACATCTCAAACCAAGCAACAAAAGCCTTTATCTTGATCGCCTTCTGATTGAAAAAACCGCTTGGCCGAATACGCTGCGCCAATTCTTCCAATTCCATATCCTGAATTTTCTCAGGCTCTAGAACCCCCTCTAAATTCACAAACGCCTTCTCAACATTTTTCCAATTCGTATTTTGCGTTAAAATCGCGCCAATCATCATTTCAAAATCCGTTTCGGCAGGCCACCATTCCTGATACCCCAGCTCATTTAATAGCTTCCCATATACTTCCCGCACTCCAATCATTACTCATACCCCCAATAAAAAAGGCCTAGAGATATGAATTCCCTAAGCCAATTTTCCGTACTTTATTTCTCCACAATTTCTAACAAAGCTTTACGAACTCGCTCTAATTTCTCCGTCGCGCTCGCTTCTGTTTCACCTTTAATACTAAAGTAGAACTTGATTTTCGGCTCTGTGCCAGATGGGCGAAGGCAGAACCATGAACCATCTTCAAGGAAACACTTAATCACGTTTGATTTAGACATATCAATACTTTCCTTCTTATCGGTATCCAAATAATGACGCTCACTAAGTTGATAATCCTCGACTTTAGCAATCTTCTCGCCACCCATTGTTGTTGGCACTGATTCACGGAACGACTTCATAATGTTCCCAATTTGCTCCGAGCCATCTTTCCCACTCATCGTTAAAGAAACGAGCTCCTCTTTAAAATAGCCAAATTGTTGATAAATCTCATCCAAATCTTCCGCGAGCGTTTTACCATCTTGCTTACTATCCAACGTCACTTCACAAATGGCAAGAAGCGCCTGAATCGCATCTTTATCACGCGTGAACGGCTTCACCATGAAACCATTACTTTCCTCATATCCAAATTCAAACGTATGCGAACCCGTCTCCTCAAATTGGTGAATTTTCTCCGCGATAAACTTGAAGCCCGTCAGCACTTCCATCATTTCCACATCAAAATGTTCCGCAATCAGCGTTCCTAAGTCCGATGTTACAATTGATTTTAAAACAGCCGCATTTTTCGGCAATTCGTTCTGCGCTTTTTTCTGTTTCAACAAGTAGTGTAAAATGAGCGCACCAATCTGATTGCCGCTAAGGACTTCATATTTCCCAGATTTCGTGCGAATAACAACACCAAGACGGTCCGCATCTGGATCCGTTCCAACTAATAAATCAGCGTCATATTTCTCACCATAAGCAATCGCGACTTCAAATGCCTCACGATTTTCAGGATTCGGCGATTTTACCGTTGTAAAATTAGGATCAGGCTCAAACTGCTCTTTCACTTGAATTACATTTGTGAAACCAACACTTTCCAGCGCCTTCAAACCTAGCATCCCGCCCGTTCCGTGCAGCGGTGTAAAGACAATTTTCAAATCCTTACCATGCTTCGAAACTAACTCGTTATTCACAATCACCGTCTTCACTTTTTCCAAGTAAGGTGTGTCGACTTTTTCACTGATAACGTCAAGCATACCCTTTGCAATAAGTTCCGCTTTATCAGACACCTTCACCGCAAAAATATCATCAATTTCATCAATGTATCTCGTCACCGCGTCTGCACCATGTGGCGGCATTTGCCCACCGTCTTCACCATAAACCTTGTAACCATTATACTCCGCTGGATTGTGACTCGCCGTAATCACGATACCACTAAAAGCATTCAAATGACGCACAGCAAACGATAATTCCGGCGTCGGACGCAACGTCTCAAACACATAACTCTTAATCCCGTGAAAACCAAGGACCCTCGCTGATTCATACGCAAATTCCGTCGACATATGGCGGCAATCATACGCAATAACCACGCCACGTTTCTTCGCCTCTTCACCATTTTCAGCAACATAACGAGCCAAACCTTCCGAGGCTTTACGAATCGTATAAATATTCATGCGGTTCGTTCCAGCACCAAGAATCCCACGCATACCAGCCGTTCCGAATTCCATATTGCGATAGAAACTGTCCTCCAGCACCTTATCATCTTTCTCCGCATGCAATTTTTCTTTCAAACTCGCCTCTAAATCCTCATTCGCCAACCATTTTTGATATTCATCCTGCCAATTCATTCCAAGCACTCCTTCCTAATAAAAAACTACTTCACATCAAATCTAAAAACCGTTTCCGATTCAAAAAGTTCATCCTGTTCAAGTACTACCGAACCAAAATTAGCTTCGTTCATCGCGTTTGGTAAACCTTGCGTTTCCATCGTAATTCCAGCATATTTCGGCACCGTTTTACCATCGATCTGAAACGCACCGGAAAAATGGTTACTCGTATAAACAACAACCGAATCACAATCCGTTTTCATCGTCATCACGCGTCCAGATACAGGATCATAAAGCCTAGCATCCACATCTGCCGTCGCATGATCCAATAAAAACGCATGATCATAGCCATCGCCTACAAGTCTCGTCTGCGCGTCTTCACTCAATGTACCATCTCGAATCGCTCGGCCATCACGGAAATCAAACACCGTTCCCGTCACATCGACAAGCGCACCCGTAGGAATAGAGTCCTCACCCTGCGCGGCAAAATAATCACTCGTAAGCCTCAATTCATGTCCTAAAACAGTCTGGCTCGCGTCACCCGTCAAGTTAAAATAAATATGGTTCGTCGGATTAAACACTGTTTTTGCATCCGATTTTGCTTCATACTTAATTTTCCATTCATCATTATTCGTCAACGTATACGTTACTTCCACTTCCAATTTCCCGGGAAAACCGTTCATCCCATCCGGACTCGTAAGCGCTAATTTCAATCCAACAGCACCGTCCACTTCAAACGGCTCAGCATCCCAAATCGTCTTACTAAAATTGTTTGGCCCACCATGAACCTGATTCTCACCAGCATTTTTCGTAAGCTCATAGACTTCCCCGTCTAATTCAAACTTCCCGCCACGAATCCGTCCAGCAATTCTTCCAACGAGCGCGCCAAAGTAAGGCGAATGCGCTAAATATTCATCCAGCGTAGTAAATCCGAGCGAAACATTCTCAAACTTCCCGTCACGATCCGGCACACGCACCTCGGTCACAATCCCACCATAATCCAGCGCGCAAATTAGCAAACCGTTCGCGTTCTCCAATCGATATTCCGTCACATCAGTTCCGCGTAACACACCAAACTTTCGCTTCGTAATCCCCATTATCCCAACTCATTTCTACCTTATTTCCCGTAACCATTCGGATTTTTTGAGTGCCAATTCCAAGCATCCTCAATAATTTTCGTCACGTCGGTAAATTGCGGATTCCATTTCAAAACACTCCGCGCCTTATCGCTCGAAGCAATCAACGTACTCGGATCGCCCGCACGTCTTGGTACAATTTTAGCAGGAATCTCTTTTCCCGTCACTTTTCGAGCAGCCTCAAGCATCTCCTTCACAGAAAAACCTTGGCTACTGCCCAGATTGAAAATATTGCTTTCGCCACTGTTTTTCAAGTATTCCAATGCTAAAATATGCGCATCAACTAGGTCAACCACATGGACATAATCACGAATACACGTACCATCTTCAGTCGCATAATCATCACCAAAAATAGATAGCTCCGCGCGTTGTCCTAGCGCTGTTTGTAAAATAATCGGAACAAGATGGGACTCTGGATTATGATCTTCACCAATCGTACCATCCGATTTAGCACCAGCAACATTGAAATAGCGCAAAGCTACAAAACGCGTATCATATGCTCTATCACACCATTTCAAGATTTTTTCCATCATTAATTTCGTTTCGCCATACGGGCTTTCAGGATTGGTCGGTGCATCTTCTTTAATTGGAATCACTTTAGGCTCGCCGTATGTTGCAGCCGATGAAGAAAAGACGATGTTTTTAACACCGAACTCTTCCATAACTTCAAGCGCCACTTGCGTCCCATAAACATTATTATTGAAGTATTCGAGTGGCATTTCAACCGACTCGCCCACCAATGAATTCGCGGCAAAATGGATGACACCATCAATGTCTTCCTTTTTAAAAACATCCTGCATGAATGCTTTATCTCGAATATCACCTTTATAAAACGTAGCATCTGGATGTAACGATTCCACATGACCCGTTTGTAAATTATCAATCACGACTACCTTGTACCCTCTGTTCTCCAATTGATCCACCGCATGGGAACCTACATAACCCGCGCCACCTAATACTAAAATACTCATTATACGACTCCTCCTCGACTATTTCATCCAAATTTACATATATCATCCTCGTAATAGCCTATGCTATTTTTACTGGTATACCTCATTCTACCCTAGTTACATGATAATCGTCACGTAAAGACATATGAGAATGATTAAATTATTCACCAAATGTCATCAAGTCTCCATATTTCAGCCCTTTTGCGAGTATTTATGTACATCCCGCTCCTGACATTGATGTTAATTTTCTGAGTACGGCACCCTCCTCCTTGCGTTATAATAACTTTATCAAATGATTAGGAGATGATAAAATGGATTTATACACGCAGTTCAAAGAGCCTCATTTTCAAAAGGAACCTTTAATTCTATATAATATTTGGGACATCGCATCCATGAAAGCCGTCGAAAATGCTGGTGCCAAAGCGATCGCAACAAGTAGTTTCGCCATAGCACAGGCCTGGGGTTACAATGACGGCGAAATGCTCCCACTAGACCAAAATCTCTGGTTCTTGAATCAAATCCGGCAAAATACAAGCCTGCCGCTAAATCTTGATATCGAAAGTGCCTACTCCAATTCACTAGATACTCTCGCAGAAAATATCCAACGTTTCTTACAACTAGATGCACAAGGTATCAATTTTGAAGATCGCAAAGAACACACACTATGGAATATCGAACAACAAGCAGCGCGAATTCAAACTATCCGAGCAACCGCAACAAAGCTTCATAAAGACATTTTTATCAATGCGCGAACCGATATTTTTTTTCAAGAAACAATGCATACAACAGATCTTGTAAAGCGAGCTCTAGAACGCGCAGATGCATACAAAGAAGCCGGTGCTGATTGCATTTTTATTCCAGGGCTTACAGATTTAAGTTTAATCAGCATTTTCACTGAAAACTCCCCGCTTCCTGTCAATATCATGACAAGCTACGAACCCAGTTTATTTAAAAATACTGGCGTTGCTAGAATTAGCTGTGGACCGACCGCATTTTTAAATATACAAGGTCAACTTGAAACCAATGCGAAAAAAATGATGAGGAGTTGACCTATGATTATTGAGCAATCCAAAATAGATAAATTTTACGATATGCTTGTTGCAAAAGATACTCGCTACGAAGGAGTTTTCTACGTTGGCGTGAAAACAACTGGGATCCTCTGCCGTCCAACCTGCCCAGCCAAAAAACCAAATAAAGCAAACTGTGAATTCTTTGAAACCGCTCAAGAAGCCGTTCTCGCTTCCTACCGGCCATGCAAACGATGTCAGCCGTTAAGCAATCCAAGCAATCTATCCGAATCAGTAAAACAACTCGTTCAAGCAATTGAAGAAAATCCAGAACGAAAATGGACCGACAAAGACTTTGATGAACTCTCAATTAGCGCAAATACCGCCAGAAGACAATTTAAAAAGCAATTTGGTATGACCTTTATCGAATACGCTAGGGCACGCCGTCTCGGTTTTGCCTTCCATCATATTCGCAATGGTGCACCAATTATTGACGCCCAACTAGAGGGAGGTTACGAATCAGGTAATGGCTTCCGAGATGCCTTCACACGCACAATGGGAACCATCCCTAAAAACGCCAAGTCACTCACAATTCTCGTCTCCACTTGGATCGAAACCCCACTTGGTTCCATGGTTGCTATCGCCAATGAAGAAGCACTAATTTTATTAGAATTTGTTGATCGCCGCGGCCTAGAAACAGAAATTGAAACGTTACGCAAAAAGTGGCATGCCGCTATTATTCCAGGAAATCAGGCAATATTCAGCATGTTGCGTGAAGAACTCACCGCATATTTTGAGGGTAATCTAAAATCATTTCAAGTCCCCATCGCCTACAAAGGTTCTGATTTCCAACAACTCGTATGGCAAACCCTTCAGACTATTCCTTTTGGCGATACTGTTTCGTACAGTCAATTAGCAAATAAGATCAACAATTCAAAAGCCTTCCGAGCTGTAGCACGAGCCAATGGAGCCAATCAACTATCCCTTATTGTTCCATGTCATCGCGTCATAAACAGCAACGGAGAACTTGGCGGCTATGGTGGCGGCTTAGCTCGTAAAGAATGGTTACTAGCCCATGAAAAAAGGTCCTAGAAAAAAAGGTCCTATAATAAATGTTGGGGTAGAAAATAATCTGCCTCAGCATTTTTTTGTTCTCATTTCAAGACAAAAAAAATACACAGTAATATCAACATCCTTTAAGATAGAAGTGACGAAACCCAATCCAAAGGAAGGATATTACTATATACAAAAAATCCTAACACTTTAATCATGTTAGGATTCCTTTGGATACCGGCGGCCGGGGTCGAACCGGCACGATCGTGAGATCACTGGATTTTGAGTCCAGCGCGTCTGCCAATTCCGCCACGCCGGCATAATACTATTACATTATACTTTATTCTTAATTTAATTTCAATGGAGGCGCCAACCGGATTTGAACCGGTGATAAAGGTTTTGCAGACCTCTGCCTTACCACTTGGCTATGGCGCCAGAATAAAAATAAATAAGCGGAAGACGAGGTTCGAACTCGCGACCCCCACCTTGGCAAGGTGATGTTCTACCACTGAACTACTTCCGCAAAATTAAAACTGGGCTAGCTGGATTCGAACCAGCGCATGACGGAATCAAAATCCGTTGCCTTACCGCTTGGCTATAGCCCACCGTTCAAAAAAATGGGGCGGATGATGGGAATCGAACCCACGAATGCCTGAACCACAATCAGGTGCGTTAACCACTTCGCCACACCCGCCACTATTTAATTAATTATTTTGGCAGGGGCAGTAGGAATCGAACCCACACTGAAGGTTTTGGAGACCTTAGTTCTACCTTTAAACTATGCCCCTATAAAAATGGTGGAGGGGGGCAGATTCGAACTGCCGAACCCGAAGGAGCGGATTTACAGTCCGCCGCGTTTAGCCACTTCGCTACCCCTCCAATATAATAATAAAGGTGGCTTGGGACAGAATCGAACTGCCGACACCTTGAGCTTCAATCAAGTGCTCTACCAACTGAGCTACCAAGCCATAATGGCGGTCCCGACGGGATTTGAACCCGCGATCTCCTGCGTGACAGGCAGGCATGTTAACCCCTACACCACGGAACCACTACTAAAATTTAAAATATAAAATTTTAATTGCGGGGACAGGATTTGAACCTGCGACCTTCGGGTTATGAGCCCGACGAGCTACCAGACTGCTCCACCCCGCGACAATAATATAATAACTATATGAAAAGAGAATATAATTAATGGTGGGGGCTAACGGGATCGAACCGCTGACCCTCTGCTTGTAAGGCAGATGCTCTCCCAGCTGAGCTAAGCCCCCAAAATGAAAATGACCCGTACGGGAATCGAACCCGTGATACCGCCGTGAAAGGGCGGTGTCTTAACCGCTTGACCAACGGGCCTTAATAATAAATAGTCATAGAGAACGGAGAGCAAGGGATTTGAACCCTTGAGACAACTTTCGCCGCCTACACGATTTCCAATCGTGCTCCTTCGGCCACTCGGACAGCTCTCCATAATGGCTCCACAGGCAAGACTCGAACTTGCGACCGATCGGTTAACAGCCGATTGCTCTACCAACTGAGCTACTGTGGAATAATACATTGCCCGGCGACGACCTACTCTCACAGGGGGAAGCCCCCTACTACCATCGGCGCTGAAAAGCTTAACTTCCGTGTTCGGGATGGGAACGGGTGTGACCTCTTCGCCGTAACCACCAGACAATGTTTTGATAGAAAGAACGCTGTTCTCTCAAAACTAGATAAGAAAGTCGGTCTGTGCGTGACCGTTCGGAGTCCGAGCCTCCATATTACGTTTGGTTAAGTCCTCGATCGATTAGTATTTGTCCGCTCCATATGTCGCCATACTTCCACTCCAAACCTATCTACCTGATCTTCTTTCAGGGATCTTACTTTCCGAAGAAATGGGAAATCTCATCTTGAGGGGGGCTTCACGCTTAGATGCTTTCAGCGTTTATCCCTGCCACACATAGCTACCCAGCGATGCTCCTGGCGGAACAACTGGTACACCAGCGGTGTGTCCATCCCGGTCCTCTCGTACTAAGGACAGCTCCTCTCAAATTTCCTGCGCCCGCGACGGATAGGGACCGAACTGTCTCACGACGTTCTGAACCCAGCTCGCGTGCCGCTTTAATGGGCGAACAGCCCAACCCTTGGGACCGACTACAGCCCCAGGATGCGACGAGCCGACATCGAGGTGCCAAACCTCCCCGTCGATGTGGACTCTTGGGGGAGATAAGCCTGTTATCCCCGGGGTAGCTTTTATCCGTTGAGCGATGGCCCTTCCATGCGGAACCACCGGATCACTAAGCCCGACTTTCGTCCCTGCTCGACTTGTCAGTCTCGCAGTCAAGCTCCCTTGTGCCTTTACACTCTGCGAATGATTTCCATCCATTCTGAGGGAACCTTTGGGCGCCTCCGTTACTCTTTAGGAGGCGACCGCCCCAGTCAAACTGCCCACCTGACACTGTCTCCCCACGCGCTAAGCGTGGTGGGTTAGAATGGTCATACAGCCAGGGTAGTATCCCACCATTGCCTCCTCGTAAGCTAGCGCTCACGTCTCTTCGGCTCCTACCTATCCTGTACAAGCGGTACAAACATTCCATATCAGGTTGCAGTAAAGCTCCACGGGGTCTTTCCGTCCTGTCGCGGGTAACCTGCATCTTCACAGGTACTATAATTTCACCGAGTCTCTCGTTGAGACAGTGCCCAGATCGTTGCGCCTTTCGTGCGGGTCGGAACTTACCCGACAAGGAATTTCGCTACCTTAGGACCGTTATAGTTACGGCCGCCGTTTACTGGGGCTTCAATTCGTACCTTCGCTTGCGCTAAGCACTCCTCTTAACCTTCCAGCACCGGGCAGGCGTCAGCCCCTATACGTCACCTTACGGTTTTGCAGAGACCTGTGTTTTTGCTAAACAGTCGCCTGGGCCTATTCACTGCGGCTCTCTCGGGCTTTCACCCTAATAGAGCACCCCTTCTCCCGAAGTTACGGGGTCATTTTGCCGAGTTCCTTAACGAGAGTTCTCTCGCTCACCTTAGGATTCTCTCCTCATCTACCTGTGTCGGTTTGCGGTACGGGCAGTACTATTCTAACTAGAGGCTTTTCTTGACAGCGTGAAATCAGGAACTTCCGTACTTAATTTCCTTCCCCATCACAGCTCATGCTTCGCGAGAAGCGGATTTGCCTACTTCTCACACTCACTGCTTGGACGCACATTTCCATCCGTGCGATTCCCTATCCTTCTGTGTCACCCCATTGCTCAAACAAACAGCACTGGTACAGGAATATCTACCTGTTGTCCATCGCCTACGCCTATCGGCCTCAGCTTAGGTCCCGACTAACCCTGAGCGGACGAGCCTTCCTCAGGAAACCTTAGATATTCGGTGGACGGGATTCTCACCCGTCTTTCGCTACTCATACCGGCATTCTCACTTCTAAGCGCTCCACCAGTCCTTCCGGTCTGACTTCACCGCCCTTAGAACGCTCTCCTACCACGAACATCCAAAGATGTTCATCCACAGTTTCGGTAATATGTTTAGCCCCGGTACATTTTCGGCGCGGGGTCACTCGACCAGTGAGCTATTACGCACTCTTTCAATGGTGGCTGCTTCTAAGCCAACATCCTGGTTGTCTATGCAACCCCACATCCTTTTCCACTTAACATATATTTTGGGACCTTAACTGGTGGTCTGGGCTGTTTCCCTTTCGACTACGGATCTTATCACTCGCAGTCTGACTCCCGAGTATAAGTACATGGCATTCGGAGTTTATCTGAATTCGGTAACCCGAGAAGGGCCCCTAGTCCAAACAGTGCTCTACCTCCACGACTCTTTACCTCGAGGCTAGCCCTAAAGCTATTTCGGAGAGAACCAGCTATCTCCAGGTTCGATTGGAATTTCTCCGCTACCCACACCTCATCCCCGCACTTTTCAACGTGCGTGGGTTCGGACCTCCAGTGAGTATTACCTCACCTTCATCCTGGACATGGGTAGATCACCTGGTTTCGGGTCTACGACCTGTTACTCATGCGCCCTATTCAGACTCGCTTTCGCTACGGCTCCGCTTTTTCCGCTTAACCTTGCAACAAATCGTAACTCGCCGGTTCATTCTACAAAAGGCACGCTATCACCCATTAACGGGCTCTAACTACTTGTAGGCACACGGTTTCAGGAACTGTTTCACTCCCCTTCCGGGGTGCTTTTCACCTTTCCCTCACGGTACTGGTTCACTATCGGTCACTAGGGAGTATTTAGCCTTGGGAGATGGTCCTCCCGGATTCCGACGGAATTTCACGTGTTCCGCCGTACTCAGGATCCACTCTGGAGGGAAAATGATTTCAATTACAGGGCTGTTACCTTCTTTGGCGGGCCTTTCCAGACCACTTCGTTTACCACTTTCTTTTGTAACTCCGTATAGAGTGTCCTACAACCCCAAGAAGCAAGCTTCTTGGTTTGGG
The DNA here is from genome assembly GCF_003534205.1 of Listeria weihenstephanensis. Taxonomy (NCBI): domain Bacteria; kingdom Bacillati; phylum Bacillota; class Bacilli; order Caryophanales; family Listeriaceae; genus Paenilisteria; species Paenilisteria weihenstephanensis. The sequence goes on along the minus strand of NZ_CP011102.1, from coordinate 631,097 downwards.
CTCTTTCCGTTTCGCTCGCCGCTACTCAGGAAATCGATTTTTCTTTCTCTTCCTCCAGGTACTTAGATGTTTCAGTTCCCTGGGTCTGCCTTCCTTACGCTATGTATTCACGTAAGGATACTATCCGACTAAAGATAGTGGGTTCCCCCATTCGGAAATCTCTGGATCAACGCTTACGTACAGCTCCCCAAAGCATATCGGTGTTAGTCCCGTCCTTCTTCGGCTCCTAGTGCCAAGGCATCCACCGTGCGCCCTTTCTAACTTAACCATGTGGGTCGTTGTTCTTTCGAACTCGCCACGGGTATGTTCCTAACGTCTACGAGCCAGCGATGGCCGTATCGGTTAGTTGAAAGATTACTTTCAGTTGATTCTCGGTTCTTACTTGGTTGGTACAAGTCAAAGACTTATACCGCACTTTACTAACTTTCTTATCTAGTTTTCAAAGAACAACTTTCCTTTGGTGGAGCCTAGCGGGATCGAACCGCTGACCTCCTGCGTGCAAAGCAGGCGCTCTCCCAGCTGAGCTAAGGCCCCTTCATAATATAAGGGATATATTGCGCTATTAGTGGACTCTTTCTTTTTGAAGAGAAAGTGGGCCTAAATGGACTCGAACCATCGACCTCACGCTTATCAGGCGTGCGCTCTAACCAGCTGAGCTATAGGCCCGTCAATAAAAAGCGCCTCTTTCTTTAGTAAGAAAAAAGTGCTTACCACTAACAATAAGAGATAAATCTCTCAAAACTGAACAAAACAGAAGATAAAACAAAAGCAGGTTTCCTTTTCCTTAGAAAGGAGGTGATCCAGCCGCACCTTCCGATACGGCTACCTTGTTACGACTTCACCCCAATTATCTGTCCCACCTTCGGCGGCTGGCTCCATAAAGGTTACCCTACCGACTTCGGGTGTTACAAACTCTCGTGGTGTGACGGGCGGTGTGTACAAGGCCCGGGAACGTATTCACCGTGGCATGCTGATCCACGATTACTAGTGATTCCGGCTTCATGTAGGCGAGTTGCAGCCTACAATCCGAACTGAGAATAATTTTATGGGATTAGCTCGACCTCGCGGTTTGGCAACCCTTTGTATTATCCATTGTAGCACGTGTGTAGCCCAGGTCATAAGGGGCATGATGATTTGACGTCATCCCCACCTTCCTCCGGCTTGCACCGGCAGTCACTTTAGAGTGCCCAACTAAATGCTGGCAACTAAAATTAAGGGTTGCGCTCGTTGCGGGACTTAACCCAACATCTCACGACACGAGCTGACGACAACCATGCACCACCTGTCACTTTGTCCCCGAAGGGAAAGTTCTGTCTCCAGAATGGTCAAAGGATGTCAAGACCTGGTAAGGTTCTTCGCGTTGCTTCGAATTAAACCACATGCTCCACCACTTGTGCGGGCCCCCGTCAATTCCTTTGAGTTTCAACCTTGCGGTCGTACTCCCCAGGCGGAGTGCTTAATGCGTTAGCTGCAGCACTAAGGGGCGGAAACCCCCTAACACTTAGCACTCATCGTTTACGGCGTGGACTACCAGGGTATCTAATCCTGTTTGCTCCCCACGCTTTCGAGCCTCAGCGTCAATTACAGGCCAGTAAGCCGCCTTCGCCACTGGTGTTCCTCCACATATCTACGCATTTCACCGCTACACGTGGAATTCCACTTACCTCTCCTGCATTCAAGTCTCTCAGTTTCCAATGACCCTCCCCGGTTGAGCCGGGGGCTTTCACATCAGACTTAAGAAACCGCCTGCGCTCGCTTTACGCCCAATAAATCCGGACAACGCTTGCCACCTACGTATTACCGCGGCTGCTGGCACGTAGTTAGCCGTGGCTTTCTGGTTAGATACCGTCAAGGGACAAGCAGTTACTCTTATCCTTGTTCTTCTCTAACAACAGTGCTTTACGATCCGAAAACCTTCTTCACACACGCGGCGTTGCTCCGTCAGACTTTCGTCCATTGCGGAAGATTCCCTACTGCTGCCTCCCGTAGGAGTCTGGGCCGTGTCTCAGTCCCAGTGTGGCCGATCACCCTCTCAGGTCGGCTATGCATCGTTGCCTTGGTAGGCCATTACCCTACCAACTAGCTAATGCACCGCGGGCCCATCTGTAAGCGATAGCCGAAACCATCTTTCAAACAGGCGTCATGCGACGCTTGTTATCATTCGGTATTAGCCCCGGTTTCCCGAAGTTATCCCCAACTTACAGGCAGGTTGCCCACGTGTTACTCACCCGTCCGCCACTAACGTCGGAAAGAGCAAGCTCTTTCTTCGGTTCGTTCGACTTGCATGTATTAGGCACGCCGCCAGCGTTCGTCCTGAGCCAGGATCAAACTCTCTTTAAAATTAAAGATGAATCTGAATACTTATTCAACACCGTGAATAAGATCCTTGCGTCAAATTGACTTCGCTAGCAAATTACTTTACTAGTATTACTTTTGGAAATAGCTTTCTATTTCCGCCCTGCGATTCTTACCTAGAAACATTGCTGTCTCTATTGGTTTTATCTTTGTTTCTGTTCAGTTTTCAAAGGTCAATCTCTCATTCGCTTTCATCTAGCAGCGACCTTCTTATAGTATCATTAGGGCTAATCTTTGTCAACACTTTTCATCTTTTTTTTGAATAAAAGTTTAAATGTTATTTGAGGACTATATTTCAAGCAAAATACTTGATAATCCTTTGCTATTAGCGACTTTCATGATCTCGTATAAGAGGCACGATAACTAGAATACCATGTATATTCAACAAACGCAATAGTATTTCGCAAATTTATTTATAATTATTTATTTTGATGTATATTCACTAGATGGTGCTAATATTCAAACCTCTCTCAGAAAAACGTTCCTTTAATGAAGAATCTAATTCAATACCAGTTATAATACCTGTAATATCGCTGAAATCAGCGTACTTGTATAAAGAGATGCGACCGAACTTAGTGTGGTCTGTTACTAGGAAAACTTCTGTTGCGGAGTGTAGCATTTGAACTTTAGCCGGTACTAAATACTCGTCATAATGCATGAGGCCTTTTTCTAGATCAATGGCTGGGGTGGTTACGAATGCTTTGTGAACATGGAGATTTCTAAGTGTTTCTTCTGTGATCATTCCATTTAGCATGTATGTTTCTGGATATAAAACTCCTCCTGTAACGATGACTTTAATCGCTGAATGTCTGAGGATTGTTGCTACATTGATATCATTTGTAATAACGGTTAGCTTGGTGCGATCTTTTATGGCTCTAGCAATGTGACCGGTAGTTGTTCCTGAATCCAAGATGATTGTGTCACCCTCTTTAATTAAGGAGGAGGCGTAGGAAGCGATACGTTGCTTTTCTTCATACTGGACTTCTTCTCGCTTCTGAAATTCTGGTTCGGAAATGATTTTTTCTTCAATCATGACTCCACCGTGTGTTCTCTTTAATTTCTGTTCTTGTTCTAGTGTGTTTAAATCACGGCGAATTGTAACTTCATGAACGTTGAAATGACGTGCTAATTCGTTGACGCTTGCTATTTTTTTGTTTTTTACATAGTTTAGGATGGCTTGTTTTCGTTCAATGGAAAGCATCTTTCTCTCCTTTCATGATGTGAAGCTAAATAAAAAATCTGCGTGGCACATCCCTAAGTTCTGGAGGCTCCACGCAGATTTGAGGTATTATTTCAAACGTTTTTCTAGTTCTGCTTTCTTTTCTTCGTAGCCTGGTTTGCCTAGAAGAGCGAACATATTTGCTTTGTATGCTTCTACACCTGGTTGATCGAATGGATTTACACCGTTTAGATAGCCACTCACGCCAACTGCAATTTCAAAGAAGTACACAAGGTAGCCGAATGAATAGGCATCAAGTTCTGGAACTTCTACTACAAAGTTCGGCACATCGCCATCTGTGTGGGCAAGCAATGTCCCTTCGAAAGCTTTATCATTCACATAGGCAACAGTTTCGCCAGCAAGGTAGTTCAAGCCGTCTAAATCATTATCTTCTTTGTTAATTGTGATTTCGTGACGGGCTTTTGTTACTTTAACGACTGTTTCAAAAATATTGCGACGTCCTTCTTGGATATATTGACCAAGGGAATGCAGGTCTGTTGAGAAATTCGCGCTAGATGGATAAATACCTTTTTGATCTTTACCTTCACTTTCACCGAATAATTGTTTCCACCACTCGTTAAAATATTGTAGACCTGGTTCGTAATTGATAAGCAGTTCTGTTACTTTGCCTTTACGGTAGAGAACATTGCGAGCTGCTGCGTATTGGTATGCGATATTTTTTTCTAGTTCTGGGCTACTGAAATCAGCACGAGCTGCGTCAGCGCCTTTCATCATTGCTTCAATGTCTACGCCACTTGCTGCGATTGGTAAAAGTCCAACTGCTGTAAGTACGGAAAAACGTCCGCCTACGTCATCTGGAACAACAAATGTTTCGTATCCTTCTGCATTAGATAACTCTTTAAGCGCGCCTTTTGATTTGTCAGTTGTTGCGTATATACGAGATTTAGCTTCTTCTTTGCCGTATTTCTTCTCTAAAAGTTCTTTAAATACGCGGAATGCAATCGCTGGTTCCGTTGTTGTTCCTGATTTAGAAATAACGTTGACTGAGAAATCTTTGCCATCTATTGCATCAATTAAGTCATGTAAGTAACTGGAGCTAATGCTATTTCCTGCGAAGAAAACTTGTGGTGCTTGACGTTTTTCTTTGTCCAAAACGTTATAAAAAGCATGATTCAATGTCTCGATAGCCGCGCGGGCACCAAGGTATGAACCACCAATACCAATAACAATAAGAACTTCCGAATCTGCTTTAATTTTTGCTGCTGCTTTTTGGATGCGGGCGAACTCTTCTTTATCATAGTCGCGAGGAAGGTTAATCCATCCTAAATACTCGTTACCTGCGCCAGTGCCGTTATGTAATGCTTCATGCGCCGCAGTGACAGCTGGTTGTAAATAGTCGATTTCATGTTGCTCGAAAAATTTCAATGCATTTGAATAATCAAATTGAATATGTGTCATCGTTTTCCCTCCAAATTATAGTGCTATTTATAGTATACACTTTATAACAACTGCCCTCATTTAGCAAGAATAGTGATACTCTAACTTTCTTGTGGCAAAATATAGGGAACGCCACTCTCTAAAACAAGTTTATTGAGTGCAACATCTTGATCATGAAGTAAATCGTCTGCTTGTGGAATCGAGGTCCATCTTGCATGGAATACGCTATCATCCTTCTCAAGTGTCAAAAATTCTCCGCTAGCTGTTGCTTTGTAGACAAAAAGACAGACATGCTCCCAAGCTGTTCTGCGTTCTTTCACATAAAGTAGGCTATCAATCGTACAATCCACGCCTGTTTGCTGCTTCACTTTTGAAATAAGAGCTTGTTCCAGTGTTTGATCAGTTTCGACTCTGCCTCCTGGAAATGCCCATTTCAAATCGCGATTTTTCACGAGTAAAATGTCATCTTTTTTTTCATTATAAATAAATCCCTTTACTAACAATACCCTTTTCACGAGCAAACCTCCTTAAGACCTTATATTTAAAATTATCTAAAAATTCAAACCCGCGGAGTAGTCATTAACTATGTTGTCTAAAATGTTTGTTAATTAAAAACAGAAAACCTTATGATTAGGAAACTCCAATCGCTGAAGTCTCCTAGGTTCATGGTTTTATTTGTCCGCTTTGTCTACCCATTCTTGTAACTTATCACGCAGCGTGTTGAAACCTTCGTCTGGACCTGATGACATTTGTTGCTGTTGTTGTGGACGTTTTGACTCTTGTTTTGTTTTTGCTGGTGCTTCTTCTGTAGCTCGGATAGAAAGACTGATTTTATTTGTCTCACTATTGATTTCTAGAATTTTGACTTTGACCTCTTGGCCTACTTCAAGAAAATCATGCACGTCTTTTACAAAACCGTGGTGGATTTCTGAAATGTGTACTAATCCTTGTGTCTTGTCATCCAATGCGACAAACGCGCCGTATCCTTGGATTCCTGCCACCTTACCTGTAATAATGTCGCCAACTTTGAATTCACTCATTAATATACCCTACTTTCTCACTTTCAATAATTACAAATTATATCACTCCGTCCTTAAATACACAATTATAAGTTTTTATTTTACGCCTCATTTCGTTTTGGATTATGATACAATGGGACTGAATTGTGAATTTTAGGGAGGTTTTTATGATGAATCAATTTGATGAAGTGATCCCGCGTATTGGGACTAATAGTGAAAAATGGGATGATGTCAAAAACTTGTTTGGCACGGAAAATATTATCCCAATGTGGGTGGCAGATATGGATTTCAGACCGCCAACTGCTGTCCACGATGCTTTCCAAAAATTGCTGGATCACGGTATTTTCGGTTACTCCATGACATTTGCAGAACTTAAACCCAGTATTACGAACTGGTTGGAACAGCGGCATGATTATAAGGTAGCGGAGTCGTCGATTTTTTTGAACGCGGCAGTTGTTCCTTCTATCTCTATGACGATTCGTTCGTTGACAGAAAAAGGAGATAGCGTGCTTATGCATTCGCCAGTCTATCACCCGTTTTTCTTAGTTACGGCGCAAACAGAACGCGTTGTTAGCTTGTCACCGCTTATTTATGAGGATAATGCTTACACCATTGACTGGGCGGATTTCGAGGAAAAATTAAAAACGGTGAAGCTGTTCATTTTATGTAATCCGCATAACCCTGGTTCTCGTAGCTGGACTCGCGTGGAGCTTGCAAAAATGGCCGAGCTTTGCGCTAAGTACAATGTTCCGATTGTTTCAGATGAGATTCACTCTGATTTGACGATGCCTGGTGTGAAGCACGTTCCTCTTGCTGTTGCGGCGCCAGAATATGAATCGCAAATTGTGACTTTAATGGCTCCGACAAAGACGTTCAACCTCGCTGGAATTAAGGCATCGTTTTTTATCACGACGAATCCTGATTTTCAAGAGAAATTTGAATATGAAGCTAAATACACCTCTCGTCCAGAGCTTAATACGTTTGGCGCGGTTGGGATGGAAGCAGCGTATAGCCATGGGGCCCAGTGGGTGGATGATTTGCGCGACTATATTTTTGAAAATTATCAGTATACCAAAGCGGAACTTGAAAAACACTGTCCTAATGTTGGTATTACGAAGCAAGAGGCGACTTATTTAATGTGGTTGGATTGCCGAGCGCTTGGTATTGCTGAAGTGGACCTTTACCAAAACTTGATTGATGCGGGCATCGGTGTCCAAATGGGTTCTAATTTTGGCGAGGCTGGTTCTGGTTTTGTTCGCTTGAATATTGCTTGTCCAAAAGAGACGTTACAAAAAGGCGTGGCTTGTTTAATAGAAGGTTTGAAGAAATCCTCTTGATCGGATTTTCACGACTTCTTTGTTATACTGGGAAATGGAAGTTAAAAATGATAAGGAGTTGGGAAATATATGTTTTTAGGACTTCGTGAATTGCTTTATTCGAAGTTACGCTACTTTTTAGTGACAGGGATTATGATTTTGATTGTATTGTTATCCTTGTTTTTATCTGGACTCGCAAATGGGTTAGCGTATGACAATGCTTCTTCGGTCGCAAACAATGATGTGCCTTACTATGTTCTGGCAAAAGATGCGCAAGGTAAGGTGGAACGTTCGCTTTTTCCTGAATCGGATTTAGCAGAGATTAAAGATGATAAAAATGTGAAAGATGCCGCTGTTCTTGGTCAGTCGATGCAAACGTTAAAGCGTGCAGAAGATGGCAAGAAATTCAGTATGGCGGTCTTCGCGATTACACCTGGCAGTTTTTTAGAGCCTAAAGTAACATCTGGTTCGCAAATGAGCGTGACTAAACCGGACGGCGTGATTGTAGATTCCTCGTTAAAAGGTGATCTAAAAGTTGGTGACGTCATTGAAGATGACATTTTGAATAAGCAGATGACGGTTATTGGTTTTGCGAAAGACCAGAAATACAGCCATGCTCCTGTTGTTTATATGAATATGGCGGTTTGGCAAGCTATCAATCCAAGCCTTTATCACCAAAAGATTCCGCAAACAAGTACGGTTGCGATTCTTGCTAAAGACGCGGATAAAGATGTGTCGGTTAGCAATAAAGATTTGACTGTTATTTCGCACAAAGACTTCCTTGATCAAATTCCTGGCTATTCAGCGGAACAAATGACGCTTAATATGATGATCTTCTTCTTGATCGTAATCGGTGGCTTCATTTTGACAGCTTTCTTCTATATTATGACATTACAGAAAACAGGGCAGTTCGGTATTTTGAAGGCGCTTGGAACGAAAACGAGTTATCTTGTGATGAGCGTTGTTTCCCAAGTCGTGCTTATCTCGGTTATCAGTATTGGCATTAGTATTGCAGCAACGGCTGGGCTTTCAACGATTATGCCTGATGCGATGCCATTCCGATTGACAGGTATGACGATGACACTTTATAGTCTGCTATTCTTTGCCGTAGCTGTTATCGGTTCGCTTCTATCACTTATCAAAATTGCTAAAGTAGACGCGCTAGACGCGATTCGGGGAGGCGATCAATAATGACAACTCTTTTAAAATTCGAGAATGTAACGAAAAATTACCCCTCTGGTCCAACAACGATTCATGCTTTGCGTGAAACAAATTTCGAGGTGCATGCTGGTGAATTAATCGCGATTGTCGGGCCTTCTGGGTCTGGTAAAAGTACTTTTTTATCGCTGGCTGGCGCACTTTTAACCCCTACTTCTGGAAATATTGCCATCAATGGTAAAATTATTAGCGACCTTTCGAAAAAGGATCAAACGGAGTTACGTCTATCCGAAGTCGGCTTTATTTTCCAAGCAGCTCATCTTGTTCCTTATTTGAAAGCGCAGCAGCAACTGGAGTTTATCGGTAAATTAGCTGGGCAAGAAAAACAAGAAGTAGCTAAGAAAAGTGAGGCCTTGCTAACGCAACTTGGTCTCGGAGATCGCCTGCACTTTTATCCGAAAGATTTGTCTGGTGGGGAGAAACAGCGGGTGGCGATTGCGCGTTCGTTGATTAATGAGCCTGCTGTGATTCTAGCGGATGAACCGACAGCAAGCCTTGATGCTACGCGTGGACGCGAAGTCGTAGAGCTGCTTCGTAGCGAGGTTGAGGGGCAAGAACGTGCGGTTATTATGGTAACGCATGATGAGCGTATGCTTGATTTGTGCCATCATGTTTATCGGATGCTTGACGGTGTTTTGACTAAGGATTAACAAATATAAAAGATAATCGACATCTATTATAATGAAAACATCGACCTACTGCTATTTTTCTATCATAATGTGGATAGAGAAATACGTTGTAAGTCGATGTTTTTTTGTTATTTATTCGAATTATTTAGAGCTGTATTACAATTTCACTGATTCTGCATATCCAGCTGAAAATATCGGTTTGATTTTTGTCACTGCTTGTCTTGTTGCAAGTACATTATTTTCGATATAGATATCTTTACCCATATAGATAGCAGGATTATCTGTTGCCCCTACCACTTCTTCTGTTAGACGAATGCTACACGTCGCTTTCTCTACTTCGAATTGATCACTCAATAAATTACCTTGGATAGAAACACCCAGAATATCACCTCGTACATCAATCATACCTACTTGTCCCTTCGGATTTGCGTAAGCACAGTTAGTTATGGTATTTCCATTGATGCTAACAGTCTGAATTTTGCCTGCGTAGTATTCTTTTCCCGGCGTATCCTTCGATAATCTACCTAAATAGATTCCATTAAATGGTGCATTAGTGATAGTATTATTATTTATTGAAATAGTATTCATGTGGATTGGTAGAGTGAATCCGATACCGTAGGATGTCTTCCCATTCACATTAGCTGGAAAAATCCCATTTTCTACATCGACATCGTCCCCACTTTTACCTATAAAATCAACCTTATTCCCAGCAATCATAACATTTTGAACCCAACGATTTCCTTTGTAGTCGCCAGCAAATTTAATACCGTAGTAACCTTCTGGTTCGTTTGTATAATCCGAAACGTCGATACTAAGAATATTATCGCTAATAATAACGTTCTCAAGTACAATTCTTTCTTTTTCTGCGTACCACGCCTCTGCCGTTAACTCGGGGGTAACATTATCTTTAGGATGATTCACCCAGAATTGAATACCCTTCTTAATCCCTAAAAAGGTGTTTCCGACTACTGTTACATTAGATGGTGTCATGGAGATTAGAGTATCATCCGCGCCTTCTTTACCCACTGTCCGACTAGCGATGTTTACACCAGTTGCATATCCTTCTGAATAATTGCCCGTAATCACACTTTTTCCACCATGTGTTTCAATACACCCACTCGCTAATGTTGTCTCATTGCCTAAAGCATAAAATTTATTGTTACTTACAATCACACCTGAGCAATTGAGATAGATTGCTGAATTATCATCATACACTCCTCCCAGGGTTTCTCGATAAAAACGACAATCTTCTACTGTTACATCTCGACATGACGTATCCACATAGCCAGTTCCGTCCGAACTCTTTCCTCTTGCTCCATTACATGCAATAGCATTAGAGCCTGTTGTTGGCTTGAATTGTATTTCGCTAAAATGAATATGACTGAAATTTTTGAGGGAAACCGCAAATTGAGAGGCACCTGGTGCTGGTGTGATACTATTTCCCTTGGCATTCTGATTAATAGTAAATTTTTCGAAGCATATGTTACTCACCCTTGTTTCAGAAGAAGATAGTTGACCAAATAGTACGCTATAGGCACCTGTATTATCTGCAATCTTGATTACAGATTGTGGGCCATCACCAGTGATTGTCAAATTATCACATAACGGAATAGGTTTAGTCGGTCTAACTTCGTACGTACCTGTTGGAATATAAATTACACCTCCATTTTCATTTTTGATTTGCTTAACGGCCTCTTTAAATGTCTCTGTGTAGTCATCTGTCCCTGGGTTTACTTTACTTTTAAGATCTACAATATTAATATTTAACCCCATGTTCACTCCTCCTATTTTTACTAAACTCTGATCTATAGTTACTTTACTTCTACCGGTTTTTGAATGATTGGATTTTCTTGTTTTGTTGCGAGCAAGTTACTGCGAATAAAGATATCTTTGTTTGAAGCCGATGATACAGTAATACTATTTTCCGCTTTTGCTACTTCAAATTGATCGCTTATTAAATTTCCTTGGATGGAAGCACCTAATGTTTTGCCAAGTACATCAATAAAGCTTATTTTAGCCACTAATCCATGTTCCCCATAAGCGCAGTTAGTGAGAACGTTGCTGTTCAAATTAACAGAAGTAGCTTCCTTATTAAAATAAATACTACTAAATGGTACTTTAGAAATAATATTATCAGTAACCGAAATATTATTAATTGGAGTCTTGAATATAACACCATACGCACTGTATAAAGATGACCCCATTACAGAATACCCTGCTTCAATATCCACAAAGCTACCACTTTTCCCCGTGAAATTAATATTATTTGTTGCAACCTTAATATTTTGAAGCCAACGATTTCCATCCGCAACTCCTGTAAATGAAATTCCATAGTACGCTTCTTTTTTCGATTCAAAATCAGAGACATCAATACTAATTGTGTTAGCGCTTATTACAACTCCATCAAGTAAAACCTTGTCTGCCTCCTTCGTCCAGTCCACTCCTGAGGTTCCGTCTTTAGGATGATTCACCATCAATTGAATCCCTTTCTTCGCCTTTGTGAAAGTATTCCCTGTAACAAGAATATCAGATTTCTCATTCAATCTATTGGATACAGCGGCTCCTGTTGCATAGCCTTCCGAGTAATTCCCTGTAATCACACCTTTTCCACCACGTACTTCGATACAACGACTCGCTTGTATAGTTTCCTTTCCAAAAGCGTAAAACTTATTATTGCTTACATTTGAACCAACCGCATTGATATATATTGCTGAATTCTCCATCGTCTTCTTAGCTTCACGATAAAAACGACAATGTTCCACTGTTACATCTCGACATAGCCTATTGTCGGATCCATCACAGGAAATAGCATTAACACCTGACGCTGATCTAAATTCTAGTTTTCTGAAATGCACATTACTAAAATTTTGAAGAGAAAAAGCGAGGTGATAGTAATTAACACCGTTCGATGCACCTGGTAATGAAGTATTATTACTCTGGTTCTGATCAATTGCAAATTTCTCAAAATATACATTCTCAAGTCTCTCATCAACATTTTCTTGACCAAAGATTGATTGGTAGCGCACTGTTCCTTTAATTTTAATTACAGACTGTGGTCCGTCACCAGTAATTGTCAAGTTACTACATAATGGAAAATCCGTAGTTGGAAGAATCTCATACACACCTGTCGGGACATAAATAACACCTCCATTTGCTTCCTTGACTTCTCTAAGAGCGTCTTCAAATGTTTTATTATAATCTGTATCCTTACTATATTTCTCCATTTTCCTTTGTGAAATATCAATATATTTCCCCATTTTTATTCCTCCTCATGTAATAAGTTTATATAATTGAATCAATCTCATAGTTTAATGTATTAGCGTCCAAATACTTATAGAGCTGAAAAAATGAATCCCTCTTGATAGTTTTTTATTCCACAAAATAGGCTCTGTTTTATGGAGAGAACGCAATCACCATTCTAAATCTAGGGTGCTATCCCATTAAATCTGAATGAAACAATGTGAATCTGACTCACTTACAAAGTACATTCTAACATGCTTTTACTGACCAAACCTGTCTCAAATCGCCCATCTTTATTTATTTTTGGGAACGCAAAAAAGCTGGAGTATTCATCGGTATCTACCAACAAATAACTCCAGCTTTGATTCATTTATTTATTATTCGCCCATTAATTTCAAAGCGTGATCTAAAACTTTTTCACCGTTCATTGTACCGTAAGCAGTCATGTCGATTACATCAACTGGAACGCCTTTTGGCTCAGCTAATTTATCAACAGTTGATTTTTGGTAACGAACTTGTGGTCCAAGCAATACCACGTCTGCAGTATCAATTAGTCCATTGATTTCAGAAATAGAATAAGCAGCGATTGTTGCTTCTATTCCTTTTGCTTCTGCAGCTTTTTGCATTTTTGTTACTAATAAACTTGTGGACATTCCTGCCGCACATACTAATACGATATTTTTCATAAAAGATCTTTCCTTTCGATTTTAGGGTGGCTTGCTTTTGTTATACTTTCATTATACTCACTATACAGCGTTTACACAAGACTGAGCTTCGCGCGAGGGCCGAGAAACGTCGAGCTTCGTCGTTAAAAGCTGTGTTCCGGTGCTCTCGTACTTTTGTACGTTCCGCTCTGGTACTCGCTTTTGCCTAGAATCTCAACATTTCTCGGCCCTCGCGTGTTCTGCGGGAACTCGGGAATCTTTGGTTTGTCTCACTCCTGAGCTTCGTCGTTAAAAGCTGTGTTCCGATGCTCTCGTACTTTTGTACGCTCCGCTTCGGTACTCACTTTTGCCTAGAATCTCAACATTTCTCGGCCCTCGCGTGTTCTGCGGGAACTCGGGAATCTTTGGTTTGTCTCACTCCTGAGCTTCGTCGTTAAAAGCTGTGTTCCGATGCTCTCGTACTTTTGTACGCTCCGCTTCGGTACTCACTTTTGCCTAGAATCTCAACATTTCTCGGCCCTCGCGTGTTCTGCGGGGACTCCGGAATCTTTGGTTTGTCTCACTCCTGAGCTTCGTCGTTAAAAGCTGTGTTCCGGTGCTCTCGTACTTTTGTACGTTCCGCTCCGGTACTCGCTTTTGCCTAGAATCTCAACATTTCTCGGCCCTCGCGTGTTCTGCGGAAACTCGGGAATCTTTGGTTTGTCTCACTCCTGAGCTTCGTCGTTAAAAGCTGTGTTCCGATGCTCTCGTACTTTTGTACGCTCCGCTTCGGTACTCGCTTTTGCCTAGAATTTCAATGTTTCTTGGCCCTCGCGTTTTGTGAGAAAACATTGTTTAGTGAATTATAGTACTGTGATCTTTTCGATTACTACATCGTGAACTGGTTTGTCTTGTGGACCAACGCTTACGGATTCGATTTCGTCTACTACTTCCATGCCTTCTACTACTTGGCCAAATACTGTGTGGCGGCCGTCTAGATGTGGTGTCCCGCCAGCTTTGTAAGCCTCGATGACTTCTGCTGGGAATCCTGCGCCTTCCATTTGTTTTGCCATTTGTGGGTGTAAATTCTTATTGGTTACGATGAAAAATTGGCTACCGTTTGTTCCTGGGCCGGCGTTTGCCATAGATAGTGCGCCACGAATGTTAAACGCATTTGGTGAAAATTCGTCTTCGAATGGTGCTCCCCAGATACTTTCGCCGCCATATCCTGCGCCTTCTGGATCGCCACCTTGAATCATGAAATCAGCAATAATACGGTGGAAAATAACGCCATTGTAGTAACCGTTCTCTGCGTGTGTTAAGAAATTTTCTACTGCTTTTGGTGCGATTTCTGGGAATAGTTTAATTTTGATGGTTCCACGATTTGTTTCCATCGCTACCAGTTTTTCATTTTCTGCTACTTCTTTTGATAATTGTGGATAGTATGTCATTTTTATTATCTCCTTTTTTACTTTTAGTTGCCTGCTCTTATTTGAACCAGATTATGAGTAAATTCACAAATACAGAGAGTACATATATACATAATAAACTAGCGGCTCCCCAAATAACAATTTTTTTGACCATGATGCCTCCCGTCTTAATGCTTTTATTTTTATTTCTTCGCTTCTTTATTCTATAATGGAATTAGATATTTGCAAACTAAAATGAAGTTCCGCAAGTTGGGATTGCTTATTTCCCGATGTTGAAATAGCTATTTTTCCGCTCTTATATGTGCTTGTATTTGTTGCTAGCACTTGATCTAAGTAATTCATCTTGCTTCTCAATTTCCAACTAGTTCTGCAAATAAAAATTAAATAAGGAGAGGGATGATTTATATGTCAATCAAAAAACGAAATTTGTACATTTTGATGGTAGCGAATTTGCTAATTTCGGCTAGTACGACGATGATTATGCCTTTCTTATCGTTGTATATTGAAACGTTTGGAGACTATAGTGAGGCTTATGTTCAACGCTGGGCTGGGTATATTTTTGGGGTGACTTTTTTAGTCGCTTTTATTTTTTCACCGATTTGGGGACGAATTGGGGATAAGTATGGGTTCAAGAAGATTCTGATATTCACGGCATTTGGGATGAGTATTAGTATTTTTCTTATGGGTTATGCTCACTCCGTAACATACATGATGATTCTACGGATATTTATGGGTGTTGTGACTGGATTTATCGGGATTTCAAATGCTTTTATTGCAAGGCAGACGGACCGGAACGAGGCTGGAAAAGTTCTTGGGACACTGCAATTAGGCGGTGTAACTGGGATGCTATTTGGTCCATTACTCGGTGGAGCTTTGGCTGATTTCTTTGGGTTCTCAAGCACATTTATTATTACCGGGATTGCCATTTTTGTTGCGGCACTTCTAGTAACGTTCGGGTTGAAAGAAGTTCGACCTGATTTAGAAGGCCAAAAGAAAGTAACATACTCGCGTCGGGAAGTGTTGAAACATATTTTCCAACTGCGGGTTTTAATGATGGTGATGATTATTTCGTTACTCATTCAGGTTGCTAATTTTAGCGTTCAACCCCTTCTTGCACTCTATGTCGGGCAGTTAACTCACACGGATAATGTGGCGCTATTGTCTGGACTCGCTTTTTCGGCAGCTGGTTTTGGGAACTTGGTGATGACGCGGAAATGGGGCGAGCTTGGGGACAAATATGGGTATGAAAAGATTTTGAATATCCTACTAATTTTGGCGGCACTCTTTGTTTTACCTCAAGCTTTTGTTCCAAATTTATGGCTGTTTATTTTCTTCCGCTTCTTGTTTGGTATTGCGATTGGTGGTATGGTCCCTTGTGCGACGGCTTATATCCGCTTGGCTTCTCCTGGTCAAATGCAAGGAGAAATGCTTGGCTATAATCAAAGTGCGCGCTTCTTGGGAAACGTTATCGGCCCGATACTTGGCGGTACAATGGCTGGATTTGTGGGCATGAGTAATGTGTTTGTTTTTACTAGTTTTATGTTCCTTGTCGCTTTTGTATTGCTCTGGTTTAGTTTGAAATCGGATCGGAAACGCCATGTTAATGTAGATTAATTGTCTAATCGTTGTTCTTTTTTTTGGAGCAACGATTTTTTTATTTTTCATCTACCTTCATATTTATAGAATTCGAAAAATATCATCTTGTTCACATCCTTTTCAAGTTCCTACCCTTTTTTTCAGGTAAATAAGTATGCTATAATAAAAATTGTGGCAAACAACGCGTGTTCCATGTCTTTATTAGCGAGACATACCCACGAGCACAGAATCACAGCCTATTCTTTATCTTCGGGTTTACATTTTTAAGCTTTATTGCTTTTATAATAGTAGTGATGTTTCGTCATATTAAAACTTTATTTTCATCAAGGAGGGAGAACTTTTGTCATTTCTACACCTCGCCATTTTCTTGCCATTTCTCATGGCCATGCTCATTCCCATTTTCTACAGGTGGACTAAACAACTGCATACTGGATGGATCGTTTTGCCGATTCCTGTCATTTTATTTATTTACTTTTTGACATTTATTCCGCAGACGATGGATGGGGTTGTCACGCAGACAATGCCTTGGATTCCATCACTTGGTATTAATTTCACCGTCGTTGTAGATGGGCTTAGTTTATTATTTGCTTTGCTTATTACTGGGATTGGATCGCTTGTCACGTTTTACTCTATTTTCTACTTAGGTAAAAAGAAGGAGCGTTTAAACAATTTTTATGCATTTTTGTTTATTTTTATGACTGCAATGCTCGGAGTTGTGTTAAGTGATAATTTAGTTGTATTGTATTTATTCTGGGAAATGACTTCGATTAGTTCATTCCTATTGATTGGATATTGGTACCATAGGGAACGATCGCGTTATGGCGCGCGAAAATCGTTACTGATTACTGTATTTGGAGGCTTAATGCTTCTTGGAGGTATTTTATTACTTCATGTTATTACTGGATCGTTCTCACTACGAGAAATTATTTCGGAGGCTGCGCTCGTTCAGAGTAGTTCGCTCTTTATTCCCGCGATGATCTTTATTTTGCTGGGGGCGTTCACCAAATCTGCGCAAGTACCGTTTCATATTTGGTTGCCGGATGCGATGGAAGCGCCGACGCCAGTTAGTGCTTACCTCCATTCCGCGACAATGGTCAAGGCTGGAATTTATCTCGTTGCTCGTTTCACACCTCTTTTTGCGGTGTCTGGGGCTTGGTTCTGGACGATTACGCTTGTCGGGATTGTGACACTTTTCTGGGGTTCGATTACTGCGACGAAAAAGACGGATTTAAAAGCGATTCTGGCTTACTCCACGATTAGTCAGCTCGGTTTGATTATGACTTTACTTGGTGTCGGAGCTGCTGCGCTTCATTTTGATTCGTGGAATGATAATATTTATATCGGCGCAATTGTAGCTGCTGTGTTCCACTTATTTAATCACGCCACATTTAAAGGTAGCTTGTTTATGATGGTTGGAATTGTCGATCATGAAACAGGGACGCGGGATATTAGGCGTCTCGGTGGTTTGATGCAGATCATGCCAATCACCGCGACGATTGCTTTTATCGGAACGTTTGCGATGGCTGGTTTGCCGCCGTTCAATGGTTTCCTTAGCAAGGAGATGTTTTTCCAAAGTATGGTCGATGTGACGTCGCTCAACTTATTTCATGCCGAAACGTGGGGCGTGATTTTACCTGTCATTGCTTGGATCGGTAGTATTTTCACGTTTGTTTACAGCATGATCATCTTCTTCAAAACATTTGGTGGCAAATTCAAACCACATTTGTTACCGAAAAAACCACATGAGGCTCCGATTGGATTGCTTCTACCACCTATGATTTTAGCGGCGCTTGTTGTTATTACGGGATTTTTCCCAAACTTGATTGCAAAACCGTTACTTGAACCAGCGGTGAAATCCATTATGCCTTCGCTTTATGGGACGGATTATTCGATTCATATCAGCTTCTGGCATGGCTTCACGATGGCACTCGCGATGACAGCTGGGGTTATTATTTTAGGAATTCTTCTATATAAAACGGCGAATCGGTGGAAACCTTTTATTACCGAGAAAGTTCCTGCATTTTTCCGTTGGGGTAAGGCGTATGATAATAGTTTGTATTATATGGAGCAAGGATCGTATCGCTTCACGCTTTGGGTGATGACTGGTTGGCTTCGAACGTATTTGAATTATATGTTGACGGCGTTCATTATTCTGATGCTGGGAACCATTTTTGCAACGGATGCGCTTAATTTTGATATTTCGACGATTTCGCGTGTTACAATGATGGACTATGTTTTAGTGCTCGTTGTGATTGTGACGCTTGTCGGCATTGTGTTTTCTAAGTCACGTATTACTTCGATTATTTTACTCGGCGCCATGGGTTATACGATTAGTATTTTCTTCATCGTTGCTCGAGCACCAGATCTTGCGTTGACGCAGCTCGTGATTGAAACGATTTCGGTCGTGCTTTACTTGCTTGTCTTCTATCATTTGCCGCAGTTTAGTAATATCGAAGAAAAACCACGCTGGCTTTCTGCTAAAACGTTCATTAGTATCGGCGTCGGTCTCACGGTCTTCCTTATCTCACTTTCAGCCTATGATACGACTTTCTTCCCTTCGATTTCACAATATTATATTGATAATACCTATACGAAAGCAGCTGGGAAAAATATTGTCAACGTTATTCTCGTCGATTTCCGTGGCTTTGATACGTTGTTCGAAACGGCTGTGCTCGCGATTGCATCCATCGGTATTTTTGGAATGATAAAATTACGCCTAACTAGGAGGGGAAAAAATGAAAACAAATGACGTACTCTTGCGTAATGTCACCAAGGTTGTTGTCTTTATTATTCTCCTGTTCGCGCTACATTTATTTATGGGTGGGCATTACAATCCTGGCGGTGGCTTCGTTGCTGGCTTAATTTCAGCTGGTGCGATTACGCTAACCCTCATTGCTTACGATACGCAGACTGTCAAAAGTATGTTAAATATTAATACGATCATGATGACGGGCGTTGGTTTGCTGTTTGCAGTCGGCACTGGCATGATTGGTATTATTATGGGAGATCCATTTTTGACGCATAAATTTGGTCATGTGGATTTACCGATTCTTGGTGATACATCGCTTCACACGGCAACCATTTTTGACTTAGGTGTTTACTTGGTCGTTGTTGGTGTGACGCTTACGATAATTCAGACGATTGGGGAGAGTGACTAAATGGAACTATTGATGTCGATATTAATTGGGCTCATGTTTACAGCAGCCACCTACCTCATTCTTTCAAAAAGTTTGTTGCGTATTATTCTTGGAACTGCCGTTTTAAGCCACGCGGTAAACTTAATTGTTTTGACAATGGGTGGGCTTAAAAAAGGGAAGGCTCCCCTGCTTGATACGCCGGGACTTCCTGTTTACAATGATCCGTTGCCACAAGCCTTAATTTTAACCGCCATAGTTATTAGTTTTGGTGTGACGGCGTTCTTCCTTGTTCTCGCTTATCGGGCTTATCAGGAGCTTGATAGTGAAAGTGTTTCGAAGACAAGGGGGCATGAAGCTGATGATGAGTAATATTGTTTTAATGCCAATTTTGATTCCGTTTTTCGGGGCGATCTTCTTGCTATTACTCCCTCGAAAAGTTGTGATTCAGCGCATACTCGCACTGATTACTAGTATTGTTTTGATTCTCGCTAATATTTATCTTGTTTATTACGTGTATCAAAACGGAATTGTTGCGGTGACGCTTGGGAATTGGCCTGCACCATTTGGAATTTCGATTGTTGGCGACATGTTGGCAGTGCTTCTTGTTACAACGACCAGTCTTATTTTACTAGCAACGCTCATTTATTCGTTCTATTCGATTGGGAAACCGCGGGAAAGATTTTTGTATTATCCTGCTGTCCTATTTATGATCGTCGGTGTGAATGGCTCGTTCTTAACAGGTGATATTTTCAACTTATTCGTATTTTTCGAAGTCATGTTGATGGCGTCTTATGTGCTACTCGTGCTTGGTGGGACAACGATTCAATTGAAGGCGACGGTGAAATACTTGCTGATCAATGTGATTGGATCAGCGTTCCTTGTTGTAGCAATTGCCCTGCTTTATTCGATGCTCGGCACGCTTAACATGGCGGATATTTCGCAAAAAATTTCGGAGATTCACGGTGGAAATACTGGGATGATTACGGTTGTTGCGGTCCTATTCTTATTCGTATTTGGATTGAAAGCTGGGATTTTCCCGCTTTACTTCTGGCTTCCTGGTTCCTATTTTGCACCACCAATTCCTGTTCTCGCCCTATTTGGAGCATTGCTTACAAAAGTTGGCGTGTACGCGATTATTCGTGTCTATACACTCTTTTTCTACAACGAAACTAGTTTTGCGCTCCCCCTGCTCTCGACGCTTGCTTTAGTCACGATCGTGCTCGGTGTTATTGGCGCTATTAGTTATTATGATATGAAAACGATTATGATTTACAATATTTTGATTGCGGTCGGTGTGATTTTATTCAGTGTGTCACTCATGACGCGCGAATCGATGACCGGTGCTATCTTCTATTTGATCCATGATATGCTGATTAAAGGGACACTATTCCTCGTTATCGGTGTTATTATCGCGATGACTGGCTTCTCGAGCATTAAGAAATTCAGTGGGCTAATGAGCGTGAAACCGTCGCTTGGCTGGGCGTTCTTTATCGCAGCGCTTGGACTTGCTGGTATCCCACCTCTTAGCGGATTTATTGGCAAACTTTTAATTATAGAAGGCGCTTTTTCTGTTCAGAATTATGTAGGCGGAATTGTTGTCCTTCTCTCGAGCCTATTCGTCCTACTCTCCATGATCAAGATTTTCTCCAAAGGTTTCTGGGGCGAAAAGAAGGGCGATTTCAAATTAGATATTCCGTACCGAAAAATGATGGTACCCGTCTTGTTCTTACTCGTGATTTCAGTTGGTTATGGTATTTTTTCAGAAGCCATGTATCCATTGATCACAAAAGCGGTTGATCCTTTAGTGGACCCATCGATCTACATTCAAGCGGTACTGGGGGAGTGATGCAAACATGGCGTTTCAATTAATTATAAATCTTATTCTTGCCGCTTTGTGGATGTTCCTGCAGTCATCTTTTACAATCGGGACCTTCATTGTTGGCTTTATTATTGGGATTTTCCTACTGTTTTTCATGCGGCGTTTCCTTGGCTCCCGCTTTTACATTTGGCGGATCCTAGCGCTTGTAAAATTGATGTTTAACTTCTTTAAAGACTTAATTATTTCAACGGTGATGGTGGCGCGTATCGTTCTTAAAAAGGACATGAACATCAGACCTGGAATTTTCCGTTATGAAACGACGCTTGAAACCGATTGGGAAGTAACGATGTTGGCGATTTTAATTACGCTGACACCAGGAACTCTTTCGATCGATATTTCCGATGATTACAAAGCAATTTACGTGCATTCGCTCCACGTTCCAAATATTGAAGAAGAAATCGCGACAATTCGTAAATCCTATGAAGGCGCGATTATGGAGGTGTTCCATTGATTATTATAACGGCCGTCCTCTCCATTGCCCTGTTCCTATATTCCGTTTCAATCTTCCTCTATTTGTACCGTATTTTAAAAGGACCGACAACTTCGGATAAAGTAGTGGCGCTCGATTCGATTGGGATGAACCTTGTTGCCATCGTTGCCCTACTTTCGATGTTACTGGATACAAGTGCGTATCTTGATGTTATTCTTTTGATCGCATTGCTCGCGTTTATCGGTACCGTTTCTTTTGCCAAATTTATTGAGAAAGGTAAGGTGATTGAACGTGAACGTGATAATTGAAGTGATTATTTCGGTTATGATTTTGATCGCTGCCTTACTCAGTATTTTAGCGGCGATCGGTGTCATTCGTTTGCCTGACGTTTACACCCGGACACATGCGGCGGGTATTAGTAACACATTTGGCGTTAGTTTATTGCTTTTTGCAACGGTTGGTTACTTTTTTCATTCAGGGGAAGGCTTTAATGCCCGCGTTATCCTCGCGATTCTGTTTATTTACCTGACAACGCCGATTGCTTCTCACTTGATTAACCGTGCTGCTTACGATACGGGTGTGCCACTGGCGATTCGAATTCGTGACCAACTGCGCTCCGTGAAAAAAGACGATATTAAGCAACGGAAAAATATTATTATCAAGCAAGAACAGTTGGAGCGTGAGCGTCAAGAACGTGAGGAACTAGAAGAACAACTCGACTGGGAATTACGCGATGAAAAAGTAGAAGAACGCGAAGAGCAGGAAGACGTAGCTCGCGAACAAGAAGAAACCTTGATTGAGCGCGAATCCGATGACTCCGAGCAAGAAATTATTGAACTTGATGAGGAAAATAATACAGATAAAAAAGAATGAAAAAATGCCATGTCCCCGAGGAAGATTGGGACATGGCATTTTTGTATTACCGTCTTACTTTGACAGCAAGTGTACACCTGCTAATGCAAATCAACTTGTCAGTCACTTCATCACGAATTTCAACCTGCCAGACGTGCGTGCTTCTGCCAATATGTATTGGAGTCGCTGTTGCAAGCACGTAGCCTTCTTGTATCGATGAAAGATGATTCGCGTTAATCTCAAGTCCAAAGACAATTTCAGATTCCTGAATGTGCCCAGATGCCCCTAAACTCGCTGTTTGTTCCGCTAAGGCTACTGAAGCCCCACCATGCAAAAAGCCGAATGGTTGTCGCGTTTTATCATTAACTGGCATCCTTACTTTCGTAAATTCTTGTGTTTGCTCTACCAATTCCATTTCCAAGTAGTCACCTAAACTCATCATTATTACCTCCACTCTTCTGCCATCCTATTTTTCATTATAGCTTATTTTTAAAAGTCGGGCTTTGATTTGATCTATATAGGTTTCCTCGTTGCCCTCTTGTGGTACAATAATAATATAACTGTTTGCTAGGGAAGAGGAGATCGCCATGTTAATCAATGTACCTTTAATTGCTTCGCTTATTGCCATTTTTTTCGCGCAATTTGTCAAAGTTCCAATCCATTTGCTCGTCTATAGAAAGTTACAATGGGGTCTCATGTTTTCAACGGGAGGCATGCCTAGTTCACATTCGGCTGCTGTAACAGCGCTAATGACTACACTTGCTATCACATACGGAATTGAATCTCCTTATTTTGCTATTGCTGTTGTATTCGGTATTATCGTGATGTTTGATGCCACTGGCGTTCGTCGTCAAGCAGGAGAGCAAGCCATAGTGCTTAACCGTCTTGCTCGCGATTTCCAAGAATTTGTAGAACATGCAAAAGGACTAACCGAACCAGGACAAGAAGAAAAACAAAAACATTTAAAAGAAATGCTTGGACATAAACCAATGGAAGTATTTTTCGGTGCCCTAACCGGTATTGCAATTGGATTTATCGTGGATTACTTATTTGGACTTTTATAAGAAAAACAAGGCGATCAGCGCATGCTTGGTCGTCTTTTTTGTTACATTCGTTTTAATTCCTTGCCAGAAGGGTAGTTGGGATAAGGTAAGAATAGAAAATAGGAGTTGAGTTCGATGTTAAAAGAGAATTTAAAATGGCTTTTTATTGCTGTGCTTTTTTTAGTTGTTGGTTTTGGTAGCATGAAAGCAGAAGCAACATCAGATTTTTCTGATAATAATTGGAAAATATCATGGCTTATTAAAAATGCTGATTTTGAAGCAGTAGATATTGCCGATTTCGGTGTTCATGCTGGTTCACCTAATGTTTGGTATGTCGATCAAGAAGGCGTCGAAGCTTGGGGAACCTCTAATCCTTCTGGCAGGATTGAAGTCTGGCAAAATGGGAATGGCCAAGGCGTCCCTGCCTATTCGGGAAATAATTTCATTGAACTAAATTCTGATGGTCCCGGTCCTGTGTATCAGGATATAAAAACGATCCCTGGTTCCACCTTAACTTGGAGTTTTGCGCATCGTGGTCGTAGCGGTGTCGATTCTGCCGAGCTACTAATTGGCGCGCCTGACAACTTAGCCCCAATACTCTTAGCCTCCGATGACCAAGAATGGCGTACTTATTCTGGCACCTATGTCGTCCCTGCTGGTCAAACGCATACACGGCTTACTTTTGCACCTATTTCTACGTCTACGGGTAATTTGACTATTGGGAATTTTTTAGATGACATCAACTTGTATATCAATATTGCAGGCGCGCAGTTGGGCGATTATGTGTGGCATGATGAAAACGGGAATGGTGTGCAAGATAACGGAGAGTCCCCAGCCCCTGGTGTAGAAGTAAAGCTATATGACAATCAAGGTTCCCTCCTTCAAACCCAGACAACCAATGATTTAGGTGGTTATTTATTCAGCGGTTTACTACCTGGAAATTATGGTATCTCCTTCGTTAATCCCGACCCAAGTCACTATGCCTTTACGAAACAGAAAAGTGGTGGTGACTCCGCGCGGGATTCTGATCCGAATAAAAACGGACTTGCCACGATCAGCGTTCCTACTATCCGCTCAGAAGTTATCTCTATGGATGCCGGATTAACGACAATTGGTTCCGCGATCATCCATAAAACAGATGGTACTAAAAATCTAGCTGGAGCCTCATTCAATATACTAGATAGCGATGGAAAAATTGTCACCAACACGACGACAGATACAAGTGGAATCAGCATGGTCAATGACTTAATCCCTGGTACTTATACGGCAAAAGAAACCACCGCTCCAGTAGGCTATCAACTACAGCCACAGCCTATATCCTTTAAAATCGTTTACGAACAAACTACTCCGATTGAAGTCAACGTTACAAACCAACTGAAAACTGGATCTGTCAACGTCCATAAAGTTGGGGAACAAAATCAAGCATTACCAAATGCTATTTTTGAAGTAATGACAAAATCAGGAGAGGACCTTGGAACAATAACAACAAATAAAAGTGGCATTGCGACAATGTCTGGCTTGGTTCCTGGCGACTATATTTTAACGGAGGTTACAGCGCCCGAAGGATATGAGCGTTCTGCTAAGCCTTCTCCCTTCACCATTCCTTTTAATCCGACCCAGCCTGTAGAATTGACCATAAAAAACAAAACAGCCCCAATACCACCTACGCCAAAACCGAATATCCCCCTCAAGCCTAGCACCCCCTCCAAAGCGGGGACGATAACACCTGTGGCTAGAACATCCGTCACCTCAGAGATTAGCGCAACAGATACATCAGCAAGGCTAACCAAGCTACCAGCAACTGGAGAAAAATCAGAATGTCTACTCATCCTTCTCGGAACCTTAGCCCTAACAAGCAGTTTCTATCTCACTCGACGTAAATAGCAAAAGAACCTGAACGAATAGGCTATCAATAGCTTTTCGTTCAGGTTCTTTTTATTTTTAAATGTTATTTATAAAACTTAAATTTACCTTTATTCATCATAACGCCTGTACCACCAATTTGGAGTAAAGCACGGTCATCGATTACTTTTTTCATAACAGATGCTGGGTAGCCTTTTAAGCTTCGGCCCATAACAACGCCGATTGCATCATTGTCCCCGATCGAGCAAACAGTACCTTTTTCGTGATATACGAATGGCGCTAGCTCTGTGTGACCCGCTACCAATTTAGCAAGATTCGCTGCGGCAATATCCGCTTGTTGCATCGCAATTTGCGCTGTTGGCGGGTACGGACGATCATTTGCCGGGTTAATCATTAACGAACAATCTCCGATAATCAAAATTTCTTCGTTGCCTGGAACTGTCAAATCGTCGTTCACTTTCACACGACCACGGCCAGCTTCGAATCCAGATGCTTCGATAACGCTATTTCCACGTACACCAGCGGCCCAGATAACAGTCGCCGCTTTGATCTCCACGTCCTCTGTTTCACTTTTCGCATATTTAATACCGTCTGCTGTAGCTTCTTTCACTGGAGTCCCAACGTTAAACTCTACACCACGGTCTTCTAAAACGCCTACGCCATAGTCTACTAGTTTTGCATCGAATTGTGGCAACACTTTTGGTGAAGCCTCCATACAAACAATGCGGACTTTTTCACGAGGTACGTCATATTTTTTCACAAGTTCTGGAATGCGGTTTGTTAGTTCCCCTAAGAACTCAATCCCCGTGAATCCAGCGCCACCAACGACGATTGTCAATAACTCATCGCGTTGTTCTGTTTTCCATTTCGCAAAACTTCCTTCGATTTGTGCACGAATTTTCTTCACAGAATCAATGCTTGTAATGGTATATGCATATTCTTTCAAACCGCTAATACCGAATGTTTCTGCTTCTGAACCAAGTGCAATAAGCAAGAAGTCGTACGCAATATCCCCTTTGTTCGTCAATGTTACTGTTTTGTCATCTTTATTGATTTTCTCCACAGTATCTTGAATGAAAGTTGTTTTAGTCGGATTGACTACTTTCGCGATTGGATACATCAATTTGTCTGCATCTAACGTTCCTGCGGCCGCTTCATGTAACCATGTTGTTTCATGATGATAGTCATTTTTGTTCACCAATACTAATTCTGCTTCTACATTCAATTGTTGCAACTTACGCAACGTTTTCAAGCCACCATACCCAGCTCCCAGAATGACGATTTTTGGCTTACTCATCTGTATCACATCCACTTTCCCATTGTATTTTTCTCACAAAAAACTGCACTAGAACAAAGCCTAATGACAATTATGTAGATTGCGCTTAAACATCTACGTCCCAAGAAGAAGGCAAAAAGCCCTCACCCTATATCATAGCTGTTTCAAGTCTTTTTTTCAAGAGAAGGACCTCACAATATACGAAAAGTATCATCAGGCATCCAAAAAACTCTGCGAAAGCCAATGCCATACAGTTTCGGTCTAATTTGTGGTAGAATGGTCTTGTTATCAAAAATTCGAGAAAACATTTATTAAATAAGGAGGATTTTTTGTGGACGATCAAACAAAAATTTATGATATAACGATTATCGGCGGTGGACCCGCTGGACTATTTGCTGCCTTTTATGCGGGTATGAGAAAAGTAAACGTGAAAATTATCGAGAGCTTACCTCAACTGGGCGGGCAACTTTCCACACTCTACCCTGAAAAATATATTTACGACATCCCTGGTTTTCCAAAAGTTCGCGCACAAGAATTAGTCAATAACTTGATTGAACAAATGAAGCCTTTTAACCCAACGATCTGTTTAGAAGAAGCCGTTGCAAGCGTTGAAAAACAAGCGGATGGCACATTTGAAATAAGCACAAACCAAGATACACACTATAGTAAAGCGATCATTATCACAGCTGGAAATGGTGCTTTCCAACCGCGTCGTTTAGAACTAGATGACGCTTTGCAATATGAAGGCAAGAATTTGCATTACTTCATCAATGATCTGAGCCGTTTTTCTGGTCGCCGCGTAGCCGTTTGTGGCGGTGGAGATTCCGCGGTGGATTGGGCGTTAATGTTAGAA
Organism: Listeria weihenstephanensis; assembly: GCF_003534205.1. Taxonomy (NCBI): domain Bacteria; kingdom Bacillati; phylum Bacillota; class Bacilli; order Caryophanales; family Listeriaceae; genus Paenilisteria; species Paenilisteria weihenstephanensis. Next base: position 603,700 of record NZ_CP011102.1, on the reverse strand, counting down.
CCGATTGCCAAAGAAGTTTCTATTATCCATCGCCGAAACGCATTCCGCGCGCATGAGCATAGCGTTGAAAAACTAGAGCAATCCACGATTACAGTCAAAACACCGTTCATCCCGACAGACATTATTGGTGATTCCGAGCAGATGACCCAAATTGTTTTAGAAGAAGTCAAAGGCGATCGCAAAGAAGTCCTTGAAATTGATGATTTTATCGTAAACTACGGCTTCGTTTCCTCACTAGGGCCGATTAAAGAATGGGGTCTTGACATTGAGCGCAACTCGATCGTCGTCAACTCCAAAATGGAGACAAACATCCCCGGCATTTACTCCGCTGGCGACGTTTGCACCTACGATGGCAAAGTAAAACTAATCGCAACCGGATTTGGAGAAGCCCCAACCGCCGTAAATAACGCGATGAATTACATCGATCCAAAGTCTAGGGTTCAACCAATGCACTCGAGCTCGATGTTTGACTGAAGTGCTGAGACAGCCCGTTAGCCTCGACAGAATTTGTTAGGGGGCGCAGTGAAAACCCGCACTTGGTTTTTGCGGAGGCACCGAAAATTCCGAGAGGCTGGCTGTCGAAGCCGGATCCGAAGGCGCTAACCATGACGCAACACATACACTATTTCCACACTATGATTTCCCGATCTTGACTGAAGTGCTGAGACAGCCCGTTATGTTGATGAACTTTCAAACCGTAGTTTGGTTTGATTTAGTGAATCAATAGGCAGTTGAGCAACGCGAGACTGACAACCTTTTAATTGTTAGGGGGCGCAGTGAAAGTCCTCCTTTGACTTTTACGGAGGCCACGAAATTTCCGAGAGGCTGGCTCTTGAAGCCGGATCACCAGAAAAGCAGAAACGGCCCGTTCAGCTCCGAAAAAACTGGAGCGGCCGCAATAAAAATCCGCACTTGATTTTTGTGGAGGGCGTGAAGTTTTCGAGGAGTTGGCCGTTGAAGCTAGATCGCCTGAAAAGCGGAAGAAGCCCGTTAGGTCCGAAAAAGCTTGGAGCGGCCGCAGTGAAAACCCGTTCTTGGTTTTTGCGGAGGGCGTGAAAGCTTCGAGGATCTGGCTTCTGGAGCTAGATCCGGAGGCGCCAAACACAAAAAAACACAAAAATTTGAGACCACAGCTTCCCTAAACCTCAAAAATTCACTAAAAAAACAAGCAATAATTCCAAGCATGACGGATGACGGACAACCCCACTACAAACTCATAAAAATCGAGAACCTAAACCAACAATCAACACTTCAAATTAGTTCCAAGAAAGGAAGTTTTCCCATGAACATCTTAATCCTAGGAGCAAATGGTCAAATCGGCAAACAAACCGTATCAAATCTATCCAAAAACACCGCGCACACAGTCACAGCACTAATCCGCAAAGAAGAACAACGCGCAGACCTAGAAAAACTCGGCGCCAAAGTCATCATCGCGGACTTAGAAGACGATTTCAGCTCGGCTTACGACGGTATCGATGCCGTTATTTTCACCGCAGGTTCCGGCGGACACACAGGCCCTGAAAAAACAATTTCCATCGATCAAAACGCTGCAATAAGAGCCGCTGAATACGCTGAACAAAAGAAAGTACCGCGTTTTGTCATCGTAAGCTCAATCGGCGCTGATCAACCTGAAAGTGGTCCTGAATCACTCGAAAACTACCTCATCGCCAAAGGAAATGCGGACAAAGTAGTACAACAAAGCGATCTGGATTACACAATCGTTCGCCCTGTATCACTCACCAATGAACCCGCAACGGAACATATCAGCGACTACACGCAAGAAAAATCAACAATCACACGAGCTGATGTCGCACTTTTCCTCGCCGCAATTATTGATAATCCCAAGACCTACAAGCAAATCTACACAATTCAAAATGGCAATATCCCAATAGACAATTTTATAAAATAAAAAATACGCTGGTTCAAGGAACTATGATTACTTCCTCGAACCAGCGTATTTTTCTATTAAAACGGGTTGTCCTCCAAAAACTGATATACATTCGCAACTAGTTCGGCAGGTGTTTCACCGCGAACCACTTCCCCATCTACCAAAGCAAACATGGAGGATGCACATAAATCGCAATACGTCAGACAATCATATTCAATCACATCGAGGGCTGGATCAGCATCTAATGTATCAAATGCTTCCTGTGCTCCCGAAGCTACATTGTTAACACAAAATTCGATAATCGGATTCATCTTTCCCTCCAATCCATTATGCTGGCTGATAACCTCGTTCTGTCATCATCGCATAAATATCTTTCAAGCGTGGATTTCCTTCTGCAATGACATTTCCATCAATCACAATCACGGGGTACATATAGTCCTCTTCTACGATCATATTGGCAATGCGAGACAACTCAGCTTCTTCTTGTGGTGCGAAAATATCAACATACTCTACTTGAAATGGCTGTTCTGGGAATTTGCGACCTATCGCAGCCCGAAGCCACTCTTCTGTTTCCTTAGAAGATGGTGCACCAACGCAACTTGCACAAATAACCGATGACCCATAAACAAAAATTTTCGCTTCTTTTTCCATCTTTGCTCACCTCTCTTTTATTCTACAAAATATAGCCTTTAAAAGCGAGTAAACGGATTGATCGTTTGAATTGCAAAACTATTTGGATATGTATTTGTTGACACGCTATTCTGTCTATATTATAATTACGTTATTCACTTTAATGCGTTTAAGTAGTGCATTAATGAATTCTAGCTGGTTGTAACCGTGCTTAATCCACACGGTCAACATAAAAGTAACACTCCCTTTTTAGTCAGATTTACCCATCTGGCTATATGAAATTTGTCGTATCCCTTCTTGAGCCTTAGGGATGCGACATTTTTCTTAAAGTATTGCATACATAACTCCAGACGCCTTTTTTCGAACGCTATCTCTTTCTTTTTTTTCTGATACTGTTATAATAGGAAATATAAGTGAGAATGATTCACAGTTAGAAAGGAGTCGAATGCCATGAATACCGAAATGTATGCGGAAGTGGATACTGCTCTTAAGAAATTTAGACCTTTTTTAGTAAGAGATGGTGGCGATTATGAGCTTGTAGAAGTAACGCCCGATGGTATTGTAAAAATTCGTTTATTAGGAGCTTGTGAAACGTGTCCAAGTTCTGATATGACATTAAAAATGGGAATTGAACTCACTTTATCTGAAAGGGTAATGGGTTTTAAAGAAGTAGTACAAGTTTTTTAATCGAAACTTGTACTTATTTTGTTCGTGTAAAGGAGAGAATAGAGAATGGTTGAAAAACAAAGTGAACTAGAGACAAAAGCACGTGAATGGCTGATAGAGCGTGGTGTAACGATTGATGATATCGCCGATTTGGTGCTATTTCTACAAAAACAATATCATTCCGAGTTAAGCATTGATATTTGTCGCGATAATGTCGAACGTGTATTGCGTAAGCGCGAGGTCCAAAATGCGATCTTAACGGGAATTCAGTTAGATGTTTTGGCAGAGGAAGGCAAGCTTGTACAGCCACTTCAAAACATCATTAGTGCCGATGAAGGCCTCTACGGTGTCGATGAAATTCTAGCGCTTTCCATCGTTAATGTTTACGGTTCGATCGGATTTACAAACTATGGTTATATCGATAAAGTGAAGCCTGGAATTTTGGCTAAATTAAACGAGCACGATGGCAAGCAAGTTCATACGTTCCTTGATGATATCGTTGGGGCTATTGCTGCCGCTGCCGCGAGTCGCTTGGCGCATAGTTACCATGATGATATCGTGAAATAATAAGAAGCATCGCTCTCTAAACTAGAGTTCCGATGCTTCTTTATTTGTTTTTATAGCCTCAATCTGCCTAATCGAGTTCTTATTCATACTTCGAATCGTAAAACGCCAGCCAGATTCCTCAAGAAAGTCTCCCGTTTCCAGATCAAATTGCTGATAAAGTAGCCAACCTGAAAGTGTGTGTACACCAGGAGCGCTCAGTTCGATGCTAAGTTCCTCTTCCACAGATATTAGCGGCTCATTACCCTCGATCACAAAATGTCCCTCAGCGACCTTTCTGATGCCTTTTGGAGCTGTGACTTCTTCCATGTCCCCAACAATGATTTCCATCACATCTTCCAATGTAATAAGCCCAGAAGTGCCTCCATATTCATCAGTCAAAATCACGAAACTTTGCCCTTCTTGCTGCATTTTAAACAATAATTCCTGCAACTTCATTCCCTCAAAAACCTGCATAATCGGCGTCATAAATTTCTCAATTTGTTGTTCTAAAATCGCCAAATCTCGTCCCAATCCAGCCATTACAACACTCACCTGTAGCATCCCGATAATATGATCCTTATCTCGCTCTTCCGTCACTGGAAAAATATGATACGTTTCCCGCGCCGTTAATTCGAGCAAATCCTGCACCGTGTCCGACTTACTAATCGTGATCATTTTTGTCCGTGGAATCATCACTTCCTGCGCTGGCACGTCGTCTAGCTTAAAAATATTTTGCATATAGCGAAACTCTTGTGGATTCAGTAAACCTTGCTGGTAGCTGTCTTCGAACACAATTTTTAATTCCGTTGGCGTCATTCGGTCCATGTCATTATCTGGCGTCACACCAAACATTCTCGTAATCAGATTAGCCGAATGATTCAGTAACCAATTCAATGGAAACGTTATGTAATACCACCAAATTAGCGGCCTGGCAATAAACATCGCTACTTTTTCCGTGCTATGAATCGTGAACGTTTTCGGTGCAAGTTCCCCCAAAACAACATTCAAAAACGTGATCAAAATGAAGGACGTGAAAATTGCGATTGGCCCTTCCACAGATTCAGGTAATGGTAGCATATCAAAAAGTGGCTGTAACCACCCGCGCATCGTCGCCTCGCCGACCCACCCCATTGCAAGAGCAGCTAGCGTATTTCCGAGTTGGCAAGCCGCAAGATAGTCGTTCATATTCGCCGTCACTTTTTCCACATATTTCGCACGCGGATTTCCGCTAACAACCAATTGCCGCACAGTCGGTTTTCGTATCGCCACAATCGCAAATTCACTCGCTACAAAAAAGGCCGTCATCACGATTAAAAATACGACAAAAATATCATTAAAAATAGCCATGTCCCCGCACCTCTCCTAATCATCTAACAAAAAAAGACGACCACTAAAAATAAGTATCCGTCCTCGTTTGCGTCTTATTCTAATTCCCATTCAGACAAATTCATAACACGATGAATCGGCTGTACTTCCTTCTTCGCCAACTGTTCCGGCGAGGTGAAACCTGTATGAACGATCAGCGTGTCAATACCGTATCTGATCCCTGCTAAAATATCCGTCTCATAATTATCGCCAACCATGATCACGCGCTCTTTTTTCACGCCCAGCTTTGCGATTGCTTGCTCCATAATAATAGCTTCCGGTTTCCCAATAAAAATTGGCTTCACGCCTGTAGCTACAGTCACGACAGACGTGATCGAACCATTCCCAGGAAGCAATCCACGCTCCGTTGGAATCGCCGCGTCCCCGTTTGTTGAAATAAACATCGCGCCTGCACGCACAGCCATCGTCGCCGTCGCTAACTTCTCATAATTAATCTCCCGGTCAATTCCCATCACCACAAAGTCAGGATTATCCGCCGTCAACACAAAACCAGCCTGCTCAATCTCATGTCTAACGCCTTCTTCGCCAATCAAGTAAACCGTTTTTTCTCGGTCGACCTGTTCCAACATAAATTGTACCGTTGCTTGCGATGTCGTAAACACTTGATCCGTTGTCGCTGGAATATCAAATTTCCGCAAAGTTGCCGCAACCTGTTCCGGCGTTTTTGATGAATTATTCGTTACATATAAATACGGAATATGCGCTTGATCTAGTTTTTCAATAAAGCCCGGCGCCTCAGGTATTGGCTCACTTCCAAGATACATCGTCCCATCCAAATCAATTAAATAGCCATCATATTTCAATAGTCCTTACCTCTTTCTCCGTCTACTTATTTTACAACCTTCTTAATCACAAAATACTTACAGCCAAAATTACAATACTCGTATAAGTATTCATTTAACGTGCTTATTTTAGTATCATAGGTCGCCTTCCGATTATCATCATCAAAAAAGCCTTTCAATCGCAGCTGATCATAACCCCAATCACCAACAATATAATCGTAACGCGTCAAAATATCGCTATATCTCTCTGTCAAAGCCTCTTCGTCAAAAGCTTCACGGTTATCCTTAATAATTTCATACGTGACATTCTGAATCGTAATCATGTTTCAAGTCAACCTCCCTCACTATATTTTTCTTTTAATTTCCATGTCATTACATCACGCAACAATTCTGGCGTGTACACTTCTTTTTTAGCCACCCGTTTAATAATCGGGAAAAATGGGGCATATACAAACGTGTCATGCGTCGCGACCCGATATATCTTATCAGGATCAATCGCACCACCATCCCATAATGCTCTATCCAAATCCGCATCAAAAGACATACGCTTCGTCAAAATCGCACCGAAAACTTCCCCACGAAAACCAAATCCACGCAGCGGTATATCTCGCAACTCTTCCTCTTTTTCAGCAATCTCGTGAATCAGAACATCAAGCTCCATTCCCGTCATCGAAAGCACAATAAAGTTCAGCGGATGCGGTAACAGCTGATGAATATCGTATGCCGTCACAATCCCTTTTGGTAAATCCGTCATATAAATACCCGCGTTTGTTAAGAAAGTATCCGCTTCTGTCCATTCACAAGCAGCCTCATGAAAAAGCTCAGAAACCTCAGATGGTTTATACCAATTATGCTCTAATTGATGCGGAAGTGCAACCACTTTCTGTTCGAGTTCTGCCATCCCTTGATTCAAAAATGCCGCCACTTGATCCGCTTCATCCACAGGTGCTGGTAAATTCATCGTTTCATACACCCGTGCTTGTTTTGACGCTATTTTTCCAGTCATTTCATCAAACTCTAGCGTGACCTCACCAAAATATTCGCCCCATCTACCAGCCGCTGCAAGTAGCACACCGTTCACATCTTTTCCATTCTCCAGCAGATGATGCGTATGCCCACCAAGAATCACATCTATTTCTGGTATTTCCATCGCAATTTGTTCATCGAGTGGCAAACCAAGATGGCTAAGCAAAATAATAACGTCCGCCTCTACCCTATGGACCTCACGCTTAATGGCTTGAATCGGTTCCATGACGCCCCATCCCAGTGCCTCATAATAATCTGTAAAACAAGCAGTTGCACCGATAATCGCAATTTTCACATTATCTCGCGTCATATAAATATGCGGTTGTGCAAACTTTGCCAACTCTTTCTGCGCCTTGTCCTCATACACATTACAACAGACAACAGGAAACACCGCCTCATCATATAAATGCTCCAGCTCATCATGCCCCAAAGCCGCCCCTTCATTATTACCAATCGTAACCGCATCATATGGCAACTTATTCAAAAGCCCAATATTTCCTTGTCCCATCGAACCTTCCGTAAAAGGATGCACCCGGTCAATAAAATCGCCTATATCAAAAAATAAATCGTCATTCGAAGCCAAACGTTTTTCCCGTAAAAAGGCAAAGATGCGTGGCCATTTTTCTAGATGACTATGAATATCATTCGTATGCCAAATCGTTAAACTTATCATGGTAACATCCCCTTCTTTCATCTTCTTCTATTGTAGCCTAAATGACTCTTTTTGACACGTCACAAAACTGTATTTTATCCCTCTTTTGTCTTTTCAATATGCCTGAAATGGCGTATGATGGAGAGTATACACTAAAAAAGGAGGGAAAATCCTTGGACATCTATCAAATTTTTGCACTTTTACTCATCGCTATTTTTGCAGGAGTGCTTGGATCAATACTCGGTCTTGGTGGTGGAATTATCGTCACACCCGCACTTACACTCCTATTTGGCATCGATATCAAGTATGCCATTGGCGCCAGTATCATTTCCGTCATCGCCACAAGTAGTGGTTCAGCAATTGCCTACATAAAAGATCGAATTACAAATTTACGTGTTGGTATGTTTCTAGAAATCGCAACGACGCTTGGAGCCGTGACCGGGGCGTTTATTGGCGGACTTATCTCCGCAACAGCACTCTACATGATCTTTGGTTTTCTTTTATTATATTCTGCAATTACAATGATCAAAAAAGTAGGCTCAGAATTCCCAACTAATGTGAAGCCAGACCCTATCGCAACAAAACTGCGTCTTCATGATACTTACTATGATAAAGCGCTAAAAAAACAAGTCGATTATGAAGTCGCAAACGTGCCTGCTGGATTTGGCGTTATGTATGGCGCAGGGATTGCAAGTGGCTTACTTGGTATCGGAAGTGGAGCGTTTAAAGTGATGGCGCTCGATGTTTTCATGAAGATGCCACTCAAAGTTTCTAGTGCCACGAGTAATTTAATGATGGGCGTAACTGCCGCGGCAAGTGCCACTGTTTATTTATTCCGCGGTGACATCGATCCTCTAATCGCCGGTCCCGTCGCAATTGGTGTTTTAATCGGCGCCACAATCGGAACAAGAATTATGCAACGTCTAAAAAGTAAAGTTATCCGTCTCGTATTTATTCCCGTCCTGATTTACGTTGCCTTGCAAATGATTTTAGAAGGATTGGGGTGGATCTAGATGGCAAATAAACCAACAAAAGACGAAGAAATGCACCAAGTCGAACTCGTCGTCAGTTCTTTACTACGAATTGGCGTGATGCTAAGTGCAGCAATCATTCTCATTGGTATGCTTCTATTAATGTTCACTGGAACAAGTGGTTATCCAGGAACGACCTATCCAACAACGCTAACAGCCATCTTCACTGGAATTGGCGAGCTAAAGCCATATGCCATCATCATGTTCGGACTTTTCTGCTTGATCTTAACTCCAGTTTTACGCGTTGTAGTCTCCCTCGTTACTTTTTTGAAAGAGAAAGACTATCTATACGTTGGTATCACAGCGATCGTATTAATTATCTTAGCAATCAGTTTTATCATCGGTATTACAGAATAAATAAAACAGTAGGTGGGCTCTGTATCAAAAAGAGCTTATCTACTGTTTTTCATCGTCATAAACTGCGCCATCTTCGCGAATTAATACATCATAATTCTGTTCTTGCGCCAAAATCCGATGTAAAATCACTTTTCCCTCATCCAAAAGTACTTCATAAAATACCAAGTAGGCCTTGCCAATCCGAACTCTCCGATATTCCCGCTGATATTTAGGATCTTGCAAAACCTGCCCCATCAACGGAAAAATAGTTAATCGCGATTCTACCTTCTCAAGCTTCTGATAAAATTTAGTTTTTTGAATCTCATTACAATACTGGTAATCTAAGTAATGAATAATCGCAGAAATATCTTCTTGAAAAGCGTCAGACCACTCGATTTTAATTTTAATTTCACTTTCCATACTTACTACTAAACCCCAGCTTCGACCAAGCAACTTTTGAACTCACTGTACGGCCATTTTGTTTGTCCTCTTGTGATTCTCTCAATTTATTTAAAATCTCGAATTCATTAGAAATTGTAATTCTTGCTAATGTCGGAGGAATAGTATCATTATTATCTCTTCGTGTCATTTTAACCTCTCCTTTATCATTTCCCCTATTATAACACACTCCGAGTATCTTTAATATATATAATTCAAAAAGAGCTAAAATCGATTTTTAGCCCTGATTCTATACTTTTTCTAGGTATCCTAAAACCAAAATAAGGAGAGAATACCCTCTCCTTATTTTTATAGATCAAACAAATTCATCTGCATCGGCGCAAGTCCTTCATAAGAAATATCTAATGCTCGTTGCAAATCCTTAGCATTATCCGCCGCATCCCCACCAGAGTTATTATTGAAGATTACAATAATCTCTTTCGTCTGCTTTTGTAAATAACGAATATTCTCTGCCCAATAATTTATTTCCTCTGCGTTATAACGATAAAGCGTCCGAACTTCCCGCCATTCTGGGCTATTCGCTTTCATCCATCCCGCACTATTTCTACCGTGAAGTCGTATTAATGTCACCTCTTTATTAGTTGCTCTAAGCACAATAGGTACGCTACCATTACCTACTTGCGGCTCATCCACAACCGTATGAATAAAGTTTAGCTCTTCAAGCAATGCCAAAGTCTGAGGTGTCGTCGTCTCGGTATACCACGTTTTATTTCGAAACTCAATCGCAAGCGGTAGGTCCCCCATTTTCTCACGGACAGCTCGTATATACGTCACATTTTCCTTCGTACATCCGAAATAAGGAGGGAATTGAAACAGAATAGCTTTCAATCTCCCGCGCTCACTCATCGGAGCAATCGCATCCATAAACCGACGATACATTTCCGTTTCCGAATCATAATATTGTTGCCATTCTTTATGCTTTGTCATTGCCTGAAATGCCTTCACTACAAAATTAAATTCAGCAGGCGTCCGCTCCACCCATTTTTCCGTCGTTTGTGGTGAGGGAATCGCGTAAAAACTCGTATCCACCTCAACCATCGGAAAATGCCCAGCGTAATCCTCCAATTTATGTTTCCCAGTACTCGAATATACCGTCTCATGGTCACTCCATCCCGTTAATCCAATTGTTATCATCGTACAACAGCCCCTATCTTTTAGATTTCATTGCTCGCGTTATTGTTAAATCATCTTGATTCGCATATTGACGATACAGAGGATTCTCCACCGCAACCAATTTCACGTAGCCATCCTTATTAAAATGCAATCCCCAGCCATATCGTTTCCCAAGTGGCGAAGTCCTCATACATGCTTGGCTCTTCCCAAAAAAAGTGACTTTTTCCGAATCCCTATGTGCCTCTGGAATCCCTTTATGCAACATATGCGTTTCAAAAAGAAGCTCCTCTTGTGTATATTTATAATCATACCCATTTAAAAGTTCAAATTGAATCTCACCAATTGTTTTTTGAGGCCGTTTTGCTCTTGGAATCTCACCGTGATCTGCCTTACTATCTTCAGCAACTAGAATAAACGTATTATAATAATTTAAATTCAATTTTACACACCCGCTTTTCATTTTATTGTATAATAGCCAAAAGGAGGAATTCTATCATGATCCTAGAAAGCGCTCTATTACAAGTGACACAAGGAAATACAGATGCATTTGAGAAAGACTTTGCTATCGCCTCTCGTATTATAGCTTCCATGCCAGGCTACATAAGCCATGAGTTGCATCATTGTCTTGAAGAAAGTACAAATTATTTACTGCTCGTTCAGTGGGAGACACTCGCCGATCATACCGATGGATTTCGAAAATCAGCCGGATATGAAGACTGGAAAAAGCTTCTCCACCACTATTATAACCCTTTCCCCGAAGTCAGGCACTTTACACGAATTATTTAATAAAAACAGAGTCAGCTCCGATCGGACTCTGTTTTGAATTCAATGCCATTAGTTGATCCGATATCCTTGAGTCAAGAAAAGCCAATATTTAAAGATAAACCATCAAAAAAAGCTGGCAAACCTACATTCAGGTTCCACCAGCTTACATCCTATTTCACCGCAATTTACTTCGCTGCAATCGCGTCTTTCAACTCTTCCACATATTTTTGTGCATTTTGTCCTGCGATACTACCATCACCCGTCGCCGTAACAACTTGGCGTAATGATTTCACACGAACATCTCCTGCAGCAAAAATACCCGGTATATTCGTTTCCATTTCTTCATTCGTTATAACATAGCCCTCATCATCCAAAATACCGAGCCCTTTAAAAGCCTTAGTCAATGGTACTAGACCAACGTATATAAAAGCCCCATCCGCATCGATAAGCGTTTCCGATCCGTCTACCGTTGAAATAAGACGCGCACCAGTCACTTTATTATCATCACCAACAATTTCTTCCACTGTTGCGTTCCAAACAAATTCAACTTTTTCATCTTTAAAAGCACGATCTTGCAAGATTTGTTGTGCACGTAATTTGTCGCGACGATGAACAATCGTTACTTTACTCGCATAACGCGTTAAATATGTTCCTTCTTCCACCGCTGAATCTCCGCCACCAACGACGATTAATTCACGATTTTTAAAGAAAGCCCCATCACACACCGCGCAATAAGAAACTCCGCGACCGCTATATTGGTCTTCACCAGCAGCGCCTAATTTGCGATGTTCCGCTCCCGTTGCAATAATAATCGAGCGTGCTTTAAACGTTTTAGAGCCCGCAACAACCGTTTTATATTCTTCCCCATTTTCAATTGATTTAATATCACCATAAGCATATTGCGCACCGAATTGCTTAGCCCCAGCGAACATTTTTTCGGACAAATCCGGGCCGAGAATACTCTCAAATCCAGGGTAGTTTTCAATATCGGCCGTATTCACCATTTGACCACCTGGCACGCCGCGTTCAATCATTAAAGTATCTAAATCAGCACGGGAAGTATAAAGCGCTGCTGTCATTCCAGCAGGACCAGCACCGATAATAATAACGTCATAGATCTTTTCTTCACTCACTTTTATTCCTCCAATCTAACTCTGTACTTTATCGTAAACCCTACATACCATTTCCGTCCATTTATCTGCTCAAAACCCTTCGATCTCAAGCGAATATTTGCGAAGCGAAGCAACCGAAATACCGAATAAATCAGCAATCACTTTTTGTGTGCCAAACTTATAACGATACAATATCGCCGCAGCCACGGCCTCTAAATTTTTCGTACGTAGATCATATTTCCGATCAATTGATTCCTTCATAAAATTCAAAGCAAACTGATACATCGGAGTCGTCTCTATTTTTGCAGGGAAACCCAGCTCTTCCATCCTTCCAAGAATAGCCACGACAGCGTTACAGTTCGCCGCATCCAAACTATCTGGTAAAAATTCAAACTCGGAGAAAATCAAGTGCTCGAAAAAGTCCCAACCCGTCATATCAAAATAATCATTAAACATGATCAAAGCCGGCTGTTTATCTGACACTGTTAGCAAATAAATACCGAATAAATGCTCCGCTTTATCAGAACTCGCCATTTTCTGTAATACAGCAGACTCATCATTAGCCAACAAATCAGGCTCGTCCCATGGAAAATTCAATTCTTCTCCATCAATTTGATTAAACTGCTGCCAAAAGTTCTCAGCTTCCTCAACACGCCCCAAGAAAAATGCCGTCTGCGCACGATAATAATAATATGCATAACGATCCATTATATCAAGTTGACTCACCTTGGCAAACAATTGATCCGCACGTTTATAGTTCCCCGCCATCGCATAAATACGCGCCAGTTTCTCACGTTGGAATGACATAAACGGCTCCACATTCCCAAGCTCCGCCAATATCTGCTCCGTTTGCTCCTGCTTAGCTTGATAATAAGCGTACAAATAAAGCTCACAAAGCGCCATCAAATTCCCTGGATCACGTGCCAGCACATCTTCTAAAATCGCCAAGCCTTCCGCGAACCGTTCTTCCTTAAATCGTATACCCGCGAGTTCCAAATAAGCCTGCCAAAAAGTAGGCTTTTCTTCAATCTCACTCACCAAGAATTGACTGAGTTCATCCAGTTTATCATCCGAAATATACGCATCCACTTTTTCCTTGAATGTGAAAAATTCCTTCTCCAAATCCGACATATCACTCACGCCAAAGCTTGCAAGCGGGGCTTCTTCCATGATCAACTGGATTAAGTCCTTTGCCTCTTCCACATATTCCCCCTCAGAAATACGCGCTAAATACTTATTTGCATGTTGTAATGCTGATTTAAAATCCTTCATATAAGCATAATTATTCGCCATAAAATAATAGCAATAATTAATATCGTCCGCTTCATCTAAAATCCGGCGCAAAATCTGATTCGATTTATCAAACTGCCCTAATTCCGTATAACAAATCGCCAACTGACACATAATCACAGGCTCATCTGGCTCAAAAAAAGCAGCCCTCTCCAAATAGCGTAGTGCTTCCGGCATTTCTTGATTACGAAAAGCCTCAATCCCACGCTGAAAATAAAATTCACCATTCGGTCGAAACGGAAAAATCTTGTTGCTTTCTTCTTTTTTACTATTCTTCAAATTTTTTACCTCCGTGCGTTATCCAATAAGATGAGTATACCATAAAATAAACAGTTGCAACGAAAAAGAAGCCACTTTGTCTAAAGTTAGCCTGATATAATCATGTATCAGTAGCTCATTCCCCTACTGAAGCCTCTATTTCGCTAATAATTATCGGGTTTCCACGTGCGAAACACCTTGCAGGAACATCTTTTGAAATCACGGCTCCAGCTCCAATAATTGCACCATTACCAACCTTTACACCAGGTAAAATCGTGACATTTGCGCCAATCATAACCTCGTCCCCAATCACAACCTCACCAACACGATACTCATCAATCAAGTACTCATGCGTTAAAATCGTCGTATGAAAACCAATCACCGAATTTCGGCCAATCGTAATTTTCTCAGGATAAAAAAGATCTACCGTCACCTTATACGCGATCGATGTGTGTTCACCAATCTCCATCCCAAGTCCATGTCGATACAACCACCGTTTCCCCCCCATAAAAGGAAAAATACGCCCGAATTCAATTACAAGCGTATTCTTCAATGTTCGTCCAAACGAAACGGTTTTATATACTTTCCAAAGTGGATTCACGCCACTGGCAGCTTTAAACCGCTTCGTTTGGCGCATTAATCTTCCCTCACGATATCGAGCAAGTCACCCATGGATTCTAAAATGTAGGTTGGGTTGTACGTTCTTAAATAGTCCGCACCACGAATCGCCCATGCGACACCAGCACTTTTCGTATTGGCATTATGCGCAGCTTCAATATCGTGATAATTATCACCGACCATGATCGCCTCATCCGCCGTCGAATTAAGCAATTTCAAGGCCATATTAATCCCTTCCGGATCAGGTTTTGGCGCCGCAACTTGATCAAGTCCAATCACCACCTGGAAATACTTATCCAAGCCAGTCGTTTTAAGACCTTTCTGGATCATGTCATACATTTTAGTAGATACGATCGCTAATTTGTAATCTTCCTCATATAGCGCTCTAATAGCTTCATAAACACCATCATATTCCAAAATAAGTTCATCATGATGCAATTTATTATATGCGCGATAATGATCCACCATTTCCTCAGCCTTCTCAGGATCAAGCGACGTAAATGTATCAATCAGCGAAGGGCCGATAAACGCATAAATGTCCTCACGCTCAAACGTCCGATCAGGAAAATAAAATCCTAGCGTGTGTTGAAACGTTTTAATAATCAATTCGTTCGTATTAATCAAGGTCCCGTCTAAGTCAAACAACAATGTCGTAATTTTCTTAGTCATGTTTACTCCCTCTCTAAAACTCTATTTCTTTTTCGCAAACCCATACTTATCTTCCAAATAATACGGTCGATCGCGCTTCACACGGAAGTAGGCAATCATAGCCACAGATACTGCGACAAGCACGATAGAAATGAACTGCGCCATACGAAGCGTATCCGTTAACATCAAACTATCCGTACGCATACCCTCGATAAAGAAACGTCCAACCGAATACCAAATAACATACGATAAAAATAGTTCCCCACGCAAAATTCGCGTCCGACGTAGTATAAGCAAGACAATAAACCCAATCACATTCCAGATCGACTCATATAAAAAAGTCGGCTGATAATAAATACCATCAATGTACATTTGATTAACAATAAAATCTGGTAAATGCAAACTCTCTAGAAAAGCTCGCGTCGTCGGTCCACCATGTGCCTCTTGGTTCATGAAGTTACCCCAACGCCCGATAGCCTGCGCAATAATCAAACTTGGTGCAATAATATCTGCTAACTGCCAAAACGATACTTTTTTGATCCTCGAAAAAATAATAGCCGTGATGACAGAGCCAATCAAAGCACCATGAATCGCGATTCCGCCGTTCCAAATTTTAACAATTTCATTTAGATGGTCCTTATAATAACTCCACTCAAATAGTACATAATAAATTCGAGCGCTAATAATAGCAATCGGAATCGCCCAAATCAGTAAATCTACTAAAATCTCCTTATCAACATTACGCTTTGTTGCCTCACGCAGAGCAATCAATAACGCAACGACTACCGCTGATGCGATAATAACGCCGTACCAACGTATCGATATGCCACCGAGTTGAATGGCGATCGGATCTAGTGCTGCTAAACTTAAATTCATCATACCCCTACTTTCTAAAATCAGACGAACATCAATCTGTCATACTACTATTTTGACCAATAAGGTTGTTTAAATCTTGTGTAAAACGTTCTGCTGCATTGTATCCCATATTTTTCAAACGGAAATTCATGGCAGCAACTTCAATAATAACTGCTAAATTTCGACCTGGACGAACGGGTACTGTAATTTTTGGCACATCAATATCAAAAATCCGAATCTTCTCTTCATCCAGTCCAACACGGTCATAATGCTTGTCCGGATCCCAACTCTCAAGATGCACAACAATCGTGATTTTCTTGCTCGAACGCACCGCACCTGCACCAAATAGCGTCATCACATTAATAATTCCTAATCCACGAATCTCGAGTAAATGCTCGATAATCGGCGGTGACTGACCAATAAGCGTCAACTCATCTTCCTGTCTAATCTCCACATTATCATCCGCAACCAATCGATGTCCGCGCTTCACAAGTTCAAGCGCCGTTTCACTTTTACCAACACCACTCGATCCCATAATCATGACACCAAGACCATAAATATCGACCAACACACCATGCATCGAAATCACAGGCGCCAATCTACTTTCCAAATAATTCGTAACATATACTGATAAACGCGTTGTTTTAAGCTTCGAACGCAACACAGGAATTTTCGCTTCCGTTGCTGCTTGCACCAACTCTTTCGGTGCTTCCAAATGGCGCGACACAACAAATGCCGGCGTCCGATTCGTACACATTTGGCGGAACCGTTTCAAGCACTCATCGCTCGACATCCCCTCCGAAAAAGAGATTTCCGTCATTCCAAAAAGCTGCACCCGATCCTCTGGGTAATAAGAGAAGAAGCCAGTTAATTCTAAGCCTGGACGTGATAAATCACTCGTCAAGATTGGCCGTTCCAATCCCTCTTCCCCACAAATCAATTCCAAATTTAGACGTTCCATTAAATCTTTCACCGTTACTGATTTTGTCATGAAAGTACCTCCATTAAGTCAACAGGTACAAAGCCAAAAGCACAGCCCATCCCGCTAATCTTTTTTGTATGCAATCTATATCTCATTTTAGCACTTTCTGATTTTTAAGGCTACCTATTTTTAAATTCATAAAAAGAAACCCCGAACTTAGCGTATCTTCTTGACTTAGAAGTTCTGCTATTTCGAGGTCTCATTTTTATCTTGCTTCCTTGTTGAAAAGTACTGAATTAATTACCATATTTGCAAGTGACATCAGTAACGCTATTAGAAGCGCCGTTCCAAAGCCATCAATTTGGATATAGCTACCTAAGAAGAACGATGTCAACTCTAGCATCAACGCGTTCACAACAAAGGTAAATAAACCAAGTGTGAAGATATTTATTGGCAATGTTAAAATGAGGAGAATCGGTCTCACTAACATATTCAAAATCGCCAATACAAAACTTGCAATAATCGCGCCCGTAAATCCTTCTACATGAAAACTGTCGAAAAATCCTGATAGGGCAACAAACAATATTGCATTAATTATAACTCCTGCTATCCAACGCATTTATTTAGTTCACTCCCAACTTGCATTCGCTGGCATAAGAATGGCCAAAACGATGTAGATTAAGATTCCAGTTCCGAAAAAGAGGGTTAGTATTGCCCATCCAATGCGGACCCATGTAGCATCCCATCCAAAGTATTCAGCAATCCCACCACATACACCTGCTAGCATCTTTTGTGACGATGATTTCGTTAATTTTCTCATGTTAGTTCCTCCTAAAGTAGATTATACTTGTTTTTCTTCTAATTCGGTAATTTTAATAATTCCATTATCCACTGCAGCTTGTAACGTTGCCACACTCATTTCCTCTGGATTCTGCGTAAATACAAGTGATTTATTAGATTCATCCCATACTTTTGCGTTTTTCAGATCGAAATAAATTTTTTCACGTTTCGTGCCGAGTGTTCCATCCACTTTCCATGTTGCGGGAATTTGGATACGAATATCGCCATGTGGTGCTTTCAAATCAGCCGCCGTTGCTTCGTCATTTTGCAGAATATAACCTACATCGCCTTGTTCAGCGACAGCCACGGTTGTTTTGAAATCTCCAGCAATGGAAACATCGCCTTTGAGTGTACGTAATTCAACATTTTCCACTTGACCACTCTTCAAAAGAATTTCTCCATCATCCGTACTGGCAACAAGGAATTTCCCAGCTGTTCCAGAAGAACGAATATCACCGTTACGGATTTTTAATGTCGCATCATCTGCTTCCATGTCATCATACTTCAAATTACCATTCAATAAATGAATTCTAACTTGCTCATACGCACGCTTTGGAATAGTTAGGACAATATCCGTTTTAAGCGCATCATTTTTTGATTCAAAAACGAAACGATCATTCGACATATCAAGCGTTGTTTGGGTGAAGAAATAATCCCAAAGCTTATCTTCGCTCAGTTGCTGCACTGCTCTCGCCTTACTATGAACCGAAAGAACAGTTCTCATTTTCACATCTTCTTTATCCCATGCCCGAATAATAATATCTCCCGTCGCAACCTTTAATTGCATTGTGCGGAAAGTTGTATTATTAAATTCAAACTCACGAATCGGTCTTGGTCTAGGCGCCGTTTGGGCTGGGCGCGCTTTTGCTTCCATGTTAGGACGATGGCGATTACCATGATTGTGACGTTCACGCATTGCTCTTGCACGATCTAGGTGACGTTCTTGCATTTCTTTTGCCCGTTCTGAGTGCATTTGTTGTGCTTGTTTCACGCGTTCACTTTTAGATTGCATTCTTTGTTCGTGACGATTATATTTATCCTGCATTTTTCGTTTATGGCGATCAATCGTATCCTCGTAACTAGCATTATCGGAAGGAATGAGGAACAAGGCAATAATATAAGCAATAACCCCGATCATCGTTTTCCAAGAAATAATAATAAGTACAACATAGATAATACGTAAAATATTGGCGTCGATGCCTAGATATTCAGAAAGTCCGCCGAAAACCCCGCCTATTTTACGATCTGATCTGGATCTCCTTAATTTTTTGTCCATCGTTGTTCCTTCCTTTCACTTTAAAGTATGTAACGAAACTTGCTAGTTCCGAGACTATTTCTAGTGAGAAAAATCTCAAAACTAGCAAATTATTCATTATTTGACGTCTTTTATTCTCACATTACCAGTCGTTGCTTCAGCCTCAATTTTTAGAACAGCTTCACTTGATCTTGGTAATTTTGTAAAAAGAATCGTTTTGTTAACAGAGTCTGATGTTTCATCTAAAACTTCAGCACCTGTAATGCCTAGATTAATCTTGCCTAGGTTTGTGTGCAATTTACCATCAACGCCTAGTTCGCTCGGTACTTGAACATCGATGTTACCCACACCAGTCTTTGTTTTAAGAAAACTAGAATCATGGTTTGTTAACGTGAATGAAATGTTTCCTGTTTTTGTTTGCAGGTTAGTTGAATCAAACGCGCCTTTAGCAGAAACGTTACCATGGAATGTTTTCAGCGATAGATCACGGACTGTACCGTTGTTCACGCGGACATTACCATTAATGGATTCAATTTCAGTAAGCGTCGTATTCAATGTTCCAACACTGATATTACCGTTCGTTGTTTTCGCAAACATGTCACGACCAGCTAATGCTTCCATGTGCAAATTACCATTCAAAATTTTGATTGATACATAGTCATATTCGCGTTCTGGCAAGTAAACCGTCAAGTTCGTTACCACTTGTTTCGATGGTGATTGGAAGCGCAATGTTTCCTCATCTACGCGTAACGTCGTTTTATCAAAGAAGATTTGCAATGCTTCCTCTTCCGGATATTCCTTGAATAATTTAATATTCGCATGTACTTTCACATCATCATTATCCGATTTTTTGAATTCCACATTTCCATTGGCAATTTCAAATTCTAAGATCGATAACGTTGTGTCGTGATAAACAAAATCGCGTTCTAATTTCGTCGATGTCAAGAACGGAATTGGCATATCCTTCACTTGCTCAAAGGCACTGTTTAGGAATTTCCCAAACTTTTCACCCGCTTGGGAAAGTTCATCCATAATTTGGCGTCCAGTATCTTGTTGTTTTTCTTGTCCAGGTTCTGCTTTTGGCTCTGGACGTTTCTTATAAGATGCCCCGCCACGATATGGATTTTCTTTTGTATTCCAACCTTGTGAGTAATCGTATTGTGCTTCTTCGACCTCTTCTTGTGCGGCTTCTTCTATTGTTTCTGAAGAACGAATGTTTTCTGCTGTTGCGCTTTTTCCTTCTTTTTTGGAAATGTTCTCAAGTAACGTCAGCGCCTCTTCTGTCGAAATAATACCTTGTTTTACTAACTCTAAAATTCGTTTGCGTTCGTTTTCCATGTTTTTTTCCTCCTCGTGGAAATAAAGCGATATCCATAAAATATTGTTAACCAACATCATTGTTTTCTAACTGATAACTCTATTATGAAGGACAATCCGAATTCTGTCATACAACCAGAGTATGATTATTTGTTTGGACTTTTGGCTCGAAGCAAAAAGATGAGACAAAAAGCCTGATCTCTCAAGCATTGCCTCATCTCATTATCATTCTTCTTTACTTGCTACTTTTTGTTTCATTCGTTCCTTATCTCGTTCCAAAATCGGTTTCAAGTACTTACCAGTATAGGATTTCTTAACTTTTACTACCTGCTCTGGTGTTCCTTTTGCAATAATTTGGCCACCGCCATCGCCACCTTCTGGACCTAAATCAATAAGATGATCGGCCTGCTTAATCACATCCAGATTATGCTCAATGACAAGAACCGTATCGCCATTATCATCGACTAAACGTTGTAATACTTTAAGCAAACGTGCAATGTCATCCGCGTGAAGCCCCGTTGTCGGCTCATCTAAAATATAGAATGACTTACCATTACTTCGTTTGTGAAGCTCGGAGGCGAGTTTAACACGTTGCGCTTCCCCACCTGAAAGAGTTGTCGCTGGCTGACCTAAACGAATATATCCCAATCCAACATCTACAATGGTTTGGAGTTTCCGACTAATTCGAGGGAGGTTTTTAAAGAAATCGAGACCTTCTTCTACAGTCATGTTAAGGACTTCTGCGATATTTTTGCCTTTGAAGCGAATATCGAGCGTTTCACTGTTATAGCGTTTTCCATGACAAATTTCACATGGTACGTATACATCAGGCAAGAAATGCATCTCAATTTTAATGATACCATCGCCTTTACATGCCTCGCAACGACCACCCTTTACGTTAAAACTGAAGCGTCCTTTTTTATAACCGCGAATTTTCGCTTCATTTGTAGAAGCAAACAAGTCACGAATATCATCAAAAACACCTGTATATGTTGCCGGGTTAGAGCGCGGCGTACGGCCTATTGGTGATTGGTCAATATCAATTATTTTTTCTAGGTTCTCAATACCTTTAATTTCTTTATGCTCACCAGGCTTCGCATGCGCTCGGTTAAGATGACGCGATAGCGCCTTACGCAGTACTTCATTGACAAGGGAACTCTTTCCAGATCCTGAAACGCCTGTCACACACGTGAATGTTCCAAGCGGGAATGCAGCTGTGACATTTTTCAGGTTATTGGCCTTAGCACCGATAATCTCAATTTGATTACCATTTCCTTTTCGGCGTTCAGTTGGGATAGGAATAAACTTCTTCCCTGATAAATACTGACCCGTGATGGAATTTTTGTTCGCGCGGACTTCTTCTGGAGTTCCCGCAGCGACCACTTGTCCACCGTGTTCGCCAGCGCCAGGTCCGATATCAATGAGATAGTCTGCCGCAAGCATTGTATCTTCATCATGCTCCACTACGATAAGTGTATTTCCAATATCCCGCATGCTTTGCAACGTGTGCACAAGACGATCATTATCACGCTGGTGAAGACCAATCGATGGCTCATCTAAAATATAAAGTACCCCTGTCAATCTTGAACCAATTTGTGTCGCTAAACGAATCCGCTGCGCTTCACCACCAGAAAGTGTCCCCGCCGCCCTACTCAATGTTAAATAGTCCAGCCCAACATTTTTCAAGAATCCTAATCGTTGACGCACTTCTTTTAAGATAGGTTTGGCAATTTGTGTTTCTTTTTCAGAAAGCCCCACTTCATCAAAGAAAGTAAGTGCTTCGATGATAGAAAAATTACTGACTTGACCCAGATGTGTATTGTTAATTTTGACTGCGAGCGCTTCTTCTTTAAGTCTGTAACCTTTACAAGAAGGACATGGCAAATCAGTCATATACTGCGCCATTTGCTCTCTTGTAAAGTCCGAACTTGTCTCCCGATAGCGACGTTCCACATTTGGAATAATGCCTTCAAATGGTATATTTGTTTCTCGCGTCATACCAAAATCGTTTTTATATTCAAAATAGAATTCCTTCCCTTTAGAGCCATTTAAAATAATATCAAGGTGCTCTTCAGGCAAATCTTGTAGCGGTGTATCCATATCAATATTGAATTCCTTACAAGCAGCAGCCAGCATCTTCGGATAATACTGCGAACTGATTGGTTTCCATGGGATAATGGCACCTTCATTAAGACTCAAGCTCATATCTGGGATAACCGATTCAATGTCTACTTCCAGCTTTGTTCCAAGCCCATCACACGTTGGACAAGCACCGAAAGGACTGTTAAATGAGAACATTCTTGGTTCTAATTCGCCCACCGAGAAGCCACAATAAGGGCAAGCGTAATGCTCACTAAATAAAAGCTCTTTGTCGCCAATGACATCTACGACCGCGTAACCTTCTGCAAGTCTCAGTGCCGACTCAATAGAATCAAATAAACGAGAGGTGACGCCTTCCTTTACAACAATACGATCAATCACGATATCAATCGAGTGTTTTTTGTTCTTCTCAAGTTCGATTTCATCACCAATGTCATACATTTCACCATCAATTCGAACACGAACGTAGCCTTCTTTTTTGACGCCTTCTAATGTTTTCTTGTGAGCACCTTTCTTACCTGAAACAATCGGAGCTAAAATTTGAATTCTTGTTTTTTCAGGTAATTCTAAAACACGATCCACCATCTGTTCAATCGTTTGTGAAGAAATCTCGATACCATGGTTAGGGCAAATCGGATGTCCCACACGTGCATACATCAATCGTAAATAGTCATGAATTTCTGTTACAGTTCCTACCGTTGAACGTGGATTACGACTCGTTGTTTTTTGATCAATCGAAATCGCTGGCGACAAACCTTCAATTAAATCAACATCTGGCTTATCCATTTGACCTAAAAATTGACGTGCGTAAGAAGATAGCGATTCTACATAACGCCTCTGTCCTTCTGCATATATTGTATCAAAAGCTAATGATGATTTCCCCGATCCAGATAAACCTGTCATAACAACAAGCTTATCACGCGGAATCTCCACATTAATATTTTTTAAATTGTTGGCTCTTGCTCCTTGTATTACAATTTTATCTTTTTCCAACTACAATCATCCTTCCGCTTTTAGCTCAAGTAAGGTATCACGAAGTTGCGCCGCACGCTCGAAGTCCAGTGCTTTTGCAGCAGCTCTCATTTCATGTTCTAATTCTTCAATAAAGGCCATTCGCTCTTTCTTATTCATCTTGCTAAGATCTTTCAGGTGCTCCGTTTCTCTAACCTCCGCAGCACTTGTCGCTGAGATAACGCCCCGAACATCTTTTATAATCGTTTGAGGTGTAATGCCATGCTCCTTATTGTAAGCTTCCTGAATTTCACGACGACGTGATGTTTCACTGATAGCATAATTCATCGCATCGGTCATCTTATCTGCGTACATAATAACCTTACCGTTCTGATTACGTGCCGCACGACCAATTGTTTGGACCAAAGAACGCTCCGAACGTAAGAACCCTTGTTTATCAGCATCCAAAATCGTTACAAGAGAAACCTCAGGAATATCGATTCCCTCACGTAATAAATTAATCCCAACAAGTACGTCATACACGCCTAGTCTAAGATCTCGAATAATCTCAATCCGCTCTAACGTCTTAATTTCTGAATGCAAATACTGCACCTTAATACCTGTTTCTTTCAAGTAATCTGTTAGATCCTCCGACATTTTCTTGGTTAACGTCGTAATAAGAACACGCTCATTTTTCTCAATTCGTTCATTTATTTCATCAATCAGATCATCAATTTGGCCTTCAATTGGCCGAACTTCAATAATCGGATCAAGCAAACCAGTAGGCCGAATAATTTGTTGAATAACATCTGGATTAAGCTCCAATTCATATGGTCCTGGTGTTGCCGAAATATACATAATTTGATTCACATGTTTTTCAAATTCCTCTAATCGAAGTGGACGGTTATCAAGTGCAGATGGCAAACGAAATCCATGATCTACCAGCATTTGTTTCCGCGCTTGGTCTCCATTATACATACCGCGAATTTGTGGCATCGTTACATGCGATTCATCAATAACAATTTGAAAATCATCTGGGAAAAAGTCTAACAATGTATATGGCGTTGAGCCAGGTTCCCGCAAAGATAAATGACGCGAATAGTTCTCTACGCCAGAGCAGTATCCCATCTCTTCCATCATTTCAATATCATAATTCGTACGCTGTTCTAATCGTTGCGCTTCTAAAAGCTTATTGTTATCACGCAACACCTTCAATCGATCTGCGAGCTCTGCTTTAATATTAACAATTGCTTTTTTCATAATATCTGGTCGCGTTACAAAGTGAGATGCCGGAAAAATAGAAACATGTTCGCGTTCACCAATAATTTCACCAGTTAACGCATCTACTTCACGAATTCGTTCGATTTCATCACCAAAAAACTCGACACGCATACAGTGCTCATCACGAGATGCTGGGAAAATTTCCACCACATCACCACGAACACGAAAACGACCGCGCTGAAAATCAATGTCATTGCGATCATACTGTATTTCGACTAGATCACGCAACAACTGATCTCGGCTAATCTCCATTCCTGGTCTAAGAGAAACAAGCATTGCGCCATATTCTTCTGGCGAACCTAAACCATAAATACATGAAACACTAGCAATAATGATAACATCTCGTCTTTCAAACAATGAAGCTGTCGCTGAATGTCGTAATTTATCAATTTCATCATTGACGCTCGAATCCTTCTCAATAAAGGTATCCGTTTGCGGAACATAAGCCTCTGGTTGATAATAATCATAGTAACTCACAAAATATTCTACTGCATTGTTCGGAAAAAATTCCTTAAACTCACTATATAATTGCCCCGCCAATGTCTTATTATGTGCAATAACAAGCGTAGGCTTATTTACTTTTTCAATAACATTTGATACCGTAAAAGTCTTACCCGTTCCTGTTGCTCCAAGTAAGGTTTGATGCTTCACACCATTGTTTAAACCCGCAACCAACTTCTCAATTGCTTTAGGCTGATCCCCTTGTGGCGTATATTTCGAAACTAGTTGAAATGTATCCTTCACCTTTTCTCCTCCTCCGTAAAAACGAAAGTGAGTCTAGGCAAATCCCAGACTCATCACTTGTATCTATTTTACCATATTTTTTTTCAAAGGTATACTAAAAAGCGAACGTATTTTCGTATCCAAAGGACGAAAAGCGCTCATCTACGTCGTTAAAGGCTCCGTTCCGGTGCTCAGGTACAATCGTACATTCTGCTCCGGTACTCGCCTTTGCCTAGTAGCTAAGCACTTTTCGTCCTTTGGATGTTCTGTGGTTGAATCTCCGTGAGGCGTTGCTTTTGATTTTGTAGAGAGATTTTGAGATTTTACACCCCACAGTCTAGGCTCTGTTCCAGCGTTCATGTACAATCTGCTCCGGTACTCGCCTTTGGGGATGCGTCTGGCTTTTAGTGAAGGAATATGAATATTTTGCTAACATGTAGTCAAATTCTAGCCACTTATCCTTCTTCAGCTTGGCGTCGCTTGGTGAGCATGTGGGTTGCTGCGATGAAGCCAAGCGTCATAGAAACGGCGTCTATTCCTATGAGCCACCAGGTGTTTGTGAAGCCTAGGCGGGCGGATGCGGCTATTAGAATGATCGTTAGGCCTAGTCCAACGAAGCGTTGGTAGGTAATCCGAGTTAAAATAATGACCAACAATCCTGGAAAAATAAGCGCCGAAATTAGCTGATCCCACATAGATTTACTCTCCCCTTTTAAATGTCCGCTTTTAACACGCGTTCTTTTATTTCATTTGATAAGGCTGGTAATTCTGTTTTTTCAATGCCTTTTTCAGCGAGTAGATCTGGAAGTATTTCTCGTAAAAAGTATTGTACTGATGCCATTTCGCGGAATTTATAAATCGTTTCCAAGGCTTCACTATAAATTTTGACAAAAGTCGGTTCTGGATTTCCTTTTTGAATCTCGCCAAATGATTCGTAGAGCAGGTCGACTTTATCTGCAACAGCTAGGATTTGGCCTTCTAAGGTGTCATCTTTACCTTCTTTTAATAGAACGTGATAGATGGCTTGGAATTCGGGTGGTATTTCGTTATCAATAAAGTTGCGTGTCATGGTTTCTTCCACTTCAGACAACATTTCGCGGAGCTCAGCCGTTGCGTATTTTACTGGTGTCTTGATGTCACCGATAAATAGTTCTGGATAATCGTGATTTAGTGCTTTTTCGTATAGCGCGCGCCAATTGACAGTATTGCCAGCTTGCTCCTCTACGTTACCTAAAAACTGCGCTACTTGTGTGACTTTGAACGAATGCTCGGCCACAGAATGTTCCTGATACTTGAACTTTCCTGGACAGCGATAAATGTTTTCCAAATCGGATAGACTACGAAAATACTGGTGAATTCCCATTTCCCCTCACTCCTTCTCATTCTTCTTGTTTTTTGTTATCTGGGTGTGTGTTCTCTACTTCGCGCATGATTAATGCCGAACTAAACCCGAGCAATGCAATGATTGCCGCGGAATATTGTCTGAAATTATCAGCTGCAAAAATATAAATTAATCCCATAAAAATAAGTGTGGTGACGATTCCCCATGTGAATAGCTTGTGACCTCTTGATACGCCAACTTTCATAACAGAATAAATCCCCACATAACAGACAGCCTGAATTAAAATAAATTGAACAACGGAAATAATAAGGACAGATGTCAGATCATTATTGTACATGACTGATAGAACCGAGACCGCTAGCAAGGCGATAATGCCTAAAATAACGACTACTTTTTTCGTGCCAGATAATTGCTTCATATGTTTCCCCCAAATGGTTTTCTTTTTTTCTAGTATACCGAGCTTGGGCTATGATAGCAACCTAAAACACTTACTAAACACTGATAGAATGCGGTTTATCTACTTATTTTAGTTAACCCAATAAAACGTAGATAAGAGAGGCAACCTAGTAGCATTACTACAAGGAGGAACATCGTCGTCGCGATATGTTGGATCACGAATAGCATTGCGATAAAAGTAACAACGAGAATACCTACTACCGGTAGGAAACTTTTGAATGTAAAATCGATTCCACTTTTTTGATAGACTTTTAAATTAACAAGCGTACTTACAAAGAACATCAGCATTCCAACAAAAAGTAAGGTGAGGAAGAAATAGGGCTCAATTGGTTCGTGAATATACATTTCTAATAATACTGTTATCAAATTTAGACTAATGAAAATAAATAGATGCGAATGAATCATTGTCAATCCGCTCGTCTCCATGTGATGATTCATGCCAGTTGTATACGTAATCATATAGAACGCGAATAGTAGAACCATGATCAGATAGAAGAGTACGCTTGCCATCGATATGTGTTGATAGCTGATCGTAGTAGCCACAGCAATGACAGATTCTCCAAATAGGAGGATGACAAATAAACTATAACGCTCTGCTAAATGCTCGAAATTCGTTGGTACCGCTGCTAACGTTTTGCTAAATACCATAGGGAAAAATGCCACAAACAAAATCGATATAAAATAGAGCCAAAAATGAATACCTGAGTCTGTAAGTAGAGCTACCGCTGCTAGAGTTATGGAGCATAGCAGCGTCACAATCAGCCGTTGACATAAACGTCGCACATCGGAATCTTTCGTTTCCACTAAAACAAGTACATACTGAACTAAAATACTCAAAAATAATAGCGTCGTACAAGCAACAAACGTGAAAAATGTTTTTTCAAAATCTGGATTTATAGCTTGCGACAAGATGATAACAAGAAACATATCGATAAAGATAAAAATATAATCTCGCAATCTATTCATAAAGAAACGATTAGAAAATACTGTTTGGTAAGTCCAAATACACCAAAAAACAAGGAAAAGCATTAGAAATTTCCCCAGCAACTCAAAAGGGATTTGTTCATCATGATTTAAATAATTCACTGTCGTTGTAATCCTACTAATCGCGTAAACAAAGATTAAATCATAAAATAGCTCTGCAACACTCACTTTCTTTTCTACTAATTTTCTCATTTCATATTCCACCCTTCCTTTATCGTGGCGCTTCACTCGGGCTTTCATACCCAAAAATTCGCCACTTTTTATACTATAAAACTGATGGAATAGTGTCAATCCCCCTCTAAGTAAGAAAATGGATTTTACACAAAAACACCTTTCTCAAAATAACAGTTTGAATCAACTGCCACTTCAAGGAAGGTGTTACTTGAATGCTACTTATTTTTCTCTGTTTTTTTCTTCTTTTGTCCGTATTAAGATAGATAATCCGAAAATAGTAACAATAATCGTAGCTCCCATATCAGCCATGATGGCCATCCATAACGTTAGGTAGCCTAACATTGCTAGGACTAACGCCAAAATTTTCAAGCCTAGTGCGAACGCAATGTTAAAGAAAACGACACGACGTACTTTTTGAGCTATTTTCACGGTGATTGGGAGGTTACCGAGGTGATCTTGCATCAGAACGATATCAGCGACTTCAATCGCGCTATCTGTTCCTTTCCCCATCGCGATACCGAGATCTGCTGTTGCTAGAGCTGGTGAATCATTAATACCATCGCCGACCATTGCAATACTGCCATTTTGATCGTGTAGTTGTTGAATTTTTGTTAATTTATCTTCTGGTAACAGACCTGCGTAATATGTGTCCATTCCGATTTCTTTCGCAACTTTCTCCGCTGTTTTTTCATGGTCACCCGTCAGCATGATAATATTCGTCATGCCCTCTTTATGGAGCTGTTGAACTAGTTCCTTACTCTCTTTACGAAGTGCGTCACGAATTCCGAACATGCCTAGAATAGCTGTTTCTGAAGCAGTTATAACCACTGTATAGCCATCATCTTTCAGTTGCGCCACATCGTTACGCGCTTGATCGGTCCAACTCGTAGCAGGAATTTGTTGTTCGTTCCCTAAGAAATAAGATTTCCCCTCAAAAATACCGCTAAGACCCTTACCACCAATCGTTGTTAACTCATCCATTTCTGGAAGTGTCGCAACTTTGTCGTTCACTCGTGTCATTACTGCTGCTGCAATTGGATGCCCTGAGCTTTGTTCCATCATTCCGGAAATTTGGAAGAAATTCGCTTCATCGTAAACCACTTCTTTTGCCACGGCTGGCTTACCTTCTGTTAGGGTTCCTGTTTTATCGAAGGCGATTTGTTTTGTTTTTGCTAATTGTTCTAAGAATACGCCGCCTTTGATTAATACGCCGTTTTTGGCGCTGCGGGTAATTCCTGATACGATGGCGACTGGTGAAGAAAGGATCAGCGCACATGGACAACCGATGATTAGAACCGCAAGTCCTTCGTAAACCCAGTAGCTCCAAGATCCGCCGAAGAATAGAGGTGGTGCAACGGTTACGAGTACTGCAAATAACATGATAATTGGTGTATAATACTTCGCGAATTTATCGATAAATAATTCCGTTGGTGTCTTCGTTTCTTGCGCTTCCTCTACCAAGTGTAAAATTTTAGCTAGGGAAGAATCCTCATAAATAGCGGTAATTTCAGCTTTTAGTGTTCCTTCATTGTTTACTGAACCGCCGAATAAAGCGTCACCAGCTTCTTTTTCTACTGGCATCGATTCACCAGTAATTGCAGCCTCATTGACAGAACTTTTTCCGTCGATAATTTTTGCGTCAGAAGGAACTTTATCACCGGCTTTGATTAGAACAACATCGCCCAATTTCAGCTCATTGATTGGCACTTCTACCGCAATACCGTCTTTTAGGATATTCGCCGTTTTTGGAACTACTTTTAATAATTCGGACATCGATTTACGGGCTTGTCGCATTCCGAAGCCTTCTAAATATTCATTCACACCGAACAATATCGCAACGACCGTTCCTTCGCCCCAATCACCGATGATGAAAGCACCGACAAGCGCTACCGTCATTAGTGTGTCAATGTTGAATTTAAAACGAAATAAATTTTTGAGCCCTTTGAAAAATGTTTGGTAACCGCTTAGCGCTGCCGCTACAAAATAAATACTAAAAGTTCCCCAGTTTGGAATATATTTTTCAGTCAAAAAAGCGACGAAGAATAGAATTGTTGAAATTCCGATTTGAATCATCAGCTGTTTGTCACCATGGTCGTGGTCATGATTGTGATCATCTTCTGTTGGTATGACTGAAACGCCTTCTCGTTTTAATACTTTTTCAACGTCCGCCATTTCCATTTTGTTTGAGATCACCATTTTCCCTGAATTATAAAGTACTTTGGCATCTTTTCCATGTTTTAAATCTTTCAACTCGTCTTCCATTTCCTTGGCACAGTTAGCGCATGATAGTCCACTTAATTTGAACTCAGCCATTGTTGTCGCATCCCTTCCGCATCAATGATGTTCCACGTGTCTAACTGCCTGAGTCAGCAATTCTAAAACATGGTTATCATCCTGCGTATAATAAATTGTCGTTCCTTCACGCCTTGACTTCACCAATCGTAAATTCTTTAAAAATCGTAATTGATGAGAAACAGTTGTTTGATTGAACCCCAGCGTCCGCGCAATATCATTCACTGAATACTCCTGATCCTGCACTAAGTTTAAAATTTGTACTCGGGTAGGATCTGCTAATGCTTTGAAAATTTGCGTTACGCCAAAAAGGGTTTCTTCGCTCAGTAGTTCTTTACTTTGTTCCATCTTTCAACGCCTCATTTCTCGTATATGTTCATATACACATATAATAGCGTAAAAAAAGATATGTAGCAAATTTTAGATGTATTTTTCATATATGCTTATATACACATATATTAATATATAAACATGAAAAAAGCAAGTATTTTATCTAATTCGATAGCAATTTGAACATTCTAACCTTATTTATGTAAAAAATGAGCTCAATCGACAAAATCATGATATAATTTACACAAAGGAGTGATAGCATGCCAGATTTAAGCGGACGACTGACAGTTTTAAGGGAAAAGCAAGGCTGGTCAAAAGCCGAAACAGCAAGACGACTCGGACTGAAGGCCCCTTCTACATACGGTAATTGGGAGTATGGTATTCGAGAACCTGATTTGGATACGGTTCGCCATATTGCAACATTATTCGATGTATCTGTAGACTATTTGATTGGACAAAATAGCGAACCATCCTATAAGCCAGTCACAACAAAAGAGAAGAATGACATCGCAAAGCGCATCGAAAAAATAATTGAAGATTTGCGCTACGAGGAACATCAGCATCTTAATGGAGAATACTTACAAGAGGAAACTGCTGAATTCATTATGGATTCTCTCGATTTCATGTTAAAACAAGCGCGAAAACTAAATAGTTAAGCTAAAAAAGACTCTGTCATTGCGACGGAGTCTTTTTCTATTCTAGTTATTCAGTTCTTCAATCTCGCCACTCTTCAAGTAGACAATCCATTCACACACGTTCGTTACATAGTCCCCCATGCGCTCTAAGTATTGTGCCACAAGCAATAAATGAGAAATTTCTTCTAGATGATCTGGGTCTTCTTGCATAAAATGGATACACTTTGTATAAATAATTCGCTGTAATTTATCGACCTCATTATCTCGAGATGCAATTTCACGAGCGGCTTCTTCATCTTCCGCGAGATACGCTTTTAAAACATCTTGCACCATCATTTTAACCATATCGCCCATTTCTTGAATTTCTGGAATTGGCTTCACTACTTTACTTCGACCCACTAGAATCGTTGTTTTAGCGATACTAACCGCGTGATCTCCAATTCGTTCTAAATCTGAGCTGGCCTTAAGAACAGTGACAATTTTGCGAAGGTCGATGCCAACGGGTTGTTGCAAAGCGATTAACTCAAACGAGCGCTGTTCTAGTGCTAGTTCCATATTATTGATCGAACGATCGCTAACGATGACGTTTTCCGCTAACTCTTGATCCCGATTCACGAGGGACTTGACGGCTTTATAGATTGCCTCATTCACTAACATCCCCATCTCAAGTAAATGTTGATGCAACTCGGTTAACTGTTCATTAAAAATTTTTCTAACTGGCATATGCTTCTCTCCTTATCCAAATCGTCCTGAGATATAGTCTTGCGTTTTTTGTTCTGCTGGATTTGTGAAAATGGTGGTCGTATCGGTGAATTCAATAATTTCTCCGTTGAGGAAAAAGGCCGTCTCATCCGAAATCCGCGATGCTTGTTGCATATTATGCGTCACGATAACGATGGTATAGTTTTTCTTCAGCTCTAAAATTAGATTCTCCATCTTAGCTGTGGAAATTGGATCGAGCGCGGAAGTTGGCTCATCCATTAAAATAACTTCGGGTTGTACTGCCAAAACACGGGCGATACAGAGGCGTTGCTGCTGACCGCCAGACATGCCAAGCGCTGATTTATGCAAGCGATCATGGACTTCCTCCCATAATGCAGCTTGTTTTAAGCTACGTTCGACAATTTCATCTAAGCGTTTTTTATTTTTAATGCCGTGCGTTCGCGGGCCATAAGCGACATTATCATAGATAGAAAATGGGAACGGGTTTGGTTGCTGAAATACCATCCCAACCTTTTTGCGTAGATTTACTGTGTCGATTTTGGAGCTTTGGATGTTTTCGTTGGCAATTTTGATCTCGCCTTTAGTCGTCACGTTGGGGATCAAGTCGTTCATTCGGTTCAATGTGCGGAGAAAAGTCGATTTACCACATCCAGACGGTCCTATAAGTGCCGTCACACGATTTTTTTTGAAGTTTAGGTTAATCTTGTTTAGCGCTTGTTTTTGACCGTAGAACAGGTCTACGTCTTTAGCTTCGATAACATATTCCGTGTCGGTGATAGTCGTTTGCATTTGGGTGGCTCCTTCCGGTTTGTTTGGTCTTTATGAGGTGTGTGTTGTTGGTTTAGTTGGTGAGTCTAGTGAACGTGTAGCGTATACTGGCTGTTGTGTTTGGAGTTGGGACTTTGTCTGTTTTTTAAGTTTGGCGTTTAGGGAGCTTTGGTCTCAGAGTTATGTGTTTCTTCTTGGTTTGCGCCTTCGGATCTAGCTTCACGGGCTAGCTCCTCAAAAACTTCATGCCCTCCATAAAAATCAAGTGCGGATTTTCACTATGGCCCTTCCAGTTCTTTTCGGAGCTGAACGAGCCCGTTACGCTTTTCAGGTGATCTAGCTTCACGGGCTAGCTCCTCAAAAACTTCATGCCCTCCATAAAAATCAAGTGCGGATTTTCACTGCGGCCCTTCCAGTTCTTTTCGGAGCTGAACGAGCCCGTTACGCTTTTCAGGTGATCTAGCTTCAACGGCCAACTCCTCGAAAACTTCACGCCCTCCATAAAAATCAAAAGAGGATTTTTACTGCGGACGCTCCAGTTTTTTTCGGAGCTGAACGGGCCGTTTCAGCTTTTCAGGTGATCCAGCTTCACACGCCAGTCCCTCGAAATTTTCGGTGCCTCCGAAAAATCCAAGTGCGGGATTTATCTGCGCCCCCTAACAAATTTTTTCGGGCCTAACGGGCGTGTTCAACTTTTCTTTCTACCCAAAATTCCCCGAAATATAATCCTGCGTCTGCTTGTTCGACGGATTCGTAAACAGCGTCTTTGTATCGCTTACTTCGACCACTTTTCCAAGATAGAAAAAGGCGGTGTAATCGGATACGCGCGCGGCTTGTTGCATATTGTGTGTAACGATAATAATCGTATATTTTTTCTTCAACTCATGAATTAAATCCTCAATCTTGCTCGTCGAAATTGGATCTAGCGCCGATGCTGGTTCGTCGAGTAGTAGAACTTCTGGTTGCATCGCGATCGCGCGGGCAATACATAGGCGTTGTTGTTGACCGCCAGATAGCGATAACGCGCTTTTTCCTAGATCATCTTTGACCTCATCCCAAAGTGCCGCACTGCGCAAGCTTTTCTCCACACGTTCTGCAAGCTCGGCTTTATTTTTCATACCATGGCGCTTTAAGCTAAACGCAATATTTTCAAAAATTGATTTTGTAAATGGATTCGGCTTTTGAAATACCATCCCAATTTCTTTACGAACGTTGTATAAATCGACTTCTTTGCGGTTAATGTTAATCCCGTTATATAAAATTTCGCCTTCCATTCGACAGCCATCAATCTCATCGTTCATCCGATTCAAGGCGCGGAGGTAGGTCGATTTCCCACAACCAGAAGGACCAATCAGCGCTGTTACTTGGTTTTCGCGAAATTCTAAATCGACACCTTGGATCGCGTGATTATCGCCGTAATAGACGTGTAAATCGTTCGTTGCCATTGCAGGCGCACCTACCGTCACGATCTCTTTTTCTTCGTTTAGTGCGAACGACATATTAGTAGTTGCCATCATTATACAAAACTCCTTTTGTCCGCCAAATCAGGAAGACGTCATCTTTTTAAATACGTATTTCCCTAAAATGCGGGCTAAAATATTGAAAAGTAGCACGGAAAGAATGAGTACGGCGGACGCTCCCGCGGATACTGCTGCAGCGTCAGGCATGATTCCTTCCCCATTAATTTTCCAAATGTGAACGGCGAGTGTTTCTGCTGGGCGGAAAATGTTGAGCGGTGATGTTGGATTCATCGGATTCCAATCGCCAAAATTAAGCGCCGGCGTACTTTGTCCTGCCGTGTAGATTAATGCTGCTGCTTCACCGAAGACACGTCCAGCGGCTAGAATGACGCCCGTCACGATCGCAGGTAATGCGGCTGGAACTAGTACACGCGTGATCGTTTCCCAGCGTGACAAACCTAGCGCTAGCCCTGCTTCTCGTTGAGCACTTGGAATCGCATTGAGCGCTTCCTCGATAACGCGGATAAGTAAAGGTAGATTAAAGATGGTTAACGTCAAAGCACCGGAAATAACCGAGAAACTCCAACCCATCTGCAATACGAAAATTAAGAATCCGAACAAACCAACAACGATCGATGGTAAGGAAGATAAGACTTCGATAGTTGTCCGAATAAAGTCTGTGATCCAATTTTTGCGGGCGTATTCTGCCATGTAGATACCAGCTCCGAGCGCGATTGGCACAGATAAAAGCATCGTAATGAACAGCATGTAGAAGGAATTCCAGATTTCTGGGCCGATCCCGCCGCCTGCTTTAAATGACTCTGGTGGGGAAGTGAGGAAATGCCAACTTAAATGTGGCACGCCTTGAACTAGGATATAACCCAGGAGCCCAGCCAGAATGACAACTATGAGAATCGCGATTAGATAGAATACCGATGTCGCGATTTTATCTTTTGTTTTTACATTCATTTGACTTTCCTCCTACGCCCGATGAAGCGGATCATTATGATAAAGAATAGTGACATCGCAAGTAGCACCATTGCCAGTGACCAAAGCACGTTATTATCAAGCGTCCCCATCACGGTATTTCCCATTCCCATTGTTAAAATACTAGTTAACGTGGAGGCCGGTTCGAATAACGAAGTCGGGATAACCACGGAGTTTCCGATAACCATTTGTACAGCAAGTGCTTCACCAAACGCGCGCGCCATTCCGAAAACAACGGCGGTCAAAATACCAGGTCGTGCACTGCGCAAAATAACTTTCCAAATCGTCTGCCAACGCGTTGCACCAAGCGCAAGCGAAGCCTCACGATAATGACGTGGTACCGATTGAATCGCATCCACTGTCAAACTGGTCACAGTCGGCAAAATCATGACGGTCAAAACCGCGGTCGCCGCTGCAATCCCAAAACCACTTCCTGAAATATGTTCCCGAATAAATGGAACAACAACGCTGAGTCCGATAAACCCGTAAACTACGGACGGAATCCCAACAAGCAACTCCATAACTGGTTGCAAAATTTTCTTACCGAATTTAGGCGATATTTCTACCATAAAAATAGCAGCGCCAATCGCGAGCGGTGCAGCAATACAAGCTGCGAGTAACGTGACACCAAAAGAACCAAGAATCATCGGCAAGGCGCCAACGAGTGGATTTCCAGCTGCGTCTGTTTTAGAAGGATTCCAGTCTGTCCCTGTGATAAAATCGACAAACGAAACATTATTTACAAAGAATGTGGCGAGTCCTTTTGAGATAACAAAGAAAAGAATGGACGCCGCTGCAATCACCATGATGCTGATGCAGATAAATGTTATGATTTTCCCTCTTTTTTCAAGACGGGCTTTTTTGGAAGTTTGCGTTAAGGCTTTTTCTCTTGCTTCCACTGTCTAAACTCCTTTCCGATGCTGAGTTCTACTTATCCCCAACAAACGGGTTTGCGCCCACCTCTATATTTAGAAGCAGACGCCTTCCCCAATTTACTTTTTTATTTAACTTCTGTCACATTTCCTTTAGAATCACGTTCGACTTTCATCGAGTGAATCGATTGGTAACCTAGTTGCGGTACTAAGTCATTTTGAACGTCTTTACTAGTGATGTAGCTTAAGAATGTTTTCGTAAGTCCTTTTGCTTCACCGTTTGTGTACATATGTTCGTAAGCCCAAATCTTCCAATCGTTTGTTGCTACGTTTTCTTCTTTCGGCTCTACATTATCAAGTGAAAGTCCTTGGATCGAATCGTCAATGTAAGAGAAAGCTAGGTAACTGATAGCTCCTGGTGTTTCGCTTACGATTTTGCGAACGGTACCTGAGGAATCTTGTTCTTGCGCTTTAATTGGAGTCGCACCATCTAAGCCCCATTTTTCAAAAGTTGCGCGTGTTCCGCTTCCTTCTGCACGGTTGATGATGGTAATTTTCTCGTCTTTACCGCCAACATCTTTCCAGTTTGTAATTTTGCCAGTGAAGATGTCGATTAATTGTTGTTTTGAAATGTTTTTCACGCCAACATCTTTGTTAACAACTGGTGCCATGCCGACTACTGCGACTCTGTGGTCTACTAATTTTGAAGCGTCAACGCCATCTTTTTCTTCAGCGAAAACATCCGAGTTGCCGATATCTACTGCGCCTTGTTGCACTTGTGTTAGGCCAGTTCCAGATCCGCCACCTTGCACGTTGATTTGTGCTTTAGGATTTTCAGCTGTATATTGTTTCGAAGCTGCTTCAACTAGAGGTTGCAATGCTGTTGAACCAACCGCCGTGATCGAACCAGAAACTTCCTTACTGCCCGCATTTCCATTTGCCTTATCTGATGATGTACTTGAATTCCCACATCCAGCTATAATCATTGTGAATGCTGCAATAACAGCTACTATTCCTAAAAATCTCTTCTTCATAAACTGTAAACCACCTTTTTTATCGATTTAACTTACAAACCTACTATACCTCTTCTGGATTAAGGTGATGTGTAGCTAATGTTAAGAGAATGTAAAGATGATGATTATGTAAATTTCTTTATCAGAAAATGACAAAAAGACCGCAAAATGGGCAGTCGGAAGGTGGATTTTATGTAAAGAAAAACGCAAGCCGCTAAAATCACGACTTGCGTTACATTTTTATTTAGGCAGCGTCACAGTAAATGTTGTACCAGATCCCTCGATACTTTCGACCTGAATCTGACCTCCGCAACTTTCCACAATGTGCTTCACAATCGAAAGTCCAAGCCCTGTTCCACCAGAATGGCGGCTGCGTGCCCGGTCAACCCGATAAAAACGTTCAAAAATACGATCAATATCTTTGACAGGTATTCCGATTCCATTATCCGTCACCGTGATGGATATCGTATCATTCGCCTCATTTTCTATCACACCAACCCGAACTTCCCCATTTTGAGGCGTGTACACGATCGCATTCGAAATTAGATTGATCAAAATCTGCTGCAATCGATCGCGTTCTGCGTGAATGACAATTGGTTTCTCTAAAATTGGAGGCACGAGTTGAATCTCCTTTTCCACAGCCATTGGTCGAATCGTGTCCATCGTCGCAATCACAACATCTTCCACGTCTACCTGCTCCAGATTCATCGACACGTGTTTCTGCTCAATGCGCGATAACTCTAAAATATCCATAATTAAGCGGTGCAAACGGTCACTCTCTTCTTTGATAATTGTTAGGAATTTCTTCAACAACACCTCATCATACATCGCGCCATCCAACAGCGTTTCGGCAAATCCTTTTAGCGCTGTAACTGGCGTTTTCAATTCATGCGAGACATTGGCGACAAATTCTGAACGGACATTTTCAAGCCGCCTAATTTCAGTAATATCATGCAGTAACAAAATAACCCCCGTCACATTTCCCGTCTTTGATAAAATTGGCGAGACATTGGCATCCAAAATCAGCTCACGTGGGAAATAAATCGTAATTTCTTCTTGTTGGAACGCCTTTTTCTCCAAACATTGATCCACAAGTTGCGTCAAGGCAAAGCTTTTTAACACTTCAAAATAGGCTTTTCCCGTGAGGTCTTTTTCGCCAATAATTTGTTCCATCATCGGGTTCGTCATCACAATTAGTTTCCGCTGATCAATTAACATGACCCCGCTCACTAAATTCTGCACAATCCCGCTAAGTCGTTGCTGATTAAGTTCAATTTCCTGCATCTGCTTCTCAAGACTCTGCGCTAACTGATTGACGCTAAGTGAGAGGTCCTGCAGTTCCCCACTCGTTTTCCCAGTAATTCGGCTATAATAACGATTATTCGCCAAATCCATCGACACATCAATGATTTCATTCACCGGTCTCGTAATTCGCCGCGCAATAAAGGCACTAATAAATCCAATGAACACAAGCGCCAAGCCGAATACAAGTGTTAAGCTGAGCCATAATTGATGTACCGCATTTTCAACGGACTCAAGAGAAATCGAGATTCGTAAAACACCATCTGTCACGCCATTATGCGTAATTGGAACCGCCACATAAAGCATACTATAACCAAGCGTTGAACTTTTTCGCGTTGCAATCCCAACATCTTTTCCCTGCTTTAATACTTCCTGTACCTCAGGACGGTTCATATGGCTGCCCAACTCGTGTGGATCTTCCTTCGTATCCGCCACCACATGACCAGACTGATCAATCACAGTAATCCGCGCATCGATTTTATCCTCCAGTGGCACTAAATCTGCCTGAATTTTATCCGCATCTTGGTCCAAATCAATATCTTCCAACTTGGTCGTTGTCAGCAAGATTTTCGCATCATCCTGCAACTGGTTTTCTTTCATGTTCATGTAAACGCCCTTCATTAGCTCTCCAGAAATCAAGCCAACAATCACCATTACAATGAAAAATAGCACGAAAAATGACAGTCCAATTTTCAGCCATAACTTCTTCATGACTTCACGTTCTCCATCTTATACCCAAAACCGCGAATCGTCTTAATATATTGCGGTTGCTTCGTGTCCACCTCGATTTTATCACGTAAATGACTCACGTGAACATCCACGATCCGCGTTTCCCCAATATAATCATAATTCCAAACAGCATCAAGTAACTGATCTCGTGAAAATACTTTTCCGCGATGATTCGCCAAATAAACGAGCAACTCAAATTCTTTCGGCGTCAAATCAAGCAGTTCATCTTGCAAATAAACTTCATAACTCTCCGTCAAAATCTTCAATTCCCCAACATGTAGCGCCTTTTCTTGCACCGGTTCTTCCACATCAGGCTCCGCCGCTTTCCCAGCACTCCGTCGAAGGATAGCCTTAATTCGCGCTACAACCTCACGAGGACTAAATGGTTTCGTCAAATAATCATCCGCGCCAAGCTCCAAGCCAATAATTTTATCCAACTCATCATCTTTTGCTGTTAACATCAAGATCGGAGTCTCCACCTTATCTTGTCGCAATTGTTTGCAGACCTCAATCCCATCCATTTCTGGCAACATTAAATCTAGCACAATCAAATCTGGCTTTTCCGATAGCGCCAGTTCATAACCCGTTCTACCATCTTCCGCCGTCACAACATCAAATCCAGCTTTTTCAATGTTAAATTGCAGTAAAGTTACAATAGAAGACTCGTCATCCACTACTAAAATCTTGGTCAATGCAATTTCCTCCCCATTCATAACGCGCGACATTTACAACCTTGTCACAACTTGTTATGTAGTCTTCCACTAAAATATATCACGATTTTACCTTTATTGGGTAGAAAAGTAGCGAGCTTTACACAATCTTAAAAATCAGCGTCCTTATTTCGCCTCCACCATGAAAAGTCCTAACTCAAAAGAATCCTCTTCATGTATCGCCGTTTGCACGATCCGTGGCTCACCATTATTATCGCGCACCTTCAACTTACAATACGCACGATTCTCATTTAACGCCTCATACAACTCCTCACGATTCGTCACAGGTTTCCCGTTCGCTTCTAAAATCATTTCCCCTGCCGAAATTTCCATCCGACTTCCCGGCGTATTTTCCCGAGAACCTAAAATCATAATACCCTCAGGTTGCGGTGTAAATTTAAACGAAGCTCGTTTCTCGTCACTACGATGGCGATATGAAATCCAAAAACGTCCAACAATTGCGACAACAAATGCCACTAAACTAAGGACTGGCATCACAATACTACCAACACCAATCAGCGCAATCATAATCGCCAAACTCGTCACCTTCACTGCAATTTTATGCGTTGCTTGTTCTGGCAATTGCGTCTGAACTTGCTGCTGAAAGCCAATAACAACCGGTAAAATCATAAGCGAAAACGTCTGATTCCCAATTTGAAAGATCGGCCACCAATCAAAAATGGCTGCAAAACCATGTCCTGGAATGAAGCAAACCAGTGGTAATAACCATAAACGTCTTAACTGAAATGCGCCAATCAACTTACCACGCCCACTTTTGCGTAACATCGGCGAAGCATTATTCGCACCAGAAAACTGAATTAAAAAAGCCTCGACGGCGAGCAACAAAGCCAACACAAACACAATAGCAATCATGAAATTATCGATATATAAATTACTAATTGGTAACATTTTATCTTCAAACGGCGCTAACTGCCAATCGAAATAGTAGGCCGCGTAATATACTAAACTAGCAATACCAATCGTGTAGGCTGTTGATGTCATTCTAAATAAGCCGATAAGTAAGAGGACAATCAACACCACATTAAAGATCGCAATCCATCCAATTGTCAGCGTAAATCCGATAAAGAACATGACCACCGATATGACCAGTCCAAATATAATGCCCAAACCAAAGAAGCCTTTTAGTTCCTGCCATGGCGAGTATATACCCACATGAAATGACTTCCGTTCTGCTTTGATTCGACTAAATCCAGCAATAATAACAATCAAAATCGACACATAAAATGCCGGTTGCAAAAACAAACTCCCGATTCCTTTTAGAATTTCTAGCATAATATCCATTCCATTCACCTCTTATAGTATCGGAGACAGTAAACGTGACACCGCTTCTTTCACCTTAATCCAAAACGATCGCTCCGCATATAATTCTGCCGTTAACTGATACGATTTTAAAATATCTTGTAAGAAAATATCCTCTAATTTCTGCGCTATTTTTTTCTCGTACATAAAAGCATTGACTTCAAAATTTAATCTAAAACTACGAAAATCCATATTTGCAGTCCCAACCGACGCAATTTCCCCATCAACAACAAGTGTTTTAGCATGAATAAATCCATTATCATAGATGTAAACTTTCGCTCCTGATTCAATCAATTCGCCACAATAACTTGTCGTCGCTCGGTA
This sequence comes from Listeria weihenstephanensis, assembly GCF_003534205.1. Taxonomy (NCBI): domain Bacteria; kingdom Bacillati; phylum Bacillota; class Bacilli; order Caryophanales; family Listeriaceae; genus Paenilisteria; species Paenilisteria weihenstephanensis. Next base: position 561,829 of record NZ_CP011102.1, on the reverse strand, counting down.
AACAAATGCATGATCCGGTTTATTTGGAATCATCAACCTGACGTCAACACCGGACAGCGACGCAATTTTAAGCGCTTCTAACAAACTCGCGTCAGGAATAATGTACGGCGACTGCAAATAAATCGACTTCTTCGCCGAGCTAATCATTTTAATGTAACCATTCTTGATTTGCTGCCATTCAGAATCCGGCCCACTTGATACAATTTGCATACTCGTATGACCCTTTCCATGAAACGACGGGAAATAACGTGTTTGATAATCTAACTTCTGACTTGTAGAAGACGCCGAATTCCAATCCATAATGTAACGCGTCTGCATCGCATAAACCGCTTTTCCGCGAACCCGAAGATGTGTATCACGCCAATAACCAAAGCTATCATCAAGCCCTAAATACTCATCCCCGACATTAAAGCCACCAATATAGCCAATTTCTCCATCAATTATTGCCAACTTCCGGTGATTCCGATAATTTAAACGGAAATTAATCAACGGTAATTTTGAGGGGAAAAACGGCCAAACTTTGACACCATGTTGCTTCAAGTCATTCCAAAAAGATTTTTTCGTAGTTCTGCAACCCATCGCGTCATAAATCACACGCACATCGAGCCCTTCTTCCGCCTTCTTAATCAACGCACTTTTCAAACGTTTTCCCAACATATCCGAATGAATAATATAATAAATCAAATGAATATGATCCGTCGCTGCCTCAATATCTTTCATTAACGCATCGAATTTCTCATGTCCATCTGTATAAATCGTAACATCATTATCTTGCGTTAAAATCGCGCCATCATTAACAAGTAATAAATAAATAAGATCCCGATGCTTCGCGACATTACGCTCACTAAACGGAAACTCCTGTTGCCTAATCATGCTAATCTGATTATCCGTTGATTCCCGCAATCCAATTTTCTCTTGGCCTTTCCAGTCAAAAATTTTGCGATGCGACAACTTACGACCAAATATTAAATATATAATAAAGCCAATAACAGGTATAAATGTCAATACTAGTAACCAAGCCCACGTCGCTGCTGTGTCACGTCTTTCTAAGAAAACCATGACTGCCGCGAATAATACGTTAATCACTAATAACACAATCAATAAAATCCCCATAATCCCCATAACGTACCTCCCAACAAAAATTGCTCCCTTTTTATCATATCATAAATCAGAGGTTAAGTATTGCCTAAGTCGCGAACATACAAAAACTCGACCAGCCATAGAGGACTAATCGAGTTTATTCTTTAAATATAAGGTGAAGGATCTACAGGAACACCATTTTTATGAATTTCAAAATGTAAATGCTGTCCTGTAGATTGTCCAGTCGAGCCCATGATGCCAATTCCTTGACCTTGCGAAACGCTTTGACCCGCGACAACCTGTAAACTTCCAGCTTGCATGTGACCATATAACGTTTGGTAACCATTACCATGATCGATTTCGACAACGTAACCGTAGCCACCATAACCACTACCTGGGGCGCCAAAGCCAGAGAAGACAACTGTTCCTCCTGCTGCTGCATGGATTGGAACACTTCCTCCTGCTGCGATATCTTGGCCTTTGTGTGATTCATGTTGTCCAGTTACCGGATTGGTCCGATCACTAAATCCTGAAGTTAGAATTCCCGCTGCCGGCTTGATAAACATGCCACCGTTTGAACTAGCGCCAACTGAGGGAATAGATACAGGAGCTGATGGTTGTTGTGCTGGTGATTCATTTGTTGGCGTTTGTATTCTTGCCACCGTTTTAGAACTGGCTTTAGCTGCTGCTTCTCGCGCTGTTCTTTCCGCTGCTGCCTTACGAGCTGCGGCTAACTGTAGCTCCGCCTGACGATTTTTTTCCGCTTGAATATTTCCAGCAATCGCTTTTTCGCTTGCAGTTAATGTGTCTTGTTGGGATATCAAATCGTTCTTTTGTTGTTGCGTTAAATCTTTTTCAGCCGCAATCGCTAAGATTAATTCATCTTTTTGACTTTTTTGGCTTTCCAGATTGTTTTTAGATAACGCGATTTCGTTTGCTAATTTTTTCAGACTTGCTAATTTCGTTTCTGTTTGACCTTGTTTTGAGCTCAATGAGTCTTCATCTTTTTTCTGATCCGTCATGATTTCTTTGTCCGCATTGACTAACGTGGATACCATTGTTGCGCGATCAATAAAATCACTAAAATTATCAGATGCCAAAAGAACATTCATATAGGCTTGGCCGTTACCGTTCACTTGGATCGCACGTGCACGATCTTTTAGTAAATTTAAACGATCATCAATACTTTTTTGTAACACAACGATTTCTTCTTTTAATTTTGAAATTTCAGCATTTGTTGTTGAGACTTCTAGTTGTTGTTTTTGTAATTTCTTGTTAGTTTCATTTATATTTTTCACTAAGGATTCAAGTTCTGATGCTGTCGTTTGTTGTTTTCTCTCAAGCACAGAAACTTCATGGTCCTTTTCCTCAATACTGCTACCAATGTTAGAACGTTGTTGTTGAATTTCTTGTTGTTGTTTCTCAAGTTCACTTAAATCAGCAGCCATTGCGTTAATCGGAACTCCACTAAAGAGACCGACCGCCACTGTCGCCACAATGCTGTTTCTGATTATTTTCTTATATGTCATTCACTGTTTCCTCCAAATTTATTCAGAAATATTACTTTTTATTCCATATTTTAAGTTAGAAAAAAAGTACCCTTAGCAAAATCACGCGAAAGGTACTTTTCTATTTTCAAAAAATCTTTTATTGTTTAGAATTAGAAATTAGCGATACGACCAAAACCTACAAGAGATTGTGCCCAGAAGCTACTTGAAAGGCTGTCGATGCTAACGCCGTTATTTTGCGCATTAATCATTTTACCGCCACCAATGTAGATACCAACGTGAGCAATTCCACTGCCGTAGCTGAAGAATACTAAATCGCCTGGTTTTGCTTGGCTTGAACTAATTTTTGTAGATGCAGCATATTGAGCACCTGATGTTCTTGGGATTGATACTCCTGCCGCACGGAATGCGTAAGAAGTGAATCCAGAACAATCAAACGAACCTGGTCCAGTTGCACCTAATGAATAAGGTTTACCTAATTGCGCGTATGCAGTTGAAATCATAGCATCGTAACCAGAACCTGTTGGTGTTGCAATATTGCTACTACCTGTGTTGTTAGAATTTGATGTTTCTTTTTTCTTAGCTGTGCTTGTTGAAGATTTACTACTGCTATCGTTAGATGTTGAAGCTGATGCAGTATTTGATGAAGACTCGCTTGATTTCGTTTCATCAGATGAAGTAGAAGCTGCTACTGGTTGAACAGTTGTTGCTTCTTTAGCAGCTGCTGCACGTGCTGCTGCTGCCGCTGCTTCTCTATCACGTTGCGCAATTAAAGTAGATTTTTCTTGTTCAGTTGTTGCTTGTTGTGCTGCTAATTGTGCTACAACAGCTTCTTTCTCAGCTTTTTGAGCTTCGATTTGGTTTTGTTGTTGCTCATAACTAGCAATTGCTTTTTGTTGTTTTTCTTGTTCTTTTTTAACAGACGCTGAGCTTGCTTTCAAAGCATCTTCGTCTTTTTGTTGTTCGTCAAGGATTGCTTTATCGGATTCAACAATTGTATTTACTGCAGATACACGATCAACTAAGTCGCCAAAGTTATCTGCGCTTAAAACTACGTCAAGATAAACATTTGAGTTTGAGTTAACTTGCATTGAACGAGCGCGTTCTTTAAGAACTACTTCACGTTCTTTGATGCGTGCATTGATTGCTGCGATATCAGCATTTAATTTTTTTAATTGTTCTGCTGATTTGTTGAAGCTAGCTTGTAGCTCTTTCGATTTTGCTTGCGCTGAATCTAGTTTCGATACTAAAGATGATAGATCAGCTTGTAAATCAGCTTTCTTAGATTTAAGATCGTTTAACTTTGCATCTTTCTGTTGGATATCTGTGTTAACGTCCGCAAATGCATTTGTTGTAAAAACCGGTGATAAACTGATTACAGCTGCCATTGACGCAGCAATTAAAGTATTTTTTTTCAAAAGATTTTACCTCCTAAAAAGCTCCCTAGGCTTTTCTTTCATTTAGTTTTTTTATTATTTTTAGAACACGTTCTTTTTCTGATACGTATTTAATTGTTAAACTTTCAGGAATCTTCGGATAGATATTGCGCTTCCCCATATACCAATGAGTACTCCGATGGCAATTATCAATCCTGCTATTTGATACATGAATGGTGATGGAGTAAGTAAGGCAAGGTTTGTGCCTTCTCCAAGTCTTGGGTTGATGAGATTGTAGGTGTTGATATAACCTACGAACGTTAGTATAACCGGTACAACAGATCCTAACAGACCCAACCAAGCACCTTCTAACACGAACGGCCAACGGATAAACCAGTTTGTCGCTCCCACCAATTTCATAATCTCAATCTCGGTTCGACGCGAGTAAATCGCAATCTTAATCGTATTGGAGATTAGGAACATGGCTGTTAATAAAAGACCAGCACTTAATATGATACCAGCATATCGTCCCCATTTCAAGACATTAAACAACTTATCTACAGTTTTTTCACCATAGTTCACTTTTGCGACATATTTCATTTTTTGAATCTCGGTTGCAACTTTAGAAGTTTCGCTAGGTTCCTTCGCCTGAACAATGAACACATCGTATAGTGGATTATCTTGTTGGAACAACTCGAAATCCTTACCATATGTAGAGATCAATTTCTCCATTTGTTGGTCTTTGGAAGAATACTGCACGCTATCGACACCACTTAATTGCTCGATATTGGTTTTTAATTCATTCTGTTGATCTTTTGTCGCTGTCAATTGGATATGCACGTTAATTTCTACGTCATTCGCAACATCATCTGCTAACTTATTCATGTTCATCATTATCGCGAAGAACACACTGACCAAGATTAAAGTAACTGTCACTGCACTAGCTGCTGCAAATGTCATCCAACCGTTACGATAGAGGCTCTTAAAGCTTTCTCTAAAGTGTCTACCTACTGTTCTAAATTTCATAGCCATAATCTCCTTGCTGTTGATCGCGAACAATTCTACCATTCTCAATAGCAATGACACGATGTTTCAGAGTATTAACAATCTCTTTATTATGCGTCGCCATTACAATTGTCGTTCCGCGATTACTTATTTCTTCAAGGATATTCATGATTTCCCATGACGTATCAGGGTCGAGGTTACCAGTTGGTTCATCTGCTATTAAAACCTTCGGCATGTTTGCTATCGAGCGAGCAATAGAAATACGTTGCTGCTCTCCACCAGATAATTCGTCTGGCAGCATTCTTACTTTGTGTTTCAGATTTACTAGATCTAGCACTTCCATAACACGATCTTTGATGACTTTCGGATCTTCTTCTACCACTTCCATCGCATAAGCAATATTCTCATACACGGTTTTGCTTGGTAATAATTTGAAATCCTGAAAGACAACACCGACATGTCTTCTCAAAAATGGTACTTCACGATTTTTCATATGAAGTAAGTCGAATTTATCAACATTAATCGTTCCTTTAGTAGCACGTTCTTCGCGGTAGATCATTTTGATGAAGGTTGATTTACCTGCACCACTTGGACCTACAACATAAACGAATTCTCCCTGCTCAATACGGATATTAAGTCCATTTGCAGCAGTTATGCCATTAGGATACTTCTTGTACACGTCTTCCATAACAATCATTTTATCACCTAACTATGCCTTTCTTGGGTCAAGTTCGAATGATATAACACGTAAGATAACAAGAGCCACCATTTCTAGACTAGAATGCTTGAAGTCACAACACATGAATTCATTATACCATTTCAATCTTTCAACTTAGGGGTAATTAGATTACAGTTATATTTCAACCAATGACAAGTTTATTTTTTTGCAACATACTTATTTTTACATGACATTTTAAATTCTAATTTATATTACGTTTATAAAAAAACTCATAAAAAAACGTGCCTAACTTTCGCACTGTTTTTGCTACTACCTTATTGTACCGCGTTTTGCACGGAATTAACATTACAGGCATATTAAAAATTTTTACAGCCAAATCAATTGGAATAGACCACTTTCACGCTTTTAATACCTTACTAATTACTAGGATTTAACTTCTTGTCACACAACTGTTATACAAGACCCTATCTTATCCCCGATATAAAAGGAGCAGCATTAACTCTACTGGTCAATGCTGCTTCGCTTATAATCATATATTTAGATGTTAAATCCTTCACCCATAACTTCACTTGCACTCATCACGACCACAAATGCATTAGGATCAATTTCTTTTATTACACTTTTTAACCTTGAAAATTCAGATTGGGCGATAACACAAAGTAAGATTTGTCTTTCATCTTCCGTATAACCGCCTTTTGCGGATAACCGCGTGATGCCACGGTCAATTTTATAAAGGATTGCTTGACGTATCTCATCTTGTTGCTCCGAAATAATTAAAACCGTTTTCGACTGATTCAAGCCAACTTGGACAAGGTCGATCGTTTTACTCGTAGCAAAAAGTCCTACCAGCGCATATAGCCCCGATTCGATATCGAAGACAAACATAGCAGCGATAACGACAAATCCATCGATAAGTGCGACGCAAATCCCAAGTGAAAGGTTTGTAAATTTATGCAGAATTTGTGCGATTACATCTGTTCCACCAGTAGAGGCTTTTCCGCGAAAAACAATGCCGAGACCTGTACCAACTAGAATACCACCGAATAATGCAGCAACAAGTGGCTGGTTCGTCCAAACAGTCCAATCAGACGTCAAATAAACGAACAGTGGCATAATCATTGTCCCAACAAATGTTTTTATACCAAACTGATACCCTAAGAAAAATACACCTGCAAAAAATAACGGAATGTTAAATGCCCACTGAATATAAGCGGGAGTCCAACCAGTCAAATAATTAATGATTGTACTGATCCCGCTCACGCCACCGGAGGCAACATGATTGGGCAATAGCAACACATTAAACGCAAGAGCAATAATAAATGCTCCAAGAATAACATAGACGTACTCCATTACTTTCGCGAGTTTAGGCGGGAGCTTTCGTCGTTTCAATGGTTTAATCTCTTTCATAGTATCCTCCTAGTCAATCTGCGAGCGGAGATAGCCATTGATAAACGCATCAATATCTCCGTCCATTACCGCTTGCGTGTTGCCTGTTTCTACGTTTGTGCGGTGATCTTTCACCATCGAGTATGGATGGAACACGTAAGAACGTATTTGACTTCCCCAACCAATTTCTTTTTGCTCACCACGAAGTTCCGCGAGTTCTTTCTCTTTCTCTTCTTGTTCTTTTTGATATAATTTCGCTTTCAACATCTTCATCGCTTGATCGCGATTTTTCAGTTGTGAACGTTCAGATTGGCATGTAACAACAATTCCAGATGGAATATGTGTCATCCGCACTGCTGAATCGGTCGTATTAATATGCTGACCACCTGCACCAGTCGCACGATACGTATCAATTTTTAAATCTTCTGGACGGATTTCAATTTCGATATCATCATCCATTTCTGGCATAACATCGCATGAAACAAACGATGTGTGGCGTCGGCCAGACGAATCAAATGGAGATATTCGAACTAAGCGATGCACACCTTTTTCTGCTTTTAAGTACCCGTAGGCATTGTGACCCTTTATGAGCAACGTCACACTCTTAATCCCAGCTTCGTCGCCTGCTTGATAATCCAGCATTTCTACTTTGAAATCTTTTTTGTCCGCCCAGCGCTGGTACATACGTAGTAACATGGAACCCCAATCCTGTGATTCTGTTCCACCAGCGCCTGGATGTAATTCCAAGATCGCGTTATTTTTATCATAAGGCTCGCTCAACATTAATTTCAATTCGAAATCAGTTAATTTTGCTACAAAAGCCGTTAAATCAGTTTCTAACTCTGCTTGCAATTCTTCATCTGCCTCTTCACGCAAAAGTTCCAAGCTTAACTCTAAATTTTCTTGCTCTTCCTCAAGCTCATGGAACGCATTGTAGGTTTCTTTGTAGCCATTCGTTTCGTTAATAACCTTCTGCGCACTTTGTTGATCGTTCCAAAAATCCGGGTCTAACATTTGATCCTCTAACTCAGCGATGCGAACTTCTATGCTATCTAAGTCAAAGAGACCCCCTAAAGTCTTTAATTTGTTGGGTTGTTTTTTCTAATTCATTGCGAATTTCAGCTAATTCCATACTCAACACCTCTTTTTAATTTTTCATGTGCAAAATAAATCACACCATTAATAATATAGCATACTTGGGCGCAAACTGCGATTCCGACTAATTTTCCAAACAAAAAACCAGGAAAAAATCCTGGTTTTATTGTTATTTCTCTTTTCCGTGACAGTTCTTATATTTTTCTCCACTACCACAAGGGCATGGATCATTACGACCGATATGTTGGTCTTTATGAACTGGTTGTTTTTTAGCCAATGGTTTGCCTTCATTAGGATCAATAGCATCACCCTTAGCAACTTGCTCACGTTCAAGATTTTGACGAATTTCAGCTTTCATGATGTAACGAGCAACGTCTTCATCAATTGAATTAACCATTGCTTCGAACATTTCAAAGCCTTCTGATTGGTATTCTCGTAACGGATCAATTTGTCCGTAAGCACGTAGATGGATACCGTCGCGCAAGTGATCCATCGCATCGATGTGATCTACCCATTTCGTATCCACCACACGTAGCAAGACTACTTTTTGGAATTCATTAAATTCATCTTCTGGCAACAATGTTTCTTTCTCATTGTATGCTTCTTTTACTTTTTCTAAAATAAAATCTTGAATGTCATTGGATTCCATATTTTTAATATCATCTACGCTGATTGTATCTTCAGGTAAAAGATTGGCTTCTACAAAGTCAACAATACCTTGTAAGTTCCATTCTTCACGATCTTCTTGTCTTGAGGCATTCGATTGTACCACAAAATTTACAACGTTTTGAATCATAGGTTCAATAACAGAGCGCAAGTTGTTTTCAGCTGTAATAACTGCATAACGTTGTTTATAAATAACTTCACGTTGTTGACGTAAAACATCATCGTATTGAAGAACTTGTTTACGTGAATCAAAGTTATTTCCTTCGACACGTTTCTGTGCAGATTCAACAGCACGGCTAACCATCTTACTTTGAATGGCTTCATCGTCCATTCCAAAACGCTCCATCATTGATTTCATGTTATCTGAACCGAAACGTTTCATCAGTTCATCTTCCATGGAAAGATAGAATTGAGTCACACCAGGATCCCCTTGACGACCAGCACGACCACGTAACTGATTATCGATACGTCTTGATTCATGACGCTCTGTACCAATAACGGCCAAACCACCTGCTTCAATTGTGCCTTCGCCTAGCTTGATATCTGTACCACGACCAGCCATATTGGTTGCAATCGTAACAGAACCTTTTTCACCAGCAAATTGGATGATTTCTGCTTCTTTTTCATGTTGTTTCGCATTCAAAACGCTGTGCGGAACACCTTTACGTTTTAGTTTATGCGAAATAACTTCAGATGTTTCGATAGCAACGGTACCAACTAATACTGGTTGACCATTTGCATATCGTTCAGCGATATCGTCTACTACTGCATTGAACTTCGCATCAATAGATGTATAAATTAAATCTGGACGGTCATCACGAATAATTGGTTTATTCGTCGGAATTTCAATAACACGCATATTATAAATATCGCGGAATTCTTCTTCTTCCGTCTTAGCCGTACCAGTCATACCAGATAATTTCTTATACATACGGAAATAGTTCTGGAATGTGATAGTCGCCATCGTTTGTGATTCATTTTGAATTGTTACACCTTCTTTAGCTTCAAGTGCTTGGTGTAGGCCTTCACTGAAACGACGACCTTTCATAATACGACCAGTAAATTGGTCAACAATGAGTACTTCGTCATCTTGAACCACATAATCAACATCCAAATGCATCGTATAGTTCGCTTTTAAAGCTTGCGCAATATGATGTAAAACTGTCGCATTCTCTAAATCAAACAAGTTATCCACATCAAAATATTTCTCACCTTTTGTCATACCCTCTTCGGTTAAATGCACCGATTTTGTTTTGATATCAACTGTGTAGTCTTTCTCTACTGTCAATGTCTCAACAAAAGAGTTAGCGCGGACATATAAAATAGTTGATTTCTCTGCTTGACCAGAAATAATCAATGGCGTTCTCGCTTCATCGACCAAGATAGAATCGACTTCATCGATTACCGCATAAGAAAGCGGACGCTGTACCATTTGTTCTTTATAAACAACCATATTATCACGTAAATAGTCAAATCCTAATTCATTATTTGTACTATACGTAATGTCAGCTGCATAAGCTTCTCGTTTCTCTTCACTGGAAAGAGCGTTTAGGTTAAGTCCGACGGATAAACCAAGGAAATTGTATAGAACTCCCATTTCTTCAGCATCACGTTGCGACAAGTACTCATTGACTGTAACAACATGAACACCATTTCCTGAGAGTGCATTTAAATAAACTGGCAGTGTCGCTGTTAAAGTTTTACCTTCACCAGTTCTCATTTCTGCGATATTACCTTCATGTAGTACAATACCACCCATTAATTGAACACGGAATGGGAACATGCCTAATGCACGTTTTGCTCCTTCACGTGCAACTGCAAAAGCCTCTACCAAAAGGGAATCTAATGTTTCACCATTTTGGAAACGCTCCTTAAATTCTTCTGTTTTTGATCGTATTTCGTCATCAGAAAGCTTTGCCGTTTCATCAGCTAATGCCTCAATCTGATCTGCTTTCTTTTCTAGATACTTAACATCTTTTTTACCAGATTCAAATATCTTCTTTAATAAACCTGCCATGATCTTATTCTCCTCTACTGTTTCTATACTTTCCCTGAAGTTTAAATCGTTGCGCTCTTCCCATTTTCGACGCAACTGCCTTTGACACAGGCACACAAGACAATTCTACCATCTTTCACCTATGTTTTACAACCTGTTTTCCTGTGAACATTTCGACGCATTTTGAATGATTCTGTATAAAAGCCTAAGCTATGCGCTTTTTATATCATAAAATATATTTACAGGTTTCGATTGTCATTCACTTTTCAAATTAAGTATTGACAACAAAAGCCGAGATCCCCTATTGTTGGATCCCGGCTTTTGAGGAATTTCTAAGTTAATTCGTTTCAATCAAACCGTATTTACCATCTTTACGACGATACACAATATTAGTGCCATTTGACTCCGCATCTGTATATACGAAGAAACTATGACCTAATAAATTCATTTGCAGTACAGCTTCTTCACTATCCATTGGTTTCAAAGAAAATTCCTTTGTACGAACAATTTCTAGATCACTGTCATTTTCGAACTCATCTGGTGCTACACTTCCGTTCATCTCAGAGAAAGCAAAGTAATCTTTATCTAAGCCTTTATCACGGAATTTACGATTCACTTTTGTTTTATGTTTACGGATCTGTCTTTCTAATTTATCTACAATCAAATCAATACTTGCATATAAATCTCCGCTTGTTTCTTCAGCACGTAGTACTAAATTAGGGAGAGGAATGGTCACTTCAACCTTTGCATTCTTATCAGAATACACTTTAAGGTTCACATGAACATTAGCATCTGGAGCTTCACTGAAATAACGTTCTAACTTGTCTATTTTCTTTTCGACATAATCTCTAATTGGCTCCGTTACTTCAATGTTTTCACCACGAATGTTATACTTTAGCATAGCAATTCCTCCTTTGAAATAAAACAACTCATACTTTACAAGAAGTGAATGACTCCTTATATACAGTCTACGTTAAAATATAGCTTTTTGCAAACATTTACAAAGAATAAGATTACTATATTCCTATCAATTAAGTAGTCGGTAAGTATGATACCGTTACTCTATTCTTTCCACCAATTTTCAAATGCAAACCTAAAATGATTGAAAATTTCGCTTTAACGAAATATAGTGATTGAGGATACACTTTTTGCTCCTGCTTCCTTTAAAGCTTTCGCTGCCAGATGTAAGGTGGCACCCGTCGTATAAATGTCATCTACCAATACTATCTCTCGTGAACTAATCTCCGTATTGTTCTCTACAAAAAAGAATTGCTCTTGCTCGATTCGCTCTTTTCGTGATTTCTTTGACTGTTTTTCTGTATGCTCTCTTTTCAACTGTGTTTCAAACGGTATTCCTGCTAGATGAAGTAATCCTTCCGTTTGGTTGAAACCTCGTTCGTATCTTCGTTCTTCACTTATTGGAAGGGGAATTATAATGGATTTATTTTTTACCATACATTTTTGTTGTAATGCAGCTGCAAATACAGCTCCCAAAACATAATCTCCTTTATATTTGTAAAGCGCCATTAACTCTTTTGCAAAGTTATTATATTCAAAACAAGCGATATTTTGATCTAAATGGTTTGTTTTATTCCCTAAAGACCAACGCTCACAATCTCCACACATTACTTCTTCCCTGTGTTCATGCCTCATTCTACCGCATCTACTACATACATGCCCAGTAATTTGGGATAACTCACTTTTACACCGCTGACATATAACAACCTTTTCTTTCTCCAAAAATAAACTACTCCAAGAAATTTCAACTATCATTTTATTCTTACATACCAAGCAGATATCACTCATCCAAAAGTTCCTGTTGTATACCTAATCGATTCATCATTTTTATTTGTGATATGGCCAAGGTCATATTTTTAGATGTTCCGTGATGAAAGAAGATAACATCTCCTTTGGGAAAATCAAATTTCCTGCCAGCACGTCCAGAAATTTGAACGAGAGCTGATTCTGTGAATATTCTTCCTTCACTACCAAAAACACCAACCTGTACATTCGTAAAAGTTACACCCCGTTCAAGAATCGTCGTGGTACATAATAATTTGATACTCCCATCACGCATCTTTTGTACTTTCTCTTTTCTCTCTGAGTCAGCAGAATGCACATTTTCAAGCGGGCCGAATCCTAATTTCTCAAGTATTTCCGCTACTTTCAACATCACTTTTATTTCTGGGAAAAATAACAATACCGAGCAACCTTCATCTAATTTTTTCCGTGTCCATTCTAAAATTTTAGGAGATATCCGGCGTTTCACTAACGCTTTCTTCCAGTCCCCTATCCAAACTTTTCTGGGTACTGGTAACGGTTTTCTATGGTACCTTGCTGGTACTTTTACAAAATCTCGTACACCTCTATCGCATTCTTTTTGCCATTTTCTATCGGGGGTTGCGGTAATATAGATGGAACAGCCTGAAGTTAATTGCGCTTTTTTCACTGCATACTCAAGAAAAGGATCTTTCGCGTAGGGAAATGCATCTACTTCATCTATGAAAATAATATCAAATGCCTCATAAAATCGTATCAGTTGGTGTGTCGTTGCAACAACAAAGCGTTCTCCGTTATAAATATCATCAGAGTCACCATATAAACAGACCATCTCAACACTAGGAAAAACTTCTTGTAGACGTGGATAAAGCTCCAAACATACATCTACTCTTGGTGAAGCTATACAAATTCGCCCACCACGCTTCAATGCCTCATCCATTCCTCTGAACATCATTTCTGTTTTCCCAGATCCCGCCACTGCCCATAAAAGTAGTGGTTTTCTATCATTAACAGCCTGAAGGACTCTATCCGAAGCCGTTCGTTGTCCTGGTGAAAGTTCACCTTCCCAGCTAAGATATCCTTCACTAGAACTTATAAAACTTTTTTCGCTTAGGTGAAAATAAAGATTCTTACACTCTGTTATTTTCCCCATAATAATACAATTTCTACAATACAAACAATTAGAGCTGCCACAATGGCTACATGGTGCTCTAAAAAATAGTTCTTCCTTATTGTTCCCACACCTAAAACAAAGCTTTCTATGCCCTTCGGCTTTTATAGCTTGTATATGCTGCATTCCCGTAGTATCTAATATTTCTCCCTCTATAAATAGCTTCCCTTCCATTTTCGTATCCATTATCTTCACCTCGTATACTAGTTATACACGAAATAAAAAAAGAATACTAATGGCTATAATTCTATTTCACAGCTTATCTAGCACCTGAAATAATAAGTTTGTACCCCTTCGTATATTTTTAGGCCTAGCTATGCACTTTTTATACCTCATCTCAACATTTTCACACATTTTATTTATTTCTGGACACAGGTTATACTTGAAAAAACCTCCTAACAACTAGGAGGCCTTACTTCACTATTTTAGAGTCCAAACTAACGCTAATGCCCCTTCACCCAAATGTGTTGCTATTACTGGGCCAAAGTAGCTAATATTAAAATCAACATCTGGATATTTTTTCTGCAACTCATTTTTCCAGACTAACGCTTTTTCATAGTTATTCCCATGAACAATATAAGCCTGTTGTGCCAAATCTTTCTTTATTGCTTCACCTAATAAATCTTCTATTCTACGTAACGCCTTCTTCTGCGTCCTAATTTTCTCGTAAAGAACAATCTTCTTATTTTCAAAATGCAGTATTGGCTTTATCTGTAGTAGGCTCCCTATTATTGCTTGTGCATTAGATAGCCTACCACCTCTAGCCAAATGATTTAGATCATCTACGAGAAAGTAAGCATTCATTGCAGCACGCATAGAATCTAGTTTAGCTAAAATGATATCCGTGTCTATTTCACTATTTAATGCTAGCTCGGCAGCTTTTTCAACCATCATTCCCATAGCCATGCAAGCTATCCCAGAATCATATGCAATCACACGAATACCCGAAACTATACCACCTGCAGATACAGCATTTTGGTATGTTCCACTAATACCACTACTAAGGTGAATACTAATAATCGTTTCAAAACCTTCATCGCGTAGTCGCTCATATAAAAGAATAAAATCGCCTGGTGCTGGTTGTGATGTTGTTGGAAAAGTCGTAGCACCTTGAATTATCTCGTAAAAATTACTTTCATTGATATCTCTATTCTCTGTGTAGGACTTTCCATCAATTGTTACGGAAAGTGCTACACTATAAATTTGAAACTTATCGATTACTGCTTGGGGTAGATAAGCAGTACTGTCAGTCACGATAGCAATTTTGCCCCCCATAAAGTCACCTCAATTTTAACGATCCTATCTTATGAATACCCAGCCATTTTTAATTGCAGTCACTACAGCTTGAGTACGATCGTTTACTTTCATTTTTTGTAATATACTACTCACATGATTTTTAACAGTTTTCTCACTAATAAATAAAGTTTCACCAATACCACGATTGCTCTTACCATCAGTTAATAACTGCAGAACTTCACATTCTCTATGTGTAAGAATATGTAATGGCATTTTGACCTCGGGTTGTTGATATCCATATGCACCTTGCGCATTATTAGTGCTTGCTAAATGACGATATTCACGGACTAATTTAATGGCCGCCTTAGGATGAATATAAGCTCCACCATCTTCTACAGTTTTAATAGCATCAACTAGATCTTTTGCATCCATTTCTTTCAATAGATAACCTACAGCACCTGCGCGCAAAGCCTCTGTGACAAACTCATCCGTATCATGGATTGTCAAAACGACTACCTTTAGGCTTGGGAACTGCCTAATTAGCATTTCAGTAGCATCTAAACCATTTACAGTTGGCATATTAATATCCATTAATACAATATCTGGTCTAAACTCACGAACCTTAGCAACAATATTTTTTCCATTTTCAGCTTCTGCTACTACCTCAAATGAATCTTCTAGTTCTAATATACGTTTTATACCTTCACGAAATAATTGATGATCATCTACAATCATGATTTTTACAGTCATAATGAGAAATCCTCCTTCAAAATTGTTATTTTAACGCTGTTCCCATTTTATCCCTTCAGCGGATCTATAGCCTACTGAAAAACATCGTACTCAACTATATTACTATAGCTTTTCTCTGTATTATTTCATGCTTTTCTAGAAGTCATTGCTGTTATCTACTACCAAGTAATCATCGTCAAAAAAGAAGTCATTGTTTTAACTTCCCGACAAAAATGCCTAGTCAAAAGAAAGTTCATCTATCAAAAGTAACAATGAAATCCATTATACCATGAATTTGCTCCCACTTCACCTTTCAAATACGCCCGTTCTTATTTTATAACTATACATGTTCTCCTTTTTCCGTTAAAATATAAGTGGGGATAATTAAATCGACTATTGGAGGCCTATATGCTTGAAAAATATAGAACTATAAAAGTAGCTGGTCAACATGAAATAGTTATTGAAAAGTCTAGGTTCATCTGCTCCATGATTCGAGCTACTGATGAAAAAACAGCTCAGGAATTCATTCAAAGCATCAAGAAAAAATATTGGAATGCTAGCCATAACTGCTCTGCATACATCATCGGGGAGCGCGATCAATATCAGAAAGCGCAGGATGATGGAGAGCCAAGCGGAACAGCTGGTGTACCTATGTTAGAAGTATTGAAAAAGAAACACCTAAAAGATGTGGCTGTAGTTGTCACTAGATACTTTGGCGGTACTAAGCTTGGAGCTGGTGGCCTTGTTCGTGCATATAGTAATTCTGTTAGCGAGGCTTGTAAGGCGGTAGGTATTGTTGAACGATCTTTGGCAGCTATCATCTCTTGCACCGTTGATTACGCAACACACGCGAAATTTGAAAATGCTTTGGGGAAAACCGGCTATCAAATCGCTAATATTTCTTTCACAGAGAGCGTTACCATAGACGTATATGTCGAAAATTCAGATGTGGCTCCATTTCAAGAATGGGCGATTAATTTAACAAGCGGGCAAATAAAAATGATCGAAGTAGGGAAAAAATATCAGGAAAAGGATGTCAATTAAATGTTATTAGAGGCATTAAACAACCTTCCAAAAGAATTCGAAACAGAAAGAATATATGCAAGAAGCATGACAGATAACGATGCACCTCAATTATTAGAGATTTGGTCTGATGACAACGTAACACATCATATGAATATTGAAACATTTCATGCAGTTTCAGAAGTCTCTGAAATGATATCTGCCATAGAACTGGAGGCCACAGCTTGCAGATATGTCATCATTGATAAATCTACAAATGAAATGATTGGCTCGTTCGGTATTAACGAATTGTATTTAAACTCCATGACTGCAGAAATAGGTTACGAACTTAAAGAAAGCCACTGGAGAAAAGGGATAATGACAGAGATTCTATCCTCTTTTATCGCTGTGATTCAAACAACTACAACTATTAGTGCATTGACTGCAAAGGTGTCTCCTGAAAATATAGCATCCAGTCAATTACTTATGAAATTAGATTTTCATTTTGATAAAGTGGTATCTGAGTTTAATATGCAAAAAAAAATGTTAGAAACAGTAGATCAGTACTGGCGTAAACTGGCTTAATTTAACTAAAAAGCTATTACATACGACTTATTTTACTCCATTTTTTACGATTTCCGTATTAATTCTCTGTTAACTTATGTATAATAGAAAAAAAGTGGTGAGGTTTTGCAATATACTTTACCTTAAACTTTAAAGCAAACGTAAATTTGTCGTAACACAGCAGTTTTCTTACTATGGTACAATTACATCTATTGCACTTTGCAGATACACTACTTCGGGATATAACGAAACTTTTAGAATTTAATTATAAGGAGAAATTATTTCATGCCTATAAACAAAAGCCCTGCCCCAAGAAGCGCAAAGTATAAGCGACGCCGATTGGTCCTCTTTTTGGTCCTGATTCCTTTGATGTTAATCGTACTTGCTGGCGCTGGATACGCTACTTATTTGTTCAGTTCAGCAAAACTTGCCGTAGATAATTCCTATGATAACGTAAGAAGTGGGGAAGCCTCGTCTTTACGTAACAAAGATGTTGATCCAATTAAGGACAGCTTTTCGTTCTTGATTATCGGTGTAGATGATAGCACCAAGCGTCAAGCCAATAATGATGGCAACCCTCGAAGTGATGCACTTATCTTAGCAACACTAAATGTAAAAGATAATAAATTAGAAATGACCAGTATTCCTCGTGATTCTTATGTTCACATTGAAAGTAAAGATGGCACAACGGATAAATTCACAAAAATAAATGCTGCACATGCATATGGCGGGCCAGAACTAACTATGAAAACGGTAGAGGATTTATTTCAAGTCCCTGTTGATTACTATGTTCGGTTCAATTTCGATGCATTCTTGGAGATCGTTAACGCACTTGATGGTATCGATGTAAACGTCCCTGTTGACTTCACAGAACAAGATTCCAACGATAAAGCTGGCGCAATTACATTGAAAAAAGGCGAACAAACACTAAATGGCGAACAAGCATTGGCTCTTTCCAGAACTCGTCATATTGATAACGACATAGAGCGTGGAAAACGTCAACAACTAGTTATGAAAGCTATTATTGATAAATCCACTTCTATCGGCTCTATTAATAAATATTCCGATGTTATTAAAGCGGTCGGAGATAACATGAAAACAAATATGACTTTCTCTCAAATGTTATCGATCGCCAAGTATGGTATGACAAACGATATAACTCTCAAATCCCTCGCCCTCAAAGGCGCAGATGCACCTCAGGATGGCGTTTATTATTATCAACTCGATGAAAACTCTGTACAAAGTGTGGCTAACGAGTTTGCAAGTCAACTACAGGGAGTAAATAAACCGTTCCCTAACGCATTACCTTATAGTGAAGAAAATTAAATTCAACTATAGAAAAGCAGGAGTCATTGTATATCCATTTTAGAAAATGGATATACAATGACTCCTGCTTATTTTCAGTATAAAGTCTCGTACACTGTGATTATAGTATTTTTTCATTACTTCCTTTTCCTTCGCACTTTAGCTAGTATATTTAAGATTGGACGATAATTTTCACCAATTAGTCCGATAAATTCTACAATTATCTCTATACAGAATGCTAGTAATATCAGTAAAATGACCGCGCCCCAAGTAGTCGAAAATGAAAATACGAAACCCGTTATTGAAAATAGAATTGCCATGCAGTAAATCAATAGTACGGTCTGACGCTGTGAAAAGCCTAGCGCCATAAGTCGATGATGTATATGTGAACGATCAGCCATTGAAATAGGGGCCCTTGCTTTCAATCGTCTAATAATCGCAAAAAAAGTGTCTGATAGTGGTACACCTAGAATTATCAACGGAACTAATATAGAAATGAATGTCACATTTTTGAAACCCATCAATGATAATACTGCGATCATATACCCTAAAAATAACGAACCTGTGTCCCCCATAAATATTGTAGCAGGTGGGAAATTATAAACTAAAAAGGCTAGTATGCATGCAATTAACATGAAAGCGACTGGTGCCACGAACACATCTTGCAGTAACAACGCCATTCCAGCAATCGTTAGGAGAGCAATTATAGAAACGCCTCCAGCTAAACCATCCAATCCATCAATTAAATTCAACGCATTTACAATCGCAACAATCCAGATAATCGTAATTGGAATCGCCCAAATACCGAAATATAGTGGCCCTGCGAAAGGGATGTTAATAAATTCAATAGTAATTTGACCCCATACTACCACACATAGCGCTGCACTAATTTGACCTACTAACTTCCAACGAGGTGACAGTTCGATAATATCATCTATTAATCCTGTAGAAACAATAATCAAAGCACCTATGTAGACTGGTAAAAATCCACTTTTGTCAACTGTTAATAACAACATTCCCACTGTGAAAGATATAAAAATAGCTAATCCTCCAAGTGTTGGCGTTATTTTTGTGTGCATGTGCCGATCCCGAGGCTCGTCTACTGCATTTATTAAAAAGGCAAACTTGCGCACTAATGGAATAATTAATATTCCAATTAGAAAACAAATAATCATGATCCATATTTGCAAATTATTTTCAGCTCCATCCTTCAGTCTAAAATGATGACTTCGCGCCGCTTACAGTAAGTCTCCAAGCTGAATTTATCCAGCTCTACACCTATCCCGAAGCCTACAGGAGTCGTTATTTTCCCATTTTTTATTGTAAACTCATCAAGAATAATGTCTCGGCTAAAATAGCGATTAGAGGCAGATATATCTCCTGGGAAGCTCAACTCACTCCGAGAGGCTAAAGCGATATTATGCGCCCTACCAATCCCTGCTTCAAACATGCCACCACACCAAGCTATTAAGCCATTTTCATAGCAAAAGTTAAGTATTTTAAGTGCTTCGTCCAATCCACCAACTCGTGCTATTTTAATATTTATAGCTTTGGCACTTCGCAATTCAAATGCTTGCTTTACATCATTTAAAGAACGAATATTTTCATCCAGACAAATAGGAGTCTGGATTTGTTTTTGTAGCCATGCATGATCAACAAAGTCTGTCACGCCAAAAGGTTGTTCTATCATTGCGAGATTGTACTGGTCTAATTTCTTAAGCGTTTGGATATCATCTCTGCAATATGCTGAATTGGCGTCTACCATCAATAATAGTTCCGGAAACAGCTTTCTAATTTTTTTTACTGGTTCAATGTCATAGCCAGGTTTAATTTTCAATTTCACCCTAGTATAGCCCTCATTGATATAGTTCTGAACAGTATCCACCAGCTCATCTAAGCTTGATTGAATACCGATACTAACACCAACAGAGATATCGCCTGTAACCCCACCCAAATAAGTAGACAATGATTGCTTCTCGCTTTTCGAAAAAATATCCCAGATAGCTGTCTCAATTACAGATTTCGCCATCTCATTGCCTCGAATAACCTTAAAAATATGATTAACTTGGTCCGCTGTTTGAAGATTTACATTTCGAATGAGGGGTAATAAATGAGCCTGAACTATCATAGCAGCCGTATCGGTAGTTTCTTCTGTATACCAAGGCGTAGAAAATGCATCAAGTTCCCCATAACCTTCTATACCGTCGCTAGAGGTCAATTTCAATATACAAAGACTCTTGCTACTCATTTCGCCATAACTTGTCTTAAAAGGCTCTTTAAGGGGCATTTCCAAGTGATATAGTATAGCTTCTTTGACAAACACAAAAATCACCCTTGCTTTCTTTGCCGGTTCATAGCAAACATGAATTGCGGTATAGCTAAAGCGCGTCTCCATCTGCTTGGCTGTGATAAAATTCGATATAACCATTCTAGATTGCACTTCACTAGAATTTTAGGCGCGCGTTTCGTTTCTCCAGAAAGTACATCAAAACTACCACCAACACCAATAAATATACCTTTATCAAAATCCTGTAAATGTGCGGCGATCCATTTTTCCTGTCTTGGGAAGCCTAATGCTAAAAATACAAAATCAGCCTTACTTTCAGCTATATCATCAGCTATTCGTTTCGACTCTGAGGCAGAAAAATAACCGTCTCTAGCACCCACAATCTCAATGTCACTATAGGTTTTCTGAACTTTTTCAACTAATTTTTCTATAACATTTGGCTTTGCACCAATAAAATATATTCGCATCTTTTTTTCATTTGCTTTTTGCAAGAGTCCTAACATCGTATCATATCCAGTCACTCTTCCATTAAGCGGTTTTCCAATGTTCTTTGCCGCCTTCACGATACCTATGCCGTCCGCAACAATATAATCAGCTTGCAAAATAATTTGATTGAACTCAAAATCTTGCTGTGCATGCATTACTATTTCAGGATTTGCAGTTACCACAAATCGACGTTTCTCATCTATCGCTAACTGGAATAACTCGTCAACAAAAGCATTTTGAGAAACATTATAAAAAGGAATCCCTAAAATATCAACAGTCTGCTTCATATGCCCACTCCCATATTTCTCATATCTTTAAGTTTATCATAAATATCTGATTCTTCCTATGTTAAAATTATATATTCTTTCTTAAATCCACTATATTATGTATAACGATAACAAAAAAATCGTGATTGGCTAAAAACCAATCACGATTTGATATCATTTGTTATTAGTCTAGAATTTGGACTTTAACTGTTTTAACGCCCCAGTTGTAGCAATCTTGCACTGTATCTAAGTGGACATCAATTTTGTTACCTTTGATTGCACCACCAGTATCAGCTGCGATAGCTTCACCGTATCCTTGAACATAAACTCTTGAACCTAATGGAATGACAGACGGATCAACAGCAATAACTCTCGGATTATCGTTTAGGTTAATCCCAGATGCTGTTACTGTTCCCATACCAGGCTCAGCTTTACTATATGCTGTTGCGGTAACTGTTATTTCTTTTGAAACACTCTTAGATGAGCTTTCACTAGAAGATTGTTGCGTTTGTTTACTTGGAGCAGGTGTACTAGTTGTTTCTTTTTGCGGAGTTTGTTCTTGTGTTGTTGTTTCTGATTTCACTTCTTTTTTAGGTGTTGGTGTAGTCGCCGTATTATTTGAGCCATTACTATTAATATTTAAAGTTTCACCTGCAATTATAAGGTCAGATGATAGAGAATTCCATGATTTTAACTGGGCAACTGTGACATTGTGATTTTTAGCAATCTTACTTAAAGTATCTCCAGACACAATTTTGTAAGTAGATTCATTACTGCTAGCTTGAGCAGTAGTGCCACCAACTTCTAATTTTTGATTTGGCAAAATAATGTTTGAAACTAAATGGTTATCTTGCTTCAGCTTAGCTACAGAGATATTATTTTCATTTGAAATCTTCCATAGTGAATCCCCTGATTGAACTGTATATTCTGCTGCACTTACTTGAGTCGAACCGATCCCAGCAAGGACTAATCCTGCTGCAATAGTGATAACTGTTTTCTTCATGTAATAATTACCTCCTTGATAACTTCGAGAATAATCGTACCATATGCTAATTGGCCTTTGGTTACCGATTCATTAAGGCTAAGTAACACAGATCATGAAATTAACGTTTTATCCGTAATATTTGTTAATCAACTTTTTTGATGGAATTTTCTAATTATTATATTCTTGGATGTCTAATCTTGCCTAAAGCCTTCTGACAGAAGAATATATAGCATTAAAAAGAGAAAACATAATTAGTTCATTATATTAACTTATTTATATCCATTTATATAAAATGGATATAAATTGCATTTCAAAAAAACATAGACATGGGCGAAATAGATAAAAAAAACATATATTTTTACCCATTTTTTAGTGGTTTTCTGCGTAAATATAACAAGAGGTTACAATTATTTTCACTCATTATCTAAGAAAACCTCAGGATCATCTGTTGCTCGCTCTTTATTTTTACTTAAAAATCGTATTTTATCTGCCACAACTTCTATAACGTAGACTTTTTTATCCTCTCTATTAGTATAATTCCTTGTTTGTAGCTCCCCATTAATACCTACTAATGTACCTTTCTGGCAGTATTCTACCGTATTTTCTGCTTGTTTACCCCATATAACACATGGAATGAAATCTGCATCCCCGTTCAAACTCTTACCTTTTCCAAATCTATTTAAGGCTACTGTTACATTTACTACCGCTTTCTCTTCAGATGTCCATCGCACTTCTGGATCTTCAGTGAGCCTGCCGACTATTGTTACTTGATTAATCATATACAATCCCTCTTTTCTATTTGATAAGCTCAGCATAACGCCTTTTATTTTTCTTGTAAAATGTCTAAAAAAAAATTTTAGTCTAGTTTACCTCCGTCATAATTCTATTTTCTGCTAGAGCAAAATCAGATTTCGACTTATAAACTATGCTTCAAAAAAGGATTTCATATGTATTTATAAATTTTAATTCCTCTATATTTTATTGACGAAGTCTGCTATTCTATATTTCAGACCTCCGAATCTCTTGTGGTTCTCAAAAAAAGAACCACGCGTCCAAAGCGTGATTCTTAATCCTATTATTTAGAGATATCCGTCAAAGCAAACATTATTTCAGCTTCACAGACTATTTCTCCTTCAACAGTAGCTTTCACTTTCGCCTTAGCTATAGAACCGCGCAAACGTAGTATTTCAGCTTCTAATCGCAATTGATCACCTGGTATCACCTGACGCTTAAATCTGCATCCATCAATTCCAGCGAACAAACCAATCTTACCTTCATTTCCTTCTACTTGCATCATGGCAATTCCACTTGTTTGAGCCAAAGCCTCTACAATTAAAACACCTGGCATAACTGGATATTCAGGGAAATGTCCATTGAAAAACTCTTCATTTGCCGTCACATTTTTGATTGCAACTACTTTTTTATCTTCTAACTCTATCACCCTATCAACTAGCAAAAACGGGTAACGATGTGGCAATATCTTTTTTATCTCACTAATATCTAACATTTTCATACCTCCGAACAATTATACGAGTATATTAACTCACCATTTTCATCGATTTCATTTGTATTACTAAAACCTTTTTTTTCATAAAAAATCTTAGCTACTTGATTAGATGGTGTAAAGCTTAGTAAAATATTTTTGATCTTAAAATTATTTTTTAAATGCTCTATCAAATACTTTAAAAATCTTTCTCCAAATCCTTGACCTTGATAATTCTGATCTATCATGAGGCGATCAAGCCACACTGAATTATTTTCATAACATCCATACATAGCAAATCCAACCAGAGAATCATCTGAATAAAGTCCCACTGGATACCAGTCAGCTATGGAATGAGCTTCTAGTATAGAATACGTATTTGACTCAATGAAGTTTTTTTGGTTTAAAGATACCGACAATGCAGTAACTTGTCGCCAATTGGTTTGATCTACACGCTCTATTCGAAGGTTCAATATATCACCTCAATAAAATTTCTAGAATACTTTTCGTTTGGATTTTGATGTGTTTTCCAAAAGTATACCTGTTCCAATTGCAACAGCATCTAGTGGATTTTCAGCGATTAATACAGGAACTTTTAACTCTTCCGCCAAAACTTCATCTAAACCATGTAATAATGCACCGCCACCAGTCAGGATAATTCCACGATCAATAATATCAGCAGACAACTCAGGTGGTGTTTGTTCTAGGACTTGTTTAGCTGCTTGAACAATTATATTAACGGATTCTCTTAATGCCAGCTCAATTTCATCACTTGTCACTGTTACCGTCTTAGGCAGACCAGTAACTAGATCACGACCTCTAATATCCATAGTCTCTTGTCTAGCGCCCGCCGATGCCGTTGCTACATTTATTTTCAGCTCTTCTGATGTACGTTCTCCTATTAAGAGATTATATTTTCGTTTGATATATTGTAGAATATCTCCATCCAGCTGATTACCAGCTAACTTAACCGATTTGCTTGTAACTATATCACCCATGGACAGAACTGCGATATCCGTTGTTCCCCCACCTATATCGATTACCATATTTCCACTAGGTTGAAAAATATCCATACCTGCACCAATTGCAGCAACTTTAGGCTCTTCTTCCATGAAAACTTGTTTTCCACCACTTCTCTCTGCAGCATCTCTGATTGCCTTTTGTTCAACAGAAGTGATATTAGTTGGACAACAAATAAGAATTCTAGGCTTCGAGAATAAACCTTTTAAATCTAATTTTTGTAAAAAGAAGCGTAACATATCTTGGACAATATCAAAATCAGCAATAACACCATCTTTCATTGGTCTAATAGCTGTAATATTTCCAGGAGTTCTTCCTACCATATTTCGAGCCTCTGTTCCTACTGCCAATACTTCATTTGTTACATTATTAATTGCTACAACAGATGGTTCATTTAATACGATTCCTTTTCCTTTTACGTGAATAAGAACATTCGCAGTTCCTAAATCAATCCCAACATCTTTTGCCATAATTTACAATGACCCCTTTCTGTGTTGTTTCATATGTATTACTTCGCACTATCTCCTATGCATTATAGCATATTTCTTTTAACTTATATATATTTTCCACTAAAGGTATTTTAAATTTTTAAGGCAAATAAAAAAACTAGACCAAAAACTGGCCTAGCTATCTATTTATTTTGTTGCAGAATCTACTTTAGAAGTTTCAGAATCATTTATACGCTCGATGTCTGCACCTAAAGCCTTCAGTTTAGTATGGAAATTATGGTACCCTCTATCTAAGAATTCCAGCTCTGTTACTTGTGTATAACCGTCAGCTACTAATCCAGCAAGAATCAAAGCTGCTGCTGCACGTAAATCTGTTGCAGCTACTTCGGCTCCTTGCAGTTTTGCTGGGCCAGAGATGATGACAGAATGACCTTCAATTTTCATATCTGCATTCATACGACGCATTTCTTCAACATGCATAAAACGATTTTCAAATACAGTTTCAGTCATAACACTTGTACCTGTACTTAACATTTGGATAACCATCATTTGTGATTGCATATCTGTTGGGAATCCAGGATGAGGTAATGTTTTGACATCAACAGCTTTTAGATGTTCTGGACCAATAACGCGAACCCCATTGTTTTCTTCAATAATTGTAACGCCCATCTCTTCTAGCTTAGCAATAAGAGAGCTAATATGTTCTGGTACCGTATCTTCAATAAACACATTTCCGCCTGTAATAGCTGCAGCAATCATGAAAGTACCTGCTTCAATTCTATCAGGAATAATAGAATGATCTGTAGCACTTAACTCTTTAACGCCTTCAATACGAATAACTTCTGTACCCGCACCAATAACTCGTGCTCCCATTTGATTTAGGAAATTCGCCAAATCTACAATTTCTGGTTCTCTTGCTACGTTTTCAATAACTGTTGTTCCTTCAGCTAAGGTGGCAGCCATCATAATATTCTGAGTAGCTCCTACACTAGGAAAATCTAAGTATATTTTAGCGCCAATTAATTTCTCAGCAGTAGCTTCAATATATCCATTTTCAATTTTAACGTGTGCTCCCATTGCTTCAAAACCTTTTAAATGTAAATCAACTGGACGTGAACCTATTGCGCAGCCACCTGGAAGAGCAACTTTCGCTGAACCGGTACGTGCTAATAGTGGTCCCATTACAACAATAGAGGCACGCATTTTGCGAACATATTCGAATGGTGTGTCCGATAAAATATCTCCCGTAGCATCAACAGTAACTACATCATCTTCAAACGACACGTCTGCCTTCAAATATTTTAGTACTTCATTGATCGTGTAGACATCTGATAAACGTGGTACATTTCTTAGTGTACTTGTGCCTTTACTTGCTAATAAGGTGGCGGCTATAACAGGTAGAACAGCATTTTTTGCTCCTTCAACTTTCACTGTTCCATTTAACTGTTTTCCTCCACGGACAATAATTTTTTCCAAAACGAACCCCTCCGCGTATTAATTAATCTATTCTTTTTTGATATATATCACTTAAAATTAATCTTGAAATGCATTTAACTCCTATTGCTAAAAATAACATACTCTGAACATTTTACCACTAATGTCTACTATTTTTCAACACTAATTTTAAGAGAATTATACCAGCATCGAACATTTTTTATTTTTTTAATCAATTACCGAATAAATTGCCTAATTGTCTCGCTGAAATAAAATAATCTAAAAAGAAATTACTAATTGTAACTCCTAGCGCTACAGCAATAATTAAGTATAGAACTCTTGCTTGTATCACATGGTCTCGGCGGATTAACTTTTCAAAATTCAATGATTGTAGGGCCCAGAATGCAATAACAATGAAAAGCATATGGGAAATCATGACGATAACTGCTTGCTGTCCAATAACTGTATACATTCTTTACCTCCAGATAATTTTTATCAGCCTCTATCATTCTACCAGTATTATCAAGGAATAACAATTTTATACGCTTTTTTTGTACAAGAAGTAAGTGAGTTTGAGGCTACACCATATTTCATGGATAACCTCAAACTCACCAATCTTACTTCTTATTGTAAGCGTGAATCCGATTTATTGCTTTTTGAAGCGCTACTTCTGCTTTTAGTTCGTCTACTTTTTTGTCTTTAGCATCTTTAAGCTCATCTTCTGCACGCTGTCTAGCCGCTTCTGCGCGATCGATATCAATTTCTTCTTCTCGTTCGGCAGTGTCTGCTAGAATATTCACTTCTTCACCATTAACTTCCATAAAGCCACCATTTACTGCAACCCATTCTTCTTTTCCGTCATTCTTTAGGCGAACAACATCAATTTTCAGAGGGGCTACTAAAGGAACATGGCCAGGTAAAATGCCTAATTCGCCGGCTTTTGTTCTTGCGATGACCATATTGGCTTCACCGCTGAAAACAGGACCATCTGGAGTAACGATACTTACATTCAAAATACCCATGTGTATCTCCTCCTGCTTTTATTAAACTTCAACGCCCATGCTTTTAGCTTTTTCGATAACTTCTTCAATGCGTCCTAATGAGCGGAAAGCATCTTCTGGAAGATGATCATATTTACCTGCAAGTATATCTTGGAAACCTTTAACTGTTTCTTTTACTGGTACATAAGAACCTTTTTGACCAGTAAATTGTTCAGCTACATGGAAATTTTGACTTAAGAAGAATTGTACGCGACGAGCACGTCCAACTGCTTGTTTATCTTCGTCAGATAATTCATCCATACCTAAGATTGCAATGATATCTTGTAATTCTTTATAGCGTTGTAATAGTTGTTGTACTTGTGTTGCCACCTCATAGTGATCTTCGCCAACGATATCTGGCGCGAGCGCACGTGAAGTGGATGCAAGTGGATCTACCGCTGGATAAATACCTTGCTCTGTTAATTTACGCTCCAAGTTAGTTGTTGCATCTAAATGGGCGAATGTTGTTGCTGGTGCTGGATCGGTATAATCATCGGCTGGAACGTAGATTGCTTGGATAGATGTAACAGACCCAACATTTGTGGACGTGATACGCTCTTGCAATTGTCCCATTTCAGTTGCCAATGTCGGTTGGTAACCTACGGCAGATGGCATACGACCTAGTAAGGCAGAAACCTCAGAACCTGCTTGTGTGAATCGGAAAATATTATCGATAAACAGTAGTACATCTTGATGCTCTACGTCACGGAAATATTCTGCAATTGTCAAACCAGTCAAGGCAACACGCATACGCGCGCCTGGTGGCTCATTCATTTGACCAAATACCATCGCTGTTTTTTCGATAACGCCTGATTCTTTCATTTCAAAGTAAAGATCATTACCTTCACGAGTACGCTCACCTACGCCGGCAAATACCGAAATACCACCATGTTCTTGGGCAATATTATGAATTAACTCTTGAATAAGTACTGTTTTACCTACACCGGCACCACCGAACAATCCAATTTTACCACCTTTAACGTAAGGGGCTAAAAGGTCTACTACTTTAATTCCTGTTTCCAAGATTTCAGTTGTAGTTGAAAGTTCATCAAATGTTGGCGCTAAACGGTGAATTTTATTACGTTGAACGTCACTTGCGATCGGCTCATCTAAATCAATTGTATTTCCAAGTACGTTGAATACACGTCCTAGAGTTATATTTCCGACTGGAACAGTGATCGGGCTACCAGTATCAAGAACTGTCATGCCTCTTTGAACTCCATCTGTGGAAGCCATCGCAATGGTACGAACAACATTGTCGCCCAAATGGATAGCTACTTCAAGAGTAAGTTCCACACTTGTTTCCTCTTCGGATAGTGCTTTGTATTCAACTTTAAGCGCATTGTAGATTTCAGGTAAGTGATTATCAAACTTTACATCTACAACAGGACCCATAACTTGGATTATTCGTCCTTCAGTCATGCGATTTTCCTCCTCACTTGCTTTCCCTCTATTGGGAACTTTAACGGCTAGACGTGCGCTCTTGAAAATTATTCAAGAGCTGCTACGCCACCAATAATTTCAGTTATTTCTTGTGTGATCGCAGCTTGACGAGCACGGTTATATTGCAATGATAGATCGTCAATGATATCGGAAGCATTGTCTGTCGCGCTTCTCATAGCTGTCATACGAGCAGCATGTTCCGCGGCTTTGGCATCCAAAATGGCACCGAAAATCAAACTCTCAACATATTGCGGTAACAATACTTCTAAAATTTCACTTTCAGATGGTTCAAATTCGTACGTTGTCAAATCGTGTTCTGCTTCATTTTCATGAAACTCCGTCAATGGCAACAATTTTTCGCTTCTCAATTCTTGAGAAATCGAGTTGACATGGTGATTATAAATAATGAATACTTCATCAAAAACACCATCTTCAAACATTTGAACCGTATTGCGCGCAACATCTTTAATCTCAGCAAAAATTGGATGATCCGAAATACTTGGGACCTCTAAAACAACATTCATATTGCGGGCCTTAAAAAAGTCCCCGCCAGCTCTACCTAAAGCAATGACGGCATACTCATCGCTTGATGTGTGCTTTTCTTGAATTTGTTTGTACACTTCTTTGATAACACTACTGTTATAAGCACCTGCCAAGCCTTTATGTGAGGTAACGACGATATATCCAGTTCTATGGACAGCACGTGATACTAACATGGGGTGGTCTGCGCTATTACCTGAAGCAACATGGGTTACAACATCTCGAATTTTTTCTACGTATGGTGCGTAGGCTCTTGCTTTTTCTTCTGCTCGACCAAGTTTGGACGCAGAAACCATTTGCATAGCCTTTGTGATCTGACTTGTTTTCTTTGTAGAAGTGATTCGCTGTTTAATATCTATTAAAGATGCCAAAGATTTTCACCACCTTTGTTTCGTTTGTTAGTCAAAAACGGATTAGGCTTCTGAAGGAACAAATGTATTTTTGAATTCTTTAATCGCACTATCTAATTCCGCTTCGTCTGGTAATGATTTCGTAGTACGGATCGTTTCCAATAATTCTGGGTGATTATGATCGAACCACGTGTTCATTTCGCTTTCGAAACGTAACACATCTTTTACTGGTACATCATCCAAGAATGTATGAACCAAAGCATAAAGAATTAGGATTTGTTTTTCAACTTTTAGTGGTTTGTGTAAATCTTGTTTTAGAACTTCTACTGTACGTTTACCACGTTCTAGTTTGGCACGAGTCGCTGCATCAAGATCAGATCCGAATTGTGAGAAAGATTCTAACTCACGATATGATGCTAAATCTAGGCGGAGCGTTCCGGCAACTTTCTTCATGGCTTTAATTTGTGCTGATCCACCAACACGGGATACGGATAACCCGGCGTTGATCGCTGGACGAACACCAGAGAAGAATAGATCGGATTGCAAGAAAATTTGACCATCCGTTATCGAGATAACGTTTGTAGGAATATAAGCGGAGATATCTCCGGCTTGTGTTTCTACGAAAGGTAGGGCTGTAATAGAACCGCCACCTAATGAATCATTTAATTTTGCTGCACGTTCTAGTAAGCGGGAGTGCAAGTAGAATACATCCCCTGGATATGCTTCACGACCTGGAGGACGACGAAGTAGCAAGGAAAGTTCACGATAAGCAGCGGCTTGTTTGGATAGATCGTCATAGATAATCAAAACGTGTTTGCCGTTATACATGAATTCTTCGCCCATCGCAACACCAGCATATGGAGCTAAGTATAGTAGTGGAGCTGGTTGTGATGCGGATGCTGTTACAACGATTGTGTAATCAAGCGCTCCGTGTTTACGCAATGTTTCAACTGCTGTACGAACAGTTGATTCTTTTTGACCAATAGCAACATAGATACAAATCATATCTTGGTCTGCTTGGTTTATGATGGCATCAATTGCAACGGTTGTTTTACCCGTTTGACGGTCACCAATGATCAATTCACGTTGTCCACGACCAATTGGAACTAGGGCATCGATTGCCTTAATACCAGTTTGAAGTGGTTCGCTAACAGATTGACGTTGCATAACGCCTGGTGCAATTGCTTCGATTGGACGTGTGCCTGTCGATTCAATTGGACCTAAACCGTCGACTGGTTGACCAAGTGCATTGACAACACGACCGATAAGGGCATCGCCAACTGGTACTTCCATGATTTTTCCTGTACGACGAACTTCATCGCCTTCACGGATTTCAGTATAAGGTCCCAAAATAATGATACCAACATCATTGGTTTCTAAATTTTGAGCCATACCCATAACGCCGTTGGAGAATTCAAGTAGCTCTCCAGCCATCGCGTTATCTAATCCGTGAGCACGCGCGATACCATCACCAATATAGGTAACTGTTCCAACATCACTAACTTTTAGCTCCGATTGATAATTTTCAATTTGTTGCTTTATGAGAGAACTAATCTCTTCAGCTTTTATGCTCATCAAATTCACCCCTTGTTACACTGAAAGCCTACAATTTAATTTGTCGCTCCAGGTCTCTTAGTTTAGATTTTAGACTGCCGTCATAGATACGGTTTCCAATAACTACCCGTACGCCTCCAAGAAGGGACGGATCGATATGATTGTGAATGTTTAGCTCTTTTTTGGACATCTTAGCTGCAAAAGCTTTTGATAGTTCTGCTTCTTCGGCTTCTGAAAGCGGAATAACGGAATAGACTTCTGCATCGGCAATACCACGAGCATCTTTTACTTTTTGTAGATAGCGATCAATGATGGTTACCAAATAATCTTCCCGACCACGATCGATTAGAAGAAAAATGAAATCCTTTAGTACTGGCGTTAATCCAGTAAAAACGGTAGCTATCATCTCTTTCTTAGCATCATCTGTGAGCGTTGGGTTTTCAATTAATGTGGCGAAATCGGTATTTTGTTCTAACGATTCCTTCACAATTGCGAGCTCTGTGTCGAACTGGTCGATTAATTGCTCATCTTTGGCAACTTCAAAAAGTGCTACGGCGTAACGATTCGCAACTTCGAAATCTTTGCTCATTTGTCATCGCCTAGCTTTCCAATATACTCTTGTACAAGTGCCGTTTGTGCTTCTTCGTCCAAATTCTTTTCAATAACTTTGGATGCAATTAACACAGACAAGGAACCGACTTGTTCGCGAAGTGCCTTGATAGCATCTTCTTTTTCGCGAGTAATATCGCTTTTCGCTTCTTCTTTAATGCGTTCGCTTTCTGCGCGCGCAACCTTAATGATTTCTTCGCGTTCTTTTTCACCAAGTTGTTTGGCGTTTTCAATCATTGTTTGAGACTCCAAACGAGCTTGTTGAAGTACTTCTTTTTGTTCGGCTAACAGGCTTTCCGCTTGTACACGACTTTCTTCTGCAGAGTCAATTTCTGATGCGATATGTTCTTCGCGGGCCTTCATGATATTCATTAAAGGTTTCCACGCATAGATACGGATCAGTACTAACAAAATACAGAATGCTACGACGGTAAAAATAGAATCACCAGCAGTAAAAACGGCTGAACCTAGTGCTAAATTAAATCCTGGCACGTTTGATTCACTCCTTTCCATACATTCGCTTATTATCATTTCATGTTTTTACGACACACATAAAGGAATGGCGAGTTTGTCCCGCCACGTGTTAAATTACTTATTCATTACCATGAACGCGATAACAACAGCGATGATTGGAAGGGCCTCAACCAAACCAACACCAATGAACATGATTGTTTGTAGCATAGAACGTGCTTCAGGTTGACGAGCAACACCTTCAACTGTTTTTGATACGATAAGACCATTACCAATACCTGCTCCTAGAGCTCCTAAACCTACTGCGATAGCCGCTGCAATTGTACCTAATCCCATAATAAATATCCTCCTCGAATTA
Organism: Listeria weihenstephanensis; assembly: GCF_003534205.1. NCBI lineage: Bacteria > Bacillati > Bacillota > Bacilli > Caryophanales > Listeriaceae > Paenilisteria > Paenilisteria weihenstephanensis. The sequence continues at coordinate 528,477 of NZ_CP011102.1, read as the reverse complement.
TCTTCTAAATTATTTTTGTTTATGAAAAGATTATGAGTTCTGCCCCATAAATTCTGACTTAACATGGATGTGGCGAGTGTTGCTTAGTGTTCGTCACTTATTTTGTGCGACATGTAAACCATGGTCAACACGGTGAATAGGTAAGCTTGGATTGCACCGATAAATACGGAGAAACCTTGCCAAACTACCGCTGGAATAATAGCGAATACGCCAACCACTGGATTAATATGTGCTAATTGTAATGCGATAATACTTAGCAATACTTCCCCTGCAAAAATGTTACCGTATAGCCGTAAGCCTAGAGTCAATGTGTTGGCGAATTCCTCTACCAACTTCAGCGGGAACAAGAATTTCATCGGGCTGAAGTAAGTTCCAACAACGTAGTGTTTTACGCCTCTAAGTTTAATTCCGTAATAATGAGTCAATCCGATAATGAGTACGGCCAAGGTTAATGTTACGATCGGATCAGCGGTAGGTGAACGCCACCATACCTCGCCACCGACAGCAATCTGCATTGGCAATCCGAGCATATTAGCCACGAAGATAAAGAATATCAACGTAATTCCTAATACGTGGAATCTCCCTCCAGTTTTCCAGTCCATATTACTGTTGATAATGCCTTTAACAAAGTCCATTACCCATTCAATAAAATTCTGTTTTCCTGTGGGACGCATTTGTAGTTTTCTGGTACAAAAGATTGCAATAAACAGTACGATAACACATGTGACTGTGATCATCAGGACATTAGACAAGTTAAATGCTAATTTCCCTAAGTACCATATTGGAAATTCCTCTTCCAATTTGGTTCACCCCTCTCTCTTTTTAAGCGTTTTTCTTCCGGTAGATGGAATAGATAACAAAATCCAAGAAAACCACGGAATAAACAATGCCCAAACCAATCACCATACTATAGACGTGAAAAAAATCTGGTATCTGTGTCGCAATGATTGTTGCTAGTAAAACACTTCCCATTCTAGCTGTAGTACCCATACCATAAAAAGTTCTCTTTTCGGCAATCGCTTTCGTCATGGCTTGTGTACGTCTCATCAACAACCAGTAGTTAAACCAACCTACAATAATCCCTAGTTTTAGCCCCAAAAAAATATGTACATGTGGGGTTAGCAACCATCCAGCTACACATATACCAACAAAAGCAATGATGTATTTCTGATGACGATGATACATTCCTATCAGTGATTCTAACATTCCGGCAGATGTCCTTTCTTAATGTTATTGGTGTTTTTGTTTTCCGTCTATAAAATATGACTCAGATTTCAAGACAGAAGCAAGCTCAGAGTTTGTGATTTTTCACACATTGTCCTTTTGCTAACAAAAAGCTAAACACAACTGTAAGCCTTATCAGTGCGTTAGTTTTTAGCATACAATAGACAAAAGTAAAAAGTCAATATCTTTTCACAAATTCCACACCTACTATCCACAATTCTACCACAATAACGCGCTTGCACGGTAATAATGCGAATTGAATTTTAACATTTTTTTGAAAAATTACGTGTATACCACTTTTATCATTGCCAGAAATGCTATTTTACTTGGGTTACGTGTATTTTGGGTTAAGCCACACCTCCGTTATTCGATGTAAATCCTTATCTACGTTTACTTTTTCACATATTTCTGTACAAAAAAAGCTTTCACCTAAAAACGGGAAAAACTTTTGTATAGACTACGTGATTGCAAAAGTTTTCTTCCAACGTAAATGAATGTAGGATGAAAAAAAATAGCTAAACGCGCATTCTTATTTGAATGTATGAAGTTATAATTACCCGTAACACTTGGGTCAATTCTGTCCACGTCCTGCATCAAGACGTCGGCGGGATTGAGACAGTGCTGATTACCAGCAATTATCCCTTACGCATTTTATGAACAGCTAAATCTTTTTGTTCCTTTGGTAATAACATTGATCATCTTAACACAATCTGATGGAAAGCTCTAGTAAAAACTAATAGCGTAATATTTCTGTAACAATGAGGCGCTTCCATTGGTATTTCTTGTTTTTTATTAGGTTTAAAGGACGAACTTAGACAGGAAAAGTCATAATTCGTTCCTGCCTCGAACAAATTATGACTTTTGACTTTTATACGATGTAATCAGATGGTCGATCGGTTGTTTTTTGGAAATGGTATTTGATTGCTTCTAGAATTCGCGCGGATGCTTCGCCGTCTCCGTATGGATTGCTTGCATTCGCCATTTTCAGGTAAGCTTCTTTGTTATCTAGCAAATCAAAAGCTTCTTTTTTCAAATCTTCTTTTGCGGTGCCTATTAGTTTTAAAGTTCCTGCTTCTACGCCTTCTGGACGCTCGGTTGTATCACGTAAAACTAAAACGGGAACACCCATGCCTGGGGCTTCTTCTTGCACGCCGCCTGAATCGGTGAATACAAGATAAGATTTTTTCAGGAAATTATGAAAATCGATTGCATCTAATGGTTCGATTAGGTGAATGCGTGGATGATCGCCTAAAATCGCCGTTGCTTTTTCGCGTACAGCTGGATTCATGTGCATCGGATAAACGATTTCTACGTCCTCACGTGCTTCGGCAATCTCTCTGACTGCTTCAAAGATACCTTGCATCGGAGCGCCTAGATTTTCACGACGATGAGCCGTCATTAAAACGAGACGATTATCTCCCAAGCCATCTAAGATTGGATGGTGATAATCTTCTTGAACCGTTGTTTTTAGAGCATCAATCGCTGTGTTTCCTGTAACAAAAATCGTTTCTTCTTTTTTACCTTCATCCAATAGATTTTGCTTGGACTGGGATGTTGGTGCAAAATGTAGGTCTGCCATGACACCGGTTAGTTGACGGTTCATTTCTTCTGGGAACGGTGAATATTTATTCCAAGTTCGCAGGCCGGCTTCTACATGCCCGATTGCTGTTTGATTGTAGAATGCGGCAAGTGCTGCGGCAAAACTAGTCGTTGTGTCGCCGTGTACAAGGACGATATCTGGTTTTTCTTCCGCAATGACTTCGCTCAATCCTTGCATCGCGCGAGTTGTAATATCAGTCAACGTTTGTTGTTTTTGCATAATATTTAAATCAACGTCTGGGGTTATGCTGAATATTTCCAAAACCTGATCTAACATTTCTCGATGTTGCGCTGTAATGACGACGCGTGACTCGAAAAACTCTTTTTGCTTTTCAAATTCCAAAACTAATGGAGCCATTTTTATTGCTTCTGGTCGTGTTCCGAAAACACTCATTACTTTTATTTTACCCATTTAAAACCAATCCTTTCTGAAAAAATGAGGAAACTTTCGCTTCCCCGTTTTTGTAAATTTATTATTTTGTACCGAATAAGCGGTCACCAGCATCACCTAAGCCTGGGATGATATAGCCATGTTCGTCTAATTTTTCATCTAAACCTGCTACGTAAATATCGACATCTGGATGTGCTTCTTGCAATGCTTTAATTCCCTCTGGGGCAGCAACTAAACACATGAATTTCATGTTGTTAGCTCCACGTTTTTTCAAGCAGTCGATAGCCATGATCGCAGAACCACCTGTCGCAAGCATTGGATCAACTACGATAAATAGACGTTCTTCTACGTCAGATGGTAATTTCACGAAATACTCAACTGGTTCTAATGTGTCGTGATCACGGTAAAGTCCCACATGCCCTACTTTTGCAGCGGGGATAAGCGTTAGAATGCCGTCTGCCATGCCAAGTCCAGCGCGGAGAATCGGAACAACGCCTAATTTTTTACCTGCAATTGTTTTTGCGGGTGTTCTTTGTAGCGGTGTTTCAACAAATGTGTCTTCTAGCTCGACATCGCGTGTAATTTCATACGCCATTAATGTTGCGACTTCGTTGACTAATTCACGAAATGCTTTCGTTCCTGTATCTTTGTCGCGGATAATTGTTAATTTATGTTGAACTAATGGGTGATCTATTACGTGTACTTTTGCCATTATATTCGCTCCTTTAAGGTAAATTTCCTTCTCTTATTGTATCAGAGAATCACGCTTGTGCAAGTATTAAATCGTTTCGTAAAAAATACTACAAAAAAAGCCCTACTAATCGATAGTAAGGCTCTAATCCGTTTATAGTGATGGATATAATGGATATTCCGCAGTGATTTCGGCTACTTCTTGTTTCACTTCTGCAAGGACAGCCTCGTCTTCTAAGTTATGCAATACTTTAGCAATGAGTTTTCCGACTCTAGCAATTGCTTCTTCGTCAAAGCCACGTGTCGTTACTGCTGCAACACCTACACGAATACCGCTCGTTACAAAAGGACTTTCTGTTTCGAATGGAATTGTATTTTTGTTTACAGTCAGACCGACATCGTCAAGCACTGCTTCTGCTGCTTTTCCAGTTAGACCCAGTGGTTTTAAATCGATTAGAAGCAGGTGATTATCCGAACCGCCTGTTAGGACTGCTACATCATTTTCTTGTAGTGTTTTCGCCAATTGTTTCGAATTTTTTAAGATATTTTCGCTGTATGTTGTGAATTCAGGCTGTAATGCTTCGCCAAATGCGACTGCTTTTGCAGCGATAACGTGCATTAACGGACCACCTTGAATTCCAGGGAAAATCGATTTATTTAATTTTGCTTCCCATTCTGCTTTGGCTAAAATCATACCGCCACGTGGGCCACGCAAAGTTTTATGTGTTGTAGTTGTTACGAAATCAGCATACGGGACTGGATTTTGATGATGCCCAGTTGCAACAAGACCCGCGATATGCGCCATGTCGACCATTAAGTATGCACCAATTTCATCCGCGATTTCACGGAATTTAGCAAAATCAATCGCACGTGGATAAGCACTAGCTCCTGCGACAATCATTTTCGGTTTGTGTTCTAGAGCAATTTCACGAACTTTGTCATAATCAATTTGTTTTGTCTCTTCATCCACACCGTAAGCTACGAATTTATACAACTCTCCACTAAAATTAGCTGGGCTACCATGTGTTAAATGTCCACCATGAGATAAATTCATTCCAAGTACAACATCCCCAGGTTTCAGCACCGCATGATATACCGCCATATTGGCTTGCGCACCAGAGTGAGGTTGAACATTGACATATTCTGCGCCAAATAATTGTTTCGCGCGATCACGGGCTAAGTCCTCTACAATATCAACATATTCACAACCACCATAATAGCGTTTGCCAGGGTAACCTTCTGCGTATTTGTTTGTTAAAACAGATCCCATCGCTTCCATAACCTGTTCTGTTACGAAATTCTCCGATGCAATTAACTCGATATTACTACGTTGTCTGCCTAACTCTAACTCAATTGCGTCAAAAACTGCCTTGTCGTGTTTTTGTAGATAAACCATGTGTGGATCCCCATCCTTTTCTCAAATGATTAGTAAAGCTTCGTACATGCTTTAATAATCTACTATCCGCGTCGAAATTGCAAGTATTTTCGCGCAAGATTAGCTAAATTCTGAATAGTGAGGTGATTCACAAAGATGAAAAGCTGAAAGAGCCCGTTTTAACTCGACAGAAATTGTTAAGGGGGGCGAGGAACGAATGCTCGTTGTGCTCACACTCATATTGATACTCTAAGGAAACAAACTACGTCTCCTAAGAGTATCAACAAATTTCCGAGAGGCTGGTTCTTGAAGCTAGATCTGATGAAAAGCAGAGGCAGCCCGTTTAACTCCGAAAAAACTGGAGCGGTCGCAGTAAAAATCCGCTCTTGATTTTTATGGAGGGCGTGAAGTTTTCGAGGAGTTGGCTGATGGAGCTAGATCTGAAACACGAAAATACAAACAACAAAGCATTCCCGCAAATTCTACCACAAATAAACAACCACCAAGCAAACCACCTCGCCTTTAAAACTAATAACACAAATTACAGACCCCTTACTTCGCATAGAAAAAACTCAAAAAAAATGGTTCTATAATAAATGTTGGGGTAGAAAATAATCTACCTCCGCATTTTTTTGTTCTCATTTCAAGACAAAAAAATACACAGTAATATCAAAATCCTTTAAGATAAAAGTGACGAAACCCAATCCAAAGGAGCGATATTACCATGCCAGACCATTTTATCATACAACTCATCGGTTTAGAAAATAAAAACATCCAACTTCTTGATTATTCGATTGAAAATCATATCTGCCACATTCATATCCAACTAAAACGAAAAAAACATGCCTGCCCCTCTTGTAAAACACGGACAGATCGCATTAAAGACTATCGTACGCACACTTTCCAACATCTAAAAGTCGCAGAAAAACGTGTCTATGTGCACTATCGAAAACGCAGATATGCTTGTTCCTGCGGAAAATCATTTGATGAAAAAAATCAAGGACTTGTGGCACGCTATCAGCGTTTTTCGACATCTTGGCATCAAGCAGCCCTTTTCCATAGTATCTCTGCCCCCTCCTTTACCTATACTGCCAGAACGTTTGGAACCACCGCACCTAAAATTATGCGCCTATTCGACGCGCGTACAGAAGCCTTTTCCACGCCTCCCGTCGCTCTTCCTAAAGTCATCGCTATCGATGAGTTCAAGGGAGATACCGACAAAGGCAAATTCCAACTCATTATCGCTGACCCCATGACTCGTCGCCCCATTGATATCTTAGAAAACCGTCGCGCCAAAACCATTCAACGTTATTTAAGAGAACGCGGGCATCAGGTAGAGATGGTTATCATGGATTTGAGCTCGACCTTCAAAAACGCTGTGCAACAAGCTCTTGACAAACCAGTTATTATTGCCGATTCTTTCCACTTCTCTCGCTACATCTATTGGGCGCTGAATAAAGTCCGCGTTCGTGTCCAACAGCGTTTTTCAGAAAAAGATCGAAAACACGGGAAACGGATACAAAAACTCCTTTTCAAGCGATCTCATAAGCTGGATACAGCGCAAAAAAGCATCATTCGCCGTTACTTAAGCTTGCACCCTGATCTACAAACCGCCTACACCATCAAGGAAGCCTATCAGGCTTGGTTTGATGCCAATAAAGCACAAGAACGCCGCGACGTTCGTCAATCCTTACACGATTTCTATCAACTCGTACAAGACAAACAGCTTCCAGAATTCATAAAAGCTATCGGTACTTTCCGACGCTGGGAAACAGAAATCATCAATGCCTTCATTTACCCACATCTGTCCAATGGTTTCGTAGAAGGAATTAACAACCGAACCAAGGTCATCAAGCGTACTTCTTATGGCTATCAAAACTTTTCACGGTTCCGCGCCAAAATACTTGCCCAGCACTTTATCAAAAATTTTGACATTTCTGTAGGCTAAAAAGAGGTACAAGCCACTATTTCCCTAGCTTGTACCTCGATATTTCACCCCAACAATTGACAAAGAGCCAAAAAAATACCCTCTCAAAAAACAATCGCAAACCTAACAATAAGTCCGCACCATTTTTCAAAAAAGTAAATTTCTCTTATTTTCACAAAAATCGTCGTGCTATCATTTCCTCTAACTCTGCAAACGTATACTCGTAATCCGCTTTACTACCACCGTAAGGATCAGCCACGTCAAAATCATATGGCGAAATCAGTTCGGTCTTCTTATTTGGAAACTTATCCACAACTGCTCGCCGGTGCTGTTCTGTCATCACAAAAATTTTATCCGCTTCTACAACCATATCTTTGTTCAATAATTTCGCAACATGATAGGTTGGTAAACCATGCTCCTGCAAAACTTCTTGTGACTGCAACGACATTGGAGAGCCTGTTTGCGCTGCAAGTCCTGCTGATGCGACCTCCCAGTCTGGCTTGAACCATTGTAGCATTTTTTCGGCCATCGGACTTCGGCATGTATTTCCAGTGCATACAAATAAGATTTTCATTCTAATTTTCCTCGCTTTGCCTAATATAATGTCCACCTGCTGCTTTATCAAGACGGTTCATCACCGCTTCCCCAATGCCAATTTTCACAAAAGGCTCAGCATAAATCAGGGTCACTGGCGTATGGTCAAAATGGCGAAGCTGGTCGTATAAGTGGTAAGCAATTTGTTCGGGATAATCCCTACTACCAAGACCTCTTACGTATTTCGAAGCCTTCAATTTTCTCGCTAACTCATCAGAAACGAGCACGCCAACAGTCTCCCCCTGATGCTCGGCCACGTCAATCTGCTCTTGGAAAAATGCTACATCTCCTTCAATCAGGACAACGGGAGCTTTCGGCGCGTAATGTGTATATTTCATGCCTGGCGCTTTCGGTGCTTCTTGCTGCGCTACTTCCTTGCCTTCTGAAATCACTGGCCCGATGACCGCTTCGATTTGCTCTTGTGAAATACCACCTGGTCGCAAAATGGCTGGGGTTTCAAGCGTGCAATCAATAACTGTAGATTCCAGCCCCACACCTGTTTTCCCGCCAAAAACAATTCCCGCAATCCGTCCTGATAAATCTTCCTCCACATGTTCTCCTGATGTGGGGCTCGGTTTCCCCGACCTGTTTGCACTTGGTGCCGCGATTGGAATTCCCGCAACAGCTAAAAGACCAAGTGCCACTGGATGTTCTGGCATGCGAACGCCGACGCTATCTAATCCTGCTGTCACATTCCTCGCTAAACGATCTGGCCGCAACGGCAAAATAATTGTCAACGGACCTGGCCAAAATTCTTGCATCAACTTTTTGGCGTTACTTGGAATTTTCGTAACAAACTCGTGCACTTGCGATTGATCCGCAATATGTACAATCAGCGGATTATCAGAAGGTCTTCCCTTCGCTTCATATATTTTTGCAACGGCTTGCTCGTTTGTAGCATCCGCACCAATTCCGTATACTGTTTCAGTCGGAAATGCTACAGCTTCTCCCGCTTGCAAAAGTTTCGCCGCCTCAAGATAAGTTTGTATCTCATTTTCCTTTGTTATGTGCCAAATCTTTGTTTTCATTAGGAATTGCTCCTTTACATTGCTTTAATCTTATTTTAACGGTTTGGACGTCTTTTTTACAGTATGAGATCGATTTATTTGAAAATTAGCGATTCATCCACAAAGTTATACACAAACTGTGGATAATAACTTTGTCAATGTGGATAACTAATTGTGAATCTGTGGATAATGTGTATAAGTGTGTTGATAACTAGGTTTACTTTGTTAAGATTTTATTAAAAATATTTTTTTGCACAAAGTTTTATCCCCAAAGTTGTGGATAAACTAAGCCAATAAAAAAGCATTCCCGTGATAGAAATGCTTTTATATCAGTCCTTTTCGACAAATAACTATTCGATCTTTACCGTTAATATCTTGTTGAATGATAATTTCTGCCTGTGGAAAACTTTTTTCGAATAATTTTTTTACGGACTCTCCTTGTGTATAACCTATTTCCATCCCAATCCAGAAGATGTTATCCACAAGTCCTGGTAAATTCATAATGAGTTGTTCGTAAATCGCTAAACCGTTATTGGGCGCGAATAAGGCTAGGTCGGGTTCGTGATCTAGCACGTAATCAGACATTTCGGCGCGCTCGTGATCAGCAATATAAGGAGGGTTGGCTAGAATCAAATCGAATTTTTCACCTTTTTCCTGAAAGAAGTCAACGAGGTCGCTGTGGATAAGTCGGACGTTCGTCTGTAAACGTTTCTTGTTTTCTTCTGCGACTTCTAGGGCTTCGGTCGAAATATCAGAGCCAGATACGTCGAGACTTGGGAATATCGCTTTTAAGGTGATAGGAATAATACCACTTCCTGTGCAAACATCAAGCACGCGATGCACGTGGTTTGGATTGTTTTCAATCACTTTTTCTGCGGCATAGACGAGTTCTTCCGTTTCTGGACGAGGGATCAGGACACTCGGTGTGACATAAAAATCGCGACCATAAAAAGGAGCCACTTCTAAAATATACTGAACTGGCTCTCCATTTATATAACGTGCGAAATCGCTGTCAAACTGTGCCTTTTCGCTCAGACTTAGCTCTTGACTTGTCGACATCCATAATTCGGATCGTGTCAGGCCAAGCCGCGTTTCGATGATGATTTCTGCTATGTTGAGGTCTAGTTCGCGAGCGCTTAGTTCAGCTTTTGCTTGATGCAAAATTTCGGCGATTGTCATCTTACATACCGTCGCTTAGATGATCGAGTCGGCTCGTTTGGTCTTCCATAATCAGCGCGTCGATAACTTCATCAAGCTTGCCTTCCATGATTTGGTCGAGCTTTTGAATCGTCAAACCAATACGGTGATCTGTTACACGGTTTTGTGGATAATTATACGTCCGAATCCGCTCAGAACGGTCACCCGTACCAACTGCAGATTTCCGATGCGTATCATATTCCTCACGTGCTTCACGCTCAAATTTATCAAAAATACGCGCACGCAAAATTTTCATCGCTTTTTCTTTATTCTTAATTTGAGAACGTTCATCTTGCATCGAAACAACAATCCCCGTCGGAATATGCGTCAAACGTACGGCTGACATTGTTGTATTAACACTTTGTCCGCCCGCGCCACTTGAAGCAAATGTATCCGTCCGAATTTCGTTATCTTTAATGTCGATTTCCACATCTTCAGCTTCTGGCAAAATCGCAACCGTTGCTGTCGATGTATGAATCCGGCCGCCTGATTCGGTTTCTGGAACGCGCTGTACGCGGTGAGCACCATTTTCGTATTTTAGGCGAGAGTAAGCTCCAGCGCCGTTAATCAATACGATAATCTCTTTATAGCCACCAATTCCCGTCGCGTTTGCATCCATAACTTCGGCTTTCCAACCACGAGATTCTGCATAACGTGAATACATCCGGAATAAGTCGCCAGCAAATAGAGCGGCCTCATCGCCACCTGCAGCTCCACGAATTTCCATAATAACGTTTTTGTCGTCATTCGGGTCTTTTGGAACGAGCAATAGTTTTAAGCGCTCCTCTAATCGGCTTTTTTCTGCTGTTAACTCGTTGAATTCTTCCTTCACCATTTCTTTCATGTCATCATCGAGCTTCTCGTTCATCATTTCGCGTGTTTCTGCAAGTCCTGTGGTCACTTCTTTATACTCACGATATGTCTCCACTGTTTCTGTAATAGCCGACTGCTCTTTGGAATAATCGCGGAGCTTTTTCGCGTCACTGACCACGTTTGGGTCGCTCAACAATTCATTCAATTCATCATAACGATCTTCCACTGCTTGTAAACGATCATACATTTAGGTTCACCTCATTTTTTAGTTGTTAAAAAGTTAAATTGATGGGTTGGCGTGACATTTTCGGCAAACTGGATAGTAACGATCGTTGCCGCCAATCATGATTTGGTCGCCTTTATACATTGGTTGTCCTTCTTCATCGACACGCAAAACCATCGTCGCTTTTTTCGTGCAAAACCAACAAACCGTTTTCATTTCCTCGATTTTGTCTGCATATAGCAATAAATACTTAGAACCTTCGAAAAGCTCATTTTGAAAATCGTTTTTTAGTCCGTAAGCAATGACAGGAATGTTAAGTCCGTCTGCAATTTGCGCTAACTGTAAAATATGTTTTTTCTCCAAAAATTGCGATTCATCAAGCAGTACACAATATGGTTTGGGATCTATTTTTGCCACTTCATCATGCAGATTCGTTGCTGAAAATACCGGTGTCGCCTCACGTTTCAAGCCGATACGACTTGAGATTACGCCAACTTGATCGCGGTCATCGATACCCGATGTAAAAATCACGACTGGCTTATTTTGTTCCTCGTAATTATGTGCTACTTTTAAAATTTCAATTGTTTTGCCACTGTTCATTGAACCATATCTAAAGAAAAGCTGTGCCATCCTTACAAAACCTCGCATTCCCATGTTAAAAACTCTTTTTCATTCTATCACAGCGCGTAATTTGGGACAACAGGTATTGTTTTGAAGAATGTCTGAAATTAGTGACAGCCCCATTCTAAAGGTGACCTTCTATGTAGATTCCTTACATGCCCATGACAAAAAACTACAAGCAAAGCGTAAAAAAGATACTTTACTTGTAGTTATTTCATGAGAATATCGTCGAGCCGCTGCCTTCTACGTTTAGTGAAAGAACTGTCGCTGTTTGGTCGAATTCTTTCATGACTTGGATCAGGTTGTCGCTTTCTGATTTTGGAGCGAAGATTAGAATCGTTGGGCCTGCTCCGCTCAAACACGCCGCGTAAGCACCATTTTCCTTCGTCAATGCACGCAATGGCGCCAAATGCGGGACGAGTTTTGCACGATATTTCTCATGCCATAAATCGCGTTCCATCATCTCACCTGCCAATTTCAGATCATTTTGCAAAAGCGCTGCGATCATCACATTGGCGATACTACTTGCTTTGACTGCCTCTTTATAGGGAAGCTGATCTGGCAAAACACCGCGACTTTCACTCGTTAGCAGTACTTCTTGCGGAATAAACGCGAGCAACGCACAGTCTGGGAAAAGGTGCCGGACGTAGAAATCTTCGCCATCCAATTTTGCACCAACGACAAAATTACCGAGCACTGCTGGGGCAACGTTATCTGGATGGCCTTCGATTTCCGCGGCAATCTCGACTTTGCGTTCTGGCGTCAACTCCAAATTCGCGAGTATATTCGCAAGCTCAATGCCTGCCACCACGGCCGCCGAACTGCTTCCAAGTCCGCGCGCTGCCGGAATATCGCAGAGCATTTTCAAGTTGTGTGGTTCGAGATTTGGCGCAATGCTAAGCGCGGTTTCGACGATGACGTTCGTTGCGTCCATCGGGATCCCGTCGCCTAAATCATGCGCGATATGCCATTCTTTTGCTGGTTCTAAAACTTCTAGCGTCAAATAAAGCGATAACGCAAGGCCGCACGAATCAAAGCCTGGTCCAAGATTCGCTGTTGTAGCCGGAACTTGGATTCTAATCATTTTGTTACGCCTCCACGCAAGTATTCACGCATTGCGTCCACGCCTTCCACGTGCGAAATCGGAACTTCGTGCACGCTCATCGCCGTATCAGGGTCTTTCAAGCCGTTTCCAGTGAACACACACACGACTGTTTCACCTTGTTTGATCGCACCACTTTTCACGTGTTGAATCACGCCAGCAAGCGATGCGGCTGAGCCTGGTTCAATAAAAACACCGTCTTGCGCTGCGACTTTTTTATATGCATTCACAATCTCGTCGTCCGTCACAGAGTGGATGTAGCCTTTAGACTCGTCACGCGCCGCCTCAGCCAATTCCCAACTTGCAGGGTTACCAATTCGAATCGCCGTCGCAATCGTTTCTGGGTTCTTGATTGGCGCGCCTTGGACGATTGCCGCAGCACCTTCCGCTTCAAAACCGTGCATCCGCGGTAAGCCAACGCCAAAATGCCCGTCCCATTCTTTGAAACCTTTCCAGTATGCCGAAATATTTCCTGCGTTCCCAACCGGGATTGCCAGCACGTCTGGTGATTTACCACCTAATTGTTCGCAAATCTCGAACGCCGCTGTTTTTTGGCCTTCCAAACGGTACGGGTTCACCGAGTTAACAAGCGCCACAGCTTCTGTTTTAGCAAGCTCACGAACCGCGTCCAAAGCCTCGTCAAAATTCCCCTGAATCGCGATAATATCCGCGCCATACATCACGGCCTGCGCCAACTTACCAAGCGCCACTTTGCCATCCGGAATCACGACATATGCCTTCATCCCAGCACGAGTCGCGTACGCCGCAGCAGCAGCCGACGTGTTTCCAGTAGAAGCACAAATAACCGCCGTCGCGCCCTCTTCCTTCGCCTTCGCAACCGCCATCACCATACCGCGATCCTTAAACGATCCCGTCGGATTCAAGCCTTCATATTTCCCATATAACGTCACGCCAAGTTCCTTCGACAAATTCGGCAACGGAATCAGTGGTGTGTTCCCTTCTGCCAAGCCAATCATCGGTGTTTTATCAGTAATCGGTAAATAGTCCTTATATCGTTTCAATAATCCTTCGTACATTATTTATCCCTCCACAACTTGATATTTCGCTTCGACTTGCATTTGCGGTTCCAGCTTCACTTTTTCAATCGCTTGTTCCAGTTGCGCCTTGCTCGTCACATGCGTCACCACAACAACCGTCGCCGTATATTCGTCCAGCGGTTCCTGCAAAATTTTATCAAAACCAACGCCCGCTTCCGCAAAAATCTGCGTTAACTTCAGGAACGTTCCAGTTTTATCATCCATGACAATCCGCAAATAGTATTTAGAAAAAATTTCTTCTGGTACCGTTTGTTTCGTGTCATGTTTATAACTATTGAATGCATTGCCATTTGTGCCTAACTTGCTGTTTTTCGCGACCGTAATAATATCGCTGACCACACTCGTCGCCGTCGGTAATTCACCAGCACCAGGTCCGTAATACATCGTTTCACCAGCCGCAGCACCCGTTACAAACACCGCATTATTCTCGTTGTTCACGCCCGCCATTGGATGATATTTCGGCAAGAGCACAGGCCCAACACTAACAGCAACCGACCCGTTCTTCTCTTCCGCCGTGCCAACCAATTTAATCACGTATTTCAACTGTTCCGCAACTTCCATATCACGCGGCGCAATCCCGCGAATCCCAACCGTATCCACGTCCGCCAAATCGACATTCATACCAAACGATAATCGCGTTAAAATGACCATTTTGCGAGCCGCGTCGATTCCGTCCACATCATTCGTTGGATCAGATTCCGCAAACCCCAAGTCCTGCGCCTCTTTCAAGACACTTTCATAACTACGCTTCTCCGTCTTCATTTTCGTCAACATGAAGTTCGTCGTCCCGTTCACGATGCCCATGACTTTCTGAATTTTATCTGACGCAAGCCCGTTCACAATCGTCCGCAAAATCGGGATTCCGCCAGCAACACTCGCTTCATAGAATAAATCGCATTGGTTCGCCTGCGCCACGGCAATCAATTCATCCCCATGTAACGCAATTAAATCCTTATTCGCCGTGACCACATGTTTCCCAGCTTTTAGTGCCTGTAAAACATACTCCCGCGCCGGTTCAATGCTTCCCATAACTTCCACAACCACCGCAATGGCTGGATCATTTAAAATGTCAGAAGGTTCCGTGGTCAAGCTAAACCCTTTCGTCTCGTAACGACGATTCTTTTCTAAGTCGCGTACGAGCACCGTTTTGACGCTCACTTGGTAGCCAGTCATTTGACTAATTTTCTCCGCATGCTCTTCTAAAATGTGAATGACACCACTACCAACCGTTCCAAATCCTAAAATTCCAACCTCTAATTTCGCTTCCACATGTCAACCTCCTCAATAATCAAACCATGTAATTATTGTTTATTATACGCACTTTCCCAGCATAAAGCAAAGGATTATTTGATATATCAGAATATTCGCGTATACCATGTTCACAAAAATATCACTTCTAGAATAAAACGTAAAAAATAACTACAAATAAAAATTTATCGATTCACCTTTTTTAATTAGATAGTTGACAGTTAGACTTCTATCTATTATAATCATTTTATTAAGTTAGAATTCTAACTATAAGGAGTCGAATTAAAAATGAAGCAGCAACCATTAAACACACCCTTTTCCGATTTATTCCGCGGCGTTGGGATGAAAATAAAAATGAACGCCGATACCAGGCTTCGCGAATTAGATCTAAACGGCCAGCAAGGACGCATGATTGGCTATATTTATGAGAACCAGGAACGTGGCGTTATTCAAAAAGATCTGGCTGAACAATTCAATCGCAAAGGCGCCAGCATCACGAGCATGCTACAAGGCCTCGAGAAAAAAGGCTACATCAAGCGCGTTATCCCAGAAAACAACGAACGCCAAAAAAATATCTACGTGCTCGATAAAGGCGTGGCATTAATAGAAGAATTCAATACTATCTTTGCAGAAATCGAAGCTAGCATCACAAAAGACCTCACAAATACCGAGGCCGAACAATTAAAATCACTTTTAACAAAAGTAAGCAACAGTTTATAAGAAAGAAGGAACGAACATGACGAAGAAATTTTCAGATCAATATTATTTAGAAAACGCTCCAGTGAAGAAAGCGATCGCCCATTTATCAATTCCAATGATGATCGGGATGTCTGTCGGCACCATTTATAATGTCATCAATGCCTATTTCATTGGACTCTTACACGATACAAGCATGTTATCTGCCATTACGCTCGGTTTACCAATTTTCACCGTTCTCATGGCTTTTGGTAATGTATTCGGCGTTGGTGGTGGCACATTTATCACCCGCCTGAATGGTCAAAAAGACATCGAAAAAGGCAAGCGTATCGCTGGTTACACATTTTACACCAGCATTATTGTTGGACTTTTACTCGCACTCTTAGCTTTTCTATTCATTGATCCGATCGCGCAATTACTCGGTGCTGATGCTGCAACTTTTGATTACGCCAAAACCTACGCATTAACCTTACTTGCTGGTGGTTTCATCGTCATCCTCAACTTTACCCTCGAGCAGTTAGTTCGGTCCGGTGGCGCTTCCAAAGAATCCATGTACGGTATTTTTATCAGCACTGGACTTAGCCTAATTCTCGATCCGATTCTTATTTTAGGACTAGGCTGGCACGTCGCTGGCGCTGCACTCGCAATGGTTCTATCTCAACTCGGTTCTGCGATTTACTATCTCTATTTCCTAGAAAAACGCAGCGAACATTTGCAAGGCTTCCTAAAACACTTCAAAATATCCATCAAAGATCAACTCGAAATTTATAAAATTGGCGTCTCCGAGCTATTACAATCCGCCTTTTTAATCGTAACAACCTTACTACTAAATAATTTTGCGATTCAATATGGTGATAATGTCATCGCAGGATTCGGAATCGCGCTACGCATCGTTCAAAGCCCAGAATTCTTAGCTATGGGTCTGATTCTAGGCTTGATCCCATTCTTCGCGTTTAACTTTGCTAGTAAGAATATTCCGAGATTTAAAGCAGGAATGAAACAAGCTTCTCTTTACATCGGCATTATTTCCGTTACATTTGTCGGTTTAGTATACCTATTTAGAGCACCAATCATCCAGCTTTTCTCGAACGATCCCGACGTTTTAAGCATTGGTACCTATATCCTCGTAGCTATGCTCGTATCCGCAATCTTCAACGGTTTTACCATCCTGTTCATCAGCCTTTTCCAAGCGACCGGGCAAGGTACAGCAACGATGGTCATGTCCGTCACACAAGGCGTTCTTTACATCCCGATGATTCTAATTCTACATGCTATGTTTGGCCTCCACGGCGTTATCTGGTCCATGGCAGTCACCGAAACCATCACTTTAATCATGGGACTTATCTTCTTTATCGCCTTCCAGAAAAAATTAAAAACATCTGATTTACCAGGGGCAAAAGTCAGCCCAGTATAACGATAAAAGCTCCGTTCCCAAACACAGGAACGGAGCTTTCACCTTATTAACGCATCGTCACAAATTCTTCAGAACCCGTCGGATGAATCGCAACAGTATTGTCAAAATCAGCCTTTGTCGCACCCATTTTCATAGCAACAGCAAAGCCTTGAATCATCTCATCAACGCCCGTTCCGATTCCGTGCAAGCCAACTACTTTTTCATTATCGCCAGCACAAACCAGCTTCATGGCACACGGTTCGCGATGTTCTGTGATCGCGGTATACATCGATGTAAACGAAGAAGTGTACACCTTAACTTGCGCCTCGCCATATTTTTCAATCGCTTCTGGTTCTGTTAAACCAACAGTCCCAATCGCAGGATGGCTGAAAACAACTGTCGGAACCAAATTATAATCCAGATGCTCATCTAATTTCCCATTAAACAAGCGCTCCGATAACCGCCGCCCTGCAGCAATTGCAACTGGTGTAAGTTCAATGTGCCCCGTAATATCTCCGACTGCATAGATCCCCGGAACCGCCGTATTTTGAAATTTATCAACTTTAATATAACCTTTTTTATCAAGTTCCACCGCTGTTGCCGCCAAGTTCAGCGTCTCGGTCACCGGTGTTCTACCAATCGCCCAGATCAATTTATCCACCGTCTGCGTCCGACCGTCCTCCAAATGAAGCGTCACCGAACCGTTCTCATTTTTCGTCACCGCTTTTGGAATCGCCTCCGTATGAAGCGTCGGCCCTTGTTCCTTCATCACGCCTACCAATGTATCCACTAATAAGGGGTCAAAATTGCGTAATGGCGCATGTTTACGAACAAATAAATGCGTCTCCACACCAAAGCCCTGCAACACGCCCGCAAGTTCCACCGCAATGTACCCAGCACCAACGACCGCCACACTTTTCGGCAACTCCGTCCATGCAAAAAAGCCATTAGAATCCGTCCCATATTCCGCACCAGGAACGTCTGGCCAAGCAGGTTTTCCACCTGTCGCAATCAAAATGTGATCCGCTGTATACTGCGTCCCATTGACCTCAATCGTATGTTCATCAACAAAAGACGCGTATCCTTTCAAAATATCGACTTTATTATGATCAAGCCCGCGCTGATACGAGCCATGAATCCGCTCAATATAGGCCTCCCGATTTTCCACCAATTTCGCAAAATCAAACTTCTCCTGTTTCACATCGAACCCATAATCAGGTGCATACTTGTGCATTGCCTCAGAAATCTGAGCCCCGTACCACATCACTTTTTTCGGTACACAACCAACGTTAACACACGTCCCACCAAGCTGTTTTGGCTCCACAAGCGCACATTTTTTCCCGTAACTAGCAGCACGATTTACAGAAGAAATCCCGCCACTACCTCCACCAATTGCTATATAATCATAATGTTCTACCATATGAAAAACCTCCTCATTTATTTCTCTATCCTCCAATTTTACCCCAAGGAAGATTGAATTGAAAATGTTTGGATTTTGTTTTGGGTTCTTTATGTTTCTCTCGCTTTGATTGGATACTCTGTACACAGAGGGTCTGAAAATCATCTGACGGGCCACCAACTTTTATTTTTTATGCGTAAGACGTACATTCCGCTTTACACAAATCGAGCGAAAGCGGTTGCATTTATTGCTTTTGTTGGAAGCTGGAAGCGGAGCGTACTAGCGTACGTGATGACTGAAAACAGGGAGGGAGTAGCTTCCCCGACCATGTAAGAAGTTAAGCGAAACTGCTCTTGTGTAGCAGAACCGGAAGTTCATAAAACCACTTGATTGCGAGCGCTTGCCGCCGATTTACCTCGCATAGGCTCAAAGACATCAAATAAAAAAGCCACCCGAGGGTGACTTTTTTATTTGATGCCGTATTTTTTGTTGAAACGATCGACACGTCCATCGGCTGTTGCATGTTTTTGTTTACCAGTATAGAATGGGTGTGAATCAGAACTGATTTCGACACGTAGTAAAGGATACTCGTTGCCATCTTCCCATTGAATAGTTTCATTCGAGCTCTTAGTAGAACCAGAAATAAACTTGAAATCTGTACTAGTATCAAGAAATACCACTTGACGGTATTCCGGGTGAATTCCAGTTTTCATTGCTTTCAACTCCTTGGCCCTGAATCATCTGAAACAGAGTAATTTCTGCACAATTTCACACAGTAAACTCATTATACCAATGCTTTTTCAATTTAGCAAGGCTTATTTTTTAAACATTTCGCTTTGCATTATTTCAAAAAAGTCATCATTTGTCGGCGTCTTCTTTAAATACCGAATGAAACGTTCGGATATGTCTAGTGCATCGCCTTGAATCGGCATGATTTTACGGATTTTCCATAGCTGCTCTAACTTTTCTTTTGGTAATAATAGCTCTTCTTTACGTGTTCCTGAACGGCGAATATCAATGGCTGGGAAAACGCGGCGCTCAGCCATCGCACGGTCAAGATGAAGCTCCATATTTCCTGTGCCTTTAAATTCTTCATAAATCACATCGTCCATTCGTGAACCTGTATCGACAAGGGCAGTCGCCAAAATCGTCAAACTTCCGCCTTCTTCGATATTACGAGCTGCACCGAAAAAGCGCTTTGGTCGATGGAATGCCGCTGGGTCAATACCACCTGACAATGTTCGACCACTTGGCGGAATAACGAGATTATAAGCTCTAGCTAGACGCGTGAGGCTATCCATCAAAATAATGACATCACGTTTTTGCTCGACTAATCGCATCGCCCGTTCTAACACGAGTTCTGCTACTTTAATATGATTTTCTGGCACTTCATCGAACGTTGAGCTGACAACCTCCGCTTTTACAGATCGTTCAATATCTGTAACTTCTTCTGGCCGTTCATCGATGAGTAGGACGATTAGTTCTGCATCTGGACTATTTTCCGTGATCGCATTAGCAATTTCTTTTAATAAAATTGTTTTCCCAGCTTTGGGTGGCGCAACGATCAAACCACGTTGACCAAAACCAATCGGTGCAATCATATCGATCATCCGCGTTGAAATCGGATTTTGACCAATCTCCATCCGAATTTGACGATCAGGATAAAGCGGTGTCAAACCAGGGAAATGAACACGATCTTTTGCGACTTCAGGATTTTCACCATTGACAGCCTCCACATGAAGCAAGCCGAAATAACGCTCATTCTCTTTTGGCGGACGCACTTTTCCAGAAACCTTGTCGCCCGTTCTTAAATCAAAACGTCTAATTTGAGAGGCAGATATGTAAATATCTTCAGAACTCGCGGAATAATTGATGGGGCGAAGGAATCCAAATCCTTCCGATGCAATGATATCAAGCACGCCTTCCATGAAAAAGAAACCTTGCTTCTCAGCACTAGCCTTTAACAACGCAAAACTAAGTTCTCTTTTCGTAAGCTTGCTATAATACGGAATCTTGTGTTCCTTAGCCAGCGCATAGATTTCCTTTATCGTTAATTTTTCTAAATAAGAGATAGATATATCAGCCATATATTTGACCACCTTTTGGATTTTTTATAAAGAGGATTTGAGGAGTAGCAACGAGGAACAAACGTTTCCCATGATTTCACCACCGAACCCAGGGCGCACGCGCGATGCTTAGATCCTAGGCAAAGTCGAGCATCGGAGCGGAATGTACTGGAGTACATGAGCACCGAAGCACAGACTTTAACGACGGAGATGAGCGTCGCGCGTGCGCCCTGGAGACCTAGATGATTTCTTCGGCATGAGTTACCTTACTTATATCAGCGCCAATGCCTTCTAATTTTTCAATAATGCGGCCGTAGCCACGTTCAATGTGTTCAATTCCTAATATTTCGGTCGTACCATCTGCGGTTAAGCCTGCAATAACAAGGGACGCGCCTGCACGTAAATCAGAAGCAGTCACAGTCGCTCCTTTTAACTGCGTTGGTCCTGTAACGATCGCTGCACGGCTTTGAAGCTTGAACCTGCCACCCATTCGTTTTAATTCATCAATATGTTTAAAACGACTTGGATAAATGGTATCTGTCACAACGCTACTGCCGTTTGCACCAGCAAGTAATGCAGTCATCGGTTGCTGTAAATCGGTTGGAAAACCTGGATAGGCGTATGTTTTAATATCTACTTTTTTAAGGGCACCACTTTTACTGATATAAGCGGAGTCTTCGTTCATTTCAATAGACACACCAGCTTCGACAAGTTTAGCTTTAACGGCCTCCATGTGTGCCGGAATAATATTTTCGACTCTGATACCCGAACCTGCCGCGGCTGCTAAGATCATGAATGTGCCAGCCTCAATACGATCAGGGATAATTGTGTGTCGGCAACCGTGCAAACTTTCAACACCCTCAATACGAATCGTGTCTGTGCCTGCTCCTTTAATTTTAGCGCCCATACTCGTAAGTAACGTGGCAACATCAATAATTTCAGGCTCTTTCGCAGCATTTTCGATAACGGTTTTCCCGGTAGCTTTTACAGCGGCAAGCATGATGTTAATCGTTGCGCCAACACTAACAACATCTAGATAAATACGCGCTCCTTTTAGTTCATCCGCACGTAAATAAATCGCACCTTGTTCGTTGGTAACCGTTGCACCTAGCGCCTCAAAACCTTTAATATGCTGATCGATTGGGCGCGGGCCTAAATAACAACCTCCTGGAAGACCAATAACAGCTTTTTTAAAACGCCCAAGCATCGCGCCCATTAGATAATAAGAAGCACGAAGTTTTTTCACATTGCCATTTGGTAGTGGCATATCTATTAAATTGGATGGATCAATCGTTACGGCACCTGGACCAGCATGAATTTCCCCACCTAGTTCTTCTAAAATAGCATAGAGCGTATGCACGTCCGAAATATCCGGTAAACCCTCGATAGTCACATCAGAATCAGCTAATATCGTAGCAGGAATAAGAGCAACAGCACTATTCTTAGCACCATCTACACGTAAAGTACCCGAAAGCTCTCTTCCACCTTTTATTACTAGTTTCTCAACCATACCGTTCCTTCTTTCCTGTTAAAAAGATTCACTTGTAGTTGATTATCCCTGATATTGAGGAAATATGCAAATCGAAAAGCTGAAACGGCCCGTTCAGCTCCGACAAAAACTGGAGCGGCCGCAGTAAAAAGCCGCTCTTGCTTTTTATGGAGGGTGTGAAGTTTTCGAGGAGGTGGCCGTTGAAGCTAGATCCGGAGGCGCCACACATGATTCCGCATATGGATTGCATGCTCACTTCGTTCTCATGCATATTGAGGCTCTAAATCGACAAAATATGTCTCATAAGAGCCACAACAAAGCGCAAGAAGCCCATTAGACTCGAAAAAGTTTGGAGCGGCCGCAGTGAAAACCCGTCCTTGGTTTTTGCGGAGGGCGTGAAAACTTCGAGGGTCTGGCTTCTGAAGCTGGATCTCACGAAAAGCTAAGGAAGCCCGTTAGATCCGACAAAATTTGTTAGGGGGCGCAGATAAATCCCTCTTTTGGATTTTTCGGAGGCACCGAAAATTTCGAGGGGCTGGCTTCCGAAGCTGGATCCGAAGACGCCCCACATCATCAACCACACGAATTAGAGACCACTCCTCCCCTAAACCCCAAACTTCAATACAAACAAATCGCTAATTCCGAACTCGGCGGTAAGAGCCACTGATGGATTACATGCTCACTTCGTTCTCATGCATATTGAGGCTCTCTTAATTCCCTGATACTTATTCGTCTACTAGTTGTTCCTGGTTTCGCGCATAAGAGCCACTGATGGATTACATGTTCGCTTCGCTCTCATGCATATTGAGGCTCTAAATCGGCAGGGGATGCCTCATAAGAGCCACAACAAACAAAAACGGTTCTATAATAAATGTTGGGGTAGAAAATAATCTACCTCCGCATTTTTTTGTTCTCATTTCAAGACAAAAAAATACACAGTAATATCAAAATCCTTTAAGATAAAAGTGACGAAACCCAATCCAAAGGAGCGATATTACCATGCCAGACCATTTTATCATACAACTCATCGGTTTAGAAAATAAAAACATCCAACTTCTTGATTATTCGATTGAAAATCATATCTGCCACATTCATATCCAACTAAAACGAAAAAAACATGCCTGCCCCTCTTGTAAAACACGGACAGATCGCATTAAAGACTATCGTACGCACACTTTCCAACATCTAAAAGTCGCAGAAAAACGTGTCTATGTGCACTATCGAAAACGCAGATATGCTTGTTCCTGCGGAAAATCATTTGATGAAAAAAATCAAGGACTTGTGGCACGCTATCAGCGTTTTTCGACATCTTGGCATCAAGCAGCCCTTTTCCATAGTATCTCTGCCCCCTCCTTTACCTATACTGCCAGAACGTTTGGAACCACCGCACCTAAAATTATGCGCCTATTCGACGCGCGTACAGAAGCCTTTTCCACGCCTCCCGTCGCTCTTCCTAAAGTCATCGCTATCGATGAGTTCAAGGGAGATACCGACAAAGGCAAATTCCAACTCATTATCGCTGACCCCATGACTCGTCGCCCCATTGATATCTTAGAAAACCGTCGCGCCAAAACCATTCAACGTTATTTAAGAGAACGCGGGCATCAGGTAGAGATGGTTATCATGGATTTGAGCTCGACCTTCAAAAACGCTGTGCAACAAGCTCTTGACAAACCAGTTATTATTGCCGATTCTTTCCACTTCTCTCGCTACATCTATTGGGCGCTGAATAAAGTCCGCGTTCGTGTCCAACAGCGTTTTTCAGAAAAAGATCGAAAACACGGGAAACGGATACAAAAACTCCTTTTCAAGCGATCTCATAAGCTGGATACAGCGCAAAAAAGCATCATTCGCCGTTACTTAAGCTTGCACCCTGATCTACAAACCGCCTACACCATCAAGGAAGCCTATCAGGCTTGGTTTGATGCCAATAAAGCACAAGAACGCCGCGACGTTCGTCAATCCTTACACGATTTCTATCAACTCGTACAAGACAAACAGCTTCCAGAATTCATAAAAGCTATCGGTACTTTCCGACGCTGGGAAACAGAAATCATCAATGCCTTCATTTACCCACATCTGTCCAATGGTTTCGTAGAAGGAATTAACAACCGAACCAAGGTCATCAAGCGTACTTCTTATGGCTATCAAAACTTTTCACGGTTCCGCGCCAAAATACTTGCCCAGCACTTTATCAAAAATTTTGACATTTCTGTAGGCTAAAAAGAGGTACAAGCCACTATTTCCCTAGCTTGTACCTCGATATTTCACCCCAACAATTGACAAAGAGCCGTTGTTCCTGGTTTCGCGCATAAGAGCCACTGATGGATTACATGTTCGCTTCGCTCTCATGCATATTGAGGCTCTAAATCGGCAGGGGATGCCTCATAAGAGCCACAACAAACAAAAACAACGAGCCCAATCGGGCTCGTTGTCATCAATCAAATATAATATTATGCTTTGCCGTTTGAACCAAATTCTTGGATCTTAGCAACAACTGTTGTCTTAATAGCAGCTTGGCCAGGTCCGATAACTTTACGAGGATCGTAAACTTTATCATCTGTAGCTAATTTTTCGCGAACAGCGGCTGTCCAAACAATTTGGCACTCCGTGTTAACGTTGATTTTGCTGTGACCGTGTTCGATTGCTTGTTTGATTTGGTGTTCAGGAATTCCAGAACCACCGTGAAGTACTAGAGGAGCACCAGTTAATTTCGAGATTTCTTCCATTTCTTTGAATCCTAGAACTGGTTCGCCGTGGTAAGGACCATGTACAGAACCTAATGCTGCAGCAAGTGCATCAATGTTAGCTTCTTTAACAACACGTAAACATTCAGCAGGATCAGCATAGTTGATTCCGCCTGTTACGCCGTCTTCTTCGCCACCAACAGTTCCAACTTCGGCTTCAACAGAAACACCTTTTGGATGAGCGTAGTCAACAACTTTTTTAGTCATTTCAACGTTTTCATCGATTGGGTGATGAGAACCATCGATCATAACAGATGAGAATCCTGCGTCGATTGCAGCTTTACATGAATCAAACGATGAACCATGATCCAAGTGAATTGCAACTGGTACAGTGATTTTTAGGTCATGCATAAGTCCTTCAGTCATTTTAACAACTGTTGTAAATCCACCCATGTATTTTGCTGCTCCTTCAGAAACACCAAGGATTACAGGGGATTTTTCTTGTTCTGCAGCTTCTAAAATAGCGCGAGTCCACTCAAGATTGTTGATGTTGAATTGACCTACAGCATATTTACCAGCTAACGCTTTGTTCAACATTTCAGTCATACTAACGATAGGCATAATACAATTTCCTCCTCAGGAATATAAGAGTGTGGAGCATAAGCCAGATAAATCGGCGGCAAGCGTTCGCATTCCGCCAGTTTCGCAGACTTCCGGTTCTCACATACACAAGTATGCTCCGCTTCCGGCTTCCGCGAAACTAGCGAAATTCAAAAGCTTTCGCTCGATTTGTGTAAAGCCAAGTTTACGTCCTACCCAATTTTCATGGTTTGACGTTCTTCGGCTTTGTTCGAGTTTACTCCAGACTCTTACAAAATTTGATTTTCTGCTGTGAAAAATAACAGTTGCTATTTTTCCTAACACAGTTATGATACCAGATTTGTGAGCATTTTACCATAGTGAAGGTCGATATTTTTGATGTAATCGTTTTATTTCTGTAAGCGATGCTGGATTCGGGTTGCTTCTGCCAAGATTGTTAATTTTTCTGGTAAAACTGCCAATTTATAAGGGGTCTCTCCGCCATATACGCCATCATAACTAATATTTAAACTGGTATCACATTCGATTGTCGCTGTTTTTGTTTTAACGTAGAGTACGTCTTCACTTTGCAAATGCGCGCCACTCTTAATGGAAGCAAGCAATTTCAGTAACTTGATTGGTGATACCTTTTTTAAAACAAGTAAGTCCATGTAGCCATCGTTAAGTATTGCTGGTGGGCATAGTTTTTCCATTCCGCCTACACTATTTGTTAATGCGCCGAATAACAACAAAATTTCGCCTTCGAAAACACCAGTATCATATGTTATCCGGACTTGTTTTGGTGCCAATTTGGGCAACAGGGAAATACCGCTTACTAAATATGCCAACCGTCCTATTTTATTTTTCATCGACTCTTTGACAGCATAGGTGATTTCGGTGATTTTCCCTCCAGCGGCATTATTGATGAAATATTGACCGTTCGCCTGCCCAACGTCGACTTTTATTTTCTCTCCTGCCGCGATAATCTGGAGGGCTTCGATCGGGTCTTTTGCCATGCCAAGCGCGCGTGCAAAATCGTTCGTTGTTCCAACCGGTAGAACGCCAAAAACGACTTGCTTCGAGGCTTGCATCAAACCGTTGACAACATCGTTTACCGTGCCATCCCCACCTGCAGCAATAATAATTTCAAATCCATCGAGTACCCCTTGTTTCGCGATTGCGGTCGCACTTTTCTCTTCTTCTGTGGTCGGAATCAGCGTGACATCAAATCCCGCTTCGTCCAAAATTTGCTCTGCCACTGGCATTAATTTGTGAAACTTGCGCTGGCCAGCAACAGGATTGTAGATGATTAACATTCGCTTTAACATCTGTCTTCCCCTTCTCTCATGCAGTGATAGTCCTAGTTTCTTATTTTAGCAGTTCATTGTCAAACGAGGGGGCTCGAAAGCGCAAAATTCTTATATAAAAAAGGATATCTAAATAAACTGTTTGTTCTTTTTAGAAATTAACAGCGCATACATTTTTATTTCAGGCTTAATATTGCTTGCAAATCGGGATTTCTGACACTGTTTAGACATCAAATTGTAGGTAATTTGTCAAATTTCAAACCGCACCATATAAACCTACTGGTATGACTCATTCTCACTAATATACCAAATACTTATATCGCTCAAAATACACCCATGATAGGGAAACTCTATTGACTCTCTTGTAACTTTTCTCCATAATAGAAAGTAATCTATATTACCACTAAGATTACATGGAAAATCTATTTCATAATTATTTTTGACGCAAGGAAACTTTTAGAATGGAGATGGACAATTGAAAACTTTATTAAAATCAGTAATTGTTACAGTCGGCCTTACAACTGTTATTTTGCCGCTATCTGTCTTTGCTGATGAACAACCAGCTGCTGACACTAGCTCGGTTACTGCAAAAGATGGGTCCCAAACGGTGCGGGATGATTCCATCTATGTACCAAAAGCGGAACGAGATGGTACATTCGCAGAGGATTCACAGATAGAGGGAGAGCAAGAAGCACCAATTCCTGATCGCAGGATGCTTCTAAACGCCAAGGCGACATACCCAAATGTGAACAATTACATCAAGTCAAACAACTTTGCAAATGCGAAGTTAAGCAGTCAAATTCAATCACAATTCACGAAATTTAACTACCGCAATGGTAATGGCAAACCAGAGGGTGTTGTTTTACATGAAACAGCTAATCCAAATTCGACAATCCAGAATGAAATTGACTATATGAGCCGCAATTGGGAGAATGCATTTGTACACACATTTGTGGACAAAGGAAACATCATTCAAATCCATCCAACTGATTACGGTGTTTGGGGTGCTGGTCGTTTTGCCAATGCTCGCTTTGTTCAATATGAACTGGTCGAACATAAAACATTCGATGAGTTCGCGCGCTCGATCAACAATTATGCGTACTACACAGCTTACATTTTAGATAAGTACAAGCTTCCAATCGACAGCGCTGAAACAGATGGTGTTGGAACCGTTTGGACGCATAATGCTGTCAGTAAATACCTCGGTGGAACAACGCATACCGATCCAATTGCCTATTTTAACAAGTGGGGTTATAGCTACAATGAATTTCTAACACTCGTCACCGAAAAATTCAACGCGATGAGTAAGGACACCATTATATCTAATACAGCATTTACAACAACAACCTATGCCAATGTCAAAACTGCTGCTGGAAACACAGTCTGGTCTGCACCTTTTAATACCGCAGGCTCCAACAAAGTGAATCCACTTTCTTCATACACTGGTAAAGATATGAAGCTACTTCGCACTGCAAAAACGCAAAGTGGTACCTGGTATCAATTTAGTATCGACGGGAAAACGATTGGTTGGGTAGAAGATAAAGCAGTAAATATCTTTTATACACCGAGTATGGAACAAAAAATCAGTTTAACACGTTATGTCAATGTCCCATCTGCAAAGGTTTATCTTGTTCCAGTAGCAGATGCTTCATTGGATCGGGGTAACTTATCTGCCTATCTCAACAAACCACTACTCGCTAATATACAGGTCACTCTAAATGGGAAACTATGGTACCGTCTAATGGATGGCACTAAATCAATTGGGTGGGTCCCAGCTAGCAGCGTCACTGCTACAGCATTTGACGCAATTAGCTATGATAAACCGATTGGAACCACTTATGCTTCTATTAAAACAAGTCAAGGAAATAGCAGTTGGACAGCACCTTATAATACGTGGGGTTCTAAATTTATAGCTAATCTCTCTGCCTATGAAGGCAAAAACCTGAAATTATTACGTGAAGCTAAAACCGTTCGTACTACTTGGTACCAATTTAGTATTGACGGAAAAGTTATTGGCTGGCTAGACAGTCGTGCACTCAACATTTTCTATGTTCCTAGTATGGAGAAACCTATTAAATTAACACGTTATGTCAAAGTTCCTACTGCACAAGTATATTTAGTTCCAGTTGTTGACGCATCGATGAAACGTGATACTTTATCGGCTTATCAAAATAAGCCATTGCTCGCCAATATTCAAGTGACAATAAATGGACAGCTTTGGTATCGCTTGATGGATGGTTCTAAATCCATTGGGTGGGTTCCTGCCTCTAATGTAAAGGAATCCCTCTACGATGAAATTGAATACGACAAAGCTATCGGAACAACTTATGCTAATATCAAAATTGCAGCCGCTAATAGCAGTTGGACAAGACCCTATGGGACAGAAGGTTCTAAATTTATAGCTAATCTCTCTGCCTATGAAGGCAAAAACCTGAAATTATTACGTGAAGCTAAAACCGTTCGTACTACCTGGTACCAATTTAGTATTGACGGAAAAGTTATTGGCTGGCTAGACAGTCGTGCACTCAACATTTTCTATGTTCCTAGTATGGAGAAACCTATTAAATTAACACGTTATGTCAAAGTTCCTACTGCACAAGTATATTTAGTTCCAGTTGTTGACGCATCGATGAAACGTGATACTTTATCAGCTTATCAAAATAAGCCATTGCTCGCCAATATTCAAGTGACAATAAATGGACAGCTTTGGTATCGCTTGATGGATGGTTCTAAATCCATTGGGTGGGTTCCTGCCTCTAACGTTCGTAGTTAGTATCTTATCAAATTAAACAAGAGTCCGAGATAAAGAGTCTCTGATGTAGAAAAATCCGTATCGAAAATCCATTAACAGATTTTCGATACGGATTTTTGCTATTTAGGCACGCGAGGCGTGCCAATTTTCGCATATTAATAGCCATGAAGTATATCTATTTAAAAATTAAAATTATCTGGATCAGGACCCGTACGTTCATCCTTATTCAAACTATCAATCAACGCCATTTCCGAATCTTTCAACTCGAAATCAAAAATATTTGCGTTTTCGATAATACGATTTTGGTGAACCGATTTTGGAATCGTTACAATGCCATGTTGTAAGTCCCAACGTAAAATAACCTGTGCTACTGATTTTTCATAAATTTTCGCGATGGAATTAATGACGCTGTTATCCAGGATTTTACCACTACCAAGCGGGCTCCAGGCTTCAACGACGATATTTTTCTCCGCACAATATTTACGCAATGGTTCTTGTGAAAGAAGTGGATGTAACTCAACCTGATTCACCATCGGCACAATTTTAGCTTCTTTTAACAGCTCATCTAGATGATGCTCATGGAAGTTACAAACGCCAATCGCGCGTACTTTTTTATCAGCATATAGCTTTTCCATGGCACGCCATGTATCTACAAACTTGCCTTCCACTGGCCAATGAATTAAGTATAAATCTAGATAATCTAATCCCAATTTCTCTAAACTAGCGTCAAAAGCTTTCAATGTCGACTCATAACCTTGATCTGCGTTCCATAACTTCGTCGTCACAAAAAGGCTATCACGATCCACACCTGATTCCTTGATCGCCCGTCCAACACCTTCTTCATTTTTATAAGCAGCTGCTGTATCAATGCTTCTGTATCCCGTTTCAATTGCCCATTTCACGGAATTCACTGCTTCTTCTCCATCATTCACACGCCAAACGCCAAAGCCAAATTGTGGCATCTCAACGCCGTTTGCAAGTGTCACCGTATCATTAATGTTCATTTTACCAGCCTCCCGATTTCTATTTACCTCTCTACTATACACCTAACGCCCCCCATTCATGCAACCCTTAAGCCTTCTGAACATAGAAATGCACAAAAAAACCACCGCGGAAAAAGGGGGGAAACCGCGATGGTCAAAAAGGGAGTTTTATTCGGATTAACAATTACTAAAAAGGGAGTAAAAGTAATTGCTATCCTCTTTACATTCTCTATAATACAGGTCACGCATGATAATCTCTCAAGAATTAGATGAGAATTTCATTAAAAATAAGCACCTTTTATAGATCTGTGAAATCTAACACGCGCATCGAAATCCGCATGGATACAAAATACAGTACGATCGAAATCAAAACCGCGATGCCTAAAATCAAGTTAAATCCGATTCCTTCCAGCCACCGAAAAAACAGTTGCGTCATTGGAAGAGCAGTAAGCAACGCCAGGAAAGCAGCTAAAAATATCAACCCAGTCATCACATACCGCATCGCATCATACCCCAGCCAATAATAAATTGGGAAAAGTACTGCCGCCAAACTCAGAATAATAACCACAGGAACTCCAATGCTATTAAAAAGGCTCCCGATTGGGATAAACCCACCTTTCGCAATCGTCATCACGATGTAACTAAACAGTATACTGACAAGCATCACAAATACTGTGCCTACATATCGCGCCATGACAATTTCCTTCCTACTCACCGGCAAAGTAGCCAAGAGTGCCAATGTCTCATTTTCCTCATCCCTACTGATTGCGCGTAAAACGACTCCTGTTACAGCCATCAACATTCCAAAAAGAAAAACTAGAAAAGTAGGCATTCCAGCACTAGCTAAGTAAATCACAAATGCAACAAGCGCGATCACAGGGCCACGCTGAACCATCATATCTTTCCAAACCAGCCGCCACATTCACATTACCCCTCGCCTTGTTTTTTTCGTTGCCTGCACCGTGTAGTACATAATATCATCCAAACTTGGCTTTTCCAAAATCACTTCGTTACCAAAATAAAATCGTACTTCCTCCCTTTGCCGCGCCAATCCCTGAAACCCTAAAGCACTGATCTCCACGTCAATAAATAGATTTTCACTCTCACTATCCAATAGCCCGGCATCACCCTTCACAATGACATACTGCTCCAGTAACCTATCCTTTTCCTCACTGAAAAAAACATGCCCTTCATGAATATATGTAATAAAATCGGCAACTCGCTCCAAATCAGCTGTCACATGCGTCGAGAATAGAACGGATACCTCCTCATCCATTACAACCGTTTGCAATACATTAAGCAACTCACGACGAACAATCGGGTCAAGTCCAGCAGTCGGCTCATCCATAATAATCAACTTCGCATGGTGACTCAGCGCAATCGCAATACTATATTTCATCTTCATTCCTTTAGAGAAGTTCTTCATTTTCTTATTGCTCGGCAGCTCAAACTTCTGCATATAATCCTGATATACGACCTCGTCCCAGTTCCGATAAAACGGCGCAATAAGCTGCTTCATTTGCTCGGCAGTCAGATGGTCATAAAAGTGATTTTCATCAAAAACAAAGCCAATATCCTGTTTAATCTCTGCCATCGAATTTCGTGTATTTTTTCCAAAAATGAAAACTTCGCCACTATTTTTCTGCACCAAATCCATAATTATCTTTAATAACGTGCTTTTTCCCGCTCCATTCACACCGATTAAGCCCATAATATAACCTTTTGGCAATTGAAATGAAATATTCCGTAACGCGAAGTCTTTATATATTTTTGATACTTGTTTCACTTCTAAAATATTATCCATGTGTCTAATCCTCCTTTGCTAGTAAATCGATCATCTCGTGTACTTCTGTATTAGTCAGACCAAGATCATCCGCGAATTGTAGCACCTGATGCATCTTTTTCTCTAAATCTTTTAACCTCTGCTCATGAATAAATGCTATATTTTGATGTGACACATAGGTACCTTTTCCAGCGATTGTTTGAACAAAGCCTTCATGTTCCAATTCTTCATATGCACGCTTTGTTGTGATGACGCTCACTTGTAGCTCCTTCGCCAAAGCTCGAATCGAGGGCAAAAGGTAGCCACCGCTTAGCTCACCATTTATAATCTGATTTCGGATTTGAGAAGCAATTTGTTCATAGATCGGCAATGAGGATGTATTCGTAACAATTATTTTCATACGCGCCCCCAACTGTATATAATATATATATACAGTATATACAGATTAGGAGTATATATCAAGTTTTTTCTAATAAAAAAAACAAGCTGGCAGGGGAACCAGCTTGAAAAAAGGAGTTTAGATAATCTATTACTAAAAAGGGGGAAAAGTAATAGCTATCTTGTTTACATTTACTATAATACCGTACTTGCCTAATAGCGCGAGGAAAATCACATGAGAACTCCATTAAATTTACTAAAACTATTCATGTGAGCTACCAATATGGAAATTTTTCTGCGTCAACAGCAGAATCGAAACAATCAGTAAGGCCACGATAAATAGCAAAGACATCAATAAATTCCCCGCAAAATAATCTTTTACATCACCGGTCATAATAACATTGCTCGCGTTTGCGCTCAAGTACGCAGGATTAAAGATTTGTCCCCAACCTGAAATACCGCTTACCAATTCTAGAATAATCGCACCACCGGCCCCTATCATCGCCACAACCGCCGAGCTCCGAAAAATGATCCCCAAAGCAAGTACGGTAGTAACCAAAAATAACAGCCAAACGAAATAAATTCCAAATCCAGCAAAAATATGCGCCATCGCGATCCCATCATACAATAAATAAACATAATAATACGCCGCAAAATATCCCAGCCCCAGCGCAACAAACACCAATAAAGCTTGCGAGAACCATTTCGCCAAAATATATTGCCATGCCCTCACAGGTCTTGTTAAAATAAACGCCAGCATCCCATTGTTTTTCTCTGAAATAATCGCACCCATTAATGCCACAATCAAAATAATAATACCAAGCTGATCAAACTGAGACGATAGCGTTCCAGCCATCACTTCTGGCGCATTCAAAACACCCATCAACTCAGCAAGCGCGGCTCCTTGCCCACTATCACTGCCACCCATGGAACCCATGATCTCGGGTAAATAATACATCATAAGCGGTTGCATCATACCAAGAATGGCGAACACGACTGGCAACCAAATCCACTTCAAGCTCCGCCACTGCTCCATCTGCTCCTTTTGAAAAAGCGTCATCACGTTACTCATTGGCTCACCATCCTTAGAAATACATCCTCAAGCGTTTCCTCGGCCTGACTAATACCCGTCCAAACCATCCCAGACGCCGCCAGAACCCTCAAAATCGCCTCACGCGCAGCATCCACATTCCCCTGATAATACAAATACAATGCCCCGTTCTTGCGCTCTACTTTACTAATTGCCTGCTCTTGTCCAATCAACGCCTCAAAACCTGACACTCCAACTTCCCCTCGCAATACGAAAACAGGTGCAGCGTTAGCTTGAACCAAATTAACAATCTTATCATCCGCCACAATTTCGCCTTCCCGAATAATACAAACTCGCTCACAAATCTCCTCCACATCCGCCAGTATATGCGTAGAAAACAGCAACGTCGTCTCCCCTTTTAACGAATCAATCAGCTGAATAATTTCGCGACGTCCAATCGGATCAAGCGCTGAAACTGGTTCATCCATAATCAACAAAGCCGGACGATGCAAAATCGCCTGCGCTATCCCCAATCGTTGCCTCATTCCACCAGAAAAAGTAGCAATTTTTTGTTTCACCGTAGGATCAAGCCCAACTTGCGCCAAAACTTCTGGGATTCTCGTAGCTAAACTCGCCTTATCCATTCCTGAAAGTTTCCCCATAAAATGCAAAGCCTCCGTTGCACCCATCCAACCGTAAAAATTCGGATACTGTGGTAAATAACCTATTTTCTGCTTCATATCCGTGTTTTTCCCACCACAAATCTGAATACTGCCACCATCAGGATTAATCATATCAACAATCATTTTTAAAATCGTCGTTTTCCCAGCACCATTAGGCCCGAGCAAAGCCACACATTCCCCAGCCTTCAATTGAAAGCCGACATCTTGTACAGCTTGATACGCATCAAACCTCTTAGATAAGCCCTTAATCTCCAGTATATTAGCCATCATCTGTAGTCCTTTCTACCAAAAATAAAGTAAATAATCGGTCCAATCGTACTTACAAATACAATAACAATCAACCAAATAATCGGGTTTTGCCGACTATTCCAATGGCGGATCAGGTCCACCAACGCGATAGTTAATAAAATGAGATATAAAATGATAAATGGTGCAAGTAGTGCAATCGTGTTTGACATTAAACTCATCCTTTCCGTTTCATCTGTTATACTAATAATATAACAGATGCATTTATAAGTCAACAAAGAAAAAGCAGGTTTCTACGCATAACACGTATAACCCTGCTTAAATACTTTATTTTTTCAATGATGCCGCAATAAAATCATTAAATAGACGTTGCGGACGATTTGGACGTGAAATAAATTCTGGGTGATATTGACACGCAACAAACCACGGATGATCCGTAATCTCTACAACTTCAACAAGACGGCCATCAGGGCTCGTTGCTGAAACTGTCATTCCCGCTTCTTCTAATTGCTCACGATATTCATTGTTAAATTCATAACGGTGACGATGACGTTCTTCAACCAAAGTTGTACCATACGCTTCTGCCGTTTTCGTACCTTCTTTAATTCTTGCTGGATAAAGACCAAGACGCAACGTTCCGCCCATATCTTCCACATGTTTTTGCTCTGGCAATAAATCAATGATCGCATACGGTGTTTTCGGTTCGATTTCCGCCGAGTTAGCACCCTCTAAGCCCATCACGTTACGAGCGTATTCAATCGTTGCCAACTGCATACCTAGACAAATACCGAAATAAGGTACTTTGTTTTCACGCGCAAATTTAATCGCTGTAATTTTACCTTCAATACCACGATCACCGAAGCCACCTGGAACTAAGATACCATCTGCACTACCGATTTTCTCTTGGACATTTTCAGGTGTAATTTCTTCTGAATCAACCCAATCAATTTGTAGCTCCGCGTCATTGGCATAACCTGCGTGACGCAGTGCTTCGGCAACAGAAAGATACGCATCTGGTAAAGAAACATATTTACCAACTAAAGCAATACGTACTTTTTTCGTCAAGTTCTTCACTTTATGCACAAGTTCTTGCCATTCTGACATATCAGCAACTGGTGCTTCCAACTGCAAATGGTCCAACACGATTTGATCCATTTTTTGCGCTTGTAAGGAAAGTGGCACGTTATATAAGGTATCTTCATCGCGAGCCTCGATTACTTCCGATGCTTTTACATCACAGAATAAAGCAATCTTCTCTTTCATTTCTTGTGATACAGGTTGCTCCGTACGAACGACAATAATATTCGGCTGAATTCCGTAACTACGAAGTTCCTTCACACTATGTTGCGTAGGTTTCGTCTTCATTTCCCCAGCAGCCTTAATATAAGGAATTAAAGTTGTGTGAATATAAAGCACGTTTTCAGCACCCACATCACTTTTAATTTGGCGAATAGCCTCAATAAATGGCAACGATTCGATATCTCCCACCGTTCCACCAATCTCCGTAATAATAATATCTGAATCCGTCATACGCGCTGCACGGAAAACACGATCCTTCAACTCATTCGTAATATGCGGAATAACTTGAACCGTTCCACCAAGATAATCCCCACGACGCTCTTTCTTAATAACTTCGGAATACACTTTCCCCGTTGTTACATTGCTGTATTTGTTTAAATTAATATCGATAAAACGCTCATAATGACCTAAATCCAAGTCTGTTTCCGCACCATCATCGGTTACAAAAACCTCTCCATGTTGGTAAGGACTCATCGTTCCTGGATCGACGTTAATGTAAGGATCAAATTTTTGAATCGTTACACTAAGCCCTCGGTTTTTAAGTAGTCTACCAAGTGAAGCAGCCGTAATCCCTTTACCAATCGATGAAACGACGCCACCTGTCACAAAAATATACTTTGTCATTGTTCTAAAATCTACTCCTTTCGCCTTATCGAAATTTATTTTCGGGGTGGAGAACCTTTACTTGCAAAAATTTCATTGCTAAAAAAGAAAAGCACCAATAGTATCTCTATACTCTTGGCCCACACTTCTAACGTGCGACAAGTTTCATCACACAAAAAGAAAACGCCCACTTACTCATCTTTCAAAGTAAGGGAGCGCAATATTTATATCCGTCCTTATAAAAAGGAGCCCAAATAAAATATTACATAGATAGCGCAAATAAGTCAACCCTTTATTTTATGAAAACGTCCCCAAGCCTTGCTAGCAAAGCAAAAAAATATTTTCATAGAAAAACCTGCCTCATTGTTAGAAGCAGGTATCCATTTTTTATTTCTCGAATTCGTCCTCAAAATCACTGTCATCATCCACAACAGTTGTCAGATCGCCTTCAATTCCATCTGGTAAATGATCATCCTCAACATCGTCATCATCACTAATAGGACTATCTTTAAGAACAAGTTCTTCTTCCCCAAGTTCTTCTACTACATCGTCTTCTTCGTAATCAATGTCGTCATCCAGAATATCTTCATCGATATCTTCATCATCATCGTCGTCATCGTCTGATTTACGTTTTTTCTTGGGTTTCGTCTGCGTTTGAACTTCTTCATCAATCGCATCGATCGGATACCACGCACGTAATCCCCAAGTATTGTTACCTAAAGAAATAAAGTTTCCTTCGATATTCATATCCGTATAAAATTGCACAAGTCTCTCTCTTACTTCGCCTTCGCTCAAATCAAGAAACTTAGTAATCTCATTCACAATAGCTTGGAATGGCATTACTTCTCTTCTTTTCTCAAGAACATAGTGCGCCACTTCAATCAAAGATAACTCTTTACGTTCTTCTTCTGTTAACTGGCTTAAATCCAAAGCTGGCACGCCCCTTCTATAATAAAAAATAATTTCCTATAGCAATTTTTCTAACTCTATCTATTCTACATGTAAATGACGCCGAACACAATAAAATTATAACATACTCTGAAATAATCCTAATATGACAGGCCATTATTCGTAATTTTTTAACACACGATAACCAATATAGAAAAGCAATATCGCAAGTAGCAGTATCGGAATCGAGCCTAGTTGCATGTTATATAGAACCGCCGTTGCTATAACAAGCAGCAAAAAAAGGACAGACATAAAAATAATATATCTCATAATTTGCAAAACCCCGATCTCCGTTTTTTTCTACCTACTTATCATTTTTCCATATTACATTTTCTCTGGTGCAGAAACACCCAGTAAAGTAAGACCGTTGCGCAATGTAATCTGAGTAGACTTAATCAACGCAAGGCGTGCCTCAGATACATCTTTATTCTCCATGTCCAGCACCTTGTTAGCATTATAGAAGCGGTGGAACGCTGTTGCTAAACCATTCAAATAAC
Organism: Listeria weihenstephanensis; assembly: GCF_003534205.1. Lineage (NCBI taxonomy): Bacteria > Bacillati > Bacillota > Bacilli > Caryophanales > Listeriaceae > Paenilisteria > Paenilisteria weihenstephanensis. Next base: position 490,590 of record NZ_CP011102.1, on the reverse strand, counting down.
GCACGATCCGATGTGGAATTCTTTTCTCAGCTGCCTCGGCAACTACATCTGAGAATTCACCTAATACTTTCAATAAATCATAATCCACTTCAGAATTTAATAGCAACACATCTGCCTCTTTAGTTAACGCAAAGCCTTGTTCCACGCCCGAACGTAGAATACTAGAGATCCGAGCATGCGCATATTGCACGTAGTAGACCGGATTTTCTGTAGATGTTGATTTAGCTAACCCCATATCAAAGTTCATATGTGTATCAGAACTACGCATTGCAAAGAAATAACGCGTGGCATCTAACCCTACTTCTTCAATAAGATCACGCATCGTAACTGATTTCCCAGTACGCTTACTCATCTTCACTTGCTCTCCGTTTTCATACAGATGAACAAGTTGAATAATCTCCACTTCTAAATGATCTGGACTATAGCCAAGACTCTCAATAGCCGCACGCATTCTTGGAATATATCCATGATGATCCGCACCCCAAACATCAATCAGCACATCAAATCCACGCTCTAATTTGTTAAGATGATACGCAATATCTGGTAAGAAATACGTGTAACTACCATCTGACTTAATTAAAACACGATCCTTATCATCGCCAAACTCAGTCGTACGTAGCCATGTTGCCCCATCTTCTTCAAAAATATAACCATTGTCTCTTAATTTCGCCAACGCTGGCATAATCTTATTATCTTCATATAATGTTGATTCCGAGAACCAGCTATCAAAATGTACACGGAACTCTGCTAAGTCATCGCGTAATTTGGCAGTTTCATAAGCAAGCGCCTCTTTACGGAACACTTCGCGTCTCGTTTCTACATCGCCTTCTGCATATTTATCGCCGTACTTTTCTACCAGTTTCTTACCAAGCTCGATGATATCTGAACCGCGATAGCCCTCTTCTGGAAACGGTGCATCAATACCCAAAGCCTCTAGATACCGCGCCTCTGTTGATAAGATTAGATTATTAATCTGGTTTCCCGCATCATTTATATAGTATTCACGTGAAACGTCATATCCAGCCATCGATAAAATATTCGCAAGCGAGTCTCCAATAGCCGCGCCACGTGCATGGCCTAAATGTAAATCTCCCGTTGGATTCGCCGAAACAAACTCAATTTGAAACTTCTGGCCTTTGCCAATATCACTCGAACCGTAAGTATCATCCGCATCCATAATAATAGGTATTAGCGCTGTCAAGTAAGCATTATCTAAGTAAAAATTAATAAATCCCGGTCCCGCAATTTCAATCTTGTTAATCAATGCATGTTCTTCCCCAATTGCCGCAACAACATCCTCCGCAATCGCTCTTGGTGCTTTCTTAGCCACACGCGCTAGCTGCATCGCAATATTAGTAGAATAATCACCATACTTCTTGTCTTTTGGAACTTCGAGTAATACTGTTGGAACCGCACTTGCATCTAGCTCCAGCGCCTTTACTACACCATCATTAATAATTGCAATTAACTCTTGTTGACTCTTTTGACTGACATTCATTCTTTATCCTCCTCTAAAATCATCGAGATATCAAAAATTCCAATATTAACGCCATTATCTAACAACTCATATTGGAAATTAATTTTCCCAGAAAACATTTCATTCTGCGTATAGATTTCTTCTATATTCAAAAGTTCGGACTCCATCATCAGTTTTCCAACGCCATAGTCCACACTGATTGTACTTCGTTTACGTTCTCTAAAAAAGTGCATACGCATGTTTACAGCGCCACTTCTCATTAAAAGAACCTCTGTATCTGTCACTTTTAGCACTGTTCTAATCACGCCAGCTTCTTGCTCTTCTTCATAATGGAGATAGCGACTTCCTGTTTTGTGATCTAGATAAAACACACCAGACGCAGTTAATTCTGTCGTTTCTTCTTCCATTTCCTGCTTAGAAATTGTTTTTAAACGCAACAACACAGGTGTTTTCTCTTTATTACTCACGTTTTAAAGTCCCCCCATATAAATTCGAATGCACTACATTATAGTTAAAAACAGGCTAAAATGCAACCTTAGATTTGGAAAACAAAATAATAAAAACTTGCCATCTCCCCTGTCATCCAAGGAATAAGCGTATTAAAAATCGGTGATATTGTATATTTTGAAAGTGGTGTAATTACCAAAATCAAAAAGAACAATAAAGCATAATTCTCGTAAGCCTGAACTTTTAATTTCCATTTTAAAGGTAAGAATTCTGATAAAATCTGATACCCGTCAAGTGGTGGTAACGGCAATAAATTAAATATAAATAAAACCAGATTTAAATACACAAACAGGTTAAAGAAATGAAGTATCGTCTGTGAATAGCCAACATCCATTTGTAAAAATAAAAAATACAGACCCATTCCAACAAACGCCAACAATAAATTACTCACCGGGCCTGCCAAACTCACTACCACGCTACCAACTTTACGGTGCTTCATTTTATAAGGACTTACCGGCGTAGGCTTAGCCCAACCAAATCCTGCGATAATAACAAATATAAAACCTACTGGATCCACATGTTTTAGTGGATTAAACGTTATCCGTCCTTCATTCTTCGCTGTATCGTCTCCAAATAACAAAGCCACCCAAGCATGTGCAAGCTCATGTATCGTAAAAGCAATCAAAAGCGTGACAATGACATAAGGTATGTCCTGCAATGGATAGGCTAAAAAATTTTCCATTAATAATCTCCTTCTATATCGTTATTCTTTCTCTTAATTATGGTATAATACACTCATTAAATCAATACTTAGGAGTGAATTTCATGCCGTTCGTAACAATAAAGTTTTTAGAAGGTCGAACTGATGATCAAAAGAAAGCCGTTGTCAAAGATGTCACAGAGGCTGTTTCAAAAAATTTAGGGGCTCCAAAAGAAAATATTCACGTCATCTTAGAGGAAATGAAAAAAACAGATTATGGCGTAGCTGGCGTTCGCAAATCAGATATTTAAATCTCTATTAAGCGTTATACTAAGACCTTGCATTTCTTAGTGTAACGTTTTTTAGCGCTCCGTCTTCTTCAATGAATGCGCATGTATTAAACTAATAATTTGCTCTGAAATCTCTGCATTGATACGACCACTCTCAATAAAATCAAGTGGATAATATAGTTTAATATCTACACGCCTTTTACCCGCAATTGCCTCTACAATCATGGACTCTGTTGATAATTCATGCAATTCGCCATTTGGCATTAATAATTGAATCGGGGATCTCCCACCTATATCACCTGGCTCATATAAATCATATGGCAAATCAGAAGTGGAATCGATAACTAGATAATATTCTGGATCAATATCCGCCTTCTCAAGCAAGCCTTTTAATTTCAAATAAAGCTCCGCATCCACTTTCGGATCGTAGTCAATATAACTAAGCAGGCGCCTGTTCAAGAACCGACTACATAAATCACTCAGCGTTGCATCTTCCTCATTCTGCCACACAGAAAAGAAATACATCAATACAGTGTCATCCAGTGTAATATATTCTTCTAATGAAACATCTCGATTAAGAAATGGGATTAATTGAATCGGCGTTTGCACGAAATGATAACCTCTTTCATGCAAATTCTGTGCGCGCTCGAGAATTTTCCAAAGTAGAACCTCTGCACTTCTGCTAACAGGATGAAAATAAACTTGCTGATACATTTGGTAGCGACTAACGATATAATCTTCTACGGCATGCATTCCCGACGATTTAATAATAACCCCGTTGCCATCTGGACTAGGCCGCATCACACGCATAATCCGCTCCATATCAAAATTCCCATAGCTAACCCCCGTATAGTAAGCGTCACGCAGTAAATAATCCATTCGATCTGCATCGACTTGGCTAGAAATCAGCTTAACGAGAGTCTGGTTTTGATACGTCTTATTGATAACCGCGGCAACCTTCTCAGGAAAATGCGTTCCTGCTCGCTCTAACACCCGCCTGACCTCGGTATTCCCCGTTATAATAGCCATCGTATAGTGTTCATGATTCGTGCTAAAAACCTTCTCAAAAGCATGTGAAAATGGGCCATGTCCTAGATCATGCAGTAGCGCAGCCGTCAAAGCGATCAAACGCTCCTCATTATCCCACTGAATCTCTTTTGCAAAAGTACCCTCAACGATTCGGCGTGTAATTTCGTATACACCAAGCGAATGGTTAAAACGACTATGCTCCGCGCCATGAAACGTAAGCGACGTTGTTCCTAATTGATGAATTCGGCGCAATCGCTGAAATTCTTTCGTTGCAATCAAGTCCCAAATAATTTGATCAGAAACATGTACATATCGGTGCACTGGGTCTTTGAATACTTTTATTTCGGGTAATCTCGTTTCTAAATATGTCACATGCCATCGTTCCCTTCTGATCCTTATAGGTTCGCTAAAACTTTTTCATTTCGCAAAATAAGCCTTTGATAATAAGCTACGTACCAGTCTAATTCTTCTCCCATTAAACGGCTTGACTCTAGCTTACCTGAAAAATAATAGAGTGCGTTTAGTAATTTCACCATCACGTCATTTACTTCTAGCGACTCCTCAAACATCTCTGACAAGGTTGTCATTACGCTCGGATCTACATCAGGGAACGCATACTTCTCTTGTCTATCCTTCCCACTCACTCGGTAAAATTCGCGAATTAACTCTGCTCTCTTTTGCTGATCTCCATTTACCGCTAAATAGATCTGTACGGCGACACCCTTGGCCATTCTTCGTTGTGATATACCAGCAAACTTCTTGCCACTTATGCTTAAATCATAGCTTCCTGGGCAGTAGGAACCAACTATTTCACGCGCCTCCATTTTGTGAGCGTACTTCGGAAACATGTGTTTAATAAGGGCAAACATCGTCTCATAACCACGATCAATCGCAATGCCTCGCTCCACATCAGGAAAAACGAGAGAGAGATTAAGTACGCCTTCATCAAGCACTACTGCCAGACCACCCGAGTTACGGACAACGACGCGATATCCTTGCTCTTTAAAATAGGCGATCCCCTTCTTAAGATCCGGTAACTTCGTGTCTTGAATCCCCATTGATATCGTGTTGTGATGAACCCAAGCTCTTGTTGTTGGTGGCGAAATTTGGCTACCTACAGAGCGACATAACGTATCATCTGTTGCAAAAGATTGCAAGGCATCGAAAGCAATTTGCACCGTTGTTTGGTCGATAAATCGCCAGTTTTCCTGCTTCAATAAATCAAGTCCTTCTTTCATCACATTGGCTCCATTCCCAATAATCTTTCTTGTTATTATAGCACATTCCACGACGATTTGGAGGGCCTTGGCTAATTTTGCAGTTTAAATGAATCCGTGTATTTTTAACCCCTTACTACCTTGTCCAAGCATCAAAAAAACAGTGCTATAAAATCCAATTTCAGATTTCACATCACTGTTCTCTCGTATCGCTACATGTGATTTAACTCATCCTTCGCCTTCCCAATCCATTCATCTTTAGTCTCTTCCAGCACCACAAAACTGTTTGGTTTTTGCTGAGCGATCACTGATATAATTTCTTTCACCTGCATCTCTCCTTGGAATAAATAAGTTGGCTTTACCCTGTCGTTCTCAACTACAAAATCTTTCATATGAACGGCGCATATGCTTTCTCCAAACAGCCTAAATGCATGCTTGACAATATCTACTTGATTCGGGTATGTTTCCGCCGTAATTAAATTAGTTGGATCTAAAATAATCCCAAGGAAATCAGAGTCTACTAATTCAATTAAGCGTTCCGTTTTTTGCAGGGAGTGGATGGGATGATTTAGCCCTGGTTCGATACCAATAAGCATGCCGTGCTTCTCGCCAACCTCCACAAGTCGCTTAATAACATCCACCGTTTCTTGAAAAGCTTCCTCCGTAAAATTTTCAGTCGTATACGCTATTTCAGGGAATACACATCCCGTCTCCGTCGCTACCATAGAAGCTCCAAAGTATTTCGCATGTTTTACGTAAGCTTCGAATTTCTGTAGCAATTGCTCTCTTACATCCAGATCAGGATGAATCATGTTAATATAGCAACTCAAAATCGCGATGTTAACGTCTCTCTCTGCCAGCTTGGTTCGGAAATAGTTCCCCATTCCTGGATTGATATTAGCAGTCTCTGTTGGCATGTTTGGAAATGATATTCCCAGCGCCAGTTGCACATTCTGAATACCTGCGAGTTGCGTTTTAAGCGCTAAATCCTCTACATTTTTGACATTAGTTATATCATGCCCGCGAATTGCAAATTGCAACACTGGCCCTCCTCCCATCCTTCTCTTCAACAGAATGAAACTAGCAATTCAGTCAAACAAAGTATAGTAAGAGACTGACCATAAGGCATTGCCGTCATATCTATTTTGCGATAAAAATCCAGCGTGTCGCCAATCCCAGTACCCACCGACACATGCTGTACCTCACCGTTTTCATCAACCTCTTGTAGCAACCCAGCAATCGCTTTATACGCGACTTCCTCATATTCAGCGCTAATATAATGTTTATGCACAGCCTTTAATATCCCGTACGCAAAACCAGCCGTGGCCGATGATTCAAGATAAGCGCCTGGGTCATCGATTAAGGTATGCCATAAACCTGATTCATGCTGGTACTCCTTCAAAGCAGCAACTTGAGCATTTAAAGTATGAATCAAAAAAATTCGCAACTCATCATTCTCAGTCAATTCAAGAATCTCAATGATCTCTGGAATGGCAATCGTAATCCAACAATTTCCACGAGCCCATAGTGCTTCTGCAAAGTTGTGATTCCCTTCAAATGTCCAACCGTGATACCACAATCCCGTTTTACGATCCTGCAAATACTTCACATGAATCAAAAATTGATATCTTGCTTCTTCAATATAATCTGGACGATTCAGCAACTTTCCAATTTTAGCCAAAGGAAGCACAGTCATCATCAACGTATCATCCCACAGCTGATTTTTATTTTCTGGACCATAAGTAGCATGCTGCAAGCCATCTTCTTTCGTTCTCGGCATCTCATGCATCACCCACTCTGCCCACTGTTCTAGATAAGGAATATACTTAGAATCTCCAGTATCCTCGTAAAGATATGCCATCGTGAGTAACGGGGCCATCGTGTTCACGTTCTTTGGTGGCGCGCCCTCTTTCATCCGATTTTCAATCCAATCTTGGACCACCTTAATGGCTTTATCATTTTTTGTAATTCGATAATTTTTGTAAATTCCGTACAAGCCAACTCCTTGCGGCCAATTCCAGACAGACCAGCTTTTATCGTCTACTTTCAGGCCATCGAAATCTAATAAAAACGCTCCCTTGTCATCACGAATCGTCGTCAAATTTTCCATCAACAAATCAATTTTTTCTTCTACAACTGCTTTTTCAATAAATAATTCTCGTTTAATAATCATCCTAGCATCCTCATCTCTATTCTTTATTTAATAGAAACCATTCACATTTTTGTTAATCGCAAGCATCATTTTCTTGAAATCACTATCATTATTTAGTTTGAACTGGCTGGCCTCTAGCTGATTAAATTGATTGACTAAAAGGTACGATTGCAAATACAGCGACAGGCATTCTTTGGCGATCTTCTCCTTATCATCGCCCTCTACTCGGTGACTTTTCAAAACCGCGTAAGCAAATTTTTCAGGATCAATCTTTATTTTTTCTGGCATTTCTATAACTCCTCCTCACATAATAAATTTAAACTAATTCTTATTGTTTATTGATTTTTCTAAGTGCAGCTCCAACTTCTAATGTTCTCGCACGATTTAAAGGATAAGCGAAAAATAAAACTAGTGCGGAAACAAATAGACAAATAGCTGGCAGTAAATTAGCTAGCGCGTAAATCCTATTTTCGACAACTAAGGTCTGAATTGTTCCGCCTGTTGTGGAAGATTGGTATCCGATAAGTGTCAACATAATTCCCCCGATTAAACCAGCACACGCCTGTCCAAATTTCCGAGCAAAAGAGTTAACCCCGTAAACCGTCCCATCTTCGCGTAAACCTGTAATGTACTGGTGGTAATCAATAACGTCGGTAATGAACGCCCATACCATCAAGTTGAATAGACCTGTTCCAAGTGTTGCAATGAAAAGCAATACTAGATATACCCACGGATTCTCAATATGCATAAAGTACATCGCAAGGTATAGCGCTGACGAAACTAACAGCGCAAAAACACTTGCCTCCTTTTTGCCAAATCGCTTCGTTAGTCGTGTTGCAAAAGGTGCTAAAACAATGACTGTCCCATATGTAAACAAAAGGGCTAGCGACATCGCTTGTTTATTGTGAAAATAATCATTAAATAGGTAAGTTGTGTTGGTACCCGCCAAAATTTGGTTAATAACGATAAAAATATCAACAATTACTAGCACTACAAGCGCCCGATTCGCCAACATTCCTTTTATCAGCACACTACCTTTTACCTGCTCATTCTTCTCCACTTGAATGCGCTCCGTCGTCATCCGATACGAGATGTTATAAGCAACAAAGGCGATACCGGCGCAAACGATTGCAATGATAAAAAATCGCATACCCGAAACAACTTGCTGACCATCTACCAACGTGACATACATAAAAATTGGAATCAAGAAACCCGTCGCGCCACCACCAATTGCTGATCCGATGCTTCTAAATGTCGAAAGCGATACCCGATCGTCAGGGTTAGAACTAATCGCCGATGCCATGGATCCGTACGGAATATTAATAGTGGATAAAAGAATCCCAAAAATAATATACGTAACAAAAACATAACCAATTTTCAAACCCATCGGAAAAGAACTCACAAATGGTAAAAATAATATAATTGTGATGAGGCAAAATGGATACTTCATTCTGCGAATCCAAGGCCGAAATCTACCTTCCTTTGTTAGTTTAGTGACATCGCACAAGCGTCCGACTGTGACATCCACAAAGGCATCTAGAATTCGTGCTCCAAAAAATAACATCCCGACAACAGCGCCTGCGATTCCCAATACATTGGTATAATAAATCAGTAAAAAACTATTGACTAACCCTAAAATAAAACAATTAGCTAAATCACCAAACATGTAACCAATTTTATCTCGCACTCCAAAAGGCAATTTTTTGCTTGGCTTTTCATACGCATTGCCTGCTAATTCTATTTTTGACTCTAAATTTGATTCTTCCATCATTTTCATCTCCCGATCGATACGAATTTGTCTTGATAGATTGCTTGTCGAACTCAAATTTTTGATAGAATATTTCTTATATTGCATCCTGTTATTTTAATAAATATATTTTTTTATAGTTGTAAGGGCTTACTTCTTTTACAAATTAATTATTGTGTAGTAAACTTCTCTACGTATACTTTGAGATATAAGTATATGGTAAGTGCTGAAAAGGCGATCATTTCATTCAAACGGCTTTTTTGAGGGGCAATCTCAAATTATTTCCGCTATTTGAATGAATTCGCCATTCAGCATTTTTATTTAGAGCGGCTGCTTACCGATATAGGCTAGAATTCCGCCATCAACGTACAATATATGTCCATTAATAAAATCGGATGCATGGGATGCTAGGAAAACTGCTGGACCAGCTAAATCACTAGCTTCTCCCCATTTTGCTGCGGGTGTTTTCGCAATGATAAATTGGTCAAATGGATGGCGCGAACCATCTGCTTGTCTTTCTCGTAACGGCGCGGTTTGTGGTGTTGCGATATAACCAGGGCCAAGACCATTGCATTGAATGTTATACTCGCCGTACTCAGAAGCAATATTTTTAGTGAGCATTTTGAGTCCACCTTTCGCAGCTGCATAAGCACTGACCGTTTCACGACCAAGTTCGCTCATCATGGAACAAATATTAATAATCTTGCCCCCACCTTGTTGTATCATTGATGGGATAACAGCTTTGGCCATAATGAACGGCGCATTTAAATCGATATCTATCACTTCACGGAACGCATCTACTGACATTTCTATCATCGGCACGCGTTTGATAATCCCTGCGTTATTTACCAAGATATCAATCATGCCAACTTCTTCTTCGATTTGCTTCACCATGCGTTGTACAGCCTCTTCATCTGTCACATCGCAAACGTAACCTACTGCATCAATCCCAGCCTTCTTATAACCCTCCAAACCCGCCTCTACGCTCTCCTGATTTAGACTATTAAAGACAATCTTTGCGCCAGCCTCAGCTAGACCACTTGCAATGGCAAAACCGATACCATAAACTGCGCCAGTCACCAATGCCACTTTTCCTTCTAAACGAAATTGTTCCATCTTAAAATCCATTACTTAATCCCTTCCTCTCTCTTATTTCAATTGATCCATGGCCACCATATCCATATCGGTATATGTAATATTCTCGCCGCACATGGACCAAATAAACGTGTAGTTGCTTGTTCCTACACCCGAATGAATAGACCAACTTGGTGAAATAACCGCTTGCTCGTTGCTAACTACCAAATGCTTCGTCTCCTCAGGCGTCCCCATCATGTGAAAAGCACGCGTATCTTCTTCCATATCAAAATATACATACGCTTCCATACGACGTTCATGCGTGTGGCAGGGCATCGTATTCCATGCGTTTCCTGGCTCTAGCATTGTATACCCCATCTGTAATTGACAGCTTTCACAAACATTTGGATGCACATACTGATAAATTTTTCTTTTGTTCAACGTAAGCGGATCACCTGTTTCCATCGGCTTAATGCTATCAATCTCGATTTTCACATTTGGATACTTATGATGCGCAGGTGCAGAACTAATATAAAATTTTGCAGGATTCGCCTTATCCGCACTGGAAAAAATAACATGCTGTGTTTCTTTGCCTATATAATAACCATCCTGATTCTTCATTTCTTCTTTTTCACCATCTATTTCAATAAATCCAGGTCCGCCGATATTAATAATTCCTAATTCACGGCGCTCCAAGAAATAATCCACGCCAAGCTCTTTATCCAACTTAATTTCTAAAGGTACTTCCGCCGGTGTCACACCTCCAAAAATCATGCGATCATTATGCGTATAAACTAACTGAATATTTCCGAGTTCAAACACCCGCTCCATTAAAAATTCTTTGCGTAACTGCTCCGTCGAATAATGTCGAATATCCTCTGGGCTATGTGTATAACGATTATCCATGCTTTGCATAAAAATTCAACTCCTACCTCATTATTTTTCCAGACTCTGCTGTCATAAATTCTTTTACCTCATCTTCACTAAATTGGTTACAATCACCATGAATCGTATGTTTTAGTACCGCTGCTGCTGTTCCAAAATCAATAATTTCTTGTGGTTTTCCTCCTCCGATAATGCCATGTAGCACAGCACCTGAAAATGCATCACCTCCACCAATACGATCTACAATCGCCTTCATTTCATATTTTTTTGACTCATAGTACTCTCCATCATGCCAGTAAACGCCCGTTAATTTATTAAAGGTTGCAGATATGACTTCACGCTTTGTCGCGTATAAAACTTGAATGTTGGGATATTTTTTTTGTATCTCGGAATAATAGTGAGCAATCTCATCCTCCCCCCCTTGATATGGCTTAATCCCCAACAAGTAAAGCGCATCCAATTTACCTAAAGAACAATAATCCACCAACGGCAATATCTCCTTCAACATCTGACTCGCCTCTTCTTGCGTCCAAAGCTTCGCGCGATAATTGACATCAAAACTGATTTTACAACCAGCTTTTTTGGCTTGGCTCAAGAGTTCACATGTTAATTTTCTCCAAAAACTCGACAAAGCTGGCGTAATTCCTGAAATATGAAAAAAATCGATGTCTTTAAAAATCTGCAAACTATCCCATTCATTTTCGTTCATCGTGGCAAATGAGGACTGCTCACGATCGTAAAGAACCTTTGCGCCTCTTTCACCAGCTCCTACTTCAACATAATACGTTCCTATCCGTTTTCCACCGCGTAAAAGAACATCTGTGTTGACATTAAAATTCTGCAAATGGTTTTTAAATCCTTCTCCTAAACTGTTGTTCGGAACTTTACTCGCAAAATAAGTATCATGTCCATAGTTAGCTAGTGATATTGCCACATTGGCCTCGCCTCCTCCATAATGAAGCGACACGGCTTCTACGTTGGATAAGCGTTTACCTGTCGATGTAGAAAAGCGAAGCATTCCCTCGCCTAACGTTAAAACTTTTCCCATGGCTATTCTCCTTTAATTTGCTGATACTTAGCCATATAGACTGAAGCATTTTCAGTAACTTTAGCAAAATTATTTGTTTTGGCTGGAGCTAATAGATTACCTCCCACGCCAACCGCAACGGCACCTGCCTCAAACCATTCCGCCAGATTATCAACATCCACACCACCTGTTGGCATGATGTTTAAATGCGGAACTGGCGCTTTGAAAGCTTTAATAATCGCTGGTCCGTAAAGATTTCCTGGAAATAGTTTAATAATATCTACGCCTGCTTTTAAAGCAATTTGAGCCTCGCTAATGGTCATGCACCCTGGCAAATATGGAATCTGATATAGATGACAAACTTCGGCAGTACTTAAATCAAATGTTGGACTTACAATAAATTGTGCCCCCGCCAAAATTGCAAGTCGCGCTGTGAACGCTTCCAAAACTGTTCCAGCGCCAATAATTATTTCTGGATTGCCTTCGTATCGCTCTTTTAGCTCTCGTATAGCTTGATCTGCGTCTGGCACGGTAAATGTTAATTCGATTCCTTTCATTCCCCCTGCAATAACAGCCTCACTCGCTTTTATTGCGCCGTCTTTTGTGTCATGCCTTATAACAGCGATGACACCTGCTGATTGCAGTGCTTTTAAAAAATTTAGCTTTTGCATGTCCGCCTCCTAGTTTTCCTATAAAGAAATTTATATTTCCTATACATAAAACATGTGTTTATTATATACAGATTTAACTTAAAAAGCAAGCCCTTCTGTTGAAGATCTTGCTCAAATGGTTATTCATATACGCTAAAATATTGGCTAATATCCCGCATAAAGCCAATATTAAGCAAAAAAAAAAACACCCCACTCTTATCTTTTTTGGGGAGCTTTCTTAATGATTTATCTATAAAACAGCTTCAATTTCTTGTTTAGCACGTATTATCGCCATCGTAATTTCTTTTTTATAGGAATCTGTGATGCGGTATTTTGGAACACTGATACTAAACGCACCCACAATATCCTCCTCTTTTATCAAAGCCGCACCTACACAGAAGATATCGTTTTCCACTTCCTCATTGTCATAGGCGATATTTGTTTCACGAATTTTTTCGATTTCCGTTTCTATTTCAGCTGCATCTATCATCGTATGTACCGTATATTTTTTCAGTTCTGTTGTGCTTAGATATTTTTGATACGATTCCGCGCTGAATTTAGCCAACACCGCCTTACCCATTGCTGAACAATAAAGTGGTCTTGTAATTCCGATTTTAGAAGACATTTGAATTACCTGATTTTTAGGATCTAGCTTATTAATATATAAAATTTCGTGCATATTTAAAATTCCTAGATGGATCGTTTCGTCAATTTGATGCTGCAGCCTTTCCAAGTACGGTAGTGTTGTCTCCACTAAGTCTACTTGCTTACTATCTTGATTAAAATACTTCCTAAATTTAGCACCGATACGATAATTTTTTTTCTCATCTCGACTAACGTAGGAAACTAACAAGAGTGTATCTAAAATTTTTAGTACCGTTGAATTTGTCATTTTTAGTCCGTCAGAAATCTCTTTTAGTGAACTACTTGGATATTCCAACAAGAAATCTAAAATATCGACGGCTTTTAGCAAGACCGATCCATATGGTTTTTGATCTGTCATTTTTTCTCCTCTTTTCTTCATTTGAATTTCTCCATTATTTAAAGTGTCGTAAATGCAGTTGTTCTCATTTCACACGTCGCTTTTTACTCGTCAAAATCAACTTGGCTATTATTGCAACTACGGTTATTTTCCTCATTTTTTTCCAATTATCTTTTTTCACGATAACCGCCTCCTCTTTACTAGTGTAAGTTTTTTTCTAACAATTCACAAATGAAGGCACTTATTTTCACTGTTTTATTTATCAAATAAAACAGCCCAAGCAGATTCGCTCGGGCAAAATTTAAAACCTAGGGAGTTTTAAATGAGTATATGATTTAAAAAACTAACTTACCAGTCGTAACGATCCGCTTGGCTGTTGCGTCTTGGTCTGCGTGGATTGTTGCCCCAAATGCGGTATAGCAAGTAAACAACAAGCGCAAGTCCTAGAAGTGGGAATAAGAAGTGTAGTGTTATCCCAATGACTTTGAATAGAATATTAAATCCGATAATGGCTAGAATCACAGTGAATAAGTATTTAAAAAAGTTGTTCATTTCAATAACCTCCAATTTTTTTATATCAACGTTTAAAGTTAGCATGGTTAAAATCTATGTGAAATCGCTCTATATTGACACGATTAGTTTTTAACGTCTTCTATTTGAACTGTTAATGGTTCTTGTAACTGATTTGTATGTAGCTCTGTTGATTGTGATGGTACCATGATTGACTGCGTTTGTAAGCTAACGAGTAACATGACGAATACTGCTGACAATAGACCGAGAATCCCTTTTTTCACATCTTTCACGCCCTTTTATTTGGTTGATAGGTTTATTATAGATGGATTCTTATTTTTTAACGATAGGCTACGGACCGAAAATTGATAGGTCCGAGGTCTCATTTATACGTGGAACTCAAGTGCGATGCGTGATATGATACTGATATATTTAATATTAGGGAGGTAAACAATGGATCAACCTTATGAACAAAGCCAGCCTAGAATATGGACAATTATATGGGTTTTTGGCGTGTATTTGTTGCTGTCACTTATCTTACAAATCGCGAGCATCGTATGGGATGTTTTTGCAGGTAATGACTTTCTAAATATGGCGGTGACTTGGCATAGTGAATTGCTTGGTTTGGCCGCCATGTTGATTACGCTTTGGATTGCAAAATACCAGCGCATTTATTTTTTCAAACGGGCGCGGATTAGCTGGAAGGGGTTCTTATTTGCTTTCATCGTTATGATTGTCGCGATTGGAATTAGTTCCGTTATTGACTTTCTTGGGCAGAACTTCTCTTCCTATACGAATACGCAAAATGAAATATTACTGGAAGACGTTTATTTACATGCCTCTTGGTTACTTAGCTTTGTATCTATCGTTCTCGTAGCACCTTTTGTGGAGGAAATAATTTTTAGAGGATTCTTGATGCAGCAACTTTTCAGAAATCGCTTGTGGCTTGGCTGGATCGTTAGCAGTTTACTATTTTGCGCGGCGCATGTTCCCACAGATTGGGTTAGTTTTTTACTCTATCTGATTCCTGGAATTGCACTTGGGGGGATTTTATACAAGACCAAGCGACTGGAATTGACGATTTTTGCACATTTTATAAATAACTTTATCGCCTTTATTTGGACGTAAAAAGAGCAGTGATCATTTGCGGATCACTGCTCTTTTCGTATTATATTACTAATGTGATAACGCGATCGCCTGGTTTGACTTCTTTCTCATCAACTACCATGACGTCAAGATACTGGTTCGTGTTTGTGACGATAATTGGTGTTGTGATATCGTAGCCTTCGCTTCTGATACCTTCTACGTCAAACTCTGTTAATAATTGACCTGCTGTGATTTTATCGCCTTGTTTAACGTGTACGGTGAAGTATTTACCTTCTAATTGTACAGTATCCATTCCGATGTGCATCAGAATTTCAGCGCCTGCGTCGGTTGTAATACCAACTGCGTGACCTGTTGGGAATACCATTGTAACTGTTCCGCTTGCTGGGGCAAATAATTTACCTTCTGTTGGTACAATTCCGAGTCCTTTGCCGAGCGCGCCAGATGAGAATGCTTCGTCTTTAACGTTTACAAGTGGAATAAGTTCACCTGCAAGTGGAGATACTAATACTTCATGTTCGATTAAAGTTTCGCCTTCAGTCACTACAGGAGTAACAGATGCGCTTGTTTCTACTGGATCTTTGAAACCGAAGATGTATGTCAAAACTAGACCTAGAATGAAGCTGACAACGATAGCTAAAATAATCATATAGAATCCTGAGTCAATTGGGCTTCCTGGTTTGATAAAATTTGGAAGACCGAAGATTCCTAGTCCACCCATGATGTAAGCTTGCGAGCCAGCCCAACCGATGATTCCACCACCAACCGCACCACCGATACAACTCATAATAAATGGTTTTTTAAGTGGTAACGTAACCCCGTAAATCGCCGGCTCTGTTACACCGAAGATTCCAGAAATAAATGCTGGGAAACCTAATGTTTTTAGTTTTTGATTTTTTGTTTTCAAGATAACTGCCAGAACGGCACCGATTTGTGCAAAAGATGCACCGAATGTCATGGCTAAAATTGGATCTGCTCCAAGTGTTGTCAAGTTGTTGATCGCGACTGGAATAAGACCCCAGTGAAGTCCAAAGATAACGAATACTTGCCAGAAACCACCAAGTAATAGACCTGCAATAATTGGACTTAAATTGTAAACCCATAGTGTTCCTTGACCTAGTAAATCGCCTGCCCATACTGCGATTGGACCGATGACGATGAATGTTAGTGGAACAACGATTAGTAATGTAAAGAATGGCACTAAGAATGTTTTGACTACATCTGGAATGATGTTTTTGAGTCCTTTTTCAACTTTTGAAGCGAAGAATGTTGCTAAAATAATCGGAATAACGGATGATGCGTAACTCATTAGAATGACTGGTATTCCAAGGAATGTAACGTGAATTGGTGATTCAAAAAGCGTTCCTGCAAATAGTGTGTACAAAGGTTTTCCTGCTGTTAATCCTGATATTGCTGGATAAACGAGCGCACCACCGATGGCCATCCCGATGAAGATGTTACCGCCGAATTTCTTGATGGCTGTGTAACCTAGGAAGATTGGAAAGAAGTAGAATAGCGCGTCCCCAATCGCGTACAAGATTTGATAGGTTCCTGATGTTTGTGTCACCCAGCCGAACGCTAGGAACATGGATGCGAAGCCTTTAATCATACCGGTTGCGGCTAAAACGCCTAGAACTGGTGTAAATACGCCTGAAATCATGTCGATAAATTTATTGAAAAGATTGCCACCGCTGTCATTGGCTGATCCTTCTGCGCCTTCTGCAGAGATCCCGCCAACAGCAAGTACTGCCGCGTAAACGTCTGGTACGTGGTTACCGATGACAACTTGGTATTGGCCGCCACTTCTAAGCACGGAGATGACGCCGTCCATTTTTTCTAACTCTTCTGTTTTCGCAATACTCTCATCTTTCAGTTTAAAACGCAATCGCGTGATACAATGGAATACACTATTGATGTTTTCTGTTCCGCCGACTTTTTCGAGAATGTCTTTAGCGAGTTGTTCATATTTCATAATATAAACCTTCCTTCTTACCTTATTTTTGCACAAAGAAAAACCCAAACCGTTTCATGGGAGAATACATGTGTATCCCACGAATCAGCTTAGGTAATGCCCGTAGATTGGTAACAATCCTTTGCGATGACTATAATATATCATATGTTGAAAACGATTACAAGTGCTTTTTAAAACTTTTTTATATTTTATTTTTTGCTTTTGAAATTGGCGCCTTTATTTGATTTTATAGGAAATAATGGAACTTTGCGGGTAGTATCCTTTTGTTTCTGATATAGCAATTTGGATGGATGTTCCTCGGAGAAGTTTGATTGGAATGGTGAAATTGGCCAGATTGCTTTTTAGGATTTTTTGTTCGGTGGTTAGTCTTTTTCCTGCTGAATTTAAGATGACTACATATTTTGGTTTTGTTTCGTCTAGATTCCAGATCATACTTCCACGTAGCGCATTATTTGAGTAACTTACGGATTTCAGCGTGATTCCTATATAGTTTTTAGCTATTTGATAAGCTTTACCGTTGTTTGTATTGCTAGTCATAAGAAGGGTTTTCAGAACGTCATTTTTGCTAGTGGAGGTTCCGTCGACCATCGTGCCGAGGTTCGTGCTTTGGATTTTATTGCCCAAAACGGATAACAGCTCTGTTGGATAGTAGGTAATGCGCTTATTTTCTGTTATCGGAACTTCGCGCACGTTGATGAGGGAATGGTAGTAATTATTTATTTTACCCAGTATTCGGAAGTTATTGGACTGGATCGTGATGCCGTTTAACAGATTCGCGTCGCTTATTCCTGCAAAAATTCGGACGGGATAATCGATGTTTCTCGCGGTAAATTGATTGCCGACAAGTGTAATTGCTTTTGGTCTTGTCAAGGTGTTACTTTTGCGCATATTGGTGGTGAAAAAGGCGAATGTGTCTGGGCTATCTATATTGACGGTATTCCCTTGATATAAAACGTTTTGGGCACCGCTTGCTCTGAAGGCTGTGTATCTGGTGTAGTTTGGCACTGTTTTGAGATGCCACTTTTTCGCGATGAGTGGATTATTGGGATTTACTTTATTTGCAGCGGTGGATAGATTAATTTGATTGTTTTGAATGGTGAGGTAGTTGTTGGCTGGACCGTAGCTATCGATTGCGGCGTCTTGCATGCTGTCTAGCGTTTCACCACTTTTTTTGACGGCGTCATAATGATAGCTACCATAACGTTGCATCCAATCGCTCACTTTATTGTTTATTATTTGGGTATTACTGTTGCCGTAATAAAGCACAATGCCTGTTCTGCCAAGGTTTTTGACCGTATTATTTAAAATTTTGACTTGGTCTGAATAGGTGATGGAGATACCGTTTTGTAGGCCTGAATTCAAAATTTGGCTGTTTTGTATTGTAACATTTTTTGCTTTGGCAATGTTTACGACGCTATTTCCTACTTTATTGGCATTGAATATCATGTTGATAATTTTGATATTTGTTTTAAGAGGCTTTTTCGTTATAGCTTTGTAACCTGCATCGCTTTCTGCTTTTGTATACATACCGATGTTTAGGAGATTATCTTTATAAAAATTCGTGGGGTTCGTAAAATAGTCGTATTTGGACATGTTGGGGTTATATTGCAGTGTGAAATTTTGTAGGGTAATATCCGTGACAGATTCTTGGCTTGTTCCTGTAGAATCTGTTGTCATCGGTGCGTTATTCATTGTTAATTTTGTTGTTGCTGCGCTTGCTCCTGTTAAAATAATGTGTGATCTTAGTGTGATTTGGCCGTTAATGTAGAATAGGCCTGCCGGGAGTGTTACGTTCTTTGTTTTAGCACTAGATGCTTGATTGATCGCGCTTTGCAATATTTTCCCGTTTTGTGTCGCTATTTCTGGTGTTGTTCCTTGGATGAGTGGTACGGTATCTGCTTTTGCTACTGGAGAAACTGCGAAAAATAGAAGTATACTTATAACAATTCCTGCGATAAACGCATATTTTTTCATTTGAAACATCCCTCTCCATAAAATTACGCCTCAAATGTGTCTAAATTGTGTCTTTTTTTATATACCGCAAAAAAATACATTTCAAACGCATCGTGCTTCGTTTGAAATGTATTTGATTTATTACTTCGCTTTTGACATCCATTTGTAATTTTCGGAGCCGATTGGATACGCGATATAATTTTGTAATGTGGCTTTTTGTAGGTAAGCTCGGCCACCTTGGTATAGTGGTACGAGTGCTGCATTATCTTTAAGCAAAATTTGTTCTGCTTTTAGAAGTGCCTCCCAGCGTTTTTCTGGGTCGTTGGAGAGGCTTCCTTTTGCACCGAGCACTAATTTGTCATACTCTGCGTTGGAGAAACCAGTGTGATTTCCAGGGCTATCGGTTAGGAATAGGTTCAGATAGGTGAGTGGATCTGAGTAGTCTCCGCTCCAACCGCCGAGCAGCATTTCGTAATCTTGACTAACATCTGCTACGAAACTTGCTTTTTGGGTGACGGTTTTGATGTTTATTTTAAGTCCTGGTAGATGTTTTTGGAGCTGGTCTTGCATGAACTCGGTTTGTTGTTTTTGTAGGGATGAATCGCCTGCTGTTAACGCGATTGTTAATTCCGTCTTACCGATTTCTTTTAGGCCTGCTTGCCAATATTTTTTAGCTTCTGTGGGGTTGTAACTCAGGAGATCGCCGTTTTGTTTGCGGAAATCTTCTTTTGTTTTTGGATCGAACATGATTTTTGCGGGAACATTTCCGTTTAATACTGTTGATCCATTGGCAAGTAAGCGGTCGACCATTGCTTGTTTATCGATTGCCATAGCTAAGCCGCGGCGAATGTTGAGGTTGGCTAAGTCGGTCGTATCGCCATCTTTTCCTTGGTTCATTTTGAGGTAAATGGAGCGACCTGTGAATGTTTTGTGGAAATCGACGTCATCTTTATATTTGGAAACAAATTCACCATCTAGTTCGATACGGTCGAGCTTTCCAGTTGTATACAGGTTTAACGCCTGATTTGTGTCTTTTACGACTTGTACGTGGATTTTATCAGCTTTCACGTTCTTTTTATCCCAGTATTTATTATTTTTAACGTAATCCCATGTTTTTTTCGTCGCATCCCAATTTTCTAGTTTGAATGGGCCGTTAGAAATCAGGTTTTCGCTTGATAGGGCGTAGCGTTTTCCTTGTTTCTCGATGTATGCTTGGTTTTGTGGGAAGAATGTGCCTGTTGTGAGTAGGTCCTTGAAGATTGGCACTGGGTTTTCGAGGTCGACTTGTAGCGTCTTGTCGTCTAGGGCTTTGACCCCTAATTGATCTGGGTCCATCTCACCATTTAAAATTTGCGTTGCATTTTTTACGATTTCTTCCATTTGCGGGCCATATGCAGCGGTTGATTTTGGATCAACGACTTTCTTCCACGCGTATTCGAAATCGGCTGCGGTTACTGATGTTCCGTTTGACCACTTGGCGTCTTCGCGAATTTTATAAATCAGCGTTTTACCGCCGTTTTTTTCTTCTGGCTCAGCGGCCGCCATTGCGAGTGCGGGCTTGCCATCTTTATCTAAACGGTATAATCCTTCGTATACTTGATTGATTGCTCTAAAACTAACGCTATTATCTGCCGTCGTTGGATTGACGCCTGGTATTTCGCCTGTTTCCATGATGTTGATGATGTTATCTTTATCCTCTTTTTCAGCGTCTTTTACTACCTCTTTTGACTGACATGCGGCAAGTAGTAGAAGTCCTAAGAGCATTAGGATGCTTACTGTTTTTTTGCGCAAAATTATGTCCCCCTTTTTTTTCGAGCTAAAAAAGCCCAGAGGTATCTCTCCTTTTAAAGAGACACCTCTTTGGCTTTAATTAAACCATAAACTGTATTCATTGTAAACTGGAACTGTACTATTTTTTGTTTAAGTATACGCCTGATCCAACGATAACAACGGTCATCGATAACAGGGCTGCGAGCATGATAATAGATGGATCGTTGAACATGAAAATACCTAAAAGTAAAAAAGTAAAGCCAACTACGGATAGTGTTATAACAGTTATTTTTCTCAAGCTATTTCGTGATCTTGCGTCTATCTTTTTAAAGCCAATTAATGTGAGCCATAGGAATATTTTTTTAGAATTTGAAAGATACAATGCGGTTAAAACTAGGAGCGCGCCGACAAGTAATAAACTGTAGCGGCCTGTTGGTATTTCATAGCCTAGGCTAAACAGGATGATCGTTACTTGAATAATGGCGAGCAGGATTAGTAATGCGTAGAACATGTATTCAAACTCTAATCGATTATCTGGTTTTACTTTCTCTTTCCCGTAGTATTCTGTGCCGGTAAACATCACCATAAGGAAAGGAATTAAAATTAAGCCAAGCCACTTTTGGACGAACATATCTGGTGAGAAATCCGTTCCAAAATGTACTGCTACTTCGCTTGGGAGTAGCGGATACGTTGCTAAGGTTAAAACTAGTGTCGAAAAAATAACCATGCTTGGAAACATTCCAATTCTTTTCATTCGTCTCGCCTCTTTCCTAAAATTAAGTTTGGCGATACGTGGCTAATTCAGCTCGGTCCTTGGCTATCCTGACGTTTTTTAAGGTTCCCAGATGCGCTGCTGTGTCGTGATAACCGCGCTCTGTCAAAGCACGTGTCGCAGGCAAATATACAACAACCGCAAAACCGGCTCGTGAAAGCTGGTCTACCGTCGTTTTTACACAAAAATCAAAGGCTAATCCGCCAACAATGATAAGATCTACTTCTTGCGCTCTTAGAAATTCGATTACACCAGTCGAGAGCTTCTCGCGGATGTCGTGATAACACGCCCCGTATGGATGTAAATCTGGTTCCATACCCTTCCAAACGAAAAAATCATAATCGGATGGATGTGGCAGGCCTTCTAGTAATTCAAAGCCCGGCGTTCCCGAAATACAGTGCTTCACCCAAGTGAGGTCGGCATCTGGAAAATCGAGCGGCTTTAGCATTTCTTCAGGGGTTGCGACTGTCCATACCGCCTGTTCTGGATGTGCGTCTTTGCTACCTATCCGAACACTTCCCGTTGTTGCCATAAATTCTAGCTCTGGAACGATGCGATCTCCTTCTGGAATTGGAAGTTCGTCTGGGCAAAGTGGTGTGAAACCTTTTTGTACGTCGACATCAAATGTTGCTATTTTCATGATTGATTACTCCTTTTTGCGATATGTCATCTGCGTGAATTGGCCATATTGAACGACTTCTTCTAATAATAGTTGTTCCCGTGCGCCTTTTTCAAAAAGTGGGATACCGTCTCCAAGTATGATTGGTGCAACGGTGATGATAAAGCGATCGATTTGTTTTTCTTCCAAAAATTTCTTCACGAGCTGCGCACCACCGACAAGCCAAATGCTCTTGCCTTCTGTTGTCTCAAGCCAATTTTCGACGGAGCCATTTACAAATGCTGCATTTTCATCTTTTGTACCCGCTTTTTCATTGGAAAAAACATAAACATGCTTCTTGCTATATGGAAATGTATCGGTGAGCGTGAATAATTGCTTGTAGGTTGTGTGCCCCATCACGACGGTATCGATTTCATTCAGAAAAGTCGTATAACCGTTGTCACCAGTGCCTTCAATCTCTTCCAACCAGCCGACGCTTCCTTGTGTGTCCGCTATATATCCGTCTAAACTCATCGCAATGAATAACTCAATTTTCTTTTTTGTCATCCTCGTCAAATCCCTTCACTACTAGTTTTCCGATCGACTTCCCTGATTCTAAAATTCGGTGGGCTTCTTTTATCGTTGTGGCGTTTATTGGCGTTAAGGTCTGGTTCAATGTTGATTTTAAAAATCCTGCTTCAAATAATTCTGCAGCTTTTGTTAAAATATCGTGCTGGCGTACTTTATCGGACGTATTGTATTTGGATCGGGTGAACATGAACTCGTAGCTAACCGTCACGCTTTTGTCTTTGATGAGGCTCATGGATACTGGGTTTTGGAGTTCTACGATCGAACAAATATGACCTTGCGGTAAAATAATTTCTTGCATCGCGTCCCAGTAAGCATCCGTGTTATGTAGGCATAAAATATAGTCTACACCGTCAAAACCGAGTGCTTTTAATTGTGGCAAAAGGGGTTCCCGATGATTGATAACATGCGTCGCGCCTTGCTGTTTTGACCAAGCTACCGTCTCGTCTCGAGAAGCCGTCACGATGACTTCAAGACCGGCCCATGCGGCGATTTGCGTTGCGATGGAGCCCACACCGCCGGAACCATTGATAATTAGGAGCGACTTTCCTGCATCCGCGTCAGGAATGATTCTAATGCGATCAAATAGCGCTTCCCATGCCGTTATGAGTGTGAGTGGCATCGCAGCGGCTTCTTCGATAGATAAGTTTGCTGGTTTTGGGCCAACTAAATGTTCATCGATGAGCTGGAATTCGGCGTAGCATCCTTGTCGCGTCACATCCCCAGCGTAATATACGGCGTCACCAACTTGGAATAATTCAACAGCGTCACCGATTTCTGTGACAATCCCGACAGCATCCCAACCGAGAATTCGCGGCGTTTCCTCCACTATATCTTTCGGTGCTCGCAGTTTTGTGTCTACTGGGTTGACCGAAATGGCTTGGATTTTGACTAGTAGATCGTGTCCGCTTGCTTTTGGTTTATCAAGTGTGAGATCAAGAAAACTTTCTTCGGCTTCGATTGGTAGATATTTGTACAATCCTACTGCTTTCATATTTACAACACCTCGCTTCTTTATTATTCCCCGTCTCATTGGAAATAATGCGTGGATTGGGGAATTTTTTGTGGTACTACAAAAAACGAACGGTGAAGTTCGCTTGTGGTTTCTTATTTTAAGGGTAACAAAAGAAATAGGACGTGAAAAGAAAAATCTTTTTCATGTCCTATTTGGCAATAAAGTGAACACAAAAAAATTTTATCTTCTCATGTCCGTTATTGCTATTTCTAAATTTGGTGAATGAAACAGGTAAGAGCCTGCAACTAGGACATCCGTACCCGCTTTTTTTGCCAACTCGGCGGTTTCTTGATTGATTCCTCCGTCCACTTCGATCAGGTAGTTATAATTATTCTCTGTGCGCCAAGTAGCTAGTTTTTCAATGTTTTCGAGCGTTTCTGGGATGAAGCTCTGACCGCCGAAGCCTGGATTTACTGTCATTTGAAGGATTAGGTCGGCTTCTGATAAGACGGCGTTCAAGGCTTCGGCTGGTGTGCCCGGATTTAAGACAACACCTGCTTTCGCGCCTGTTTTCTTGATTGCTTTTAGAGTCGCATGGATGTGTGTACAAGCCTCAATATGCACGGAAATAATCGCCGCTCCTGCGTTAGCGAATGCCTCGATATAGCGTTCTGGTTCGGCGAGCATGAGGTGGACATCGAGCGGGACGGTGGTGCTTTTTGCAATCTGAGCAACCATGTCGATACCGAATGTGAGGTTGGGTACAAAATGTCCATCCATCACATCGATATGCAAATAATCGACACCCGCTGATTCCATTCTTTTGATTTCCTCGCCTAGTTTTAGATAGTCCGCCGCGAGAAGGGACGGGGCAATAAGTGTCATGATTGTACACCTTCTTTTGCGAGCAGGTTAGCTGTTTTTTCCGCGATGATCGGCGCGCTAAGACCATACGCTTCAAAAAGTTTATCCGCTGGGGCTGAGTCGCCGAAGTGATCGATACCAATGTTGAGTCCAGATGTTCCTGTGAATGCTTTCCATCCGAATGTGGCGCCGGCTTCGATAGAGATTCGTGCTTTCACCGCGCTTGGCAACACGCTTTCTTGATAGGTCTCGGCAGTCTTAGCAAAGCGGTCCCAACTTGGTAAGCTCACGACGGAAGCATCGATGTTGTATTGGTTCTGCAAAACTTGTTGGGTTTCTAAGGCAAGCGCGACTTCGGAACCTGTCGCAATCAGGACGGCTTCTGGGATGGCTTGGCGCGATGGTGAGACTGTGTACCCGCCATTTTTGACGCCTTCATCGATGTTTTCTTGTGGATTTGAAAGCACCGGCAAGTCTTGGCGAGATAGGATGAGCGCGATGGGACCTTCTTTATTTTCTGCTGCAAGCGACCATGCTGTGCGGGTTTCTTTGGCATCGGCTGGACGGATAATCGAGAGGCCTGGCATTGCTCTTAGTGACGCCAAATGTTCGATTGGCTCATGTGTTGGACCATCTTCGCCGACTGCGATGCTATCGTGTGTGAAAACGTAGGTCACAGGCAGTTTCATAAGTGCCGCCATTCGGATTGCTGGACGCATATAATCAGAAAAGACGAAAAATGTGGAGCCAAAAACGTTAAGTCCGCCATGCAATGCCATTCCGTTCAACATTGCTCCCATCGCAAATTCGCGGACGCCGAACCAGATGTTACGTCCTGATGGATTTTTTGCAGTGTAAGCTGGACTATCGTCGATAAATGTTTTGTTGGAGCAGCCTAGATCTGCGGAACCGCCGAATAATTCAGGAAGCTTAGTTGCCAATGCATTAATCATTTTTCCAGATGCAGTTCGGGTTGCTATTTTTTTATTGTCAGCGCCATCAAAAGTCGGGAATTCGGATTGCCATTTTGTTGATAATTCACCTTTCACAACACGTTGGAATTCAGCGGCAAGACCTGGATAGGCTTTTGTATAATTCGCAATCAGATTATTCCACTGCGCTTCTTTGTCGGCACCGATTTTGGGATAATTTTTGAGATATTCTTGTACTTCTTTAGGTACTGTAAAAGGTTCGTGATTCCAGTTGTAAGCTTGTTTTGCGGCAGCAGCTTCGTCTGTGCCAAGTGGTGCGCCGTGGCTCGCAGAACTTCCTGATTTTGTTGGCGCTCCGTAACCGATGACTGTTTTCACTTCTATTAAGGTTGGTTTTGCGCTCCTTTTTGCTTGAGTAATCTGCGCTTGAATTTCCGTTAAATCGTTCCCATCTTCTACGCGTAAAACTTCCCATCCGTAAGCTTCGAAACGCTGTTGTACGCTCTCGCTAAACGAGGCGCTTAAATCGCCGTCAAGTGAGATATCATTGGAATCGTAAAGCACAATCAGCTTTTCTAACTGAAGATGTCCAGCGAGTGAGGCAGTTTCTGCGGCCACGCCTTCCATCAGATCGCCATCACCACAAATAGCGTAAGTAAAATGGTCAACTATCGGATAATCAGACTTATTATACTGCGCGGCAAGGTGAGATTCGGCCAATGCCATTCCAGCAGCCATCGCAATTCCTTGTCCAAGCGGGCCACTTGTTGCGTCCACACCTGCTGTAAAGCCATGTTCTGGATGCCCCGGAGTCCTACTCTCGTACTGCCGGAACTGCTTTAAGTCGCTGATTTCTAAGTCATAGCCAAATAAGTGCGTAAGGCTATATAATAAAGCTGATCCATGACCTGCGGCTAAAACAAAGCGATCGCGGTTGAACCAATTTGGGTTCGTCGGATTGAATTTGAGGTTTTTGGCCCAAAGCATATAAGCCATTGGCGCTGCTCCCATCGGCATTCCTGGGTGTCCTGAGTTTGCTTTTTCTATCATATCGATCGATAAAGTTCGGATTGTATCTACCGTTTGTTGGTCTAATGTTTTTTTCAATACATTCACTCCTAATTGTGATTTTTCGCACATAAATATTTATCTTTCTACTTGCGACCAGATTTGGACGCAGCGTTCGGAATAGGTTTTATTGTCATTTTTGTGAAAAAGAGCAGACGTTCCGAGTACGAACACATCTGGGAGACAGTCGCTCATTTTGCCGATCGTTGTGGCATTGATATTGCCGTCCACTTCGATTAACGGTGCATATGCGTTGTCTGCGAGTAACGCTTTTAACGCACGCAATTTTTCTAACACATCAACTTGAAAACTCTGACCCGCAAAACCGGGATTCACCGTCATCATCAAGACCATCTCAACTTCATTTAAGTACGGCAAAATAGCTTCGAGAGGTGTTTCTGGGTTAAGTGCGATGGCTGGTTTGATGTGGTGAGCACGGATTTTTTGAATAACAGCCGAGACATCTTCGCAAACTTCTACGTGAAAAGAGATGTACTCTGGTTTTATCTTGGCGAACAATTCTATATATTTAAGTGGCTCTATCGTTGCCAAATGAATATCAAGTGGGATATTGGTCGCGTTTTTCACTGAAGCCAGCCATTCTGGGCCTAGCGCTAGGTTGTTGACATAAACGCCATCCATGACATCGCAATGTAGGAGATCGATTCCTGCTGCATCTAGTCTTGCTAATTCGTCTGCAATATGTAGCTGATCGGCACACATGATAGACGCTGCAATACGTGTTGCCATTTAACGACGACCTCCTTTTGCATCGAGATTGAAAGCGTGGATGCTATCTGCTGCTAACTTATTTTGCATCATCACTGTCACTAAATCTGCTGGAATTGTGACATCTGTCGCCCCAGCTAAAAGTGTTTCTGTAATCTGTGCTGTATTTTTGAAACTGGCTCCAAGTATTTTTGTCGGTACGCCAAGCTGTTTAAAAAGTTGGGCGGTATCTGCTATCACATGCGCTGGTTGCAGTCCTTGATTCGCCATTCGATTCACGTAAGGCGCTACCCAATCGCATCCGGCAAGAGCCGCAAGATAACTCTGTTCTACTGAAAAAATCGCCGTGGCTAAAATTTCGACATCTGGGCGTTCTTGCTTTAATTGCGTCATCACGCGGAATCCTATCTCATCTGCAGGAATTTTAATCGCAATTCGGGCATCTTTTGAAAGAATTATTTGAGCATCTTCGTATAGCTCCGTTTGCGTCTCGCCTGTCGCTTGAATAAAAAGACGCTGTTCTTCACTCAAAATCGATAATATTTCCCGGGAAATATCCGCACGCGATCGTCCTTTTTCTTTGGCAAGTAAGGTTGGGTTTGTCGTAACACCCGTTATCCAGCCAAATGCCAGCATCGCTTCGATCTCCGTTATATTCGCTGTATCTAAAAACATTACCTTCACCTCACGATTCGTTTTTTAGTTCGATATCTGTGATCATTTGCAATCGGCGTTCATGACGTTCGCCTCCAAATGTCGCATCTAGCCAGGTATCTACAATGAGGAGCGCCAACCCTTCGCCAACTACACGCTCGCCGAGACACAGAATATTGCTGTTATTATGTTCCCGTGTCGCCTGTGCGCTAAAGCAATCAGAGACTACAGCTGCTCGAATTCCTGCGACTTTATTGGCCGCAATCGACATCCCGATTCCAGTACCACAACA
Organism: Listeria weihenstephanensis; assembly: GCF_003534205.1. NCBI lineage: Bacteria > Bacillati > Bacillota > Bacilli > Caryophanales > Listeriaceae > Paenilisteria > Paenilisteria weihenstephanensis. The sequence goes on along the minus strand of NZ_CP011102.1, from coordinate 462,152 downwards.
CAAAATGCCAAGATCGGCCTCACCACTAACAACTTGATGCGCCACTTCCTCTGCATAAGAGGGAAAGTCTACACTATCATCGCTATACGTTCCAATGTCTGATACATCAATGCCTCGCGCCTCCAAATGAGTCACAATGGCATCCTTTAATCGTCTACCTCCGTGATCACATCCAATAGTTAATTTCATATTATTCACCCTCATCCTAGATTTTTAACCCCTGATTCGCGTATAATGAATGGCAACAGATCTCATGTGATACGCCAATATGACATCAGATCTATTGCTTTTTAAAGGATAGCAATATGCTTGAACGGGCTCGCCAGCTTGGTCTTGTGTATTCGTTGTCCTTTTTTTAATTCGTTCAGCATTTTTGCCATCCTCCTATTCTTAAGATTTCACTAAAACTTTAATCTCATTTCCCGCCATCACGGCCTCAAAACCGTCACGCCATTCTTCTAGGTCAAAGACTTTTGTAATCATGCGTTCCGTATCAATTTTTCCATTCGCTAGTAGATCAAGCGCGATATGCCACGAACTTGGTTTCTGCGAACGACTGCCAATATATGTGATTTCGCGTTGAATAATCGATTCTTCATCAATTGGATTACATTTTTCAGCAAAAAGTCCAACTTGGCCGAATGTTCCTTTTTTCGCGGTTAATGGAAGTCCTTGATTCACTGCGGGAACAGCGCCTGAGCAATCAAATACTTTATCTGCGCCATAGCCATCTGTCATCGCAAAGACTATTTCCCCCAAATCTTCCTGCATCGTGTCCACAATTCGGTCCATTCCTAGTTCAGCCGCCAACTCCAAGCGATCGCGGTCCTTCGTAATCCCCGCCATAATCACCTTGGCCCCTTGCGCTTTCACGACTTGCGCGAGTAGAAGTCCGATCGGTCCTGGTCCGAAAATCAATACAAGATCGGTCGGCTCAATCGTCGTTTTTTCAAGCGCTGCATGGACACAACAAGCAAGTGGTTCTGTAAGCGCCGCGGCTTGATACGAAATCGAATCCACTAACTTATGGCAGCTTTCCTCTCGTGACAAGACATATTCCGCAAAACTTCCGTCCGCTTGCGTTCCAATTCCACGCCTGTGCGCGCATAAATTATACTCTTTTTCCAAGCAAAATTTACACTTCCCACACGTTTCAAAAGTCGTCTCACTTGTTACGCGGTCGCCAATTTTAAGCTCCGTCACATCCGGCCCAATCGCAACCACCTCACCAGAAAATTCATGCCCCAGCGTCACCGGTGTTGTTGGGTTTCCATATTCGCCTTTAAACGTATGAATATCGGAACCGCAAATCCCTGTATAGGCGACTTTAATTTTCACACGATCGCCGTAAACTTCAGGCTCAGCAACGTTCTCCAATACCATTTTGTCAAATCCTGATTCTGTTTTCACAACTGCTTTCACGTTTCCCCTCACTCCTCCTGTGGTAAAATCATCACTTTGTTATAGTCCTCTTTTCGCCCTAAAATCATCGCAAAAGCGTCTGCCGTCTGATCCACTTTATACCGATGAGAAATAAGCGGTTTCAACTTGATTCGCCCTTGATTCACGAAAGCAATGGATGTCGTCCACTCTTCCCCTGGAAATGGCGCTGAATAAGAATTCCAAAAGCCTTTCAGCGTCAATTCACGGCGGAAAATATTTTCAAAAGCTTCTTCGGGGAGCAGGACGTCCGCATACGCAATGCCTAAATACCCAATCTTCCCCTTTTTCTTCGTTACACGTAAACATTGTTCCTGCGTGATCTTAGAACCAGCACACTCAAGCGCAATATCCGCGCCACTTCCACCAGTATATTCACGCACTTTTTCAGCCAAATCTTCCTGAAGCGGATTAATCGTGTAACTACAGCCAAACTTGCTCGCCTCGGCCAACTTTCCGTTGCTAATATCCACTGCGATAATATCCTTCACGCCCGCCAATTGCAGACACTGCACGACAAGAATTCCGATCGTTCCAATTCCAAAAACAACAACCGTATCGCCGAGCTCTGGCTTAATTCCTAACACGCCATGCATCGCCACAGCAAGTGGTTCCAACATCGCCGCCTCTTCAAAATCCATATCGCCGATTCCGATCACATTGGTCGCCTTAAGCACCACATTCTCCGCAAAAGCACCGTGAAAATGTGACCCTACCATTCGATAATTTTCGCATAAGGAGAACTCGCCTTGTTGGCAATATTCACATGTCCCACAAGGAACAAGCGGGATTCCCGCCACACGTTCACCGATAGCAACACGCGTCACGTCCACGCCTTTTTCCACAACAACACCTGCAAATTCGTGTCCCATAACTGCTGGAAGTGGATATTTCCACCGCGTCTGCATTTTATGAATATCCGAACCGCAAATCCCTGCTGCCATGACTTTCACGCGCACTTCATCCTTGCCACAAACCGCTTCTTCCACCTGCTCTGCCTTGATTTCATTATTTTCATATAAAACCGCTGCTCGCATTTGCTAACTTCCTTTCAAAAAGAGCTTTTATTTCCCGAAAAGAGCTTGATAGCCTTCTGAGAATTTCAAAATTAACCAGTTTAAGAAGTTTCCACCTAGATCAAGACTCGATACTTTTGTTGCCCCGTCCGGCATTTTAAAATCGGCGCCGTTCATCATCGCCGTGTGTGTATCTGCGAAATTCGTTGCCATCAGTAGAGAGAATGCGATAACGATCGTCCCCGTGATGAGTGATTGCACAATATTCCCTTTTCGAGATGCTACAATAAATGCGATGTAAAATGGAATTGTCGCCAAATCCCCAAACGGTAAAACCCGGTTTCCTGGCAAAATAACCGCTAAGAAAAGTGTGATTGGTACGAGCATTAACGCCGTCGACATAACCGCTGGATGTCCAACAGAAAGCGCTGCATCAAGCCCGATGTAGAGCTCACGACCTTTAAATTTCGACTTCATAAACTCACGTGCCGCCTCTGAAATTGGAATTAAGCCTTCCATCAAAATTTTAACCATACGAGGCATTAGAAGCATAACCGCTGCCATCGAAATACCGACTTGGAATACTTCGCCGACATCGTAGCCAGCAAGTAAACCGATACCAATACCTAGAATCAAGCCCATCATCATCGGTTCGCCGAAAATACCAAAACGTTTTTGAATCGACTCTGGATCAGCATGAAGCTTACGCAATCCTGGTATTTTTCCAACAACCCAACCAATCGGAATTCCGACCAGTCCAAAAGCTGCCGTAGAACCAGTTGGCATCGAAATACCTTTTAGACCATAAAAACTTGCTACCATAGGCGCTGTTTTATCTGCAATAATCAGAACCGCAATTTCATATAAAATCGCGCAAAGAATAGCGAACCACCAGTTTCCACCAGTGACAACATAACCTGTCGCACCAGCCGCGATAAAATGCCAATAGTTCCAAATATCAATATCTAACGTTTTTGTGATTCTGAAGAAAATAAGTAATAAATTCACGATAAGACAAACCGGAATTAAAATAGCTGCTACCGGTGATGCCCATGATGCTGCAGCCGCTGATGGCCAACCCGCATCAATAATTGTTAAGTTAAGTCCGAAACGCTCCACCATTTGTTGCGCCGCGGGGCCAAGATTAGTCACGAGTAAATTAATAACGAGGTTAATCCCTACAAAACCAATACCTATCGTAATACCTGAGCGAAATGCCTTTTTAAAGCCAGTCCCAAAAATCATGCCGATAATCAGAATTGCAATCGGCAAAATAACCGTCGGACCAAGATTTAAGACATACTGTACTCCATCTAAAAGCTTATCCATACCCTTTTCCTCCTTTTTAAATGGGAGCTATATTCGATTGACGTCAAGCTCCCTGTACCCATTCTCTATTTACTTCAAATTTGCCAGGATTTCTTCATCCAATTCTTCCATACCAATTCCTGAAATATAAGCCGTCGCAATAATCGCTGGGATGCTATACGTTGTTGGTAAAATAGTTGTTGATACGATTAAATCTGCTCCTGCTTGTTTCGATGCTGCTTCCGCAATCTTAATTTGTTCTACACTGGCATCAATTCCGTTATCCTTCAACAAATTCTCCACACGATTCATAACGACCGTCGATGTTGCGATTCCTGCTCCACATGCTACCAATACTTTTTTACTCATAATTTTTCCTCACCCTTCAAATGTAATACAACTTGCGACAACGTTTCGATGATATCATCCGCCGATTTTGCCGCGAGCAGTGCCTTCACGTGCTCTTCATTTTGGATTGCGCCCATTAATTGTTGCAAAACGGCAAGTTGGCTGTGTGGCTCATTTAGCCCCAACACAAAAATTAAATTCGCCGTCGTTTCTTGATTTGCGTCCGCCATCTGCTTGAACGGAATTCCCGCCTCGCTTGTTAACACCGCGATAAATTGTTCGGTCACACATTCTGGGTCCGTGTGCGGTAAAGCCACTCCGAAATTCTCTAACTGCAAACCTGTTGGAAAAATTGCTTCCCGTTCCGTGAGCTTCTCTAAAAACTGATCTGTAATCATGTCTTTAGAAGCTGCACGCGTCGATACTTCTGCAAAAAGCTCGGTTTGATCCTGGCAAGGAGTCTGCACCCAGATCAAATCTTTCTTTATAAACTGTACTAAATCCATTCCCATTCCTCCTTATTTCGCTTTTTCCTCGAGTTCTACGATGAATTTTTGAATTGTCTGATGGATGATTTGCGGTTCCTCTAGTTGCGCGATTTTTTTCAATGTTTTTTTATGTCCAGCAAGTTCCATCAATTGCAGTAAAGCTTGAAAATGAGCGTTTTTATCAACGGCCGCAATCACTACGACAAAATGCAATGTGCCGCCAGATTCAAGCGCTAGGCCTTCTTCGATATAAAGCATGCTCATTCCGAGTTCTTTCACGCCTTTTTCAGTCTCTGCATGAGGAATAGCAATGGTCTGCCGCAACACAATATGCGCTGCTGGCGTGACATGTTGCCGCATCATTTCGTCAACATACGCTTCTGTGATCGCCCCTTTTTCAAGTAACGGTTCGGACGCCATCTGAATCGCTGTTTGCCAATCTTTCACTCTTTTCGTGCGTTGAATCATCTCTGGTTGCAATAAATCAATTAACTGTTTTTTTTCGTCCATCAAATTTTCAGTCATATTCATTGGCTGCGTTAAGCATTCCGCAAGCGCCCGGGCCAGCCGCTCCTTATCCTGAACATCCGCGTATTTTTCGACTGCCCGCATCAACTGCTCCACGCTCACACCGCTTTCGCCAACCATATAAACCGTTCGCATCACTCGACGTCTAAGCTCCAATCGTTCCTGCTCATCCATCAATTGATTTATTAAGAAAATTTTCTTATCCGATTGAAGTGGCACTGCCGAAAAAATTAAATCATACCGCACATTTGTCCGTTCAAACTCACGAATCGACATAGCTTGATAAAAAAAGATTTCTGGAAATAAACTACGCAACGTCTTTTCCATCAGGCGCGAAATTGACAATCCGTTCGGACAAACAACGACGGCCTTCAGTCTTGTCTGCAATCGCTCCGTCGTATCAATCAAATGTCCACCAATAAACAACGTGATAAAAATACTCTCATTTTCAGGAATACGCGTTCCAATAAATTTTTCTAGCGGTTTGAGGGACTGCTTCACAATATAATGTACCGCTTCAAATTCCTGATCAATCTTATCCAAAAGACTATAATCCGTCGTTAAATGGTATTTTATCCGATAATACGCCGGTTTGATGTGTGCAAATAACTTTTCCAGTAGCGAATCCTTATCCACAAATTGAATGCACGCCTTCTTCTCAAACTCACTCAAAACCTGAGCCACAGCCATTTTCAAGCGCGGCGATGTTTCATTCGTTAAGTCATTTTTCGGTAACACGTTCGAAGTTAGCAGTTGCAGCGAAATGTATAGCCGCTCCGTCTCCGAAATATACGGTTCATCCTCGATCAAAAGCTTGGCCGCACCATATTCCTGCGTATCCGACAGCTCGTTAAAATCAATTAAAAATTCCGTCGTAATGCGCTGCCCTTTTCGGATTCGCCTAAAAATACTTTCCAGAATATACGGTAAAATCTGCATTTTGTTATCGATAAACGTCAAATTCAGCTGCACTTCCACCGCCACTAAATGATCCCGAATCTGCTCCACGCGTGCCGCTTCAATCTGCATAAAATGACGCAATAACTGCTCGCCATTATAGCTCGAAATAATATGTCCTGCCGCGTAAATCAAGGCTGAACGCTGATTCCACTCGTCACCGCAGACCTGATAACCGTTCATCCGCGAATAATGCACCTCAAGCCCAAACGTATCAAAAATCGCCTGCACACCCTTCAAATCTCGCAAAACTGTATTTTTACTTACTTCCAGTTCACTAATAAAATGATTCAGCGACAGCTCCTCTTGACTCGTTGAAAGCATCAAAATAATCAAGCTCGCCCGTTCCTTTTCGGACAAAATATACCGATCTTCCTCCTCCCCATTTGCCGTGCCTTCCACTAACTGAAACAGGTCAGGTTCCACAACAAAACGCCCATTCGCCGACCGATGAATTTTCGGATATGCCTGCTCTTCCAACCACTGATTCACCTTCTGAAAACTATAATCCACCTGCCTGCGGGTCAATCCGAACTTCTCCTGTAGCTTGGCATTCGATATATTAGGATGCCGCAAAATCTCTTTTAACAGCACATTGCTTCGTTCATCCAAATACATGATATCCCTCCTGTTCTCTTTTATTATAGAACGGTTTCCACCAAAATTGTACACGCTTTCATCCCAACATCTTGTTAAGAAATTGTACAGCATGGGGCTTTACTTGTGATTCTCTTAACAGAACCGCGTCTATAAAAACGCAAAAAAGCTCGTCTGGCGCACGACTTGCGTGCCCAGCGAGCAAAACAAAAACCACGTCTACCATAACTATACGGGGCAGACGTGGAGATTTCAATAAGAATTATTTGACATGATTTATAATTCTAAAAAATAGGTTGGACATACAGAATTTAAATATTTCCCTCACAGTCGTCTATTTTCATTTAGTATTAACCTTTAAGAAATGTTGTAAACCATAAGAAGAATTGATTATGTGGATTCGATCCTGTTCTTTTATTCTTATCTAGTCCAGCGATTGCTTCCATATCCTTTTGTTCAAGCGTGAAATTCCAAAGTTCAATATTCGATACAGATGAAAAACGAAGAGAATTTTTGCAAGCTATCCCCGATTTAATTTAGATCTAATGAAGTTTAGCATTGTGCCTTTCGCCTATTTGGTGAAGGGCTTTTAAATTCCACAAAAAAAAACTGACTTCGAACAGGAATCAGTCCAAAATCAGTTTTTCTACATTATTAACTTCTTAAACCGCGACCTTTATCAATCAGGTACCAACAAATGGCGTATAGTACGACGATGAAAAGAACCAGGATTGCGATAGACCACATGACAGAAATATCCGTTTCTCCAAGAAAGCCAAATCGGAATCCTGAAACCATGTACACAATCGGATTGACTTTTGAAACGGCTTGCCAAAATGGCGGTAGCATTGTGATCGCATAAAACACGCCGCCAAGGTAGGTTAATGGCTGTAACACAAAGGTTGGTATAATCGATACGTCGTCAAATGACTGCGCGAATATCCCGTTTAATAAACCTGCGAGCGAGAATAAAATCGCTGTCATGAGCAGTGTGAGAATGACTAGTAGCCACGAATGCACGGCAAGAGGTACGAAAAATAGCGAAACCACTGTGACAAGTGCGCCGACTAGAATACTTCTGCCAATCCCGCCGAGGACAAAGCCCCAAATGATGACATGCGTTGGCACGGGAGCGATCAATAATTCTTCAATATTTTTCTGGAACTTTTGCGAGAAAAAGGAGGAGGATACGTTGGAATAGGAGCTGGTGATGACGGACATCATGATAAGTCCAGGCACGATAAATTCCATATAAGAGAATCCGCCTACTTCTCCGATTCGTCCTCCGATTAGATTTCCGAAGATGACGAAATATAGTGATGTTGTAATGACTGGTGGCACTAAGGTTTGAATCCAAATACGCATATAACGATTGGTTTCTTTGACTGCTAGGCTTTTTAAGGCCGTGAAATAAAGATTAAACATGTTTCCCCTCCACTTGATGTGTCTCGTCTGTGATTTTCAAAAATAGTTCTTCTAAACGATTGGATTTGTTGCGCATGGAAAGCACTTGGATTCCTTGCTTTGTGAGCTGCTCGAACAAATCATTGATCCCCTGATCGCGCTCGACTTCAACGGAAAGCGTCTGGTCATCTTCCAAACAGCTCTTATATCCAGTAATCTCAGGCTTTTTATCGAAAGGTGCCAAATCAAAAATAAACGTTTCAAACTGCAATTTCCCTAACAGCGTTTTCATGCTCGTATTTTCAATTAGCTCGCCTGACTGAATGATTCCGATATTTCGACAGAGCATTTCCGCTTCTTCCAGATAATGTGTCGTCAGGATAATCGTTGTGCCGCCTATGTTCAGCTCTCTTAAATAATCCCACATCTCGCGTCTTAGCTCAATGTCGACCCCAGCTGTTGGTTCATCTAAAATAAGTAGGCGCGGCTCATGCATCAGCGCGCGGGCAATCATTAATCGCCGTTTCATCCCACCAGAAAGCATGCGTGCGCGTACATCACGTTTTTCCCACAATCCTGACTGTTTTAAGTATGTTTCGCTGCGTTTTAGCGCTTCTTTCCGAGAAACGCCGTAATAACCCGCTTGATTCACAACGATTTGTTGGACCGTTTCAAATGGGTTAAAGTTGAATTCTTGAGGCACTAAGCCAATCTGCTGTTTCGCGCGTACTAAATCTTTATCGATATCGTAGCCGAAAACCTTCACATTTCCCGATGTTTTGTTGACCAGCGACGTGATAATCCCAATTGTCGTTGATTTCCCAGCACCATTTGGACCTAGTAAGGCGTAAAAATCCCCTTCTTCTACTATTAAATCAATTCCGCGTAGGGCTTGAACGCCTGTCGCATATACTTTTTTCAAGTCTGTTATTTCGAGTGCATATGTCATTTAATAATTATCTCCTTATTTGTTTTAGTAACACTATCCTCGCCACTGCTAGAAAGTAATTGCGTCATCGAGCTCATAAAATCCCGCACAAAGTCTTCTCTAAGCGCGTAGTAGTGCCATTGACTTTGCTTCGTTACCGAAACGATCCCAGCCTTTTCTAATGCTTTCATATGGTGCGAAAGCGTCGGTTGCGTGAAGTCAAAATGCTCCAACACATCACATGCGCACAAACTACTCTCCGAAAGAAGGTCGATGATTTTCATTCTCTTAGGATCAGCCATTGCTTTAAGCACCAATGAAGTTCTTTCGTAATTCATTTTTATCCCTCCTGTATATAGGCGGTTACCTATGTAGAATATAGATCATCATGAATGTAAAGTCAAGCAGAACCATTAGTGCGTGCGGTTTTTATTTCGCAATCGCTTAAATCCAAGTCGAAGTTTTGTCTGCATACGCTGAAATGCTAAAAATTGCTGGCGGGAACGTTTAAGTTTTTTATACCTTTTCGGGTTCTTTTGATAGAACTGCTGGTGAAAATTTTCCGCTGGCCAAAATGTCGTCGCGGGTTCGATTTTTGTCACGATGGGGTTTTTATATTTTCCCGATTCCGCTAAATCCTGTTTAGAAAGCTCCGCAATCGCCTGCTGGACTTCATTTGCAACAAATATAACCGGTCTGTAGTTACTGCCACGATCGGCTATTTGACCAAATTCATCGGTCGGGTCGGTCAGCTGCCAATAAAGTTCTACTAGCTCTTTATAATACCAAACGCGCGTATCAAAAATAATCTCTACAGCCTCCACGTGCCCTGTATAACCGCCTGCCACTTGCTCATACGTTGGATTATCCATATGCCCGCCAGTATAGCCCGATATCACCGCAATAATTCCAGGTCTAGTCTCAAACGGCTCTACCATGCACCAAAAACACCCACCAGCAAAAATAGCGCGCGCTTGATAAGGTCCATCTTCCTGATAATGCACAGATAAATCGAATGAATTACCAGCAGCAGGATCATCCGTTATTCTCAAATAAAAATCAGTCACGTCAGGCGTCAAATTATTTCTTAAAGCAAGAGGACGCAATTCAGCTTCAAGTTTGGCAATCTGATCGTCAAAATTCGCCCCATTGTCGATCCCCGTCTTCGCAGCCCGCAACAACGAACGTTCCCAGTCGCGAGTAGCTGGATTGAGTAGCAAGTTATAGAGATCTCCGGTAATTTCCGTTTCGTTATTTTTCATTATTTAAGACCACCTCATGATTTAATCGCATGCCCTATTATCACACGAATTATAAAGGAATGCATGCAAAAAAGCTGCGTACGATTTTTACAGGCGGCATCGTGTTCAGCTTTTACCTAGGAACTATTAAAGTATATTTACAATCCAGATGATCAAAAAAGCAAAGAAAAACGTCGCTGTTCCCCAGATAATATTAGAATCCTTCCACGCTATTTTCCCATTCGATTCCTGCTGTTCCCGATACGTTTCGACATCCAAACTAGCCGTCCCATCCGTCACGATATTAACAACGATCGGCGCTTGATTATTCGTATCTATTTTTTCCCGTAATGGAAAATGATATTCCTCGCCACTTATCGTAAAACTCAGCTCACAAGCCTTCGAATTCGATGCCGGAAGATATAAACTTCGCTTCTCTCCAATGCGGAAATCATTTCCCCGCTTACGCTGATTTCCACTTACTAAATATGTATCAACAATCGTGTGTCTCGTCTTGTTTTCGATTTTTATTTCGTGGGCAACGACAGGACCAGTAAACAGGTTCATCAAATTAGACATGCGCTCCACTCCTTCAAAATTCTAGTTTTTTTTATTTCCAAACGATTTATGATTAGGGCACTTCAACTGATATCGGAGGAGCAGCAGCAACCAGCGTACAAATTGCCCGCACAAAATGACAGCCGTTATCACTAAATCTTTTAGCGCCTTCATTAAGTCTTCCCACATGTGCCTCGTTCCCCTTCTCATTGTTGTTATATATAGCAAAAGGATTCGAAGCAAGTTCGCTATTTAACATAGGAAACCTCTTGAACCCTCTTCACGTAACCCTATCTCGCTCATCTCAATAACTAGTGATTTTATCTTTATTTTAAAATAAGACCCAAATATATCATTTTTATTCAAATAAGTGCTAGCCGAAGTAGGTGTCTTTGCTATATAATAGATTTAAGTCTTATTTTGTCACTACGTATGCTTGTATTATTTTAAAAATTTTCTTAAGATTAGAAAATGATATAAGATATTATAATTCCTTACATCAAAAATCATTCACCAATCAGCTACTTCCATTAATCAATTATCCAGATTAAAGGTCCTACCATGTGTGTTTCACCCCTCTGCTATTCACCACTGATAACATCATATTATAGCTAATCTATATAGTTTTGTTGCACATGTTCCTTATTTCCATCAAATTAACAAAAAGTTTGGAGGCGCTATCATGAATTTTGGAGAAACCATTAAGAAGATTAGAAAAGATAAAAATTTCACGCAAAAAGAACTGTCAGCAGGAATTCTCACACGTGCACACCTTTCTCAAATTGAAACAAATAACTATTATCCTTCCTACGATAAGTTTTTCTTACTGCTACACAGGTTAAATATTGTTTTCGAAGAATTCCTTTTTGTTCAAAATGATCAAAAAATGCTTTTCAATCAGCAAATACGATCACAAATCAGTGAAGCAGCAAATTTGAATGATACAGAAAAACTTAAGAACCTAGCTGTCACAGCAAAAGACTTATATGAAAAGACAAATAACATTACTTACTATCACTACATGCTAATTTGCAAAGCATTAATTTCCTACAACATCAATCATACTGTGAGTGAAGACATGATTAAATTTGTTACACCGATCAAAAATTATTTATTTGGCATGGACAACTGGTACTTGTATGAGTTGAGATTATTTAACAATATTATCTACGCTTTAACTGTAGAAGAAGCTCTGTTATTTTCACGTACATCATTGAAACGATTAGGTAGCTTTCAATATTTCTTAGAATTCCAACACATTGAACAACATATTTATACGAATTTATCCACCCTTTGTCTAGAACACGAAGATTTTCAAACAGCTAAAAACTTTGCAGAGACTGCGATTGAAAAAGCGAAGAAATATACCTTAGTCTATGAAAAAGTTTGCTCCGAACTAAATCATGCCATTGCACGCATTAAACTTGGTGAAGATGGAAACGCCTACGAGGTTATCAAGAAAAATATGCTTATCATTGAATATCTAGAATTCGATAGTTTACACGAACATTTCTCCACATTTTTAAAGAAATATGAGATTGAAGTGGATATTTAAACCTTCTATCTCTAAATCTGACTTATCCACAAATTAAAAACGATGATCACTAAGCTTCTTCACGCTAGCGATCATCGTTTCTATTCTCATCCCTTACTATGCCTCTTAGCACTTACTATCAATCTGAGATATCTTCCAATAATAATGGCTATAAAAAGAACAAGTAAGTACGTTCTTCCATTATGTACAAAATCACCAATTTCAGTGAAATAAGACGCCACTATTAAAACTAAAAATATCATACCAAGAGCTACAAAAGCATCATCTACAATTTTTTTCATAACTATCGCCTCCCAGTTTGTAGTTATTGTTTCCCAACCTCACCACATACTACACCTGTATAATGATTGTAGTCAAATAAATAAACAAACACCAACTAGCAATTTCACCCAAAATACGTTATACTTACAGAGTTAACTGAAAGCGTTACCATAAATATTAGAATACTCAGGAGGTATGAAATGAAAAAGAAGCGTTACTTATTTATCAGTTTGGGTATTATTCTGCTAATTGTAGCCGGAGTCGTCGGTTTTAATCTGCTGAATAAAGACAAAAAAGAGGAACAAACATCGGATTTAATCGAAAAAGCACCGAAACCAGAGGTATCCAATTTTAAGAATGTTATTGATATCTCGGCAAATCCGACCGAAAATATGTACGGAAATTATGATACGAACAGGTTTAATAATTTCTCGGATCTTGGCGCTTGGCACGGCTATTATTTACCCGATGGCAATTCACCTGAAATACTCGGCGGCTTTGCTGGCCCTGTTATCATCGGTGAAGAGTATCCAGCGAATTTGGCGAAAACTTTCAATAAAATTCAAATCGCAAACGATGATACAAAAACGACTTATGATTTGAGCAAGGCTAGTACTGATTTTGCGTATTATCCTGGCAAGCTAGTCCAGACTTACGAACTCGACGATTTAACGCTAGAATTAGACTTGATTTTTACTAGTAATCGTTCGGCGCTCGTCAAAACGAATATCACGAACAAAACGGAGAAACCGCTTCATTTATCGCTTTCTTGGCAGGGAACGTTGCTTAATAAGCTGAATGACGGCAGTGACACGATCGACTTGAAGCAAACACTCGAATCAACCGCTAATGGAGTTCAAGTTAATTTTCCTGATATGAGAGAAATTTGGACGTTCTTCTCCACGAAACAAACGAAGTATTCTATCTACCATGATATGCCAGTTGTGAATGATGTTGCCAGTAATACATATACATCAAAGGCGAAAAGTCCGATCACAATCGCGCCAAATAAGGATTTCGCGACGTTTGCCGTGGAAAGTTATACGTTCACGGATCAAGAATTGCAGGATGAAAAAGCGAATTGGGACTCGTACATTACGGACCAAGATAAGCTATTCAAAAGCAATAATACACGCTGGCAAGGTTATTTAGACAAGACTTTTGCCGACGCGAAAAATAAAAACTACCCCGAATATCAAAATGCTGCTGTGAAAACGGTTGAAACGCTGACTACAAACTGGCGGAGTCCAGCTGGCGCGATTAAGCATGATGGCATTATTCCGTCGATGTCCTACAAATGGTTTATCGGACTGTGGTCCTGGGATTCTTGGAAAGAAGCCGTCGCAACGGTGAATTTCAACCCCGAACTAGCGAAAAATAGCGTACGCGCTCTATTTGACTATCAAATCCAAGCAGATGATTCCGTTTTACCACAGGATTCTGGCGCGATTATCGATGCCATTTTCTACAATAAAACCGCGGAACGTGGCGGAGACGGCGGAAACTGGAATGAGCGTAATTCGAAGCCACCACTTTCAGCTTGGGCGGTCTGGAGCATTTACGAAGCGACGAAAGATAAGGATTTTTTGAAGGAAATGTATCCGAAATTAGTGAATTATCATGACTGGTGGTATTCCAACCGCGATCACAACAAGAACGGCATCGCAGAGTACGGTAGCATGGTCAGTGACGCCAACTGGAAAAAAGATGCGAACGACAAGAATATCAAAGACGCAAACGGTAATTTGGAGCTGAATGATGAAGCTGTCATCGAAGCCGCTGCGTGGGAAAGTGGCATGGATAACGCCGTTCGCTTTGACCAAGATGGTGTCGGTAAGAACGATCCTGGCGTGCTAGTTTTAGAAAATAAAGATAGCGCGGATAAGGTGATCGGCTACTCTATCAATCAAGAATCCGTCGATTTAAACGCCTACCTTTATGCTGAAAAAGGCTTCCTCGTTTCCATGGCGGAAGTGCTAGGTAAGGACGACGACGCGGATAAATACAAAAAAGAAGCCGAAAAAGTGCAAACATACATCGAAAAAAATATGTATGACAAAGACACTGGTTTCTATTACGATTTACAAATAAACGGCGATAATTCCAAGACAAAACTGCTTGTGAATCGCGGTAAAGGGACGGAAGGCTGGATTCCGCTTTGGGCAAATCTATCTGACAAGGACAAAGCCGCGAGCGTACGAGAAAATATGCTTTCTCCAAATAAGTTCAACACCTACGTGCCATTCCCAACTGCGTCCAAAGACAACCCACGTTTTAGCGCAACTGAATATTGGCGCGGACCCGTCTGGCTCGATCAAGCCCTGTTCGGTGTAGAAGCCTTGCAAAATTACGGCTACAAAGCAGATGCAACAGTCCTATCGAAGAACTTATTTAACCACGCAAACGGTTTGATGGGTAACGAACCTATTCACGAAAACTACGACCCGCTTACAGGCGATGGCTTGAGTACTCGAAACTTCAGTTGGTCCTCTGCCGCGTATTATTTAATGTATCAAAATACGATTGTAGGCGACAAAACAACGAGTCAAACTGGGATTGAGAAATAAGCTAAAAAAAGGTACAGCTCTTCAAGAAAATGAAGAGCTGTACCTTTTTATTAAATTCCCTAGTCCTCAATCACGCAACAATACGAGCTCATCGGCAAGACATTATCAATATCAATCAGTTTCGTCTGCGTTAACAGCAACTCCTTAAACTTCGCCGGTAACGCCTCTTGTTTTGCGATTTCCTCCGCGATATGATGGACGACAAACGAGGCCTCCCAACTGGCATCTTGCATTTCCCGCGTCCAAATATCACCTTCACTCGTCACCTGCCAACCTTGACTCTGCGCCATTTCCGCGATATCATCTGGCGTGATAAATGTCCGCACATTCGATTCTGTTTCGGACTTAAACGCCTCATATTGCGCTTGCACTAATACGGCTAGCAAATGCGATTCTTGACGCGCGTCGGTGAGATGTGGATTCCATTCCGCAAAACAAATCCGTTTCGCCCATTTTTTCAGGACGCGCAACATTTCTAGAAGCTCGGTTTTGGATTTGAAATACCAGGACGCATGCGAGATGACTGCGACGTCGAACGTTTCGGCTTCAAACGCCAAATCACCACGCAGAATATCCGTTTCTAGCTTAAATTCGATGCGGCTTCCAAGTTCAGACTGCAACAAATAATACGTCGATTGCGCCAATGTAAATGGTGCACCGTAACCCGGGGACGCAATGTCGACCGCATACACAGAGCCAGTTTTGCCGACATGATATGCCAATACTGCCGTCGTATCACCTTGTCCACAACCTACCTCCAGCACGCGATCGCCTTCTTTTATATCCCAGAATTCCGCAAGTTTGATGCGATGTCCTGTTTGTACCGTTTGAATCTCATCTGAAGCCTTGTCTCGAAGCATGCACGCCACTATTTTTTCTGTTTTTTTGTTCATGTGTGTCATTCCTTCCTACTTTACAATAAATTTAAAAATGTGATCAGAATTCGCCTTAGGTTGCGCAAATTTCTGATCACATTTTTTTAGTCTAGTTTATCTTCGTAAAATTTTGTTTTTGCATGGCAAATCGGGCATTTTATCTTGTGTTTCTCATGTGTGCACGACTCATCGCCGTTTGATGTCATCATCTTATAGGCTTTTTTCAGTAGTGGAATCGCGATAACGATCCCGATCAGCGTCATCAATGCGATAAAGCCAATGAAAATCAGCCCGGCCGCGATACCAATCACGAAAATTTTCTTCACCGTGTGTCCTAGATCAAAGCGTTCTTCCTCTTCCATTTTGAATCAGCTCCCTAGATAAAATTTCTTCCAATTTCAGCATAACACGTTACTTCTCAAAATCAAGTAAAAACTGAGCGAGTCCACCGGTATCATGATGACCAGCGATATAATCCGCAATCGCCAGCGTCTCTGGAATACTATTCTCCATCGCCACGCCCATTTTTGCAAGTTCGATCATGCCGATATCATTCTCGTTGTCGCCAAATGCAATTGTTGTTTCCAAATCAAGCCAACCAGCTTCGTCCAAATACGCAAGGCCATGCGCTTTATCGATGCCAACATTCATAATATCAATCAGCGTTGTGCCGGAAGCCATCACGGAAAGCGGTAATTGGGCCAATGCTTCGCGCACCGCCACACGTTTATCCGCGTCATCCGAAATAACAAGAACTTTCAGCGCAAACTCGCCAGAACGCACGATTTCACCAACGACATCCTCCGTCACAGTCAACGGAACCTTTTCATTTTCTGGAAGCGTCTTATTCGCCTCGACGAACCCCGCAATTTTCCCAGTCACCGTTGGCCCAACAATCCGCTCCGTCGTGTACACGTGATAATCCACGCCAAACCCGCGCACCAACTCAATCACCTGCGCCAGTAAATCATACGAAATATCACTTTTCATCAATATCTCGTTTTTCTGGAAGTCGCGAACAAGCGCGCCGTTACAAGAAATAACTGGCATCGTGATTCCCAGCTCATGAATAAATGGCATAATCGCCAAATCCAGCCGACCTGTTGCCAGCACTAATTTTTTCCCGCGTTTCTGCCAATCTAGTAATACCTCTTTATTTAAGGGTTGAATCACCGCGCCACCTTTTGCGAGCAGTGTTCCATCCATATCCGTTACAACCGTTTCCATTATCAAATCACCCTTCCACACTCGTTTGAAACGCCTCATCAGTGGACGCCATTACTATTCGAATTATAAAGCAGTTTACGTAACTTGTCACGCCTTCCCATCAATTTATCTGGGCTTTTTTTGATGTTAAACAAGCCTTTCTTATCCCTCAGAAAGCACCATTCAGAATCATATACCCAACCGTCGCCTTCACAAATCCCGCAAACCACTCAAAGCAATTCAGCAAAAAAGACCAACCTGTTCACAGTCGATGTGTACGAGGGTGGTCTTGTGTTTGGCATAATAGCAATTGCTAGAAGACGAAAAAAGATGCGCAACTAGTACACATCTTCTTCCATAATAATATCGGCGTTACTAAATCTTCACCAACAAAACCACCTAATTAGCATAATACCGAACATTCGGCAACGGGTTATACACACCTGCATTATCCGCGGCAAAAACTACAACACGATACTTTTTATTTTTCGGGTATTTATTCCAATCAATCGTGTACGCAAAGCCCCCGTAACCACTTCCAAAACCTGCTTTCTGTATATCAGCTCGATATTGATTCGCCTCAGTCGTAATCGTGTCAACAACCACATGCTGTTCATCGTAAATGTTTATTTTAAGATTGGTCGATATCGACGTAGGTTCATCTGGATTCCAAGCCCATCCGATGATTTGTTTCGCGTCCACCCTGTCTAAATTTCCAAGCAAATTAGGTGTTGGTCCAAGAAATTTCTCACCTGACGGCAAATCAGAAGCTATGGCAATCGCGTGCTTAATTGGCGAAGCTACTGCACTTGCTTGTTGCTGAATATCATACCGCGCAAAACCATTTGTATTTAACGGGGTACTATTTTCCGTCATTTCAATCGAACGGCTATCTTGCCCTGTTGCCTTTCGGAAAGCTGCAAGGTTCGTAAAACTATTCCAATCTTTAATCCCGGCTGTTTTAGTTGACCATTGAACAAGTGTTGTCGCGCCTTCTAAACCAGTGCGATAATACACATTACCGTTTAAACTCACACCCATTTGGTTCCCAGTTCGTTGATACGTCTCATCCCGAAGCGCCACAACGCCTCCCCATGGGCTCGCCATTTTTGTTGGTAAGCCGAGAATATTGTTGGAAATTTTGATAGTGTTCACATACCAAGAAATATCTTTTGAATACACGTGAGGTGCCCAATAACGATCCTTTTCCGGCTTGCGACTATCCTGCTGAATGAGAATTGACATCGGACTACCTGTCAGAGTGTTATTCCAAACTTCCATTTGATCCGAGTTAAAAATATGCAGACCATATCCAGCGTTATTATTAATCCGATTATTCGCGATTTTGGCCAGCGAACTCAGTTCAAAAGCTATACCCGTACTCATATTATTAGAAATTTCATTGTTCACAACCGTCGCATCATAGCAATCTTCGTCAAACCACAGCCCGACTGATTTATTATCACCAATTTTACTATTTGAAATCACTGTACTATAGCTACGACTTAATTTTATACCAGATGCAATTGGGCTCATATTAAAATTCTCGAGGTTACTATTAGCGACATAGAGTTTATCGGCTTTTAAATTATGCGCTCGGTTCGTCCCGATTCCGAGCAGGCCGCTATTTGTAACAGTTACATTTTGAAGCGTCACATCCGCCGTACTAATTTGCAAACCAGTGGTAGCGCTATCCGTAATAATCACATTCTCCAATTTGGAACCCGTTGCTGGCTCAGAAATACGAACAGTTCCTAAATCTGGCACGGATGGCGCATAACGACGAATACCAACGCCGCGAACAGTAATTTTCGGAACATCCATCGATAGCGCTATTTGCAAATCACTTGCTCGAACTTCTTTGTTTGTCGGATCATCACCAAGATAGATTTTGTTAGTTGCATAATCCATGTAAAACTTATTCGGCCCTAGTTTATTGAGACTTTCCACTTGTTGCATTGCCTTCCCATTCATCCAAATTTGGTCTGGGTGGGCCGCCATCGGATAACTCGGATTAATATTTTTCCAATTCTCCGCTGTAAAATCTGGCGCGCCTTTTGTAAATGTTGGACTCGCATCAAATTTAATTGTCCAATTATCGTGAACCCAAGCCGCGCCTTCCTTTTTCCACCCTGTTACAGCGGACGAGCCATCAAACCAGACTTCCTCGCCTGGGTACGATTGAATCGTCAAACCCGTGTCCCACATCGGCGCGCCTGTATCTTTCGTTAATGATTCATGATAGGATCCAGCGCGCAATACAATAGTTCGTCCTTCTGTCTGGATTATTTTTTGAGCACGGGCGACCGTATCTACTGGATTGGTGATCGTTCCAGTTCCTCCACTACTCCCGCTCGGCGAAACAAATACGGCATCGGCTGGTATGGCATAATTAGTCGATCCTAGCGGTAGCGCACCTTTAGTTAGCACACTTGATGTATCCGTTGCCAATACTTTGTTGCCCGTCATTGATAATACCAAAAATCCCAATACCAACATGCTGCAGACCGCTCCAACTTTTAATAATTTAGTGATTTTCATAGACTTTTTCCTCCTTTTTATATAGTGAATCCGTGTTACCTCTATTTTAAATAGCTATCGCGATAATTTGTTACTCATTGAGCAAGGTTAAAAGCACTGTAACGTAATCAGCACCCTTTACCAAAACAGCCACAACATGTATCAAAATTTTTAAAGGCGCACAAAAAAATTATTTATAACATTCTCCACATTAAATATAAACGTACATATAACTATAGTCAATTATTAACAGCAAAAAAGCCACTAGCTATTTCAGTTAGTTGGCTTTTCATTCTTTTGAAAAATAACTTTTACCGTTTCTAAGAGTTTCGTGAGCAAAGAAGCTGGTACGGTTTCTACATAATTATATTTGCGAGCATTATAATCTATTGTGACCAGTTGATCTAGCAATACCTTCCCTGTAGTTTCTGTACCAGTTAGGGAAACATACAAAGGATAGGATCTCGACGTGTTACTTATAGGAGCAAAGACAGCAATATTGGCGTAGTCACTTACTAATCGATGGCTGAGGCAAATATAGTGGCGATAACCTTGTTTCGGATTTAGGTTAATCTTGATGATATCACCTTGTCTTACCATTTTTCATTCCCCATTGGTTCAAATTCTTGTAGCTTTGTTTGGAAAGTCTCACCCTCGTAATTTGCGAATAAATCCTCAATAGTCAACTCAGCAACTGTTTTGGTAAGAATCATTTGATTATCAACAACTTCAATATTAAGCTTGTCATTCTCATGTAGATTTAAAGCATTTAAAATATTATTGGGAATACGAACAGCCTTGCTATTCCCCCACTTTTTAATACTGACGGTGGTCATGAAAATCCCTCCTTCACTTATAAATTTATTATCCCATGATGTGTCTACATTGTATATACTTATCGAATTTGGGAAAGTATCACCACTCAGATTCAAAGTTCCTTCAAAGGGTTCATCATACACTCCGGCATCAAAAGTCAATTTCTCATCGCCATTCACATATTCCACAATATGCGGGATGCCAGTTGGATTAACGCCGACAATCCATTTATCGATGGCCTATTCCCTTATGAAATACGAAAGCTATGCACAAATCGCGAAGAAGATTTCCTAGAACTTAAAAAATCCTGTAAAGTCAATTTCCACATATAATCCATTAAAAAAAATGTGCCGTATATTTCCCCTGTTTCCCCTCGATACTACCGGAAATAATCGTATACTCTACCTCCAACTCAAGGATAAAACGCATGAAAGCATTGATATATCTCGACTTCCATCCTTTCAAACACGCCCGTTTCTTCATCTAATCCTAATTCCGACATTAAAATAAGATGTGAACAAACTGTGAACTCGATAAATTTTGCCGTCAAATGTACATTTTTTCGCTAGCCAAAGAAATTGATACCTTGTACAATGGAAAGTAAGCATATTAAAAAGGGGAGACACTCATGTACCTAAAAGAAAAATCGATTAGCATCGCGCTAGTATTCGGACTAACTTTTTCAACTGTAAGTCCTGTATTTGCCGAGGAAGCGACACCCCAACAAGATTCACAGCAACAAGTTGGTTGGGCAACTACTGACGTCACAGCAAAACCTAATGTTCACGTAACACAAGGTTATTACATTATTCCAGCTGATTTTGTGCAAATTTTTAGCCAAGATCGCTCTCCAGTCTTAACCTATAAGGATGGTGTAGTAGCACAGAACGACAAAGTGGGAAATTTCGATACAACAATCGTCGTTACTTTCAATGACGGGACAACGAAGGAAATCACGGTCAACTATACAGTGGACGCAGATCCGAGCATAACACCTACGCCCGATCCAGACCCTGTAAAACCTGATCCTGAAAAACCGGTTACGCCAGATCCTGATCCAGAGAAGCCTATAACTCCAGACCCAGAGAAGCCTGTGGACCCAGTAAAACCTGATCCAGAGAAGCCGGTAGATCCTGAAAAACCTGTGAAACCCGATCCAGAGAAACCGGTAGATCCTGAAAAGCCTGTAACTCCTGATCCTGAAAAGCCTGTGAAACCAGAAACGACTGAGTTTGCGACAGCGAAAAACCACGTCACAGTAGAACTCAATGATACAACTGTTACTCCAAGTACTTTTGTAACGAAAGATGCTGCTAACGTGGCACTTTCATTCAAAACACAACCAGTAACTAACAAACTTGGCGCACAGTCTGTACAAATTCTGGCAACAAATGGTTCGGATTCAAAAACAATCACTGTTAATTACACGGTTGTAGACACAACGAAACCATTTATCGCTCAAGAGGAAGATGTCTTTTACGTATGGCCAGGTGAAGAATGGACTGCAGACGAGCTCGTAACTGTATCAGATGGCTCTGGTTATGTTGAAGTTTCTTTCCAAAATGGGCAAACGTACTTAGATACAACAACACCAGGTGCTCATAGTACAGTCATCGTAGCTAAGGACGCTAGTGGCAACATTTCTACGGTTAATTTCCAATATCAAGTTATATCAGTAATGGGCGTAATGCTATATTCTGCGCCATCTGTCAACTTTGATATGAGTACAGATACAGACATTTACGGTGGTACAGAGCCAGATACAACGCTTTTCGTTATTACAGAGGAGAGCGAAGAAGTTCTTGCTGAAACACGCGTGGACTACTCTGGTAGCTATCATGCCGTTCTTGATCGCGCACTACAACCTGGTGAAACAGCTTACCTGATTGCAGTCGATGATAACGGTGGTGTCAGTGACGTAACGCATTACACCTATGGTACGAAACAAGTGCAAGAAGTAAAATCAGAAACAATTTCTAAAGCTCCAGCGAACACAGCAACAGAGCAACAACCAACACAACAAGCTACTGCTGGATCTGGTGAAATCGTACCTACAAGAGTAGGAGAGTTACCAAAAACAGGAGATTCAAACACAAACGGATTTGTTGTCTTCGGTCTACTACTTTCTGCAACAGCACTATTCTACATGAGAAAACGCTAACTATAAAAAAGGCGCAAAATCCAATTTTGCGTCTTTTTTTGTGCGTTCAGCTAAAGCTAATCAACTTTTGCGCCCACTGTTCCCCGACTCCGACCGCGTGCGCCTTACTCCCATCCTGATTGAAAAACAACAACAAATCATCATTTCCCAGCTCAATAACTAGCTGCGCCTTCTTCTTTTTCCGCATCAAAATCACCGTCATGATCTCCTCTTCCATCCAGTGATAGTTCAAATCATCCGTTAAAAAAACGTACATCTCCAATCCTGAATTCTTATAAATCTCCATCAAATGCAGCATCTTCGGGTAATTGGACGGCACATTTTTCACGAGTATGTATTTCTTTTTCAGCGAAATCTCCTCACACGCAAGCTCCGGAAACTCCATCTCAAAATCGGCAAGCTTCCAAATTTTCGTCGTGAATAGAATTGATACATCGCTTTCATGGAAATCCTGGCGTTGCAGTTTTTTCAGGATGTGTGGTTCTGTCGAGATCTTATGAAAAAATTCTGAGTTCAACTTAAATGGAAAATAATCGACTAACTGGCTCATTGTTCCACCCCCATCTACCTATTATACAGCAAAAATCGTCAAACCTGCTATTTCGGTCTGACGAAGATTTGCCTACTTAATGATTTTCAGCCGTTTGCGGTCTAACTGTTTATTATTCGCGTTATAAGCAATTAATTCTACTTTATCGGTAAGCTTGAAATTCGTTTTTGCACCTACATAATACACGAAAATGCCTTTTTCAAACTTACCGCCCCAACCTTTAGGAATGCCATTGACAATGAGTCGCGCCTTCACAGCGGTTCCAGTGTATCTGCCTGTCATATAGGCGCTCTTATTTCGATAGGTATTCGGCGTGACGCTACCTTTCAATGTGTTTAAAATCGCTGGATATCGGCCTGGGAAATGGTTTCCTACTAGTGACAACTGCTTGATTTTCGGTAACGGTTCACGTAGGAAAAATGCATTTATTGAGAGGGTGCTGCCTTTGCGTGGTGTGATATTATTGCCGGTGATGGCTAAGGAATCGACTGGTGCCCCGCCTAATAAGCTGAACATTTTTTGATAGTTGGCAAGTCCGTTTAGCGTGATTTGGTTATTTTGGATGGCTAATTTCGCTACTTTGCCGATTGGGATGACGTCGTAATTCGCGGGTGCGGTATCTGTGTCAATCCAGTTATTGGAGAGGTTCAGCTGGCCGACTGCGTAATCTCGATTGTTCCTCCATGCGATGACTGCTGGGCGAGTTTTTGTTTTTTCATTTTTAATGTGGTTGAATGTTATGTCGACACGGACTGTATTGCCGTTAATTGCGATGAATTTGTTTAGGACGTTGTAGACGCGATTGTTTGTAATCTTGAAATAGCCGCCGTCGAGGACAATGCCTTCGTCTGCCGAACTCGTTTTCTGACCTTTATTGAAGTCGTTATTGTAAATATTCGCGGTCGGTATTTTCAGTAAATACATACTATTATCAACAACACTATTAAATGCATTATTATGAATATTCAGCTTGTCAATTCTGTCACCTTGAACAACAATCGCCTGGTTCACTCGTGTAAATTCATTGCCGGAAATCTCGTACTGGTTTCCTTTATTACCTTGAATCGTGATGGCGCGGTTTAGATCGTTCGTGTCTCTTCCGTATTGATAACCATTGTCAAAAAAGCGGTTGTTTTTTATCACAATATTTTGGGAATCAGTGAAGGAAATCGAGCTATCGGTTTTGTAGTAGCCGTATTGTTTGGAGTATCCTGTGAATGCGCTATTTTCGACGGTGATTGCGTTATTTTGCTCGAAATGGATGGCACCGCGACCGATGAGCGTGAGATTGAAAGTGACGTTTTTCACGGATTTATTGGCAATTCCAGTTTGGTAGGTCAGGAGGTAGGGTGTCTGGGTGTTGCCATAGCCTTTGAAGTTGGCCTTGATATAAGAACCACCTGGCGCGCCTTGGATGCTGCATTTGACGTTGGTTATCGGTGCATTGACGATGTAGGTCACGTCTTTCTTATCCTTCAAAACGAGGGTTCCACTCCCGGCTTGTTCGATTAATGGCTTCAAATCTACTTCGTTCGCCGCTTGTGCGTGGATTGGGTTCGCATGAAGATACATAAAAATGAGGCTTGCCGCTACAATAATACTAGCTACCAATGATTTTTTCATTCTAATTTCCCCTTAAATTTCAATCATTATCGTTTTGTTTCATATACTATTCCTGTAGCTAATTCTTATTTACCCCATGCGAATGAGAGCAAAACCTTTGGAAAGTGTAACGCAAAAAAACTCCCATCAGAGAGAACTCCGATGGAAGCGTATTTAGATTGTATTGATTATTTTACTGTCACAGCTACTTTTTCTTGGGCTGCATCAATTGCTGCTTGGGCTTTATTTGATGCCGTTTTAACGTCTAGTTCATTCTGAGCTTTATATTGATGCAATACACCGTGCAACCTTTATGCTATTTTTGTTTATAGTTAAAGCATAGACATGAAAATTAGTATGATTTGATATTATTTTTTCCTACGAAAAAAAATGGTGTCCCTCGATGTATAGCTGCTTGTTATGGATTCATATACTTACTAATTCTCCGCGCAAACATCTGCTAATGGGCTTAGACGTGGTTTCTTTCTAATCCTCTAAAATCCTATTTTGCCCGCTGTAAACGCTAAAACCATCGCCACGTATAAAACCAACAGCCGTAATATTGAGTTCCCTCGCCATTTCTATCGCGAGTTCTGTCGGTGCCGAGCGCGATAAAATGATACCACAACCGATTTTCGCGGTTTTCACTAAAATCTCCGAGGATATCCGACCGCTAAAAATGATCGCCTTGTCCGTCATCGGGATTTCAGATTTCAAGCAATGCCCGTAAATTTTATCAAGCGCATTATGCCGCCCAATGTCCATCCGCACGCAAATCACCTCATCACGACTGCAAAGCGCGGCGTTATGCACACCGCCTGTTTTACGGAATGTGTCGGAATCTGCTTCAAATCGTGACATCAAATCAAAAATTTCGGCTGGGCGTAACGCTAAATCCGTCTCGTTTCGCGTCTCAACAAGTGATGCGTCCGACTGGAAGTAAAAGTTCTCGCGCGATTTCCCGCAACAAGACGTGATATAGCGCTTCGCACGATATTTGGCATTAAATTTATTCACAAAGTTCGCGCTAACTTTCGCGTGCCCAGTCGCCTCAATGATTTCAACGCGATCAATGTCCGCAACACCGCGCACAATCCCCTCCGAAGTCAGAAATCCGATTACCAAATCCTCCGCATATTCCGGCGTGCAGACAATCGTCACCAGCTCCTCCTCGTTCACGTAAATCGTCAACGGGTATTCCACGGCCACCGTCGCCACGTCATCA
The DNA here is from genome assembly GCF_003534205.1 of Listeria weihenstephanensis. Lineage (NCBI taxonomy): Bacteria > Bacillati > Bacillota > Bacilli > Caryophanales > Listeriaceae > Paenilisteria > Paenilisteria weihenstephanensis. The sequence goes on along the minus strand of NZ_CP011102.1, from coordinate 436,001 downwards.
AACATATGCCCCTCTTTAAAACGCCGAATCCCAAGTCCCGCAGTCGTCTCCATCATCGTCCCCACCTAACGAAAACCCCAGATGCGCGTTTATAAGCAACATCTGGAGTCTAATTTTTACTTCAATTCTTGGCCTACGCCTTTTAAAAACGCTAAGCCATATCGCAACGCCCGATTCACATCAGGATCCTTCATCGCTCGTGCCAGTCCAAAAAGTCCCAGCGTCGCGTCCTCTTTCAAGCTCTCATTCGCCTTCGCCTGCGCGTTCGCAAGTCCCGCCAACATTTTCTCCGTCTGCTCCGGCTTCGTCTCCGTCAATAATTTACTCGTCATCATCAAATTATTAATCGCATTCGTCGCAGGTTCCTTCCGAGCCTCGTTCAAGAACGTCGTCGCGATATCCTCTTTCGCCTTCAAAGCACTGTTCAACATATCTAGCGCCCCAGAATCATGCAACGCCTTCACCAGCTCCAAAACTTCCATGAAAGCCGCGTCATCCGTCGCGATCTGGTCCTTAATCGCCGTCATTTTATCCTGTTTTATCTGATCGTCCGTCTTTTCCACACGGCGAATTTTTGAAATTGGTTCTGCCATCAAGATTCACTCCCTTTTTTGCATCCACAGTTGCCACCACACGCACAGTTATGTTTCGAAATCGGCTTGTAATCTGCACGCGCCCACTTGCGTTCAATCTCCACACCATTTTGCGGGAATCTCGCCGCATTTCGTGGATTATGTTTCGGCAGCGGATTCTCCCCACATTTTTGCAATACTTCCAAATTGACCTTCGTTTGTTTGTAGGCCGGCGTCTTCGTCCGCACATCGCCTGCGCTCGACGTCAATAAGTTGACCGCCGTTTCGTGGCTGGTCGAATGCATCGGCAAGTAAACCTCATTCGCACGAACCCGATCCGTCACGACCGCATGCACCTTAATGTGACCGTACGGCGACGTCAAACGCACCAGCGAACCGTCTTCGATACCACGTTTTTGCGCTAATTCCTTCGATACCTCTACAAAAACTTCTGGTAATTTGTAATCCAAGCCTTTCGTTTTATGCGTCATATTCCCTTCATGGAACTGCTCCAACAAACGGCCATTGTTCAGCGTTAGATCGAACTCTTTCGGGAATTCAATCGGCGCAATGTAAGGCAAGACAGAGAATTTCGCTTTGCCATCCGGGAAGTTGAAACGTTCTTCATAAAGTAGCGGCATATCCACACCATCCGCCGAAACCGGCCAAACGAGGCTATCAAAACCTTGCATCCGATCATAGCTCACACCCGCAAAGAATGGCGCCAGACTCGCAACCTCATCCATAATCTCGCTTGGATGCGTGAAATTCCAGTTACCACCACACGCGTTCGCCACTTCTTGAATGATCCACCAATCCGGTTTCGAATCACCAAGCGGCTCTAATACTTCATATAAACGCTGCACACGACGCTCCGTATTCGTAAACGTGCCATCTTTTTCAAGCGAAGGCGATGCCGGTAAAACGACATCAGCAAATTGCGCCGTCTTCGATAAAAAGACATCCTGAACCACGAAGAAATCAAGTTTTGCAAGCGTATCTTGGACATGGTTCGTATTCGAATCCACCCAAGCCATCTCTTCCCCAATCAAGTACATCGCTTTAAGCGTCCCAGCCTCGATTGCATCTAACATTTCATTATTTTTCAGTCCCGGTACTTCCGAAATTTCCACGCCATACGCTTCCGAGAAACGCGCGCGAACTTCTGGATTTAGAAGCGACTGCACGCCTGGCAATACGTTTGGCAAGGATCCCATATCACAAGCCCCTTGCACGTTATTGTGCCCACGAAGCGGATACGCACCCGCGCCATGACGACCAAAGTTCCCCGTCACAAGCAGCAAGTTCGAAATCGCCGCCGACGTATGCGAGCCTGCAATATTTTGCGTCACACCCATACCCCAACAAATCGCCGTGCCATCAGCCTCGTGCACCATTTGCGCCACATTTTTAAGCGTCTCAATCGAAAGTCCCGTCTCTTTTTCCGCATACTCTAAGGTAAACGGCGCGAGGAACGTCATGTAATCGGCCACATTCGAAATCCGCGCTTCCATAAACGGCGCATCATGCCAGCCCATATCAATCATGTACTTCGCAACCGCCGTCAACCACACGAAATCCGTGCCCTGTTTCGGACGAATAAACAAGTCCGCGCGCTCCGCCATCTCATGTTTCCGAAGATCCGAAACCATCAATTTCTGGCCGTTCAATTTCTGCGCCCGCTTAATCCGACTCGCAATAACTGGATGCCCATCCGCAGGCGAACAACCGACCAAAATCACAAGTCCAGCCGTCTCAATATCCTCCGCCGTTCCCGAATCCGCCCCAATTCCGACCGTATTCGTCAAACCATCCGACGCCGGCGCTTGGCAATAACGCGAACAATTATCCACATTATTCGTCTCAAACACTTGACGCGACAATTTCTGCATCAAATAATTCTCCTCATTCGTCGTCTTAGAAGAAGAAATAAAGCCAAGCGAATCATTGCCGAACTCATCACGCAAACTACCCAAACGCTCCGCAATCAAAGCAATCGCTTCTTCCCACGTAGCCTCCACAAACTCATCACCCTGGCGAATCAGCGGTGACGTCAAACGTTGGTCACTATTCACAAAGTCCCAACCAAATTTACCCTTCACACACGTCGCAAATTTGTTCACAGGACCTTCACCAGTCGGCTCCACCTTCAAGATTTGGCGACCTTTCGTCCAAACCTCAAACGTACATCCAACACCGCAGAACGTACACACCGTTTTCGTTTTCTTCGTCCGCGTATCCCGCATTGATTTTTCCATTTCCGACAACGCGAAAACCGTCTGATACGGCGGCTCCACTTTTTTAACCATATCGATCATTGGCTCCAGAACTTCCTCACCAATTCCCGTCATAAACCCAGCCTGGCCGAGCATCGATTTCTCCATCATCGCGTTACAAGGACAAACCGTCGAACAAAGTCCACACGACACGCACGACGACATATTCGCCGGACGATCATCATCCCAAATAACCCGAGGCTGCGGTCGATCCCAGTCAATCGAAAGCGTCTCATTCACCTGCACACTCTGACACGCCTCCACACAGCGCCCACAAAGAATACACTGATCCGGATCATAACGATAGAACGGATGCGAGAAATCATTAATATAACCCTTCTCACGAAATGGCCGTTCCTGCGTATCCACCTCAAGCAGTTCCGCCGTATTATGTACCCGACAGTTCCCATTATTATTATCACAAACCGTACAATACAACATATGATTCTCTAAAATTCGGTCCATCGCCTCGAGCTGCGCCTCTTTCGCCTTTTCCGAATCCAACTTAATCTCCATTGCATCCTTAAAATCCGTACTACAAGCCCGCATCAGTTCACCATCGACTTCACACATACACGTATCACACGACTGAATCGCGCCCATCTGCTTACTATAACAAATATGCGGATGATGCACGCCCTCATCATTCAAATAATCTAAAATCCGCGTACCTTCCTCCACATCATGCGCCTTACCGTTAATCTTCACCGTGACCTTTACCTTCGCATCCATCCAAAAATCCCTCCTTGAAAACTAAGAACTCATGCCAATCTAGGAAAACCATTAGGAAGCGTTTCCATGCACCTTCCATTATACCAGTTATTGTGAAAATTGAATAGCAAAAAGACCATTGATAACCGTTCTCAATAACGTATTGGCCCCCTTTCAGAACCATTATACAGTTTGTGAAATCCGTTCTAAGCAAGACTTAATCACCGTCACATAAATCCATCCAAATTCGGCATCTAATTTCCCTTTCAAACAAACACCCTGAACACATTCCCCATACCAAATAGTACTACTAATCTTAGCAATTTTTTGCAGGACTTTATTTATTTTGACTTCATTAGAACCTTTTACATAAGCTAAAGAAGTATGCTTATAGGTCGAAATACCGCACATTTTCAGAATCTGCTTACTCAAAACCCTCCCATAATCCTTTTGAATAAAATTCTCATAAACCGCCGGCGTACTACTCCACCAAATCAGATAAATAAAAATCAAGAAATCCGCCCAAAAAACCTGATCCCGATACTCCTTCGTGTACGGATCTTTAAATAAATCACGATGCTTATTCGCACTATCAAAACGCAGAACTGGATCAAATCCCTCTTTATAAAGGTCAATTTCCCTGAGCTTATTTTTCTTGCCCAGCTCTTTTTCCACTGTCTCCTTTATAGCGTAATTTAGCCCTTCATGATTTGGATATGTATAAATCAGTAGTACATTCATCTTCCATCGCTCTCCTCCCTTACTTTGTATTTTGTGAGTGATAAGCATTTATACATGTTACTCTACTCCATAAAACAGCTAGATACAACACAAGTATCAAAAAGGGGGTTGACTTCCAATAACGATACATGTTAGTATTTACCCATGGATTACAAACGTAGTCCGAAGAGAGGAGGAATAAAATGGGGCATTTACCTAAAATATCAGAAGCTGAATTAGAAGTCATCCAAGTTATTTGGAACGAATCTCCACTGACAGCCGGTGAAATAATTCAAGCCCTGGAAAAAGAACACGATTGGAGTCCCAAAACAATACGAACGCTACTCAACCGACTAGTCCAAAAAGAAGCTATTTCCTCCCACCAAGAAAAAGGAAAACTGCACACGTACACCGCATTAGTATCTCGAGAAGATTACATGCAAAGCGAAACAAAATCCTTGTTAAACCGCTTTTACGGCGCAGCTTTCAAACCACTACTCGTGAATTTTATAAAAGAGGAAAAACTATCATCCGAGGACATCGACGAACTCAAACAACTCCTAGATGATAAAGCTGAATCCAATCCCAGAAAGGATAGATAGTTATGTTCCATACGCTATGGCATACGTACCTTCCCTCTATTTTTAATTGGGTCATCGAAACGTCTATTTTGGCAAGCGTGTTGGTCGTTTTCATTCTGGGCATCAGATTCATCTTAAGAAATTGGCTAACACCACAATGGAAATACGCATTATGGCTCATTCTTGTGGTGAGACTTGTACTACCTTGGTTTCCAGAAAGCTCCTTTAGCATCTATTCCATACTCCCCATCAACCAAGTAGCAGAACCAGTTGTCAGCCAAGAAAGCACAGCGATAGCACCAGAAACCATCGAGAAAGTACCAGTAATAGCCAAGGAAGTACCTGCCGAAATTGACATATACACTATCTTTTTATTCATTTGGATACTAGGAATCCTGATTGCCGGAATTTTCATAATAATGACAAACAGGCGTTTATATACCTATATAAGCACACAACCACTAATAACTGAAAAAAGAGTTTTGGACATTTATCAGCAATGTAAGCAAAATATGTCCATCGAAAAAGATATCCCGTTACACTATTCCGGAAAAATTTCTGCTCCAACCTTATTCGGAATGAGTAAACCTAGGATTTTACTTGATGAAAAACACGTGAAACATCTAGAAGACGAGCAACTAAAATACATTTTTTATCATGAATTATCCCATTATAAACGAAAAGATATCGGCATCAATTTACTGATGAATTGCCTACTCATTGTCCACTGGTTCAATCCTATTCTTTGGTACGCCTGTCGTGCCATGCGTGAAGATCAAGAAATAGCCTGCGATAATCTGGCTCTGACTTTTATCAATCCCGAAGAAAGAATCGCCTACGGACACACCATTATTACATTAGTCGAGCAATATTCTACGTATTATCAGCCATCTACACTGGCACATTTCAGTAAAAACAAAATAAGGTTAAAGAGGAGAATCATTATGATCAAAAAATTCAATAAAAAATCACAACTATTAACCGCTGTAGGTTTCATCGCAATTTTAGGAGTATCCGCGTTCTCTCTAGTAGACGTAAAAGCAGAGACAACCGAGTCACAAAAACAAGAAATGGCGGCTAAAATGAAACAAGAAGATGCCGTAAAACAAGAAGCCGCAGATAAAGTGGCAAGCGGAGAGTATGACGAAAAAATGGCTGCCGATTACAAAGCAAAAATGGCTGGGGAAAGTGCACCTGCTAACGCAACAGACGCAGAGATCGACCAAAAAATCGCTGCTGATACCGCGGAAAAGAACAGACAAATGGCTGAGGAACAAGCCGCTGAATCAGATATTGATAAAAAAATGGCTGCCTCTACTGAAGAAAAGAAAAAACAGATAGCTGAAGAGAATGCATCGAATAAGTCTACTGATAAAGAATACAACGAAAAAGCAGCTAGTGATTACAAATTAAAAATGGCCCAAGAAAACGCAAAATAAGGCTTGAATAACTAAAAACAGACGATGCTCCCCATCTAATGTTCACCCCAAAATCTAGACTAATAATCTGATTTTGGGGTGTTTTATTGTCATTTTTCCGACCACCGCAAAGCATCCTGATTCATCCGTATAATCTCCTCATGCTCGCCAACCTTCGTGATAAAAAGCAATGACTGAATCCGTTCTGCCGTTGAAAAAAGATGATTATCCGGGTACTCCGACCCAATCGTATTACTATACCGAATCCCATCCAAACGCTCTATTTTATACGACATCTGATCCGTAACGATAAGCCCCTTCCCATCATAATTCGCCTTAATCCCATTATCCTTTCCATTCAACAACATCGTTTTTTGCAGTTTCGTATCGTATAAGTAAAGCCCGTTTTCCTTGGAATAAGCCACCAAATTATCACCGACTGGCTTCAAATCACTATAATCCACGCCTAAATCATGTATTTCGTAATTCCCAGACCTCAGATCATAACTCTTCAAATGCCCGCTTCCTCGCCGAATATCCCGATACCACATTTTATGCTCGGAAAAAGCCAGAACCGTCCCTTCCGCTCCAACCTCATCAAGCTGCTCCTCCTCAGCCGTTTTCAAATCATATGACATAACCAATCCCGTCTTCCCGCTAGACTCCAACCAATAAACCCGGTGACCTATCACATGAAAATCGGAAAATGAATACGCATCACTGCCGTTCCATTTCTTCAAAATTTTCTCCTGTTCGATATCATAAATCACCGTCCGCGTCGTATAATCCGTATCAGCCTCGACCCAGCCCAGATAATGCTCATTTCCAAATGTCGAATCGATCCCGTCATAGCCATACTTCATCTTGCGGGAACCCGGCACTATCTCCATTTTCCCAGTCTGCTTGTCAATCGCATAAACAGCCTTCGCGATTTTGTATGCGTCTGTATCGCCTTCCGTGTCAATCAAGGTATAAATCGCATTAGGCGTATCAACCATCGAATAAAACGACATCCCGTTGGCGCCGATATATCTCGTTCGATCCCCTTCTGTCTTCACCTCTACACTTAATTCTTTGTTCGCCTTCACAATCTTACTTATCGCAAAACCCGCACCTATAGCGAGTAAAATCATCATCACAGTCACGACTCTTTTTGTCTTCTTATCCATGTTTGCACTCCTCATCGTTTACTACGAATTCCCCATATAACTAGCCAAATCAAAGCCCCTATCAATGGACCCACAAAAACAACCACAACCCAAGCCACATCCAAAATCATCACTGGCGCCCGACATCCATCCGTCCCACACGCTGTTCGCTCTAATCCAAAGCGCTGAATAGAGTCCACATAACCCACAAGCCGAATCCCGAAAAACAGGCTCCACACAACAAAAATCCCTACCGCCAGAAGCGCAATTTTCACATACTTCCCTTTCATCAAATATCCCTCATTCCCTCACAACTTTAAAAATATACTCCGCGTCAATTTGCCCTGGATATGTCTCCTTGATCGCCGTACTTTCCGACAAATATACTTTCAGCTTATCTCCCTTTTTAATATCATCCGCTTCGATTTTATTTCCATCAGCATCAAAAATATCACCGCTTTTATGTAGCACATACTTCCCACCAGGGAGCCCGAAATCTGCTCCAATGCTTGATTTCAGATTATATACATATAACGAGGAATCCCCATCATCATACGCTTCTCCTCTATATAAAATAAAATTAGGCTCCTCTTCATTGGGAGGATATTTCACATCAGGCTCATCACTCGTTGGCGAATACGGCGTAAACAACACCTCCTGCCCCTTCCCAATAAAAAGATACTGATATGTAATATCCGCCGAATCTCCCCTTACCTTAAAATTCTTCACATAGTCCCCACTTTTCTGCCAATCCCACACAAATTTTTCATCATAAATATTCTTTGACGGCACACCCTGCTTCGCAATATATGTATTAATCTGCTCCTCAGCAAAATTCTTCGTATGCAAGTGCTTCACTACCAATGTTCCCATAACCGTACAAATTAGCACGAGCAAAACCCAACCGTATCGCTTTTCTGTCACGTCCTCACTCCTTTCTTATGTAATCCACTACTCTTTAAAAGTAGCATCAAACCTCCAACTAATCAATCACACGCGGTACTTCTTTAGGAAACATTTAACTTTGACGTTGTTTCTTTACCAAACCTTGATAAACTCCAAATCAGTCATTCTCAATTGACAAAACAGGTATTTTACGGTATTTTTAAAATAATAAAATATTTCCAACTACTATGACGAGGACAAGTACGATGAACCGTTTCTCCAAAAGAGAGCTTCGTAACGCTGAAACCGAAGCAGAAACTCCATCCGAAAATGACCTTCCGAGTACTGTACCGAACCCGAATAGGCAGTAGGCTACAGCGGTTTCGATAACCGTTATCCCATCATTCGAGGCTGCATCCCTTTTGCAGTGAATGAAGGTGGTACCACGAGATATACGCTCGTCCTGAATCAATGTTTAACGCATCGATTCAGGACGGGCTTTTTTATTTGAATAGGAGGAATAAACATGACCCAACCATTACTAGTTTTACAATCCGATTTTGGCATTAGCGACGGTGCAGTGAGCGCGATGTACGGCGTTATCAACACTGTGAGCACCGATATTCGCATCTACGACCTCACACACCAAATCCCGCAATATAATATTTGGGAAGGTTCCTATCGTCTCCTCCAAACCGTCAATTACTGGCCTGAAAACACCATTTTTGTCTCTATCGTTGATCCCGGTGTTGGCTCCGATCGCCGTAGTGTCGCCGTCAAAACCGAGACTGGCCAATACATCATCACCCCAGATAACGGCACGCTGACCCACCTCAAAAATTACACCACCATCACAGACGTTCGCATCATCGACGAACAGAAAAACCGCTTGCCCAAATCTGGCGAGTCCCACACATTTCACGGTCGCGATATTTTCGCCTATACCGCTGCCAGACTCGCCGCAGGAATCATTGACTTCCAAGACATTGGGCCCGTCGCCGATCCCGATTCGATTGTAGAACTCCCGCTCGTCCGCTCCTTCGAAAAAGATGGCGAGCTCACTGGAACCATCGACATTATTGACCGCCCATTCGGCAACCTGTGGACCAACATCGAACGCACCCAATTCATCAAAATTGGAGCAAAATACGGCGATTCCTTCGAGCTCACCATCGAAAGCAACACCCGCCAAATCTATCAAAATTTCGTCACATACGGCCGCTCCTTCGCAGATCTCCGCGTTGGCGACGCCCTCATTTACGTCAATTCCCTAGACAATCTCGGCATTGGCATCAATCAAGGCTCCTTCGTCGATGCCTACAAAATTGGAATCGGCACAAACTGGATTGTCACGATCAAAAAGAAATAAACTAAAATTTTTCTCACGCACCAACCAAGCCCACCACCTAGCACTTTCCCACAGAAAACATCTTGCCCTCATGCAACATTTTTAGGGAAACCCCCTTGACACAAAAAAATATCGATGCTACCCTAGAAGAGTCAAGAACAATAATTAAATGTATCAGCCTGCCAAACTTCCCTATTTCTGTCAAACTAAGTCCGTTCCTCCAAACCTCAGCGTGCCTACAAATACTTAGTTGCTAGGCAAAAGCGAGTACCGGAGCGGAATGTACGACTGTACATCAACTGAAAACAAGGAGGGAGTCTTTTCCCCGACTATGTAAGAAGTTATGCGAAGTACAGCGTAGAAGAGCACCGGAACGGAACTTTTAACGACGCAAATGAGTGTTTGTAGGCACGCTGACCTGTACGGTGAGGCTCCTATGTGAAAATATGCCACTGCCCAAAAATGTCCAAAGACGCCAATGGGTTGAACAGGGATTGTCGGATTAAGGCTTTCCATAACGTGGCTAAGAAACTCGTTTTCTTTACGTTGCATAGTGCCAAAACTTTAGCGAGGGGAATCTTGTGTTTTTTTGAGGCGCATATAAATTCTGAATCTCTGCCAAAGTCACTAGACAGGTAGGGATTTTTTGTGTGTAATAAAGCATGAAATGAAAATTCTGCTATTATATTTATTATTGTCAAATTATATAGAACGGAGGTGGAGTAGCATGCCACAATTTCTAGAGGACGACCCTGCAGAACCTGAATCATCGAACGTAATAACGGACTGGTATGGCTTTTTACTCCACCAGGAACCTAAAAAAGCCGTGACAGTTTAGAACTGAATCGGAGGATAATACAATGAAAAAAGCACTAAACAAGTTACGCAATGAACAAGAAGTGAACCGGACACTACTCCAAGATTCCACAGCAAACAAAGACGCCGCAATCGCGAAATACAAAACAACAACCCAAGGCCTAGACGAAGTAGAAGTGACGAAACGGCGCACTAAATTTGGCAAAAACATCACTGCCGAGCAGAAGCCAACACCCTGGTACGTCAATCTTGCCAAGGCTTTCCACAACCCATTTATTTATATTCTTGCCTTCCTGATGATTATTTCTTACGTGACAGCCGACATCGAGGCGACCATCATTATGGCTCTGATGATCCTATTTAGCGTCATTCTGAGCTTCACCCAGTCGATGCGCGCCCAAAAAGCCAGTCTCTCTTTGAAAAATATGATTGAAAATACGACCGCGATTATTCGTGATGGTATGCAACGAGAAATCCCGATTGTGGATGTCGTTCCAGGCGATATCGTTTTCCTCTCAACCGGTGACATTATCCCAGCAGACGCGCGAATCATCGAAGCCAAAGACCTATTTATCAACCAATCACCACTCACCGGCGAATCCATACCAGTTGAGAAATTTACAGAAGCCACCGAAAAAAGTCTCAGTATTTTTGAACGAGATAATCTGGCATTCATGGGCACCGACGTGATTAGCGGTCAAGGTAAGGCGCTGATTCTAAAAACCGGCGACAACACCATATTTGGCTCCCTGTCTCAAGAAGCTCTCGCCAAACGTGACGAAACCAGTTTTGATAAAGGGGTCAAATCGATTTCCAAATTGCTGATGTACCTCATGCTTGTCATGGTTCCAATCGTCTTTTTGATCAATGGCATCATGAAAGGTAACTGGACCGAGGCGCTTCTGTTCGCCGTCGCTGTAGCCGTGGGACTTACGCCCGAAATGCTGCCAATGATCGTCAACACCAATCTCGCAAAAGGCGCCGTTCGCATGGCCAAAAAGAAAGTCATCATCAAAGAGCTTAATGCGATTCAAAACCTTGGCGCGATGGACGTTCTCTGCACCGACAAAACTGGCACGCTGACCAAAGATAAAGTCGAACTCATCGAACACATTGATACGACTGGCGAAACGTCTGATAAAGTTCTAGCGCTCGCCTTCCAAAATAGCCACTTCCAAACTGGCTGGAAAAATATCATGGACCACGCGATCATTTCACATATGGAGAAAATCGGCGACAGCAAGCGTTTCACGACACCAGAAAAAGTCGATGAAATCCCGTTTGACTTTGCGCGCCGCCGTCTCAGCGTTATTTTACGCAAAAAAGACAGCCTGCAAATGATTACGAAAGGCGCGATTACCGAGATGTTCGACGTCTGCTCACAGCTTGAAGAAAATGGCGCGATCATTGAGCTGACAGACCCAATCAAAAAACGCCTCCACACGCAATGTGAGGAGATGAATCGTAACGGTATGCGCGTCATCGCCATCGCAACAAAAATAAAGACGGAAAAAGAATCCTTCTCCGTCATCGATGAGCAAAATATGACACTGATCGGCTTCCTCGGTTTCCTTGATCCCGCCAAGCCATCCGCGAAACCCGCGATCGCATCTTTACATGACCATGGCGTTACCGTCAAAGTTCTCACAGGCGACAACGAAATCGTCGCGCAAACCATTTGCAACCAAGTCGGCATCCCATCTGAGAAATTCCTACTTGGCTCCGATATCGATTTCATGTATGACGATGAACTCACCGAGGCAACGAGGACGCACCACATCTTTGCCAAGCTCACGCCAACTCAGAAATCCCGCATCATTCATCTGATTCGAAAAGACGGGCACACAGTTGGTTTTATGGGCGATGGGATCAATGACGCACCAGCCCTGCGCAAAGCAGACGTCGGGATTTCCGTTGGTACTGCCGCCGATATAACCAAAGATGCAAGCTCGGTTATTCTACTCGAAAAGAGTTTAACCATTCTAAATGACGCCGTAACGGAAGGTAGAAATGTCTTTGGCAACATCTTAAAATACATGAAAATGACCGCCAGCTCCAATTTTGGAAACGTGTTTAGCGTCCTTGTCGCCAGCGCCTTCCTGCCATTTTTACCGATGCTTTCGATTCACCTACTTTTGCAAAATCTCATGTACGATGTCTCGCAAATGACGCTCCCATGGGATAAAATGGACGAATCTTTCTTGGAAAAACCGCGTAAATGGGATCGTAAAAACATGCTGCGTTTCATTCTTCTAATTGGACCAGTCAGCTCGATTTTTGATATTCTCACGTTTGCCATCATGTGGTTCGTCTTTAGCGCGAATACGATCGCCGAGCAAGCGCTGTTCCAAAGTGGCTGGTTCGTGGTCGGCCTGCTCACACAAACGCTCGTCGTACACATGATTCGCACCGAGAAAATTCCATTCATTCAAAGTCGTGCAGCCGCTCCAGTGATGATTTCCACCCTGATCGTGATGGGTGTCGGCATTATCATTCCATTCACGTCGCTTGGTCACGGCATCGGACTCGTCAGCCTACCGCTTAGCTACTTCCCGTGGCTCATCGCGATTCTTGCAGGCTACATGGTAACCGTCCAAATCGCCAAAAATCTCTACATCAAGAAATTCCACGATTGGATTTAAGTCGATGTTGACCAAGCAGAACCATCTCATACTTCTCGCTTACATCGCCACAGGAATTTGGAGTTGCCTCATGGTTTACAGCGCCAGTTACGCAGCTGCGAGCAACCGTTACGCCGTTTCCAGCCAACATTTCGCGATTCGCCAAGCCATTTTTTACGCGATTGGTCTCGGCTGCTTATTCTTCTTTGCCAAACTAAAAACCGTACCATTCTGTTCCAAAAAAACGATGAAATTAGCAGGCGGCATCGCTGTCCTCCTGCTAATTCTCGTCCTACTTACCGGCACAGCGACAAACAACGCCCAGCGCTGGATTCAACTTGGCGGCGCCACGCTCCAACCAACCGAACTCGTCAAAATCCTGCTCATCATCGTGACCGGAAACTTCAGCGTGCATTACTTCAAAAACATGGCGCAATCCAATCGCGTCACCTACTTACTCATCGGTTTCATCCTATTTTGCGCCGGCCTTATCATTTTGCAACCAGACCTCGGCACCAGCTTCATTGTCCTGTCTATTTTCGCCGCCCAACTACTCACATCCGGGCTATCCGCGCGCAGACTCAGCCAAATCGCCATCACCGGTATCCTGTTCGCCACCCTCAGTCTCGGCATCACGTACCTACTTCATCCCAAATTTTTCAGTCAAGCTAGGCTCGGTCGTTTCGCGTTCCTTGACCCGTTCAGCGAAGCCAATCTCGACGCTTCCTATCAACTCAGAAACGGCTACTACGCGATTGCAGATGGCGGCATATTCGGCAAAGGATTCGGCCAAAGCGTCCAAAAACTCGGTTTCCTGCCCGAATCCCATACCGACTTTATCAGCGCGGTCATCTCAGAAGAACTCGGCATCATCGGCATTCTCGTGACTCTGACTCTCATCCTATTTTTCATCTGGAAAGCCCTTCACATCGCACTTCGCAGCCATTCCGCATTCGACACGTCCATCTGCATCGGTTTTGCGACCTGGATCGCCGTCCAAGCCATCCTCAACCTCGGTGGCGTCAGCGGTATGATTCCACTCACCGGCGTCCCGTTGCCATTTATCAGCTTCGGCGGCACCTCCATTATTACCCTATCGTGCGGCGTCGGATTTCTGATCAGCGCCGAACGCCAAATAACCCTCACAGAAAGAAGGAATATCCATGCAAACCAACAATAGACTTCGCGAAAGCCTAGTCGTCATCGTCTGCCTCCTATCCATGATTGGCTGCCTCGCTATCTTCATGGCCCAACAAACCAACCAATACGACACCAACTTCTTTCGCATGCAAATCATCTTCATCATCGTTGGCTTCACCGCCGTATTCCTCCTATCAAAACTCGACATGACCTTCATCCGCGCCAACATTCTCTGGGTATACTTCGCGATGCTTATCCTGCTCGCCGGCATCCTCATACCAAACCCACTCGTATCCAAAATTAACGGCGCCACACGTTGGTATCAGCTGGCCGGATTCTCCTTACAACCGTCCGAAATCGCCAAATCCATGTTCATCATCGTCATCGCCCATTTTGCGGCAAAATACGAGCGCATCATCTGGAAACAGCTACTCATCACGTGGTCACTCGCTGGCGTTGTCCTACTTTTAATCATGAAACAGCCCGATCTCGGCACGACCATCGTCTATTTCGTCAGCGCCTTCACGATCAGCATCCTGGCCCTGAAATCCACCAAGCTCATCATCACCATCCTAACCTCACTCGTTGTCGCAGTAAGCGGTGGCCTCTATCTCGTCGTCTATCACGTCAATCTACTCGAAAAAATCGGCTTCAAAAGCTACCAATTTCGGCGCGTCCACACATGGCTCGACCCAGCAAGCGATCCCAATTCCTTCTATCAAGTCGACCGCTCCCTCAAAGCAATCGGCTCTGGAACGATGTCCGGCAGCAATTCACCATACGTCTACATCCCCGAAAGCCACACTGACATGATTTTCAGCACCATCGGCAACCAATTCGGCTTCATCGGCGCCAGTCTACTACTCATCCTGTTCATGCTTTTCATCCACCAACTCATCATCGCCGCGCTGCATATGAAAAATAGTTTTTCCACGTACGTTATCGCCGGTTTCGCCATGATGTTCGCCTTCAATATTTTCGAGAATATCGCGATGACCATTGGCCTCATGCCACTGACCGGGATTCCGCTGCCGTTTATTAGTTATGGTGGTAGTTCGACGCTTGGTAATATGATTGCGCTCGGCGTGATTCTTGCTGTTATCAAATGCGATGATACGAGTTTTGGTCGTGCTTAATCCAAAAAACATGTGTCATAAAATCCATAAAAAAACCGATAGAGATCACACAACATACATGCGATTTCTATCGATTTATTCCTGCTATTACTTGCTTCTTCTACCTCGTAAAATAACAACCATACTTGCAATTAACCCAAAACCAAATAATACATGTGATTCATTACTATCTCCGGTTTTTGGTAATGTGTTTTCCGAGCTTCTCATAGCTGTTGGTTGTTTGCTTTCTTTTATCGGTGCTTTTTCCCCCGAATTCCCTTTTACTTCAAGAACTGGTTTCAGCGGTTTATTTGGTTTATTCGGATCTACTTTGCCAGGTGGTGTCGTTCCTTTTTTCTCAAGAACGGTCACTTGGACTGTTATCATCACGCTTTCGCCTACACTGTTCGTTACTTTATACGTGATATCGTACACGCCTGCTTTGCTTGTATCAACGTCATTTCTAACAATTTCAATTTTGTCCGTGATGTTTCCGTCTTTTGCATCTTTCGCACTGACTTCTGCCATCGGATCGAATTTGTCTCCTACATAAATCGTGTGGTCTTTGGCATCAATGGTTGGTTTGCTTAGCACTGTTACTTGCACCGTTTTAGTAGTGCTTTCCCCCACACTATTTGTTACTTTATACGTGATATCATACACGCCTGGTTTACTTGTGTCAACATCACTTTTAATAATTTCAATTTTATCCGTGATGTTTCCGTCTTTTGCGTCTTTCGCGCTCACTTCTGCCATCGCATCAAATTTGTCTCCTACATAAATCGTGTGGTCTTTAGCATCAATGGTTGGTTTGCTTAGAACTGTTACCTTGATAGTCTTCGTGTTGCTTTCCCCCACGCTATTTGTTACTTTATACGTCACATCGTATACGCCAGGTTTCGTGTTGTCAACATCACTTTTAACGATTTCAATTTTGTTGGTGATATCTCCGTCTTTCGCGTCTCTAGCTGTGACTTCTGCTGTCGGATCAAAACTATCTCCCACATAAATTGTATGGTCTTTCGCCTGGATGATTGGTTTACTTAGCACCGTTACTTGAATCGTTTTAGTCGTACTTTCGCCTATGCTATTTGTTACTTTATAGGTTACGTCATACACACCTGTTTTCGTATTATCGACATCATTTTTAACGAGTTCAATTTTGTCGGTAATATCGCCATCTTTTGCATCCTTTGCGCTAACTTCAGCCAATGGATCAAAGGTTTCTCCTACAAAAATGGAGTGGTCCTTCGCGTCGATTGTCGGTTTACTTAGGACGGTTACTTGTACTGTTTTAGTCGTACTCTCGCCTATGCTGTTTGTTACTTTGTACGTGATGTCATATTTACCAGGCTTGCTCGTATCTACATCATTTTTAACAATTTCAATTTTATCCGTGATATTTCCATCTTTCGCGTCTTTCGCACTTACTTCTGCCATCGGGTCAAAAGAATCGCCGACATAAATCGTGTGGTTTTTAGCCTCGATTGTCGGTTTGCTCAGAACAGTCACCTTAATCGTTTTCGTCGCGCTTTCCCCAACGCTATTTGTTACTTTATACGTCACGTCATATACGCCTGTTTTCATATTGTCAACATCATTTTTAATGATCTCGATTTGGCTAGTAATGTCTCCGTCTTTGGCATCATTTGCTGCAATGTCTGCTCTAGGATCATAAGCATCACCTATGAAAATTGTCTTGTCACTGGCTGTAATCGTCGGCTTTCCGGTCACCGTAATTGTGATTGTTTTGGTAGTTGTTTTCGCCGCTACGTTCGGTGTGAAATCTAATTTTTCTAATGTTTTCAATAGAGCGTCACGATACGTAACTTTTCCTGAATCGATGAGTGAAATCGCCGTATTTGCATTAGCTGGAAGAACGCCTGCCACTTCATATGTCACGTGGTAAACGCCTGGTTTACTCGTATCGACATCATTGGCTGTTACTTTGATTTTTGATGTTAAATTAGTGGATGCTGCATCTGTCGCTGTTGGTTTCACCGTTTGAATCGGATCAAAAGTCGCACCTTCTGCCAGTGTCATGTCTTGCGCTGTAATGCTCGGCGCATTGCTAACAGGCACTTTTCCGGTAACGTCAAATGTCACGGTGTAATCACCTTCTGGTAAAGCATCTAGGTTCCACGTCAACGTTTGATTCTCAAAGGTCGGCTCTTGATATGGCGCTGGTACAGTCACCGTTTGCCCCGCGCTATTCTTCACTTTTGCGCTACCCGCAACGTATGTTTGTCCTGCGCTTACTTTTTCAGAAATACTCAATTGATCGTTTAAGTTCGTTTGAATAATATCCTTCACCGCGGACGCAAAATCTTCAATCGAATTATCATTGTTGTTCATATTGAAGAAAAATTCGCTACGGGAAACAAAGTTTGGTACATTGGTGTTGATATAATTATTGTAGTTGTTGTATAGACTTGTACCCCATTCGTTTTCTAGCGCCGCTTTATTTTGCCATAATCCGAAAGAAGTTAGGTACCCAGCGGATGTAATGTTATTAAGTGCAGCATTAATACCTGTGGATGGGCCTAAAAGTGGTACCATCGATGTACTTGGCGTCAAGGCTGTCCCATTGATATCACCATTCGGGAAGCCGTCTGTCACGACAAGAAAAAGTGTTTCGCGGCCCGCTTCTTTTACAGGATTTTTGGATTGGTACTCTTCTAACGCTTTTTGAATACCATATGCAGTCGGCGTCCCATTACCGTATAATTGATTCGACGTCACATTGTCAATCGCGGCTTTTGTATTGGCAACCGAATCCGTCATCTCATTTTTATAGATAACATTGAAAAATTCGTTGTACTGCCCAGCATTTTGCACCTCAAGCGTTGTTTTTGGATCACTGTAAATCGGTAGCGCTGTGTCGGTAGCTTTAATCGATGTGTAACCGATAAATTGTGAACGGTCAATCACTGGATTCATTAAATCAATCGCTTCTTTTAGCTCACTCGCCACACTAGGGTACGTATCGCGGAAACTTCCGGACAAATCCTGCACAATGACTAAATCCAATTTCTTTTCTCGGGCTGTCTTTTTCACCGGCACGCTAATCGTATTCTTTGATGTATCCCCTGTAATGCTCGTTTGAACCACTTCATGCGTTGCCGTTGCAGCATTTGCCACACTCGGTACACTGCCTATAAGTAAAACTAAGATAAGTACTATTTTAGCTATTTTCTTCATCTTTTCCTCCTTTTAGTTCGTTGTTTTTATATAAAAATCTAGTAGCCCTTCCGAAGCCATAGATTTAACTCACGACCTATGTAGGATCGCTTATCTCTAGCCAGTCTTAGCAGCCGTGAAATAAGGATCTCCCCCTACAAATAAAATTACTTAATGATTTCCATCAATGTTTTGCAGACATAATCCAATTGTCCCTCTGTCAGTTGCGTTCCAGACGGTAAGCACAATCCTTTTTCGAATAAAATATCGGCATTGCTTGTCTCTTCGCTATAATAAGTTGCCGTTTCAAACAGCGGTTGCGTGTGCATCGGCTTCCATAAACGTCTGCTTTCAATACCTTTTGCCGCCAACTTCTCCATCACGTCTTCTGGTGACATCTTCTCTAATAAAACCGTCGTCAACCAGCGATTGTTAAACGTCCCCTCCAACTCAGATAAAAAAGTAATACCCGAATGGTTTTCAAATGCGGCTTTATACGCGTCATATATCGCCCTTTTCTTCGCAATTCGTTCTTCTAAAACGTCCAGTTGCGCGATGCCAATCCCTGCTAATATGTTGCTGAGTCGATAATTGAAGCCAACTTCACTATGGGAATAATACGGTGCAACTTCTTTTGCCTGTGAACCTAGATATCGTGCTTTTTCAATTTGCGTGGCATCATTGGAAAGTAGGGCACCGCCACCAGATGTCGTGATAATTTTATTTCCGTTGAAAGAATAGATGCCAAACGCTCCGATTGTACCGAGTTGGCGCCCTTTGTAAGTGGAACCAAGCGATTCCGCAGCGTCTTCCACAACTGGAACTCCGTAACGATTCGCCAACTCCATAATTTCGTCCATTTTGCAGCTCTGACCGTATAAGTGGACCACGATAATTGCTTTTGGTAGTTTATTTTTAGTAGCTGCATCTTCTAAAGCTCTGCCAAGCGCGACTGGACTCATTCCCCACGTATCTGTTTCCGAATCGATGAAAACTGGTGTGGCGCCAATGTATAAAGCTGGATTAATACTCGCAATAAATGTAAAAGTGGAACAAAATACGGTGTCGCCGGCCTGTACATTTAAAAGTGTGAGCGCAAGATGAATCGCGCTGGTGCCAGAACTTGTAGCAGCCACATCTTTAGCGCCAGAATACGTAGCTAAATTCGCTTCAAATTGATCTACATTTGGCCCAAGTGGTGCAATCCAATTCGTATCAAAGGCTTGTTGGATGTATTTTTGTTCGTTTCCACTCATATGCGGAATTGCTAATGGGATTTGATTCATTTAGACTTTCCTTTCGTATTACGGAGTTATTCCGGTAAATTTGGACATCGTTGCTTGGTCATCTTGTGAAATGCCATCTCGTTGTACTACTTTGTAAATGGTTAATAACGCTATTTTGAAATCTAATAACAGCGATTGATGCTTCACATAATGGCAATCAAAGTCGAACTTTTCTTCCCAACTTAGGCTGTTACGTCCTTTGACTTGCGCTAACCCTGTGATTCCAGGTAAAACGTTCAGCCGTCTCCGCTGCTCCTCCGTGTAAAGCTGGTTGTATTCTAGTAATAGTGGACGCGGCCCGATAAAGCTCATCTCGCCTTTGATAATATTAAGCAGTTGCGGCAACTCATCGATACTCAATTTTCGAAGCATAACACCATATTTCGTTAGCCGCTCAGCATCAGGAAGCGCATTACCATCCTCATCAACCAGCGTGCGCATCGACTTCAATTTATAGATAGAAAACGGAAGCCCATCTTTTCCCGCTCGCTGACTCACATAAAACGGCTTTTCTCGATACAAAATATAAAAAATACTGCCACATACTAAGATAATCGGACTTGCAATAACGAGTAGTAAAGTGGCAACACATAAATCAATCCAACGCTTCAACAGGAACACTCCTCACATTTGTAATAGCATGCCAAATTCGATCAGCAACTCGGTTCACATCATATTTTTCCGCTAATTGTTGCGATGCTTGGTGCGCTTGGTGCCAACTGTCACGATCCGTGGCCAAACCCTCCACAAAGGCGCAATAACCTTCCACATCCCTATGAGCAAAGCCTTTTCCTGCACCACTCTCTTCTAACACTTGCTTTTGCCAACCTCTATAATTCAACACAATCGGCAAGCCACACGCTAGGAAATCAAAGAATTTATTGGCGCTATTATCCTGCAAAATAGGCTCATCTGTCACAAGCATCGTTCCCATCTGACACCCTGAAACAATTTGGAGCGTTTCTTTTTTTGCTTTTGCGTCCAAAACCCGAATATTCGTGAGCTTCTTGGCTTCAATCTGCGCTTGGATTTCCCGTTTTTCAGATCCCTCACCGATGAGAAGGAAGCGAATAGCCTCATTGTGTTGCAACCTTTCCGCACACGTAACGAGATAACCAGCGCCATTCACAAGCCCCATCGTACCTGGGTGAACGACCACGAACCGACCATCCGTCCATCTGCTCAACTCCGTATCCTCTGGCTGCTCCTCATTACTCTCTCGAACAAGCTCCCGATTCGCAAAATTCTCTGCAACCGTTATTTTGTTCTCTGGGACCTTTTTTTCCAGTAGATTCTGTTTCATCCCTTCCGACAAAACAACGATATGCGTAGCACCCGCGTAAATCCGTAATTCTAGCCACTTCAACAAGTGAATCATCCACACATTTTCAATAATACCTAATTGAATGGGAACATCTGGCCATACATCCCGCACCTCGAAAATAAAGGCTTTTCGTTTTAACTTACTCAAAATCAAGCCAACAAGCCCCACCGTAAGTGGCGTTGATGTTGCATATATTTGATCGATATTTTTCTCTCGTATTCCAAGAACAATACTACGCATAAAAAAGTGAATAAATGCGAATATCCGTCTCATTTTCGACATTTTTTGATGATAGGCGGTGTGCGTTGCCTTCACGACAAGTCCCTCTTCCGTCGTATGTGAATCGCCTTGCCCACTGATCATAACCACCTCGGCACCCTTTGCTAAGAAATGCTTCGATAACTCATATGACCTCGTAGCCCCTTTATGTTCCTCATAATGTTGATGAATATAAAGTAATTTCATAATCTTATCCTTTCAAAAAAGCATATCGTAAGTCTGCAAAAGTTTTTCCGCTTCGTGTTGCCAATTATAGTGCGATATATGTTCATTTCTTCCATCTACAACGTACCGCTTATACATTTCTGGTTCATTTAAAAGTTCCTCAATCGTATCCGCAATCCCAGATACATCGCCCACATCCACAGGAATTCCACTTGCACTATCCATCATTAATTCGCGCCAAAGTGGAAAATCCGAAGCCAGATACGGCAAACCAAATGACATATATTCAAACAGCTTCGTCGGCAGTGACTTCACGTAATTCGGCTCTGGATGAAGAAGCGCCAGCCCAATATGAGACTTCTCATAATAGTGATTAAGTGCCTCTAAATCGAGCCGTCCTTTCAATTGCACGCAACTCTTTAAACCATGTGCTTCCACATAATTCGCACTCCAAGTTCGCAATCGCTCCGGAACTTGGCCAATAATAATCAACTGAAAAACATGGCCGCGCTGTTTCAAAATACTCGCCACACCTAGCATTTCTTTAAATCCACGAATCTCATGAATCGCGCCCGCATAAACTAGCGTCGGCACATCATATTTTTCAACTTCACTTGGTTCCTCTTTCAAAAAAGGATAATTCAGTACATCTTCTTTATACGTCGCGATGCCCAAATACTGTTCTTTATAATATTTCTCCGCGAACAAAATCGCATCCACTTGCGCCAACCGTTTTTTTTCATAGCGCGCCATGCCTTTAATACACCAATTCGGCACCGGAATCCCTTTTATTCGCTTACTTTTCAGCGCAGAAGGAAAATCCTCGTGCATATCGAAAACAATCTTTGCCTGCGTCACTTTCTTCATTCGCGGAACTAAAAACAACAACTCTGGATCATGCAGATGTACCGCATCCGGCTGTTTCCGCTTTACTTCCTGCAAGAAATATCGCCACGTTAGAAACCGCTTCGCCAATCCCCTTTTCGGTAATCGTGTTATCGTTAAGTCAGGATGTTCCGGCAACGCATCATTCGTACCTGCCACCGCATAATAATTCACCCGATAACCCGCACGGAGCAATGTCAACACTTCCTTATGATAAATACGCGGGTCATTCCAAGGATGAACGGAGCTTAAAACGATGATTTCTTTCATAGAGTGGATCAGCCTTCCTTTCTGTTTTCAAAAAATAGTTGATAATAAACGCAATCAAAATACCATGAGTCAGCAAACTTGTAATAAGTGATGTGTCGACCAAACTCCATGCTGGCATCGCAATAAGCGCCGCACTAACAATGAAGTTTCGGTGTTCTGAGATGCTGTCATAGAGATATAAAATCCCCACAAGCAACACGGTGAATCCAATAATTCCTGCATAGCCAAAGTTCGCATAACCATCTGCCCAAATATTCGCATTCGCCGCTAAATCAGGACGTCCAAAGTAATGCTCACCAATCAAGAACGGTGGCAATTGATCATATGGATACGTCATAAACGGTTCTAAAATACTGTGTGAAAGATGTACTTGCGGATTGACCGAGAAAAAGTCGAAATAGTAACTGAGTAACAATCCCGGCGTAATCAACATCCGACGAATAAACAACGACGTGTACTCCGAACTGTTTGTCATTAAGTCTAGTGCCATCGTCAGAAACACCAATGCCGTAATACCATACACAAAGTACAAGACAAAATTACGACCATTTTTGCGTAAACAAAAGATAATCACGATAATAAAAACACTAGATAAGGCGACGCTCTTTTGCCCCGTGATAGAAAAAATGAACAGTTGTCCTAACACACCGATACAAATGAGTAACTTGTTTTTATTCACAAAACCGAGTGCCAAGAGGAGCGCATTCACAATTTTAGACTGCCAATTAATCGCATATCCCGAGAAACGATTCACCTGCTCCCGATACGCTTCCCGCAAATCATACACATCATCCACTTGCGAAAAATTGAAGTGAATCCCAAACGTATGAACGATAATGCCCCATAATGAAAGCGAAAATAACGTAATTAGAATCATCATCACTTTCGTTTTAATTTTGACGTAATAGATGGGGATTAACTTGAAATTCGCTGTCATATAAAGCAATGCCATACAGAATAACAACACGCATTTTAGAATCAGAATTTCGTCAAAGTTATCCATCCGCACATAATCTGGCACAATCATCGCTGGCACATACACCATCATGTATAAAATCCAATAAACTATTCGAGACGGCCGATAAGCATGCGTATTCGACCACAACAACGGGATGAATACGAATACAATGGAGACAAATTGCTCACTCGTACTCGGGTGAAGATTAATGAATCCGAAATAGGTAAAGACTGGGGAGATAAAATCGGTATAGGCTAGCTTTAAACCATATACATAGAAAGCCATACCAACTAGTAGTAATATTTTATTCCATTTGATTTTCATGCATCGTATCCTTTCGTTTAATCCCCCAGCTTCCAAGTAGTAAGAGTGAAACATAACTCACGGTCATCGTAATGCTGAAAAATAAAACGGCCGCCGTCATCCCCAATTGAAGTTGATAAATTAAGAAGAATCCTGCAAGTAGCAACACAAATCGCGAGCTATCCCACACTAATTGCAATCCTTGATTCCCTGTAATATATAGAATCTGCGACACAGGAAGGACGACGATTTGGACTAAAAACATCGGTGTGAGTATTTGTGCATAGACGCCCGCCATTTCCCAACCTGGGCCAAATAACCACGTAAACAACATCGGCGCCACTGCTGCAAACAAGCCCATCGGCACTAGAAAAATGAGAAATAATCGGCTCGTTAGTTTCCAGTATACTTTTTGCAAAGCGGCTGGATTTTCTCGTTGTAACTCGCTCGCCTTGCCATAAAATACTTGACTTAATGCCGTCGTAATCATCGCAATCGGAATCCCAATCATTCGTTGCGTTAAGGAAAATTCGCCACTTGCAGCAACTCCGAAAAACACAACAAACAATAAAGTCGGTAATTGTAAGGCTAAATTATTTAACACTAGCGACGGCATTCCTAATCGTGGAAACTGGCGGTATTTCTTAGCCAATAGCTTCCACCTGCCACGCTCAACCGTTACCCCTTCCTGCTTCACGAAACGAACCAATAAGTTCATCGAGCCTGCAATCCGTCCCAATACATCACCGGCAACAAGCCCAACACCCGTCTTCGTTATCAAGCCCGCCAAACCAATCTGCGCCGCTCCATTCACACTACTTTGCGATATTTTTGCGAATGAAATGTTGCCATATTGGTTATTCCGAATCGCCCAGTAACTCAAAATCTGCTGAATACTAGCTGCGAAAACACCAATCCCGAATAAAATCGGCAACGCATACGAGACAGGCACGTTCATTAGTTGGAATACCGACCATCCCGTCACCAAATACAAAGTCAGTCCGCTTACAAACCACGTCAGCGAAATCCCGATGCACAATAACACGATGTGGCGCACATTATCTCGATCTTCCTCCATCGGAATCGCTTTCTCATACGCAAAGGCGGAAATGACTAAGAAAATCCCGAGTAAGCTCGTATACGTCCCGAATATCCCGAAGTCCGCTGGTGTAAAAATTCGCGTTAAGATTGGTGATAAACCCACTAAGATGAGTTGCGCCACAACATTACCAGAGAAAACCTTCGTGAGATTTTTTAAAAATGAAGATTGAAAAGCTTTCCTCATTGCCTACTGCATCATCGCACGGCGTTCCGGCAAGCCAGAACCAATACGAAAGACTTTCTCGCTATTTTCCCCTTTGAACATGTTTCGCGTATCGACAATCAACTTCGCGTCAGCCATAATCTCCGCTGAGTTGAAAACACAATGATTCGTCAGGATAACAACGGCATCATAGTCACCATAATGCGCATTTTCTTCACTATAAACCGGTGTTCCAGCTTCGTTACGGAAGAACGCGACATGTGGATCATAATAGGAAACATTCGCACCATTTTGATGTAATAACTCGTATACATCGAGCGCTGGTGATTCACGCACATCATCAATATCCGGTTTATACGCCATTCCGAGCACCAACACCTTCGAGCCACGAATCGATTTATAATCCGAATTCAGCGCCTGACTCACTTTATGAATCACCTGTTCCGGCATTTTCTTGTTCGTCTCTTGCGCTAGTTCAATAAATCGACTGAAAAAATTGGCGCCTTTCGCTTTCCATGACAAGTACATCGGATCAAGCGGAATACAATGTCCACCGATGCCTGGTCCTGGCGTAAATTTCATAAAGCCAAATGGTTTCGTTGCGGCTGCATCCACGACTTCCCAAACATTCATGTCCAATGCTTCACATAACATCGCCATCTCATTAATAAACGCAATGTTGATACTGCGGAACGTGTTTTCAAGTAGCTTCGTCATCTCTGCAACCTTCGTCGAACTCACGAGGTACACATTGTCAATCACCTGCGAGTATAACGCTTCACCTAATTGGCAACAATTTGGCGTCGTGCCACCGAGCACTTTTGGCGTATTTTTCGTTTGGAACGTTTTGTTACCTGGATCCACGCGTTCTGGCGAGAAACAAAGGAAGAAGTCTTCACCAACACGGTAACCTAGCGCTTCGATTTCCGCTTGAATCAGCTCTTCGGTTGTACCTGGATACGTCGTGCTTTCCAGCGTAATCAACACACCGGGTTTCATATATCGCTTAATTTCCGCAACCGCCGCAATGATATACGACATGTCCGGTTCTTGCGACTTCGTAAGCGGCGTTGGCACACAGATACATACCGCGTCTACCTCACTCAACTTCGAAAAATCAGTCGTTGGTGCAAAAAGACCATTTTGTACAGCCACTGTTAATTTCTGATTGGTAATATCAATAATATATGAATCGCCTTGTGCGAGTTGGTTGACTTTACCTTCATGGATGTCAAAACCGATAACAGGATATCCTGCTTCGGCAAATTCAATGGCTAGCGGCAAACCGACATAACCGAGTCCAATAACACCCACCGTGACGTTTTTCGTATTTATCTTTTCTTGCATTGCTTCGTAATACATAAACTAGACCTCCATTGGAATGTGAACTTCATTTCGATTGGCTACTTTTAACAGTTCTACAGTAAGCTCTTCTTTAGAAAAAGTCTCATAATTTGCGAGGAGTCGATCAATTAAATATCTGGGTGTGATAATCGCTTTTCCAATGAACATCTCTTCTGTTTCTTCCATTTGGATAAGCTCCTCTGCTTCCAGTAATCCTTCATGAATCTTCTCACCATCGCGAATTCCCGTATATTGAATCGCAATATTTTGTTGCCCCGACATCGTAATCAGTCGCTCGGCAATGTCTTTAATTTTAACGGCTTCTCCCATGTTGAGGACGAAGATATCGCCACCGCTCGTCATCGTTCCGGCTTTCACGACAAGACTCGCCGCTTCCTCAATCGTCATGAAGTAACGCGTCATCTCTGGATTTGTAAGCGTTAGTGGCCCACCTTTTTCGATTTGCTTCAGAAAAAGGGGAACGACACTTCCACGACTTGCGAGGACATTGCCGAATCGTACCGTTGTATAGTTTGTTGCATATTTATTATTTAAATGGGCGACAGTCATTTCTGCGATTCGCTTGCTTGCCCCCATGACATTTTGTGGTTCAACGGCTTTATCGGTCGAAACGAGGACGAATGTGCCAACACCAACTTCGCCAGCCGCTTTGGCAACATTTTTTGTACCGATAATGTTGTTGGCGACGGCGGAATGCGGATTGTTTTGCATAAGTGGCACGTGTTTATGAGCCGCTGCATGGAAGACAAAATCCGGCTTGATTCGTTCCATCAACCGATAGACGCCTTGCTCATCTTGAATTTCTTGAATTTCAGCTGTCACTTTTACTTTCGGATTTGGCATATTCAGCAGTTCATTTTGAATCAGATAAATGCTGTTTTCGCCGTGACCTACTAAAATGAGCTCAGATGGATTTAGTGCATAGACTTGACGGCAAATTTCAGAACCAATCGAACCCCCTGCTCCTGTAATAAACACTTTTTTTTGATGTATTTTCGGATAAATCTCAGCTGAAAGTGTTGTTCTTATTTCGCGTTGTAATAATTTTTCCGCGAAAGCATCGCTCTGTGGTACGTTCATTTGCTTCTTCAATAGAAAGATCTCCTTCTGTCACTCATTTATTGTAATAGTAATACTTACTACCCTTATCTTGCTTCGTTTTGTTCAAGATAATGCCGATGATTGGTGTGTGCGTGCTTTTCAGTGTTGTCATCGCTTTTTGGAATTTTTGTTTCGGTGTTTTATTTTCTTCAGCGACCATGATGATGCCATCGATTTCTTGCGCCACGATTGTAGTGTCGGCAACAATGACAGGAGGAGCGTCTACAAGGATGTAATCGTAATGCTCCTTAACTGTTTCGAATAGCTCGGTTAACGCTGGTTTCGATAGTAATTCGGATGGGTTATTTGGACTTTGACCTGCTGAAATAATATCAACATTATGCAAAGTGGTCTTTTGAATCACAGCATTGACAGCGAGCGTTTCTTCTAAAATATCAGTTAATCCGACCGCGTTATCTACGCCTAAAATATAATGTTGGGATGGTAATCGTAAATCTGCATCAATAATGAGGACATTCATATTTTGCCGCCCCATCACATCTGCTAGATTGGCGATAATAGTGGACTTACCTTCTTGTGGCTTCGTTGAGGTAATCATGATGGTTTTCAGTGCTCGTTTTTTGCTGATGAATTCGATATTTGTCCGAATCATTCGGAATTGTTCTGCGATTTTCGAGCCTTTTTGGTGCTTAATCAGTAGTTTTGAACGTTCTTTTTGCACGATGCTTCACCTTCTTCTTCCGTTCTTTTTGAATCGAGCCCATAATTGGAACGTCTGTCAATGCTTCGATGTCTTTTTCAGATTTGATGGTTGTGTTCAGAAGTTGAAGTAGGAACGTTACTAGGATTCCGAGAACGAGTCCCCCGAATGCGCCTAAAGCAAGCGCGGATTTTTTATCGGGATTGATGGGAACTTTGTTGTCCTCTGCCTTCGCCTCTGAAAGGACGGTAACATTTTGTTGATCCATGATGTTCTTAATGTCTTTTTTGAAGATGGTCGTCATTTCGTTTGCGATAAGCGCGGCATCGTCAGGATCTTCATCTGTCACTTTGATGGTGATGACTTGCGAACTGTTTTCATTTTCAACGGCGATTTGCTGCTTCAACTGTTTGACCGATTGGGGTAAATCCAAATTATCTTTCACTTGGTCTAAAATTCGATTACTCGTCAAGATAACAGAATACGTATTGACAAACTGTTGATTCGATTGCACATCAGAGGCTGTCACTTGTTCTTCTTTTTGCTGATTCACAAGAACGTCTGTGGACACTTGGTAAGTCGGTGTAATAAAGTAAGAGGTATAAAGGGCCATCGCTATCATGCCTGCTATACAAGCGGCGACAACGATGTACCAATATTTTTTAAAGAACTGGCCGATATGTTTGATATCGAGCGTTTTTTCCATTTAACTCGCATCCTTGATTGTATTTATCGTCCATGTTGCTTTTGATTTTGTATCGGGGTTTTCGTAGGTCAATGTTAATGGTGTATCGCCTTTTAACACATAAAATGCATCGCCTTCTGCTTCATCCCCAGGTGCTAATGTTGTGCCAAGGCTTGTCGATGGATATATTTCAAGTGTCTTTCCTTCACTGTTCTTGACTGATAACAGCATTGCGTCTAGAGGTTGCGCATCGGCACCGTTGTTCTTGCCTTTGAGATGGATTTTAAGGATTGTGTCATCTGTTTTTTTGGCTTTATCGAGTTTGACTGCTTCTGTAATTTCAATAGCCACACCATCTACTTTTTTCGTCATGTTGGTCGATTCTTTTTTAGCGACGGTTTCGGATTTCGGTGTGTTATCTTTTGTATCATCTGCGGTGTTCCCACATCCACCTAGTACTAAGGTTAGAGCTGCGAGACTGGCAAAAATAGTTGCTTTTTTCATTAGGTTTGGAACCTCCATGTAAGTATCGTATTTAAAAGGGAAACTCTTAACTGACATAAGCCAGTTAAGAGTTCGAGAATGCAATTATTTAGCGACAACTGTTACTGTTGTACCTGTGTCTCCTGGAATTTGTGCACCAAGATCGACAGTGATTTTATCGCCGGCTTTCAATTTACGTGATACTCCTGTTTCGTCTTTAAAGAAACGGCTGTAAATTTTGAATCGACCGTTTGAACCGATACCACCTGCTGTTACTGCATCGATGTTTGCTTGTGGTGTTACCGTACGTTGTGCTACGCCGTTAATGGATAGACGTAATACTTGTGTTCCTGTTGGTACTAAACCAGTAATATAATCAGACTCAGCTTTTACTGTGTCGATAATTGGTTTAGCAGCTTGACTTACAGTTACACTAGTTGCTAAGTTCGCTGGTGTTTTGTTACCGTAATCGACTGTTACGATATCACCTTGTTTCAGGCGTAGATTAGATACAGTACCATCTGAAACGAAACGGCTGTAGAATGAGAAGTTACCATTAGCATCTGGTGCAACCAAACGTTGCGGTACTCCGTTGACGATTAAACGTACGGACACTGTGCCTGCTGGTGCTTTACCTGTAATCGCTTGTTGGAATGGTGCTACACTGTCTACCATTGGTGCTGTTGCTGGAATATAGTTTGCTACTTTTACAGTTGTGGATGGGCTAGTTTTAGCAGAGTTCTTTTGCGCGACAGTGATGACTGTATCTGCTTTTTGTACTGGAATCGTTACGGAATATTTACCGTCAGCTCCGATCGTAGCTGTATACGTTGCTGTTCCAATTTTGACAACTGCAGTTAATCCTGGTGTTCCTTTACCTGTAACAACTGTGTCTTTATTCGTTACGTTGTTTACAGTTGGAGCAGTTAGGACTGCATTTTTAGCATCCAATTTAGCTTGTGCATTATCGATGTCTTTTTGTAAATCTGCTTTTACTGCTGGGTCTTTTACTTTGTTTACTAAGGCTTGTGCTGCGTCAATTTTTGCTTGATCTGTTGTAGTTTTAATATCTTGACTTGGGTTGTTGTTCATAAATAAGTCATCTACTGATGTTTTTGCTGCTTCTTGCGCTGCTTTTTCTGCTGCTGCGGCTGTTGCTGCTTCTTCTTTTTTATCTAGTTGGTCTTGAGCCTTGTCGATGTCTTTTTGTAAATCTTCTTTAACCGCTGGATCTGTGATTTTATTTACTACCGCTTGGGCTGCATCAATTTTTGCTTGATCTGTTGTATCTTTGATGTCTTTGCTTGGGTCATTATTTACAAACAATCCGTCTACTGCTTCTTTACCCGCTGCTGTCGCTTTATCAGATTCTTTTTTATCTAATTGTGCTTGTGCATTATCAATATCTTTTTGTAAATCTTCTTTTACTGTTGGATCTACTACTTTATTTACTTCTGCTTGCGCTGCATCAATTTTTGCTTGATCTGTTGTATCTTTAATTGGTTTAGTTGGATCATTGTCAACAAATAGGCCGTCTACTGATACTGTTGCTGTTTCTCCTGTTTTGTCGATAACAGTTTTTTCAATTGTATCTTCGCCACTTTTGATAGTGACTGTTTGACCAGGTGCTGGTTTCGTAATATCAATGCTAAATTTACCTGTTGAATCCGTTGTACCTGAGTATTGTTTTGAACCAATAGTTACTGTTACAGCTTGGTTTGGTAGGCCTATTCCTGTCACTTTTGTTGTGTCAGAAGTAATATCATCTACCATCAAACTTGTTTTTTGTGTCACTTGAACATCGCTGAATTTAGCGCCGTAAACTGAAATCAATGAAATATCGGTCGTTGTACTAGTAGCAACAAAATCTATAGAGGAGTTTGGGACATTCTGATTCCAATCCGTACTACTTTGTGCCAATTTATTTTTATTTTGGTCCATTACTGTTACGACAGCAGCTCCACCTGAAGTCCACGCCAAATTATTTGGATCTTGGTACCAAGACGTATTTATTCTAAGATTGCTTTTTATAGTATATTTTTGACCTGGTATTGTTTTAATAGTTTGTTGTACACCTTGCGCTGACCTACTATGGTTCAATGGTCCATAAAAGGATAGACTTTTATTCCCATCCTCTGAAAAAGAAATATAGTTAGCATGATCGCCTATGATAGTTCCATTTTTTCCATATGTTGTTGAGTACTGGTATTCATATGTGCTCGGCTGAATGTTTTTCACAGTCGTTTGTCTAGAATTATGTCCTTCAAACGTAGCTGTTACTGGTGTCCATCCAACGTACCCTATACCATTCGTATTAGTTACAAAATCAGGGTGTGCCAATAAATTAGTTGAAGCTGTTTGTGTTTCTAATTGTCGTTCTGCCTTGTTTACTGTTGCTTCTTCTGCATTTGCAATAGTAGCAAGTGGTTGTGCCACTACTGAGAATGCGATTGTTGCTACTGCTGCTGTTTTCAATGCCTTTTTCATTAAATCGTTCTTGTTCCCTTTGTTAGTTGTTGAATGTGTCATTATATTTTTCAATCTCCTTCAAATTTGGTTTTTTGTTGCTTTTCGTTCTGCTTTCTTGCCACTTCCATCGATGTCGCTGCCTGTTCCCAAGCATCACCGCCCTTCCAGGTTTTCATTTATTTATCATACATGGGCTATCTCTTTCTTATTCAAGATAAATCGGTGCTCATCTTTTTCAAAGACGCCTTCCATTTCTAACTGCTTACACAGGCGTGAAATATGTTGGCGGGATGCACCCATGTAATTCGCAATAATCTGTTTCGTGAAAATTTTCGGTAATTTCATTTGATTAGGCTCGTCTTCCCCGTAAAGTTGTCCCAAATACGTTAATATTCCAATCAATTGTTCTCGTGTATCAAACGTTTGTAATGTATACTTTTCTAATAATTTGATATTCATCCTTTTCATATAGTGATAGAGATAAAATGCCCCTTCTTGAGAGTACATCAGTTTTCTCATCACTTCTTCCTTTGAAAAACGCCAAGCTATCGTATCTGTTAAAGCTATCACACTAACGAACGATTCTTCGTTTCCTAATATATCGCTAATACCGACAATATCATGTTTTCCAATAAAGCTCATCGTGTGTCCATGTTTTGACGACTCACAAATGCCAGCTTGAACAAAATAGATGGAATCTTGTACTACATCTTCCAAGCAAAGTATATCTTTTTTATGGAAAAAAACTTTTTCTTTATGAATCGGATAATAATTTTCGTCGGACAGTACTTTTAATAATTGTAAACTACTAAACTCTTGCTCAATGACACTCTTATCGAAGAGTTCTAAATAACTAATAAGCCTTCACCCCTCTCTTCACTGCCTTTCGCTATATTTATCTTATCATGTACTTTTTTACGTTGATGGAACTTATGAGACGAGAAATTCATTTATTTTCGTACATTTTGTGACGTGTAATTTTTAATTAATGCCTGCTACCACGACTAGCTTGTTCATTATTTGGGTAATTATATATGTAGATGGAGCGCGCCGTGTATACTCGTTGTTTCATTCCTTTCTTGTTTTTCAGGATGTTTCTTTTCGATGAACCTAGTATATCTCGCTTTGTAATTCTTTGCTTTTTAAGCGCGATACTGATAAAATTTCACAAAAGTCCTACCATACCTAAATCAGTATGCAAAGCTCTTTTTTAAATTTCTAAATACGTAAAAAAACGAAATTAGGCTCTATAACGCCTGCTTTTTGAACGTTTTGTGAACAATATAAAAAGCATCAAATTTCGCTACACCGCACCTTTTTGGGTACTGATAAGCTTTATTGATACTTTTAAAGGTATGATGTTAACTTAAAAAAGGGGATGATATATATGTATAAGAAAACCGAGTTAGAATCCTACGCTTCCTTTTCCAACATTCTAAAAATCCTGAAATCCGATAAAAATTTCAATCACTTTTGTACGCAGCATCGGGTCGCGAAGGGCACTAGTATGACGATAGGCAATAGTCGCAAGGTTTGCTATCTACTAGAAAGTGGCTACTTGCAGCAACGTTTTATTGGGGAAGATGGCGTGAGTAATTATTTCATCAATTTTCCTGGCGAATTCGTAACCCTGCCAATTATAGAGGAACATATCCCGTATGAGACGAATTTCTCTTTTTTATCAGACGCTGTTTGGTGGGAGATTGATTTTGAGTATTTGCGTGGGGTATTACGAACAGAAGATCCCAAGAATTTCATCCTACTTCAATTTGCAGTAGAATCACGCTATCGACTTTATACTTTAGCGACTATGCGCAAAATGGATGCAGAAAAACGCGTCATCTTTACGTTACTACGCTTGGCTCGGTTCGGTATGCGGGTGAAAGACGATCAAAGAGAATTGCCGTTATTCACAAGTTACGCCGTTATTGCGGATATGTCTGATACATCAAAGAGCTATACGACGGCAGTACTGGCCAAACTGCGGAAACAAGATATCCTAGTATCGCAGAATGCACCATGGGTTATCAAGAAAATGGGCGTGCTTCAAGATATTCTTGGTACGGATATAGAAGAGAAACCACCTTTTTGATTGGCGCAATGCGATAAAGAAGCCCCATCTTATGCCAAGATGGGGCTTTGAATGTGACTATGCAAGCGCGAATAAGAGATTCCTCTTGATTCACGACAAAAAATGACACTTCTTCACACGCTATTTCCGAAAATAGTGCGTTGATACAAACTCGAGTTGTACCTAGTGATCAGTCCAAAATCACCTTTTTCTCTTGATCTGGAATTTTTTCAATACGACCTAAGAAAATTGTGATTGATAAAATTCCAATCACCATCACGACACCCGCCACAACAAACGCAATCGAGAAACTGCCCGTCGCGCCGACGATAAACCCAGTCACAATCGGAGCTGCAATCGCCGTCAAGTTACCAATAAAGTTCATAAACCCACTCACCGCACCAACCGAACCATTCGGCGCTAAGATCGATGGCATCGACCAATTAATCGTAGACGCAATACAAATTCCCGAAACCGCGATGCTAAAGAAGATAATTGCCGTCCGCGTATCCGTCGTTGTTGCCGCCCCAATAACCGCGAGTCCAAGCAACATCCCAATCGTCAAAAATAACTTCCGCACCTTCGACGGATCAAATCCTCGCTTAATCAGAAAATCAACGAACAATCCGCCAATTAAAATACTAGACAGCGCCCCACAAGCCCACGGAATCGCCGTATATAAACCCGATTTCATAATATCCAAATGAAGTTCCTGCATCAAATAGTTAGGCAACCACGTCAAAAACAAGAAAAACGAATAATTATACGCAGCCGCACCAATCGCAAGCGCCCACAATTTACGCTGTTTCATCAAGTACAACAAGCTACTACCCTCACCTTGCGCGACCTGTTTTTGCACATCGCCCGCCTGAATATAATCCAATTCCTCTTTTGAAAGTCGTGGATGTTCCTCAGGATCACGATAAAGCAACCAAAACCAAACACAATAAACAATACTAATCGCCGCGGTTAGCAAAAACGCCTCACGCCAGCCCCATTTCGAAATAACAAAAGCAACCAGGGGCACACCGATCACATTTGATAGTTTGGACGACATATCAAACATCGCCGTCGCAAAACCACGTTCCTTCAGCGGAAACCAATATCCCGTTGCTTTCGAAGCCGCACTAAACGCCGGAGCCTCCGCCACACCAAGCGATAATCTTAAAATAAATAATGGCAATAATCCACTAATAAACGCCGTAAGTCCCGTCGCAAAAACCCAAACAATCGAACACACCCGGTTCAACCACTTTACACCGATCCGGTCCAATACTAAGCCCATCGGAATCTGCATCAGCGCATACGTCCAAGAAAAAGAAGATAACAAAATACCAAACATCGCTGGCGAAATGCTGAGTTCATCCATTAAAACTTGCCCTGCTACCGTCAAATTAATACGATCAAAATAGTTCACTAAACAGCCGAAACCAAGTAACAAGCCTATCCAAAATCTAAACTTTTTCTTTGTTGTGATAACTTTCCCCAATTCTATTTGTCGTTCCATCTTTTCCCCTCCCAAGGTGCATACATTGTTCACAATTGAGCATTAATTATACCATATAAAAAATGATTAAAATATAGTGAAAACCAACAAAACCTCTTAGAAAACGAAATATTTCCTAAGAGGCATTATTTATTAGTTCAAACTTTTGTGCAATAAATCCAATACTTGTCGTAACTCATCCACCGCAACTTGACCAGGCGCTGAAGCCTTTTTCGCAGCCCCGAATGTCAACGCCGAACCGAAAATTTCTCCTGCTAACCGAGAAACAACCCCAGTTCCCGCCATCGACATCGTTACAATCGGACGATCCGCAAATTTTTCACGCATCGTATTGGTCGCACTAAGTAACGTCAATACATCAGCAGGCGATTGCGGCATCACAGCAATTTTAGGCAAATCCGCGCCGAAATCTTGCATCTTCACAAGGCGTGACACGATTTCATCCTCAGCCGGCGTCTTCGCAAAATCATGATTCGACATGATCACTTTCGCACCAGCTGCATGAATCGCCGCAACAAGTTCCGCCACTTCCTGATCTCCCGTAAATAGCTCCACATCAACGATATCCGCCATGCCAGTCGCAGCAACTTCCTTATTCAGCGCCACATAATCCGCTACTGGAAACTCACGCTCACCGCCCTCTTTCGCACTTCGGAACGTGAATATAACTGGTATATTTCCTAAAATGCTCCGAATCTCGCGCAACATATTTTTCACCTTCGCGATATCCGCCACATCTTCATAAAAATCCACACGCCATTCCACTGCGTCCAAATCAATGTCCACCAGCATACGCGCTTCTTCAAGCAATAGTTCGGAATTCACACCGACCATAGGGACACAAATACTAGGCGCACCCTCACCAATCACGATATCTCTCACTGCCACACTTTTCATATCCGTTTTCCTCCTCGTATGCTAATTTACCTTCACTACTTTACGATAACGATAAAAGATGATTAATGCAATCAGAAAACCTGCCGCAGCGATAAAAAAGTCAAACAACATAATATTCGCAATACTAGTTTTCGACATTTGCCCCGTAATTAGCGGAATCGTAAACGAAGCGATACTTCCTGCTGTATAAAAAATCCCCGTCACAGTGCCCTTTCCACCTGGGAAAAGCTCCGCCATAATCGTAAGACCCAGTTGCAAAACACCACCGGCAGCTGAGAACCCGATCACAAACGCAAAGATAAAACACATAACTGGCGTTGGGAACAGGTAAACCGCGAGTAAAGCAACCATCGAAATAAACGTATACAGTACTAAAAAGTAAACCGGGCGAACCATTTTCTTCACAAGCGCTGACGTCAAGAACACACACGAAAGCGACCCAATCGTATAAATACTAACTAACGATAACGAAGAACCACGACTCATTCCAGCGACACTTTCCCCATACTGCGCCAACCACTGGCTTACCAAGTAAAACGTAGCTTGAGCAATATATCCGTATAAAATGAAACAAATTCCTTCCACCATAAACTTAGGCTTCTGTTTAAATTCCGTCTGAGGAACATCCGCCGCAGCTGCATCATCCGCACTCTGTTTATGATTTGGAAACGGCCGCTTCATGAGATAAAGCGCATTCGCTCCCAAAATAACAATCGCAACAATAAATGACCAGCCATACCAAGCACCAGTAGCCGCTAAAACACCAATAATAAGCGGTAATGCGAACTGACCACCAGAAATAAAGGCCTTAATAATAACATTCGCTGTTCCCGGTGATTTCGGAAATGATTCCATCAAAGCTGGATATGTACCCGAATCAAGGAACGAATTCGCAATCCCTGCCAAAATACCAAAAATATAAGCAACAGCAATCGTCGGACTAAATAAAATCCCGATAAAGAAAGCCAAGTACGCCGCCATTCCTAAATAAACAAACGGCTTCCGTCCAAATTTATCCGACAACCATCCCGACACAAACAATACGAGCAGACGCCCAATTCCAAGCGAAGAAATAACAACCGCAACCCCCGCTTTATCCGTTCCCCATTGTTCCGACAAAGACGTCATATTCAGCGTAATAATTAAAACGCCCATTCCATGCACAAAGTAGTTAATATAAAGCCCAATCGCTGTAGGCATGTACTTATTTTTCATCTGCTTTACTCCCTTATTTGTTTTTTTAGAATAACAATTCCTTAATATAATCCACAGGCATTTCTTCCCCAGTCCAAATCTCAAATGCCTTCGCACCTTGCCATAACATCATGCCTAGTCCATTAATCGTCTCACATCCAACACCCTCTGCCATCCCTAGCAAATGACTTTTCGTTGGAATATACACAACATCCGACACAATCAAATCAGGACGTAAATAAGAAGCATCTGGAACAACACTTTGTCCAACATACGGCTTCATACCGATCGACGTCGCATTGGTGAAAATGACACTGTCCGCAATCTCCGCGCGCAGAGCATCAACATCATCCAAATCAAACAACTGCGCCTTACAATCCGTTTTTGCATTAATGTCCTGAACTGTTTGCTCCGCACGATCGAAAAACGCATCCTTCTTATTGAAAATCGAAATTTCCTTCACGCCATCAAGTGCCGCCTGAATACAAATCGCAGTCGCAGCACCGCCAGCACCAGCGATCGTCATTTTCTTTCCGATAATATCCACATTCGCCTCAACAAGCGCGCGCATATATCCCGTTCCATCCGTAATATGCCCCGTCAAAACACCATCATCATTCACGATCGTATTCACAGCACCAGCAAGTTCCGCCGCCGGAGACAGTTTATCCAAGTATTTCTTCACCAACACCTTATTCGGCATCGTCACATTACTTCCACGAACACCAAGCGCCCGGTAGCCCTTAATAACGTCCTCCAACTGCTCATTACCAACATCAAAAGCCAAATAAACATAATCCAATCCTAACTTCGCAAAAGCCTCATTATGCATCTTCGGCGATAAACTGTGCGAAATCGGCGTACCTAATAATCCAATCAACTGCGTCTTCCCAGAAATACGTTCTGCCATTCTAAAAACTTCCTTTCCCATATGTGTATTATTGAACATAAAAATCTAAAATTCCAAATCTACTACCAAATAAAATTTTTAAAAGCATCGAATTAGCAGTAATAAAGGGGATTACCACTGCCATTCACATACTTCGTCATAAAAGAGGTGGGAGCCTCTAAACAACCTAACTTAGCATTCATGAAAAACCGTCATTCTCGATTTCCCGCTGAACCCCAGCCTGGCGAGAAATGCTTATATTCTAGGCAAAGTCGAGCACTGGAGCGGAATGTACGATGTGTACACGAGCACCTGGGCGGAGACTTTAACGACGAAGATAAGCGTTTATCGTCACGCTGGGCTTATAATGAACCTATTTTTACTAGCGTCTTAAGAATATTCCTACCCTCACGAACACCATCCAGTATCTTTCTCGTCGCGCGACTGTCGCCAATATTCACAACCTCCACGCCTTGTTCCACATAATAATTCTCAAGTTCACTTAGATCTGGTTTCTCTGGCCTCATACCGAGACAAACAAAACCATAATCAAAATCTAGCTGTTCCTCCACATCTTCAAAGGAAACTTTAAAATGCGATTCGCCAACTTCCATCAACGAAGTATTCAGACGCACACTCACCGATTCATCATCAATCATTTGCATCATCGACAAGCGCGTGATCATATCCAAATCCTGGCCAAGCGCAGGCAACCGTTCAATAATTGTCACCGCCGCTCCACGTTCCGCGAAGAATTCAACAACATCCAAGCCAACCGCTCCGCCACCAACAACCACAATCTTTTTGTCAGCGAAATCAGTAAATCCATCTAACCCTGCAATCATACCAGAAATCGACTTCACTTTACCACCTGATTTATCAACATTTTCAAGCAATCCCGCAATCGGTGGCAAAATTGGCTTCGATCCCGTCGCATTCACAACGATATCCGGCTTATAATGATCAAGCGTCGCAATGTCCGCTTTCACACCCGTCAACGTCACCAAATTTTTCAAGCGACGACTTCGCTCTATCAGATAATCCGGAAAATCGCCAATCCGTTCCTTATCAGGCAAAAAGGAAATATCACGAGCCAACCCACCAAGATAATCTCGTCCTTCAAATAGTGTCACCTGGCATCCAACCTCAGCCGCCGTACAAGCCGCCTCAAGCCCAGCCGTTCCACCACCAATGACCACAACATTCGTCTGTTTGTTCACGCGATTTTCCAAATAAGCATCCTCGTTTATCAAATCCGGATTAATCGTACAGCAGATCGGCCGATTCAGCGCAATCCGATGCCCCGCGCAACCAATATTACACGAAATACACTTACGCAACATCGCTTCATTTCCCGATGCCACCTTCTCGACCCACTTAGGTTCCGCGATCAGACCACGACCCATACCGATCAAATCCGCCTCACCATCCGCTACCAATTTCTCAGCAACATCAGGATTACGAATATTCCCCGTCGTCATCGTCGGCTTTCCGAACTTATCCTTCACAGCCTTCGCCATATAAGAACGCCATCCATCCGCCAAATTCATTTTATCAATCTGATACTGCAACGAATCATTGACCCCAGCAGAAACATTGAAAATATCCACCTCGTCATTCAAAAATTCGAGCAGTGCAAGCGTGTCATCAAGCGTATTACCGCCCTTCACAAACTCATCCGCACTCACACGTAACATAATCGGGAAAAATGGGCCAACTTGCGCCCTCACCTCATCAATAATCATCCGTGCAAAACGCGTCCGATTTTCCATGCTACCACCAAACTCATCCGTCCGCTTGTTATAAAGCGGCGATAGAAACTGACAAATCAAGTAAGAATGCCCCGCATGAATCTCAACAGCGTCAAACCCAGCCATTTGCACACGTTTAGCAGCCTTCCCATAATACTTCACAATATCCAATATTTCTTCCTGTTCTAGCGGACGAGGAATCCCGCCACCTTTCTTAGAAGGAATATCAGATGCCGAAACAGCTTGCATCCCAATACGTTCCGCAACCGCCGAAGCTCCCGAATGATTAATCTGTAACGCGACACACGCACCATAATTGTGTAATCGCTCCGTCAACTGATACATTCCAGGAATAAAGCTATCATGATCAATCCTAATCTGCGTCGTCCCATTCGAACCAAGTGGATACTCGACCGCCGCATTCTCAACAACAATCAGGCCCGTTCCACCTTTTGCCCGCTGCTCATAATATTTAATATGTTTCTCTTGCATCGAACCATCCGGCCCCGCAAAATTCGTACCCATAGGAGGCATGACAACACGATTCTTGAGCGTCATCCGCTTAACTGTTAGAGGTGAAAATAAATGCTGATACTTCTTCATTTTTGAGACTCCTTTACAAATCCATCTGTCTTTGTTGGAAATCTTCTCATGCGCGCCAAGTGAATATTCCAAATTGTTATTGTCACGAATCCATGTTATACTTTTCACATAAAACATGTCGCGTGTCTATACTCTTATTATAAACGCAGCATCATATCGATATCCAATACTTTTTTTCAGCTTCATTCATAGTTTTTATCTATAGCTTCCATCACACCCATAGAAAAGAGGAGAACACATGAACCTACGCCAACTTCACTATTTCCGCACACTCGCAAAGTTAGAACACTACACCCAAGCAGCCGCCGAACTCGGAATTTCACAACCAAGTCTCAGCCACGCCATTTCCGAACTAGAAAAAGACCTGAACACCTATCTCTTCGAAAAACAAGGCCGCAACGTCAAACTAACAAAATACGGACGCTTTTTCCTACCTTACGTCACAAACTCACTCGCAGAACTCGAACGCGGCGAAGAGCAACTCCGAAAATTAACAAGTGCAACCGGAGGCGTTGTTGATCTAGCTTTCATCTACACACTTGGCGCCCACTTCGTCCCAACACTGATTCGCGAATTTGCCAAAATAGAGCCCGACATCACTTTTTCCCTACAACAAGGCACGACAAATAACCTCATTCAAGGTCTGAAAGAGGAAAAATACGATATTGCACTTTGCTCCATGGTCACCGATACAACCGACGTGGAGTTCATTCCCATTGTCGAAGAAGAGCTGGTCGTCATTGTTCCGCTGGACCACCCACTAGCCCATAAATCGACCATAAACTTAAAAGATACACAAGACTATCCATTCATCTCATTTAGCGCAAGTAGTGGCGTGCGGCCTCTCATCGACAGCCTATTTCGCGAGGTCAACATCACACCTAATATCAAATTTGAAGTAGAAGAAGATTCCGCACTTGCAGGACTCGTCGCAGCAAACCAGGGCATCGCCGTCATCCCAAGAATCTCCACACTCACTCACTATCCCGTCGCGATCCTAACCATCACCGAGCCCGCACATCAGCGATTCATCTATATTACCACCCTTAAAAATCACTACCTACCACCCGCTGTGAAAGCGTTTCAAGATTTTGCAATTTCCTACGCACGCAAACATTACCTAGAACAGAATCACCGTTTATAACTCAAGCACCAACCAGCGTCCCAACGCCATACGTCACAAGCATCGTCAGCATTCCAACAACCATATTCCGCAAAACCGCATTTCGCTTTGGCGCCTCGCCCAAATAAGCACTAACATAACCCGTCAAAGCAAGTGCCAGCAAGACAACGACAAACGTCATCCAAATCCGAATCCCCGCCGGTAAAAGTAAAATCGCCAATAATGGCAAGATCGCCCCAACTGTAAAAGAAACCAAAGAAGATAACGCTGCCTGCCAAGGATTCGCAAAATCATTCAATTTCAAGCCAAGCTCTGCCTCCGAATGTGCCGCCAATGCATCCTTTTCCATCAGCTTCGTTGCAACTTCCTTTGCCAAACGATCTGATAATCCCTTCTCCTTATAAATACCCGCAAGTTCCTCAATTTCCCCTTGATAATCATTCGTTAACTCTAATTTTTCCTTATTGATGACTGCTTCTTCCGTATCCTTCTGCGTACTAACAGACACATATTCTCCACCAGCCATAGAAAGCGCACCAGCTATAAGCCCAGCAATTCCCCCTATAAAAATAGTCCCTATATCCGTTGTCGCACCAGCAATTCCAATCACGATTCCAGCTACCGAAACAATCCCGTCGTTCGCACCAAGAACACCTGCCCGCAAAATATTTAACTTCTGATTCATTGTTGAACTCCGCATAACGTCATCTCCGTCCTTCCCCAATTATACAGGAAGTGCCCCATACTATACAAATTGATCCCAGCGCATACAAAAAAGCTAACCGCATAAACGATTAGCTTTTTTGTATCATGTCATTCATAAAGTTCGCGATCGATCTCTACGTTATGTAACAGTGAATAAGGGTTGCCCCTTGATTCACAACAAAAAAAAGCCTGCGCTTCTCTCCACACTTTTTGCGAGAGAGAAGACACACAGAGCTAGACAAAGACGGCGAACCGCTCTATCATAACACTCCACTTGCTTTAACACATGAATTATACTAATTCAATGATAACCATTGGTGCGCCATCACCGCGACGAGGACCTTTTTTCATGATACGAGTGTATCCGCCTTGACGTTCCGCGTAACGTGGAGCAACATCATCAAATAATTTTTGTAAAGCGTAAACTGGACGATTTTTTGTCACAGTATTACCATCTTTATCTTTCACTTCTTTTTGTACCACGTTAACAACTTCGTGACGTACAAAAGCAGCTGCTTGACGACGAGAATGCAAGTCTCCTTTTTTACCAGAAGTGATCAATTTTTCAACGACAGAACGAATCTCTTTAGCTTTCGCTTCAGTTGTTTCGATACGTTCGAAAACGATTAAATCAGTCGCTAGATCACGTAGCAATGCTTTACGTTGCGATTTAGTACGACCTAATTTTCTGTAACCCATGGATTTCCCTCCTTCACAAAGTAAAAATTAATTTTCGTTTCGTAAACCTAAGCCAAGATCAGACAGTTTCACTTTAACTTCTTCTAAAGATTTACGACCCAAGTTACGAACTTTCATCATATCATCCTCAGATTTGTCAGCTAATTCCTGTACTGTATTGATTCCAGCGCGTTTCAAACAGTTGTAAGAACGAACAGATAAGTCCAATTCTTCAATTGTCATTTCAAGCACTTTCTCTTTATGGCTTTCTTCTTTTTCAATCATGATTTCCGCTTTTTGAGCTTCATCTGTTAAATCAACAAAAATATTTAAATGCTCTGTAAGAATTTTTGCTCCCAAGGAAACAGCTTCTTCAGGGCTAATACTTCCGTCTGTTAAAACGTCAAAAGTAAGCTTGTCATAATTCGTGGATTGTCCAACACGTGTTGTTTCCACTTGATAGTTAACACGGATAACCGGGCTAAAAATCGAGTCAACTGGAAGTACACCGATTGGCATGTTTTCACGTTTATTTTGATCCGCAGGTGTATAACCACGACCACGTGCCGCATTAAGGCGTACATGGAATTTTGCGTTATCACTAAGAGTGGCAATATGAAGATCTGGATTCAGAATTTCAACATCGCTATCGTAGTTAATATCGCCAGCAGTTACGACTCCTGGGCCTTGCATATCAATTTCCAAAGTTTTATCATCTTCGGCATACACTTTAAGTGCAAGTTTCTTGATATTTAAAATCATGCTAGTTACATCTTCTACTACACCTTCGATTACAGAAAACTCATGTAACGCTCCATCGATCTGGATAGACGTTACTGCAGCACCAGGAAGAGAAGATAACAGAATACGACGTAAGGAGTTACCCAAAGTTGTACCATATCCACGCTCTAGTGGCTCTACAACAAACTTTCCATACTTGGCATCATCGCTGATCTCAATCGTCTCGATTTTCGGTTTTTCAATTTCGATCATTCAAATTTACCCTCCTTCAAAACGTCTCTTTGGCTAAGATCCCTATGAAGAATCTCGTGACAATAGTTCAAAGTTGCGAACAAAATACGACTACTTAGACACGACGACGTTTTGGAGGACGACATCCGTTATGAGGAACTGGAGTTACATCTTTAATAGCAGTTACATCAAGACCTGCAGCTTGAAGAGCACGAATCGCTGCTTCACGACCTGAACCTGGTCCTTTAACTGTTACTTCCAAAGTTTTCAAACCATGTTCTTGTGCAGCTTTTGCACACGTTTCAGCCGCTAATTGCGCCG
Source organism: Listeria weihenstephanensis (assembly GCF_003534205.1). NCBI lineage: Bacteria > Bacillati > Bacillota > Bacilli > Caryophanales > Listeriaceae > Paenilisteria > Paenilisteria weihenstephanensis. The sequence continues at coordinate 391,261 of NZ_CP011102.1, read as the reverse complement.
CGAAAGGTGTTGATTTACGAGCGCCTTTAAAGCCTAAAGCTCCAGCACTTGACCATGCTACTGCATTACCGTGCATGTCAGTAATCGTTACAATTGTATTATTGAATGTAGAACGAATGTGTGCAATACCAGCTTCGATATTCTTTTTCACACGACGTTTACGAGTATTAGTTTTACGTACCATTCACAAACTACCTCCTTTACTTACTAATAATTATTTCTTCTTACCTGCGACCGTTTTTAATGGGCCTTTACGAGTACGTGCGTTATTCTTCGTGTTTTGTCCACGAACTGGTAGACCACGACGATGACGCATGCCACGATAAGAACCGATTTCGATCAAACGTTTGATATTCAAGTTCACTTCACGACGAAGATCACCCTCAACCTTAATTTTGTCAACTAGTTCACGGATTTTACCAAGTTCTTCTTCAGTCAAATCACGAGTACGAGTATTTTCAGAAACACCTGCTTCTTTTAATACATCTTTAGCCGTTTGGTTACCGATACCATAGATGTAAGTCAAAGATATTACGATACGCTTTTCGCGCGGAACATCAACACCTGCAATACGTGCCATTTATAAAAGCACCTCCTCTTATCCTTGTTTTTGTTTATGTTTCGGATTTTCACAAATTACCATTACTTTACCTTTTCTGCGAATAACTTTACATTTCTCACAGATTGGTTTTACTGATGGTCTTACTTTCATGTAGATATACCTCCTTGTTTACTAGAGAAAATGTCTCTATAAACCGATTGAAAAATAGCTGGCGAACCAGACCGGTATATAATTTCATTTCCGATAATTTCTTATTTAAAACGGTAAGTGATTCTGCCACGTGTCAAGTCATACGGGGAAAGTTCCACCGTTACTTTATCACCTGGTAAAATACGAATATAGTGCATACGGATTTTGCCAGAAACTGTAGCTAAAACAGTATGACCATTTTCTAGTACAACTTTGAACATCGCGTTAGGCAATGTGTCTTCCACTGTACCTTCCACTTCGATTACATCTTCTTTTGCCATAAGTTGCTACCTCCTTACTCTTTTTAACTGGACCATTTACAGGTCTGCCATTTCTTTTCGCGTAAAATTTTATTACATGAAAAAACGCTAGACATACCAAAATTGTTCCCCACGACAAGGAATTAATTTTATACATCGTCAGACAATCGGTAAAAGTACGGTCCCGCAAAAATGGAAGTACAAGTGCATCTGGCTCGAGTTCGAACGCCTTCATATCACTATTTCCAGTAGCATTCCTATTTATCCAGATGATCTTCAGACAATCTCTCGTTCATCATGTTTCGCATAGTTGTTACTCATTGCACTGCCAATTACCCATTATACTACAAAACAAAACATTTTGCACTACATAGGTACCGACTGTAAAATAAGCGATGATTTCTTAAAATGAAGCTAGAATCTTATCTACGTCTTCGAACACAACATCAATGTCTTGCTCTCCGTTAACCGCAAATAATGTTCCTTTTTCACCATAAAAATCTAACAATGGTTGCGTTTGTTTGATATTAACATTTAGGCGATTTTCAACAGTTTCTGCTTTATCGTCTTCACGTTGGTAAAGTGTAGCACCATCAATGTCACAAATCCCCGCTTGTTTGGGAGGATTGAAAACTTCATGATACGTTTTACCACACGTTGGACAGATCCACCGACCAGTCAGACGTTTCATCAGGCTGCCTTTATCTACTTGAATGTTAACAACAGCATCAAGCTTTGTTCCGAGGTCCGAAAGAATACTTTCTAATTCCTCAGCTTGCTCAACAGTACGTGGAAACCCATCAAGCAAGAAACCATTCTTAGCATCATCTTCAGCTAAGCGCTCACGAACGATACCGTTTGTCACATCGTCAGGAACTAAATTGCCGCTATCCATAAAGGATTTAGCTTTCAGACCTAAATCTGTGCCATTTTTTATTGCTGCGCGGAACATATCCCCAGTTGAAATGTGAGGAATATTGTATTTTGCAACAATCTTTTCAGCTTGCGTACCCTTACCGGCACCGGGCAGTCCCATTAACACTAGTTTCAACTGTATCGCCCCTTTATTTAGTAGCACGTCGGGGCATGAAGTTTAACCCTCCTGCCGACCCACGTGTTTATTTGATAAATCCTCGGTAATTTCGTTTAACAAGCTGTCCTTCTAATTGTTTTGTTGTATCAAGGGCTACCCCGATAACGATCAGCAAGCTCGTACCACCAATGGCGATAGATTGCGGAAGGTTGAATACAGCCGCCCCAATTGTAGGCATAATTGCTACTACAGAAAGGAAGATTGCACCAACAAAAGTTAGACGATAAAGCACACTAGTAAGATACTCTTGTGTTTCACGACCAGGACGTTTACTTGGAATATACCCACCTTGTTTCTTCAAGTTATCTGCAACTTTCTCAGGATTCACTTGAATGAACGCATAGAAGTAAGTAAATGCGATGATCAAGGCAACGTATAGACACATACCAATCGGCTGCGTATAGTCAAAAATTTGTTTTAAGACTTTCACAACTTGGCTGGTTGAGTCAACGAATGCAAAACTCAAAATAGTTTGCGGTGTAATGATAAAGGCACTTGCAAAGATTACCGGTATAACCCCAGCAGAGTTAAGTTTAAGTGGTAAATGCGTTGCTTGCGCTCCACCAGTTTTTGCACCAGCGACACGTTTTGAGTATTGAATTGGAATCTTACGCAATGCTTGTTGGAAGTAAATAACGAGCACAATGATCGCTAAAACTGCCACGGCAATGGCGATAAGAATCAGAACGCGCATGAACAACTGATCACCAGCATCTTCAATTTGCGATACGTAGAGAGAGCGTATGCCATCAGGAATACGAGCTACGATACCAGCAAAGATAATAATGGAAATACCATTACCAACGCCACTCACAGTAATTTGTTCACCTAACCACATCAGGAACATTGTACCAGTCGTAAGAACAACTGCAATTGCCAAGTATTGAGGGATAGAAGGATTTATAATAAAGCCTGAACCCGCCAATCTATTGAAACCAAAAGCCATACCGAATGCTTCGACAAGCCCTAGTCCAATCGTTAAGTAACGCGTCAATTGGTTGGATTTCTTACGTCCCATCTCACCTTGTTTTGACCACTCAGTAAGTTTGGGCACAACATCCATTTGTAATAGTTGCACGATAATCGATGCGGTAATGTAAGGCATAACACCCATCGCGAAGATCGAGAAGTTCTTCAGCGCACCACCATTGAAAGTGTTCAAGAATCCTAGAATCCCTGTTTCCATCGATTTTTGAATTGTAGCTGCGTCCACTCCCGGTACCGGAATAAAAGTCCCGATACGGAAAATGACAAGCATAGCTAACGTAAACATGATTTTCTTACGAATGTCTGCAACTCTGAAAAAATTGATCAACGTCGAAAACATTAGATCACCTCAGTTTTTCCACCAGCAGCCTCGATAGCCTCTTTAGCAGCTGATGAGAATTTGTTAGCTTTCACTGTAAGTTTTTTCTCGATTGCGCCGTCAGACAAAATCTTAATTCCAGATTTTGCGTTACGAACGATACCTGTTTCAATTAATAATTCAGGTGTTACTTCTGTACCATCTTCAAAGCGATTTAAAACATCAATGTTCACAACAGCATACTCTTTGCGGTTGATGTTTGTGAAACCACGTTTTGGAATACGACGGAACAATGGTAATTGTCCACCTTCAAAGCCTAGGCGTACACCGCCACCTGAACGTGCTTTTTGACCTTTGTGACCGCGTCCTGATGTTTTACCGTTACCAGAACTCATACCACGACCAACACGATTACGCTCTTTACGAGAACCTTCTGCAGGTTTAAGTTCGTGAAGTTTCATGTCAAGCACCTCCTCCTATTTACGATTTTATTCATTTTAATAATTAATAGCTTAAACTTCTTTAACGTCCACTAAATGACTAACTTTAGTGATCATCCCACGAATTGCAGGATTATCTTCTTTTACAACAACAGAATTAGTTTTTCCCAAGCCTAGAGCTTGAACTGTTTTGCGTTGTGGTTGAGGGCGTCCGATTAAGCTACGTTTTAGAGTGATTTCTAATTTCGCCATAACGTTTATTCCCTCCTTATCCTAGTAATTCTTCAACTGTTTTGCCGCGTAATTTCGCAACATCTTCAGCTTTTTTAAGTTGTTTGATACCGTCAAAAGTAGCACGAACCATGTTGATTGGTGTGTTAGATCCTAGTGATTTACTAGACACATCAGCAACACCAGCTAGCTCAAGGACAGCACGAACTGGACCACCAGCAGTTACACCAGAACCGGCGCTTGCAGGTTTTAGGAGAATTTCTCCACCACCAAAATGACCGATTGCTGTGTGTGGGATTGTAGTGTCAACAGTTGGTACGAAGATCATATTCTTCTTAGCATCGTCAATTGCTTTACGGATAGCATCTGGAACTTCTTGTGCTTTACCAGTACCGAATCCAACATGACCGTTTTTATCGCCAACGACTACGAGCGCTGAAAAACGGAAACGACGACCACCCTTAACTACTTTCGCAACACGGTTGATAGTAACTACGCGTTCTTCTAATTCTAATTTGTTTCCATCGATTTGTTGAGGCATGTAAGTTGTCCCTCCTTCTTATTAAAATTCCAATCCATTTTCACGAGCAGATTCAGCTAAAGCTTTCACACGACCATGATACAAATAGCCTCCACGGTCAAATACAACAGCTTTAACGCCTTTTTCTGTAGCGCGTTTTGCAACGATTTCTCCTACTTTTGTAGCAGCGTCAACTTTTGACTCAGCTTTAGGGAAATCTTTATCTACGTTAGATGCGCTAGCGATTGTTACACCGTTAACATCATCGATAAGTTGAGCATAAATGTTCTTGTTTGAACGGAATACGTTCAAGCGTGGACGAGCTGCTGTTCCAGAAATCTTAGAACGAACACGACCATGTCTTTTTTTACGCACTTTATTTTTGTCGATTTTGGTAATCACACGACTCACCTCTTCTCTTAGCTTTATGCGGTATTATTTACCGGTTTTACCTTCTTTACGACGTACAAATTCTCCTTCGTAACGGATACCTTTACCTTTGTAAGGCTCTGGTGGACGTACGGAACGGATATTTGCAGCCAATTCGCCAACGTGTTCTTTGTTAATACCGCGAACGATAACTTTCGTATTCGCTGGTACTTCAACTTCAACACCTGGACGAGCTTCGAATTCTACTGGATGAGAGTAACCTACGTTTAAAACAAGAGTAGTACCTTGTTTCGCTGCACGGTAACCTACACCAATAAGCTCAAGAGTTTTTTCGTAGCCTTCAGATACACCGACAACCATGTTATTTAAAATAGCACGTGTCGTACCATGAAGCGCACGGTGTGTTTTATTGTCAGAAGGACGAGTTACAGTGATCTCGCTTCCTTCGATATTGATAGTCATTTCGGGACTAAAAGTTTTTACAAGCTCACCTTTAGGGCCCTTAACAGTAGCAGTTGAACCATCTAGTGTTACAGTAACACCAGCTGGAATTTCAATAGGTTTTTTACCTATACGGGACATTTATCGCACCTCCTTGTGATTTTCTTTTCTTACCAAACGTATGCTAGAACTTCTCCGCCCACTTGTTTAGCGCGAGCTTCTTTGTCTGTTAACAAACCTTGAGAAGTAGAAACAATTGCAATACCTAAACCGTTAAGTACTTTTGGTACCTCATCAGCTTTAGCGTAAACACGAAGACCTGGCTTACTGATACGCTTAAGTCCAGTAATTACACGCTCGTTAGCTGCACCATATTTAAGGAAAACACGGATTGTACCTTGTTTGTCGTCTTGAATATACTCAACATCACGGATGAAACCTTCTTTTTTAAGGATTTCAGCGACTTCTTTTTTAATTTTTGAAGCAGGAACTTCTAATTTATCGTGACGTACCATATTGGCGTTACGAATACGAGTTAGAAAATCTGCGATAGGATCTGTCATCACCATGAAAAATTTACCTCCTTCCCATTATTGGGTTTTTACCAGCTTGCTTTTCTGACGCCGGGAATTTGTCCTTTATAGGCAAGTTCACGGAAGCAGATACGGCATAGTCTAAATTTGCGAATAACGGAATGTGGACGACCACAACGTTCACAACGAGTGTAAGCTTGAACAGGATGTTTCGGTGTGCGTTTTTGCTTCGCGATCATTGATTTTTTAGCCACGTTTGCGCCTCCCTACTTATTTATTGATTACTATTTGGATTACTTTTGAAACGGCATTCCAACTTGTGTCAGTAATTCTTTTGATTCTTCGTCAGATTTAGCAGTAGTAACGATTACTACGTCCATTCCGCGAACTTTACTTACTTTATCGTAATCAATTTCAGGGAAAATTAATTGTTCTCTAACACCTAGCGTGTAGTTACCGCGACCGTCAAAGGCTTTTTTAGAAACCCCACGGAAATCACGTACACGTGGTAAAGATACAGTAATTAATTTGTCTAAGAAATCATACATGCGGTCTCCACGTAGCGTTACTTTCGCACCGATTGGCATTCCTTCACGAAGACGGAAACCAGCGATTGAATTTTTCGCTTTTGTGATTACAGGTTTTTGACCAGTGATTAGAGCTAACTCTTCCACTGCACTATCCAAAACTTTCGCATTTGCTGTTGCATCACCAACACCAGTGTTGATTACGATTTTGTCGATTTTTGGTACCTCCATTACGGAGTCATAATTGAATTTGCTCATTAGAGCAGGAACAATTTCCTTAAGATAACGATCTTTAAGGCGATTCATGTAATATTCCCTCCTTCCTCAAATACTTTTTATTTAGTTGCGTCTTTTATAACTTCACCGGATTTTTTAGCTACGCGTACTTTTTTACCATCCTTGATTTCGCGGCTCACACGAGTCGGTTCACCAGTTTTTGGATCGATAAGCATTACGTTAGATACGTGAATCGGTGCTTCAACATTTAAAATTCCACCTTGCGGGTTAACGTTTGATGGTTTTGTATGTTTTTTAACCATGTTAAGTCCTTCAACGATCACGCGATCTTTTTTAGGGAACGCAGCGATAATTTTGCCGGATTTACCTTTATCTTTACCAGTAATAACTTGAACTTTATCACCTTTTTTGACATGCATTGGGTCTAGCACCTCCTTGAGAATTGAAACTAGTGTATTTTAAAGAACTTCTGGAGCTAAAGAAACGATCTTCATAAAGTTGCTTTCACGAAGTTCGCGAGCAACAGGTCCAAAAATACGTGTTCCACGAGGACTTTTATCATCACGGATTATTACACATGCATTTTCATCAAATTTGATGTAAGAACCATCTTGACGACGCGCTCCACTCTTAGTACGAACGATAACCGCTCTAACTACTTCACCTTTTTTGACAACGCCACCTGGTGTTGCTTGTTTAACAGTACACACGATTACGTCACCAATGTTCGCAGTTTTGCGTCCTGATCCGCCAAGTACTTTAATTGTTAATACTTCACGAGCACCAGAGTTATCAGCGACTTTCAAACGACTTTCTTGTTGAATCATTAGGATATCCTCCTTCCAGACATACAAACAGGAAATTTATTTTTCCCAGTAATATTTTTATTATTATGGTTCACGATTTAAACTACTACAGCTTCTTCAACAACTTCTAGTAAGCGGAAACGTTTAGTCGCCGATAATGGACGAGTTTCTGCGATACGAACTAAGTCGCCTGCTTTAGCTACATTATTTTCATCATGAGCTTTGAATTTTTTAGAATACTTCACGCGCTTGCCATAAAGCGAGTGTTTCTTATACGTTTCAACAACGACAGTGATTGTTTTATCCATTTTGTCGGATACAACACGTCCTGTATAGACTTTACGTTGGTTACGTTCAGACATGTATTAAAACCTCCTCCTGAATTAAATTTTAGGCAAGTTCTCTTTCACGAACGATTGTTTTCATACGTGCGATCGCTTTACGTACTTCACGAATACGTGCAGTGTTTTCCAATTGGCCAGTAGCTAATTGAAAGCGCAAGTTGAAAAGCTCTTCTTTAAGAGATTTTTCTTTATCTTGAATTTCAGTAGTGGACAATTCACGGATATCAGTTGCTTTCATTTGCTTCACCACCAATTTCTTCGCGTTTCACGATTTTTGTTTTAACAGGTAATTTATGTGCTGCAAGACGTAATGCTTCACGCGCTACTTCTTCAGGTACACCTGCGATTTCGAACATGATTTTGCCACGTTTAACTGGGCTTACCCAACCTTCCGGAGCACCTTTACCTTTACCCATCCGAACGCCGATTGGCTTAGATGTGTAAGATTTATGAGGGAAAATTTTAATCCAAACTTTACCGCCACGTTTCATGTAACGAGTCATTGCAATACGGGCAGCTTCGATTTGACGGTTAGTGATCCATGAAGCATCAACTGCTTGAAGACCAAACTCACCAAATGCTACTTCTGTTCCGCCTTTTGCGCGTCCACGCATGTTACCACGGAACTCACGACGGTATTTTACACGTTTTGGAACTAACATTATTATTTTCCTCCTTCCACATTTGTTTTCTTCGTAGGAAGGACTTCACCACGGTAGATCCAGACTTTAACGCCTAGTTTACCATAAGTTGTGTCAGCTTCTTCCCATGCGTAGTCGATGTCGGCACGCAATGTATGAAGAGGAACTGTTCCTTCACTGTAATGTTCTGAACGAGCGATATCCGCTCCACCTAAACGACCAGAAACTTGCGTTTTAATACCACGAGCTCCTGCACGCATAGTGCGTTGGATTGCTTGTTTTTGTGCACGACGGAACGATACACGGCTTTCTAATTGGCGAGCGATACCTTCTGCTACTAATTTAGCATCAAGATCTGCTCTTTTGATTTCTACGATATTGATATGAACTTTTTTACCTGTAAGTTCATTTAAGTTTTTACGTAAAGATTCAACCTCAGATCCACCTTTACCGATAACCATTCCTGGTTTAGCAGTATGGATAGTGACGTTTACACGGCTTGCAGCGCGTTCGATTTCGATACGAGATACAGAAGCATCTGATAAGTTTTTCGCGATATAATCACGGATACGTATATCTTCATGTAAGAAGTTCGCGTATTCTTTACCAGCATACCATTTTGAATCCCAATCACGAATGATACCTACACGCATACCGATTGGATGTATTTTTTGGCCCACGAATTATCCCTCCTCGACTTCAGATACCACGACTGTGATGTGGCTTGTACGTTTATTTATTGCGCTTGCGCGTCCCATTGCACGTGGACGGAAACGTTTCAATGTTGGGCCTTCGTCAACGAATGCCTCAGAAATTACTAAGTTGTTTACATCTAAATCATAATTATGTTCAGCGTTTGCGACTGCTGATTTTAAAACTTTTTCGATAATCGGAGAAGCTGCTTTTGGAGTAAGTTTTAAAATAGCAACGGCTTCACCGACTTGCTTACCACGTACTAGATCCATTACGAGTCTAACTTTACGCGGAGCAATACGAACAGTTCTTGCAACGGCTTTTGCAGTTGTCATCAGGATATCCTCCTCTCAATTAACGTTTTGTTTTTTTATCGTCGCCCGCATGACCGCGGTACGTACGAGTTGGTGCAAATTCACCTAATTTATGTCCTACCATATCTTCTTGGATATAGACTGGAACGTGTTTGCGACCATCATATACAGCAATCGTTTGTCCAACAAATACTGGGAAAATCGTTGAGCGACGAGACCAAGTTTTAATAACTTGTTTCTTTTCGCTTGCATCAGCTGCCTCAACTTTTTTCATCAAATGATCATCTACAAAAGGTCCTTTTTTCAAGCTACGACCCATGTCGGAACCTCCCTTCGCATAGTCAGGAATCGGAAAGCTTGAGCTTGCCCGTTCCTGCTACCTATAAATTCGTTTAAATTACAAATCCAATTATTTTTTCTTACGACGACGTACGATAAATTTATCGGAGTTATTGTTTTTCTTACGAGTTTTGTAACCAAGTGTTGGTTTACCCCAAGGAGACATTGGTGATTTACGTCCGATTGGTGCTTTACCTTCACCACCACCGTGTGGGTGATCGTTCGGGTTCATTACAGATCCACGGACAGTTGGGCGTTTACCCATCCAACGTGAACGACCTGCTTTACCAATGTTGATAAGTTCGTGTTGTTCGTTACCAACTTGGCCGATAGTAGCACGACAAGTAGAAAGAATCATACGAACCTCACCAGAGTTAAGACGGATTAATACGTATTTACCTTCTTTACCAAGCACTTGAGCACTTGTTCCAGCAGAACGTACTAATTGTCCACCTTTACCAGGTTTCATTTCGATATTGTGAATAACAGTACCGACTGGAATATCTTTAAGTTCTAATGCATTACCAACTTTGATATCCGCTTCTGAGCCTGAGTAAATTGTTTGGCCTACTTCTAAGCCTTTCGCTGCGATGATGTAGCGTTTTTCTCCATCAACGTAGTGAATTAATGCGATGTTAGCAGAACGGTTAGGATCGTATTCGATCGTAGCAACGCGTCCTGGAATACCATCTTTATTACGTTTGAAATCGATCACGCGGTATTGACGTTTATGTCCTCCACCGTGATGACGAACAGTTAACTTACCTTGGTTATTACGACCAGCCTTCTTTTTCAGAGGACGTAGCAAAGCTTTTTCTGGAGTACTTGTAGTAATCTCAGCAAAATCTGAACTCGTCATGTGACGACGGCCGTTTGTGGTAGGTTTATACTTTTTAATCGCCATTGTATTCCCTCCTCTATTAGTTCAATTCATAGAAGTATTAAACTTCGAAAAATTGGATTTCTTTGCTATCGGCAGTAAGTGTCACGATAGCTTTACGACGCTTGTTTGTATAGCCAGCGTAACGGCCCATACGTTTCAATTTACCTTTGTAGTTCATTACGTTTACTTTCGACACTTTAACTTCGAAAATTTCTTCGATAGCTTTTTTTACGTGTGTTTTAGTAGCGCGTGTATCAACTTCAAATGTATATTTTTTGTCGTCTAAAACACTTGTTGATTGCTCAGTGATAATTGGGCGCTTAATGATGTCGCGTGCATCCATTATGCAAGCACCTCCTCTACTTGTTCAAGAGCTGCTTTTGTGATAATTAACTTATCATATTTAGCAACATCTAGTACTGAGATACTTTGAGCTGGAATAACTTTAATGCCTTGTAAGTTACGTGCAGATAATTCTACATTTTCACTTTCATCGGCAACTACTACCAATGCTTTTGTATCTACAGAAATATTTTTAAGGAAAGCCGTGAATTCTTTAGTCTTAGGAGCTGAGAAAGTTAAACCTTCAAGTACTACTAAGCCGTCTTCTTTTACTTTAGAAGAAAGGATCGATTTGATCGCTAAACGACGAACTTTCTTAGGTAATTTGTAAGCATAGCTACGTGGTGTTGGGCCGAATACGACTCCACCTCCACGCCATTGTGGGGAACGAATCGAACCTTGACGGGCACGACCTGTACCTTTTTGACGCCATGGTTTACGTCCACCGCCGCGTACTTCTGAGCGGCCTTTTACTTTATGAGTTCCTTGACGTAAGGAAGCTCGTTGACTCAAAATTACATCAACAACCACTTTTTCATTTGGTTCAATACCGAAAATAGTATCGTTAAGTGTAATTTCGCCAGCTTTTGTTCCATCTTGTTTCAATAAAGCTACGTTGGGCATTTGTTAGTCCTCCTTTCCAATTAAATTATCTTGATTTGTTAGCTGTTTTGATTTGGATAAGTGCTTTTTTAGCTCCTGGAACGTTTCCTTTTACTAAAATAACATTTTTCTCAACATCAACTTTGACGATTTCTAGGTTTTGGATAGTGATTTGATCTCCACCCATACGACCTGGAAGTAATTTATTTTTGAATACACGGTTAGGTGCTACTGGACCCATTGAACCTGGGCGACGATGGTAACGCGAACCATGGGACATTGGTCCACGGGATTGACCGTGGCGTTTAATAACACCCTGGAAGCCTTTACCTTTCGATACGCCTGTCGCGTCAACGATGTCACCTTCTGCGAATACGTCTACTTTAATTTCTGCACCAATCTCATACTCGTCTAAGTTTACATCGCGTAATTCGCGAATGAAGCGCTTAGGAGTAGTATTGGCTTTTTCTACATGACCTTTTTCGGGTTTGTTTGACAATTTTTCGCGTTTATCCTCGAAACCGATTTGAATTGCTTCATATCCGTCTGTCTCAACAGTTTTCTTTTGAAGTACTACGTTAGCACCTGCTTCGATTACTGTTACTGGAATAAGTTCGCCGTTTTCAGTGAAAACTTGTGTCATCCCTACTTTTCTACCTAAGATTCCTTTGGTCATGAGTCACACCTCCTGTTTAATTAAATTTTTATTTATAGTTTGATTTCGATGTCCACACCGCTTGGTAAGTCTAAACGCATAAGGCTATCAACAGTTTGTGGTGTTGGATTAACGATATCGATTAAACGTTTGTGTGTACGCATTTCGAATTGCTCACGTGAATCTTTGTATTTATGAACCGCACGCAAGATTGTGTAGATTGACTTCTCAGTTGGAAGTGGAATCGGACCAGATACAGAAGCACCAGAACGTTTCGCAGTTTCTACAATTTTCTCAGCCGATTGATCCAAGATACGGTGATCATACGCTTTTAAACGAATACGAATTTTTTGTTTTGCCATAATTTTCCCTCCTTTTCGCCTATTTTCAAAATAGACATTCTCCGTGAAAATCTCCTGAACACTCGCCATGGCAAAGCGGCCGGGTGTGTCAGCAACCTCTCACTTCATCACATCTACAGCCCCAACCAGTGGGGGTGTGGCACGAAATAGACAGACCAATGCCTGTTCATTTGCACTTTATCTATTATACACGTCCGTGCTAGTAATTTCAACGATTTTCTTTAAAAAGTTTTATGACGCTTATATTACGGCATTTTATTTCATTTTTAACATTGAAAAAGACTGGAAACATTGTCGCTGATCCAGTCTTTTCATTATTACGATATTCTAAGCATAACTAGCGCAGTTGTTAATGCAACAAGTACGACACCTGCTACTAAGTCACACCAGTGCCAATGCAAAATTCGAAATCTAGTTCTTTTCTTGTCGCCTTGGTAGCCACGAGCTTCCATTGCATCAGCCATGTCTTCCGCTCTATTGAAGGAACTAACGAACAGTGGGATGAAGATTGGAACGACGACTTTCATTTGCACGAAGAGATTCCCCTCGCCAAACTCAACGCCTCTCGCTTTTTGTGCTTTCATTATTTTATCGGTTTCTTCCATTAATGTTGGAATGAACCTGAGCGCAACAGAAATCATGAGTGCGATATCTTGGACTGGCATCTTGAATATTTTAAACGGGCGCAGTATGTACGCAATGGCATCTGTTAGGTCCATAGGAGTCGTTGTGAGCGTGATTACGGTAGATATGAAGATTATCAGCACAAAACGAATGAACACGAACACGCCGTTGATCAGGCCGAATGAGGAGATCGCAAATGGCCCCCAAGTGAAATAGATCGTTCCTCCACTCGTGAACAACGCTTGAAGTAGCACCGTGAAAAGGATAAGCCAAATCAGTGGTTTAACGCCTTTTATAAAGAAGCGGTACGATATGCCTGTCAGCGCAATCACGAAGAACGTAAATAAAGTGAGCAACAAGTATGTCTGCCAATTGTTTGCTAAAAATAGTATCCCGATAAAATAAAAACCAGCGATCAATTTCGTTCTTGCGTCTAATCGATGAATAAGGGATTCCCCAGGCATGAAGCGCCCAAATATTAATTTGTCTATCATCAGAAATCCCCTTTCTTTCTATATTACATATTTTTAAAAATAAGACTAGCCGCCAGAAATACGACAATCGCACTATTCGTTACTACAAAATTTTTGATGGAGATAACGAATGTTTTCGCTTTGACTTGCTCTGCGTTGAATTTCTGTAGATTTTTAAATACCGGAATGAGAGCGATTAAGGTTAGCAACATAATCGGACTTAGGAAACCGATGGCTACGGCAACAATAATCGCTACAAATGAAGCATAGTAAAGCGCATTGAATAATAGTACGGCATACTTTTTACTAATGTAGTACGGCAATGTGTAGCGGTGATTTCGAATATCTTCGTCTAGATCACAGATATTGTTTGCTAGCATGATGTTAGCAATTGTGAAGATGCACGGCAACGAGATCACAGCAATTCGGATTATCTCAATCAGATTCACTCTCACAGTAACCCATTCGCCTGACCAAATCAAGTTTGCGATACCCGCGTCATATGCGTTGACATAAATCGCCAGAAATACGATGCCAAAACCCATTGTCACACCCGAGAATATTTCTCCAAGTGGCATACGGGAAAGTGGCACAGGGCCAAATGTATACAAAATACCTATGCAAAAGCAAATGAAGCCCACGAGTAAAACTAACAGATCTGTCTCGAATACTAACCAAACTCCCAGACCCGTCGCAATGAAAAACATCAAGAAAATCGTGATAATCACTGTTATTTCAGGTATCCGCTCTTGTCCAATCACATTACTCGTCGTCCGGTAATCATAATCGTGGTTGTTCGTCGCCTTCCGATAGTCCATGTAATTGTTAATCGCTGTTGTCGTTAAGTCAAAGATCAACATGGACCCAAAGAAGATCAGCGTGTTTTTCCAGCTAAATAGGTCGTATTGATATACCACGAATAACGTTCCTATAATGAATGGGAAAACACTAGCGATCTTCGTTTGGATTTCTACCAATTTAAAAAAAGCTGGTACCGACACGTTTTACACTCCTTTTTAATTCGCCATCTGGAAATTCTTATCTGTTAACTTAAACTTCCCTTTTAGGCCAGATGTTTCGTATACTTTTTTCTCTTTACTTACAAAAATTGCTTCAACGCCTTTATATTTTTCAATGAATTCCATACCGCCTTTTATCCCTTTGGAGAATGTCGCAGTTGATAGGCCGTCACCGTCGATCGATTTCTCGGATACAATGGACACGCCTGCTATGTCATTATCAAATGGATAACCGGTATCTGGATCTAAAATATGGTGATATTTCACGCCGTCAACCTCTAAAAAGCGTTCGTAAATACCGGAAGTTACGATTGATTTGTTCGCTTCTGGTATAGTGCCTATAATTGTTCCGCGCGAGGAGAAGGGATCTTGAATACCTACCATCCAATCGCCACCTTTAGGGCTGTCTCCTTTTACGATGATGTTTCCGCCAAGGTCAATGATCGCCGTCGTCACTTTGTTAGCATCCAATACATCTTCTACCTCATCCGCGATATACCCTTTTGCAATCGCGCCAAGATCCAATTCCATGCCTGCTTTTTCAAGGTAAACTGTCTTTTTGCCTTCATCAAGTTTTACTTTTTTATAATCAATCAGCGGTAATACAGCATCAATTTCTGCTTGCGTTGGCTTCTTCGCATCGTCAAAACCGATATGCCATAGAGAAGTAAGCGGACCGATTGTTATATCAAAACTCCCATCTGAACTAGCGCTGTATTTCAATCCTTCTTTAATAAGATAGAAAACGTCGTCGTTCACTTTTACAGGGTTTTTACCTGCGGCCAAATTTACTTTATCTACTTCCGATTTTTTAGCGCTATCGCTCGTCGTAATTTGCGCATCTAGTTCCTTAATTCGATCAAACGCTGGCATCAAAACGGATTCTTTCCCTTTGTCATAGATTTTCACAACGTTAATTGTACCCATCAGAAAATCAGTTTTTGTATACGGTTGGGACAGGATTTCTGGATCTGATTCTTTTGTTGTTTTGCTTTCTTTTGTATCGTCGTTTCCGCAAGCCGTAGCGACTATTGCTAAAAGCACAAGTGTTAATAGAATATAGAATTTCTTCATTGGAGTGACACCTTTCGGGTTAGGATAGTATTTATCAATATAATTATTGCTATTTTAATGTATAGTCGATCTAGTCCTTTGTCAAGAAAACAGAAATCTGGTGCTAGCTTCCAACAAAAAAGGCTCCAGAGTTTTCGCTCTGAAGCCCTTGATAGTTTTACATTTTGTTTACTTACTCAGAGTCTACTTTGTTGTAAACTTTAATCATATCTGTGTTACCAGATTGAGCTGCGTTGTAAAGTTGTGCTGCGTAGATTTTGAATGCGTCAGATGAATGTGTCGCACCAGTTACTACTGCAACGTCTGCTGGGTTTTGTTTGTCAACAAGCGCTTTGTTAAGTGTTGGAATGTATTCTTGTGGACCCACACCAGTTTTAGCTTTCATGTTTTTCTCGTAGTCAGCGTCGTCTGTTTTTAATTTGCCGTCTTTGTCTACATAGTTGTAATCAGATGTCGCGATTTTACCATCTTTTACTTCCATGTTGAACACGACACGGTAGTTGTTCGCATAATTTTGTTCTTCTAGAGAATATTTACCGTCTTCTAGTTTAGCACCATTGTTGATTTCAATTGTCGCAGTGTCTGCACGTTGCGCCGCTTGGATCAATTGGTTTGAGTAGTTAATGAAAGAATCAGATGAATGAGTTGCCCCTGTTACTACTTCAACGTCAGCAGCTGATTGTTTCGAAACTAGCGATTTATTCAATGCTGGAATGTATTCTTGTGGACCAGTTCCAACTTTAGCTTTCATGTTTTTCTCGTAGTCAGCGTCATCAGTTTTAAGATCGCCATCTTTGTTTTTGTAGTTATAATCAGATTCTGTAATTTTATTGCCGTCGACTTTGATTGTCATGAAGCCTTTCCAACCTTTGTCGTCAAAATTCTTTTCTTGTAGTTTGTAAGTACCATCTGTCATTGTACCGTCCGTTTTAGCTTCAGTTTTCTTTGTGTCAGTTTGTTTGCTGTCACTTGATGATTTACTGTCGCTGCTGTTATCGTTTCCACATGCTACTAACAACATGCTTGATGCCATAACTGCCGTCAGGGCCATTGCTAACTTTTTCTTCTTCATAATTTTGCTCCCACCTTTTAAAATATTACTTGTGAGAATGTGAACATTCGTTCTCATTCAAAACACAAGCTCACCTTAATTCACTTCAAATGATACCATTATTGTACCAAATTGTCTACACACAGTATGCATGTTTTTAAAAGTAATCCATTTAGAAAGCGATATCTTCCCTATTTTTTCGTTCTTTTTAAAAATTTTACCACTCATAATGGGTTTTATTGCGGGAGAAGTGGTTACATCTCGAAATTACGTTTGTTTCTCGTTTTTTGAGGGTAAAGACCCTAGACAGTCGTTGTTCTATCTGTTAAACTGAGTTAGGTTATTACTATAATTTTTAGTACAGGACTTATAATTTTTGTGAATATACTTACAAGGAGTTGAGAAAGCATATGCCTGAAAAGAATATTGTTATAATAGGGGCGGGATATGCAGGTGTACATGCGGCTAAGAAATTAGCGAAAAAGTACAAGAAAGATGATTCGGTAACGATCACGTTAATTGATAGACATTCCTATCACACGATGATGACTGAATTGCACGAAGTAGCTGGGGGACGTGTTGAACCAACAGCAATACAGTACGATTTGCGTCATTTGTTTAATCGTTCTAAAGTGAAATTAGTGACAGATAACGTGACACATGTTGATCATGACACGAAAACTGTTACAACAGAACATGGTAGCTATCCTTTTGATTACCTCGTTCTTGGTATGGGTGGCGAGCCTAATGATTTCGGAACACCTGGTGTTGGCGAACATGGTTTCACACTTTGGTCTTGGGAAAACGCGGTTAAGTTACGCGAGCATATCGAGACAATTGTTCATGATGCATCGGAAGTACAAGATGTAGAAAAACGCAAAGCCATGCTTACTTTTGCTATTTGTGGTTCTGGTTTTACTGGAATCGAAATGGTTGGGGAATTGCTTGACTGGAAAACACGTCTTGCGAAAGATAACAAAGTCGATGTTTCTGAAATTGAATTGATTGTTGTCGAAGCGGCACCAACGATTCTAAACATGCTAGATCGTAAAGATGCTCAAAAAGCGGAAGACTTCATGCTGAAAAAAGGTATTAAAATACTGAAAAACGCAGCAATCGTTGAAGTTAAAGCGGAAAGCATTGTACTTAAATCTGGCGAAGAAATTCCAACGCATACATTAATTTGGACTGCTGGTGTTCGTGCCAATTCCGATACGAAAGATTATGGTATGGAAACTGCGCGCGCTGGTCGTTTGAAAGTTAATGAATACATGGAAGCTGAAAAATTCGAAAACACGTATGTTATCGGTGACTTAGCTTATTACGAAGAGGAAGAAGGCAAACCAACACCTCAAATCGTAGAAGCTGCTGAGCAAACTGGGATGACTGCTGCGAAAAGCATCATTTCCGAAATCAGCGGAACTGAAAAAGAAGCTTATAAGGGGAAATATCACGGCGTTATGGTTTCCATCGGTTCTAAATACGGTGTCGCTAACTTAGGCGGTCTTCGCTTACACGGTTGGTTCGCTATTTTCATGAAACATATGGTTAACTTGTATTACTTCTTCGGTATCCGTAGCGGTTATTACATGACGCAATACATTTCTCATGAATTCTTCCACATTAAAGACAACCGTAATATTTTCCGCGGTTGGACATCACGTTATGGTAACGTTCTTTGGACATTGCCCCTACGTATTTATGTGGGTTGGTTCTGGGTTGACGAAGCTCTTTCTAAAATTTACGGTGAGACCACGTGGGATAAAGTTAGCCTGACAAATCTCAAACCGTTATTCCAAGGGCTTGGACCTGATTCATGGTTAACTGCAACAACTTCAAAAATGCCATTCGAGTGGTTGCAAACAGACGCGACATCTGGTGCGTCACAAGCGGCCGGCGATGCTGCTGGTGCTGCTGCGACAAACGTAACAACACCAATTTTCGCGCATATGCCTGGTTGGTTTGAGTGGATCATGAAACTTATCATGCCAAATCTCGACGTTGCTCTTTTCATGCAAAAAGTCGTTCCGTTTGTAGAACTTGCTATTGGTCTTGCACTTGTGGTTGGTTTGTTCACTTGGTTAGCTAGTATCGGAAGCGCTGGTTTCCTAGTAATGTTCACCCTTTGCGCTATGCTTGGTTGGGACAAATTCTGGGCGTTACCTGCTTCGATCGCTTTACTAAATGGCGCTGGACGTACATTTGGTTTAGACTATTGGGCTATGCCTTGGTTCCAAAAACATCTCGGGCGCTGGTGGTACGGCAAGGAAAGTTCCATCTATCACGACAAGTAATTTCATATGATTGACTCAAATAGCGAAAGGCAGCCGAAAAAACTGCCTTTCGCTATATATTTTTGCGCTAGTGTATTACAATGGGAATAAAGCTAGTTAGAGGGGGAAAAGAATCGTGAAGGAATATCTACATATGGTGAAACGTTGGGATGTTATTATTATTATTCTCTTGACCGTACTTTCTTTTTTGCCTCTAGCTATTTTTACATATGCAAAATCGCAAGAACCTGCAGCCCCACCTGGTTCGGAGACGAAACTTGTCGCTGTTATTAAAGTCGATGGTAAAGAATATAAAAGCGTAGATCTAACTGGTCATACTGGAAAAGAGACGTTTAGAATCAAGGCCGACGACGGTGATTACAATGATATCGAAGTCAAAGATGAAAAGATTCGGATTAGCGCGGCCAACTGCAATGATCAGGTCTGCGTACGTGTCGGTTCTATTAGCAAGCTCGGCGAGACCATCGTTTGTTTACCACATAAAGTCGTGATCGAAGTCCAGTCCACAACTGGCGAAACAGAACCTGATGATGGTATCGTGATTCCATCCTAGGCTGATTTTTTGAAAATAGGAGATGTGTACATGACTAAAAATAAGCGTTTAGTATATATTGCCTTACTCGCCGCCCAAGCTGTTGTTATTAGTTTACTCGAGCGCGCGATACCCTTTCCATTCGCCTTTGCGCCTGGTGCTAAACTTGGTTTGGCGAACATCATCACTTGTATTTCCCTGTACACGCTATCCACGAAAGATGCTTTTATGATCGTTTGTATCCGCCTGGTTTTAGCGACACTGCTCGGCGGGACAATCTCCACATTTATGTATAGCGCTGCCGGAGCAATTTTAAGTTTTGGTGGTATGTGGTTAGTGAAGAAACTCGGGCCAAAACGCGTGAGTATTATCGGTGTCAGCACGACTGGCGGAATTCTTCATAATGTCGGTCAACTTGTAATCGCAAGCTGGATTGCCGGTAGCTGGAACGTCATGCTCTACTTGCCAGTCCTCTCGTTTATCGGTATACTATCAGGGATTGCGGTCGGTATCGCGGCCAACTATTTAATTAAAAATGTGCAAACGCTACGTGCTTTTAATAAAACGAATGAACCTATTCAAAACTAAGCGAAATGAGGATGAATTATGCAACTTCACCCGATGTGGGACGCCTATCCAAATCTGCAAACCGATTTAAAAGATGTACTCACAACTATCGAAAAAAGTATCCAAATCAGAGATAAGCAAGTCGAGAAAAATGTGAAAGACTTGATTCATGCTGGCGGTAAACTGTTGCGCCCAGCTTATGCTTTACTTGCAGCGCAAATCGGCCCTGATCGTGATCGCGATCGTGCTATTGCAGTTGCAGGCGCCCTCGAAGTCCTACATATGGCGACGCTGATCCATGATGACGTTGTGGATGATGCGCCGACAAGACGCGGGGTACCAACGATCCACTCCAAATATGGACGTAATTATGCCGTTTACACTGGAGATTATCTTTTCTGCATCTGTTTTAAAATTCTATCGAGTCATGCTAATTCTGTTGAGAACATTGAGTTTAATAGCAAAAATATCGAAAAAATCTTGATGGGCGAATTGGATCAAATGCGGATGCGTTATGATATTAACGTGACCGTGCGCCAATATTTATCTCGCATCTCCGGAAAAACAGCGCAACTTTTCGCTTTGAGTACTTTTTCTGGTGCATCGCAAAGTAAAGCTACTCGTTTTCAAGTGCGCAATGCTTGGAATATCGGACATTATCTCGGAATGGCTTTTCAAATTATCGATGATGTTCTGGATTACACGAGTTCGAACGATGGTTTAGGCAAGCCCGTTTTAAACGATGTGAAGCAAGGCGTCTACACACTGCCGCTCATTTATGCGATGCAAAAACATCAATCCGAATTCCAGCCACTACTTGAAAAAGGCCTAGAGATGACAGATGCGGATCTTGAACAACTGCTCACTCTAATAGCGAAATATAATGGCGTAGAGCAAGCTTTTGCACTCGCCGATAAATATACTAAAAAGGCGTTACGCGAGATCAAGAAGCTTCCACAAGGCGCGTATCGCGATCAAATGTACGAGCTAACTTCATCCATTCTAAAAAGAAACATTTAGTCCTTCAACGGATTACATGTTTCTTTTTCTAATTTAGAACGAAAAAAATCCGAACCCCCAAAAAGGAGTTCGGATTTTTAAGTTGAAATTATTTAGAGATAGTCGCTACTACTCCAGCGCCTACAGTACGTCCACCCTCACGGATAGAGAATTTAGTACCTTCTTCAATCGCAACTGGTGCGATTAGTTCAACAGAAACCTCAACGTTATCGCCAGGCATAACCATTTCAGTACCTTCTGGAAGCATAACAATACCTGTTACGTCAGTAGTACGGAAATAGAATTGTGGACGGTAGTTGTTGAAGAATGGAGTGTGACGTCCACCTTCTTCTTTTGATAAAACATACGTTTCAGCTTTGAATGTAGTATGTGGAGTGATCGAACCTGGCTTAGCTAGTACTTGGCCACGTTGGATATCTTCACGAGCTACACCACGTAAAAGTGCGCCAATGTTGTCGCCTGCTTCAGCGTAATCAAGTAACTTACGGAACATTTCTACTCCAGTTACAACGATTTTCTTAGTTTCTTCAACAAGACCGATAACTTCAACTTCGTCACCGACTTTAACTTGTCCACGTTCAACACGACCTGTAGCAACAGTTCCACGACCAGTGATTGAGAATACATCCTCAACTGGCATCATGAATGGTTTGTCAGTGTCACGAGTTGGAGTTGGGATATAGCTATCCACAGCGTCCATAAGTTCGTTAACTTTTTCTTCCCATTCTGGCTCACCTTGAAGAGCTTTAAGAGCAGAACCTTTGATTACTGGAATATCGTCGCCAGGGAATTCGTATTCAGTTAATAGATCACGGATTTCCATTTCAACTAATTCTAGTAATTCTTCGTCATCTACCATGTCACATTTGTTCATGAAGACAACAAGGTAAGGAACACCAACTTGACGTGAAAGCAAGATATGCTCACGAGTTTGTGGCATTGGACCATCAGCAGCAGATACTACTAAGATACCACCATCCATTTGCGCAGCACCAGTGATCATGTTTTTAACATAATCGGCATGTCCTGGGCAATCTACGTGTGCGTAGTGACGGTTTTCAGTTTCATACTCAACGTGAGCAGTAGAGATTGTGATACCACGTTCTCTTTCTTCTGGAGCACCATCGATTTGGTCGTATGCAGAAGCTTCTGCAAAACCTTTTTTAGATAATACTGTAGTGATTGCAGCTGTTAAAGTAGTTTTACCATGATCGACGTGTCCGATAGTACCAACGTTAACATGGGGTTTTGAGCGGTCAAATTTTTCTTTAGCCATTTTAATATTTCCTCCTTAATGTTTAAAAAAATTATTGATAACACGCGGACAATGCCGCGCGAATCTCGTTACTATAGTTATACAGGATACAACAAAAGTTTGCAATCAATCCAATCGCTAATCGTTCACTTCATACGCAAAACTTGCCTGTAACGCTACACCTCAGCGGATCGACAAATGCTTAGATTCTAAGCAATTTCGAGTACCGGAGCGGAGCGTACATCGGTACGTGAGCACCGGAACGCAGGAATTAACGACGGAGATGAGCGTTTGTCGATTCGCTGACCTAGTCTTCTTTGTTGTTTCCGCCGTTGGCTTTAATAATTTCTTCACCAACGGATTTTGGAACTTCTTCATAGTGATCAAACTGCATAGTATAAACTCCGCGACCTTGCGTACTTGAACGTAGGTACGTAGCGTAACCAAACATGTTTGCAAGTGGAACGAAGGCACGAACAACTTGAGCGTTACCGCGTGCTTCCATACCATCTACACGACCACGACGAGATGTGATGTTACCCATAATGTCTCCAAGGTAATCCTCAGGTACAATTACTTCAACATTCATCATTGGTTCCAAGATGACAGGATTACATTTCTTAGCCGCGTTACGAAGAGCCATAGAAGCAGCCACTTTAAAGGCCATTTCATTGGAATCGACATCATGGTAAGATCCGTCATATAATTTTGCTTTAATATCGATTAGCGGGAATCCTGCAAGTACACCATTACCTAGTGCGCCTTCAAGACCTGCTTGAACTGCTGGGATGTATTCACGCGGAACAACACCACCGACAATAGCATTCTCGAATTCAAAGCCTTTTCCTTCTTCGTTAGGACCAAATTCGATCCAAACGTGACCATATTGACCACGACCACCGGATTGACGAACGAATTTACCTTCGACTTGGGCAGATTGGCGGAATGTTTCACGATAAGAAACTTGTGGATCTCCCACGTTAGCTTCTACCTTGAACTCACGACGCATACGGTCAACAAGGATATCTAAGTGAAGCTCACCCATACCAGAGATGATTGTTTGACCAGTTTCTTGGTCAGTCTCTGTACGGAATGTTGGATCTTCTTCTGCAAGTTTTGCAAGAGCTTGACCCATTTTATCTTGATCGGCTTTTGATTTAGGCTCAATAGCAACCGAGATAACTGGTTCTGGGAATTCCATGGACTCCAAGATGATTTGTTGCTTTTCATCACATAGCGTGTCCCCAGTAGTTGTGTCTTTCAAGCCAACAGCAGCAGCGATATCACCACAATATACGATCGAAATCTCTTCACGGTGATTTGCGTGCATTTGAAGGATACGTCCAACACGTTCACGTTTACCTTTAGATGAGTTTTGAACGTAAGAACCTGAGTTCAAAGTACCTGAGTAAACGCGGAAGAAAGTAAGACGACCAACATAAGGGTCAGTCATAACTTTAAACGCAAGAGAGGAGAATGGCTCGTCATCACTTGGGTGACGTTCCGCTTCTTCTTCTGTGTCCGGTAAAATACCTTTAATAGCAGCAACATCAGTTGGCGCTGGAAGGTAATCTAGTACTGCATCAAGCATCGGTTGAACACCTTTGTTTTTGAATGCTGTACCACATACAACAGGGTAGAATTCAACAGCAAGTGTTCCTTTACGGATACCAGCTTTCAATTCTTCTTTTGTAGGCTCTTCACCTTCAAGATATTTCATCATTAGATCTTCATCTAAGTCAGCTACCGCTTCAACAAGCTTCGCACGATATTCATCGGCAAGCTCTTTTAAGTCAGCTGGGATTTCACGAATTTCAGGATCGCTACCTACGTCATCAACGTAGTATAAAGCGTTCATTTCCACAAGGTCAATGATACCTTCAAACGTGTCTTCCGCACCGATTGGTAATTGGATTGGGTGTGCATTTGCATCTAGACGGTCATGTAATGTACCTACAGAATACAAGAAGTCAGCACCGATTTTATCCATTTTGTTTACAAATACTACACGAGGAACCCCGTAAGTAGTTGCTTGGCGCCAAACTGTTTCGGTTTGTGGTTCAACACCTGATTGTGCATCTAGAACGGCAACAGCACCATCAAGTACACGAAGGGAACGTTCAACTTCAACAGTGAAATCTACGTGTCCTGGTGTATCGATAATGTTTACGCGGTGACCTTTCCATTGCGCAGTTGTCGCAGCGGATGTGATCGTAATACCACGTTCTTGTTCTTGTTCCATCCAGTCCATTTGTGATGCACCTTCATGTGTTTCACCAATTTTATGAATACGCCCTGTATAGAAAAGGATACGCTCAGTAGTAGTGGTTTTACCAGCATCAATATGAGCCATAATACCAATATTACGCGTCTTTTCTAAGGAGAACTCTCTAGCCATGGGTATTTCTCCTTCCATTATTAACGATTTAGTTAGGCAACAAGCGTTGACCTAGTCGCGCGGATAAGATAGATCTTACCAGCGATAGTGAGCGAATGCTCTGTTTGCATCTGCCATTTTATGCGTATCTTCACGTTTCTTAACGGAAGCTCCGGCATTGTTAGATGCATCAAGAATTTCGTGTGCAAGACGTTCTACCATGGTTTTTTCTCCACGAAGACGTGAATAGTTAACTAACCAACGTAGACCTAGCGTTGAACGACGGTCAGGACGAACTTCAATCGGAACTTGATAGTTAGCTCCACCAACACGGCGAGCTTTTACTTCAAGAACTGGCATGATGTTCTTGATTGCTTCGTCAAACACTTCCATAGGATCTTTTCCACTTTCTTGTGCGATGATATCGAAAGCTGAATAAATGATAGTTTGCGCTTTTCCGCGTTTACCATCAATCATTAGTTTATTGATTAGACGTGTTACCAATTTCGAATTGTACATTGGATCTGGTAATACGTCACGTTTAACAACAGGACCTTTACGAGGCATTGGATATCCTCCTTTCAAAGAGTAAGATTTTTATTCGTGTGCTGACAAACGCTCATTTTCGTCGTTAAAATCTCCGCTCCGATGCTCACGTACACTAGTACGCTCCGCTTCCGTGCTCGACTTTGCCTAGAAACTAAGCATTTGTCAACACACTGGGTTTGGCGATAAATCACGATAATGACTATTTTTCAGCATTCTTGCTAAAGTTTTTATTATTTTTTAGGTTTTTTAGTTCCGTATTTAGAACGGCTTTGTCCTCTATTTTCAACACCAGCTGTATCTAGAGCACCACGTACGATATGGTAACGTACCCCCGGTAAATCTTTAACACGTCCACCACGAATAAGTACAACACTATGTTCTTGTAAGTTATGTCCGATACCTGGGATATAAGCAGTTACTTCAAGTCCGTTAGTCAAACGTACACGAGCGTATTTACGAAGCGCCGAGTTAGGTTTCTTCGGAGTCATTGTACCAACACGAGTACATACACCACGTTTCTGTGGAGATGATACGTCAGTTAATGATCTTCTGAAAGTATTTAGGCCTTTGTTAAGTGCTGGAGAGTCTGATTTCTTAGTTTTAGATTGACGCGGTTTGCGAACTAATTGATTAATTGTAGGCATTTTTTGGTTTCCTCCTTCCGATATTTCTAGAGCCACACATCCAGGTGGTTCATTTTTTCTTTAAAATAAAATTGCTGATAGACCAAAGCCTAGCAACAGCTTCTATTTCCTATACCTCGTCACGAAGGAAGAGGCACCTTGGTTATAATACCATTCTTCGTGGGCGATTGTCAAGCATTTCGACTATGTTTGTTGTGTTAAAAAAGAATAGCTAGAAACAACAATGGATTCCGTGTTTTTAGCTACTCTTTTGTGTGTTATTTAAGCAATGTTTAATTGTAAGATTTAAAAACCTTCCTATCTATATTCTAATTTGCTTAGTTTATTTATATCTTGACTGATAATTCAAGACACAAGAAAGGTTGGGTTATTTGCACCCAACCTTTCAACATTTATTTCACATAAGCTAATCGGAAAGATATATTTCTACCGAATGGATAGATTTGTACATCTTGGACTTCTGGATTTAAGAGATATGCTGTTGCTCCTTGGTAAAATGGCGCGATAACAGCATCTTGGCTGATTAGTTGTTTTTCTAATTCTAGCATCTTATCCCAGCGTTTTTCTGGATCAGTAGCAAGCGTACTTTTGACTTCATTCAGGCCACTATCATACGTACTGCTGTTATATTTCGAGAAATTTATACCGCCATCTGATTGATACACCTCTAAAAAGTTGATTGGATCACTGTAATCTGGAGACCATGTGCCATAGAAAATATCGTAATCGCCAGCTGTAGTTAAGGCTAATCGATTCTTTAATGGTACGCTTTTAATTTTCACGGTGAGACCTGGTAAGTTCTTTTCAAGCTCACTTTGCAAAAATTCAACGGTTTTCTTGGATACTTCGGTGTCAGATGATAGGACTTCTAAAGTTAGCTTATCGATCCCTAGCTCTTTTTTCGCCGTCGTCCATTCGGATTTTGCTTTTTCAGGATCAAAAGTCACGAGATCGCCGTTTTCAGCGCGGAAGTCTTTGTTGTTTTCTGGATCTTTCGCGAAATCGGATGGGATATAGCCGTTTAATGCTTTGGAACCGTCGCCAAGGATTGTTTGTGTGTACGCATCTTTGTCGAATGCCATAGACAGGGCTTTGCGTAAGTGGACGTTTCCGGTGGCTTTGCGGTCTTCGTTAAAGCCTAGATAGCCAATTAATGACTTGCTTTGCGAATGGTAGGCTTTGTTATCTTTGTATTTTTGGACAAATTCGTCGGTTAGCGCTGTGTACTGGACATCTCCTGTTTCGTAGAGATTGACGCCTGCGCCTGTATCTTTGGCAACTTGGACTGCGACTTTATTTAATCTTACGTTTTCTGCGTCCCAATAGTCTTTATTTTTGACGTAGTTCCATGATGTTCCGATGCCTGACCAGTCTTTTAATAGGAAAGGACCATTTGATAAAACGGTGTCTGCTGATGTCCCATATTTCGAGCCTACTTCCTTTACAAATTTCTCATTTTGGGGCAAAAATGGCGTTCCTGTTAGCAGTTTCGGTAAATAAGGAATCGGATTTTCTAATGTAATTTCCAGTGTTTTATCATCGATTGCTTTGACGCCCAGCGTATTTGGCTCTGCTTTTTCATTGCGAATTTGGTTTGCATTTTTGATGACATCCAGTTGATTTGAGCTTGGCGACGCGGTTTTCGGATCGACTACTTTTTGAAATGCAAAAACGAAATCAGCGGCGGTAACTGGCTCACCATTGGACCATTTAGCGTCATCGCGGAGCTGGAATGTGTACACTTTTTTGTCTGCGCTTACGGTTGGGTCAGCTTTAGCAAGGCCTAGTTCCGCGTCATTGTCTGGATTCACGCGGTATAGCCCTTCTGAAATTTGACCGATCGCATCCGAGCTGAATGTGTCACTGTAAAGCGCGCTGTCTAGTGTTGCGATCTCGCCCGCTGACGTGACTTTGATTGATTGCTTGGCGCTTCCTTTTACTTCGTCTTTCGTTGTGTCCGATCCACATGCCGCAATGACTAAGCCAATCACCGCAATTATCGTGATAAGTATCCCTTTTTTCATGTTGTTTCCTCCCCTGAAATTTTAGCGTAATGTTGCTATTTTTTTGAATTTTGCAGGTGCATTGTAAACTTGTTTCATCGCGCCTAATTCAGCATTTTTAGTGAATTCTTGAAACACTCGCTTCATCCCAATTTCGGTTTCTATAATGAGTTCTGGATGCCACTGAACGCCGACAACGAATGGGCTGCCTTGTTTTTCGATGGCTTCGATGACACCATCCGAGGCCCGCGCCGTAATTTTTAAGCCGGAACCTAAAACGTCAATCGCTTGGTGGTGGAATGAATTGACTTGCGCTGTTGTTCCTAACATGTTAGAAAGTCGTGATCCGCGCTCAATGCTAATAGCGTGCGTTGATTGCGTGGCTTCGGCTTGTTGCATGTGCTCTAAATCCGTGTTTTCGATATAGCTTGTGTCTTGATGAAGTGTTCCTCCGAATGCGATATTCAACAACTGCGCGCCACGACAGATCGCGAGCACTGGCTTCTTTTGTGCCAAAGTTTCTTTTAAAAGCGCTAATTCAAAAGCGTCACGAACGAGCGATACGTCTCCCAACTCCGCTTCGGATTCCGCGCCATATAAAGCTGGTGAAACATCTTGACCGCCTGATAAAATGAGCCCGTCTATCTGGTTGACAAAAGTCGTGATGAGCTTCGTATCTGTGACGGGAATAACGAATGGCGCAGCGCCACTGTTTGCGACCGCAGTTATATAATCTCCGCCGACATATGTTCCGTTGCGCGAAATCGTGTTGGGTACTTGTTCTGCTAATTGTGTCGCTGAAATCCCAATAATCGCCGTCATGAATGCTCACCCCTTTTTTAATTCGCATCTATTTACTCGGAATTAATATTTCATTTATTATAACCCTATTGAAATGAGAAGTAAAGGAATTTCACAAAAAAGCCTGAAAAGTCATATAGACCTCTCAAGCTTTGAGTTGCTTATTTATAAAATGATTCCATCACCGGTTTCATCTTCTCAATCACGAGTCCACTACCACCGCGACCATTCACGCCTTCAATCATCGCTAGCACGAGGTAATCTGGTTTATCGCTATCAAACGCAAGTAGGAATCCATTTTCAAGACCACTTTCGCCTTGTTTTTGTTTCAGTTCCGCGGTTCCTGTTTTCGCTGCGATGTTGTGTCCTGCTATTTGGAGTTTATGCGCGGTTCCTTCTGGTTTGGAAACGGCTTGCACGAGTGCCGATTTAACCGTATTTGCTGTCGCCGCACTCATCGAATCTTTCGCTGCTTTCGTTTCTTCGGTTTCTCTCAATTTCGGATAAACCATCTTGCCATTGTTCGCGAATGGTGTGTACGCAACGGCTTGCTGGATTGGCGACATCAATAATTCACCTTGTCCATATGCCGTATCCGCTAGCAAAATGTCCGATTTGATGCCATCGTTGGAAATCTGCGCTGGTTCCATATTGAACGGTAAATCAAATTCCTCGCCAAAATCGAATTTTTTCAGGCCGTCTTGGAATTTTGTTTCGCCCATTGCTAGGCCTTCTTGTGCAAAATAAATATTATCGGAGTTCACGAGTGCATCAACCATGTTCACTTTCGGAATATCATGGACGCGCGTCACGAAATACTTGCCCCACGATTTATCTTTTTGCCACTGTAAGCCGGAGATTTCGCGTACTTTGTCGGGTTTTGTCGTACCATTTTCAAGCCCAACTGCCGCCGTGATTGTTTTAAAAGTAGAACCTGGTGCATAGCGTGTCGCGTAACGGGCTAGGAATGGGAGATTTTTGTCATCTGTGTATTTCTTGTAGTCCGCACTGGAAATACCTGCGACCATTTGATTCGTATCGTAAGACGGGGAGCTGACTAGCGCCACCAGATTTCCGTTTGTCGGATTGATAATCGTCGCCGAACCTACTTCACCTTTTAGCGCGTTGAATGTGTCTTGTTGAATCTTGCTATCGATGGTGAGCTTGATATTTTCGCCGTCTTTTTTCTCATTTTGTTGGAGAACGGTTTCTTCTTTTGTTTCATCGTTTACGATCAGAATTCTGCCACCATTCGTACCACGCAGCGCTTTATCGTAATAACGCTCAAGCCCAGCTTTTCCGATAAAGTCGCCCACATTTAGCAGTTTATTTTTCTCGATATCTTCCGCGCTAACTTCACCAACGTAGCCAATCAAATGCGCTGCAGCCTGACTTAACGGGTAATAGCGCGTTTCAATCGTGGCATAACTAACGCCTGCCATCTGAACCGGTGAACCTGTCGTCAATACTTTAATCGGCACAAATGTATCCGGATGCACCCAGCTTTGCGACAATTTCTTCTCTAAATCAGCAACGGGAATATCAAACGCCTTGCTGATCGCCGCCAAGTTCTTCGTCTTCGCCTCGCCCTCACCAAGATCATTCGGAACGATTCCTGCTTCGCTCACATTTTTATTTATCGCGAGGCCTTTGCCGTTCAAATCCTGAATTTGTCCGCGCTTCGCCTCATCCGTCGTCAAGCGAACCTTATCCGATTTCACCATCCCTGGGAAAATTAAATTTGGCTGCCAATCGACTTTCCAATCATCGTCTTCACTGGAAATTGTGGCGTTATATTTCTGCTTAGCAAGTTTGCCAAGCGTCGTCGTCATTTCCAGACTGTACGCCAATTTGTAATTTTTCTTGGCATCGTCGTATGTCACTTTCAGATCCGCAACTTTAATATCGCGCGCATCGATGCCGGTGTATACCGTTTTATATTTGGTTTCCATTTCGTCCGCTGTAAAACCGCTCGACTTCAACGATTTCTTTGTCACATCATCAGACAGCTTCGTGAAATTCTCTTTTTTGATATTCGTTGTAAAATTTTCTGCGGCCGCGTTCGCCATTTTTTCATTTTTTGCATTACTATTCATGAAATAATACGTAACGCCCCCGATAATTGCAAGGACTACAACAACGATGAGGCTAATCCAAATCACTTTTTTGCTATTCTTTTTTTGTCTCTGCACCCTGATTCCTCCATTTTTATACCGTTTTCATTGCTTCTTTATTATAGCAAAGGATGGCGTGGATGGCACTAACTAGCGCTGATCTTTACTATTTCTTTACCTTCTGAAAACTGCTTCGTGAAATCGCGTTTTAGCTCTAATAAGTAACGTAAATCATTGAGAAATTGGAATAAAAGCGCGCGTCCTTCGAATTCATCTCTCGTTTTTGGTAGCTCACTTTTGCGAAAATCTTCAAGCATTTGGTTTACGTCTGCAATCAAATCTTCTGCTGGATTTTTTTCCGATAGCGATAAGGCTGTTTTTTCGACCAAACTCGCCATTTTTGCGGCATGATCTGTTAAAATTCCAACTTGGCGAACGGATTGGTTCATCTGCCGAATCACGCGTAATTGTACGGTTCGCATATCGATATACTTAATGTAATAGCGCGAATCTGCAAATAGCTGGTTATCAAAATGCCGGCTCGATTGGTCATTGGCCTCCGTCAAGTACTCCGCCAACTGCTTGATCAGCTTTTTTTCATCCAGATAAACTGGTTCTCGTTTCAAATCCTGCGCGAAACAAAAAAAGATTTGACGCATAACGGATTCGATTTTTTGATGCTGCTGCTTCATTTCTGTGTCCATTTTCGGCATGTATAAGTTTAAAAGGATTCCAATTCCTGCGCCGACTGTCATGAGTAGCATTTCATTTGTGAACCAAAATAAGGAGAGCGACTGCTCCACCAGAATATGCGTCACGAGGACGGAGCTGACCACGATGCCATCTGTTACTTTAAGTCGTACGGCGATTGGGATAAACACGAGTAAATAAAATCCAAATGCAATCGCGTTGAAACCGAGTAGCATGAAGAAGATTGCGGAGATTGTTAGTGCAATGATCGTCGAGTAGACGCGCTGAATCGCGAGTTGTATGGAACCTTTTTTTGTATTTTGAATGCTTAGGACGGTAATTAATCCTGCTGAAACGGCGTATTCAAGACCCCACCACTCGGCGATGAGTATTGCGAGTGTCGCGCCTACAGCTGTTTTTACCGTACGCAATCCTATTTTCAAAGTCTTTCACCTCTTTTTTCTATTCTTTTTTATTTTACACTATTTGATACAAATTAAAAAGTGCAGGTGTAGATATCATTTAGATCTAACTTTCTATGTTCTGGCCATATGTATTTTTTGTACATCAAAGTTCAAAATTAAATTATGATTTCTCGTATACTCTAGTTTTTGATAATAAAAAGTCACCGGCGAAAATTTTGGTTTCGCCGGTGACTCTCTGTATTCTCAATCGAGTTTCGCGTGCCAGGCCTTCGGAACTTTCACCCCCTCCACAAAAGTCAAAAGCGGACTTTTATTGCGGCGGCTCCAAGTTCTTTCAGTCCTGACGGGCACGCTCAACATCTAGGTCTCAATCGAGCTTCGCGTGCCAGGCCTTCGAAGTTTTCTCCCCCTACGCAAAAATCAAAAGAGGATTTTCACTGCGGCGGCTCCAAACTTTTTCAATCCTAGCGGGCACGCTTAGCATCTAATTAAATATGCTTCGTTTCTTCCAAATCTGCAACTTCTTGTTCTTTACCTAGCACCGACGATTTCAGCTTGCGGTAATGGTGGATACCGGTACCGGCTGGGATCAGTTTACCTAGGATTACATTTTCTTTCAAGCCGAGCAATTCATCGGTTTTACCTTTGATTGCTGCATCTGTAAGAACGCGTGTTGTTTCTTGGAAGGATGCGGCGGACAGGAAGGAATCTGTTTCAAGGGATGCTTTTGTAATACCTAGCAATACTGGGCGTCCAGTTGCTGGTTGTTTGCCGGCAAGTAGTGCGTCGCGGTTAGACTCGGTAAATGTGTGTACATCCATTAATGTTCCTGGCAAGATGTTTGTATCACCAGTGTCCATTACGCGGATTTTACGCAACATTTGACGAACCATTACCTCAACGTGTTTATCGCCGATTTCAACCCCTTGCATCCGGTAAACTTTTTGTACCTCAGCAAGTAGATATTCTTGTACGGAAAGAACGTCACGAACGCGAATCAATGCTTTCGGATCAATCGAACCTTCTGTCAAGGCTTCCCCACGGTCAACAATGTCTCCGATTTTAACGCGAAGGCGGGCAGTATAAGGAATACTGTAGCTACGACGGTCTTCATCTTTACCTTGTATCACGATTTCTTGTTGGCGATCGCGTGCTTCTTCAATAGAAACAACTTCACCCTCAACTTCGGTAATAATCGCTTGACCTTTAGGATTACGTGCTTCAAAAATCTCTTGGATACGTGGAAGACCTTGCGTGATATCGTCTCCGGCTACCCCACCTGTATGGAACGTACGCATTGTAAGCTGTGTACCTGGTTCTCCGATGGATTGCGCGGCGATAATACCAACGGCTTCTCCGACTTCAACTTCTGTTCCTGTTGCCAAGTTTTTACCATAACATTTCTTACATACACCGTGTCGTGTGTTACATGTGAACGCAGAACGGATAGTTACTTTTTCAATACCGGCTTCGATAACAAGACGAGATTTAGCCTCTGTAATCAAGTCATTTTCAGCAACGATAACTTCGCCTGTTTCTGGATGTCTGATCGATTTACGAGCATAACGACCTTCCAAACGTTCTTCCAAAGGCTCGATAATCTCCGTACCCTCGCGGATAGCTTCAATTTCAAGACCGCGGTCCGTGCCACAATCGTATTCACGAATGATAACATCTTGTGCCACGTCCACCAAACGACGAGTAAGGTAACCTGAATCGGCTGTTTTAAGGGCTGTATCGGTAAGTCCTTTACGCGCACCATGGGTTGAGATAAAGTATTCCAAGACAGTTAGTCCCTCACGGAAGTTCGATGTGATTGGAAGTTCTACGATACGTCCAGATGGATCGGCCATCAGACCACGCATACCTGCAAGCTGTGTAAAGTTGGAGATGTTACCACGAGCTCCTGAATCTTGCATCATGAAGATCGGGTTTAAGCGATCCAAACTCAAGATCAGTTTGCCTTGGATAACGTCTTTCGCTTCGTTCCAGACAGCAATAACACGTTCGTATCTTTCGTCATCAGTGATTAGACCACGACGGAATGTTTTCGTAATTTTCTCTACTTTATCATGCGCTTCTTCAAGAATGTCATGCTTTTCTTCAAGCGTCAAGATGTCGGCGATACCAACTGTCATACCGGCTTTTGTAGAGATTTTGAAACCTAGATCTTTCATGCGATCGAGCATCCGAGAAGTTTCTGTGATATGGAACTTTTTGAAAACTTCCGCGATGATGTTTCCTAGGATTTTCTTCTTGAATGGCTCAACGATTTCTTGTTCTTGGATGAATTTTTTCACGTCTGTGTTTGTATCCACGAAATATTTCTTAGGCGTTTCAACTTCAAGATTATAATCAGTTGGCTCGTTAATATATGGGAATGTCGTCGGTAAAATTGTATTGAAAATTAGTTTACCAACAGTTGTAATTAATAGTTGCTCGCGTTGCTCATCGGTAAATCTTTCGTTGTCAATCGATCCTGCAACAACGGCGATACGCGAATGCAAATGAACATAACCGTTTTGGTATGCTAATTGTGCTTCGTTAATATCAGTAAATACCGTACCTTCCCCAACTGTACCTTCACGTTCAAGCGTCAAGTAGTAGTTACCTAATACCATATCTTGAGAAGGCGTTACAACCGGTTTACCATCTTTCGGATTCAAAATGTTTTGGGCAGCGAGCATCAAAATACGTGCTTCTGCTTGTGCTTCTGCGGATAGTGGAACATGGACAGCCATTTGGTCACCATCAAAATCGGCGTTATAAGCTGTACATACTAGCGGATGCAGACGAATCGCACGGCCTTCAACAAGTGTTGGTTCGAAAGCTTGGATACCTAGTCTATGCAAAGTAGGTGCGCGGTTAAGAAGCACTGGATGCTCACGAATAACTTCTTCTAATACATCCCAAATTTCAGGTGAAGAACGTTCGATTTTGCGTTTTGCACTCTTAATGTTATGCGCAAGGCCACGACCAACCAATTCTTTCATCACAAAAGGCTTGAATAGTTCGAGTGCCATTTCTTTTGGAAGTCCACATTGGTACATTTTAAGGTTCGGACCAACTACGATAACGGAACGACCAGAATAATCGACACGTTTACCTAGTAAGTTTTGACGGAAACGACCTTGTTTACCTTTAAGCATGTGCGACAGTGATTTCAGTGGGCGGTTACCTGGTCCTGTTACCGGACGGCCACGACGACCATTATCAATCAAAGCATCGACTGCTTCTTGGAGCATCCGTTTTTCATTTTGCACGATGATATTAGGCGCACCTAGATCAAGCAAGCGTTTCAGACGGTTATTCCGGTTAATAACACGGCGATAAAGGTCATTCAAATCACTTGTCGCAAAACGTCCACCTTCAAGTTGAACCATTGGGCGGATTTCTGGCGGGATAACTGGAAGCACGTCAAGAACCATCCAACTTGGATCATTGCCCGAATGACGGAACGCTTCTAGAACTTCTAAACGACGAATCGCACGAGTTCTACGTTGCCCCTGTGCCGATTTCAATTCTTCTTTCAAGCCATTTACTTCTTTTTCAAGTTGGATGTCTGCAAGAAGTTTTTTGATTGCTTCAGCGCCCATCCCAGCTTGGAACGATTGGCTATATTTCTCACGGTAAACGCGATACTCTTTTTCAGAAAGCAATTGTTTCTTTTCAAGCGGGGTATCGCCTGGTTCTGTTACAACATACGAAGCAAAATAGATAACTTCTTCTAAAGCACGCGGTGACATGTCAAGTGCAAGTCCCATACGGCTCGGAATACCTTTAAAGTACCAAATATGTGTTACTGGTGCAGCAAGTTCAATGTGTCCCATACGTTCACGACGAACTTTGGACTTCGTAACTTCAACGCCACAGCGGTCACAAACTACGCCTTTATAGCGAACACGTTTGTATTTCCCACAAGAACATTCCCAGTCTTTCATTGGTCCGAAGATTCTTTCGCAGAACAAACCATCACGCTCAGGTTTCAGCGTACGATAGTTGATTGTTTCTGGTTTTTTAACTTCTCCGTGTGACCATGAACGAATTTTATCTGGAGACGCAAGACCTATTTTCATATACTCAAAATTTTTCACATCTAAAACCAATGGTCTACCTCCTATATTCTAGCGGATAGCCTATTCCATATAAATTGGCGACAAGCGCTCGCATTCAGCTATTCTTGCGGACTTCCGGTTCTCACATACGCAAGTATGCTCCGCTTCCGGCTTCCACAACAATAGCTGAATACAACCGCTTTCGCTCAATTTGTTTAAAGCAGAATGTACGTCTTACCCCATTCAAACAAAAAGAATTGGTTCGGCGTCTTCTATCCAACTAATGTTTTGTTATTCATGTTCTATTTTAGCTTCAAGAGCCAGCCTCTCGGAATTTTCGAGGCTAACGGGCTCTTTCTGCTTTATATTATTGATTCGAGTCGATTATTCCTGCTGGTTTTGTTGGTTCGGAGACGATGTTGAAAGCGTCGTTTTGGGCGCCGAATTCTTCGTCTTCTAGGTCGCGTAATTCGATTTCTTCTTTGTCTGCGGAGAGGATTTTAACGTCCATTCCTAGACTTTGAAGCTCTTTGATTAGTACCTTGAAGGATTCTGGTACGCCTGGTTCTGGAATGCTTTCTCCTTTAACGATGGCTTCGTATGTTTTCACACGGCCTACCACGTCATCGGATTTGATCGTTAGGATTTCTTGAAGCGTGTAAGCGGCACCGTATGCTTCTAGTGCCCATACTTCCATCTCTCCAAAACGTTGTCCACCGAACTGTGCTTTACCGCCTAGTGGTTGTTGCGTTACTAGTGAGTAAGGTCCAGTTGAACGAGCATGCAATTTATCATCAACCATGTGGGCAAGTTTAATCATGTACATAATACCGACAGAAATACGGTTATCAAAAGGTTCACCTGTGCGTCCATCATAAAGCGTGGTTTTCGCATCTGGTGCCATACCGGATTCAGCGACTGTACTCCATACATCGTCATCGTTCGCGCCATCAAATACTGGTGTCGCGATGTGAATGCCGAGGTAACGAGCTGCCATACCTAAGTGAAGCTCAAGTACTTGTCCGATGTTCATCCGTGATGGTACACCTAGTGGGTTAAGCATGATGTCAACTGGCGTTCCGTCTGGCATATAAGGCATATCTTCTTCTGGTAAAATACGAGAGATAACCCCTTTATTTCCGTGACGTCCGGCCATTTTATCGCCTTCGTGAATTTTACGTTTTTGAACGATATAAACACGAACAAGTTGGTTAACGCCTGGTGGTAACTCATCGCCAGCTTCACGTGTAAAGATTTTCACGTCAAGGACAATGCCGTCGCCGCCATGTGGTACGCGTAGAGATGTATCGCGAACTTCACGGGCTTTTTCACCGAAGATTGCATGAAGTAAACGTTCTTCTGCTGTTAGTTCCGTCACACCTTTTGGCGTTACTTTACCAACGAGCAAATCGCCGTCTTTTACTTCTGCTCCGACACGGATAACACCACGTTCGTCAAGATCGCGCAATGCATCTTCCCCAACGTTTGGAATATCGCGAGTCATTTCCTCAGGTCCGAGTTTCGTATCACGAGCTTCTGATTCAAATTCTTCAATATGAATCGACGTGTAAACATCATCTTTTACAAGACGTTCACTCATGATAATCGCATCCTCATAGTTATAACCGTCCCAAGTCATGAATGCTACAAGAACATTACGACCAAGAGCAAGCTCACCTGAGTCCATCGAAGGACCGTTACCAAGGATTTCGCCTTTTGTTACGCGATCCCCTTCCGCAACGTTTGGCGATTGGTTATAACACGTACCATGATTCGAACGGACAAATTTACGTAAGGCATACTTATCAATGCCACCGCTAACTTCTTTGCCATCCACTTCAGAAATACGGCGAACCCAAATTTCTTTCGCTTCCACGTGTTCAACAACACCATCATGCTTACAAACAACCGCAGCTCCAGAGTCACGAGCAGAAACGTGTTCCATACCAGTTCCAATGATTGGCGCTTCTGGATTTAAAAGTGGAACCGCTTGACGTTGCATGTTGGCTCCCATTAGCGCACGGTTGGAGTCATCATTTTCAAGGAACGGAATACATGCCGTCGCAACCGAAACAACTTGTTTTGGCGATACGTCCATGTAATCAATACGTTCTTTTTCAACAGCTAAATTGGCAGAACGGAAACGAGCCATAACTTCTTCTTCTGTGAATGTACCATTTTCGTCTAACTTAGAGTTCGCTTGCGCTACTACATAGTTATCCTCTTCATCCGCAGTCAAATAGTCGATATGATCTGTTACGCGATTCGTTTCAGCGTCAACACGACGATATGGTGTTTCAATAAAGCCGAATTTATTCACTTTCGCAAAAGAAGAAAGCGAGTTTATCAAACCAATATTTGGGCCCTCAGGCGTTTCAATCGGACACATACGACCATAATGGGAGTAATGCACGTCACGTACTTCATAACCAGCACGTTCACGCGTCAAACCACCGGGTCCAAGCGCTGAAAGACGACGTTTATGCGTTAATTCCGCAAGCGGGTTCGTCTGATCCATAAACTGTGATAACTGAGAGCTACCAAAGAATTCTTTAATAGATGCTACAACTGGGCGAATATTAATCAGTTGTTGCGGCGTTACAGTATTCATATCTTGAATGGACATACGCTCACGAACAACACGCTCCATACGAGATAGACCAATACGGAATTGGTTTTGTAAAAGCTCACCAACAGAACGCAAACGACGGTTACCAAGGTGATCAATATCATCCGTGTCGCCTACTCCATAAAGTAAGTTAAAGAAATAACTAATAGAAGAAATAATATCAGCAGGTGTAATATGTTTCACGCTCGCATCAATATAGGCATTACCAATAACATTGATAACTTTTTCTTCTTCACTATTTGGCGCGTAAATTTTGATGGATTGAACAACAACGCTGTCTTCCATAACGCCATCAGTTGGACGCAATGTACGGAAACCAACACCATTTTCTAAATTCTCGATGATAGAATCCAATTTACGACGATCTAAAATATCACCTTTAGAAGCAATAATTTCACCTGTTTCTGGATCTACTAATGTTTCTGCAAGTGTTTGATTAAATAAACGGTTCTTCAAATGCAGTTTTTTGTTGATTTTATAACGACCAACATTCGCTAAATCATAACGTTTTGGATCGAAAAAGCGCGATACAAGTAAGCTCTTCGCATTTTCAACTGTTGGTGGTTCACCAGGACGTAAGCGCTCATAAATTTCAAGCAATGCTTTGTCCGCATTATCTGTGTTATCTTTCTCTAAAGTGTTGCGTAAGTAGTCATTTTCACCGATTAACTCTAAAATTTCACTATCAGAGCCAAATCCAAGCGCACGTAAAAGAACAGTAACTGGTAACTTACGCGTCCGGTCGATTCTCACATGAACAACGTCTTTCGCATCTGTTTCATACTCAAGCCATGCTCCGCGATTAGGAATAACTGTAGAACCAAAGCCTTTTTTCCCATTTTTGTCGAGCTTCCCATTGAAATAAACACCTGGCGAACGTACTAATTGCGATACAATAACACGCTCGGCGCCATTGATTACAAACGTACCCATCTCCGTCATAAGTGGGAAATCACCCATAAATACTTCTTGGTCTTTCACTTCTCCGGTCTCTTTATTGATGAGACGCAACTTCACACGCAAAGGTGCTGCATAATTAACATCACGATTTTTCGACTCTTCTACTGAGTATTTTGCTTCACCTAAATCGTAATCGATAAATTCCAATGACAAATTCCCTGCGAAATCCTCGATTGGAGAAATATCCCGGAACATTTCACGTAATCCCTCATCCAAAAACCATTGGTAGGACTGTGATTGAATCTCGATTAAGTTTGGTAATTCCAATACTTCACTAATACGAGCGAAACTTCTACGTTGGCGATGTCTTCCGTACTGAACTAGTTGACCTGACAACTCATTCACCCTCTCAAATAAACTAAATTTATTAAGCACATTGCAGCAAAAATAGTACAATGGAACTTGGCAAAAATACCTAAAAAAGACAAAAAGAAAGCGGGTTCCTCAAAGAAAACCACTATTTTCTTGCTATGTGAACCAAACAGGCTAAAACTGCAATTCTTCAATACTCGCCGTTAAATATAGCGGTATCGATTCTTTTGGCATCTTACTATAATAGCATAGTGAAAAGATGGAGTCAACGATTAGGACTCCATCTTTTCTATGCTTCTTTCATACTCCGATAAATAAAATAGCCCTTATCCTTCGCAACAACTTCCACATTCCCGAAAACCTCTTCCATTTTCGCAGCAGCAGAAGGCCCGCCTTGTTTTTTCTGAATGACGATCCATAAGCTACCGCCAGTTTCCAATCGCTCGAAGCTCCCAGTCAGAATCTCATGCACTATCTTTTTTCCCGCACGAATTGGAGGGTTACTAATAATATCTGTGTAATCGCGATCTGTCACGCCGTCATACACCGAGCTCTCAAAAACACGCACATTCGTCAAGCCATTATTTGCCGCATTTTCCGCAGATAGCTCCAGCGCACGGTCGTTCACATCAATCATATCGACTTGGACTTCAGGATAACTTTTCGCAAAAGCAAGACCAATCGGTCCATAGCCGCAACCAACATCAAGCATCTTCCCCACCGCATCACTCGCTTCAAAACTCTCAATCAAGAGACGCGAACCGAAATCAACCGTTGTTTTAGAGAATACACCTGCATCACTGATAAATTTAATCGTGTTCCCGCGCAGTTCGAAATTCCACGTTTTACGGTTATGATCGAGATCACTATTTTTCGTATAATAATGTTTATTACTCACTTTTTTGCCACCTTTCTATGTATAAAAAAACGAAGAGTACCAAATCAGCGTAAGGCTAGTTTGGTGCTCTCCGTGTCTAGTTTCGCGTGCCAGCTTCTCGAAATTTTCGGGACCTCCAATAAATCCAAGAGAAGGATTTATCTGCGCCCCCTAACAAATTTTTTCGAAGCTGACGGGCACGTTCAACTTTTCTTATTTAACAGCTACGTTAGCGCCAACTTCTTCAAGTTTAGCAACGATTTCGTCTGCTTCTTCTTTAGTGATACCTTCTTTAAGAGCTTTAGGAGCGTTATCTACAACTTCTTTAGCTTCTTTCAAGCCAAGACCAGTGATTTCACGAACCACTTTGATAACTTTGATTTTTTGGTCTCCAGCAGAAGCTAGTTCTACTGTGAATTCAGTTTGCTCTTCAGCAGCAGCGCCACCAGCAGCAGCACCAGCAGCTACAGGAGCAGCAGCAGTTACGCCAAATTCTTCTTCGATTGCTTTTACTAAGTCGTTTAATTCTAGTACAGTTGCTTCTTTTACGGAAGCAATGATTTCTTCAATGTTTAAAGCCATTTTGAAATTCCTCCATTATAATATAATTTTTTTATCGACTATGCCGATTTGGTTGTTGGTGAAGATTCACCGGGTTGAAAATTAAGCGCCTTGTTCTTCTTTTTGGGTTGCAACAGCTTTTGTTGCAAGTGCCAAGTTACGAACTGGAGCTTGAAGTACGCTAAGCAGCATAGAAAGTAGGCCTTCGCGTGATGGTAGAGAAGCAAGAGCTTTAACATCTTCAACAGAAGATACTTTACCTTCGATGATACCAGCTTTAATTTCTAGTGCTTCATGTTTCTCTGCAAATTCATTAATGATTTTAGCAGGAGCAACAACGTCTTCATTACTGAAAGCGATAGCGCTAGGACCTGTCAATACTTCGTTTAAACCTTCTAAGCCAGCAGACTCAGCAGCACGACGCATTAACGAGTTCTTGTATACTTTAAAATCAATACCAGCTTCACGTAATTGTTTACGTAATTCGGTGATTTCAGCAACTGTTAGACCACGATAGTCAACGATTACTGTAGACGCACTGTTTTTGAACTTAGTAGTAATTTCATCAACAGCACCTTGTTTCAATTCTAAAATTGTACTCATCTTTGTTTTCCACCTCCATCATGATTGTTTTAAGCCTTAAAAAGACTCAAAGCATATAAGAAACCCCTCACACCGTAGACGTGAGGGGTTCACAAGTCAGCTTCATAATGGAACTAACTTTACAAAATCCTCGGCGGGCGAAAATTAAGCGTACAAGACGCGCCTGCTGTCTACGGTTAGGATATTCTGTTTTGTTTCGACTTTGTTATTCTACCAAAATAGAACAACGCCGTCAAGTTCATATCTAAGAAAAACTTAGAATGAAGATGGATCTACTTTGACACCAGGACCAAATGTAGTTGTAACGGTTACGTTTTTTACATATACTCCTTTAGCCGCAGCAGGTTTCGCTTTTTGAAGAACATCGTTAATAGTACGGAAGTTCTCAACAAGCTTAGCAGCATCAAATGATACTTTACCAATCGCAGTGTGGACATTACCAGACTTGTCAACGCGGTATTCTACTTTACCAGCTTTGATTTCGTTCACTGCTTTTGTTACGTCCATTGTTACTGTTCCTGTTTTAGGGTTCGGCATTAAACCTTTTGGTCCTAAGACACGGCCTAATTTACCAACTTCACCCATCATATCAGGTGTTGCTACGATAACGTCAAAATCAAACCAACCTTGGTTAATTTTTGTTACGTAATCGCCTTCTCCAACGAAATCAGCGCCAGCAGCCTCAGCTTCTTTTGCTTTTTCGCCTTTCGCAAATACTAATACGCGTTGTGTTTTACCTGTACCGTTAGGAAGTACAACAGCGCCGCGGATTTGTTGATCTGCTTTTTTAGGGTCAACGCCTAAACGAAATGCTACTTCAACAGTTGCATCGAATTTAGCGAAGTCTGCTTTTTGAGCAAGTTCGACAGCTTCTTCAACGGAATAAGCTTTCTCAGCATCAATTAACTTTACAGCATCTTGATACTTTTTACCTTTCTTAGCCATTCTTTTTTCCTCCTATTCTGTGGTTATATCGGAATTTCCTCCCACGTAAACCAGACCGAAATCTGATTTGAAATAAGAAAAGATGAACGTATTACTCTAATATGATAAACGGTTCGACCCGCTTCGTTCAGTTGTTCTTTTTCTTATTCCTGATACGCGTAATACATGATTGGTATTAGTCTTCGATCGTAATACCCATGCTGCGCGCAGTACCTTCAACCATACGCATTGCAGATTCAACACTTGCTGCGTTTAGATCCGGCATTTTTAGTTCAGCGATTTCTTGTACTTGAGCACGTTTCACAACCGCAACTTTATTACGGTTTGGTTCACCTGATCCTTTTTCAACTTTAGCTGCTTTTTTAAGCAAGACTGCTGCTGGCGGAGTTTTAGTGATAAATGTGAAAGAACGATCTTCATACACAGAAATCACAACAGGAATAATTAGACCAGCTTGATCGCTTGTGCGCGCATTGAATTCCTTACAGAATCCCATAATGTTAACACCCGCTTGACCTAGTGCTGGACCAACTGGTGGAGCTGGATTAGCTTTACCTGCTGGAATTTGCAATTTTACCTCTTTGATTACTTTTTTAGCCACGAGACACACCTCCTTAAGTCCGTGATGTGGTTTAATGGGGTTAATCATTTCCCCTCCCACGTTAAAACAGCACAAATTGTACCTCGTATAGAATAACACTAATAATGTGATATTGCAAGATTTTTTTGTTACTTCTCGACAAATTGCTCGGAGCTAAAATCATATACGACATTTTTCTGCGTGCGCCACATGTTTAAGTATGCCGTGTAATGGTGCGCTGCCTGTTCTGCCCACACGTTATCCATTGTTCCAAGCAGGCGGATTGTCTCTTCAAAAGCTACTTTTCGTGTGTCTCCATGGAGATCGTCTTCGTCCTTTCGCTCGTATGTAAGATCTCGATTTTTCAACTCGTATTCTAGACCCATTCGGAAACAAAGATGGAGAAATGCCTCATATTTAAATTCATCAAAATCGTGTGTAGTGTAGAGGCTCACTTTTTCACCGCGTTCATCACCGAATAGGGAATATCCACTCTCCTCGTCCCAATCCATGCAAAGTTCGCCAAACCCTCCTGAATTTTCTAGATAGAGGTGAAAATCTATATTATAGAGAGAAGCGATACTTTTTAACTGTAGATAGATATATTTAGCATGCTCTTTTGCTGACATGATAAAAACCCACCTTTTCAAAAAAAGACCTGGATATAAAACCCAAGTCTTTCGTATTATTTCGTTTGTTTGCTCAGCTTATTTAGTAAAAATACGCCCAAAACTACTAATCCAAGAACGATAGCAACGGCAACAAAAGCTGCTGTAGTTCCAAAACTCATTACAGGCGCTCGATTTGATCAAAGTCCACTTCGACTGGAGTTTCGCGGCCAAACATGTTGACCATAACTTTCGCTTTTGCTTTATCGTTATCGATTTCTTCCACTTTACCAGAGAACTCAGCAAACGGCCCTTCTTTGACCATCACTGTTTCGCCAAGCTCGAAGTCAGCCTCTTGACGGCGTTCGTTCATACCCATGCTCTTCAGAATGCGATCTGCTTCTTCTGGAAGTAAGGCGGTTGGTTTTGATCCGGCACCAGCTGAACCAACAAAACCAGTTACGCCTGGCGTATTGCGGACAACATACCAAGAATCATCCGTCATAATAATTTCAACTAA
The DNA here is from genome assembly GCF_003534205.1 of Listeria weihenstephanensis. Classification (NCBI taxonomy): domain Bacteria; kingdom Bacillati; phylum Bacillota; class Bacilli; order Caryophanales; family Listeriaceae; genus Paenilisteria; species Paenilisteria weihenstephanensis. The sequence goes on along the minus strand of NZ_CP011102.1, from coordinate 346,388 downwards.
AACATAACCAGGGAAAACTTTACGTTTCAATGTTTTCGTTTTACCATTCTTTACTTCTGTTTCTTCTTCTTCTGGAACCATAACGCGGAAAATTTTATCCGACATTCCCATTGATTCCACACGTTTTTCTAAATTTGCTTTGACTTTGTTTTCATAACCAGAATAGGTGTGTACAACATACCAACTTTTTTCCATTTGCTTTATTTGACCACCACCGTTTGGGGGTCATCCTCCTCTTTGATATTTAATTTTAGATACAAAAATCGACCCAAAATAAAAAACCCGAACTGTTTCGGGTTCTATCTCAATAATTTCATTATAGCATTCTTTATCAAAAAAACCTAGTATTATAGCATAAACTGAATAAGCATCTCGATCAAGAAGTCCACGACCATAAAGAACACAGCCATACAAGCTACGGCAATGATTACAGTGATCGTATAAGTTCTTAATTCTTTACCAGTTGGCCATGTAACCTTACCCATTTCAGACTTTACATTACGGAAAAACTTTGAAACTGCTGACATGTTATACCCCTCCAAATCCACTATTTTGTTTCGCGATGAAGTGTATGCTTATTACAGTGTCTGCAAAATTTCTTCACTTCTAACCGTTCTGTTCTCGCTGTACCGCCGACACCAATGGAATAGTTTCGTGATCCACACTCGGAACAGGCAAGTGATGTTTTCTTTTTCATAATCACAATCAACTCCGCTTATTTCTATGCTTTTAGCGTCAAAAACTCCATTCAACACTTTACATCTATAATAATATACCATTAGATGGTGTTTTGAGTCAAGACCGAAAGAGGAGCTTACCCCGGATAAATCGGCGACAAGCGTTCGCATTCCGTTCATTTGGCGGACTTCCGGTTCTCATGTACACTCGTACACTCCGCTTCCGGCTTCCACCAAATGAACGGAATACAAACGCTTTCGCTCGATTTGTTTGAAGCCGTATTTAGATCCTATACAAAAAAGAATAAAGTTTTTTAATAAATCTCTATTATGATAATCAAAAACACACCGTCACAGTGATTCGTCCACTTGCTTCATCATCTTCTTCTTTACCCGCTGAATTGCGTTATCAATCGCTTTTTCTTTTTTATTAAAATATAGGGCCATCTCCTGATAACTCTTGCCTTCTAAATATTGATATAGAACTTCTCTTTCGAAATCGCTCGTCACTTCTTCTAGTTTATGCGCGACGCCCGCCAAGTTTTCATTTTGTATTAGAAAATCTTCTGGGGTCATTGCTTCTTTCTCGGAAATCACGTCGAGCAAGGTCCAGTCAACTGCTTCCCCGTCTTCTGCTGGTGTATCAATCGAAACGGAGTGGTTAAGCGCGTAATTTTTCTGACGCATCGAACGTTTTACTGCCGAAAGAATTTGGCGATTGATACAGATTTCGGCAAATGACCTAAAAGATGCTTCGCGATCTTCCTTGAAATCACGGATTGCTTTAAATAGACCAATCATACCTTCTTGAACGAGGTCATCACGCTCCGCACCTTGTAAAAAGTACTGCGTAGATTTCCAATAAATGATAGCTTGATAGGCCTTAAAAAAATATTCAATGGCTTCTGTATCTCCTGATCTCGCGAGCTGCAACATTTTCATCTCTGCTTCTTTACTCTCATTTTTTTTCAATGGAATTTGTTCGAAAGCCTCCTTCTCCAAATGTCGAATTATCTTTCGTGAACCCCATTATACAAGTGTTTCCGAGCATTCGTCAATGACTATTTTCGGCCTCTTCGTAGCTTTTCCAGGGCCTGAATTGTCTCAAAATCGATATTTAGACCAGTTTTCGGTTGATTCTCCTGGATTTTCTTCACTTTGCGGGTGATTTGATGTGCCATTTCCTTAATTTCAAAAACTAACTCTCGTGCTGAGATTCGCAAAGCTCCTTGTCCAAAAATCGCCCATTGTTCCGTATAATCACTCGTTGCCACCATGACTTGTGTTTTAACATTTTTATATTCAATCGCCTTTTGTTCAATGTACTCATCCGCCGTCTCGTCTTCTTTTGTAAACACGATCTCGACTTTATTTTTCTTATATTTGCGTTCCTTAGACCGGACATATTGAGCGTCAAACACCACAATCACTCGGTAACCAGTGTAACTCTGATATTCCGACATCCACTCGACCAGTTGATTGCGTGCTAACTCTAAATTTCCTGCCTTTAAACGCGCTAGTTCAGGCCATGCACCGATGACATTATAACCGTCCACTAGCAAAACGCGATTCATCTTTATTCACCAAGTGGCATGCGTTTGCGATAAATTTCATACATTAAAACACTCGCAGCCACCGACGCGTTCAATGATGTAACCGCCCCGCGCATTGGTAAATGTACAAGAAAATCGCATTTTTCACGAACTAGGCGGCTCATACCAAAGCCCTCGCTACCAATCACGAGTGCAAGCGGCATGTTCGCATCCATCGTCCGGTAATCACTGCTACCACTAGCATCTGTTCCAAAAATCCACAACCCACGCTTCTGCAGATCCTCCATCGTCCGACTAATATTCGTCACACGCGTAACCGGAATGTGTTCAATCGCGCCCGTCGATGCCTTCGCAACTGTCTGCGTCAATCCAACCGCGCGTCGTTTCGGAATAATAATCCCGTGTGCCCCAACCGCATCTGCCGTACGCATAATCGATCCCAAATTATGCGGGTCTTCCAATTCATCCAAAATAATGAAAAACGGCATTTCTTCGCGTTCTTCCGCCTTCGCAAAAAGATCATCCAACTCCGCGTACTGATATGCTGCAACCTGCGCTGCAACACCCTGATGAGAGCCCTCTACCAATTTATCAATTTTCGATTTTGGCACGATTTGCACTTGAATTTTCCGTTCTCTCGCCGCACCAATAATCGGCTGCATGCTTCCTTTTTGCGAACCTTCTGCAATTAGAATTTTATGAATATCGCGATCTGATTTTAATACTTCGCTCACCGGATTTCGCCCAGCGATCCACTCTTGATCTTGTTCCATTTTCCAAACGCCCTCCTTATTTCTCTTTTATTATTTTAACCGCTAAATCTAGCCACTCGTTCAATCGTTCGGTTTCATCGCCCAAATATAAATAGCCAATGACCGCTTCAAACGCCGATGATAAACTATACGTCTGCAAATCCGTATTTTTCGGAACACTATGTGATTTCGCATTCCGCCCACGTTTTGCAATCCGATCCTCTTCCTCCGTTAAAAATTCCTGCGCGTACATCGCTTGTAAAATATAAGCCTGTGCCTTCGCCGAAACGTATTGCGTCGCTGTTTTATGAAGTTGGTTAGGCTTTGTTTTCCCCTCAGATAAAAGTAACTCCCGCACATGACGTTCATAGACCGAGTCACCCATATAAGCAAGCGCTAAACCGTTCAGTTGCTTGTAATCTTTCACAATTGCCATCCCTTGTTAACCCCTCTTCCAGCGCGTGCCCTGAGCTGTATCTTCCAATATAATTTGTTTTTCCTTCAACATATCACGAATCGCATCCGATCTTGCAAAATCACGTTCATTACGCGCCTGAATCCGCTCCTCGATCAGGTCCTCTATCTGCTCATCCGTCAAACCATTATCCGCCGCTTCCACATCTAACTTGAAGCCCAATACATCCGCAAACAATGTCATCATACTTAAAAATTCACGCAAAACCGTTATCGAAATTTGATCATGACTCAAATAAATATTCGCCCGTTTTGCCAATTCATAAAAGACCGAAATCGCATTTGCCGTGTTGAAATCATCATCCATCTCATCTTCAAACTGACGCTTAAGCTCCGTCAACTGCTCTAACCAATCATCCGCTTCTGGCGTACCAGAATAATCATCTTCCTCCACCTGAATTCTGTGGTCCACATTTTGATAAGCCGTCCGCAACCGATCGAGTCCATTTTCAGCATCCTGAAGCAACGCCTCACTATAAGAAATCGGCCTGCGATAATGCACCGACAACATGAAGAACCGTATCACATTCGCATTATGTTCCTCCAAAACCTCATGCAACGTCACAAAATTGCCCAGCGACTTCGACATTTTTTCACCATCAATATTCATATAGCCATTATGCATCCAGTAATTCGCAAAAGGCTTGCCCGTGAGCGCCTCCGACTGCGCAATTTCATCTTCATGATGCGGGAAAATTAAATCTTGCCCACCAGCATGAATATCAATCGTATCACCCAAGTATTTACGCGCCATTGCCGAACATTCAATATGCCACCCCGGACGCCCTGCTCCCCAAGGACTTTCCCACGAAATTTCCCCAGGTTTAGCCGTCTTCCATAACGTAAAATCAAGCTCATCCTCTTTACGTTCATTTGCCTCCACACGAATCCCGTGCTGCAATTCATCCAACGGTTGCTGTGACAATTTGCCATACTCCTTAAACCGCTTCGTACGAAAATACACGTCGCCCGCCGATTCATACGCATAATCCTTCTCAATCAGCGCATTAATAAACGCAATAATATCATCCATATCCTCCGTCACACGCGGGTGCACATTCGCATCATGCACGTTCAACTGATGCACATCCTCAAAATAAGCCCCAATAAAGCGCTCCGCAACCTCAGGAACCGTCAACTCAAGCTCATGCGCCGCTCGAATCAATTTATCATCCACATCCGTAAAATTCGACACAAAATTCACATCAAATCCGCGATACGTCAAATAACGACGCACCGTATCAAACACAATAATTGGCCTTGCATTTCCAATATGAATATAGTTATAAACAGTCGGCCCACAAACATACATCTTGACCTTCCCATCTTCCAGTGGCACAAACGCCTCCTTCTCACGAGACAATGTATTAAAAATTTGCAAAGTCATTGTTCATCTTCTCCTTTTTTTATCTTATTTTTTATTTTTTCAAATTCCATTTCCATTTCAGCAAGCCGCCGTTTAAGTTCCTCGACTTGTGGCTCCGTATGTTGCGTCACACGCCCGTTCAACCTCACCACTTTTGCAGGAACACCGACAACCGTCGCGCCCAGCGGTACATCCTTGATGACTACCGCACCCGCGCCAACTTTGGCATTCTCACAAATCGTGATCGGCCCTAAAATCTTAGCCCCAGCTGAAATCAAAGCCCCATTTTTCACCGTGGGATGGCGTTTCCCCTTATGCTTCCCAGTCCCACCGAGCGTAACCCCGTGAAAAAGTACCACATCCTCGCCAATCTCCGCCGTTTCACCAATTACAATCCCAGCCCCATGATCGATAAACAAACGCCGTCCAATCGTTGCCCCAGGATGAATCTCCACATTCGTCAAAAAGCGCGCCACTTGCGACAACCACTTCGAAAACACGATCATTCTATGTCTATAAAAAAAGTTCGCAAATCGGTGCCACCAAATCGCGTGCAATCCTGGATAATTCAAAAACGCATCCACGTACCCACGCGCCGCTGGATCATTCTCCATCACGACTTTCATATCCTCTTTCATACGGCTAGCCATTGTAATCCCTCCTTGTTTACTATGAATTAAAACGCAAAAAAAGACCCCTCTACAGAGACGCCTCGCGTGGTTCCACTCTGGATCAGATTTAGCGGTCCGTTCTTAGTAATCGGCGGCAAGCGTTCGCATTGTTGGTACTGTTCGAAATGTAATGAGTTACAGTACCAATATAAGCGCGAACAAGGTGAGTGGTTAATCCACTCAAACGCTTTCGCTCGATTTGCGTGAAAACACCAGCCGGCGCTCCCTTCCTTTTAAAGAAGTCAGGCGTGCCATTCATGTTTCACATTAAGAATTTATACTCTAAACCTATCTCATCTAAATAACGGTTAGTCGCCGCTTTGTGATACTACAATTTTCCCACAAAGATTCGGAGATGCATTTCAGAATATTTCGTACTAAGCCACTTCCAGCCTTGGTGGCACTCTCTATTTAGCCGTCCTAACTCCTACTTCTTCTCGTCAACATTTTAACTTATTAAGAACCATTGTACCACAGCTCACGTCCACCGTCATTAAAAATTACTTCTTCAAAATTTATTCACCGAGCCAAATCCTCAAGCGTATCCCCAGCAATCCGATACACCGTCCAGTCCTCCATCGGCTCCGCGCCCATCGCCACGTAAAAATCAATACTCGACTGATTCCAATCCAAGCACCACCATTCCAAACGACCGCATCCCCGTTCCACCGCAATCTCCGCCAACCGCTTCAAAAACGCCTTCCCAAATCCCTTCCCGCGCACAGCTGGCCGAACATACAAGTCCTCCAAATAAATCCCCGCTCGTCCAAGAAATGTCGAAAAATTGTGGAAAAACAACGCAAACCCAACCGCTTCCCCATCATATTCCCCAATAATAACTTCCGCCTTCTCTTTCTCAAAAAGCCATTCCTTCAATAACACTTCCGTCGCGACGACCTGATCCAGCATTCCCTCGTAGTCCGCCAACTCCTTAATAAACGCTAACACAAGCGGTATATCTGCCTGCACAGCATATCTAAACTGCAACGTTTTCTCTGCCATTTCTATTCCCCCAAAAGCTGATTTTATCATCCCATTATACACCTTTTCATAAAAAAGAACCTATCCGAAAAACAGATAGATTCCTTCAAAAATACTATTTAGCTTCCTTCAATCGATTCTCTAAGCGGTTCACGACTTTTTCGCGACCTAAAACCTCAATCGATTGCGGTAATTCCGGACCATGCATCTCGCCAGTAACAGCAATACGAATCGGCATAAACAGCCCCTTACCTTTCGCGCCCGTAGCTTTTTGCACACGTTTAATCGCAGCCTTCACTTCATCCGCAGCAAACGGCTCAATCGTCGCCATCTCTTCCTTAAACGCCGCTAGAACCTCAGGAACCTGCTCTCCCGCAAGAACTTCCTTCTCTTCCTCATCAAACGCCACGTCATCCGTAAAGAACATCGCCGAAAGCTCCACGATTTCCGCGCCATAACTCATTTGCTCGTGATAAAGCGCCACAAGTTTACGAACCCAAGCCAGCTCATCCGCGTCAGCCGTAGCCGAAACAACGCCTGCTTTCACTAAATGCGGCAAACTCAAATTCACCACTTGATCCAAATCTAATTTCTTCACGTATTGGTTATTCACCCACGTCAATTTATGCGTATCAAACAACGCTGGCGATTTCGACAACCGCTTCGGATCGAAAATTTTGATAAACTCGTCTTTTGAAAAAATTTCCTCTTCGCCCTCTGGTGACCAACCGAGCATCGCGATGAAATTAAACAACGCGTCTGGCAAATAGCCCAAATCTTTATACTGCTCGATAAATTGAATAATCGATTCATCACGCTTGCTCAATTTACGCTTGCTCTCATTCACAATCAGCGTCATATGGCCAAATACCGGCGGTTCCCAACCAAACGCTTCATAAATCATCAATTGCTTCGGCGTATTTGAAATATGATCGTCACCACGCAACACATGCGTCATTTCCATCAAATAATCATCAATCGCTACCGCAAAATTATACGTTGGAATCCCGTCTTTTTTCACGATAACAAAGTCACCGATACCGTCTGATTCAAACGATACATCACCTTTTACCATATCATTAAATGTATACGTCTTGCCTGGTTGTACCGCATAACGAATACTCGGTTCAAGACCTTGCGCCTCTTTCTCCGCGTGTTGTTCCGCAGTCAAATGACGACATTTCCCGCTATAACGAGGCATCATGCTGTTCGCTTTTTGCTCCTCGCGCTCTGCTTCCAACTCCTCAGCCGTACAATAACACTTATACGCCTTGCCTTCCGCCACAATTTGCTCAATCAGCGGGTTGTATAAATCTTGACGCTCACTTTGGCGATACGGACCATATTTACCGCCCTTATCCACGCCTTCATCCCAGTCCATACCAAGCCATGCCAAATTTTCTAACTGGCTTGACTCACCGTTCTCGATGTTTCTTTTCAAATCCGTATCCTCAATGCGAATCACGAAATCCCCATCATTATGTCTTGCAAACAAATAATTAAATAACGCCGTACGCGCATTCCCAATATGCAAATGCCCCGTCGGACTTGGCGCATAACGAACACGCACTTTTTTAGTCTCACTCATATTTACCACTCCTTTATTTTTCTAAAAGTACAACAGCAAGGCTTGCAATACCCTCGCCACGACCTGTAAATCCTAATTTTTCCGATGTCGTCGCCTTCACGTTCACCTGTTCTGGCGTCGCGTGCAAAAGCTCCGCAATCCGAACTTTCATCGCGTCCACATAAGGCGCCATCTTCGGTTTTTCCGCTATAATCGTACAATCAATATTGCCCAACTTATAGCCATCCGCCTCAATCTCCGCCCAAACAACACGCAACAATTCCGCCGAATCCGCATCCTTATAAGCCATATCCGTATCCGGGAAAAAATGACCAATATCACGTTTACCAACAGCACCAATCACCGCGTCCGTCACCGTATGCAACAACACGTCTGCGTCACTGTGCCCAAGCAAACCTTTCTCATACGGAATCTCAATCCCGCCAATAATCAACTTGCGGCCTTCCACTAACTGGTGCACATCGTACCCTTGCCCCACTCGAATCATATCCGATCCCTCCATTTCTCCTGCAAAATCGCTTCCGCAAAAGCAACATCCTCAGGCGTCGTCACCTTCATATTATTGTAACTGCCCTCGACCATATGAACCGTCACACCAAGCCGTTCCACAAGACTAGCCTCATCCGTTCCTAGAAAATCCGCCTCGTGCGCAATCTCGTGTGCCCGCTTCAAAATCTCCGTCCGAAAAGCTTGCGGCGTCTGTACTTGCCATAACACCGAGCGATCAATCGTCTCTTCCACCATGCCGTTTCGCACCCGTTTCATCGTATCCTTCACAGGCATCCCACAAATCGTCGCGCCGTGCACAGCAACGTCATCCAACAACCGATCAATCATCGCCTGATCCACAAAAGGCCGCGCCCCGTCATGCACCAAAACAACGTCCGCCATCTGACCACATTCCGCGAGCCCCTTCGCCACACTATACTGTCGCTCCGAGCCTCCCATCACAATCAAAATCTCCTTTTCCACATGCAGCTCATCAATCATCGCCTGCACATACGCAAGCTCATCTTCCTGTGCCACAACCACAATCCGGCAACAAGCATCATCCTCTAAAAACGTCCGAATCGTATGCAAAAACAAAACATGCCCCGAAAGTTCCAGCCACATTTTATTCCGTCCCAATTCCATTCGTTTTCCCTGACCCGCGGCCAAAAGAATCAATTCATATTTCATCAAGCATTACTCCTAAAGTCCAAATTAAGCCGGTTTTGCAAAAATCATCCGACCAGCAGAAGTCTGCAACACACTCGTTACCTCCACCTGAATCGTATCATTAATAAACTTGCGACCATCCTCAACAACAATCATCGTTCCATCGTCCAAATAAGCCACACCTTGATTGTGCTCCTTACCATCCTTCACAACGAGAACCGTCATCTTCTCACCCGGCAACACGACAGGTTTCACCGCATTCGCCAAGTCATTAATATTTAAAACCGCGACATTCTGAAATTCACAAACTTTATTCAGATTATAATCATTCGTCACGACTTTTCCTTGCATCACTTTTGCCAATTTCACAAGCTTGCTATCCACTTCCGAAATCTCCTCAAAATCGCCCTCATACATCTCGACCTTGATCGATTCCTCTTTCTGCAATCGGTTCAAAATATCCAATCCACGACGACCACGCGTCCGCTTCAAAGTATCCGACGAATCCGCAATATGCTGCAACTCCGCCAAAACAAACAACGGAATCACAATCGTCCCATCAAGGAAACCCGTTGCCAAAATATCCGCAATCCGACCATCGATAATCACACTCGTATCCAAAATCTTATACTCACGCGCCGCTGTAGCCTCATCCTTCACTTCCTCAGGAGTCTTCTTCTTCACACCGCGATTCGCAAATAAGTTGCCCCATTCCGCACGCCTACTAATCCCAACACGGAAGCCCAAATAACCAAGCACCAGCGTCAAAATAATCGGCACAACAGAATTCAAAATCGGAATTTTTGTCTGCGTTAATGCATTTCCCGCAAAAAAAGCAAGCACCAAACCAATCATAAGCCCCAGACCGCCATAAATAATCACTGTGTTAGAAGTGCTCGTAAGCCCATTCTCCAACCAGTTCAGAGCAGCAACAACATACTTCACCGCCCAAAAAGTAATAAGATAAAATATAAGTGCACCAACCAAAGCGTCTGTATAAGGATTATTAATGACAAAAATATCTGCTACACCAACAGCTTCCCAAAGTTCAGGCAAACTAATCACGCCGATCGTACCGCCAATAATCATAAAACAAATTCTAATGACCCATTTCAGCATTATCTCTCCTCCTTTCCCATCTTTTTAATAAAGTTCATACCCCTTCATTCTACACTACTTAAAGGCTCTACGGCAATTAAAACGAGTATAAAATAAATGGTTCACCGCAGCCCACAAAAATAGTGATACAAAATCATTTTTCAGATTTCATATCACCAAAGAAATAATATTCTATTCTATCACAACTTCTCGCTTCAATCTTATTTTTTCCCATACATACAAGCTCATCACATATCCTGCTAAAATAGCAATTACTTTTATAATCAAATAATATACATCTGGCGAATAGATTCCGATCACTCTGCAAACCCCATCAAATCCTAATAAGACAAAGTACTGCGTCCCTATGAGAATAATAGCCTCTTTCCCAAATACCGTAAAAACTCCCACTTTTTGCACCATTTGAAAAAGCAATACAGAAAACACAATCCCACTTAGAGCAGTTAATACAAAAAGTATATAATTCGTTCCAAAATAATTATCATACATGCTAACAAGCCTTGGTCCGTTAAGCCAGAACATACTTCCAATAAGAAAACTCCCAGCTAAAGTTAAAAGCAACATATATACAACCAAGCTTCTTGATAGTAATTTCAACACATTGTATTTCTTCGTCATATTACCTAAATAATAAAAAAGAAAACAAGAAAATACAATCTGCAATCCAAATGGAAATTTGATACCAGTCTCACTTAACAACCAGCCAACCACACAACTCAACAAAACAAGCGCCATTTGTATCCCTGTGCGTTCGCTCAACCTACTAAAGAAATAATACAACACATCCAGAATAAATAAAACCACTAAAAACCATAGCGGTGCATTCCACCCAACGCTACCATTCAGATAGAAAACACTTAACAATGTGCTCAATGGATCTCGCTCCAATTGCCCAGCTGTAACATAATAAAAACTATTGATAAAGAGCACAGAAATGACCTGAAATATAAAATATGGAACAAGCAACGTTTTCCACTTTTTGTAAAAATAATTCCCAGTTCCTTTCCCGCGAAACAAAAATCCCGAGATAAAAAAGAACAGCGGCATATGAAAAGAATAAATCAATTTCATCAGCAGTCCAGTATATGGATAATCTGCCGACAGTACAACACAATGGCCAATAACAACTAAAATTATCCCATAGGCTTTTAAGTTATCTATCCAAATTAGTCGCTGATTCATTAATTAATCCACCTTCTTCACATAAGTTTGTTCCATTTATAAATGCCGACCCCGCCATCTTGCATACAAATATATAAAGAATCCTTCGTTTCACCTTTTGTAGCATCTGCTTTTACGAAACACAGTGCCCCTTGCTTATCTTCCTTTGCAGCGGGGAGTGCAGTTCTAGGATTCATCTTAAGCATAAAATCGGTAGACAAAACAATATCTTTCCAAGCCAATATGGAAGCTTCTTCACCGTTACTATGGATGTGTTTAAAGTCGAAGCCATATTTCGCAATTCCCTTGTAACCCGTTTTTAATATAAATTTTTGATTCGCTGCTTTTTCTTGGAGTGTCACCCCTGGATTGAATTTATTTATTAAGATGTCATTTTGAGTAGTCCAACTCCGAAGAGAACTATCATCAAAAGCACCATGGCTGATTGTAGTCGTCCCTTTATCCAGAATATTTTGTATTTGATTATTATACACAAGTGTTTTCCAAGCTTCATTACCCAGACTAATAGGAATGTTATCACGAATAATAGCATCTACAGTATAATTTAATTTAATAGGGTATGTCGCCTTCAAACCATAATGTCTATTTTCAGATATAACTACATTCTCCATCTTATTGTATCTTAAGATCTCTCCTTCACTTGTTGTAGTATCTGGTTCACCCAATACACTGATTGCCTCTGCCTTAATATCTTCAAATGTGTTCGCCTCAATAAATATACCTTTGCATTGCGTTTGATAATCCGTTTTAGCAGTAGTGATAAAAATAGCTGGAGACTCCATAATTGAAAAAGAGTTTGCTCGTATCGTTATACCTTGACAACCAGCTAATTGCACACCAGTTCTTTTAGGATACTGCGACCAGCTTTTGTCACCTGCTAGTATTTTAATTGTATTCAGATAACACTCATTCTGATTCTCCATCGAAATAAGTGGTTTTGTGGCTTTAGAAAGACTCACCGCTTTGTTTACTATCATTACGTCTTGAATCGTAGTTCCTTGCCCTACGGTTTCCGTTGGAGCTATTTTAGTCGTATTTATTAATTTTATTGCCGTGCTAAAAATATCTTCAAAATATAAACTCTCAAACCTGTTTAAGTCATAACCTTTATCCATTCGAATCATATCTGGTGGATTTTCTAACAGCGAACTATTTTTTCCCAAAAAACCAAGATTGCGAACCTTATTATTTCGTATGTAACTCCAGTCCCATTCAGTCTCAGCACCATAAAAAGTAAAATCAAATACGGTATCTCCAACAAAATTATCACTTGGAATGATTAGCGTATTGACTGCCTGTTCCCCCACTATATCTATGCCATGATTTACAATTCGTATTGTTTTTGTAACTTTGTATTTTCCAGCTGGAAAGAATAGAGTACCTCCTCCTTCAAGACCCTCCCACGAAGATTTGCGTAATATGCTAATCGCTAAAATAATTTTATCTGTATCATCTGCTTTTCCATCCCCGATAGCACCTATATCTTTCACGTTGATCAAAACCATAGTACTCACCCCATTCATAAAATATCTTATCTAACATTGTAATCATATCATTTACATATTGTCGCTTCTACACTCCCAATATAAGAAATACATATTAGTCTCCTCTAAAATATGACGATTTTATGAACTTTTATCACTTGTTAATCATTACAAAAAAGACACCTGTAAACTACAGGCGCCTTTTCATATTCTACACTATAAACAAATCACTTCGGCAACGCCTTACTCAGCGCATCTCCAAGCGTTGTCACCCCAATAATACTCACGTCTTTCGGAATTTTCCACTCCCCTTGATTGTTCGCCGGAATAAAAATCCGCTTAAAGCCTAATTTCGCAGCCTCTTGCACACGCTGTTCAATCCGCGAAACCCGTCTAATCTCACCAGTCAAGCCAATCTCACCGATAAAACAGTCTGTACTCTTCGTAGGCTTATCATTATAACTCGACGCAATACTCACCGCCACCGCCAAATCAATCGCCGGCTCGTCCAGCTTCACACCACCAGCCGCCTTCAAATAAGCATCCTGATTCTGCAACAACAATCCGACCCGCTTCTCAAGCACCGCCATAATCAGCGACACCTTATTGTGATCCATCCCCGTCGCCATCCGTTTCGCATTCCCAAACATTGTCGGCGAAATCAACGCCTGAATCTCAACTAGAATCGGCCGCGTGCCCTCCATCGAAACAACCACCGTCGAGCCCGAAGCCCCGTCCAGCCGTTCCTCCAAAAAAACCTCCGACGGATTCGCGACCTCCACTAACCCAATATCGCGCATCTCAAAAATCCCGATTTCATTCGTCGACCCAAACCGGTTCTTCACCGCCCGCAAAATTCGGTACGCATGATGGCGCTCGCCTTCAAAATAAAGCACCGTATCCACCATATGTTCGAGCATCCGAGGTCCAGCAATCGCGCCTTCCTTCGTCACATGCCCCACGATAAACACCGCAATATTGCCGCCCTTCGCGATCCGCATCAACTCCGCCGTACACTCCCGAACCTGCGACACACTTCCCGCCGCACTCGTTACATCCGGATGATACACCGTCTGAATCGAATCAATAATCACGAAATCCGGCTTCACATGCTGAATCGTCTGCTGAATAGCCTCCAAATTCGTCTCCGCATACACATACAAATTGTCCCCCGTCACGAGCAACCGCTCCGCCCGCAACTTCGTCTGTTTCACCGATTCCTCACCAGAAATATAAAGCACCCGTTTCCCCGTCGTCGTCAGTTGCGCCGAAACCTGTAACAACAACGTCGATTTCCCGATTCCCGGATCCCCACCAACGAGCACCATCGAACCCTGCACAACACCGCCGCCAAGCACCCGATTAAGCTCCGGCATCTGCGTCAAAAACCGCGGCTCATTATCGCTCGTAATTTTCGTAATCGGCACAGCCGCAGAAGGTTCCTCCGTATGCGTAAACGATGACCGTCCCTTTTTCGTCGGCTCAAGCATCTCCACCATCTGATTCCACGCCCCACAATTCGGGCATTTCCCCATCCATTTCGGCGACTCATATCCACATTCCTGACACATAAATTTCACACTACGCTTCGCTTTCGCCATGCTAAAAATCACCTTCCAATTTTCATATCTGTCCCTATTTTACCACACTTCCCGCCACAAAAATCACCCAACATCAAAATTCCATTTTCAAGCCTGATTCTCCCTTTTTCACGCAAAAAAAGAAGGCAATCACGCCCTCCAATTTTCACAAAATTTCTATATAACCTTCCGTTCCATGAACACGAATCCGCTGCCCATCTTGAATCAATTTCGTAGCGCCTTCCACACCGACAACTGCGGGCAAGCCATACTCACGCGCAATCACCGCACCATGCGTCATGACCCCGCCAACTTCCGTCACCAAGCCTTTAATCGATACAAAAAGCGGCGTCCAACTCGGATCCGTGAAAGCCGTCACCAAAATATCGCCAGCCTCCAAATCCGCATCCGCCATATCCAAAATAACCCGCGCGCGCCCCTCAACCGTTCCCGCTGAAACAGGCAAGCCAACAATCGCCTCATCTGGAATATTCTCACGCGTATAACTACCCGAAATAATCTCCCCATCCGACGTAATAATCCGCGGCGGCGTCAATTTTTCATATAACTCATGCGCATTCTTCCTCTTCTCAATAACCTGATAATCCACGTTCCCCGTCGCAACCACATCACGAAACTCCTCAAAATGCAGATAAAACGCATCCTCTTTTTCCCGAAGAACGCCCAATTCCACTAACTTCTGTGCCTCGCGCAATAATCCCTGCTTATATATGAAGTAACGATTAATCATCGCATATTTCGGATACTCCCGATAGCCAATAAAATTCCGAATCAGCCCAATCACACGCTCCGTTTCATCCGCCTTCCGATCACCATCAACCAAAGACCGCAACCGCTCTAAAACGTCCTGCTCTTTCCCCAAAGCCTCGCGTCGCCCTTGCTCAAATTTCTCCGCACTCGCACCAGGCTCGAAATTTTTAATATTACTCAAAATCATCGGAATCAGAATCGTCGGTTTTTCCATCCAGCGCGCTTTCGTCACATCAATCTCACCCGCACAACGCATCCCATACTTGCGAAGATAATCCTGAATCGCTTCCACAGCCTCTTTCCCGCCATCAAAACGACCCAACTCAGACAAAAAATCCTCCTCCGTCATATCTCGCAAATACGCAATAATCTCCGGATAAGGCCGAATCAAATCCGCAACATCCAACAATTCCAATCCCATTTCCGAAGTAATATTGTTCGGCACCGACTGAGAAATCAGATCCGCAACGTTCTTCTCACCTAGCCACGCTTCCATTTTTTCATTCAGCCAAGCCGAAGCCTCCATTGCCGTCATGAAAACAGCACTGCTCCGCGGATCCATCAAATATTTTTTCAAAACCTGAAAATCCGCCACAATAAAATCAAAGACATCCAATCCAGATTTCGTCTCCATCTCACGCGCAGCTTCCGCAATTGAAGCCTGACTATCCCGTATTAACGCCGCAGGAATCTCCGGATCATTCTCCATCCGCGCCTCAAAAATATCAGAAGGCGTAGCATCCACACTCGGCGCAGGCTCATCACCCGGCACAGCCTCAATAAAATCACGCGCTATAATCGTCTCAAACGCATCTTTCATCAAAGGATCCGACTGGCCCAAATTATTCACTAAATTATCGCGCCCAGCCGAAGTCGCCAACATCCCCGAAATATCAACAAACAGCCGCCCGCCAGCAACACGCATCGGCGCCGGCGTCGTCATCAAATAAAAATCCGAACCAAGCGGCTTCATCGCGTCCGTCATCATTTGCTGATGCCCAACCGACACATACACATGATTGCCTTGATCCCCCGCCTCAGGAATCGGATACAGCGTCGTAATCGCCCGACTTTGCACAATATAAAATACACCATCGACCAAACACCACTCTATATCCTGCGGCCGTCCAAAATAAGCCTCAACCCGCCGTCCAATCCGCGCCAGCTCCAAAATTTGCGCCTCCGTCAACGTCTGCATCCGTTGCTGCGCCACATCAATTCCCCGCGTTTCCGTCCCGCCAGCTTCCAGCCCATAAATCGCCAGCTTCTTCGTCGCGATCACCTTTTCAACAACTTCACCATCTTGCACCCGATAAGAATCCGCCGACACCAACCCAGAAACAAGCGCCTCACCCAAGCCAAAACTCGCATCAATAGAAAGCACTTTTCGATTAGCAGTAATCGGATCCGCCGTAAACAAAATCCCCGAGGCCTCAGGAAAAACCATTCTTTGAACGACCACCGACAAATAAACATGACGATGATCAAACCCATTTTGCATCCGATAAATCACCGCACGATCCGTAAATAAAGACGCCCAACATCTACTAATATGTCGCAAAATCGCGTCCACACCAATAACATTCAAATACGTATCCTGCTGCCCCGCAAAAGAAGCAGAAGGTAAATCCTCCGCCGTCGCACTAGAACGAACCGCATAAGCATGTTCCGCGCCCAATTTAGAAATGTAATCCGTCACAGCCTGCACTAAATCGCGAGGAATCTCTAACCCCATAATCAACTCCCGAATCCGCTCACTGATCTCACTAACCTGATCCCGGTCCTCCACGCCTAAAAAATCCAGTCGATTAAGCAAAACTTGATACCCATCATTCTGCTCGATAACCCGTTGATATCCCACTGTCGTCACACAAAAACCTTCCGGCACACGTATCCCGTCCATTTTTGCTAACTTGCTCAGATTCAACCCTTTTCCACCAACCAAAAACAGCTGCGTATCCTCTATCTCCTGAAAACCGAGAACCAAATCACCCATCATACATCTCTCCTCGCCATTACTATACGCTTCATTCTAGCAGTAATTTTTAGGAATAAACAGTCTATATTATTACTTTTTTTCATGCTATAATTAAATTAAGGAGAGATCACAAAACACTTTTCGGGTCTGGAATCAGCCCAACTACAGGATGCGGTACATACAATTCTTCCAAATAACGCATCTCAGCAAGCGTCAACTCCACATCAAGCGCTGCAACCGCACTCTCCAAATGACTCTCTTTCTGCGCCCCAATAATCGGTGACACCACCTGATCCTTATTCAACAACCAAGCAAGCGCAATCTTATCCCGCGTCACACCATGGTTCACCGCAACCTCCGCCAACCGCTCCACAATCAAACGATCCGCCTCCATCATGCCATCATATTTCGAATGTTGCACCTGATCCGTCTCCGAACGAAGACTCGTTTCCGACCAATCACGCGTCAAACGACCAGAAGCAAGCGGACTATACGGCGTCAACGCAATTTTCTCATCCCGGCAAAACGGCACCATCTCCCGCTCCTCTTCCCGATAAATCATATTATAATGATTCTGCATCGACACGAATTTCGTCCAACCATTACGCTCCGCCACACGCTGCGCCTTCTGGAATTGCCACGCATACATCGCACTCGCCCCAATATACCGCACCTTCCCGGACTTCACCACATCATGCAGCGCTTCCATCGTCTCCTCAATCGGCGTATCATAATCCCAGCGATGAATAATATACAAATCTACATAATCCGTCCCCAACCGCTCCAAACTATGATCAATCTCCGTCAAAATCGCCTTACGCGAAAGCCCACCACTATTAGGCTGCCCAGGGCGCATATCCCCATGAACCTTCGTCGCCAGCACAATATCATCCCGCTTCGCAAAATCCTTCAAAGCCTTTCCAAGAACCCGTTCACTCTCGCCCAAAGAATAAATATTCGCCGTATCAAAAAAATTAATCCCTAAATCAAGCGCTTTCTTAATCACTGGACGACTACCCTCATCATCTAAAACCCACTTATGCACCCATTTTTTCGGATCTCCAAATCCCATCGCCCCTAAACAAATCCGCGAAACATCCATACCCGTATTCCCAAACTTCATATATTCCATATCCTCGTCCTCCTTCAAATTCATACAATCTCAGTATAAACCTTAAACCCCACTCCAACACAAGCAATAACCCTAAAATAAAAAAAGTGATGGCAATCCAGTTTCAGATTCCCATCACTTTTCAAAATTTCAATTACTCCGATTTAGCAGGCTTCGCTTTAGGTTTCGCCTTCGCTTTTGCCTTCGTAGCTGTTGTCGTCGTTTTCTTCTTAGCTGCAGGAGCTTTCTTCTTCGCCTTAACCGTAACCGTCAACTCGCCAGCTTTAGTCCCAATAACGACCGTATCGCCAACCTTAACCGTTCCACGCAACAACTCTTCCGACAAACGATCCTCCACATTTTTCTGAATTGCCCGTTTCAGCGGACGCGCACCATACTCCGGATCATAACCATCCTTCGCAATTTTAGCCTTCGCACTCTCCGTCAAACTCACATGGATATTACGTTCGCCAAGACGCTTCGTCAACTGTTCCGTAAGCAACGTCACGATTTCTTTCAATTCCTTCTCATTTAGCGAATGGAACACAATCGATTCATCAATCCGGTTAATAAACTCAGGACGGAACGCCTTTTTCAACTCTTGCAGCATCCGGTGTTGCATCGCCTTATGATCCTTCGTCATATCAGAAACGTTGAAGCCAACCGATTTATCATCCTTCAGCTCCTGCGCACCGATATTCGACGTCATAATAATCACCGTATTTCGGAAATCAACAACGCGACCTTTAGAATCCGTCAAACGCCCGTCATCTAAAACTTGCAGCAACATATTAAACACATCAGGATGCGCTTTTTCAATCTCATCTAAAAGTAGAACCGAGTAAGGTTTTTGGCGAATTTTCTCCGTCAACTGGCCGCCCTCTTCATAACCAACATAGCCTGGAGGAGCCCCAACAAGACGCGCCGTCGAGAATTTCTCCATATACTCCGACATATCAATCCGGATCATCGCTTCCTCGTCACCAAACATCGATTCGGCAACCGCACGCGCCAATTCCGTTTTACCAACACCAGTAGGTCCCAAGAAGATAAACGAACCAATCGGGCGCTTCGGATCCTTAAGTCCCGCACGCGCACGTCTCACAGCCAGAGAAACCGCCTTAACAGCCTCCTCTTGCCCAATCACACGCTTATGAAGCAACGACTCCATATTCAGCAATTTATCCGTCTCCGTCTCACCCAGTTTCGTAACCGGAATACCCGTCCAACTCGCCACAACCTCAGCAACAATCTCTTCCGTCACTTCACTATTATCCTGACCCTGTTTCGCATGCCAGTCCTTCTTCTTCTCCGTCAACTCACGTCTTAAGCGCTGTTCCTTATCTCGCAATGAAGCCGCCTTCTCAAACTCTTGACCCTGGACCGCCGCATCCTTCTCTTTCTTCAATTCCGCCAAGTTCGATTCCATTTCCTTCACATTCGCAGGCGTCGTATAAGCCTTCAAACGTACCTTCGAACCCGCCTCATCAATCACGTCAATCGCTTTATCCGGCAAGAAACGATCCGAAATATACCGATCCGACAATCTAACCGCCGCCTCAACCGCCGCATCCGTAATTGCAACCCGGTGATGCGCCTCATAACGATCCCGAAGCCCCCGCAAAATTTGAATCGACTCATCCACAGTTGGCTCCTCCACACGAATCGGTTGGAAACGTCTCTCAAGCGCAGCATCCTTTTCAATATACTTGCGATACTCATCAAGCGTTGTCGCACCAATACATTGCAACTCACCACGAGCAAGCGACGGTTTCAAAATGTTCGATGCATCAATCGCACCTTCCGCGCCCCCAGCACCAATCAACGTATGCAATTCATCAATAAACAAAATAACATTTCCAGCTTGACGAATCTCATCCATCACTTTTTTCAAGCGATCCTCAAATTCACCGCGGTATTTCGTTCCAGCAACAACCGTACCCATATCGAGCGTCATCACACGTTTTCCACGCAACGTTTCCGGCACCTCATTATGCACAATTTGTTGCGCTAAACCTTCCGCAATCGCCGTTTTACCAACACCAGGCTCCCCAATCAAAACCGGATTATTCTTCGTCCGGCGACTAAGCACCTCAATCACACGCTGAATCTCCTTCGAACGCCCAATCACGGGATCCAAATTCTCTTCCCGCGCAATCACCGTCAAGTCCCGCGCCAAGCTATCCAAAGTCGGCGTCGCTTGCGTATTCGTCGAACGACCAGAAGCCGCACCGTCCCCGCCACCAAGCAATTGCAATACCTGTTGACGCGCCTTATTCAAGCTCACACCAAGATTTCCAAGCACACGAGCCGCAATTCCCTCACCCTCACGAATCAGGCCAAGCAAGATATGCTCCGTCCCAACATACGTATGGCCAAGTTTCCGCGCCTCATCCATCGATAACTCAATTACTTTTTTCGCACGCGGCGTATATTGAATCGTTTGAACAGCAGTCTCACCCTCACCGATCAAAGTCTCTACTTCCTTTTGCACCTTATCCGAACTAATTCCAAGCTCATATAACGCCTTCGCAGCGATACCCTCACCCTCACGAACCAATCCCAACAAAATATGTTCCGTTCCCAAATTGCTATGCTTCAATCTCATAGCCTCTTCCTGTGACAAAGCCAATACCTTCTGCGCTCTTTGCGTAAATCTCCCAAACATCATGGTAGTTTCCTCCTCCAATTTTCGTAGCTAGTATGTATCCAAAATTTCTCGGATAGCCGCAGCCCGAATCACTTTTTCTTCCAATTCATTCATATCCCGCTGCGCAAACTTTCGCAAAAAAGCTGGTTGCGAAAATAATATCAGTTCATTGACCTTTTGACTAGGTATATGCTCAACATATCCCATCTGCACACCCAGCCGCAAATCAGAAATAGCGTCCGCAGCCTCTTTCTGCGCCAATATCCGACTATGTTTCAACATCCCATATGCTC